>CADASP010000016.1 GCA_902790625.1 uncultured Prevotellaceae bacterium | reverse complement strand
CCACATCCTTGCACCCAGGGCGATGCCCTGGGCTAAGTGCTTTTTGGCCTTTCAGGCCGTTTCTACACAGGGTTTTCATTACTTGCGCAACTTGAATTAATAAATAAAAACAAAAAAGAGGTTATTTCAGTTCAAACACGCGGCTGGCATAGTCCTCCCACAGTGGAACCTCAAGTCCCACCTCCATGAGGAATCGCCCTGTGAACTGCTTGCCGTTGAGCTTGCAGGGCTTCTCGCCCACGCGCACGTTCTTCTCGGTGAGCGTATAGGTCTTCTGCGCATCCAGTCCAGCCAGGCGCAGGCGCGGCAGCGGCTGGTCGTAGAAGTTCTCGGTCTTGTAGACGAAGAGGACGGCCTTCGACTTCTGGTCGTTGCTATAGAGCAGGCTGGCCACCCCGCGCCGGCTGTAGGGCGACAGCAGTCGGTAGATGTTTCCCGTCTGTATCACCTCGCGCAGCTGCTTGTAGTCGCCGAAGCAGGTGGTGCACTGGCGTCGCTCCTCGTCGGTCATCTGCGTGGGCTGCAACTCAATGCCCAGTCGGCCGCTCATGGCCACATCGCAACGGAACTTGATGGGAATGACGCGCTTGCCCGTGTTCCAGTAGGGCACGTGGTTGATGTGGCAGGCCATGGCGTTGGCGGGGAAGAAGAGGCTGGTGCCCCACTGCATGTAGACGCGCTGCAGGGCGTCGGTGTTGTCGCTCACCCAGAACTCGTCGAAGTAGGGCAGCAGACCGTAGTTGGCGCGACCACCGCCGCTGGCGCAGTCCTGTATCACCAGGTTGGGATATTTCTCGCGGATGCGCTTCAGCGTTTTGATGAGTCCGTTGTGATAGTCGATGCTGATGTTGTTCTGCTTCGTCTTGGGCAGATACACCGAGCCATAGTTCTGCACGGGGGCGTTGGCATCCCACTTGATGTAGCTTATTTCGGGGTATTGTGTCATCAGGTTGTCAACGATGCCGAAGACGAAGTCCTGCACCTTGGGGTTCGTCATGTCGAGCACTATCTGCGTGCCGCCGCGCCCCAGTCGCAGCTCGCGCCCCGGCCGCTGCAGCACCCAGTCGGGATGCTGCTCGTAGAGCTCGCTCACGGTGTTGGTCATCTCCGGCTCAATCCAGATGCCAAACTTGATGTGGCGCTGGCGTGCGGCGTCGGTGAGGGCCTTGATGCCGTTGGGCAGCTTCTGCTTGTCCACCACCCAGTCGCCCAGCGAGGAGTTGTCCACCTTGCGGGGATATTTGTCGCCAAACCACCCGTCGTCCATCACGAATAGCTCGCCGCCGAAGCTGGCGATGTCGTCCATCATGCGGATGATTTTCTCCTCGGTGATGTCGAGATAGATGCCCTCCCACGAGTTCAGCAGGATGTCGCCCGTCTGCATGCCTCGGTGCAGCATGCCCTCGGTGCGTGCCCACTGGTGGAAGATGCGGCTCACGCCACTCATGCCCTCGCTGCTGTAGGCCATGGCCAGGTGGGGTGTCTCAAAGGTCTCCTTCGGCTCCAGCACATACTCGCTCTGGTGGGGGTCGATGCCGGCATACACGTGGTGCTCGCGATGGCTGATGGTGTTCACGCGCAGCTCGTAGTTGCCGCTCCAGCACAGCGCCATGCCGATGGTGCGGCCCGCGAGTTCCTGCGGCTGTCCGTCGAGCGAGAGCATCATCTCCGGCGCATCCAGATGGCTGTTGCGCGTGCCGTCGGTGTTGCGGATGGTCTTCATGCCCAGCGTCAGCGGCTCGCTGGTGGGTTCGGCCTCGGCGGCCCAGTTGCCGTGCAGGTGGGTCAGCCACACGTCGCCCTGGCGCAGCGTCAGGTGTCCACTGTCGAAGCGCTTCAGCGTGATGGCCTTCTTCTCGGTGTGCACGATTTCAGTCCACGTCTCGATGACGTCCACCCGTTTGTAGGCCTTGTAGAAGACGCGCACGGTCACGGGCTGCAGTTTGTCGCGCAGGGTGAACACATGCAGGGTGGCCCGCCCCTCGTCGCGTCGCTCATAGTCGGTCACCTGCATCTCCAGGTTCAGGTCGCCGTCGGTGTGCTGCACGGCCAAGGCAGGGGCGTGGACGGCATCCACGGTGCCAAAGGCGGGCAGGGCCGAGAAACTGAGGTCGCTGCCGGCATCGCGCAGCTGTTGCAGGGTGGCGCTTTTGTCGCCGTAGTACGACTGTCGCAGGTCGCCGCCCTCCTGTGCCGTGAGCAGCAGTTGGGTGTTGGGGGTTTCCACCACCACTTCGGGTGGCACGGCAGCGCGCAGGGCGGTGGTCAGGAGCAGAGCCGCTCCCGCAAGGATGGTTTTTGTCAGCATGTCAATCGTCATTTGGGGTGTTGTAGTTTGTCAGAGAGCGCAAAGGTAGTCATTTTCCGCGAATTTCTGCGCTTTTTTGTCAAGCAAATGTCAATTTTAGTAATATTTAAAAAAATAATGATTATCCGCATGTACCCGATAGACGGTCAGCGCTCGATCTCTGGTCGCTCTTGCCCCTTCTTGCGTCCCTTTGGTAGCAAGACCTGTGGTCGAGCGCCAGGTGTCGGGTGATGGCGGATAACCATTGGCGGCGTTCGCTGCCATCATTGGCAGCGGCCGCTGCCAATCATGTCCCCGCCCGCTGCCAACCTGAAAAGCATGCCCCTTTTCCCTCGGCGGTGCCTCCCGCTCCCTTTTTGTCGTGCGCCGCCTCTCCTGAAAGCACCCCATAGATTACGCTTCGCGTCTTTCAAAAAAGCAAGATGAAACACGATTTGATTATCAATCAAATCGTGTTTTATTTGGTTTTTAAAAGACCGCTCTACGGTAGATAACACTGGAAAAGTCCGCTCGGCATCCCGAAGGGTGACGCTTGCCACCAAAAGGACGCAAGAATGCCAATGATCACGGGGCATGGGGTGCTGAAAAGAGGACAGGCTGCCAGCATCATTTCAGCGGCTGATTCCTAATAATATATAATGTATAAGAAAAAAGGAGGCAGAAATTTGTTCAAATGAAATAATTAGCGTAATTTTGCCGCACGAAGAACAACTGCTTTATATTCACTAACCATTTTAACGCTTATGAAGAAAAACTACTTCAAGACGGCAGTCGCAGCCATGATGCTGCTCTCTGCCCAAAGTTCGATGGCCGTGGTGTTCCCCTACGCCCAGACTCCTGTGGAGGGCGGCACCTACATCCTGGCCAGCCGCACCAACCCCACCAACTACTGGAGCCGCACCAGTTGGGACGGTGCCTACTATTATCTGTCGCTGCAAGACTCGCACTACGCCGACAATGCCTTCGTTGCCCACCAGGCCGAGGACGGTTCGTGGTACTTTGAGGTGAACAACGGCGAAGAGGGTCGCACATTTGGTGGCAACACCTACTACGACATCACCTATGTGGGCATCCCCAACGGCACCTGCAACATCAACGCTGCGCTCTACGAACCGGCCTACTGGACGCTGGAAGTGTCGGACGTGAGTGGATTCTACCTGCTGAAGGCCGGCGCTGGGCATGGCAATGAATATGTGGAGAACGGCTACCTGCACCAGAATGGTGGCAACCAGTATCCCATCATCAACGAGCCGATGTATGGCGGACAGTGGTATCCCGACTACTACCTCGGCGTGCAGACCGACGAGAATGGCGACCCCGTGCTCGACGAGTGGGGATTCCTGGTGCCCAACAACCCCGCATCGCGCTACTGGGCATTCCTCGCTGTCGACGATGTGCCCGCCTACTCGGTGAAGATTGAGCTTTATGCCCTGCTGCAGGACATCGAGGACAACCACCTGCAGGAGGAAGGCTTTGCCGATGGCTTCAAGGGAGCCTACGATGCCACGTTGCCCTATTACGAGAAAGAGGACTTCACCGCCGACGACCTGGCAGCCGCCCAGGCCATCATCAACGCCAAGATGAACCTCTACAAGGAGATCATCAGTGCCACCGACCTGTTGGCCAATGGCACCCCCAGCACCCTGCTGGCCGAAGCCATCGAGAAGGCTACACAGACCTTCAACGCCACCAACGACCCCGACGTGCTGCAAGCTGCCACACAGGAACTGAAGGATGCCGTGAAAGCCTACGCATCGGGCTCCGACGACCTGACACTCCTCATCGAGAACAACAGCTTCGAAGACCTCTCGTCGCAGAATGGCTCGATGACATCGAGCGTGTCGGGTGCCCCCACGGGATGGAACGTATTCATCAATGGCAAGCAGGTGGTCACCGCCGATGAGGTGCGCGCAGCAGGCATTGGCGCTTGGCACGGCATCAACGACGACGCCGAGGGTGCCAAGGACGGCAGCTACGCCTTCGGCATCTGGAATGGCGGAATTCCTGAATACGAGATATCGCAGACCATCACCGGACTGGAGAACGGCTCCTACACCGTGGCTGCTGCCGTGATGGTGGGTGCCAATGGCGGAGGCTCGCGCCGAACCACACAGCGACTCTTCGGCAACCTGAACGCCAAGTACTTCGGTGCCGACTATGAGTACAACGAGGAACTGCTCGACAAGGGCGAAATCTACGGCTTTGAGGGACTGGAAGAGCCTGTCACCGACCGTCTGCTGCAGGAGATGACCGTGCGCGCATTCGTCTACGACGGAACGCTCACCTTCGGACTGCGCACCAATGGCAACATCGCAGCCGCCAACCGCGAGAGCGGCAACGGTGCCGGAGGCGACGGATGGTTCAAGCTCGACAACTTCCGCATCTACAAGGAAGGATATGTGCAGGACGACGCACTGGCCATCTACGACCACTTCGCAGCACTCTACGACGGCATGGGATGGATGCAGAAGAGCATTAGGGAGCAGCTCGACCAACTGCTGGAAGGCAGCGTCGGCGCTGGCAGCTCGCAGCAGGAAATCATCGACGCCATCGTGAAGCTGAAGGATATGTATCCCATCGCCAAGGCATCGGTGGATGCTTACGTCAGGCTCGACGAGGCCATTCAGAAAGGCTTGGCCATCACCATCGACTATCCCAACGGCATGGCCGCCGAGGAGTTGGGCGACATGCTCATGGAAGCCCAAGACATGTACAACTACGCTGAGGCTGGCGTGGACGAAATCAACGACATGATTGCACAAATCAACGAGGCCATCGAGCTGGTGAAGGCCAACGCCATCACCATTGGCGACATCACCTACGCCATCAAGAACCCCAGCTTCGAAGACCTGAGCAACCAGAACAACAGTCCCAGCGACGGTGCCCAGCCCGCTCCCTACGGATGGACACTGAAGATGAACGGCGAGGTGGTGGAGACCATTGGTCCCAACTGGTGCGCCATCAACCATGGCGACAACATCAGCGTGATGCTCGACGACGGAACCGAAATCACCCACCAGTACACCGACGGCGAATACCTCTGGGGCATCTGGACTTCGAACATCCCCGAGGTGGAGCTGAGCCAGACGCTGACGCACCTGCCTAAGGGTGCCTACACCGTGCAAGCCGACGTGATGGTGCAATACAACTGGGCTGGCGACTGCACCACCACGCAGCGCATCTTTGGTAACAAGAACGTGCAGATGTGGGGCACCGAGGACGCCTACAGCGAGCTGAACATGCCCGCCGACGCTCTGAACGCCAACGTGCTCACCTACGCTGGATGGGTGTGTGCACAAGGCCAGGACGGAATCTACAACAGCGACCTGCTGCACCCGATGAGCGTGCAGTTCGACGTGGACGATGATGGCATCGCTGTCATCGGCTTCCGCACCAATGGCGTGAACGCCGAGGGCTTGACCTTCGCCGATGGTGGTCTCAACGGCCAGGGATGGTTCAAGGTCGACAACTTCCGCCTCTCCTACGACAGCGAGGAGATGCTGGGTGTCGAGGGCGTCAGCGAGAACGCTCACAGCAGCCACGCTGCCACCTTCTACACCATCGACGGTCGTCGTCTGCAGGCTCCACAACGCGGTCTGAACATCGTGACCATGGGTGGCAAGAGCCACAAGGTCATCGTGAAGTAATGCTGCAGCCTTAACAAAGAAATCCGGGGGCGCCTGAGTCAGGTGCCCCCGGATTTTCCTTTTTGTCCTCGTCCATGCTAAAAGGGCGGTCAGCGCTTGTGGATGATACGGCCGCCTTGGATATAAAGACCCTTCTTCATGCCCTCAATGTTGATGCGGCGACCCTGCAGGTCGTAGACACGTTCATCGTTCAACGTTGAATGTTCAATGCCGTCGATGCTGGTGTCGTAGGCATCATCGTTGCTGAGGAAGATGTCGTCGATGGCCAGCTCGCCCACCTTGAAGGCGCGTATCAGCACATAATAGATATGTGACGGGTCCACTTTGCTGCCTTTCTTGTCGTACACCATGTTGTGCAAGGGGATGCTCACCACGGTGCGGTTGTTGATGGTGTCCTTGTAGCTGACGCTGGTGGTGTTGTTCTTGTCGAAGATGCGCACCTGCGCGTCGCAGGTCTGCTCCTGCTTCAGCTTCAGCACCAAGTATTTGTATGCCGACAGGTCGATGCCTTTGGCATAGTGCCAGCCAGCCTGGCTGCTGGGACGCATCTGCAACGTATGCGTAGACTCATCGTAGCTCAGCGTGCCCGAAATCTTCTGTAGGAACCCCTCGCCTAAGGGGAAGAAGGTGACCTTCATGTCGAACGATGCCGTCGTCTGCTGGCGGGTGAAGTCGGTGTAGACGGCCTGCACGGCTCCGGTGCCCTCGGCATTGGCAGCGATGGCACCACTGGCGTCGAAGGTGAAGATGTCGCTGCTGAAGTCGATGTCGGCCGACACCTCCTCCTTGTGGCCATCCTGGAAGATGGCGGTTACAGGCGAGATGCGCTGTCCGGGAATGGACTCCACATAGCTGCTCAAGCTGAGGCTCTTGGCGGCGAAGAACTTTTTCAAGCTGGCTGCCATCTGATAGTTGGGGTCGGCCAGCTTCTCACGACCCATCACGTCTAAGGCCGCAAAAGCGTAGCGCTTGCCCATGATGCGATAGCCCACGGCATTGAAGTGCCAGGGGTCTTGGCCGTTGCCGGGGCATCCGAGCGACGAGATGACGTGAGCCGTGGGGATGACCTGCGGCAAGCGGTTCACCTGGGTGTTGTGGGCATAGCAAGCGCCGCCCTCTTCCTGGCGCAGCGTCTCGCCGGCAAAGAGGGGCACGGTGTCGGCGCTGAGACCAAGGTCGGAGAGCAGCTTGTTGTAAATCTTCTTCACGTTGTTGGGCCAGTTGGGGTCGCCGTTGTTCGAGCAGCCTTGGTGCAGCAGGATGCCCTTGATGACGCCCTTCTGCTGGGCTATCCTGCCCATGTCCACCAGCCGCTGGTAGGGGTTGCTGCCGTAGGCTCTGATGCGCTCGGCCTGCCAAGCCTCGGCACTGGCCAGGATGCCGGCAATCTTGTCGGGCATGAAACCCTCGATGGCGATGCCGCCGATGGCCACATCCACCACGCCCACCTTCACTTCCGACGGCAGGGCGGCCACCATCGTGCGGCCAAAGTAGTCGGCCATGCCCAGTCCACCCCATGGGTTGACGATGGGCGGCGTGGCGGTGTACCACTGCCCCATCGTGCGACGGGGATTGCTGAAGTCGCAGGTGGCCAGCATCTGGAAACGGCTGTCCACATTCGTGCGGTCAACGCTCTCGGGCTGGGCGTTGCCCTCCATGTTCGACTGGCCGAAGCACAGATAGACGTAGAAATTGGGGTCGACCGACTCTTGCGCCATGGCGCAGCATGGCAGCAAACCTAACAACAAAAGGTAAAGTGCTTTTTTCATGATTTTTTGGGGTTTAAATGCAATTGCGCGGCAAAGATAAGCAATTTTTTGAACATTCGCGCAAGAAAAAGGCAAAAGATGAGAGCCGTTCTTTTGCTGGGTTCGCATTTTTGCGTACCTTTGCACCAAATTTCCAATTTTGCAACATCACTCTGCTTTCTGATGAAGAAACTGTATATCGAAACCTACGGCTGCCAGATGAACGTGGCCGACTCGGAGGTGGTGGCCTCGGTGATGCAGATGGCGGGCTACGAGACCTGCTACAACATCGACGAAGCCGACGCCGTGCTGCTCAACACCTGCTCGGTGCGCGACAATGCCGAGCAGAAGGTGTTCCATCGCTTGGAAGCCCTGGGCGCCCTGCGCCGACAGCGGGCAGCTGCGGCGGGCACCAGGCTCATCATCGGCGTACTGGGCTGCATGGCCGAGCGCGTGAAAGACGACCTGCTCAACAAGCATGGTGCCGACTTAGTGGCCGGACCCGATGCCTACCTCAGTCTGCCCGACCTCATCGCACAGGCCGAGACGGGCCACAAGGCCATCAACATCGAGCTGTCGACCACCGAGACCTATCGCGACGTGGTGCCGCAGCGCGTGGGACTGGGCCACAAGATTGGGGGCTACGTCAGCATCATGCGTGGCTGCAACAACTTCTGCCATTATTGCATCGTGCCCTACACCCGGGGACGGGAGCGCAGCCGCGACGTGGACAGCATCCTGCGCGAAGTGCGGGAGCTGCGCGACCGCCATTTCCACGAGGTGACGCTCTTAGGGCAGAACGTCAACTCCTATCATGCCATCCTCGACGGCGACGGCCACACCGTGGATTTCGCCCACCTGCTGCGCCTCGTGGCGCAGGAAGCGCCCGAGATGCGCATACGCTTCACCACCAGCCATCCCAAAGACATGAGCGACGACACGCTGCGCGTCATCGCCGAGATGCCCAACGTGTGCCGCCACATCCACCTGCCCGTGCAGAGCGGCAGCAACCGCATCCTGCAGCTGATGAACCGCAAGTACACACGCGAGTGGTATCTCGACCGCGTGGCTGCCATCCGACGCATCATCCCCGACTGCGGACTCTCCACCGACATCTTTGTGGGCTATCACTCTGAGACGGAGGACGACCACCAGCTGTCGCTCAGCCTGATGCGCGAGGTGGCCTACGACTCGGCCTTCATGTTCAAATACAGCGAGCGCCCGGGCACCTACGCCTCGCGCCATCTGCCCGACGACGTGCCAGAGGAGGTGAAGCTGCGCCGGCTCAACGAGCTCATCGCCCTGCAGACCGACATCTCGGCGCAGCAGAACCGCAAAGACGAGGGCAAGGTGTTCAAGGTGCTGGTGGAGGGATTCTCCAAGCGCTCACGCGAGCAGCTCTGCGGCCGCACCGAGCAGAACAAGATGGTGGTGTTCCCCAAAAACAATTTCCACATCGGGCAAACCGTCAGCGTGCGCATCACGGGCAGCACCAGCGCCACCCTATTAGGCGACCCGCTGTCGGCAGAATGAACTTGATGTATGTTTTTCTGGGCTTAGTATTCCACGTAGGGCAGCAGACGGGCGATGGCCTCCTCGGGGAAATCGGGCGAGAGGCTCAGGTCGTGCAGGTCGCTGATGGGGCCATAGAGTCGGCGGTAGTCGGTGATGGCGCGGGCCTGTCGGAAGTTGATGTAGGGATGGCGCTTCAGCTCGTTCAGCGACAGCGCATTGATATTGATTCGCTGGATGACGGTGGTGCCAAGGTGGAAGAATGCTTTCGCTGACGACGGAAAATCCTCGATTTCATCGAGCTGGTCTACGCTCACGAAGCCTCCCAAGCGCTTTCGGTAGTCCACGATGCGGCGGGCATAATAAGGGCCGATGCCGGGCACGGTCTGCAGTTGTGCGGTGTCGGCAGTGGCCAGGTCGATGGTTTCGCCGGGGGCTATCTTCACGGGGTAACGGGGCACGAAGGTGGAGTCGCGATGGACATCGTCATGACGCGCTGCCTGACGTGACTGTTTTGGGAAGAGCGTAGAGGCAGGACGATACTCGCGGGCAATGGTGATGTAAGGCTCCAGTTCTTGATATTGACTCACGGTGAGTCCATACATCTGGGCGAAATCCTTCTTCTCGCTAAAAATTCCCCCTGCCTGGCGATAGCGATAGATGTTGCTGACGATGCGAGGCGACAGTCCCAACTGTAGCAGTTGGGTGGAGTCGGCGGTATTGGGGTCGAAGGGCGCCAGCACCTTTTCTGTGTGCCTTTGTTCTTCTGCCCTCCTCTCTTTATGGCTCAAGCTGATGGTATCAGCTATCGATGAAATGGGGACTTTTTCCTCTTTCCCTTCTGTCAGAGACACAACGGCCAGCACTACGGCTCCCACCGCGAGCAGCGCCAGGATGACCCGTCGGTCGCTCTTGTGCATATAGAAAAACTCCTTGAACATCCCCCTCCTTTATCACTTAATTCTTCTCACCTCCTAACTCCTAACTCCTAACTCCTCACTCCTAACTCACAACGCTCCCATCTGATGCAGGAAGATGAGCAGGATGCAGGCGGGGCAGAAGAAGCGAAGACTGAAAATGAATAGGCCGACGAAACGCCCGCTGAGTGTGCCTTGGTTGGTGATTTCGTCGCTGATGATATGCTTAGGCACAAACCATCCCAGGAACAAGCAGGTGAGGAATCCTCCCAAGGGCAGGAAGATTTGGCCTGTGGCAAAGTCGAAGAGGTCGAAGAGCGACTTCCCAAAGAGCGACAGCGTGTCGGCATCGTAGAACGACAGCGAGCAGAAGATGCCCAGGACGCAGCAGAGCGATGTGACGATGGTTGCCGCCTTCGCCCGCGACAGATGGAACTCTTCGTGGAAGAAGGCTGTGCACACCTCGTGCAGCGAGATGAGCGAGGTGAGTGCCGCCACCGAAAGCAGCAGATAGAACAGCAGAGCGATGATCTGCCCCAGCCAGGGCACCGACGAGAAGGCCTGGCTAAACACGTTGGGCAGCGTGATGAACACCAGCGACGGGCCAGCGCCCACATCGCCGCCCACGCTGAACACGGCAGGGAAAATCATCAGTCCGGCCAGGATGGCTATGAGCGTGTCGATGCCCGCTATCTGGTAGGCACTCTTCGCTAAGTGCGTGTCGCGGCTGAAGTAGCTGGCGTAGGTGCACAGGCAGCCCATGCCCAGCGAGAGCGAGTAGAACGCCTGCCCCAGGGCGCCTAAGAGCACGTTGCCATCGACCTTCGAGAAATCGGGACTGAACAAGAACCTGAAACCCCGACTGGCGCCTGGCAGCAGACACGAGGCCACGGCGATGGTCACCAGCAGGATGAACAGCAGGGGCATCATCAGCTTCGAGGCTCGCTCAATGCCTTTCTCCACGCCGCGCACCACCACGAAATGGCTGATGAGGAAGAACAGCACCAGCCACACCACGGGCTTCCACGGATTCGACACGAAATCGTTGAAATAGCTCGTCACATAGTCGGGCGACCCACTCACCTGTCCTGCCACGCTGGCGTAGACATACTGTAGGCACCAGCCGCTCACCACGCAGTAGTAGCTGGCGATGAGGAATCCGGTGAACACGCCGAAATAGCCGATGAAGCGCCACGGCCCTCGTCCTGCCAGCGTGTGGTAGGCACGGGCGGCATTGGCCTGCGCCCTGCGGCCGATGACAAACTCGCCGAGCATGCAGGGCACGCCGAGCAGCAGCACACACAATATATAACACAGAATGAAGGCTCCGCCACCGTTCTCGCCGGCCATGGTGGGGAATCGCCACACATTGCCAAGCCCCACAGCCGAGCCTGCCGTGGCCAGGATGATGCCCAGGCGGCTGCCGAAGCTGGCTCTTTCCTTGGTTGCCATGATGATGTTATGTTGGTTGATGGGTGCAAAAGTACAAAAAAAGTGGGGAAGCCACAAACATTTCCTCTTTTTTGCAAGGTAAATTGAAAAAAAATGTGTAAGTTTGCAGTCTGAAACAATAACTAACTAAAATCATATCGCATGAAACGAACTTTTTCTGTCGTTGCCATGGCCTTTGCCGTAGCACTCACGTCATTTGCACAGAAGCAGGGCGCCCAGCCCTCAGCAGGCTATCCCATCACGCCCGTGCCCTTCACCGCCGTAAAAGTTGCACCCGGCACCTTCTGGGGCCAGCGCTTAGAGGCCAGCCGCAACGTCACCGTGCCCCTGGCCTTCTCGAAATGCGAGAGCGAGGGCCGCTACAAGAACTTTGAGAACGCCGCCGCCCACCTGAAAGACCCCTCGAAGGTGTTCAAGGTGAACGGCGTGGGCTACAGCTTCGACGACACCGACCCCTACAAGACGCTGGAGGGCGCCGCCTATATCCTGCAGACCTATCCCGACAAGAAGCTGGAGGCCTATTGCGACAGCGTCATCGACATCATCGGCTCGGCGCAGGAACCCGACGGCTACCTCTACACCGCCCGCACACAGAACCCCGGCAACCCCCACCACTGGGCGGGCGACCGACGCTGGGTGAAGGAGGAGGACCTCTCGCATGAGCTTTACAACCTGGGCCACATGATTGAGGGTGCCGTGGCCTACTGGCAAGCCACCGGCAAGCGCAAGTTCCTCGACATCGCCCGCCGCTATGCCGACGTGGCCTGCAAGGAGGTGGGCCCGAACCCCGGACAGATGTGCGTGGTGCCCGGCCACCAGATTGCCGAGATGGCCATGGCCCGCCTCTATCTGGCCACCGGCGAGAAGAAATACCTCGACTTTGCCAAGTTCCTGCTCGACTATCGTGGCAAGACCGAGATAAAGAACGAATACAGCCAGAGCCACAAGCCCGTCATCCTGCAAGACGAGGCCGTGGGCCACGCCGTGCGCGCCTCCTACATGTATGCCGGCATGGCCGACGTGGCCGCCCTCACCGGCGACGAGAGCTACGTGCGCGCCATCGACAACATCTGGGAGAACATCGTGTCGAAGAAGCTCTACATCACCGGCGGCATCGGCGCCACCAGCAGCGGCGAGGCCTTCGGCCGCAACTATGAGCTGCCCAACATGAGCGCCTACTGCGAGACGTGCGCCGCAATCGGCAACGTGTATGTGAACTACCGCCTGTTCCTGCTACACGGCGAGTCGAAATACTACGACGTGCTGGAGCGCACCCTCTACAACGGACTCATCAGCGGCGTGAGCCTCGAGGGCAACGGATTCTTCTATCCCAACCCCCTGGAGTCGATGGGCCAGCACCAGCGTCAGGCTTGGTTTGGCTGCGCCTGCTGCCCCAGCAACATCTGCCGCTTCATCCCCTCGCTGCCGGGATATGTATATGCCGTGAAGGGAGTGAAAGGGAGTGAAAGGGACAATAGACCTGCGGTTTATGTGAACCTGTTTCTGACGAACACCTCTACGCTCAACGTCGATGGCAAGAAGGTGACGCTGAGCCAGCAGACCAACTACCCGTGGGACGGCGACATCACCATCAACGTCGACAAGACCCAGGCCGGCCCATTCGCCATGAAGATTCGCATCCCCGGCTGGCTGAAGAACAAGGTGGTGCCCTCAGACCTCTATCAGTACACCGACAACAAGCGCCTCGCCTACACCGTGAGCATCAACGGCGAGCGCGTCGACGCCAGCCAAGTGACCGCCGACGGCTACCTCACCATCGACCGCAAGTGGAAGAAGGGCGACCGCGTGCAGCTGCACTTCGACATGGAGCCGCGCACCGTGCGTGCCGACCACCGCGTGACCGCCGACCGCGGCATGGTGGCCATCGAGCGCGGACCGATAGTGTATTGTGCCGAGCACCCCGACAACAACTTCGACGTGATGAGCGCCCTGGTGAACCAGAACCCGCAGTTCCGCCTGGGCAAGGGCGAGGTGGCCGGCACGTCGCTCGTCACCCTGATGACCGATGCCCAGACGCTCGACTTCAACAAGCAGGGCAAGTTGGTGGTCACCGACCACACGCTCACCCTCATCCCCTACTATGCCTGGTGCCATCGCGGCAGCGGCAAGATGCGCGTGTGGCAGGCACAGGACCTGAGCGCCACCACGCCCGCACAGCCCGCCACGCTGGCCAGCGAGAGCAAGGTGAGCGCCTCGATGCGGCTGCCAGCCCTCTCGTCGGTCAATGACCGTCTGGTGCCCAAGGGCGAGAGCGACCGCTCGGTGCCCTACACACATTGGTGGCCCAAGAAGGCTTCGACCGAGTGGATTAGCTACACCTTCCCACAAGAGGCCGAGGTGAGCAGCTCCACCGTGCATTGGTTCAGCGACAAGCCCTGGGGCGGATGCTCGGTGCCCAAGGCATGGCGCATCCTCTATCAGACCGCCGACGGCCAGTGGCAGCCCGTGGAGCAGCCCGATGCCTATCCCACCCACATAGGCGTGGCCAGCACGGTGAACTTCAAGCCCGTGAAGACCAAGGCCGTGCGCTTGGAGGTGACGCTGCCCGACGACGACTCGGCAGGCCTCTTCGAGTGGACGGTGAAGTAAAGAGAGATTCTTTTGCGCTGCAATGCACGCCATCATCCAGTTCGTGAAAGAATGGACGCTGCCCGTGGCCATGGGGCTGGGGGCAGTGCTCTATTTGGTCTTTGCCTTCGTGCCAGCCCTCGACGGTGCCGCGCTGTTCTTCTCGCCGCTGATGGATGCCATCCTGCCGGTGTTCATGTTTCTGGTGCTCTTCGTCACGTTCTGCAAGGTCGACTTCCGCCAGATGCGCCCCGTGTGGTGGCATCTGTGGGTGCTGATGTTCAATCTGCTGTTGGTGGGCATGGTCATGGCCACGCTGCTGCTGATGCAGCCGTCGGCGGCGGCGAAGATTCTGCTCGAGGCGCTGCTCATGTGCGTCATCGCCCCCTGCGCCACCGCCGCCGCCGTGGTGACGCAGAAGCTGGGCGGCAGCCTGGAGCAGACCACCACCTACACCTTCCTGTCGAACTTCCTCACGGTGCTCCTGGTGCCCGTGTGCTTCCCCATGATCGAGAAGGGCAGCGACGTGTCGTTCTGGGCCGCCTTCTGCAGGATTCTCTATCAGGTGATGGTGCTGCTGGTGCTGCCCATGCTGCTGGCATATATCGTGAAGCACCACCTGCACCGCCTGCACCAGCGCATCATCAGCGTGCGCGACCTGTCGTTCTATCTGTGGGGCTGCTCGCTGATGATTGTCACGGGCACCACGCTGAAGAACATCATCCACGCCCAAGCCTCGCTGCTGCTGCTCTCGGCCATCGCCCTGCTGGGGCTGCTGCTCTGCGTGGTTCAGTTTGCCGTGGGCCGCTTCATAGGCCACTACTTCCACCACACGCAGGAGGCAGGACAGGCGCTGGGGCAGAAGAACACCGCCTTCGCCATCTGGATGGCCTACACCTATCTGAACCCCTTGGCCAGCGTGGGACCCGGCTGCTACATCCTGTGGCAGAACATCGTGAACTCGGTGGAGATTTGGCACCACGACAAGCACGAAGGGCGGCAATAAGGTAAAAGAGCTCAAGTTTCTCATGTTTAAGGAGTTTAGGAGTTTGGGAGTTTTCGCGGCTTTCAGCCGCTGGAGTTTAGACGTTAGTTTTGCTCGCAGCATGGTGTGCAAAGACTATCGTCCAAACTCCCAAACTCCTAAACTCCCAAACTCCCAAGGATAGGCTGAACTTGCGAAACTTGAAAAAAAAAAGAGTAATTTATTCTGCTTTGTTATGAAAAAATACATTCTTTCGGTGCTGTTGGCGTCCATGGTGATGCCATCGCTGGCACAAGATTATTCGATGTCTACGGGAGGCGTGGTGACCGAGGTGACGTTCTATTCGCCCCAGATTGTACGCGTGATGAAATACCAGGCGCAGGATGCGCTGGGCAAGACCGACCCGAAGGTGGTGGTGACGATGACTCCGCAAGCGGTGAACGCCACGACGAGGGTGGGCGCCCGCGAGGACACGCTGCTGACCGACCAAATGATGGTGACCTGCAACAAGCAGTCGGGCTTGCTGGCATTCTACCGCCGCGATGGCAGCGTGCTGATAAAGGAGCGCGCCAAGGCCGCCTTCACCAAGCGCACGCAGCACACCATCGACCCCTACAACGTGGCGCAGTCGTTCCTCCTCTCTGCCGACGAGGCCATCTACGGCTTCGGACAGGTGCAGGACGGCAGCCTGAACCACCGCAACAAGAGCTACAGCCACATGGTGCAGAACAACATGTCGGTGTGGATTCCATTCTTCCATTCCACCCGCGGCTACGGTCTCTACTGGGATTTGTATGGCCCCTGCGACTTCAGCGACAGCCGCACCGGCGGGGCCACCTTCAAGAGCGAGGGTGCCCATGCCGTCGACTACTATGTGCTGGTGGGGCGCGAGGATGATGGCGACGACGTGGTGCGGCGTGTGCGCGAGCTGACGGGCAAGGCCACGATGGTGCCGCTGTGGACGTATGGCTACTTCCAGAGCAAGGAGCGCTACAAGAGTGCGATGGAGACGCTGGGCGTGCTGCAGAAGTATCGCTCGCTGCGCGTGCCCATCGACTGCGTGGTGCAGGACTGGCAATACTGGGGCGGCAACAACCAGTGGAACGCCATGGAGTTTCTGAGCCCACAGTTCAGAAACGATTATCCGCAGATGCTCAGCGGCATGCATAGCGACGGGGCGCACCTGCTCATCTCCATCTGGGCAAACTTTGGCCGCGACACCAAGCAGTATCGGCACTACAAGGAGCACAACCAGCTGATGAAGATGGGCGACGAGGTGATGTCGGCCACCTGGCCCAACAACGAGGGGGTGGGCATCTACAGTCCCTATCAGCAGTCGGCACGCAACTACTACTGGCAATGCCTCTACGAAGGGCTGGTGAGCAAGGGCGTGGACGCCTACTGGGTGGACTCCTCGGAACCCGACCACTACCAAGGTGGCGACGAATGGGAGACGACCAGCGACTTCATCGTGCTCTCGGCCGACGATGCCGACAACGCCACCCTGAACCCCCATTCGCTGGAGACCAGCCACACCTGGCGCTCTGTGCGCAATGTGTTTCCGCTGATGCATGCCAGCGGCGTGTATCAGGGACATCGCGCCCAGCATGCCGAACAGACCGACCAGAAGCGCGTGATGATTATGACGCGCTCGGGATTCCTCGGCCTGCAGCGCTATGGCGCCGGCACGTGGAGCGGCGACATCACCGCGTCGTGGGAGACGCTGGCCCGCCAGATTCCCGCCGCCCTGAACTACTCGGCTTGTGGCGTTGCCAGCTGGAACAGCGACATCGGCGGATTCTTCAACGGCAGCTATCAGGGGGCAGGGCAGGACACCTACAACGAGCTCTACTGCCGCTGGATTCAGTTTGGAGCCTTCTGCACCATCATGCGCAGCCACGGCTCGGGGGCCGACCGCGCCATCTACCAGTTTGGGAGCGAGGGCGAGAGCTACTACGACATCATCGCCCGCTACATCCGGTTGCGCTATGCCCTGCTGCCCTATATCTACAGCACGGCACGCCAGGTGTATGCCGACGACTACTCTTTCATGCGTGCCATGGGCATTGCCTACCCTGCCGATGCCGCCACCCACGAGCTCAGCGACCAGCTGATGTTTGGGCGCGACATCCTGGTGGCACCCGTGACGCAGCCGCAGGCCCTCGAGCGCAGCGTCTATCTGCCGAAGGGCGACAAGTGGACCGACGTGTGGAGCGGACAACAACTCGACGGTGGACAACAGGTGAACCGGGCTGTCAGTCTGGCCCTCATGCCCATCTACGTGCGCCAAGGGTCCATCATCCCTTGGGGGCCCGACGTGCAGTATAGCGAGCAGCACAACTGGGACAATCTGGAGATACGTGTCTATCCGGGAGCCGACGGCGCGTTCACCCTCTACGAGGACGAGCGCGACAACTACAACTACGAGCAGGGAGCGTTCTCGGAGATTCCCTTCCGCTGGGACGATGCCACGCACACCCTCACCATCGGGCGGCGCAGCGGCAGCTTCCCCGGCATGCTCGCCAGCCGCACCTTCCGCATCGTGCTGGTGGATGCCGCCCACCGCCTGGGACTGGGCGTGGGGCAGTCGGTACGCTTCAGCAAGGAGGTGGCCTACGCAGGACAGGAAGTGAGGGTGCAGATTGACAACAACCATCTTGTGGCCGAAGAGCAGGCTGCCGTGCAGGGCATACAGGTGGCACCGGCCGACGTGAAGCTCTATCTGGGGCAGACGCGCACCTTCACCGTTCAGGCCACGATGGCCGACGGCACCAAGCAGTTTGTCACCCTCGACGCTGAGTGCGAGAGCAGCAACCCGCAGGTGGCCTACGTGCGCGACGGGTTGATACATGCCAATGCCGAGGAGGGGCAGACAACCATCAGCGTGACCTATACCGACGGCTTGGGCAACGAGCATCATGCCACCATCAACGTGGAGGCCGCCATTCCCACCAATCTATATACTTGGAAGGCCTTCGACTGGTACCGCAACAGGGTGTCTGACCGTCTTTCTGCTTCCGACATCCGCTACAGCAGCCAAGAGAACACCATCACCATCACCAAGACGGGGGCGCAGAACATCGCGCTGCGCTATATGGAGAAGAAATACCGCAAGCCGGGCATGAAGTATCTGGTGGCGGTGGCCACCGACGTGTCGAAGCGAAAGAGCGATTCGCAGCTGTGGTACATCAACGGCACATGGGTGAACATTGTCAATCCTGCCGACGTGCGCACACTAAAAGATGGGCGCATCATGGTGGCGTGGAGCATCGAGGAGAACCAGGGCTATGAGCTTACTGGCGAGACGGTGTTTGGCCTGACCAGCACCCACGCGCAGGGCACGTCGGTGGTGAGCTACGTGGGCTTCGCCTCCGACCTGAATGCTTGTGAGCAGGAGCTGAACCTTGCCGCGGGCGTAAAGGCTCCCCAAGCCCGCCGTGGTGGCACCCAGGCCATCTATGCCCTCGACGGAACACCCCGCAGCCATCTGACCCACGGGGTGAACATTGTCGTCGGTAGCGATGGCAAGGCCGTCCTCACCTTGGCTTCACCTCTACATCGCCCTTTTTGATGAACAGGTAGTCGTGGGCGGTCTTTAGCACGTAGTAGCCTTCTATCTCGTCGTACTGGTCGGCAATGATGGTGCCCTTCTTCACGGTGGTGAACAGCGGATAGCCCTCCGTCTGGTCGGCGTAGTCCTCGCCATAGATGGGCGTGACGTCGCGCAGGGCCACCAGCATGCTCTTGCCTGTGCCGTCGTACCAGTCTTGGTAGCCCAGGTATTTGTTGTAGGCCCAGCCGGTCACCTCGCCCACGCTCACCTTGCTCCATTTCTCGCCTCGCTCGCGCAGCACGCCGTTGCCTAAGCCGTGGAAGGCGATGCCCACCTGCCCGAGGATGGTTCCATTGTTCGAGGGCTGCGACCTCACGTTCAGGAATCCGTCGTCGCTGGTGGTGAAGACCACAGTGAACACCTCGGGCTGCTTCTTCGTGGTGGTGGCAGCCGAGGGTGCGGGCTTGCCCACGACGGTGAAGGTGAAGAGGGCGTTGTTGTAGTCTACCACATACAGCATCTTGCGGTTGCCCTTCTGCTGCAGCTCCATGTATTCCACTTTGTAGGTCATGGGCAGCTTGCTGTAGACCTTGCCGGTGAGCTTGTCGAGCATATAGAGGAACTTCTTCTCGGAAGTGAAGCCATAGGAACAGTAGACGAAGTCGTGGTCGAGGATGAAGATGTCGTTGCTCACTAAGTAGTCGGTCTCCCACACCATGCGGCGCTGCTCCACATCATAGCAGTAGAGCTTGCTGCCCTTGCCGCCAATCTGCTCGGCATAGCTGGGACAGGCCATGTTGAACAGCAGCCAGTGGTTGTCGGCATCCCAGCGCACGTCCTGCACTTCGCAGTAGCGGTTGTTGGTGATGTCGCAGAGGTTGATGGTGCTGACAGGCTTCTTGTCGCGGTTGTAGATGACCACCACGAAGTTGTAATCGTCGGCCGACGTGGGCAGACGGTAGAAGCCCAGCCATCCCGTGTCAATCTGTTCGGAGATGAACAGTTCGAGTCCTTTCGTCTCTGCCACGGGCGGCAGGTCGGTGCATTGTTTCTCCACGCGCAGACGGTAGATGTAGCCGTTGGGCTTGTTCTTCGTCGACACTTTCTCTTCGCCCCATTTGTTGCCGTAGCCCTTGAAGGCCACCAGGCGCTGGGCACTTGCCAGGCCTACTACCATCAGTAGCGCCAGCATGCAGGATAATCGTTTCTTCATATTGTTATTTTTATTAAGCCCCCTCACCCCCTAAAGCAGCCGCCGCGAGAAGTGGTGGACGGGATACCAGGCGGAGAGGAAGCTGACCACCATCACGGTGACGAAGACGAGCACCACGTCCCAGGGATGCACGCTGACGGGGTAGGCGTCGACGATGAACGAGCCTTGGCTCTGCCCCAGGGCGATGATGCCGAAGCGTTGCTGCAACCAGCAGAGCAGCAGCCCCACCACGATGCCCACCACGGCTCCGAAGGCGCTGATGAGCCACCCCTCGATGAGGAAGATGCGCGATATCTGGCCGTCGCTGGCACCCATGGCGCGTAGTGTCTGCACGTCGTCGCGCTTGTCGATGATGAGCATCGAGAGACTGCCGATGATGTTGAAGCACGCCACGATGAGGATGAACGTGAGGAAGACGTAGGCGATGAGCTTCTCAATCTTCATGATGCTGAAGGTGTCGTCCTGCTGCTCGTAGCGGTCGCGAACGTGGTATTTGGCTCCGCATATTTGGCGTATGCGGCTCTTCACGGCCTCGAAGTTGCTGCCCGGCTTCAGGCGCAGCTCCAAGCTCGAGAGCATGCCCTGCTGGTCGAAGATGCGGCGGGCGAAGCCAATGCTGGTGAGGATGTAGCTGCGGTCGTACTTGGCTTGCAGCACGCTGAACACCACGCCGGGCGAATAGAGCGAGTCGACGACGAAGCCCTCCTCGGGGGCGCTCATGTCGAGCTGACCCTCGCGGCGGGGGGCATAGATGTGCAGCGGTTGCTGGTAGCGGTAGCCGGTGCCTAATTGCTCGGCCAGCCGTATGCCGGGGATGCCGTAGTGCATGTCGGCGGCATGCAGCTCAAACGCTCCGTCGCCTTGCAGGATTTCGCGGATGCGCGTCAGACGGTCAAAGTTGTCCTCGACGCCCTTCACGGTCACCATGGCTTGGCGCTCACCATAGACGGCCAGCGCCTGGTCTTCCACGCATTCCGTGGCCACCTCCACCTCTGGCAGCTCGCGCACCTGCACCAGCAGCGGGTCGTCGGCGGGGGCGGTCTTGCCTTCGGTGGGCGTCAGCTCTAACTGTGGGTCGAAGTTGGTGAAGAGCGTGGCCACCAAGTCGCTGAAGCCGTTGAACACGCTCAGCGCCACCACCATGGCCATCGTGGCCACGGCCACACCCACGGCCGAGATGCCGCTGATGACGTTGATGACGTTGGTCGACTTCTTAGAGAAGAGGTAGCGACGGGCTACGAAAAAAGGGAAAAGCATAACTCCTAACTCCTCAACAGTTCATCAATGTGGTCGATGTAGTCGAGGGAGTCGTCGATGAAGAAGCGAAGCTCGGGGATGATGCGGAGCTGATGGCGCACGCGCTGGCCCAGCGTGTAGCGTATCTGGGCATTGTTCTTGTTGATGTTCTGTAGCAGTTCTTCGCCTCGCTCCGAGGGGAAGATGCTCAGGTGGGCGGTGCAGACACCCAGGTCGGGGCTTATGCGAACCTGCGTCACGCTTACCATCACGCCGTGCATGCTCCGAGTCTGTTCTTGGAAAATCTGGCTCAGCTCCTTCTGCAGCAGACGTGCAATCTTGTTTTGTCTTGTTTCTTGCATATTAATAACCAAATTATTATTCTGGAAATAGATGTCCGCATTATAGCATGGCCACTATCTTACGGATATTTTCAAGGCGTTTCATGAATGAACGGTCTTGTTTGAATTGTTGCATATTATAATCAGTTTGAAGGCCTAACCAAATGTTGGCATCAGTCCCAAGGGCAGCTTCAAGTAGCAAGGCATATTCCGCGGTGACTGGTCGTTTTCCGTTCAGTATCTCATTGAATACTGTGTACGATACGCCCATTTGTTGAGCCAATTCCTTTTGGGTCATGCCACGAGCGATTATTTCATCTTTAATCATCTCACCTGGGTGAATCAACTCCGAAGAAATCATTTCGTTAGCAGTCTTTTTTGTCGCTAAGTCCTTTCTACCATTCATGGCTTTTCCTCCTTTTTTATTTATAATGATTTGATAATTCAATAATGTTGCAGATAGTAACTACAGGTTCATCAGTAGTCTGCTCTATTGTAAATTCTATTCGATACTGGTCGTTCACCTTCACCGAGAATCTTCCGTCCTTGTTGCCATGCAAAGCCTCAAAATGAAGAGACTTGAATGGAAACAAATCTTCGATGCGTCTCGCCTGAATCAGAATCTTCACAGCCTTTTGATAGCCCCTTACTATCTGAGGCTGAAACCGTAGTTTCTTCAAACCTGTCTGGCCAGTTGTGTACAGGTTTTCCAAGTAGGCTTCATTGAAAGTAACGACCATAATACAATACTTCTACGTGTGCAGTTGTTTTACTTACAATAAATCTAAGCACCGCTCGATGAAGATGCCGCAGCAATGGTCCTTCACGTCGCGGTTGCGGTCTATCATCTGGCTCACCACGTCCATGGCGCGGCGGGTGGAGTCGGGCAGCGACTTGCCTTGGCCCAGCAGACTGCCGATGAGCACGGCCGAGAAGATGTCGCCGGTGCCATGAAACAGGCCAGGAATCTCCTCATACTGGTGGAAGAAATATTCGTTGGCATCGGCATCGTAGCCGCACACCATGTTCTTGCCCTCGATGATGCAGCTGGTGATGATGGCCGAGTGCGCGCCCAGCATGATGATGCTGTCGAGCAGGCGGCGGGCCTCGTCGCGCGTGACGCCCTCGCGCCTGAAGGGCACGCCGCAGAGGTAGCACGCCTCGGTGTAGTTGGGCTTGGCCAGATGGGCCACGCCCACCATGCGGCGCATCAGCACCACCTGCTGCTGCGTGATGCCGTTGTAGAGGCGGCCGCCGTCGCCCATCACGGGGTCTACGAAGATGATGCAGCCCTGCTCAGCCTGTTCGCGACAGTAGGCCTGCACCAGCTCGGCCTGTTGGGGGTTGAACATCAGACCTGTGCTGATGGCGTCGAAATGGAATCCCAGCCGCTGCCAGATGGGGAACGTGCGTTGCATGTATTCGGTGGTGTCCATCTGCGTGAACTCGCCGTAGTCGAGCGTGTTCGACACCAGCGCCGTGGGCATGCAGAAGGCGGGGATGCCCATATAGCTCAGCACGGGCAGCATGGCCGCCATGCCCACCTTGCCATAGCCGGCAATGTCGTTGATGAGGAGTACAGAGCCCCCTAAGTTAGGGGGTTGGGGGTCTGAACAGCCCACGTTAGTATTATTATGCTTTTTCATTTATAGTAATGTTGGTCAACTTGTTCAGACCCCCATCCCCCTATCTTAGGGGGCTTATGCTGCATAGGTTCTTCTCCAACTGCTGCGTGGAGCTGGCCCCCACGAGTACGCTGGTGACGCCGCGCTGCTGTAGAATCCAGCGCAGGGCGTGCTCGGCCAGCGTCTGGCCCTGGGCCTGTGCCTCGTCGTTCCATTGGCGCAGCTGGGCCAGCAGCTCGGGGGTGAGCATGCTCTCCTTGAGGAACTTGCCCTTCGACATGCGCGAGTCGTCGGGGATGCCGTTCAGATAGCGGTCGGTGAGCAGACCCTGTGCCAAGGGCGAGAAGCTGATGAAGCCCACGCCCTGCTCGGCGCAGAAGTCGAGGATGCCCTCCTCTTGCGGTTCGCGGTCGAGCATGTTCAGCCGTCCCTGGTAGATGAGCAGGGGCACGTCGCGCTGCCGCAGGTAGTCGAAGGCGAAGCGGGTGGCCTCCAATGGCCAGCGGCTGATGCCCACGTAGAGCGCCTTGCCCGCCCGCACCACATCCACCAGTGCCTGTAGCGTCTCTTCCAGCGGTGTGTCGGGGTCGTAGCGGTGGCTGTAGAACAGGTCCACATAGTCTAAGTGCATGCGGCGCAGACTTTGGTCGAGGCTGGCCATGAGATACTTGCGCGAGCCCCAGTTGCCGTAGGGGCCGGGCCACATGTCGTAGCCCGCCTTCGTGGCGATGAACAGCTCGTCGCGATAGGGGCGGAAGTCATCGTCCATCAGGCGGCCCATCGTCTCCTCGGCCGAGCCGTAGGCAGGGCCGTAGTTGTTGGCCAGGTCCCAATGCACCACGCCGTGGTCGAGGGCATAGCGGGTGATGGCGCGCGAGCGCTCGTAGGGGTCTACGCTACCAAAGTTGTGCCAGAAGCCCAGCGACACCTGTGGCAGCAGCACGCCGCTGTGGCCACAACGGCGAAACTCCATCACGCCGTCGTCGTAGCGCGAGGGGGAGGGGGTGTAACCGTCCATGGGCTATTTCTTCAGCATGTTGACAACCACGATGATGATGATGGCACCCACGAGTGCAGTGCCCAACTGCCCTATGATGCCGCCCCACGAGATGCCCAGCAGCTGAAAGAGCCAGCCACCCAGCGCGCCGCCCAGGATGCCCAGGATGAGGTTCAACACCAGGCCGAAGCCGCCACCTTTCATCAGCTTGCCGGCGCAGAAGCCTGCCAAGCAGCCGATGATACATGATAATACGATTTCCATAATGCTTCAAGTTTAATTGTGAAAACGCTGGCAAAAATACGCATTTTATGGCGAAAAGCCAAAGAAAAGTAAGATTTTTTCTTCCTGAACGATTGAAAAGACGGTGAAAAGACGGTGAAGTCTGGAATCTTCAAAAAACGCTACCGTCTTTTCAACCGTCCGAATATGTTTCCGCTTCACCCCACCCCTGGCCCCTCCCTTCGAGGGGAGGGGAGCGGCTGCGCCGTCTTTCGCGACAATATTGGTTTTTGGAGTGGACTCATAGATTAAAAAGTGTAAAAGGATGTAAAATGGAAATTCCTGAATTCTTACAAAAAAAATTTTCAATCTACGATGAAACCACGCACATTTTGGGCTGTTTGTGCAAGGCGAGCGAGGAGGGAAAATCGATTTCTGAGGCGATTTTTGCACAACCAGGGTGGTTTTGTGCAGGATTTTGGCCGTTTTTTAGGTCATTTTTCGTTTCTGCGAGCACGCCAAAAAAGAAAACGGCAACGCCAAATTTTTTTTTGGCGTTGACTTTTTCGAGCCGCGCATGGGTTTTTGTCGCCAAATCGAGTCTATCATTCTGAAAACCAAAGGTTTGCCGAAACCCCTCAAAATTCGAAAATTTTCGGCCAAATATTTTTTCGTGGAAAAGAAGCGAGTTTTGAGGGCCTTCGGCTGTTTTGAGGTGCCTCCCGCCTTAACAAATTTTTTATTTTATTCGACATGCGCAAGTTCAGCTAAGCCCCGGAGGGGCGGCGGAATACAGGCAGGGGTGTAACCCCTGTGAAAACAATTCACCCACAATAGCCCCGGAGGGGCGACAGAAGCCGACGGTGAGCACCAATCGTCTGAGCAGGGGTGCTTCCCTGTGAAGGTAGGATATTCTGTCGCCCCTCCGGGGCTTTCGTTCCGTGTGCTTTCACAGGGGTTGCACCCCTGCCTGTATTCTGTCGCCCCTCCGGGGCTTCTGTAGCATCCTGAAAAAAAAACAATGCGCAGCCGCTCCCCTCCCCTCCGCTCGGCGACGAAGGAGACGCTTGCTACCGAAGGGACGCAAGAAGGGGAGGGGTTGGGGTGGGGTCTGTATATTATTCACTCGCAGGATGTTAGAGGCCCCACCCCTGCCCCTCCCCTTAAAGAAGGGGAGGGGAGCGGCTGCGCATGGTATTTCACCATTACTACCATATTGTGGACTTTTTCAGGTGGACTCATTACTTATCATTATTAGATGAAATCGTGTCGTTTCTCTGCCATTCGTCTTCTGTTATTTCTCATGTCTGCTTTCGTCGTTTCTAAAAGAATGCTGCAAGAATGCTTTTTCGCAGCATTTCCTTCCCAATTCTTTTGGCCGTTCCAATTTTTTTTCGTAACTTTGCGCCGTCGCTTGGTCAGCTCTTTTCGAACGTCTGTCGTTGTGAGCTGTGAACTTCGCAAACTCAACCGTCACAACAGGCAGATGACAACGAGACGTCTGCGTAGTGCGTTTCTATATACATTATTATATAGTTCGTGCTGGCGTGGGCTGATGAGCGTTGTCTATCCTGTGTGACGGGGGCAATGCGAAGGCCTACAGCTCCAGGATGGGCAGAGAAACAGACTCCTACGCCTTTTTTGTATATCTGCGTAATCCTAATAGTAACTGCTGACCAATGGGAGTGGGCTGGCACAAAAGGTAAAAAAAACGACAATGAAGAAAGCATTATTCACCTTCTTGTTACTCTTTGCAGCAACAATCATGAACGCCCAAATAATAGTGAAGGGCGACATGAATGATGACAATGAACTCACCATCACCGATGCTGTGAACGTAATAGACGTTATTCTGGGCAAATCACCCAAGCAGACAATCAATGTAGCTACTTACCCCTTTAAGGTGGACAATTCTTTGGTGGTGGGAACGTGGTATACCCCAAACAACACGTCCTTTCAGTTTAATGAGGACGGCACTACCACTTTTCCTGGTGGTGCCACATACGAGTTCATGCCCATATTAGGTCGTCTGTTGATTTACGATGCCCAGAAGCATCCCATGAAAGTGCTGCCTCTGCTAAAAGTAGAAAGTGGATACCTATTAGCAGTGGACTATGCCACCAACAAATTTACTTATTACACAAGTTCTGAATCGCTGGCAACAGAAATCACATTTGACCAAACCTCCCTCGCTATAAACTCGGGAACTACCGCTCAATTGACAGCAACCACCTCTCCTGAAAGCGCTTTTGGCAGCATAACATGGACGAGCAGTGACGATAACGTAGCAACCGTAGACCAGAAAGGATTGGTAACAGGCGTATCAGGAGGAACCTGTACTATAACTGCTACAGCAAGCGGCAGCCAGCAAGCAGCCACCTGCTCTGTAACTGTAACACAGATGGTAAACAATATCAAGCTGTCGCAAGTAAAGACTTACCTTGTTATTGACACCTACGTTTATCTTACAGCTACAGTTCAGCCAGAAAATGCTGTAAACAAGGATGTCGTTTGGAGCAGCAGCGACGAAGACATAGCATCAGTAACAAGGGCGGGAAAAGTATCAGGTAACGAGTATGGTACCGCTATTATCACCTGCGAGGCTGCTGACGGCAGTGGCGTATTGGCAGTTTGTGAAGTGATAGTTAGCAATACTATCGATTATCCCCAATATGTCGACCTTGGTCTCCCTAGTGGCACATTATGGGCATCCTGCAACATCGGTGCTAATAGTCCTGAGGAATACGGTGACTATTATGCGTGGGGAGAGACAAATACGAAAATGCAATATACCGATAAAAACTACTCATGGTGGATCTATTCTAGTAGTGGTACAGGTTACAGTTCTTATAAATTTAAAAAGTATTATACGGGCGCAGAGCTCGTCGGCCAATATACTAATGTTTCTGGCACTATTGACCTCAAGACCGAATTGGAATTAATTGACGATGCAGCATACGTGAACTGTGGGTCTGGCTGGCGTATTCCAAGCCAAGAGCAATTCGCGGAGCTCATCAACAGTAGATATACAACTACCGAGTGGACCACTCTAAATGACGTGTCTGGTTATAAAATTACCAGCAATTCTAACGGTAATTACATTTTCCTTCCTCTTGCAGGATTCCTTAGTGGCGCGTTGGAAAATGATGTCAACTACGGCCGCTATTGGTCACGCACACTTAACCCATTCTCCCCGACAGAGGTTGTAATCCTAAACTTAGATTCGAGCGACATCGGCACATCCGGCAACGGCGGTCACCGTAGCTGGGGCCTATCTGTGCGCCCAGTTCGGGCTTCAGAATGAGTTGGCCCTCTCCTAAACGAAGTTATAATGGGGATACTATTATCCATCATTTAACGAATCAGGCTGGAACGATTTCTTGGTTTCAGCCTTTTTGGCTATTTTTGTTATTGCCAAACAAACGTAAGCACTCTAAGAAGTACACCCCTATCAAAAGCGACAAAGCGATAGCGACAATGGTAGTACCACTGTCGCTGTCGTCGTTATTATATATAGTGCTGTAGTCAGTCGGTGTTGTGCTTACCTTCATGGTTTCACGAGCATTGAAACCACGAAGCCCTGAGTCGTTGTTGATGAACGGTTGCTTTATGTCGTTTGGGAATTGTCTGTGAATGGCATTTGCGACAAGGCGCTATCGCAGGTCGCTGGGCTTGCGCCCCGTTTTTATTTTGAACTTCGCCGAGAAGTAGTCGGGTGAGTCGAAGTTCAGCTGGTAGGCAATCTCCTTGATGCTCATGTTGGTGGTGGTGAGCAGCTCCTTGGCGCGCTGCAGGCGCAGGTCCTGCTGGTAGGTGGCGGGCGAGAGCCCTGTGTATTCCTTGAAGAGCTTGCGGAAGTTGGAGTAGCTCATGCCCAGGTCGTCGGCCACCTGCTGAATGGTGAGTGGCGACTCCAGCTCTTCGCGTATGCGCAGACGTGCCTTGTTGATGAGGTCGAAATGCCCCTGGTTGCGGTTCTTCAGCTCCATGTTGCGCTCCAGGGCATACATCAGTCCGATGAGGTGGTTCACGATGCCGGCCATGAGCTGCTGGGCGTAAGCCTCCTCGGCCATGGCGGCGTTGAAGGCAGAGCGGTAGAGGCGTACGATGCTGTCGTGGAAGCCCACGTGGTAGATGGGCTTGGTGGGCGAGAGGAAGCCGGCGCGCACGCGGTCGTCGACGTTGCGCCCCCGGAATCCTATCCAGAATTTCTTCCATCCGCTGGGCCCCGTGGGGTGGTAGCTGTGCCACTCGTCGGGGAAGAGCATGAAGAAGTCGCCCTCCTTCAGCGACGCCTCGGGCACGGTGCGGCTGTGAAAGATGCCCTTGCCCTCGGTGATGTATAGCAGCTGATATTCAGGCAGTGTGCGTCCCTTGGCCAGGTCGAAATAGTAGCCGTCGGCATGGCCGCGCGTGGGATAGGGGTCGTTGGGCCCTATCTCCTCGTAGCCAATGGTGGTGATGGTGAGTCCCCACAACTGGTCGCGCTCACTGGCGAGCATGTATTTGCTATTTTGCATTCTTGTAGTGTTTCTTCAGCTCTGCCACCACTTGGTCGGCAATCTGCTGCATGCCTTTCACGTTGGGGTGCCCCGAGGTCTTGGCGATGTCGTGCAGACGGATGACGGGCACCTGGTAGTATTGGCAGATGGTCTCCACCGAGCTGTTGATGTCGGCCTTGAGCTCGCTGTTGAGGATGAAGAAGAGGTCGGCGGTGGGGTAGCGGTCGTGCAGATGGTGGAGCAGCCAGCTCAGCGCGGGGCGGAAACAATAAAGGTCGGCACGCCTCCAGCCGTCGTATTTGTAGTCGCCTATGGGTGCGTCGCACCAGCTGTCGTTGGTGGCGCCCAGGAGCAGGATGACGTCGGGGTGGCCCAGGTCGTTGTGGCGGGTGATGAATGAGCGGTGGGTGTAGTCGGCATCGCCATAGCCGGTGTTGCAGATGGTGCTGCCGCTCCACGAGTTGTTCTTCTCGAGCTTCCATCCCATGCGGTCTATCACTTGCCACCACCACGTCTGCCTCACCGTGCGCACGTCGGTGCGTTGGGGGTTGTCCTGGCGGTCGAAGTACCACGTCTCCATCGTGTCGGGGGTGAGGTATCCCTCGAAGGTGGAGTAGCTGTCGCCGAAGATGGTCACCGAGGGCTTGCCCTGTGCGCTGGCCACGACGCTGGTCGCGAGCAGCAGTGCCAGAAGGAGGAGTTGGCGCTTCATCGTGGATGGCTATTTGTTGATGATTTTTTTCGATTCTTGACCCACCTTCACGATGTAGACGCCCTTGGCGAGGTGCTTCAGGTCGTAGGTGCCGCTCTTGTTGGTGCTGAACTCTTGCTCGCCCTTCATGTTGAAGAGCGTCACAGCCTCGCCGGCCTGCAGGTCGGCCCGTAGCATGCCGTTGCTGAAGCGCACCTTCTGCTCGCCCTGGGCCACCGCCTCGATGGCCGCCGACTCGCTGGCGAAGAACATCTTCTGCAGCGACGACAAGGGGAGTGTCTGCGTGGCCCCATCGGCTAAGTGCAGCACCATGTTGGTGGCGTCGAAGGTGATTTTACAGATGTCGACGACGGCAAAGCTGGTGTCGCCGTTGGTTTGCGTCACAGTGAGATACTGGTAGTTGTCTGCCATGCTCGTGCTGGCGGTTGCCAGCAGTAGTGCTGAAACGATTGTGCGTAAGGTTTTCATGCGAATATACAATTTTGCTGCAAAGTTAGGCATTAATTTATAAAAAAGACACAATAGCAGCCATTTTTTTGAGAAAAATGTTGCGAGGAAGAAATAAAATGCCTAATTTTGTCAGCAGAAAACTGTAAAAAAACAAATACTACAACTATGATTGACGTAAAAGAAACATTGCAGAAAGCCGAAGAGCGCATGGAGATGGCCGCTATGTTCCTCGACGAGGAGCTGAGCCGCATCCGTGCCGGACGTGCCAACGTGGCCATCCTCGACGGCGTGAGAGTGGAGTCGTACGGCTCCAGAGTGCCCCTGAACCAGGTGGCCACCGTGAACTGTCCCGATGCTCGCACCATCGCCATCAAGCCATGGGACCGCAAGCAGATAAAGGACATTGAGAAGGCCATCATGGCCAGCGACGTGGGCATCACGCCCGAGAACAACGGCGAGCTGATACGCCTCACCATCCCGCAGCCCACCGAAGAGCGCCGCCGCGACCTGGTGAAGCAATGCAACAAGATTGCCGAGAAGGCCAAGGTGGAGGTGCGCAACGTGCGCAGCGACATCAAGGACAAGCTGAAGAAGGCCATCAAGGACGGACTCTCGGAGGACAACGAGAAGGACGCCGAGCTGGAACTGCAGAAGCTGCACGACAAGTGGATAAAGAAGCTCGACGAACTCATCGAGGCCAAGAACAAGGAAATCATGACGGTGTAATTTGAGTTAGGAGTTACGAGTTAGGAGTTAGGAGTTAAGCTCGTTGAAGGCAACTCCTAACTCCTAACTCGTAACTCCTAACTCAGATAAACTCCTAACTCCTAACTCCTAACTCAATTCGCTCCTAACTCATGAAGGGCCTCGTCATCAAGAATACTGGCAGCTGGTACACCGTCCGCACCGACGGTGGCCAGCTGCTTGACTGTAAGATAAAGGGCAACTTCCGCCTGAAGGGCATTCGAAGCACCAACCCTGTGGCCGTGGGCGACAGGGTGACGGTGGCGCCCGCTGCAGGGAACGACGGGACTGCCTTCATCACCGAGATTGACGACCGCCGCAACTATATCATCCGCAAGAGCATCAACCTGTCGAAGCAGAGCCATATCCTGGCCGCCAACGTCGACCAGGCGCTGCTGCTGATTACTGTGTCGCGACCGCTGACCAGCACCACGTTCATCGACCGCTTCTTAGCTTCGGCTGAGGCATATCGCGTGCCAGTGGTGCTGGCGTTCAACAAGACCGACCTGCTCGACGATGATGAGCGCCGCTTGCAACAGATGATGGTGACGCTCTACGAGTCGGTGGGTTATCGCTGTCTGCAGATTTCGGCCGTCACCGGCAGCGGCCTTGACGAGCTGCGCCCTCTGCTCGATGGCAAGATAACGTTGCTCAGCGGCAACAGCGGCGTGGGCAAGTCGACGCTCATCAACCGTCTGGTGCCCGATGCGAACCTGCGCACAGCCGAAATCAGCGACGCCCACAACACGGGCATGCACACCACCACGTTCAGCGAGATGATACCGTTAAGCCCCCCTCAATCCCCCCAATGGGGGGAAGAACAACCCGCTCCTCCTCCCCTTGGGGGGATTGAGGGGGGCTACCTCATCGACACCCCGGGCATCAAGGGCTTTGGCACTTTCGACATGGAGCCTGAGGAGATTTCGGGCTATTTCAAGGAAATCTTCCGCTTCTCGAAAGACTGCCGCTTCTCTAACTGCACCCACACCCACGAGCCAGGCTGTGCCGTGCTGCGTGCGCTCGACGACCACCTCATCGCCCAGAGCCGCTACCAGAGCTACCTCTCGATGTTGCAAGACAAAGACGAGAGCAAATATCGCGAAGCCTACTGACCAAATGATGATACGCATTCAGTAGCAGTAAAAGAATTACTTCTTGCCCTTTCTTTCGCGTTCATCATCATCGTTCCAAGTTATTTCAACTGTACAGTTCGTTTTATTTTGGTAATGAAATCCTTTTCATTCCCTATAGCTGTCGATGAGCTGTCGGAACAGCGTGACGTGGTTCAGTACGTTGGGCTGCCCCACGATGATCATCTGGCGGCGGGCGCGGGTGAGTGCCACGTTCAGCTTGCGGTCTACCAGTGTGCCGTCGTCGTCGGCAAAGGTGCTGGCCGTGAGGAAATCGAGCTGGAAACGGTGGGTGACGCCAAAGCTGAAGATGATGACGTCGCGCTGGCTGCCCTGATAGCGCTCCACGGTGTCGATGCAGATGTCGGTGGCCATCGGTGCCAACGGCGATGCCATCGCTGTCAACGCCTGGCGTATTTGTGCTATCTGTCGCCGATAGGGCACTATCACCCCCACCGTCTTCGCTGGGTTGAAGTGGCTGGCTGTGAACCGGTGGATGCGGGTCAGCAGGTCGGCCACGAGATAGGACTCAGCCTCGGCCCCCAGACCCTCCCCCTTGCCCCTCCCTAAAGGGCGGGGAGTATATAGATTTTCCGATGGAAAGGGGGCAGCAAGACTTACTTCTCCCCGCCCTTTAGGGAGGGGCTGGGGGGAGGGTCTGGGGGGTAGGAACAGCACCCTGCGTGTCTTCAGCAGCTCATCCAGATGGTCCCGGGCGGGCTGGTCGTAGCCCAGGTCGGCCTCGCATTGGTGGGGTAGGGGCACGGCGTGCAGCTCCTCGCGCTGATAGAAATGGCTGATGGGGAACTGTGCCACCTGGGGGTGCATGCGGCCGTGGGCATGCAGGGTGCCAATAAACGATGTGCGCCCCTGCTGGCGCTCCCAGCGCAGCAGTCGCTCAAAAAGGCTCTGGCGACAGTCGTCGAGTCCGATGTCGCGCAGACACTGCTCGGTCACCATGCTCTGCTCCGGCGCCTGCTGCACCACGGCGGGCAGTTGCTTGTGGTCGCCCACCAGCACGAAGCGCTCCACGGCATCGTGGCTGAGCAGCCCCATCAGTCCTGGCTCCAGAATCTGCGATGCCTCGTCGACGATGGCCAGCGCAAAGTGTTTCAGCTGCAGCACCCACGGCTGGGCCAGCAGCATCGACGTGGTCGACACGATGATGGGCGTGTCGTCCACTATCCGTTGGGCGTCGTTCAGGCGCTGACTGTCGGCCAGTGCCACATCGAGCAGATAGGGGCGGAAACGGGCCTCGCACGACGATTCCCTGCCGATGCGCAGGAACGCCTTCCCTGCATCGCAGAGCATGCTGCATATTTCATCCACGGCGCGGTTGGTGTATGCCGTGAGCAGAATGTTGCCGCTTCCTTCCTCCTCCACCATGAAGCGCAGGGCCATCGACGTCTTGCCCGTGCCGGGCGGTCCCACCAAAAGGAAGTAGTCGCGCGCCTGCTTGATGCGCAGCAGCACCTCGTCGTAGTCGGGATGATAGCTTCGACTCAGCCGCAGACCAGTGTTGGCTCGTGGCGGTCGCTGTCCCAGCAGCAGATTGCGGCGGTCGGGAGCCGAGGTGATGAACTGATGCAGCGAGCGGATGTGTGACACTGTGCCCACATCTTTGCTGCTCGGCTCCACCGCCCACAGTCGCCGTTGCGAGGGGTCGAAGAGGTCGGCATTCTGTTGGGCGTCGGCCATCACCAGCGTCACCGTGTCGGTGCTTATCTCTTGCAGCGTGGCCTTGAACAGCACGCTGTGGCGCGCGTCGGGTTCGCCCTCGAAGGCATAGAGAAAGACCATGTCGCCACGGCGGAAGTTGAGGAGCAGACCCGGACCCTCCCCCATCCCCCCCGGACCCTCCCCCATCCCCTCCCTTGTAGGGAGGGGCGTATATAGACTTGCCATTTGTTTTATTTGCAGCAAAACTATCTGCTCCCCTCCCTTTAGGGAGGGGCTGGGGGTGGGTCCGGTGGGGACTTGGGGTATGGTTTTTGGGGTGGGTCTGTCTTTGATTGATCCTATAATTATATTCCCCGCCTCCATCTTCTCGGCCAGCGACATCTGCCACAGGTCGGCGGTGCTGCCGCCGCTGTGGTGCAGGCGCATCTCGGCCGACCCTATCTTGCTGGCCAGCTGTTCGCGATAGACGAAGGTGAGCATGCGCTCGTAGTAGGTGCGCTCCAGGGGGGTGAGCGACCGCAGCTGGCTGCTCAGCCTGTTGATGCCAGGCTCCACATATCGCTGGAAGAAGGTATCGCGCGTGATACCTTTATATATATAGTCGGCCGTGAGCAGGGGAGTGATGCGCCCGAAGCCCTCGCGGGCGATGAGCAGCTCGGTGGCCACAATCTGGTTGCGAAGGCGAAGGGCCTCGCGCAGCAGCGTGCGGTAGTAGTTCACCGTGAGCAGCCCTTTCGCCGCAGGATAGCGCGAATAGAGCAGACGCATGTCAATCTGTCGGTCGGAGAGTCCGAAGTTGTAGCGCAGCACGCCAAAGTAGAGCAGCAGCTGCACGTAGTGCGTCTCCACCTGCATGCCGTGGCTGTCGTGGCTGTCGCGTTCTATCTTGAAGTTGCGGCCCGACTTCTGCTCCACCAGCAACGTGCGCGGGGTGCCAGCTGCGTAGTGCTGTGGCGCTTCGGGCATGATGTCGCTCATCAAGTCCACGCGTCCTTGTACGCCCAGCTGCTCGCTCACGAACGATGGCTCCAGCAGGAACGACTTGGCGGTGCTGCCGATGATGGCCACCGCCTGACGGATGTTCCTCACCTGCTCCACGGCCATCTGCTTGAACTGGGTGGCATCGAAGTCGCCACAGGCCAGCAGCCGCAGGGCTTGCTCGCGAAAATAGCGGCGCAGCGACCGCGCGGTCACCTCGTCGTCGCTCAGCGCCTCGTAGTTCTTGTCCTCGCGCTGCAGGCGGATGATGTCGTCGAGGGCCGTGCCGGCGAAGTTTCCTATCAGGATGGCCTGTGTGTTGGGGCTGTCCTTCAGGCGGTTCAGTGTGTAGAGCAGCGTGTGGTGGCCGTAGTTGGTGAAGCAGGCGGCCAGCGACGAGATGTCGATGAGGAAGTCGGGCTCCACCACCACGATGGTGGGCACCACCACGGTGGGGCCGTCGTCAGCCTCCGCCACATGGCTGTCGAGCAGGTTCATCTGCATGCCCGGGCGCAGCACCTTCGCCAGATAGGCCAGGTCGCGCCCGTCGTCGGTGTTGCGATAGTCAACCACGAGGGGGCCGTCGTCGGTGTGGGCATAGATGAAGTCTGGCTCCACGCGGTCCACGATGCAGCGCAGGTAGTCCTTGTTGATGCGCAGCCTCTTTGGGCGTGGGCGTGTGTCGGAGGGCAGCAGCTGCAGCAGCGTTCCGGGCACATCAGCCCGAAACACCGCCGACACCAAGCGCACCACGGCCATCACGTCGTAGGGCCAGTCGGCCTCGCCGATGGGCTGAACGCTTTTGGTGTGGCGGCGTGCTGTCTGCACGTCGAATGTCAGCTGCGTAGATAGTCCTATTCGCTTGCACAGGAAGTCAACCTGCGCAAACAAGTTGCCGAAGGCTCCCCCCTGTTGGCGGCAGCCCTCGGCACACGTGAGCACCAGCACCTGGTGCAGTTGGCTCGTGGCCTCAGCCCCTGGTGGGGTTGAAGCCAGCTCGCGGCAGATGTCGAAGAGTTCAGATGCTTCCATCGCGTTCCAGGCGTTGGCTCAGTTTCTGCAGCATGTCGGCAGTCATCTCTATCAGTCCGTAGCGATGCTCCCATCCCCACTCGCGGCGGGCGCAGCTGTCGTCCATCATGTCGGGCCACGACTCGGCTATCGACTGTTTCAGCGGGTCTATGTCGTAGTCCATCTCAAAGTCGGGGCGCAGCTTGCGTATGGCGTGGAAAATCATGTCGGGGTCGAAGCTCATGGCCGCCACGTTGAAACCGTTGTGGTGCACCAGGCGCGATGGGTCGGCCTCCATCAGTTCGATGGCGGCGCGCAGCGCGTCGGGCATGTACATCATGTCCATGCGGGTGCCCGCCTTGATGGGGCAGGTGAACTTCTGTCTGCGCACGGCGTAGTAGTAGATGTCGACGGCATAGTCGGTGGTGCCTCCGCCGGGGGGTGTCACATGGCTGATGATGCCGGGGAAGCGTACCGAGCGCGTGTCGACGCCATACTTGTGGTGAAACCAGTCGCTGAGCAGCTCGGTTGTCACCTTCGACACGCCGTAGATGGTGCGCGGACGCTGGATGGTGTCCTGCGGTGTCATGTCGTGGGGCGTCTCCAGTCCGAAGGAGCCTATCGAGCTGGGGGTGAACACGGCGCACTGCTCCTGATGGGCCACCTCCAGGATGTTCCACAGCCCGTCGATGCCTATCTGCCATGCCAGGCGAGGCTTCGACTCGGCCACCACCGACAGCAGCGCAGCCAGGTTGTAGATGGTGTCGATGTGGTGTGTTTTCACAATGCCCAGGATGCCGTCGCCGTCGGTGACGTCGGCCACTGCCTTCGGCCCGCTGTCGGCCAGTGCGCCCTTAGGCTCGGCCCCCCTGATGTAGCCAGCCACCACGTGGTCGCCGCCATAGATTCGCCGCAGTTCCATTGTCAGCTCGGAGCCAATCTGGCCCGTAGAGCCAATCACTAATATATTTTTCATTGTCTTAGAAGGTTAGGTCTTTTTCACTCCCAACAAGAGCATCTTGCCGATTTTCCCTGCAAAGATACGAAGAAGGAATTACACGACAAAAGAAAATTCTACAAAAAAACGCGCGATTTTGTACTTATTAGGGAAAAAATGTGTAATTTTGCACGGAATTTGCAAATTTACATTCAATCAACCTATCAAGACATGAGAAAACTATTCGCCATGATGGCCTTGATGATGCTTTCTACCTCAGCCGTGATGGCTGCCCCACGCACCAAGGCCCAGATGAAGGAGGCTGCCCGCCAAGCTATTAGCGCTCAGCGTTCATCCCGTCATTTAGCCCCATCAAATGTTCCTGTGAAAGTGCTGCGAAGCATGGAGCAGATTGAAGTGATTGGTAGCGAAGACGGCGGATTTGCCGTAGTGGCTGCCGACGACCTGCTGCCCGCCGTGCTGGGCGTTTCGGCTGGTCATTATTCCGACGGCCAGAACCCCAACTTCGAGTGGTGGCTGCAGGCTTCTGCCGCCGCCGCCAGTCAGATGGTGCAGCGCAACGCACCGCTGCTCGTCACCAAGCCCGACCCTGAGAAGTATCCTGAAGCGGTGCCATCGATGGTCACCACGAAATGGGATCAGAGCGATCCATACAACCGCATGTGCCCCACCTACAACGGCACGGTGAAATGTCTCACCGGCTGCGTGGCCACCGCCATGGCACAGGTGCTGAACTTTCACCAGACGCCTGCCCACGGACAGGGAGAGCGCACCATCTACTATCCACGTGGCAACCATAACGGTGAAGCCGTGACGGCCAACTACGAGGAAGACTACTACGACTGGCCCAACATGCTCGATTTCTATACTTATGGCAGTTTCAACGACGAAGAAGCCAACGCCGTAGCCCTGCTGATGCGTGACTGTGGCGTGGCTGCCGACATGGAGTATGGCGGCCCCTTCGATGGCAGTGGCGCCTACTCTGAGGATGCCGCCGCCGGGCTGCGCGAATACTTCGGCTTTGAAGAGGCACAATGCCTCAACCGCGACGACTATTCCGAGCCGGTATGGATGGACATCATCTATCGCGAGCTGTCGGAGAATGGACCTCTCTACTACGGCGGCGCCAGCTGGAGCAGCGGTGGACACGCCTTCGTGTTCGACGGCTACAATGCCGACGGCATGGTGTCGGTGAACTGGGGATGGTCGGGCGATGATGACGGCTACTTCTACGTGAGCCATCTCAACCCCGGCTACTACGACTTCAACATGCAGCAGGACATGATCATCGGCATTCAAGGTGGCAACCACCTGCTGATGCGCAAGGAAAATGTCACCGTGGAGAATGCTGGAGAGCTGAAAGACTTGCTGGAACAGAACGACGAGGAGGGTAGCTACATCGGAACGCTCACCGTGACCGGACCACTCAACCTGGACGACCTGAACTATCTGCGCCATCTGGCAGGATGGAGCGTCGACGGCGAGCCCACCGGCGGACTGCTGCGCGTGCTCGACCTGACCAACGCCACGTTGGAGGAGAACACCCTGCCCGAAGGAATTTTCAAGGACTGCACCTCGCTGCGCCGCGTGCGTCTGCCTGAGACCATCGCCGCCATCGGTGCCAACGCCTTCTGCGGATGCAAGGGGCTGGCAGAGCTGCGCGTCACCACCAGGACTGTGCCACAGCTGCTGGGCACGGGCGTCTTCGAAGGCATGCCCTTCGGACAGGCCACCCTCTACGTGCGCTCCGGACTGAAGAAGACCTACCTGCAGACGGCGCAGTGGAGCGACTTTGGCGAGAACAATATCTTAACCGTGGGCACCGTGCTGAAGGTGCGCAACGCCATCCGCAAATATGGCGAGAAGAACCCAACGTTCTCCTTTACCGCCTCGGGCGACAATGCCAACAGCGTGGTGGGCACACCCACTTTCGTCTGCGATGCCACGCCAACCTCGCCCGCCGGTCGCTATCCCGTGAAGATGAAGAGCGGCTCCATCGAGAATGCCGAGGCCTACGACTTCGTCGACGGCTATATCATCGTGCAGAAGGTGGATGCCAAGGCCATCGTGAAGGATGCCGAGCGATTCGAGGGCGAGGAGAACCCACCGTTTGAGCTGAAGTACGAAGGACTGGTGGCACACGACACACAGGTGGCGTGGCTCGAAGAGCCGGTGTTCAAGACCACGGCCAACGTGCTGTCGAAGCCTGGCGTCTACACCGTGGGCGTGAAGAGCGCCACCGCAGAGAGCTACAACATCACCTTCGTATCTGGCAAGCTCACCGTCAAGGCCAAGCCCGTGGAGAGCGCCATCGTCGACCTTCAGCCCTCCACCCTCAACGTTCAACCCTCCACCTTCAACCTGCAGGGCCAGCGCGTGCAGCAACAGCGCAAGGGACTGCTCATACAAGACGGCAAGAAGGTGGTCAGATAAGCAAGTTGACAAGACAAGTATTTACCACTAATACCCATAAAACCACTACAACTATGAAACCAACCCTTTTCCTGCTCGCTGCTGGTATGGGCAGCCGCTACGGTGGCCTGAAGCAGCTCGACGGTCTGGGCCCCAACGGCGAGACCATCATGGACTATAGTATCTACGATGCCATACAGGCAGGCTTCGGACGTATCGTCTGGGTCATCCGCAAGGATTTTGAGGAGCAGTTCCGCACGCAAATCCTCTCGAAATACGAGGGACAGGTGCCCTGCGAGCTGTGCTTCCAGGCACTCGACGCCCTGCCCGAGGGATTCAGCGTACCCGAAGGACGCGTAAAGCCCTGGGGAACCAACCACGCCGTGCTCATGGGCAAGGATGTCATCAAGGAGCCATTCTGCGTCATCAACTGCGACGACTTCTACGGCCGCGATGCCTTCATGCAGATTGGCAAGTTCCTCGCCAACCTGCCCGAAGGCTCGAAGAACACCTACGCCATGGTGGGCTTCCGCTGCTGCAACACCCTCAGCGAGAACGGCAGCGTGGCACGCGGCGTATGTGCCTACAACGAGCAGCGGCACCTCACCGACGTGGTGGAGCGCACCGAAATCATGCGCATCGCCGACAAGGGCAACGCCATCTGCTACAAGGACGGCGACGAGTGGTTCCCGCTGGAGGAGAACGTGCCCGTGTCGATGAACATGTGGGGCTTCACGCCCGACTACTTCGAGCACAGCGAGCAGTACTTCCGCGAGTTCCTCAGCGACCCGAAGAACATGCAGAACCTGAAGGCCGAGTTCTTCATCCCGCTGATGGTGAACAAGCTCATCACCGAGGGAACGGCTACCTGCGAGGTCCTCGACACCACCTCCAAGTGGTTCGGAGTGACCTACGCCGCCGACCGCCAGGCCACCGTCGACCGCATACAGCGCCTTGTCGACGAGGGCGTCTATCCCGCCAAGCTGTTCTAATCTGAGCTGAAAACAATCCAATGGAGCGGCCGTGCTGAAATAAAGCACGGCCGCTCCATTTTCATTCATGTCTGGCGGCCCATCTGTCGGTTGGGTGGGCGGTATATTTACCGCCCTAAGGTCCGTCCCTACCGAATGTACACATGAATCCGACTGAAATTTTAATTGTTAAAATTGCATTTTTATATTCGTACTTGCAAAAAAATGATTAATTTTGCAGCCCAGACGACTTAACATCCGCTTTACGCATAAGGGTGGCAGAGTGGTATAATGACTTCAAAGAATAGTCTTTATTACTTCGATGTCTGTCGTGTTGAGGTCGATGTTTGTTCACTTATCTGTGATTCAACATAAATGACTTTATGTTCTTAATGGCAAATAAAAAAATAATTAGGTATATATAAACAACTATGAACAAGAGAGCTTATCATCAGCCCGCAACTCGCCTAATGAAGACACAGCTTGCTGTCCGCATGCTTGCAACAAGTAATGAGGTCAATGGCGTTCAGAGCAACGCTAACCTTAATTATGGTGGCGGCGGCAATGGCGCTGCCCTTAGCCGTGATGGCGGCTGGGACGAGGACGACGAATAAATAGTCGCTAACGGCAAGCGGGCATCATTGTCCGCCCTCTCCCATCATCTCGATGGGAAGGCGTGAATTTATAACACCAAGGCACAGAGCACTTGTCTTTGTGTCCTTGGTTTTTTTTTGTTCTATTTTGAATGAATGTCCATGTGTTGCGCCATCAATTTAACCTTGCTTTTTCTTCATGACATACCTTATCAGGAGGAAATTGATGGGAATGCAAACAGCGAGAACGGGAATGATGGCTATCTTCTTGTCGAGGCCGACAATGGAGACGTAGAAGTTGAGTAGCAGGAACTGTAGGAGGAAGTTGATGGCATGACTGGCAAAGAAACCCAGTCCCCGTTTCTTCGAAGCCTTCACCCTGAAGGTGAAATAGGTGGTGAGCAGGAAGTTGACGACCAAAGCCAGTGCATAGCTGACAAACAGTGCCAGGTTATGCCCGATGGGGCCTGTCAGGAGAAAGTAGAAAACCACCTGGAGGATGGCCGCAATCGTTCCAACGATGCCAAAGCGTATGACCTCGTAGAGATTCTGCTTGTTCAGAAATTCTTTCATGTCTGCCTTTTTTTACCTTTCGATGCTTCCCCCGCCCAATGCTCTGTACAGGCCGATGGCCGACTCGATGAGGGTGTACTGGTTGCTGAGCAGCGAGAGCTGGGCTTCGAGCAGCGACTGGCGCGCGAGGAGCACTTGCAGGTAGTTCACCTCGCTATCATATTGCATGCGCAGCTCTGTGGCAGCGAGAACTTCCGTGAGCTTCTCTACTTGTTGGGTGTTTAAGGCAATGGCACGCTGGGCGTATTGCTGGCTGGCGAGGATGTCGTTCACCTCCTGCCCTGCATTCAGTACGGCCTGCTTGAACGCAATCTTTGCCTGTTCCTGCTCGGCCTGCGCCTGACGGACGGCTGCCCGCAGACGGCCATTTGCAAACACCGGTTGCGTCAGCGAGGCCAAGGCCCTGGTGAGCAGTCCAGCGGGTGAGACGACCTCACCTCTTCGCTGGTGGCCTCGCCCACATCTTTAAGGGTTTTCATCGCACGGATGCTCTCGTCCCAGCTTTCCAAGATGGCACGCGTGTTGGCAATCTGCGCGTCGTACATCCACAACTGATAGTAGGCGGTGGCAATGGTAGCGACGAGCTCCACCTCGACGGCCTGCACATAGGCCATCCGCTCCTCAAGACTGGCGGCGGCTGCCATCTTCGCGTTCTGCAGACGGCCGAAGATGTCGATTTCCCAACTGGCCTCTGCCCCAAAGGAGTAGGTGCTTTGCGTGAGTGCGCCGCCACCTTCCTCATCGTCGCTGCTCCCCTTGTTCTTGAACCTGCTGGTTTGGCCGTTGGCACCCAGTTCGAGTGAGGGGAACAGCTCGCCTTTGGCATTGCGGAGCGCAGCCTTGGCAGCATCGACTTGCAGCTTGGCAATGTTCAGGTCGCTGTTGTGGGTCGCCGCCTATATAGGGGCGTTGCCCCTGCCTGTATTCTGTCGCCCCTCCGGGGCTGTTGTGGGTCGCCGCCTATACAGGGGCGATGCCCCTGCCTGTATTCCGCCGCCCCTCCGGGGCTATTGTGTGCATTTCCCGCAGTTTTGTAGCGGATAAACTAACCAAGCCCCCCTCCCTTGGGGAGGGGTTGGGGGTGGGATTCTTAGCTTCTTACGGCTGGGCCAATATCATGTCAACGATGGCGCGCAAATCCGTCGCATCGACGATGCCACTGCCATCTACGTCGGCTTGGTCGAAGTTGAAGCCCTCCGGCTCTACACCATTCACTAAGTAGCTCACCACCATCACCACATCGGCAATGGTCACCACATCGTCGCCATTGGCGTCGCCGATGTAGGGCAGCAGCTTCTTCCCGTCGATGGCGTAGGTGCCGTCCTCCTCATTGTCGATGACGCCGCTGTAGATATTGCCGTCGCCGTCGGTGAAGGCCTTGGCGAGGGTGATGGTGCCGTCAGCAGAATAGCTGCTGGCCTCGATGAAGTCGGTGGGCGCATTCCAGCTGAGGATGATACTGCCAGAAGCTGTGATGCCATAGTACGAAGTGCCCGTGGACGTCACCTGGCCGCCGCTGATTATCACGTCAGCACCATCGGCAACGATGCCGTAATAGTTGCCCGTGGCCGTCACCTTACAGTTGGTGAGGGCGATGTTTCCCCCATAAGACGTGATGCCACTAATCTCACCTTCGGCGGTGACGACAGCATTGGTCATGCTGATGGAGCCGCCTTCGATATAGATACCATCAGAATAGTGTATAGGACTCTTGGCATGCACCTCGCCGCTGCTGATTTCCAAATTGCCGCTTCTGGTATAGATGCCATTGCGCGTGGCGTTTATCCAGAGCTGGCCTCTGTGCTCGCCGGTGCTTTGGCCGTGGATGCTGATGGAGTGGCCATTGGCATAGATGCCGTATCCGTTGGCGGGGCTTTGCTCCGTGCCGATGCGCATCACGGCGCCGTCCTTCAGGATGAGGTGGAAGTCGCCGGAGGTGTTGAGCTGGTGGTCGAAGCTGATGGTGCCGTCGGCCACATACCAGCCTGCGGCGAGAGTCCCCTCCGAGCCGGTGAGCACGGTGTAGTTGATGCAGGTCTGCGTGTCGCCGCTGATGTCCAAATATTGCAGGGGGGTGTTAATGTGGAATGTGCAAGTGGCGGGGGCACTGTAAAGCCCTTCACCAAGTATGGCTTGCACTTTCACGCGCACGGTGGTTCCGACACTGAGATTCGTCAGCTGGTATTGACGCTCATCCACCGTGACGGGCTCGCTCCATGTGCTGCCGCCGTTGGTGCTCCAGCTCACGAGCCATTGCGCTTCCTCGCCGGCTGCTTCTCGGTGATGTTGGTGGCGGTCAGGTTGAAGGGACCATTGTGGGGCAGCAGCTTCTTCCCGTCGATGGCTGAAGCCGAGACCGTGCCGCTGTAGATGTTGCCATCGCCGTCGGTGAAGGCCTTGGCGAGGGTGATGCCGCCGTAAGCAGAATAGCTGCTGGCCTCGATGAAGTCGGTGGGCGCATTCCAGCTGAGGGTGATGCTGCCATAGGCATAGATGCCCAAGGAGTTAGTGCCCGTGGCCGTCACCTGGCCGCCGCTGATTACCACATTGCCGCCACAGTTGATGCCCATATTCTTACCTTCGGCGGTGACGACAGCATTGGTCATGCTGACGGAGCCGCCGTTGCTATTGTTCTTGTTGGCATAGATACCATAGCCATTGACTCCCTTGGCTTCCACCTGGCCTCCGTTGATTTCCACATTGCCGCCATAGGTATAGATGCCATATCTCGTGGTGTTTATCCAGAGCTGGCTTCTGTGCTCGCTGGTGCTCTGGCCGTGGATGCTGATGGAGTGGCCATTGGCATAGATGCCGTATCCGTTGGCGGGGCTTTGCTCCGTGCCGATGTTCATCACGGCGCCGTCCTTCAGGATGAGGTGGATGTCGCCGGAGGTGTTGAGCTGGTGGTCGAAGCTGATGGTGCCGTCGGCCACATACCAGCCTGCGGCGAGAGGATTCTCCTCCGTGCCCTCCGAGCCGCTGAGCACGGTGTAGTTGATGCAGGTCTTCGTGGTGCCGTCGGCGGCCATATATGGCACGGGTGGGTTTATGCGGAATGTGCAGGTGGCGGGGGCACTGTAAAGCCCTTCACCCAGTATGGCTTGCACTTTCACGAGCACGGTGGTTCCGACACTGAGACCCGTCAGCTCGTATGAACACTCATTCTCTGTGATGTCAGTGCTCCATGTGCTGCCGCCGTTGGTGCTCCAGCTCACGAGCCATTGCGTTTCATCGCCAGCTGCTTCCCATGTCAGCGCTCGGTGATGTTGGTGGCGGTCAGGTTGAAGGGACCATTGTGGGGCAGCAGCTTCTTCCCGTCGATGGCTGAAGCCGAGACCGTGCCGCTGTAGATGTTACCATCGCCGTCGGAGAAGGGCTTGGCGAGGGTGATGCCGCCAGATGCATAATAGATGCTGGCCTCGATGAAGTCGGTGGGCGCATTCCAGCTGAGGGTGATGCCACCATTTGAGCTTACGATGCCACCTTGTTCGCCCGTGGCCGTCACCTGGCCGCCGCTGATTATCACGTCAGCACCTTCGGCAATGATGCCGTAAAAGTCGCTCGTGGCCGTCACCTTACAGTTGGTGAGGGTGATGCCTCCACCACCAGAAAAGATGCCATACTTACTTTCGGCGGTGAAGACAGCATTGGTCATGCTGACGGAGCCGCCCTTGTCAACTTGCTTGTTGCTAAAGATACCAGCAGAATAGTCTTCATTCCCCTTGGCATGCACCTCGCAGCCGCTGATTTCCACATTGCCGCCATAGGTATAGATGCCGCTGCCCGTGGTGTTTATCCAGAGCTGGCCTCTGTGCTCACCGGTGCTCTGGCCGTGGATGCTGATGGAGCCGCCATAAGCATCGATTCCAATAACATCGATGGGGCTTTGCTCCGTGCCGATGCGCATCACGGCGCCGTCCTTCAGGATGAGGTGGATGTCTCCGCCGGAGGTGCGGAGTGTGTGGTCGAAGCTGACGGTGCCGTAGGCCACATACCAGCCTTCGGCGAGGGTCTCCTCCGAGCCGGTGAGCACGGTGTAGTCGCTGCACGTCTGCGTGTTGCCGCTGATGTCCAAATAAGTCAGAGGAGTGCCGAATGTGCAGGTGGCGGGGGCACTGTAAAGCCCTTCACCCAGTATGCCTTGCACTTTCACACGCACTATGGTGTTGACACTGAGACCTGTCAGCTGGTATTGACGCTCATCCACCGCGTCGGACATGCTCCATGTGCTGCCATCGTCGGTGCTCCAGCTCACGAGCCATTGCGTTTCATCGCCCCTGGGTTGCCACGTCAGCGTGGCCGAAGTCTCGGTGATGTCGGTGGCGGTCAGGTTGAGAGGACCGTTGTCGGGCAGCAGCTTCTTGCCGTTGATGGCTGAATCCGAGACCGTGCCGCTATAGATGTTGCCATCGCTGTCGGAGAAGGGCTTGGCGAGGGTGATGCCGCCAGATGCCTCGTAGCTGCTGGCCTCGATGAAGTCGGTGGGCGCATTCCAGCTGAGGGTTAAGCGGCAAGAGGATAGGATGCCATAGCCGTTAGTGGCCGTGGCCGTCACCTGGCCGCCGCTGATTTTCGCGCCAACACTACTGAAAAGGATGCCGTTAGAGCCGCCCGTGGCCGTCACCTTACAGTTGGTGAGGGTGGCTTCCCCTACAGATCGGATGCCACTTTCCCCACCTTCGGCGGTGATGACAGCATTGGTCATGCTAAGGGAGCCGCAATCATTGTAGATACCATAAGACATGTTTTCAGACACCTTGGCATGCACCTCGCAGCCGCTGATTTCCATATTGCTTAGTCGGGCAGAGATGCCACAGCTCGTGGCGTTTACCCAGAGCTTCCCTCTGCGCTCGCCGGTGCTCTGGCCGTGGATGCTGATGGAGCAGCGTTCATTAGCAACGATACCACCGTTGACGGGGCTATCCTCCGTGCCGATGCGCATCACGGCGTCGTCCATGAGGATGAGGTGGATGTCGCCGGAGGTGTTGAACCCGTGGTCGAAGCTGATGGTGCCGTCGGCCACATACCAGCCTTCGTCGAGGGTGGTCTCCGAGCCGGTGAGCACGGTGTAGTTGGTGCAGGTCTTCGTGGTGCCGTCGACGTCGATATAGGCCAAGCCCCACGTTGCCGTAAACGTTTTGTCGCCTGTCGTGGAGCCTGTTGCGATGGTCACTTCCGTGGAGGGCTCGCTGAGCCCGCCGCCCGTCCATCCGGCAAAGACATAGCCGTCGCGCACGGGGTTAACGAGGGTGAACGCCTCGCTCTCCACGGTGTAGCTCTCGGGGTTGGCCCGTCCTTCGGGCAGTGCGCCGCCGCCGAGCTTGTAGGTGATGGAGTAGGTGACGGGGCTGTACACGGCGCCGATGGTGACGTCGGCATCGGGCATGGTGAGCGTCCAGCCGTTGGCATCGCTGCCCGTGAGCGTGGCGCCGTCGGGGGTGGCGTTGTAGCCGCTGAAGGAGTAGCCCTCTGCGGGCTGGTGGCTTAGGGTGAGGCTCACCTCGTCGTCTTTACCGGCGTAGAACACATTATTATATTTAATGCCCGTGCCGTAGCTGGTGATGCCGCTGGTGGTGTAGGTCACTACTGGGGTGCCCGCATTGGCCAGGGTGACGTGCTCGCCGCCGCTGATGGCGCGGGCTTGGTTGCCCTGGGCGGCGCCAAACGTCTGGGTGTAGTAGCAGTTGGTGATGTGGGTCTCCCCATTGTCCAGGGTGGTGTCTGCGCTGTGGCGGCAGAAGGTGGCGCTGTGGCTACTGGCGTAGTCCTCATCCGCTTCGAGGGGTGCAGGGACGTAGAGGCAGTTGGTGATGGTGACGTACTTGGTGAAACCCTTCCAGCCTACGAAGCCGCCGTTGCTATGGCTATTGTCGCCGGCCTTTAGCAGTTTGCCGTTGAAGAGGCAGCCATAGAAGGAAATGGCATATCCAGAGGCTCGGCTCCATCCCACGAAGCCGCTGTTGTTTCCGCTAGCACTGGTGATGACGGCAGAGCTGCGGCAGTCGTTGAACGTGACGCTATGCTCGCAGAGGCCCACGAAGCCGCCCACACTGCCTGTAGTGGAGTTGATTTCCACCGCGCTCGTGCAGTGCTCGATGGTGATGTCGCCGAAGAGGTGGCCGATAAGTCCACCAACGCCAGGCTCGGAGTTCGTGGTGGTGGAGTAAATATACCCGCCGATGTTGAGGTTGCTGAACTTGGCATTGCCCGACACTTCGGGGAAAGGAGCTACGAACTGGGCATCGACGGGTGCCTCGGGACTGCCATAGTGGAGGGTCAGCGTGTGGCCGCCTCCATCGAACGTGCCACGGAACCCCTTTTGGTGTTCGCCCGCCGTCCTGTTGACGGTGATGTCTCGGGCCAGCACGATGGTCTTGCCGTCGAATGTGTTGCCGGCGGTCACGTTGTTGCAGAACTCATTCCAGCCATCTGCGTTCTGGATGGTGTAGGTGTTGTCGCTGACGGTGAAGTTGCTCGACGTGCTCTGTGCCCATGCCCCGGCGGCGGAGAGCACGCAGAGCAGCAGCACGAGGGCAGCCCGGCCCATTGCGCCGACCAGCCCCTTGGCCGAGGGCGCGAAGAAGTGATTGGTGGTTCTCTTCATTGTCGTTTATATCTTGGTTGTTCTGTTATTGTTTATTTCAAGTTTCGCATCCGCTCCGCTCGGCTTTGCCGCCCCCCTCCCATCCGCTCGGCGACGAAGGAGGCGCTTGCTACCGAAGGGACGCAAGAAGGGCAGGGGCAGGGGCTGGAATGGTTGTTGTTCATCCGTCTGTCGAAAAGTCCGCTGCAAAGGTACGAATAATTCCGATAACTCCATGCGTTTCAGCGTAAAAAAAGTGAAGCGAAGTGCCATCATTCGTGATATTCGTTTGATGAGTCCACGCAAAAAAGTCCACAGGTTGACAAAAACGATGCGGGGCCGCCCCCCTCCCTTGACTGGAGGGGGGCGGCTGCGCATTTTTTCGTACTATATCGTTGCCTTGGCATGTTTAGGCCACGGCAAACAGGTACAGGGCGTGGCGGGGCGGGGAAAAACGATATGACTTTTTGGTTGGCAGCGGGCGGGAACATTGATGGCAGCGGCCGCTGCCAACCGAAATTCACTCTGTTGTGTATAGCGCACATGGTCGGCAATGGGGCTGCGCACGTATAGGCCAACTGCTATTTCACATGGTAATACCCTACAGCGGCGCGGGTAACGCTTGTTAGAAAAACAGATGAAAACAAAAAATACAGATAAAAACCTCTCGACCTGGTACGGTAAAGAAAGAACACAGGAAATAAAAATTCACGGCTCATTCACGTTTCATTCTTGTGTCCCTTCGGTAGCAAGCGGCAGAGCCGAGCGCACGGTCATTCTTTCGTCCCGTTGGTGGCAAGCGGCCAAGGCCGAGCGCACGTTACGCCGTAGGCAAATATATTTATGTCTGCGACGCAACGCGAATGGCCGCGAATGACCCGTAAATATTTTTTTTGCGCAGCATTCATGATTATTCGTGCTTCATTCATGCACATTTGTGTAGCGTCGCAGACATAAAATTTTATTGCCTACGGCGTAACATGAATGTGCATGAATGAATCATGAATGTTCATGAATAATTTTTGTCTGCGACGCAACGCAAATATCCGTTAATGGCCCGTGAATGCCCCGTAAATATTTTTTTGCGCAGCATTCATGATTATTCGTGCTTCATTCATGCACATTTTGAAGATTCCTGACGCTGAAAATCGCGATTGAGCGAGGGCCATGCAAGCTTGCTTGCAGATGGCCGAGCATGAGCGATTTATCCAAAGCGTCACCGCTCAATAGCCGTAGGTCGGTACGACCTGCGGATAGAACGACGGAAGGTACATCGACCCTGAAAGGGTCGCCCATCTATACTGCTGGAAAGGTCTCACTTGAGTGCGGGCGACCCCTTCAGGGTCGTTATTACCCGGTACCTGTTATCCGCAGGTCGTTCCGACCTACGGCTATTGAGAGGAGACGCTTTCAGCGTCTTTTCAACCGTACCTCGAATATAATTCACGGCTCATTCACGTTTCATTTACGGTCATTCTTGCGTCCTGTTGGTGGCAAGCGGCAAGGCCGAGCGCACGGTCATTCTTGCGTCCCGTTGGTGGCAAGCGGCCAAGGCCGAGCGCACGTTACGCCGTAGGCAAAGAAGAAAGTGGTCTCAATATAAGAATGTATGTTAGTGTTACTTAATCGAAGAAAATGAAACCATTTCTCATCACCATGTGATTGAACGGGTTGCGCTCGGCAATCTCCTTCAAGGTGAAGTTGGGGTCGAATACATTGCTTATCTTCAGTAGGTCTTTGACCACTCTCGACTTCTGGGCAATCGTAGAGCCACTGGCTCCGAAATACTCCGCAATCTCGTACGACGAGGTGCTCAGACGGGAACCTTTGCTGAACATGAAGTTGACACTGCAAATAGTATATACTGCTGCCGCTGCCCAAATCTCCAGTCGGCCAGACTGCAGAGGGCAGGTGCGTTTGCGCCCAAGCTTCTGCACCAGTTTGGTACACAGCTCTGCGCACTCCTCGTCTAAACGTTCATGGCAGAATGCCACTGCCAATTCAGTAATCTTTGTCTCTCTTTCTTTCAGTTCTTGCTTATCCATAAGTACTCTATTTTGTTTGTTGTTATTATTCTTCTCATCACAACAGACCAGTTTGCATCATTTGCTAATCACCCATTCACCCGTTTTGCTGGAACCCTCATAGTGCACGCCATATTGTTCTTTCAGAATTCGGAGGTCATTTTGTATGGTAGTATGCCCTACACCAAGCATATCTTCAATATCCTTACGAGTAATTCGCGGGTTATTTTTGATAATAGCTATAATCATATCAAGCCGTTCTTGCGGCGACAATTTTTTGGAGCCAATTTTGGGGCCAATTTTGGGGCCAATTTTTCTGTTTTTGGGGCCACTTTTGGGAGCACTTTTGGGGGCACTTTTGGGGGCATTGCCCTCAATACGCTTAATTGGGAGCACCAAGGACACCTCATCCACCTCCAAGCGGTTTTCTAATACAGGCTCTGCCCAACCTGCCTGTTTCCAAGCGCTGAGTATCATCGGGAAACCAGAGCCAAGGTTTTCGCCATAGCCAATCATCCTCAGCATATTCTGCATCTTGGGGTTACGAGCTTTCGACACGCCACCTTCATAGATCTCCTTCAACGGCAGCATCAGCAAACCAGGGTTGCGGAACACCAGGCGGTCTTCATGTTTCTCTATTCGAAGTACGCCGGCCTCCAACATCATATCAGCATGGATGATTGAATTCGTAAACGCTTCCCGTACAGCCTTATGTAACGGTGTGTCATCCACTCGCTGAATACCTTCCATGCGGAATGGACGTGGAAGATCGAAAGTCACTTTGGGAATCACTCGGCTAAAGAACTGATACAAGTTGTTCTCCCACCGTCCATCGTAGGTCAATCGGTCGCTATAACGCTCTTCACCTATCAGATTGCAGAAGTCGATGTAGTCCATCCTGAAGTTGGCAAACCGCTCTTGTATCGAAAGCCCCTTGCCAAACATCATCAGGCCAGCCATCGTCAAGCCCTCTTTCCCTGTTTCTCGGTCAACGATATAGCCGCCAAGATTCTTCAAGAAAGTCTTGTCGTCCACTTCGTTCCATACATGTCCCTCATTTCTGAATTGAAATAAGGTGCGGTATCGACGCAGCGTGTCTGGGTCAACATCATTCATGTCGTAATGCTCCATTAGTGCACCGTCGTTTCCTCCCTCGTATGAGTCACGAATCATCGCCCTAACCTGCTGCTCTGTGCAGTGATAGTCACCTTCATGGTTGCGTTTGAACGTGTTCTTATAGACATTCTCATTCAGATAGACAGGCTTCACCCGCCAATCAGCCATCGGCACATGGATGCAGACAACTTGTAGCCCATCTATATCCACCACCTCCACATCACTATCCGACAGAATATTGTCGCTCACCTTATTACTGTTGATGGTATTCCAGAAGTCCTTACGAATCATTTCTACGTCATCAACACCTTCTATCCGAAACCTCTTAGCCGGGTCATTCTCTTTCATGTTTTCAAAGACACCCAGCAGTATAGTTCCGCCCATTGTATTTGCAAAAGCCGAATAGCTCTCCCAAACCGACTTGGGCACATCTGTTTTAGCCAATTTTGCCTCTAATGTCAACCGCTCACCCTTTTGTAACAACTTCTTTATGTCGTTCTTGTTCATATCTCTATTTACGTTTACATCATAATGTCACAATTCATCCCAGTCTTCTAATTCTGATTCAACAAAAAGTATACCATAGCGATACCCTATTGGTGGTTCGATAAGTCGAACATCTTTTTTGTGCGCCCTTAAATAACGCTTGATTTCCACATTACTATCAAACTCGATTTTTTGGGGCAAAACAAAGTAGGTGTATGCAACATGTCCATCTTTATCTTTCTTTCCATTAGCGAACCCTACAACTTTAAATTTTTCCCCATTGTCATTTGTTTTTGTCTTTATGATAAAGAGTTTCTTATCAACATTGTGCCGTTCAAAGAATTCATTTACGGTCATATTATCATCGAAATCAAAATCTTCTTTTTTCTTATTCAATGCGAATAAACAATACTTCGCAGTATAGTCGTATTCGTTAGTCACGTCATGCTCATCTTCGTATAGAAGTTCGTAATCGTGAAAACATGAAAAGAATTTGTCAATCCGCTTGTTAAAGTTATTGTTGGGTCCCATGCAGATGACAAAGGTCTCATTGTCTGACGTTTTCTTGACTATTCTTGCAAGTCTACTTAGATTTATATTCGGAATATCTAACACGTTAGCGAAAAAGTGTATAGTCAAATCTGCATTTGACTCGATTTCTGTAAGGTTTACTTGATCAATACATTTGTTTATAGTCTCAATATCTGTTTCCTCCCATACATAATCATCATAGGCACAGACATGAATCGTTGCCCGTTCTAATGCTTCATTAGAAGGCTCAATCAGAACAATCTTGTCTATTTCACATTTAATATCTTTCTTTTTCAAATAATCAAAAAAGCAGATGGTTGCTAATGCCTGGCCACATCCCCAATCCACAATCTGTATTCGTTTGTTTTCAAAGTCTTCCCAAGAAAAATGAGATAGCGCAACGTTCATTTTCTGTTGATGCATCTTACCGTATGCATATAAATAGTATTTCAACTCTGCGTCTGTTCTCAGGAGTGCTATCCCTCGCTTTAATATTTTCCACAATTCATCTTTCTCATTTTCTGTCAATTCAGAGACGAAATCATTAGCAATTGCCCTTATTTTATTGAATGAGATGTTCTTTATAGACCAAATCACATCATCATATTCATCTATAGGTGAATTTCTCATATTCCTTATTGTCCTGTTATAGTTTCTGAATCTTTATTCATTAAATGTCGCTTCCAATTGACAATGGCCGCCTCCTTACTTGCATTCGCATAGCAATATTCACAAAGATGGGGGCAGGTGTTATACTCGCCTATGTCTTTGCTCTTGATGCAGTCGCAGAACTGGCGCTGGCCCTTATCACGGTTGTCACCGTGCGTGGCGTAGGTGCCGTTTGGGAGGATGATGGCATCGGGTGAAAGTGGGGCGGCGTTGTCAAAGAGATCGGCAACGGGCATGGGATGGATGGTGACTTTCAGAAAGTCCATGAGGGCTTTGTCTTCGTAAGCGATACGGATGATAAGCTCATCATCTACGCAACGATTCTTCACGATGCCAAAATGCTTTAAGTCTATCTTTTCGCCACAGGTGGCCAAGGTATAGCCCCACTTCTTGTTGAGAGCAGCAAGGCGTTCAGCAAATTCCAGCATCTGCGGCTCCGTCCATTCGTGATAAGGGATGTGGCTTTTCTCGAGATTGGCTTTCACTTTCCGATAGCTCAGGATGTCAGCGAAGCTAAAGACCAACTTTTCCGTATAGCCCACTAACTGGTCGCCTATACGCTCTACTTTCTCTAATAAGCAGTCAATCGTAATATCGTCTGTCAGCAACATAGGGTCAAAACGCCAGATGACACGTCCTTTGCCCAACCGAGCTACCAACTTCTTGAACGTGTCAATTCTGAAGGGAAGTGGAGGAACGTTTTTTTCCAGCCCTTCGGCCTCGTAGTCATTCAGCGTGTACTGAATATAGCAGCCGATGTTTCGTCTTTCAAGTTCGTCTAAGTGCTGGAGCAGGGGGAAGGGATTCTTGGACCAAAAGACGATGAAGCGCGTATTCTGGTATGCCACGTATGACGACACACCGTTGAATGGATTCTTCCAGACCGAATAACCTTCATCCAAACGTTTGAAGAACCATTCGGTGTAAAACGCCGGAATATCGGTGGCCCTGCTTGCAGACACAATTACAGGGGCAAAAGCCTCTACCGCCTTACCGTCAGAGGTTGTCAAAGTAACCTTATTGGTTTGTTTTTTCTCTTGTGGCATACCATATTTCCCGTATTAGTTTCCTCCATACACATAGTTTCGATAGAGTTTGTCCTTGTTTTGCTCGGTAGGCGTAATGTCCATAGACTGTAATGGGGACATTGATATCATGTTGTTGGAATAGCGTGTCAGGTAGTCAATCGTATCGGCGGTGTATTCTGCCTGTCTGCGACCCATAGAACGGATGACTCGTGAAATGAAATTGTAGCTTTCCTCTGGGAACAAGCCTTGTAAGGCTTTTAGCTTCTCGCTCGAATAACGCATATCAACCTTGTCACCATCAACAAAGATAAGACCGACGCTAATCTGTTCTGAAATCTCTGGACGGATGACTGCATATATGATGCTATATCTTAGTTTGTTCATACTTCTTAAAGATTATCGTTTAAACATTCTTCAAAATTACGCCAAACGGCTTCAAGCCAGTCAGGTTCGAATAACTGGAGTAGTTTATTTGTTACAAGACTTGTTGGAATATTCCAATCTGAAGGTAGATTATTAGCGATGTCATCTATTTGCATTTGACATTGACTGACATAGTTAACGTATGTTCCTTTTAGGTTGGTGATATGTTTCTGAATAGTTTGAGAGGCATTTCCTTCTGTCAAATATTTGAATAATGACGAATTGATGATGGTATCTGTAGTTGTTAACTGCATCATCGAGGATTGGAAGTCTGCATTGTTCAGTATGCAGCCAAAATCTATCGGGACAAACGTCTTAGTGATTACATCGTAAAGCAGGTTTGAATTGTTTTCATTTCTGTCTTCGTTTGCTACCCAGAAATCAAATAATGCTATTTTCAGCAAATGCTTGAGCATTGCTGATGTCTTAGCCAATTTGTCGAATGTTGATGGTAACACGTAATCAACTGAGGTAAGGTATTTGCTTCCTAACATGGTAGTCATTACCTTAGGAGTTATGTAACTTTTAGGCCAATGCGCAGATTTGATATTTACAAATGAAACTGGTGGTGCATTCAGTTCCCATGCTGTAGCCAATTTAGAGCCAATAAGTTCACACGCCAATTTCTGAGCAGAAACCGAGTTACGGATATACTTACAAATGTACAAATTCATATCCGAACACATTACCAACACTGGAGCCTCACCTGTTGGGTATTGCTTACTAATTACATCTATACTGTTTAATATTGGTATTTTAGCCATAAATTAATAAATTAGTCCAAACTTCTTCATTTCCTCTTTCGCTGGCAATCTTAGAACCAACCAATTGAAGAAATTGTATGCTTTTGCATTGCCTTTATGGTTTTCATCTATTCCATACTTATCTGCCCAATGGTCATTCAGTTCTTTTATTCCATCAATGCCAGTGTCATAAATGGATTCACGAATAGGAATGACATCGTGTTGTAACAATGACATGGCAAAATCGAAAACCAGTATCATTTCTGGCATTTTCTTGGATGCCTTGATGAAGGCAGCAGTATCTCTCTGCTGTTCATCCTTGCTCTTACCCATAAGCTCCAACAGCAAATCAGCCGTGGTCTCAAGACCATAGGGGAGTTGCTTCTTGGCATCTTCCTTAATTGGAAGGACTTGTGACATATATGGGTTTCTCATATCTGATGCAACGTTAAAGAACGTACTTTTTCGGCATTTGTCAAATTCTGACTACAAAGATAAAGAAATAATTGCAGACAGAAATGTTTCTTCCCAACAATCTGCAATGATTTATGATTTTTTAAAATGACAAAACTGATTTGTAAGCATTGGCAACGGGTGGGCCCTGTGGCTACCCCGCTTCTGCTGCTTGCCTTTCTCATCCATTTTTGAGCTTCAACGCATTATTTAGAATATACTTGCCTTGCAAGCGACCTATGGTTGAGCGGGGACAAAATAGCTCTGAATTCAATTTGTATGCTCTACGGAGTCGCAGCAGAAAGCCCCGGAGGGGCGACAGGAATATCCTGTTAATCTTTCGGGTTTTACAGGGGCGAGGTCTCAGTCGGATAATTGGTGCTCACCATCGTCTTCTGTCGCCCCTCCGGGGCTATATTGTGGGCGTGGTGCTTTTACAGGGGCGATGCCCCTGCCTATATTCTGTCGCCCTATACGTTCATAACATTTGTCCTAAGTAAATTATTAACTGTTACTATATAGTTGTTGGAGATGACCGACAACACTTCATAAAGTAGCAGCAAGGGAGTGTTGGTCCTCAATAAGTTTAGCTACAAAAGAGAAAATCGGAACAATATCCCTCTCTCCGCAATATCAGCAAAAAAGGGAACCTTGAAGGTTCCCTTTTTTCATGCTTTTACATCGTTTGTAGCCTTGCTGTTATCTGATGAACAGCAGTTCTCGGTACTTCGGCAATGGCCAGAGGCTGTCGTCGACGATGAGTTCGAGCTTGTCTATCTCGTAGCGGATGGTGTCGAGTTTGGGCTCCACCGTGTCGTGGTAGGCGATGGCCTTCTTGTGCTCGTCGTCAATCTTATTTGCCTTCTTGCGAGCCTCGACCAGTTCTTCAACGCCCTTCTCGATGGCACTGGTGCGCTCGGCAATCTCCTGTATAATCTGCTTGTTGCGTGCAGAGAGCTTGTCGGCGGTGTCGATGGGGAATACCACGGCCATGTTGCTGATGTTCTGCAGCAGCTGTGTCTGGTAGCGTGTGGCCACGGGTATGATGTGGTTCATCGAGAGGTCACCCAGCACGCGGGCCTCAATCTGAATCTTCTTTGTGTAGGTCTCCCACTTCACCTCGTTGCGGGCCTCCAGTTCTTTGCGGGTCATCACGCCGAGGCTCTCGAACATCTGGATGCTGGTGTCATCGAGGTAGCGCTCGAAAATCTTCGGGCATGACTTCTCTACGTCGAGTCCACGGCGGGCGGCTTCCTCCACCCATTCGTCGCTATAGCCGTTTCCGTCGAAGCGGATGGGCTTGCAGGTCTTGATGTCCTCGCGCAGCACGTCGATGATGGCGTGCATGACGGGGTTGTGGGCCGACGGTTTTTGGGCCGACGGAGAAGCGCCGGCCACTGCGGCTACGGGGGCAAACAGCGGGTCGCTGCTGATTTGGGCAATGCGGGCGTCGACACGCTTCTTGAAATCGACGAGGGCTTCGGCAACGGCACTGTTGAGGGCTATCATGGCCGAGGCGCAGTTGGCCTCTGAGCCTACGGCGCGGAACTCGAAACGATTGCCGGTGAAGGCGAAGGGCGACGTGCGGTTGCGGTCGGTGTTGTCGATGAAGAGTTCGGGAATCTCGGGGATATCCATCTTCCAGCTATGCTTAGCCCCCCCTACTGCCCCCGAGGGGGCTTCTATAGACTTGATGTCTATTGTGTCCCCCTCGGGGGACGAATGGGGGGCTTCGATGTGGTCGAGCAGTTCGCTCACCTGCTTGCCGAGGAACGACGAGATGATGGCGGGCGGTGCCTCGTTGGCCCCCAAGCGGTGGGCATTGGTGGCACTCATGATGCTGGCCTTCAGCAACCCGTTGTGGCGCCAGACGCCCATCAGCGTCTCGACGATGAAGGTGGCGAAGCGCAGGTTCTGCTCAGCCGTCTTGCCAGGGGCATGGAGCAGCACGCCGTTGTCGGTGGAGAGGCTCCAGTTGTTGTGCTTGCCGCTGCCGTTGATGCCTGCGAAGGGCTTCTCGTGGAGGAGCACACGGAAGCCGTGCTTGCGGGCCACGCGCTTCATCACCGACATGAGCAGCATGTTGTGGTCGACGGCCAGGTTGGTCTCCTCGAAGATGGGTGCCAGCTCAAACTGGTTGGGTGCCACCTCGTTGTGGCGCGTCTTGCAGGGGATGCCCAGTTCGAGTGCGACAATCTCCAGCTCGCGCATAAAGGCGGCGACGCGCTCGGGGATGGAGCCGAAGTAGTGGTCGTCCATCTGCTGGTTCTTGGCCGAGTCGTGGCCCATCAGGGTGCGGCCCGTCAGCAGCAGGTCGGGGCGTGCCGAGTAGAGTCCCTCGTCGACGAGGAAGTACTCCTGCTCCCAGCCGAGGTTGGAGGTCACCTTCTTCACCGTTGGGTCAAAGTAGTGGCACACGTCGGTGGCGGCCACGTTGACGGCATGCAGCGCACGGAGCAGCGGAGCCTTGTAGTCGAGGGCCTCGCCCGTGTAGGATATAAACACGGTGGGTATGCAGAGGGTGTCGTCGATGATGAAGACGGGCGACGTGGGGTCCCAGGCGGAGTAGCCACGGGCCTCGAAGGTGCTGCGGATGCCGCCGCTGGGGAACGACGAGGCGTCGGGCTCCTGCTGAACGAGCAGCTTGCCGGTGAACTCCTCGACCATGCCGCCCTTGCCGTCGTGCTCGATAAACGAGTCGTGCTTCTCAGCGGTGCCCTCGGTGAGTGGCTGGAACCAGTGGGTGTAGTGCGTCACGCCATTCTCTGTGGCCCACTGCTTCATGCCAGCGGCCACGGCGTCGGCCACCTCGCGGTCGAGGCGGGCGCCATTGTCAATCACGTCGATCATCTTCTCGTACACGTCCTTGCGCAGGTACTTGTACATCTTCTCACGGTTGAAGACCTTGCTGCCGAAATACTTCGCGGGTCTCTCAACGGGTGTCTTTACGTCGAGCGGCTTCTTCTTGAACGCCTCTCCGACAACCTGAAATCTTAGTGTTTCCATTGTTGTGCTGTTTTTTTGTGTTTGTTAATGTTGATTCTTCCATTTCTCAATTCGTTTGAGTGCTTCCTCCGTCTTTTCGTGGCTGCCGAAGGCGGTGAAGCGTACGTAGCCCTCGCCCGAGGGGCCGAAGCCTACGCCGGGTGTGCAGACGACGTTGGCACCATAGAGCAGCTGCTCGAAGAACTGCCAGGAGGTAGAGCCATCGGGGACGCGCATCCAGATGTAGGGAGCGTGCTCACCACCATAGCACTCGAAACCGAGGCCGCGCAGGGTGCTGAGCATGTGGGCGGCGTTCTGCATGTAGTAGTCGATGGTCTGCTGCACCTGCTTTTTGCCCTCGGGCGAGTAGATGGCCTCGGCAGCTCGCTGCGAGATGTAGCTGGTGCCGTTGAACTTGGTGCACTGTCGACGGAGCCACAGCTGGTTGAGGGGGATGCGCTCGCCCTCGAAGGTGGCCACGCTGACATCCTTGGGCACGATGGTGTAGCCGCAGCGGACACCCGTAAAGCCGGCAGTCTTGGAGAACGAGCGGAACTCCACGGCACACTTGCGGGCTCCGCGAATCTCGTAGATGCTGTGCGGGATGTCGGGGTCGCGTATGTAGGCCTGATAGGCGGCATCGAAGAGGATGAGGGCATCGTTCTTCAAGGCGTAGTTCACCCACTTGCGCAGTTCCTGTTTGGTAATGACCGTGCCCGTAGGGTTGTTGGGGAAGCAGAGGTAGATGACGTCCACGGGGCGGCCTTTGGGCAGGTCGGGCACGAAGCCGTTCTCGGCGGTGGTGGGCATGTAGCGCACGTTGGTCCAGCGGCCATCGCGATAGGTGCCACAGCGGCCTATCATCACGTTAGAGTCGATATAGACGGGGTAGATGGGGTCGGTGACACCGATGAAGTTGTCCCAGTGGAGTAGTTCCTGGAAGTTGCCGGTGTCGCTCTTTGCACCGTCGTTGATGAAGACCTCGTCGATGCTCAGCCGAACGCCACGTGGTGCGAAGTCGTTCTTCAGGATGGCTTCGCGCAAGAAGTCGTAGCCCTGTTCGGGACCGTAGCCCCGGAAGCCGTCGGCGGTGGCCATCTCGTCGACGGCCTTGTGCATGGCCTCGACAACGGCGGGGCAGAGCGGCTGGGTGACATCGCCGATGCCGAGCGAGATGACATCGGCCTTGGGGTGCATCACGCGGAAGGCATTGACCTTCTTGGCGATGTCGGCGAAGAGGTAGTTCTGCTGTAGGTTCAGGAAGTGAATGTTTACTAAGGCCATGTTTTCTTTCGTTTTATCGTAATTTCGTTTTATCGTTATGGCGTTATAACGTTATTTCGTTATGACGTTATAACGACATTTCGCTATTTCGACGAGAGGAAGGCGTGCACGCTCGTGGCGGTCTCCTTGCCGCTGGCCATGGCGCGGACGACGAGCGAAGCACCGTTCTGGGCATCACCGCAGACGAAGACATTCTCCGGATACTGCGGAAGCTCGGGCTTGAGGAAACCCATGGCGAGGAGGCAAAGCTCGGCCTTGATGACAAAAGGCTCGCCTTTGGCTACCATGACGGGGCGGGCGGGCTTTCCCGTTGGAGAAGCAACGGGCACGGGGGCGGGCTGCCAGTCGATTTCTTGGACGCGGACACCAGTGAGATGGCCGTTCTCGCCAAGGAACTCAAGGGTGTTGATGTTCCAGCGACGAGTGCAGCCTTCCTCGTGGCTCGAGGTGGTCTTGAGGGTGCGTGGCCAGTTGGGCCAAGGGTTCTGCGGGTCGTCGGGGCCTTCCACGGGCTTGGGCATGATTTCGATTTGGGTGACGCTCTTGCAACCCTGACGGTGGGCGGTGCCGATGCAGTCGGAGCCAGTGTCGCCGCCTCCGATGACGAGGACGTCCTTGCCACGGGCGGTGATGCGGTCGTCCTTGCTGTACTCGATGCCGGCGAGGACACGGTTCTGCTGGCTCAGCAGTTCGAGGGCGAAGTGGACACCCTTCAGCTCGCGGCCGGGGATGCGGAGGTCGCGGGCAGTGGGGGTGCCAGTGGCGATGACGACGGCGGAGAAGTGCGGGGTGGGCTGCGATAATATCGCAGCATACGGAACAGCTTCGCCATAGCGGAAGGCGATGCCCTCGGCCTCCATCAAGGCGATGCGGCGGTCGATGATGGCCTTGTTGAGCTTGAAGTTGGGTATGCCGTAACGGAGGAGGCCACCGGCAGCCTCATTCCTCTCGAAGACGGTGACGGCGTAGCCCATCTGGTTGAGAGCATTGGCGGCAGCAAGGCCAGCAGGGCCGGCTCCGATGACAGCCACGTTCTTGCCATTGCGGACGGGCACTCGCGGTTGGATATAACCTTCGCGGAAGGCGGCCTCGATGATGGCGCACTCGTCTTCGCGGTTGGTTGTCGGTTCGTGGTTGAAGCGATTCAGCACACAGGCCTTTTCGCACAATGCCGGACAGATGCGACCCGTAAACTCTGGGAAGGGGTTGGTGCTTGTGAGCAGGCGGAAGGCCAGCTGCCAGTCGCCCTTATACAGGGCATCATTCCATTCAGGAGCCTTGTTACCTAATGGACAGGCCCAGTGACAGAAGGGGACGCCGCAGTCCATGCAGCGCGAGGCCTGTTCGCGGCGCTGGTGCGTGTTGAGCGTCTGCTCCACCTCGCCGAAGTCGTGGATCCTGTCGTGAATCGGACGGTAGCCCGCCTCCTGGCGGTGTATCTCTAAAAAAGCTTTCGGATTTCCCATTTTTTCGTCGTTTAGTGGTTTTGTTGCTTAGTCGTTTAGGGATTATACAGTCGTCATTTGTAATGTCGCCAAACGACCAAACGACTAATATCCCAATTTACCAATTAATAGTCTCGCTGGATGTCAGCTATCTTCTCGTGTAGTTTCTTCATCTGTTCCTCCTGTAGCACACGCTTGTATTCGATGGGCACTACCTGTACGAAGTCCTCGACCACGCGGTTCCAGTCGTCAAGCATACGCCCTGCCAAGGCCGAGCCAGTGTAGAGATAGTGCTGACGAATCAGCTCCAGGAGTTCCTTGCGCGAGACGCTGTCCTCGACGAGGTTGATTTCCACCATGTCCATATTGCAGAAGTAGTCGAACGTGTGCTTGGGGTCGTAGACATACGCCAGTCCGCCCGACATGCCAGCCGCGAAGTTGCGCCCCGTCTCGCCAAGCACCACCACACGTCCGCCCGTCATATACTCACAGCAGTGGTCGCCAGCTCCCTCGATGACAGCTATGGCCCCAGAGTTGCGCACACCGAAGCGCTCGCCCACCTTGCCATTGACGTAGAGTTCGCCGGAGGTGGCACCGTACAGGCCCGTGTTGCCGGCGATGATGTTTTCTTCAGCCTTGAAGTCGTCGCTGCGACGAGCTGGCGGCAGGATGCTGATGCGACCGCCGCTGAGTCCCTTGCCGAAGTAGTCGTTGCACTCGCCCTCGAGCTTGAGGTTGAGTCCGTGAACTGCAAATGCTCCGAACGATTGGCCCGCCGAACCTTTGAACTTGATGTTGATAGTGCCATCGGGCAGACCTGCCTCACCGTATTTCTTGGCGATGACACCACTGAGCATCGTCGTCGCGGCGCGGTCGGTGTTCTTGATGGCATAGTCAAGCGTCACCTCCTCCTGCTCGTCAATGGCTTTTTGTGCAGCCTTGATGATTTCCTCGTCTTTCACGCCCGTCACCTTTGTATAGGCACCACGATCCCAATAGGGTGCTTTTTCCGTTTCCGGCTTATTCAGCAAACGGGCGAAGTCGATGGCCTTCTGTTTGTCAGTAGCGTTTTGAGTATTCACCTCGATGAGTTCGGTATGGCCGATAATCTCCTTCAGGCTGTGAACACCGATTTCTGCGAGGTATTCGCGCACCTGCTGGGCAAGGAATGTGAAATAGTTGACCACATACTCGGCGCGTCCCTCGAAGTGCTTGCGCAGCTCCGGGTTCTGAGTGGCTACTCCCATCGGACAGGTGTTCGTGTTGCACTTGCGCATCATCACACAGCCCAGTACAATCAGCGGCAGCGTACCGAATGCGAACTCGTCGGCTCCCAGCATCGCCATGATGATGACATCCTTGGCCGTCTTTAGCTGACCGTCGGTCTGCAGGCGCACCTGATTGCGGAGGCCGTTGCGGACAAGTGTCTGCTGTGTCTCGGCGAGACCAATCTCGGGAGAGATACCCGCGAACCGCATGCTGCTGGCAGGTGATGCCCCCGTACCGCCCTCACTGCCGCTGATGACGATGAGGTCGGCCTTGGCCTTGGCCACACCAGCGGCGATGGTTCCCACGCCACTCTCGGCCACGAGCTTCACGCTGACGGCAGCCGTCGGGTTGATGTTCTTCAGGTCGAAGATGAGCTGTGCCAAGTCCTCAATCGAATAGATGTCGTGATGTGGGGGCGGCGAGATGAGCGAGATGCCGGGGATGGCGTTACGCGTCTTGGCGATAATCTCGTTCACCTTGAAGCCGGGCAATTGGCCGCCCTCGCCGGGCTTGGCCCCCTGTGCCACCTTGATTTGTATCTCCTCGGCATTCACCAGGTATTCTGCCGTCACGCCGAAGCGACCACTGGCAATCTGCTTGGTCTTGCTCGACAGCGATACGCCGTCCACCTCCGTGTGGTAGCGGGCATTGTCTTCACCGCCCTCGCCTGTGTTGCTTCGTGTGCCGAGTTTGTTCATGGCCAGTGCCAGCGCCTCATGGGCCTCGATACTCAATGCGCCAAAGCTCATGGCTCCCGTCACAAAATGCTTCACGATGGATTCGACGGACTCGACAGACTCTCCCCCTTGCCCCTCCCTGTGGGGGAGGGGAGTAGATGCCTTCTTAAAGGTGAGGAAGTCGCGGAGGAAAATGGGCGACTCCTTTTCATCGACGAGCTTCGACCACTCCTTGAACTTCTCATAGTCGCCTGTGCGGCAAGCCAGCTGCAATTTCGCAATTGTCTCGGGATTCCAGGCGTGCTTGATGCCGTCCTTGCGCCATGAGAACTGGCCGTGGTTGGGGAGGGGCTTACCCGACGGAGAAGCGTCGGGCACGGCGGCTTGCGCTTGCAGGAGGATGGCATCGCGCGCTATTTCCTTCAGGCCGATGCCGCCGATGGTGCTCACCTCGGTGCCGAAGTAGCGGCGCAGCAGGTCCTCGCCAAGGCCGATGCTCTCGAAAATCTTTGCGCCACGATAGGAGCGGATGGTGGAGATGCCCATCTTCGACATGATCTTCTTCAGCCCCTTGTCCACCGCTTTGATATAGTGGCTTTCAGCCGTGGCGTATTCCTCTTGAATCTTTCCGCGCTTCACCAGGTCGTCGAGAATGGCGAAAACCATATACGGGCACAGCGCACTGGCACCATAGCCCAGCAGCAGTGCCGCGTGCATCGTCTCGCGAATCTCACCGCTCTCCACGATGAGCGCCGTCTGTACGCGCTTGCCCACTGAAATCAGATGATGATGAACGGCCGAGACGGCCAAGAGCGAGGGGATAAAAGAAGACCCTCCCCCCTGCCCCTCCCTGTGAGGGAGGGGAGTAATTACCTCATTACCTTCTATAGGCAGTTTGTCTGTCAGTATGATATAGTTGTAACCATCATCAACGGCCTTTTCCGCATCTTTGCAAAGTTTGTCAAGAGCAGCCCTCAAATCTTCTCCAGCTTGAGTGTAACCACTCCCCTCCCTCTCAGGGAGGGGTTGGGGGTGGGTCTCGAAGGTCATCGGCAGCTTGATGGTCTTGAATCCCTTATACCTTATATTACATAATATATCGAGTTGTGTGTTGGTCAATACGGGTTGGGGCAGGCGCACCATCTTGCAATTCGAGGCATCGGGGGTCAGAATGTTGGTGCCAACGGCACCGATGTACTCTGTCAACGACATCACCAACTCTTCGCGAATGGGGTCGATGGCAGGGTTCGTCACCTGGGCAAACTGCTGGCGGAAATAGTTGAACAGCACTTGCGGACGGTCGCTGACGATGGCCAACGGCGTGTCGTTGCCCATAGCGGCCACAGGCTCCTGTCCCGTCGTCGCCATGGGGATGATGGTACGGTCGATGTCCTCCTGACCGAAGCCGAAAGAGATGAGTTTCCGCTCGAAATCGTTCACCGAGTTCTCTATCTTGCGACCACTCTTCAGCTTCTCTAACTGCACGCGGTTCTCGCTGAGCCATTGACGGTAGGGATGGGCCTTGGCCAACTGCTCTTTTATTTCGCCGTCGTAAAAAATCTTGCCCTCCTGTGTGTCGATGAGCAGAATCTTTCCTGGCTGCAAGCGTCCCTTACTGACCACGTCGCCTGGCTCGAAGTCCATGACGCCCACCTCCGAGGCCACCACCATCAATCCATGTTTCGTGATAGTATAGCGAGAGGGGCGCAGACCATTCCTGTCCAGCATACCACCCGCATAGCGTCCGTCAGAGAACAGCAGGGCGGCTGGGCCATCCCAAGGCTCCATCAATATCGAATGGTACTCGTAGAACGCTTTCAAGTCTTCAGATATCGGGTTCTTGTCGTTGAACGACTCTGGCACGAGTATGGCCATCGCATGTGGCAGCGGCATTCCACTCATCATCAGAAACTCAAACACGTTGTCCAACGAGGCCGAGTCGCTCATGCCCTCCTGCACGATGGGCGAAATCTCCCTGATGTCGCCTAATGCCTCGCTGCTGAGCACACTCTCGCGGGCCTTCATCCATCCGCGGTTGCCACGAATGGTGTTAATCTCGCCGTTGTGAGCCAACAAGCGGAAGGGCTGGGCCAGCGACCACGTTGGGAATGTGTTTGTGCTAAAGCGTGAGTGCACCAGCGCCAGTCCGCTTGTCAGGTAAGGGTTCGACAGGTCAGGGAAATACCGGCGCAGCTGTCCGCTGGTCAGCATTCCCTTGTATATGATATTCTTGGTTGAGAGTGAGCAGATATAAAAAGCCTCACCCCCGACCCCTCTCCGAGGGGAGAGGGGAGTAGATACCATTTCCGCTACCCTTTTCTCAATCCTTTTCCTTATTATATATAAGGTGCGGTCTAACGCCTTCTCTTCTTCGCCTGGAGTGTAATCACTCCCCTCTCCCCTTGGAGAGGAGGCGGGGGTGAGGCTTCTTTTCACAAATATCTGTTTGATGTCTGGCTCAACCTCACGAGCGGCGGCTCCCAGCACCTCCGGACAGGTAGGCACCGTGCGCAGGTGCATCAGCTGCAAGCCCTCGCGCTCTATCTCCTCAATCATCACCGAAAGTATTTCCTGCTGTTCCTTCTCCTCTTTGGGCAGAAACACCAGTCCCGTGCCATACTTGCCCTTCTCCGGCACAGGAATGCCCTGCAACAGGATGAACTCATGGGGTATCTGCAGCATGATGCCAGCACCGTCACCCGTCTTGTCGCGTGTCTCGGCACCTCGGTGCTCCATGTTCTCCAGCACGCGCAGCGCCTGATCCACCAGCTCGTGGCTCTTGCTGCCATGTATATTCACCACCATGCCCACGCCGCATGCGTCGTGCTCATATTGTGGCTGGTATAGTCCATTTAGCTTACTTTGTGTCATATTATCCTTGCTTAATCTTTCTTTTATCTCGTTTTCGGCTGCAAAGGTAATACAAAAAGAAAGAAAAACAATCGCTTTTGTGACATAATTTTATCTTGGAATCGCGCACATGTGACATTTTGTTGCCGACGCGACGGTTTCTTTGGCAAAACGAAAGCAAAAGACTGCCACCATTGCCCCTCATGTTTACACTTTGTCATTTGGGAAGAATTTGTTGGCGCAAAGTTGGAAATATATACGGCTTTTTTCCAAGAATCGCCGTACCTTTGCCGCCGAAATCTTGCAAGGTGTCACGTAAGTATTAATTTAAAAGGTAAAAAGGATGAAAAGGATTGAAGCAATTATCCGCAAGACCAAGTTTGAGGAGGTCAAGGAGGCACTGCTCGCGTCGGACATCGACTGGTTTGAATACCACAACGTTCACGGCATAGGGCAAAGCCGACAGGAAAGGATATACCGAGGCGTACAGTATTCAACAGATGTGATAGAGCGTGTGGCACTGACCATCGTTTGCCGCGACCAGTTTGTGGAGCCTACGGTGAAGGTCATCCTGAAGGTGGCACACACGGGTGAGATTGGCGACGGTCGCATCTTCGTGAGCGAAGTGATTGACACATGGTCGATTCGCACAGGCGAGAACGGCGACACCGTATTGAGAGACAAAAAGTAATAAGGATAACACAACAAAAACCAATTATGAACGAAATAGGATTATCACTCGATACCGTATGGATGCTATTGGCAGCCATGTTGGTTTTCTGGATGCAGCCGGGCTTTGCACTGTGTGAGGCAGGCTTTACGCGAGGCAAGAACACGGCCAACATTCTGATGAAGAACTTCGTCGACTTCATGTTCGGCTCGTTGCTGTTCTTCTTCCTCGGCTTCGGATTTATGTTCGGCAGCGAGGGTGCCGGATTTGTCGGTATGCCCAACTGGGGCGACCTCTCATTCTACAAGGGCGACCTGCCCGTAGAGGGCTTCTTGATTTTTGAGACCGTCTTCTGCGCCACCTCCGCAACGATTGTCAGCGGAGCTATGGCTGAGCGCACCAAGTTCTCGATGTATTTGATTTACAGCGCAGTTATCTCATTGTTCATCTATCCCATTGAGGGCCACTGGACGTGGGGAGGTGGTTGGCTTTGCAGCGATGCTGAAGACGGGTTTATGATGTCGACCTTCGGCGACGTCTTCCACGACTTTGCCGGCTCTGCCATCGTTCACAGCGTGGGCGGTGTGCTGGCACTGATTGGAGCAATGGCGCTCGGCCCCCGTATAGGCAAGTATGCCAAGGACGGCAAGAGCCGCGCTATTCCTGGTCATAACCTGACGATGGCTGCCTTAGGCGTGTTTATCCTCTGGCTCGGTTGGTTCGGCTTCAACCCTGGTTCTCAGCTGGCAGCCAGCGGCGAAGTGAACCGCATCGCCATCAGCCATGTGTTCCTGACCACCAACCTCGCAGCCGCTGCCGGTGGTACGGCCACGATGTTCCTGACGTGGTTGAAGTATGGCAAACCGTCGCTCTCGCTGACGCTTAACGGCGTACTGGCAGGTCTGGTAGGTATCACTGCCGGTTGCGACCTCGTTTCACCTTTGGGAGCCGTCATCATCGGCCTTGTCTGCGGTCTGGTGCTGGTCTATGCCATCGAGTTCATCGACCACCGTCTGCACATCGACGACCCTGTAGGCGCAAGCTCTGTGCATGGTGTCTGCGGTATTTTCGGCACACTGATGACGGGCCTACTGTCTACGTCGAACGGCGCTTTCTACGGCCACGGCTGGGGCTTCTTCGGTGCCGAGTGCTTCGGCATCTTGGTCATCGACCTTTGGGCTGCCGCCTGCGGTTTCGTCCTGTTCTACGGCATCAAGAAGCTGCACGGCCTGCGTGTAGACAAGCGAATCGAAGAGGAAGGTCTCGACATCTACGAACATGGCGAGGCTTGCTATAATTAAATGAAAGAATGAAGAATTATTAGGTATGAAAAAGATTGTTTTATTCGCAATGGGCGTGGTGCTTGGCGGCACCGCCCATGCACAGGACGAGATTGAGACAACGATCTGTGGTGACGTTGTAAGTAGTTATATCTGGCGTGGTCAGGACTTGGGCAGCGTGTCATTGCAGCCTACATTCGGTGTGGGATACAAGGGCTTGTCGCTGACGGCCTGGGGCAGCTACGGACTGACCAACCCTGCCGACACAAAGGAGTTTGACCTGACATTGGGCTACACCATCGGCGGACTGAACATCGGCGTGACCGACTACTGGTTCAACACCGGACTCGACCCCGACGGCCGCTACTTCAAGTACGATGCCCACGGCACAAATCATCTGTTTGAAGCCAACATCGGCTACGACTTCGGCTTTGCCTCGTTGCAATGGTTCACCAACTTCGCTGGCAACGACGGCTTAAACAAGGACGGCAATCGGGCCTATAGCAGTTATATCGAGGCAACTGTCCCATTTCGCCTATCAACAGTCAAGTGGACTGCTACGGCCGGTGCCGTCCCTTTTGCCACCGACTTCTACGGCACAACGGGTTTCGCTGTCACCAACCTGTCGCTGCGGGCCACGATGGACATCAAAGTGACCGATTCGTTCTCAATACCCATCTTCGGACAGGTGACTGGCAACCCCTGCTCGCAAAAAGCCTACCTGGTTCTCGGCTTCACGCTGCAGCCTTAATCTTTACCAGGCGTTCCCTCTCTCCGTCTTCGGATGGGGAGGGGGCTTTATCAAAGAATGTATCAATACAAGATAGAATATGATGAAGATCAAGAAACGTTGGATAATCCTGATGACGGCGATGACGTTGATAGCCGCCGCAGGTGTGTTCGTAGGCGAGCCTACATTCGAGTGTGACTGGTCGGTGGTGTCGGCTGCCGACGTGGCGTGGCTCATTACCGCCACGATTTTTGTGCTGATGATGACGCCGGGCCTGTCGTTCTTCTATGGCGGCATGGTTGGGGCGAAGAATGTCATATCAACCATGCTCCAGTCGTTTATTGCCATGGGACTGATTTCCGTTCTGTGGGTGGTCGTCGGCTTCTCGCTGTGCTTTGGCGACGACATCGGTGGTGTGATTGGCAACCCACTGACGTTCCTGATGTTCCAGAACGTGGGAGCCGAAGTTTACACCACTCCGGCCGGCAACGTGCTGGGCGGAGCCACTATTCCGCTGGCACTGTTTGCCCTGTTCCAGATGAAGTTCGCCATCATCACGCCCTCGCTCATCACGGGGTCGTTTGCCGAGCGTGTGCGCTTCTCGGCCTATCTGTTCTTTATGATGTTTTTCTTCTTTGTCATCTACTGTCCGCTGGCCCACATGACGTGGCATCCCGAAGGGCTCTTTATGCGCTGGGGTGTCGTCGACTTCGCTGGCGGCATCGTCGTCCATGCTTCGTCGGGTATAGCGGCCCTCGCCGGAGCCATCTACTTAGGACGGCGCAGCACGGAGAAGAGCGAGCCCGCCAACATCCCGTTTGTATTGTTGGGCGCTGCACTGCTTTGGTTGGGGTGGTTCGGTTTCAATGCCGGCTCGTCTCTGCATGCCGACGGTCAGGCTGTCAAGGCGTTCCTCAACACCAACACCGCCTCGGCCACGGCCATGATGACGTGGATATTCTTCGACTGTCTGCGCGGCCGCAAACCGTCGGCCATGGGTGCCGCCGTGGGCTGCGTGGTCGGTCTGGTGGCCATCACGCCGTCGGCAGGCTATGTCACCGTCGGTCAGAGCATCTTCATCGCCTTCGTCATCACGCTCATCTGCAACGTGGCTGTCTATTGGCGCTCGCACACCAGCATCGACGATGCCCTCGACGTATTCCCCACCCACGGCACGGGCGGCATCTTCGGCACGGTGCTCACGGGTATCTTCATTCAGGAGGGCCTCATCGCCGGCACATGGGAAGGCTTCATCATTTTCCTCTACCATCTTCTGGCCATCGTCATTGTCTTTGTCTATACCTTCGCAATGAGCTGGCTGGGGTATAAACTCATTGACAGCCTTATCCCCATGCGTGTCTCGACCTACAGCGAGAAGGTGGGCCTCGACCTCTCGCAGCACGACGAGCACTATGGTTTGGCACATATCGGCGAGCGCGAACTGGCTGAATACGAAGAACATATTCGCGAAAAGAACAAATAAAATATGCAAACAAAGTACATTTTCGTAACGGGCGGAGTTGTGTCCTCGTTGGGAAAGGGCATTATCTCTGCCTCAATAGGCAAGCTGTTGCAGGCTCGTGGATACAAGATTACCATCCAGAAATTCGACCCCTACATCAACATCGACCCGGGGACGCTCAACCCCTACGAGCACGGCGAATGCTACGTGACGGAGGACGGCTTTGAAACCGACCTCGACCTGGGACATTACGAGCGGTTTACGGGTATTCATACCACGCGCAATAATAGCATCACCACGGGACGAATCTACAAGACGGTGATTGACCGCGAGCGCCATGGCGACTACTTGGGCAAGACTATCCAAGTCGTGCCGCATATCACCGATGAGATAAAACGGAGGATATTAGCCCCCCCTTCGCCCCCCGAGGGGGGCACAACAGACTCTACCCCTGATAGCAAAACTATAGAAGCCACCTCGGAGGCAGTAGGTGTGGCTTTCGTTATTTGTGAAATTGGTGGCACCATCGGCGACATTGAGAGTGCACCGTTCATGGAAGCTATCCGACAGTTGCGCTGGGAACTTGGGAGCGATGCAGTGTGTATACATCTGACGTATGTACCCTATCTGAAGGCTGCCGACGAGCTGAAGACGAAGCCCACACAACACTCGGTAAAAGAATTGCAGAGCATGGGCATCCAGCCCGACATCTTGGTGCTTCGTACCGAGCGCCACCTTGACGACAGCTTGCGCAAAAAAGTGGCATCCTTCTGTAACGTTGACTTGGAGTGCGTGGTGCAGAGCGAGGATATGCCCAGTATCTATGAAGTGCCTGTCAATATGCAGCGGCAGGGACTCGATGCTGCTATCCTGCGCAAGATAGGCATCCCCGTTGGTGAGACACCTGCCATGAAGCCTTGGCACGAGTTCCTTGAAAAGCAACACAAGGCTGCCCACGAGGTGTACATCGGCCTGGTGGGAAAGTACGACCTACAGGACGCCTACAAGAGCATACGCGAGAGTCTGAATCTGGCTGGCGTCTACAACGACGTGAAGGCGAAGATTCATTTCGTGAACAGCGAAGAGATTGATGCACGGAATGTGGCTGACAAGCTAAGTGGTATGGCAGGATTGCTTATATGCCCAGGCTTTGGTCAGCGGGGCATAGAGGGTAAAATCATTGCCGCCGAATATGGGCGCACACATGACGTGCCTACCTTTGGCATCTGTCTCGGTATGCAGATGATGGTCATCGAATTTGCAAGGAATGTCTTAGGTTATCAGGATGCCAACAGTAGCGAGATGTCTGCCGATACGGCACATCCTGTTATCGACCTGATGGAGGAGCAGAAAACGGTGACGAATCTTGGTGGCACGATGCGGCTGGGTGCCTACGACTGCGAACTGTGCGAAGGAAGCAAAGCAATGGAAGCTTACAAGGTGGCAGCAAATTCTTCATTCTTCACTCTTCATTCTTCACTTATAAAGGAGCGGCACCGCCATCGTTACGAGTTTAACAACTATTACAAAGAGGTATTTGAGACTGCAGGCATGAAGTGCGTAGGCATCAACCCTGCCGCCAACCTGGTGGAGATAGTCGAGATACCCGATAAACGCTGGTACATCGGCACACAGTTCCATCCTGAATATTCATCGACGGTGCTCCATCCGCATCCGCTGTTTATGTCTTTCGTAAAGGCTTGCATCTGATATGGAACAGTTGAAGCATGAGTGTGGTGTGGCGATGATTCGCCTGTTGAAACCGCTGGACTACTATGCCCAAAAGTACGGCACGTGGGCCTATGGATTCAACAAGCTCTATCTGATGATGGAGAAACAGCACAATCGCGGACAGGAGGGTGCTGGAATAGCCTCGGTGAGCCTGAACAAAGAGCCGGGCACAGAGTATATGTTCCGCGAGAAGGCCGAGGGGAAGGATGCCATCACTGAGGTCTTTTCCAAGGTTATGGAAGAAATGAATGGCGAACTACTGATGGGCCACCTGCGCTACTCGACGACAGGCAAGAGCGGACTGACGTTCGTCCATCCCTTCCTGCGCCGCAACAACTGGCGGGCCAAGAACCTCTGCCTGTGCGGCAATTTCAACATGACCAACATCGACGAGGTCTTCCGCTTCCTCACCTCGCAGGGCCAGTCGCCGCGTATCTATGGCGACTCCTACATCACCCTCGAACTGATGGGTCATCGGCTCGACCGCGAGGTGGAGCGGCTGTATACCATCGCAAAGGAGCAGGGGTTGCAGGGCACTGACATCACCGACTATATTGACGACCACGTAGAGATGGCCAACGTGCTGCGGACTACGATGGAGCACTACGACGGCGGCTACGTGATGTGCGGTCTGACGGGTTCGGGCGAGATGTTCGCCGTGCGCGACCCGTGGGGCATCCGCCCGGCCTTCTACTATCGCGACGACGAGATGGTGGCTGTGGCCAGTGAGCGTCCAGTATTGCAGACGACCTTCGACCTACAGACTGAGGACATCTGTGATCTGCAACCTGGCCAGTCGCTCATCGTGGGCCGTAACGGTGAGAGCCATCTGGAGCAGATTATGCCTTCCAAGAAACTGAGTGCTTGCTCGTTTGAGCGCATCTATTTCAGCCGTGGCTCCGACCGCGACATCTATCAGGAGCGCAAGCGACTGGGTGAGCAGCTGACGCCCGCCATCCTGAAAGCCATCGACGGCGACGTGGCCAACACCGTTTTTTCTTATATCCCCAACACAGCCGAGGTGGCCTTCTATGGCATGACCGACGGTTTCCGACAACTTCATGGAGAGGTGCGTACTGAGAAGGTGGTGTGGAAGGACATTAAACTGCGCACCTTTATTGCCGACAACAGCGAGCGCAACGACCTGGCTGCCCACGTCTATGACATCAGCTACGGCTCGCTGCGACCATATATGGATAATCTCGTGATTATCGACGACTCTATCGTCCGCGGCACCACCCTCAAGGAGAGCATCTTCAAGATTCTCGACCGTCTGCACCCCAAGAAGATTGTGATGGTAAGCAGTTCGCCGCAGATTCGCTACCCCGACTATTACGGCATCGACATGGCGCGACTGGAGGAGTTTTGTGCTTTCCGCGCCACGATGGCACTTATTGAAGAAGGCCTCACCCCCAGCCCCTCTCCGATTGGAGAGGGGAGTGATTACACATGCCGACGAAGGATTCCTGAACTCATCCAAGATGTTTACCAGGCATGCAAAGAGCATCCTTTGGAAACAAATCATGTAAGGAGAATCTACGAGCCTTTCACCGTCGACGAAATCAACCAGAAGATGGTGGAGATGTTGCGCCCGAAGGGTATGCAGGCACCCATCGAACTGGTGTTCCAGAGCATAGAAGGTCTGCACAAAGCTTGCCCCAACCACCCGGGCGACTGGTATTTCACCGGCCACTATCCTACACCTGGCGGTACACGACTTTGCAACGCAGCCTTTGTAAACTACATTGACACCAAACTGAAGACACAACAATAGACAGAAGATGAGAGAAGCAAAACTGATACTCGAAGACGGCACAGCGTTCTGCGGCTGGTCGTTTGGCTACGACGGCGAGACGACAGGCGAGGTGGTCTTCAACACGGCCATGACCGGCTATCCCGAGAGTCTGACAGACCCCAGCTATGCCGGTCAGATACTTGTGACAACCTTTCCGCTGATTGGCAACTACGGTGTGCCCGGCCTCACCCCCAGCCCCTCTCCGAAGGGCGAGGGGAGTATATACTCTCAAGGCGGAGAAGCAGCGAAAAAGCTAACTACTCCCCTCTCCCCTTGGAGAGGGGCTGGGGGTGAGGCTCTCCCTGTTTTGGAGAGCGACCGTATCCATCCCAAGGCACTGGTTGTAGCAGACTATAGCAAGGCATATTCGCATTGGAATGCGAAGGAGTCGTTGGCCTCATGGCTGAAGCGTGAGAAGATTCCTGCCATCACGGGTGTCGATACGCGGCGGCTCACGAAGGTGCTCCGCGAGCATGGCGTAATGATGGGGAAGATTGAGATGGAGGGGGCTGCGACGATGTCGCAGCTTACGGGACAGGAGGATTACGGAAGCGTGAACTGGGTGGAGAAGGTGTCGTGCAAGGAGGTCGTTACCTATAACAAAGGTGCTGGGAAGCGCGTGGTGCTGGTGGACTGCGGCGTGAAGGCCAACATCATCCGTTGCCTGATACGTCGTGGGCTTGAGGTGGTTCGTGTACCTTGGGACTACGACTTCAACCAGTTGGAGTTCGACGGCCTGTTCTTGGCTAACGGTCCGGGCGATCCCGAGCAGTGTGAAGTGACTGTTAGGCACATTCGGCAATTCCTGACCACAGAGATGGCTAAAGGTAACTACTCCCCTCCCTCGCAGGGAGGGGCCGGGGGAGGGTCTGTCCGTCCTTGTATGGGCATCTGCCTGGGCAATCAGTTGCTGGCTCGTGCAGCTGGGGCAAAGACCTACAAACTGAAATACGGCCATCGCTCACACAACCAGCCTGTGCAGCGAGTGGGTACGCCCCAGTGCTTCATCACTTCCCAAAATCACGGTTATGCGGTCGATGACAAAACACTTCCCGCCGACTGGGAGGCGCTGTTCGTGAACATGAACGACGGCTCGAACGAGGGCATCCGCCACAAAGTGCACCCTTGGTTCTCGGCTCAGTTCCATCCAGAAGCATGCAGTGGCCCCACGGATACCGAGTGGATGTTTGACGAATTTATAAAAAGCCTCACCCCCAGCCCCTCTCCGATTGGAGAGGGGAGTGAATACTCTCAAGGCGGAGAAAATGCGAAGGAAAATATAGCTGCAGAAGAAGCCCAAGCAGCAAGACTATACACTCCCCTCTCCAATCGGAGAGGGGCTGGGGGTGAGGCTAAGGTGCTGCTCCTTGGCAGCGGTGCCCTGAAAATTGGTCAGGCCGGCGAGTTCGACTATAGCGGGGCACAAGCACTGAAAGCATTGAAAGAAGAGGGCATTCACTCCGTGCTGATAAATCCTAATATTGCCACAGTGCAGACCTCCAAAGACGTGGCCGACACGGTTTATTTCCAGCCAGTGACTCCCGATTTTGTGGAGCGTGTCATTGAGAAGGAGCGCCCCGACGGCATCCTACTCTCGTTTGGCGGACAAACGGCCCTAAACTGTGGGGTTGAGTTATATAAAAGAGGTGTGCTCGACAAATACAGCGTGAAGGTGCTGGGCACACCCGTTCAGGCCATCATAGATACAGAAGACCGCGACCTCTTCGTCAAGCGTCTCGACGAGATTGGCGTGAAGACCATCAAGAGCGAGGCGTGCTCTACGGTCGAGGAGGTGCAGCGGGCAGCCCACGAACTTGGCTTCCCCGTCATACTGCGTGCTGCATACGCCCTTGGGGGGCTGGGTAGCGGCTTCTGCGACAACGACGACGAACTGCTGGCGCAGGCCGAGGAGGCCTTCTCGTTCTCGCCGCAGGTGCTGGTCGAGAAGTCGCTGCGTGGCTGGAAGGAGATAGAGTACGAGGTAGTGCGCGACCGCTACGACAACTGCATCACCGTCTGCAATATGGAGAACTTCGACCCGTTGGGCATACACACTGGCGAGTCGATAGTGGTGGCTCCGTCGCAGACGCTCAGCAATAGCGAGTATCACAAACTCCGCGCGCTGGCCATCAAGATTATCCGGCACATCGGCATCGTGGGCGAGTGTAACGTACAGTACGCCCTCGACCCCAACAGCGAGGACTATCGCGTCATCGAGGTCAATGCCCGACTGAGCCGCTCGTCGGCTCTGGCCTCGAAGGCTACGGGCTATCCACTCGCTTTTGTTGCTGCCAAGCTCGGCCTTGGCTACGGCCTCTTCGACCTGAAGAACAGCGTCACCAAGACCACCTCGGCCTTCTTCGAGCCAGCCCTCGACTACGTGGTCGTAAAGATTCCCCGCTGGGACTTGACGAAGTTCCATGGCGTGAAGCGCGAGCTTGGATCGTCGATGAAGAGTGTGGGCGAGGTGATGGCCATCGGCCGAACATTCGAGGAAGCCCTGCAGAAAGGACTTCGCATGATAGGCCAGGGCATGCACGGATTCGTGGAGAATCACGAAATCAAAATCAAGGATATAGCCAAGTCGTTGCACGAGCCTACGGATATGCGCGTTTTTGTCGTGTCGAAAGCATTGAAGATTGGCTTCAGCGTCGAGCAGATTCACCAACTGACGATGATTGACCGCTGGTTCCTGCAGAAGCTGAAGCACATCGTCGACATCGACCAGCAGCTGAAAGAGCAGACGCTCCTTGCCGAGGTCTCGGAGTTCATGGAGCCAAGCGAGTTCAAGGAGTGCCTTCAATCGCCAGAGATTTTTCAGCTGTTGCATGCTGCCAAGGTTTACGGTTTCTCCGACTTTCAGATTGCCCGTGCCATCGGCTTAGAACAACGGATGAAGCCTGAGCAGGCTGGCCTCACCGTCCGCTCGTGGCGCAAGCAGCTGGGCCTCGTGCCCACCGTCAACCAGATTGACACCCTCGCAGCCGAATATCCTGCCCAAACCAATTACCTGTATTTGTCGTACCTATAAATATAAAAGATTATGTGTGGAATTGTAGCTATACTAAACGTCAAGGAGCAAACACAGGCTCTGCGTGACAAGGCATTGAAGATGAGTCAGAAAATCCGTCATCGCGGACCTGACTGGAGTGGAATCTACTGTGGCGGCAGCGCCATCCTCGCCCATGAGCGACTGAGCATCGTCGACCCTGAAAGCGGAGGACAGCCGCTATACAGCCCTGACCGCAAGCAGGTGCTGGCCGTCAACGGTGAAATCTACAACCATCAAGAGATTCGCCGTCGTTTTGCTGGCCAATACGAATTCCAGACGGGCAGCGACTGCGAGGTCATCCTGGCACTCTATCGTGAGTTTGTTAGTGGTTTAGGAGATTCGTCGTTTAGTCGTTTGGGAGAAGTTAGTTGTTTAGGAGATTCGTCGTTTAGTCGTTTGGGAGAAGTTAGTGGTTTAGGAGATTCGTCGTTTAGTCGTTTGGGAGAAGTTACTAATATCCCCAAACAACCAAACAACCAAACAACCAAACAACCAAACAACCAAACGACCAAACAACCAAACAACCAAACGACCAAACGACCAAACAACCAAACGACCAAACGACTAAACGACTTCCTCGAAGACCTCAGTGGCATCTTCGCCTTCGTGCTCTACGACGAGGAGCGCGACGAGTTCCTGATAGCCCGCGACCCCATCGGCGTCATACCTCTCTACATTGGCTACGACAGCGATGGCACCATCTATGTAGCCTCCGAGCTGAAGGCCCTCGAAGGCCAGTGCGAGTGCTACGAGCCGTTCCTGCCCGGCCACTATTATTGGAGCCGCGAATCCTGTATGCGGCAATATTATTGCCGCGACTGGATGCAGTACGATGCCGTTAAGGATAACCCCGCCTCAGTCGAGGCTATCCGCGACGGTCTCACCGCGGCCGTCAAGCGCCAGCTGATGTCCGACGTGCCTTACGGCGTGCTCCTCTCTGGCGGTCTCGACAGCAGCGTCATCTCCGCCCTCGCCGAGAAGTTCTCAGAACACCGCATTGAGGATGATTCTAAGACCAAAGCCTACTGGCCCCGTCTGCACTCGTTTGCCGTTGGTCTTAAAGGCGCTCCCGACTTGGCAAAAGCCCGGCTGGTGGCCGACTATATCGGCACCGTCCACCACGAAATCAACTACACGATCCAAGAAGGCCTCGACGCCATACGTGACGTCATCTACTTCATCGAGACCTACGACGTCACCACCGTACGCGCCTCCACGCCGATGTACCTGTTGGCCCGCGTCATCAAGTCGATGGGCATTAAGATGGTGCTATCAGGTGAGGGCGCCGACGAAATCTTTGGCGGCTATCTCTATTTCCACAAGGCCCCGTCGGCCCGTGACTTCCATGAAGAGACGGTGCGCAAGCTCTCCAAGCTCCACCTCTACGACTGTCTGCGCGCCAACAAGAGCCTGTCTGCGTGGGGCGTTGAGGGCCGTGTGCCCTTCCTCGACAAGGAGTTCCTCGATGTCGCCATGCGCACCAATCCCGAGGCGAAGATGTGCCCAGGAACGACCATCGAGAAGAAGATTGTCCGCGAAGCCTTTGCCGACCTGCTGCCTGAGGCAGTAGCCTGGCGACAGAAGGAGCAGTTTTCCGATGGCGTTGGCTATTCGTGGATTGACACCCTCAAGGACATCACCTCACGTGCTGTCACTGACGAGCAAATGTCCCACGCCGCTGAGCGCTTCCCCATCAACCCGCCTAAGAACAAGGAGGAGTACTACTATCGCAGCATCTTCGCCGAGCACTTCCCCAGCGACTCTGCTGCTCGCAGCGTTCCCTCAGAGGCCAGCGTCGCGTGTTCCACAGCCATCGCCCTCGAATGGGATACCGCCTTCCGCAACATGAACGATCCCAGTGGCCGTGCCGTCAAGGGCGTTCATGAAATGGCGTACTGACACCAATGACATATTGTCTTATAGTGAAACGAAGCCGTTAACGGCTTTGTAGAAAGCCCCCATACCTCTGCCATAAATAATGGCATTGGCTAATGGGTAGTCGTAAATGTGTTATTATGTAACGTATTACATAATAACACTTTGATATTACTGTGATGTAAATTAACGCCAAGTTAACGCTCAAGGGATTGTTGATATAACCCGCTGGTATAACACAACTTGCAAAAATCTCTTAGTACCCCGACCGAGAATCGAACTCGGAACTAAGCTTTAGGAGAGCCTTGTTATATCCATTTAACTATCAGGGCGCGGAAAAGTGGATGCAAAGTTACGGATAATTCGTGAAAAGACCAAAAAAAACGATGACTTTCTTCGTTTTTTCTGCTTTTGGGGCATTGGGAAGAAATGAATCACCCCGTCGGCATATATAGGATGCTGACGGGGTGGTGACTTTTGGTGACGGTGCCGGCGCCTTTGATGCCGACACCGTCGCTGTGCGTTCTATGGGCTTGGCGAATGGGTGGAAGGCCTATTCGTCATCGTCGCTCCAGATCTTGTCGCCCTCTCGCGAGAGGAAGCCCGAAGAGACCTCTTCTTCAGATTTGGGAAGGGAACTTTCGAGGAGTTGTTCGTCGATGACGACATCGCTCTCCTCTATGAGTGGTTGCTGATATGTCTTTTTCATAACTGTTTCAGTTTATAATTTGCATTGTTTTTATTTCTCCATGGCGAATGTATTCGCTTAGCGCACTACAATCTTCTTGCCGTTCTGGATGTAGAGGCCCTTGTTTCGTTGAACGTTGGACGTTGAACGCTGGACGATACGTCCTTGCAGGTCATAGATGGGCTGTTGGGCCGTTGCCAGTTGAACGTCGAAGATGCCAGTGGTGGTGTCGTCGCCGATGGTGATGAACTCACGAGCAGGATCGGCATCGCCTTCATACTCTATGTAGCACTTGCCAGCGGGGATGACAGCCTCAGCAGCAACCTTGTAGAAGCCCACGCCCTTGCTTCCAACGGCTAAGGCATAGATCTTGCCATTGCCTACCTTGGTGCCATCGCTGGCCTTCAGCAGATTGGTCTCAGGAGCTTCGGCGCTGGGAATGATTGTGCCGTCCCATGTTCCTTCGCCTTTCACCAAGATGGGTGTGCCAGCAGGAACGCTGCTTACTTTCTCATACTTTACACTTGTAGCAGAAACCTCTGTTACTACGTAGGCCACCTCGTCTGTGAATTCTACGGGGAAGGATGTCACATGGGTTGCCCAGCCAGCAGCTGTGACCTCAAATTGCTCTACAGCATTGGGCTTCAACAGTCTGATATTGCCAAGGCCGACATTGCCATCGACTTTCTCTGTATAAATCCACTTCACATAGCGCACGTCAGCGTCCAGCTCGAAGCCTTCGGTCAGATAAGTGGTAGCTTTAAGCTCTTCACCATAGGTGGCCAGATCGGTGAATGCCTCACCATCCTTAGAGGTCTGCAAGCTGAACGTACCACCACTGAAGCTGTTGCCTTTAATATCGAAGAAGAGCAAGCCGGGTTCCTCGTTGAAAGTCAGCAGCAGCCAATCGCCTGTTGTGTCGAACTTTAGCTTGGTGTTATTGGTTTTATAGTCAGCGCCAATTCCTTCCATAGTCAGACCATCGGTGCCTTCAATGCCGGCTTTTCCACCATTGAACTCGAAGGGCAGCGTGGCAACAGTGGGAGCCACGTAAGCGGCCTGTGTGATGGTGAAGGTAGCAGTTGCTTCGCCAGCAGTGATGGTGAAGGTGGCGGTGCGCTCGTCACCCTTGTTGGGTTGCACGGTGTACTTCAGCTTGTCGTCGCCATCCAGCACCAATGTAGCCCAAGTGTCACCGCCGGTGATGGTCAGGCTTTCGTCGCCGAGGTTGGCTGTGGTCATGGTGATGGTGCCTTCGTCGCCTTCAGCAGGAACCTCGATGGTTTCAGGGTTGACGCTGATGCTGGGCTGCGGCACGGCCTCGGTGTCCCACACGATGGTTATCTTGTCGAGATACATGGCACCACTCTTTGAGCGCAGTCCGATGAACTGGTAGCTGCCCTCGATGGTCAGCGTGGTGGGTTGGTCGGCACCGTAAGCAATAGAGCCAAGAAGGACACCCTGCTTGCTGTTGTCATAGAGGTCGGCAGCCGATTCGTAGGCGGATGCTTTTCCATATATATCTAAGGTGCGTCCGTCTGAGGTGCTGGCGTTCCAAACCACTGTGACAGACTTCACGTCGCCTCCCGATGCAGTGGTAATGATACCAGAATCGCTGTTGGTTGTGCGCAGCTGGATGGCATCGTTACCACCAGCGCTGGTGCCAGCGTAGACGGCATCGGTATTGCACGTCACATCCTTCCAGTCTTTGTAGCTGGTTCCTTCAACGCCAGTCTTTGCGCGTGTCAGCACGTCGGTATTCTCAGCCACCTGCTCTTCTCCAGCAGCCTGAGTGATGGTGACGGTGACAGGCTCTGCCTCACCGCAAGTGACGGTGAAGGTGGCAGTGCGCTCCTCGGTGGTTCCATTGGCTTCCACGGTGTAGTCAATATCCTCGTCGTTCACCTCCATTTCAACCCAATCCTCACCGCCTTTGATGCTGATGGTTTCACCGTCGAGGTTCACCTTGGTCACCGTGATGGTTCCCTTGGCACCTTCTGCAGGAACCTCGATAGTTGTGGGTTCAAGTGTGAAGATGGGCTGTGCGTTTTCTTCCACCACAACATTGGTGGGGTTGGCAATCTGCACACTATTATTGTAAGAACCGATGTTGCCGGTCAGTGTGAGAATGTCGCCGACCTCAAAATTAATGTCATCGGCCTTGCCGAAGCGCACTGCGACCGTGTTTTCTCCTTGAGCAATGGTGACGCTCGAACCGTTGGTGTCGGTTACGATGTTGGTCACAGTAGCTTCCTCTATTTTCACCAGCCAAGCCTGCTTGTCGCTGCTGTTCACCTGGGCGATGGTCATCACCTCAGGATTGATAACATTGCCCTCGCTTATCACTTCCACTGTGGGTTCGGTAATTTCGAGCAATCCTCCATTGTATAGTGAGAGCGTACCCTTCGCCTTGATTTCCTGACCTATTGCAGCGTCAAATGCGCCAAAGACGACGATGGCAGCGGTTTCGTCCTGCATATAAGCAGTGGTATTACCCTTACTGTTGACGGTAAAGCTGGTGATGATGCCCTTGGTGTTCACGTTGCCCGTAGCCTGAGCCCGTGCTGCGGCAATGGTCATCACGAAGTCGGGGTTGCCCTTCTGCGTCACGGTCACCGTCTTCGTCACTGTTTTGCTGTCGTATGTGTAGGTGAGCGTCACCGATGCACTACGGTCGGCAGGATTATCATTTTTGGTGACAGTGAAGGGTACTGCCCCAGCAGTAGCATTGCCGAAGGTGATCCAGCTCTCAGCGCATGCAGCTGTCAGCACACCGCCAGCAACGGGATTGTTAATAGTGTAGGCGATGCTGCCGCTGGTGACATCGTATGCTATTTCCACATTATCGGCATTGATGCTGGGAGGAATCTCGCCGCTGGCCACTTTCTTGTAGAATGCGAAGGTCTGGCCTGCTATGTTAGATGGGAAGTCACCATTATTGGAAAGTTTATAGCTGCGCCAGTCCTGCGAGTTGTAGATGCCTATATAACGTCCTTGCCCTACGTTGTAAAGATAATCATCTTTGATGATAAAGGTGGTGTTTTCGCCTGTTCCCACTTTCAATCCATTGTTGGAGTTGGTGCAATAGAGCCATTTTTCTGTATCTCCATTGGGATAGAAGGTGTAATTGCCATCGGCATCTTTAGAGAGAGTCCAACGGATATTGTTATCCACTGTTCCAGTCAAAGCATCGTTGACAATGGTCACGGCTACGGCAGCAGGAGCAGCCGAAGTGCCCTTGTCGTTCGTCATGGCATAGTTGTCACCATTGTTTCCTACGATGACAAACACGTCGTCAGCGGTCAGGTCGGCAAGGTTGGTCTTCACCCAACTGTAATCGCCGCTTTCTGTCCACTGTGCAGTGAAGGTGACATTGGAGTTGACGGTATATTCATCGCCAGCGTCGTATGTGTCCGTTCCGTCGTTCCATCCTTTGAACGTGTAGCCGTCCTTGACGGGGGCATCAGCCAGCGCGATTTTCGTTCCCTTCTCAACACCAGTCACATTGCTGGGGCATCCGCTGGTTCCACCGTTGCAGTCGTAGGTCACGGTGTAGGTGGTGGGAGAGGGCGTTGAGCCACTGGTTTCCCATACAATATCAACTTCCGCGAGATAGATGGCGTCTGCTTTGGAACGGAGGCCAATGAAAGAATACGCATCAGAGATTACCAATTCTGTTGATGTTCCACAAACAATTGTGCCCAGCAGTTCGCCTTGCGTTGAAGTGTCATACAAATCAGAAGCAGCGCTATAGGCAGAATTCTTTCCATAGACACTGAGAGTACGACCTGATAAAGTGTTTTCATTCCAGGTGACAGTGATTTTCTTCACCGTTCCGCCAGAAGCTGTGGTGACGATACCCGAATTGTTGTTTTTGGAACGGAGCTGGATGCTCTCGTTTCCACCTGCGCTTTGTCCTGCATAGACAGCTGCGGAGTTGGATTGCTTTCCACTCCAGTCCACATAGGAACTGCCAGTAACACCTGTTAATTCGCGATTCAGCACGTCTGTAACGGTGTCTGCCATCGCCACAAGGTTCCCTCCCCCCAGCAATACCAGGAGCAGGGCGAGTGTTTTGAATGTTAATGATTTAAGCATAATAGATTAATTTTAGAAATAATGTGAATTGTTTTTGTTCTGTTTTGATTACTGTTTGCGGCAAAGTGGACGAGTTGTCTTTAGGTCGTTCTTCCGTTTGCGTGCAAAGGTAGTAAGAATATTTGGAGTGTGCAAGCAAACGGGGATGTTTTTTTGTTCGTTTTTCCGACGTTTTTTGCCACTTGCTCAGAAGGGGTGTTCCATTTGCTGTCGTCACCTCTCGTTGTCTGATGACAATGGCTCCCCCGCCCCCGCTACTCCCCTCGTAGAGAGGAAGTCGGGTGGGGCATTTGGCCTTGTGGCTACGGGTTGAAAAAAAAGTCGTATGGTTTGCAAAAATTTGGCGTTGACTTTTTGAAAAAAGTCAACGCCAAATTTTTATTCCAAGGCCTGGATTTTTTACGAACGCAAGCACAGGATTAACCGCATGCCGCATAATCATCCAAAATGACATGGCGCTCGCCGTTGCAGATGGCTTCTGCCATGGCATTCAGTGCCAGACAACAGACGGGACGAGGGGGGTCAGTGCTGGGCGTCCTTCTTGCGTATTTCCACGCGGCGTATCTTGCCGCTGATGGTCTTGGGCAGCTCGTCGACGAACTCCACGATGCGGGGGTACTTGTAGGGAGCGGTGACGTGCTTCACGTGCTGCTGCAGCTCTTTCACGAGTGCGTCGCCAGCCTTGTCCTTCCACTCCTTGCCCAGCACCACGGTGGCCTTCACCACCATGCCGCGCACGTCGTCGGGCACGCCGGTGATGGCGCACTCCACCACGGCGGGGTGGGTCATCAGTGCCGATTCCACCTCGAAGGGGCCTATGCGGTAGCCACTCGACTTGATGACGTCGTCCTTGCGTCCCTCAAACCAGTAGTAGCCGTCTTCGTCGCGCCATGCCATGTCGCCCGTGTGGTAGATGCCGTCGTGCCACGCCTCATGCGTCAGCTCCTCGTCGCGGTAGTATTCCTTGAAGAGTCCGAGGGGCTTCTTGTCGCCCACGCGGATGACAATCTCGCCCTTCTCGCCATCCTCGCAGGGGGTGCCGTCGGCACGCAGCAGGTCGATGTTGTATTGTCCGTTGGGTATGCCCATCGAGCCAGGTTTTGGCGTCATCCAAGGGAAGGTGCCCAGCGTCATGGTGGTCTCGGTCTGTCCGAATCCCTCCATGATGCGCAGCCCAATCAGCTCTTGCAGCTTGTCGAAGACGGCGGGGTTGAGTGCTTCGCCAGCCGTGCAGCAGTATTCGAGACTGCTCAGGTCGTATTTCGACAGGTCTTCGCGAATCATGAAGCGATAGATGGTGGGGGGTGCGCAGAAGCTGGTGACGTGGTATTTCTCCATCTGGCGGAGCAGGGTGTCGGCCGAGAACTTCTCGTGGTCGAAGACGAAGACGGTGGCACCGGCGAACCACTGTCCGTAGAACTTGCCCCACACGGCCTTTCCCCATCCGGTGTCGGCCACGGTGAGGTGGAGCGAGCCGGGGTGCAGGTTGTGCCAGAAGACACCCGTGGTGAGGTGCCCCATGGCATATAGGAAGTCGTGTGCCACCATCTTAGGCTCGCCGCTGGTGCCGCTGGTGAAGTACATCAGCATGGTGTCGTCGTTGTCGTTCACATGGGCGGGGCGCACGAAGGGTGGTGCTTGCAGCCACTCCTGCTGCCAATGGTGCCAGGCGGTGTTGGGCGTGTCGTGTCTGTCGTGGCAATGCCACGACAGACGGGACTCTACCTTCAGCAGCAGCTTCACCGTTGGGCTTTCAGGCATGGCGGCCTCCACTTGGCTCACCACATAGTCGTCATCGACGCAGATGATGGCTTTTACGCTTGCGCGCGTGTTTCTATATATAATGTCTTTCTTCGTCAGCATGTGGGTGGCCGGTATGACGACGGCACCCAGCTTGCACAGTGCAAGCATGGCGAGCCACCACTCGTAGCGGCGCTTCAGGATGAGCATCACGGGGTCGCCCTTGCCTATGCCCAGGCTCTGCAGGTAGGCGGCGGCCTGGTCGGTCTGCTGTTTCAGCTGGGCGAAGGTGGCCCGCAGCTCCTCGCCTTGGTCGTTGGTCCACAGCAGTGCCAGGCCGTCGGGGTTCTCGTCGGCCCAGGCGTCCATCACGTCGTAGGCGAAATTGAAATGCTCGGGGATGATGAACTCCAGGTTGCTGTTGTAGTCCTCTATGGAGTCGAAATGCGTTTTCCTTAAAAATCTTTCTACCATACTGTCTTTCTTCTTTTTTTTCGTTATGACGTAATTTCGTTATAACGTTATAACGCTGTCTTGTTTCGTTATAACGTTATGACGTTATGACGTTATTTCGTGATAACGCCATTAAAAAACTATTCCACTGTAAATGCCAAGAATTTCACGGCCTTGTTGCCCAATGCCAGCATGCCGTGTGGTTTTGAGGAGTCGAAGTAGATGCTGTCGCCCTCTTCGAGTATGATAGTCTTTCCGCCCAAGTAGAGCTGCATGGTGCCTTCGAGCACCAGGTTGAACTCCTGCCCCGGATGCGAGTTTTTGTACACTTTGTGTGCGTCGGGCTTTGGCTCCACGCTGACGATGAACACGTCGGCCTTGTGCCCCACGAATCCCGACACCAGGCTCTGGTATTTGTATGCCTTGGTGCGCTCCACGCTCATGCCCTGTCCGCGTCGCACCACGTAGTAGCCTTTCATGTGGGGTGCCTCGGCAAACATCAGCTCCTCGGCCGAGATGCCATACTTGCGTGCAATCTTCATCAAGTTGGTGATGGTGATGTCGGCCTCGCCGGCTTCGATGCTCAAATAGCGCTCTTCGCTGAGGCCGATGACCTCGGCCACCTCGGCCGCGGTGAGGTCGAGCACGTCGCGCAGTCCGCGCAAGCGCTCGCCAATCTGTTTCAGTTGGTCGTCCATAAATATTTTTGCGTTAGTAAGAAAACAGCGTGCAAAAGTACGAAGAAAATTTTTATTACTGCCATTTTTGCATGGAAAAGATGCCCTGCGGGGCAAGTTTTTTGATTTGAAGTAATCTCCATTGGCGGGCGGGTGGCAGAAAGTGGTTGCGGCGGTTGCTTTAGCCCTGCCCCGTTGCGGCATCGCCCTGCCCCCTTGGGCGCGAGTCGGCTTTTCGGAGTGACGTTGTGAACCTTTATCAAGAATCTATGCAAAAATACTTAAAAAATATGTATTAATGGGCAACCGATTCATGGGAATTTTGTATCTTTGCACCCTATAATCTGTTTTTAAGGAGAAAGATTGAGAAATGGGAAAAATCATTGCATTGGCCAACCAGAAGGGCGGCGTAGGTAAAACCACGACAACCATCAACCTGGCAGCATCGCTGGCCACGCTCGAGAAGAGCGTGCTGGTGGTGGATGCCGACCCCCAGGCAAACGCATCGAGCGGCCTGGGCGTGAACATCAAGGAGGTGGACTGCTCGATTTATGAGTGCATCATCGACAAGGCCGATGTGCGCGAAGCCATCTACACCACCGACATCGAAGGCCTTGACATCATACCCAGCCACATCGACCTGGTGGGTGCCGAGATAGAAATGCTGAACCTGGACAACCGCGAGCGGGTGATCAAGAACCTGCTGGCTCCCATCATGTCCGACTACGACTATATCCTCATCGACTGTTCGCCATCGCTGGGCCTCATCACGGTGAACGCGCTCACGGCCGCCGACTCGGTCATCATCCCAGTGCAGTGCGAGTATTTCGCACTGGAGGGCATCTCGAAACTGCTGAACACCATCAAGATTATCAAGTCGAAGCTGAACACCCGCTTGGAGATTGAAGGCTTCCTGCTGACGATGTACGACTCGCGCCTGCGACTGGCCAACCAAATCTACGACGAGGTGAAGCGCCACTTCCAGGAGCTGGTGTTCAAGACCGTCATCCAGCGCAATGTGAAGCTCAGCGAGAGCCCCTCGCACGGGCTCCCCGTCATTCTCTACGATGCCGACTGCACCGGCACCAAGAACTACTTGGCACTGGCGAAGGAGATTATTGCAAAGGGGTGAGAGCTTCGGGGAGTCAAAGGGAGTTAAAGGACGATAGTTCTATCGCTATGAGTATATCATGTCAAAATATTATGGAACGTACAGATATTACGTACAGCTTTGAGAATGTGATAGCTTGGCAAAAAGCGCATCGTTTCGCTCTGCTTGCTTATAAGGCAACGCAGAAATTCCCTGTTGCAGAACGCTATGGCCTTTGCAGTCAGTTTCAACGAGCTGCCACCTCTGTGCCCGCCAATATTGCTGAAGGATACAAGAAACTGGGAAAAGCCGACAAGCTACGCTTCTTTAACATCGCACAAGGTAGTCTGGAAGAGTGCAGGAACTACATTCTCTTTGTCAGGGACTTGGGCTATATTGACACATCCGAGTTCTTGGAACTACGAAAGTCCTTGGAAGAGGCAAGCATGTTCTTAAATTCATATTGTAAAGGAATAATTAATAATAACGGAGTGAAAGACGAAGAGTAATGGCGAAGATGGGAGGCAGAAAAGTATTGTCCTTTAACTCCCTTTAACTCCCCAATAACTCCCCTTTAACTCCCCAAAGCAACAAGAATGGCTGTACGAAAGAAATATGATAAGAGCGTCATTGGCCGAGGCCTTGACGACATGGGGCTGGGACGTGGCTTGGATGCCCTCATCGACACGAGCGACGTGAAGACGCAAGGCTCGTCGAACCTCAACGAGATTCCCATCGAGCAGATAGAGCCAAACCCCGAACAGCCCCGACGCGAGTTTGATGAGAACGCCATGCAAGAGCTGGCCAACAGCATCGCCACCATGGGCATCATCGCACCCATCACGCTGAGGCAGGTGGCACCCGAGCACTACCAGATCATTGCTGGTGAGCGGCGCTGGAGGGCTTCGCAAAGGGCGGGGTTGAAGACCATACCCGCCTACATACGCACGGTGGAAGACGAGAACGTGATGGAGCTGGCGCTGGTGGAGAACATCCAGCGCGAGGACCTGAATGCCATCGAGATAGCATTGGCCTACGAGCACCTGGCCGAGACAACGGGCATGACGCAGGAGAAGATTAGCGAGCGGGTGGGCAAGAGCCGCACCGCCGTGACCAACTATATGCGTCTGCTGAAGTTGCCCGCACAGATACAGATGGCACTGAAGAATCGCGAGATCGACATGGGGCATGCCCGTGCACTGCTGGCCCTCGACTCGCCATCGCTACAGCTGAAGCTCTTCCGCGACGTGCTGAAAAACCAGTACAGCGTGCGCAAGGTGGAGGAGATGGTGCAGATGCTGAAGCAGGGCGAAGATGTGCAGGCCGCAAAGAAGAAGATTAGCGCCAAGGCCCAGTTGCCCAAGGAGATGACCGACGCCCGCAATGCGCTGGCCTCGCTGCTGGGAGCCAAGGTGCAGCTCACCTGCTCGCAGAGCGGGAAGGGGAAAATCAGCATCCCCTTTGCCGATGCCAACGAACTGAAGCGAATCTTGGGAGTGGTGAGTGGTGAGAAGTGAGTGGTGAGAGGTGAGTGGTGAGAGGTGAGTAGTGAGTGGTGAGAAGTGAGTGGTGAGAAGTGAGTGATGAGTGGTGAGAAGTGAGTGGTGAGAGGTGAGAGGTGAATAAAAATGGTGAAATGAACAAAGTCAAGCATACAATCTCTTTGCGGTGGATAGTGCTTTCGGCATTATTCATTCTTCACCATTCATGCTTCATTGTCACCTCGTCGGCGCAGACCGAGGTCACCGACTCCATCGTGATGGCCCTCGACTCGATGTATAACGCCATGGGCACCGCAGCACCCGAAGATTCTGGAATTTCTGAAATTTCCGGATTATCCGAAGAACCCGGGAAACCCAAGGCCTCCGGCCGCGACTGGAGCACCTGGCGCCCCGACCCCCAGCGTGCGCTGTGGCTGGCGCTGGTCATCCCCGGTGGCGGACAAATCTACAACCGCAAGTACTGGAAGCTGCCCATCGTCTACGGCGGATTCGTGGGCTGCATCTATGCCATGCGCTGGAACAACATGATGTACAAGGACTACGCACAGGCCTATCTCGACATCATGGACGACGACCCCACCACCGCCAGCTACAACAAGTTCCTGCACTTGGGTCGACAGATTACGCCACAGAACGAGAGCCGCTACCAGCAAATATTCAAGAAGCGCAAAGACCGCTACCGCCGTTGGCGCGACCTGAGCTTCTTTGTCATGGTGGGCGTCTATGCCATCTCGGTCATCGATGCCTACGTGGATGCCGAGCTGTCGGTGTTCGACATCTCGAAAGACCTCTCGATGAAGCTGCGCCCCACCGTCATTAGCAATGGCATGGGCCGCAACCCGCTCGCTGCCGCCTCGCTGGGCGCCAGCTGCGTGCTCGACTTCTGATTTGCGCCCTTGCAGGGCTAAATATATATAAACGACAAATGACTAATGAAATATGAAGAAGAAAACCATACTTGCCCTTCTGGCCCTGTTGCCGATGGCGCTGTCCGCACAAATTGTTGACACCGACGACCTTGACGACTATGACGACGAGGATGAGGCTGAGGTGGAGGTGCTCGACGACGCTGACGACGGCGACTTCAGTCAGGGCTTCGACTTTCCTGAAGCGCTGGCCGATGCCAACATCGACAGTCTGATGAGCCAATACATGTCGAAGACCTATCTGCAGACCGACGAAGGCTGTCAGCAGCTGAGCGAGAACCCACAGGTGAATCGCGAGGTATACATCGACCGTCTGCGCCGCATGCCCACGGTGATGGAGATGGCCTACAACGACGTGGTGCGCTCGTGCATCGACCGCTATATGGTGCGTCTGCGCCGCCAGGTGAGCTACATGCTCGGCGCCGCCAACTTCTATATGCCCATCTTCGAGCAAGCCCTCGACACCTATCAGCTGCCATTGGAGCTGAAGTACCTGCCCATCATCGAGTCGGCACTCAACCCCACGGCCGTCTCGCGTGCTGGTGCCACCGGCCTGTGGCAGTTCATGCTGGCCACGGGCAAGGCATATGGTCTGGAGGTGACCTCCTACAGCGACGACCGCCGCGACCCTGTGAAGTCGAGCATCGCTGCCGCCCGCTACCTGCGCGACCTCTACAATATCTTCGGCGACTGGAACCTCGTCATCGCCGCCTACAACTGCGGACCCGAAAACATCAACAAGGCCATCCGCCGTTCGGGTGGCAAGCGCGACTACTGGGCCATCTACCCCTATCTGCCCAAGGAGACACGCGGCTATGTGCCCGCCTTCATCGCCGCCAACTATGCCATGACCTACTATTGCGAGCATGGCATCTGCCCCATGCAGAGCAAACTGCCGGTGAAGACCGACACGGTGATGGTGGACCGCAACATCACCTTCGACCAGGTGGCCCGCGTCTGCGACCTCGACATCGACATGCTGCGCTCGCTCAATCCCGCCTATCGCCGCGACGTGGTGCCTGGACTCTCGGCACCGTCGCCCCTGCGTCTGCCCACCACCGAGGTGGGGCGCTTCATCGACATGCAGGACTCTATCTACCACCATGCCGCCACTATGCAACTGAAGCGCGACGAGGTGGCCATCGACGAGCGTCCCGTGGCGCAACCCACTCAGAAGCGCACCACGCAGAAGCGCACCGCGCAGCGTGCCGTCACCGTTAAGGTGAAGCGCGGCGACTCGCTGAGCGCCATCGCACGGCGCAACGGCACCACCGTGGCGCGCATCAAAAAGCTGAACGGCCTGCGAGGCAACAACATCCGAGTGGGTCAGAGTATACGTGTGAAGTAGCTGCAACACCCAAACACCCCCATGCCCTATGCTGACTGAAGAGGAAATCATGCTCCGCGAAGCCACTGACGACAAAATGATCAGCGAGGCTTACGACCGACTGATTGGCGACTACCTCAACTCGCGCCACCGCAAGAAGGTAGACATCATCACGAAGGCGTTCAACTTTGCCCGGCAAGCACACAAAGGCGTGCGACGACTGTCGGGCGAACCCTATATCATGCACCCCATCGCCGTGGCGCAAATCGTGTGCTCCGAGATAGGGCTGGGCAGCACCAGCATCTGCTCGGCACTGCTGCACGACGTGGTGGAGGACACCGACTACACCGTGGAGGACATCGCCAACATGTTTGGCGAAAAGATAGCACAAATCGTCGACGGACTGACGAAGATCAGTGGCGGCATCTTTGGCGAGCAGGCATCGGCACAGGCCGAGAACTTCAAGAAGCTGCTGCTGACGATGAGCGAGGACATCCGCGTCATCATCATCAAGATTGCCGACCGTCTGCACAACATGCGCACGCTGGAGTCGCAACCCGCCAACAAGCAATACAAGATTGCCGGCGAGACGCTCTACCTCTATGCACCGCTGGCCCACCGCCTGGGACTATACAAAATAAAGTCGGAGCTGGAGAACCTCAGCTTCCGCTTCGAGCACCCCGAGGAATATGCCACCATCGTGAGGCAGCTGGAGAGCAGCAGCGTGTCGCGCCACCAGTCGTTCGAGCAGTTCACTGAGCCTATCGAGAAAGTGCTGAATCAGATGGGCTTCGACTATGAGATAAGGGAGCGCGTGAAGACCCCTTATTCCATTTGGAACAAGATGCAGAACAAGCACGTCACCTTCGACGAGATTTACGACATCCTGGCCGTGCGCATCATCTTCAAACCCAAGAACCGCAAGGACGAGGTGGACGACTGCTTCAAAATCTACACCGCCCTCACCAAGATCTACCGTCGTCACCCCGACCGTCTGCGCGACTGGCTCACGAAGCCCAAGGCCAACGGCTATCAGGCACTGCACGTCACGCTGATGTCGCACGAGGGACAATGGATTGAGGTGCAGATACGCTCGGACCGCATGGACGAGATTGCCGAGCAGGGATTGGCAGCCCACTGGAAATACAAGGAGGGCGACCATGGCGCCGACCCGGAGGCGGCAGAGATTGTGGAGGACGAGAGCGAGATGAACGAGTGGCTGCACACCATCAAGGAAATCCTCGACGACCCGCAGCCCGACGCCATGGACTTCCTCGACGCCATCAAGCTCAACCTCTTCGCCAGCGAAATCTTCGTCTTCACCCCCAAGGGCGAAATCAAGACCATGCCTGCCGAGTGCTCGGTGCTCGACTTTGCCTTCTCCATCCATACCTTCCTGGGCAGTCACTGCATCGGCGCCAAGGTGAACCACAAACTGGTGCCGCTGAGCCACCGACTGAGCAGTGGCGACCAGGTGGAAGTGCTTACCAGTAAGTCGCAGCACGTACAGCCCTCGTGGATAAACTTTGTCTACACCGCCAAGGCCAAGGCCAAGGTGCAGGCCTTTGTGCGCCGAGGGCAGCGCGAGGTGCAGAAGAAGGGCGAGGAGATGCTCAACGCATGGTTGGAGAGCAACGGCTTCGAGCAGGCACAGACCATCATCGACCGTCTCAGCAACTACCATGAGTGCAGGACGCGCGAAGACTTCTTTCTGCAGATTGGCGAGAAGAAAATCGTGCTGGGCAGTGCCGATGCCGACGAGCTGAAAGGGAAGAACAAGAAGAAGACCGAGAGCAGCGGCGGATGGCGCAGGTATGTCCCCTTTGTGAAAGCGAAGAAAAACGAAGAGGCCGAGAAGCCCGAACTCTTCGTCGTGCCCGAGCAATTCAACCGCAAGAAGCCCATCATCCTGAGCGAGGAGAACATCCAGCAGTATATCTTCCCCAACGACTGCTGCCACCCCATTCCAGGCGACGATGTGCTGGGATATATCGACAACCAGAATCGCATAGAGATACACAAGCGTGCATGTCCCGTGGCCAACCGTCTGAAGGCCAGTTATGGCAACCGCATCGTCGACGTGAAATGGGACATGCACAAGCAGCTCTTCTTCGATGCCATCATCCACTTGGGAGGCATCGACCGCCGAGGACTGGTGAACGAGGTGACGCGCGTCATCAGCAACCAGCTCAGCGTCGACATCCGTCGTCTGTCCTTCACCACCGAGGATGGCATTTTCGATGGCACCATCGCCCTGCGCGTACACGACCGCGACGATGTGAAGGCCATCCTCGACAGTCTGAAAGAGGTGGAAAACCTGAAAGAAGTAAGAAGCGAACAGTGAGGAGGAGTTAGGAGTTAGGAGTTACGAGTTAGGAGTTAGGAGTTTGCGAATCCCAAAACATCTCCTAACTCCTAACTCGTAACTCGTAACTCCTAACTCCCTTTTTGTCTTCTTACCTTGAAGCGGTCGAAGCCCTCGCCATAGACGCCGATGACGGCACTCTGGCTGACAAAGGCCGAGGGGTCGATGTCGTTGATGATGCGGAAGATGAGGTCGCTCTGCCGTTTCTTCGCGAGCACGAAGAGCATCTTCACCTCCTTGCCGCTGTAGAAGCCATGCGAGTCGATGACGGTGCAGCCACGGTGAGGCTCGCGGTTGATGCGCTCACCAATCTCCTTATATTTGTCGCTGATGATGAAGAACTGCACCGAACGACGCATGGAGTTCACCACCTGGTCGATGCAGAAGGCCGTCACATAGAGCACCACATAGCCGTAGATGACCTTCTCCCAATCCTTCAACACGAAATAGCTACTGCTGATGATGACCACATCGCAGATGAGGATGACACGCCCCAACGACACGTCGCGATACTTGTTCACGATGGCCGCGATGATGTCGGTGCCACCCGTGGAGCCATTGTTGGCCAGCCCCAAACCCACGCCGCAGCCGCAAAACACCGAGCCGATGATGGCCGCCATGAATGGCTGGTCGGCCAGCAGGTGGGCGGTGTAGTTCTCGGTGACGATGCCCACCGCCACCGTCAGCACGGTCACGGCAAACACGGTCTTCACGCAGAAGCGCCAGCCCAGAATCTTCAATGCAAACAGCAGCAGCACGGCATTGATGACAAAATAGCTGAACTGCACGGGGATGCCCGTGGCCCAGAACAGTATCGATGTCACACCGGCCACGCCGCCAGTGGTGATGTTGTTGGGAAGCAGGAAAACAGCCCATCCAATGCAATACGACAGCATGGCAATCGTAATCATCACATAGTCGCGAAACTCGCGTCCGATGGAGGCTTTTGATGGTTTATGCATAGTACTTGGTTGATTAGTGGGGGCAAAGGTAATAAAATAATTCGACTTTACCCAATGCCGCGGCAATATTTTTCGCTTTACTAAAGGAAACTCCTACGTCTCGGCAAAAAAAGAATTGTTTTTCTTTGTTATGCACTCGACTTTTCTTAGCTCGACGCTTGCGGCGCTTGCAATTTGCAAGAACTTTGGCATTGCCGAAGTTACTTTTACTCGGAAATGCAAAGAAAAGCTTACTTTCCTTTTGCATTTCACTCGTTTTTTCGTAACTTTGCACTCGATTTCAAACCATTAAGCAATAAACACATTAAAACAATGAAAAAACATTTCTTTTTTATGACGGCCCTCTTGATGGGCTTGGTGATAGCCGTGAGCAGCTGCAAGGACAGCAAGAAAGCTGATGCCGATGAAAACGGCTCGGAGAAAGTGGAGAAGATACAGAAGCTGACGAAGATTAACTCGGCTGCCGATCTGGACAATCTCGACATGGACAACCTCGACCTCGACGACCTGGCAAAGCTCGACGACCTGGAGGGACTCGACGACCTGAACTTTGACGAGCTGACCGAGTCGCAGGCCAACAACCTGCTGAAGGTGATGATGCTTCTGGCCAACAAGGATATGCCCGAGATTGAAGACGAGGACGTGAAGCTCAAAGGAATCACCATGGAGGGCGATGACATCACCTTCGGCCTCGAAATGAGCAAGGAAGCATTGAAGGGAATGCCCATCAGCATGCTTGAGATGGTACTCAACTCTCCTGAGCTGAAAGAAGCCATGATGACCGAGATGGTGGGTGGCATCACCAGTGGCGACGACGACATGGACAGCTTCTTCAAGGTGATCATCGCAGCCAAGAAGAACTTCTGCCTGAAATTCATCGATGGCGGCAACGGTGAGTCGGCAGTATGCCGCCTCGAAGGCGAGGAGATGGCAAAGCTGATGAATGCTGCCAAGGAAACGGAAGAATAAACCTTAATTCTGAACAAATATTATATTATCATGTACACACGCATGACCGCTGCTGAGGCAGCAGCGCTGATCAAAAACGGCGACAACATCGCCATGAGTGGCTTCACGCCCGCTGGCGTGGCCAAGGCAACAACCAAGGAGCTGGCCAAGATTGCAGTGAAAGAGCACGAGGCCGGACGCGAGTTCAAGGTGGGCATCTTCACCGGTGCCAGCACGGGCCAGAGCACCGACGGCGACCTGGCCGCCGCACAGGCACTGAAGTATCGCGCACCCTACACCACCAACCCCGACTTCCGCAAGCACGTGAACATGGGCGAGATTCCCTACAACGACTTGCACCTGAGCCACATGGCACAGGAGCTGCGCTACGGATTCTACGGACAGGTGGACTGGGCCATCCTGGAGGTGTGCGACATTGAGGAGGTGGGCGACGAGTTCCGCGTCTATCTCACCGCTGCTGGCGGCATCAGCCCCACGGCAGCACGCCTGGCCAAGAAGGTCATCCTGGAGCTGAACCACTTCCACAGCCCCAACGCCAAGTACATCCACGACGTCTACGAGCCGCTGGACCCACCCTACCGCAAGCCCATCCCCATCTTCAACGTGGGCGATCGCATCGGCAAGCCCTACGTATCCATCCCCCGCGAGAAGATTGTGGGCGTGGTGGAGTGCAACCTGCCCGACGAGGCCCGCGCCTTCAAGGACAGCGACCCCGTGACCGACAAGATTGGCTACCTCACGGCTGAGTTCCTCGTCTCGGAGCTACATGCTGGCCGCATCCCCAAGGAGTTCCTGCCCCTGCAGAGCGGCGTAGGCTCGACGGCCAACGCCATTCTGGGCGCACTGGGCGAGGACAAGCACGTGCCCGACTTCAACATCTACACCGAGGTGATTCAGAACTCCGTTATCGACATGATGCTCAATGGCCGTGTGAAGGATGCCAGCGCCTGCTCGCTCACCGTCTCTAACGAGTGCTTGATGCAGGTCTACGACAACATCGGCTACTTCAAGGACCACCTGACGTTGCGCCAGAGCGAGATTTCGAACCATCCAGCCGTCATACGCCGTCTTGGCGTCATCGCCATCAACACCGCCATCGAGTGCGACCTCTACGGCAACGTGAACTCCACACATATCAGCGGCGTGAAGATGATGAACGGCATCGGTGGCAGTGGCGACTTCGAGCGCAACGCCTACCTGAGCATCTTCACCTGCCCGTCGACGGCCAAGGGTGGTCTCATCTCGTCGATTGTGCCCTTCGTCAGCCATCAGGACCACTCGGAGCACGATGTCAACATCATCGTCACCGAGCAGGGTATCGCCGACCTGCGCGGCCACAGCCCCATGCAGCGTGCCGAGCTCATCATCGAGAACTGCGCACACCCCGACTACCGTCCACTGCTGCGCGAATACCTGAAGCTGGGCACTGGCGGCCACACCCGCCACTGCCTCACCGCCGCCTTCGCCATGCACGACACGCTGGCTCGCAAGGGCGACATGCACCTGACCGACTTCTCGGAGTACGTGAAGAAGTAATCTCCACATCAGCAAATGATCATCCTTGACTGCAATAGGGGGCGTGCCCATCGCGGCACGCCCCTCTTTTGCATATTTAAGTGAAGAGGGCATTGGAATTTTAATGTTTTTGGACAGACTAAGTCTGTCCCTACGGATAACATAGACAAAAAAGCGTCAAACAGTCTGTTTTACATAATAATTCGTTAAATTCGTTGTTGTAGTAAACGTAGGACAGAGTTGTTACGCAGATTATCGTTTTTTTGTTAAATATTTAAAAATCTTTTAGTGATATGGCTGCTATTCGGGCAAATTAGCGTAAATTTGCCGTAGATAAACCTTATTAGTAACTAAAAAGGAATAATTTATGGATTACAAGATTGTTGACATCGAGGGTGTAGGCGACGTTTATGCCGAGAAGCTGACTGCCGCTGGCATCAAGAAAGTGAGTGAACTGCTGGAGAAATGCTGCGCCCCCAAGGGCCGCAAGGAGCTGGCCGAGCAGACGGGCATCAGCGAGAAGCTCATCCTGCGCTGGACCAACCATGCCGACCTGTTCCGCATCAATGGCGTTGGCCCGCAGTTTGCCGAGCTGTTGGAGGCCGCCGGCGTTGACACCGTGAAAGAGTTCCGCCACCGCGTGGCCGAGAACCTGCAGCCGAAGCTGGCCGAGCTGAACGAGGAGCGCCACATCTGTGGCCGTGTGCCCGCCGTGAAGGAGGTGCAGAAGATGATTGACCAGGCAAAGGAACTGGAACCGAAGATGACCTATTAGGCTCCGATGAAGAAACTCTTATTGATTGCCATTGCCATGCTCACTGCCAGCATGGCAATGGCTATTCCTGCCCATCCCGCTGCCGCCACCGTGACGCAGCCCGACGGCTCGACGCTCACCATACGCCTCTGCGGCGACGAATATCTGCATTTCAACACCACTGCCGACGGCTACACTATCCTGCAGCGCGCCGACGGATTCTATGTCTATGCCCAAAAGGATGACAGCGGACAGTTGGTGGCCACTCCCCACAAGGCCCACGATGCGGCTGAGCGCACCACCGACGAACAGCTATGGCTGCAAAGCATAGGCAAACACCTGATGCCTGCCCTGACACCATCGGCGGCTCGCGAGCAGCAGGCCGAACAAGCTCGACGCGCAAAAACGCGCCAGGCCGCCATCACCAAAGCTCCCTGGTATGACTACAACAACTTCCTCGGGCTCATCATCCTGGTGGAGTTCAACGACCGTGCGTTCTCGCGCAGCAACTATGCCGACCTGTTCAACGACATGGTGAACCAGCCCAACTATAGCGGCTACGACGACTCGCAGGCCGGCACCTACACCGGCAGCGTTCGCGACTATTTCTACGACAACTCCGGGGGAGCCTTCTCTCCACAATTCGATATCGTCGGCCCCGTCACCATCAACCGCAGCCAATACGATGCCAATGGCACGCAAAACGCTGCGGCACTCACACTGGCTGCCATCAATGCCGCCGACTCGCTGGTGGACTTCAGCAACTATGACCGCGACAACGATGGTACGGTGGACATGATCTACTTCGTCTTTGCCGGCATTGGCTCGAACATCACGGGCAACGACAGCCGCCTCATCTGGCCACATGCCAGCTACATATTTAATCCCAACGGCCAAAATTGGTGGGTGGAGCGCGATGGCGTGGCCATGGGCCGCTATGCCTGCAGTACCGAGCTGCACGGCAACAAGCAATGGAGCATCATCGACGGCATCGGGGTCATCTGCCATGAGTTTGGACACGTGCTGGGGCTGCCCGACCTCTACGACACCGACTATGAAGGCAGCGGAGGACAAAGCTCGCACCCCGCCGAGTGGGCCATCATGGCTGGCGGTGGCTATCTGAACTATGGCCGCACCCCAGCGGGCTACACCCTCTACGAGCGCTTTGCCCTGGGCTTTGCCACCCCGCAGCTCATCAGCGACGAGGGCGACTACTCGCTCTCGCCCATCGGCGACGCCAATCAGGGCTATCGGCTCGACACTCCTGTGAGGAAAGAATTCTTCCTGATAGAAAACCGACAGAAGACGTCGAAGTGGGACGAATATCTGCCAGGGCATGGCATGCTGGTGTTCAGAGTGGACAGTACCAATAGCAACCCTTGGCAGCGCAACGAGGTGAACAACAACCCCAAGCACAACTATTTCACACTGCTGCGCGCAGGGGGTGCCAGCGGCGAGCAGGCACGGCCCAGCGACCCCTTCCCAGGCACCACCCACACCACCATGCTCAACAACGACACGGAGCCTGCCAACTTGCTCACGTGGAGCGGGAGGCGCACCTTGCTGGGAATGGAGAACATAGCCGAGCAGGGCGGCATAGTGTCGTTCAGCATCATCAACACCAACGTGCTGAAGACCATCTCTCTGCCACAAAGCATCACCCTGAGCAACTCGCTCACGATGCAGCTCACGACAACGCGCTATCCCGAGACGGCTCCCTGCACGCTGACGTGGCAAAGCAGCAATGAGAAGGTGGTCACCGTGGCCAGCAACGGACGGATAACGGCCATCGGACCAGGCGAAGCCGACATCATCGCGGTGGCCAACAACGACGAGGCCATCAGCGCCACATGCCATGTCAACGTGGTCGACGACACCATCGCCAACACCATTGCCGAATATTGCGCCCTGCCCGCCGAAAGCGAGGCTGCACTGCTGCTCAACAATGCACTCGTGGTGTTCAGTACGGCGAGCACCGCCTACCTGCGCGATGCCACTGCCGCCATTGCCATCGACAACAGCGCGCTGGCACTGGAAGTGGGCGACAGACTCAACGGGCATGTCTACGGAAAGCTGACGACGAGCGGATTTACACCACAACTCAGCAAAGTGGAAGGACGCACCAGCGACATGGGCTTCAACATGACGAAGCACCACGCCGTGGTGCCTGTTAAGACCAGCGCAGACAAGGTCGACGAGCACCTCTATGGCGACCTGATCACGCTGGAGGCAGTGATGATGCAGAACGATGGCGGACTGTGGGTGATAGGTGAGAACAACCGCATCCGACTCTACAACACCTTCAAGCTCAAGGGCATCAGCGTTCCCAAGAGCTACGTGGGGAAATATTTTGATGTCACCGGCATCTACGTCACCAACAAACTGGCCGACGGCACCACCTTCAACGAATTGGCACTGACCCAAAGCCCGACAGAGGTGGATGCTCCTTCGGGCATCACCGCCGCCACGGCCTACAGCCATGAACCGGCTCAGGTGTTCACCACCGACGGTCGACTGGTGGCACAAACCACTGCCGATGCCATCATGCAGCTGCCGCTGCGCCGAGGCATCTATGTGGTGAAGACGGCCAGCAGAGCCTGGAGAATAGCAAGATGATATGAGACGACGATGCAAAAAACGCAAAGTATTTGCCTAAAGGGATAAACTTTCGCCATTTTGCAACGTCATAAACACAAATACCAGATAAAAATGAAGAAGACAATGATTTCGTGCGCCCTCCTGTTGATGGCTATGGCACTGATGAGTGCCGACAAGAAGGACGGCACAATGGTGAAAGAGAAAGGTGTGTACATCGTGAACACCACCACGCTGGGAAAGGATGTCAAAGGATATAACGGCCCCACACCGCTCAAGGTCTACATCAAGAGCGGAAAAATCGAGAAGGTTGAATTCCTGGAAAACGAGGAGACACCTAAGTATTGGCGCGCTTGCGTGGACCACATCAAGAACAAATGGGACGGCATGACAGTGAAGGATGCCAAAACCAAGGAGGTGGACGGTCGCACAGGTGCCACCTACAGCAGCGATGCCGTGAAGAAGAACGTCAAACTGGCCGTGGAGTATTACGAGAAGAACAAATAAAAGAATTTAAGTTTTGCATGTTTTTAGGAGTTAGGAGTTTGCAAATCTTGAAATAACTCCTAACTCCTAACTCGTAACTCCTCACTCCTTGTGCTTTGCCTTATTGGGCACCATCGGCCAAAGTGGCCGTAAAATTGAGCGTCACCACTTGGCCTTGCTCAAGAGATGTCTGCACATCGATGATGCGCTGGTTGCGCGAGCCACGAAAACACAACGTTTCATCGCGCTGCGCACGCAGGAAAGGACCATCGACGAGCACGTCAATCTGCTCCAACAACGCCCGCTGACGCGGATTGGCGAGCAACTGCTCATAGACGAATCCCGTGTAGCACCAAATGTCTTTCTGAGGGGTGCGCCGGTGGATGGCACGGGCCAACTCCGAGAAGCCTTCAGGCTGGTACATGGGGTCCCCTCCGCTGAAGGTGACACCACGGGCGAAAGGGTCGGCCTCGATGACACGCATGATATCGTCGGTGGTCATGGCGCGGCCCTCGCTGAAATCCCACGACTGAGGGTTGTGGCAGCCGGGGCATTGGTGACGGCAACCAGCACAATAGATGGAAGTGCGGAACCCAGGGCCGTCGACCATCGTGTCTTCTATGATAGAGAGAATGGAAATCATGGTCCGTTAATGCTTCGGACAATATGTTTGCTTACAAATTAACTATTTCCTCGGAGTCAAGGCCTGTCAGCTCTGCTATTTGTTCAACAGACATTCCCATGGCTTTCATCTTGCGTGCAATCTCCACCGAGCGTTCATTACGTCCCTCGGCAAGCCCCTGGGTTCTTCCTTCTGCAAGTCCCTGGGTTCTTCCCTCGGCAAGTCCTTGGGTTCTTCCCTCGGCAAGTCCTTGGGTTCTTCCCTCGGCAAGCCCTTGGGTTCTTCCCTCGGCAAGTCCCTGGGTTCGTCCCTCTGCAAGCCCTTGGGTTCTTCCCTCGGCAAGCCCCTGGGTTCTTCCCTCGGCAAGTCCTTGGGTTCTTCCTTCTGCAAGTCCCTTTTTGCGTCCAGCAATTTCGGCTTCGAGCAACTGAGTTTTCATGACGTCAGTATCACGGATCAGCGTGTCCATGTAGTGTTCATATTCACGACGTTCCTGTGGTGTCATCTCAAGCACTTCAAGCTTTTGGCGAGCCTCGCGTAGTCCCGGTGCAGTGGTGTCTGTGCGAATACGCTCGTTTTTCAGGTAATCCATCCACTCGTCCTGATAATTCTCAAGGATGGGCTTATCGAATTCGTTGACGCGTATGACATAGTATTCTGGAAACACATTTTCGGGTGCCACCACCTTCAAGTCGTTGCGTTCATGGTCGGTGAGACGCAGCGTGTCATCTTTATGCACGCCTTTCAGCACCGTCTGACCGTGATAGAGGTAGTCCTCGCCCTCACCCATGGTGAAATAGAGGATGTTGATGCTGAACACCTTCTTTACCTTCTCGTAGGGCATTCTTTCTTGCATGTGCTCGGTGATGGCCTTCGCCACCCCATAAAGCATGCGCTGCAAATAGTCGTGCTCCCGTGTTTGCTGAATCTCCACCAGGATAATTTCGCCCTTGGAGTTCAAGGCCTTAATGTCCACGCGGTTGTACTTGTCGTCGCGGCTGTCCTTATTCGACTCGCTGTCGAGCAACTCCACAATCGTCACCTTCTCGCCCACCAATACAGAGATCAAGCCCTCAAAGACCACAAAGTCGGCCTTTGAGCGCAAGATGTGCTTGGCAGCCCAGTCAAAGCGTATGTACCTATTCATTATCTATTCCTCCTCAAGTGTTAGCACAATTGTGCTGCAAAGTTACATTATTTTCAACATACGGCCAAATTTTTCCCCCGAATAAATTGTGGGCTGAACAAAAAATAACCACGCCAACCAGACGCATGGGCCACGTTCGAGTTTGATACTTGTGGCAGGGTGTATTCTTGATTTTTGTTTCTTTTTTCTGGCTATTATATTCATTTTTAATCAGAAAGGCTAATAATTCAAAAAAAATGCCTACTTTTGCAATCGTTTTTCAAAGTATTGTTAAAAGAATATGAAAACAAGAAGCATTATGGCTGGCCTCTTGCTGGCCTCGAATGTTGCTACAGCCATGGCTGGCGGCATTCTCACCAACACGAACCAAAGCGTTAGTTTCCTGCGTAACCCTGCCCGCGATGCGGCCATCGGCCTCGACGGTGTCTACTCGAACCCTGCCGGTGTGGCTTTCTTGTCTGAAGGGCTGCACCTGGGCTTCAACTGGCAGTATGCCCACCAGACGCGTACCATCACCTCAACCAACCCGCTCTTCGCCCTGGGGCGCAAGAATGGCGGACAGCAGACGAAGACTTTTGAGGGCGTGGCCGACGCTCCCATCATCCCTTCGTTGCAGGCTGCCTACAACAAAGGGCCTTGGAGCTTTCAGTTCAACTTCAGCATCCCCGGTGGCGGCGGCAAGTGCGAGTTCGACGAGGGTCTGGGTTCCTTCGAGAGCGTCGTTGGCAACATCGCCAACAGCTTGAAGCCATTAGGTGCACAGGGCTACGACATGGATGGCTACATGCAGGGCCGCCAGTACTACTTCGGATTTCAGCTGGGTGCCGCCTACAAGGTGAATGCCAACCTGTCGCTCTATGGCGGCATGCGCATCCTCTATGGCGATGCCTCCTACAAAGCCAAGATTAGCAATATCATGGTGAACACCGCTGGGGGATATGTTGACTTCAGCAGCTTCATGCAGCAGGCCACGGCCACCGTTGATGGCGGTCTGGCCAAGGTGAATGCCGGCATCGCCCAGTACGAGGCTGCCGGCGTGGCTGCCCCTGCCGAGTTGGTGGCACAGCAGCAGCAGTTGCAAGGCACGCTGCAGAGCCTGAACACGCTGCAGAAATACAACGAGGGCGTGAACCTGCTGTGCGACCAGTCGGGCATAGGCTTCTCGCCCGTGTTGGGTGTCGACTACAAGATTGGCGATTTCAACTTTGCCTTGAAATACGACTTCAAGACCCCGATGCGCATGAAGAACAAGTCGACGGTGAACGAGGCCTCTGAGATTCCTGCCGTCAACAAGTTCCGCGATGGCGAGAAGGTCGACGAGGACGCTCCCGCCCTGCTGGCCGTGGGTGCGCAGTGGCAGTTCCTGCCGGGCTGGCGCTTAGATTTGGGCTACCACCATTTCTTCGACAAGAATGCCACGTGGTATGGCAATACGCAAGACCTGCTCGACCACGACACCAACGAGTTTCTGGGCGGTGTGGAATGGGACATCAACGACCGTCTCACCGTCTCTGGCGGTTTGCAGCTCACCCGCTATGGCATGAGCGACACATACATGAACGACATGTCGTTTGTGGTTGACAGCTACACCTTCGGCTTTGGTGCCGACTATCGTGTCAGCGACCGCCTGACGCTCCGTGCCGCCTACTTCCAGACCAACTACGAGGACTACAACCGCACCAACCATCCTGCTGCGGGCGTCAACGACTCGTTCACCCGCACCAACAACGTCTTCGGACTGGGCTGCGAGGTAACGCTATGATGAAGAATATCGAATTACGAATGGCGAAATGACGCTATAACGAAATAACGAGTTCTCCCATCGTGGCAATCATCAAGACCGAGGCCATCGTGCTGCACTCGCTGAAGTATGGCGAAGGGCGCATCATCGTCGACATCTTTTCACGCGAACAAGGAAGACTGTCGCTGATAGTGTCGGCCCCACGGTCGGAGCGCTCGAAAATCAAGAAGCAATACCTGCAACCGCTGACGTTGCTGATGTTGGAGTGCGACGTGCGACCCCAAGCGCAGCTGCAAAAGGTGCGCGAAGCCACGCTGCTCACACCACTGCCCTCTTTGTTCTCCGATGCGAAGAAGCTGTCGATAGGCCTCTTCGTGTCGGAGTTTCTTTATCATGCCCTGAAGGGTGAGCAGCGCAATGTGCCCCTCTTCGACTATGTGAGGTCGAGCATCGAGTGGCTCGATGCCGCCATCGAGTCCTTTGCCAACTTCCACTTGGTGCTCCTCATGCGCATGGCGCGCTTCCTGGGTTTCTATCCCAACATGGAGAGCGAGGGCGACTACTTCGACCTGAGCGAGGGCACCTTCGGCCAGCGGCGCGACGACAGGATAGCCGCCACCACCGTGCGCCAGCTCATGCGCATGGACTACCCCACGATGCACCTCTTCCGTCTGAGCCGGCAGGAGCGGTTGCAGATTCTGCAGACGCTGCTGCACTACTACGAGCTGCACCTGCCCGCTTTTCCTGAGCTGCGGTCGCTCAGCGTGCTGAGAGAACTATATGATTGACTCCTACGATAAAGAATGACTCAAGTTTGCGCATGTCTAAGGAGTTTGGGAGTTTAGGAGTTTAGAAGTTTGGACGTTAGTTTTGCTCGCTGCATGGTGTGCAAAGACTATCGTCTACACTCCCAAACTCCTACACTCCTAAACTCCAAAGGATAGGCGGAACTTAAATAAGAATACTAATGGACGACACAAATCAGCATGAGCGCTACATGCGACTGGCGCTCGACGAAGCCCGCCAGGCGCTGGCCGAAGGCGAAGTCCCTATCGGGGCCGTGGTGGTGTGCCAAAACCGTGTGGTGGCGCGCGCCCACAACCTCACCGAGACGCTCACCGACCCCACCGCCCATGCCGAGATGCAAGCCATCACCATGGCCACCAGTCTGCTGGGTGGCAAATACCTGCCACAGTGCACGCTCTACGTCACCGTCGAGCCATGCGTGATGTGTGCCGGCGCACTGGGCTGGGCGCAGGTGTCGCAGGTGGTGTATGGCTGCCGCGACGAGAAGCGGGGCTTCCTCCGCTTCGCCCCTCAAGCCCTCCATCCCAAGGCCACCTGCATCGGCGGCATCCTCGAGGACGAGTGCCGCCAGCTCATGCTCGATTTCTTTAGGGGGAGAAGATAAAGACACCCACCCCCAACCCCTCCCGTACGGGAGGGGGGCTTAATTAGTTTTTCAACAGCAAAACTATACAGGCTCCCCTCCCGTACGGGAGGGGTTGGGGGTGGGTTACTTCCAAACAATCTCACTTCGCCCTGCGTTATGGTTAATCACCTTTGCCATGACGAAGAGGAGGTCACTGAGGCGGTTGACATATCCCATGATTTCGGGGGCCACGATGGCTTTCTCGGCGAGTGCGTCGATGCGGCGCTCCGCGCGTCGGCACACCGTGCGGCACACGTGGCATTGGGCGGCAGCAGGGGTGCCGCCGGGCAGAATGAACCCCTGGCGCTCAGGCAGACGACCGTTCAAATCGTCGATGCACTTCTCTAAATATTCGGTCTCGCCTTCCGGCAGATGTGCCGAGGGATAGAGGGGAGTCTGGCTCTGGTCGGTGGCCAGATGGGTGCACACGTTGAACAGGTTGTTCTGTATGCGAATCACCAGCGAGCGCAGCTCATCGCCGTCGGGCATCATGGCAGCCAGCAGCCCCAGGTGTGAGCTCAGCTCATCCACGGTGCCATAAGCCTCTAACCGCACATCGGTCTTGCTGATGCGCACGCCGCCCACCAAGTCGGTCATTCCCTTGTCGCCGCGTCGGGTATAAACTTTGATGATTTTCATAGAAAAGATATTGAGTTAGAAATTGACGATATAATTCTTCTTTTGGCGTTGTGGGTCGAAGAATGCGATGCCGCAGTAGTAGAGGTCGAAGGTCACCGTGGCGCGGCTGCAGTCCATCACTTGCTGCCAGGCGCTGGCGTGGTGGCCAATGTCTTCCACCATGAGCGTGGTGCCGTTGCCGCATCGTGCCAGCAGCGCGCCCATGCTGTCGGCTGGCGGGGCGATGACGAATGTGGTGTCGTCCGTCAGCGCGTGTGTCACGTCGGCCCTTTTGCACCCCGCCGCCAAGTATTCGACGTACAGCTCCGTCAGGTCGGCCACCACTTTGGGTTGCAGATGGTTGGCCAGCCTGAAACACAGTCGCCCCAGCTTGCGGCGCAGTCGGTCCTCGTCTTTCCCCAGTTGGGCGTAAGCATAATACGGCCAATGCTCGTTCACCACATAGCGCACGAAGCGGTAGTCGGTGGGCGATTGTATGCCAAACCCCCGACAATGGCCTATGCGGCTTAACCATATCCATGCTTGATGCAAACCAGTCATCATGTCAGTCAGGTTTATCACTTGCAAAGTTAGGAATTATTTAAGAAATGGCCAAACATTTGCGGCGTTTAACACAATTTAAGGCGAGAATGGACATACTTCGTCGTTTTCTTCGTAACTTTGCAACCAATTGTAGACACGTCACATTGTTGCGTCTCTACACAAGCGCCCAAACGGCTTTGGAAATTAAAAGGAAAACGACAAATAAAAAGCAAAAATATTGATGAAAAAGACAGCAATGACACTCCTCGCCCTGTTCTGCTTCCTCACGGCAGCACGGGCAACCGTGGTACAGATTGGCAATAGCAATAGTAGCCAAGTCAATGGTACGCTCCCCCTCTTCATGAGCACAAACTATTCGCTGACCCAGCAGATTTACACGGCAGCTGAAATTGGGACGGCCGGCACCATCAATTCCATTGCGTTTGATTATGTGTCATCAAATCCATTTTCCATTTCGGGTGTGCAGATGTATATGAAGAACGTAACCAGGAATGCATTCCCCATACCTAACTACATGGAGAGTATTAGCGCAAGCGACATGGTGTGGGAAGGCACCTTCTCGGCTGACGGAGCAGGGTGGGTGACCATCGAGCTTACGCAGCCATTCGAGTACGACGGCGTCAGCAACCTCCTCGTCTGCCTCTACGACCCCACAGACGGCAAGCCCGATGATAGCAATGATAAGAAGTATAATTTCCGCGAAACGTGGACAAACAATTACGTTTGTATTTACTACTTTAGTGATACGAAAAAGCCTACTTTGGACGACCAAATGAACAATTTCTATGACGACTCTCAAAACAATAACGGCCATCAATATCAAAGATACCACTGCAACATTAAGCTTGACATCACACCTAATAGTTGCGACACTCCGTCGAACTTTGCGGTTTCCGACATTACGTCCAATGGTGCCACCTTTACCTGGGAAAGCCAAGCGGGGAATTATGTGTTTGAATACAAGAAGACTTCTGATGCCAGCTGGACGGTGGTCGATGACCTTACCGAATGCACCTGCACGTTGAGCACACTTGCCCCGGCTACGGATTACGACATCAGGGTGAAGGCCGTTTGCGGTGCAGGAAGCGAGAGTGCCTATAATTCCTCCAGCTTTAGCACCTACGATGAGTGTCCCGAAGGCAAGGTCTGCATAGGCCAAGGCACTCAACTGAGTTACTACATGCCTTTTATCCATTGGAAATACTGTATAAGCCAGCAGATTTATACTGAAGACGAGATAGGTCAGGCTGGAACCATCACGAGCCTCGATTTCTTCAAAGCCAACTCGGCTGCCACGGTAGTTGACTTGGACATCTACATCACCAGCACCGACCAAGATGAGCTAAGCAACTGGATTCCCGTCACCACTTACGACCTCGTCTTTAGCGGCACCGTGGAATTTGCCAACAACGATTGGACGACCATCACTCTCGACCACCCCTTTGTCTACGACGGAGAGGACAATATCGCCATCCTTGTTAACAATAAAACGGGCATCAGATTGGACAACCGCCTACATTTCTATGTCTTCACATCTGACAAGCAGCAATCTCTCCAGAATAGAGATAATGATACCAGCTTTGACCCGCTCAATCTTCTTGAAAGCGGAACTCAAACGTATGAAAAGAACCGTATCCGTTTGGGTTTAAGTGAGCTGCCGTCGTGCATGAAGCCCAAACACGTTGATGTCGACTACATGGGTGGCACGACTGCCCAGGTGAGTTGGCAGAGCGATGGCAACACTTGGAAAGTGGCCCTTTTTGACGGAGATGGCAGACGCATAAGAACCAACTATGCCTATAATACACCCAGCTTCACGTTAACAGGCCTTGAACTGAATTCTTCCTATAGTGTCGAGGTCTGCACTTTGTGTGACGACGACAGCCAAAGTGAATGGGCGGCTCCTGTCAGTTTCACCACTTCTTGGTGCACAATCATCTTCGAGCTTACCGACAGCTTCGGTGACGGCTGGAAAAACAACGCCATCAAGGTGGTGGATGTGAAAAGTGGCAACCTTTTAGGAACATTCGCCAACGAAAACCGTGATGGCATTCAGGGGACTGGAGCAGTGGAAACCAACACTTTTTATCTTAACGTCCCCAAAGGCCGGGAGATAAAGTTTGTATGGAGAAACGACCCTTATTATTCAAACCAGTGCTCCTATGTGGTGAAGTACTATGATGGTGATGTCATCATCGAGGGTAGCGGTGAAGGTTTCATCGACTTCACCCATACTGTCGACTGCAATGCTTCGATGATCGGCGACGCCAACGGCGACACCGACTTGGACATCAAAGACGTGTTGGCGGTGGTGGACTACATCCTGGGCAACGCGCCTGAATTATTCGTCGAGGTAAATGCCGACATCGATGGCGTCGAGGGCATCACCATCAGCGATGCCGTGGCCATCTTGAACCTCATCCTGACAGGACATTAACCGCCAGAGCCAGCGATAGCAGCCACAGAGGCACAGACGTTCTCATGCAGACGCTCTGTGCCTCTGTACTTTTTTTGCTTTCGGGTGTACCAGTTCGTTGCCATAACGGTTGCCGAAACTTCTCGACGGTTGAAATGACATCTTGAAAGAAAACAGGAAATAAAATGAGTGGAGGGTTGAAGGTGGAGGGTGGAGGGAGGACGGTTGAAAATTGGTGGCGTTGTTTGAAAACTTCAGACGCTGAAAGCTTCTTTTCAACCGTACGAAAACATGTTTTATTTGGTTTTATCTGGTTTTTTGAAAGACGCGAAGCGTAATCTGTGGGGTGCATTCAGGAGCGGCGGCGCACGCCAAACAGGGAGCGGGAGGCACCGCGGTTGGCAGCGGGCGGGGACATGATTGGCAGCGGCCGCTGCCAATGATGGCAGCGCACGCCGCCAATGATGGCAGCGGCCGCTGCCAACCGAAATTTAAGTGATGATGAATGTAGAAACATGGTTAGAAACATTTTTTTTTTGCATTTTTGCCGCCTTTTCTGCTGATGTCACATTTTTTTTAACTACCTTTGTGGCATCATTCCAACAACTAACCGCAAACAAAGAGAAATGAAAAAACGTATCATCACGGCTGCCCTGCTGGCGGCAGCCACCGTGGGCATGAACGCCCAGCGGCCCATGTCGGCCCCGAAGGGCGGCAAGGCCATCAGTGACGAACTTATCGGCATCTTCTTCGAGGACATCTCGTCGTCGGCCGACGGCGGCCTCTACGCCGAGCTGGTGCAGAACGGCTCGTTTGAGTACAACCCCAACGAGAAGGACGGATGGGGTCCCGCAACGGCGTGGAAGGTTGTCCGCCCGGGCCACTCATTAGGCTACATCCAGCCTACGACCATGAATATGCCTGGTTCCGCCCCCACGATGTTCTACCAGTCGAACACCCGCATGCGGCTGCACGCCGAGCGCGTCAAGGAGTTCAAGGACTATAAAGGCTGGAAAGGCTTCGGCCTGCAAAACGACGGCTTCGACGGCATCGTGGTGAAGGCGGGCGAGAAGTACGACTTCTCCGTGCGCATGGTCAACTGGGGCGACAAGCCCATGACGATGCGCATCGCACTCGTTGAGCCCCAGGGCTGGGGCCGCGATCCGAAGCTGCTGTGCGACACCATCATTGAGGTAATCCGCGACGTGGCGTTTACTGAGGGGCAAAAGCCTGAGCAGCCTAACCGCTTCTACCGCCTGCACGAGCATAAGGCTACGCTGACGCCCACTGCCGACTGCAAGAATGCGGCCCTGCAGCTGCTGATGCTCAACGAGGGTGACGTCATCCTGGACGACGTGTCGCTCATGCCGCAGGACACCTACAAGGGTCACGGCCTGCGTAAGGACCTGGCCCAGGCACTGGCCGACCTGAAGCCGAAGTTCATGCGATTCCCCGGCGGCTGTGTGGTGCACGGCGGCGGCGACGGCTTCTGGGACACCTACCACTGGAAGAACACCATCGGCCCGCGCCACGAGCGCCTGCAGCTGAAGAACACCTGGGGCTACCACCAGTCGATGGGCTTGGGCTACTATGAGTACTTCCAGTTCTGCGAGGACCTCGGCATGGAGCCCGTGCCCATCCTGCCCTGCGGCGTGAACTGCCAGGGTGCCAACGGCGGCTGGAACATGTGGCCGGAGCAAGCGCAGGACGCCTGCCCCATGGACGAGATGGACATGTGGGTGCAGGACGCCCTCGACCTCATTGAGTGGGCCAACGGCGACCCCGCCAAGTCGAAGTGGGCCAAGATGCGTGCCGAGGCCGGCCACCCCGCTCCCTTCAACCTGAAATACTTAGGACTGGGCAACGAGGAGAAGATTTCGCCCGAGTTCTGCGAGCGTTTCCGCTATATATATAATAAAGTACGCGAGAAGTATCCCAACATTGTCATCGTGGGAACGGCCGGCCCTGGCTCCCACCCGCAGAATCCTGACTTCGAGAACGGATGGAAGCTGGCTGAGGAGCTGCAGATGCCCATCATCGACGAGCACTACTACGAGCCGAACACCTACTTCCTGAACAAGCGACAGTATGACAGCTATCCACGCGACCGCAAGACGAAGGTGTATCTGGGCGAGTATGCCGCCAAGGACAAGAAGCTCATCGACGCACTGGCCGAGGGCCTCTACCTGCTGCATGTGGAGCGCAACGGCGACATCGTCTGCATGACCAGCTACGCCCCTCTCTTCGCCCGCAAGAACGCCACCAACTGGAACCCCGACCTCATCTACTTCGACAACGAGCGCCCCTTCCTCACCTGCAGCTACTACGTGCAGCAACTGTTTGGCCAGAGCAGCGGACAGTACTACTATGGCGACTGCGTCAGCTTCGAGGGCGATGCCGCCGGCGTGTGCCAGCCCGTGGAGAACAGCCACTACGGACAGTCGGTCATCCTCAACGTGAAGACGCGCCGACTCTATGTGAAGATGGTGAACGCCAGCGACCAGCCGAAGACGGCCAACGTGAACCTGGGCCGATTCCCGCTGAAGAAGACGGCCACCAAGACCGTGCTGGCAGGACAGCCCAACGACGAGAACAACTTCGACCAGCAGCCCATCGCCCCGCAGAAGGAGCAGCTGAAGGCGCAGAAGAAGTTCAAGTGCGAGCTCGCACCTTACTCGATGGTCATGTTCGAATACGCCTTATAAACACATCATCACCAACCCAGCCCGCTCTCCCTTCACGCACAAGGCGAGTGGGCACTTCTTTCTTTACATCATGAATACAAAAACATTCTTTCTGATGATAGCAGCTGCCGGCGGCATGCTGATGGCCGCCTCGTGTGCCGACAAGAAAGCCGCCACGGCACGGGACGAGGCCAACGCCACGCTCAACACCGTGGGAAACCCCTATATGCCTCTCTGGGAGCACATCCCCGATGGCGAGCCTTACGTGTTTGAGGACCCCGACAACCCGGGCAAGTATCGCGTCTACGTCTATGGCTCGCACGACAACCTGCTCACCGCCTATTGCGGGCGCGACCAGGTGGTGTGGTCGGCCAGCGTCGACAGCCTCAACCGCTGGCGCTACGACGGCGTCATCCTCCGTGTCGACAAGAATGCCAATGGCGACCCCGTGAACAGCGACGGCCAGGCCGACGTGCTCTTCGCACCCGATGTGACCCTCGCCACGGCCCCCGACGGCACGAAGACCTACTACCTGTACCCCAACGACCAGCACGGCGGGCGCAACGGTCTCGTGGCCAAGAGCAGCAGGCCCGACGGACCTTTTGAGGTGTGCAACTGGAGCAAGGAGAACCCCTTTGCCACCGATGGCGTGCTGGCCTTCGACCCCGCCGTCTTCGTCGACGACGATGGCCGCGTCTATGGCTATTGGGGCTTCGGCCGCTCCTATGCCGCCGAGCTCGACCCCGCCACCATGGCTACCGTGAAGCCCGGCACCAAGGTGGTGGAGGACATGATCAGCGGCCATGAGCAGAAGGGCGTCTTCCGCTTCTTCGAGGCGTCGTCCATCCGCAAAATCAAAGACAAGTATGTGTTCATCTACAGCCGTTTCACCGCCGATGGCGAGTTTGGGCTGCCCACATCCAACTACACCCTGGCCTATGCCTACAGCGACCACCCGCTGGGCCCGTGGACCTATGGCGGAACCATCATCGACGGTCGTGCACGCGAGGTGAACGAGCAGGGCGAGGTCATCGCCTCGGCCACCCCCGACGGCAACACCCACGGCAGCATCTGCCAGGTGGGCTCACAATGGTATGTGTTCTATCACCGCCAGACGGGCACCGACGAGTATGCCCGCCAGGCCATGGTGGCACCCATCACCGTCGACGTGGAGGAAGGCCCCGGCGGCAAGGTCTCCATCTCGGAGGGCGAATACAACTCGGAGGGCTTCGCACTCGATGGCCTCGACCCCATGGAGCGCCACTCGGCCGGACTGGCCTGCTGGTACACCGGGCCGAAGGTGGCCATCCACGAATGGCCCAACAACACCTTCTTCGGCTCCTACGTCGACAGGGGCTATGGCACCGACGACCGCTTTGAGGCACCCTACGCCCTGCGCAACAACACCAACGCCGTGGTGAACAATACCGACAGTTCCATCGTAGGATACAAGTACTTCAACTTCTCGGCTACGCAGGGCCGTACCGACGCGAAGCTGCTGCTGAACTTCATCCCTGGCGGCATCAACGGAACCATCACCGTGCTGCTCGACAGGCCTTGGACATCGCAGGGTGGCTACATCCTCGCCTTCATCGACCTGCAGGCCGACATGCCGCAGGAGCCCACCGAGCTGGTGGCAGACCTGCCCAACCTGGGCAAGTTCACCGGCAAGCACGCCCTCTTCTTCGCCTTCTACTCCGAGGAGAAAGGCAAGTCGCTGGGCACCATGCTCGACTTCCAGTTCCAATAGCGCCGATGGCATCTACACCCTGAGCGGCTGGAAGGCTCCCGCAGGGGCTTTCCAGCCGCTCTTTCTGCCGCAGTGCGCCGCCCGTCTCATCAGCGGCGAGCCGTCGTGCGCCGGCCTTCTCGCCGGCGACAACCCTCGCCACTGAGCGTGAAAGTAAGCTAAAAGTGCAAATTAATTTGGTGTTTCGCCGCTTTCTTCGTAACTTTGCACCCCATTATGTGAACAAAGCAACGAAAGCATGTCTTGCATTCTGCACATAGAAACCAGCACCGATGTGTGCTCGGTGGCCGTGAGCGACGACTCACAGGTGATTTTCCACGATGAACAACGGGCCGAGCGCAAAGGCACCAGCGCCGAGCGACTGGCAACGATGGTCGACGAGGCCATGTCGTTCACCGACAGCCATGCCATACCCTTCGACGCAGTAGCCGTCAGCGGAGGGCCAGGCTCCTACACGGGGCTGCGCATCGGCGTGTCGATGGCCAAGGGCATCTGCTGCGGACGAGGGCTGAAGCTCATCAGCGTGCCAACGCTCGAGCTGCTCTGCGTGCCCCTGCTGCTGCGCGACGAGCTGCCCGACGACGCCTTGCTATGCCCCATGCTCGACGCTCGGCGCATGGAGGTATATGCAGCACTCTACGACCGTGCCCTCCGACCCGTGCGACCCATACAGGCCGACGTGGTGGAGGCCGACACCTATCGCCAATGGCTCGACCAGAGGCCCGTCTATTTCCTCGGCAACGGAGCCGCCAAGTGCATGGAGGCCATAGGCCATCCCAACGCGCACCTCGTGGAAGGCATAGAGCCGCTGGCCAAGTGGATGCAGCCATTGGCAGAGCGCCGACTGCTGAACGGGCAAACCGAGGACGTGGCCTACTATGAGCCGTTCTATCTGAAGGATTTCGTGGCGAAGATGCCGCGCAACCTGCTGAACCAGCAATAAATCGCCATGCCGTTATCCCGTTATAACGTGATATCGTTATTCCGCTAAATCGTTAAACCGTTAAACCGCAATAATAAATAAGGTGAATATACAAGGATTAGACTACAACACCCAGCGCCAAGCATTGCTGTTGCCTGAATATGGGCGCGAGATACAGAAGATGATCGACCACGCCGTGAGCCTGCCTTCGCGCGAGGAGCGGCTGCGTTGCGCCAAGACCATCGTGAAGCTGATGGAGACGAAGGTGCCACAGATTCGCGACAACTCCAACTACCAGCAGACGCTGTGGGACCATCTCTACCTGATGAGCGGCAAGCAGCTCGACATCGACTGGCCCTTCGACGTGAGTCAGGCAGAGCGAATACTCACCAAGCCACAACCCATGCCACGGCCCGACACCAGCATACGACTGCGCCACTATGGCCGGCTGGTGGAAGAGCTGTGGGAGCGCCTGAAGGAGATGCCCGCAGGGCCAGAGCGCGACGAGCTGACACGCCACACCGCCAACCAGATGAAGCGCGACCTGGTGGTGTGGGGGCACGGCTCCATCGACGACGAGAAGGTGGCCGACGACTTGGCACACTACACCGACGGCAAGATACAGCTCGACCTCAACAGATTCGTCTTCGAGCCTTTCGTGCCATACGACGAGATGCCCACAACAGGCAAAAAGGGAAAGAAAAAGAAGTAAGTGGTGGCGGTGAATTGACGAAATAACGCGACAACAAGACAGAATGGCATCATTCATCATCGAGGGCGGTCATCCGCTTAGTGGAACCATCGTGCCGCAGGGCGCCAAGAACGAAGCCCTGCAGGTCATCTGTGCCACGCTGCTCACCAGCGAGCCCGTCACCATCAGCAACATCCCCAACATACGCGATGTAAACAACCTCATACAGCTCCTCAAGGACATCGGGGTGAAAGTTAAAGCCCTTTCGTCTCCCAATGGCAAAACGATAGAAGCCCCCTTGGGAACCGTAGGGGGAGCTTCCGGCACCTTCACCTTCCAGGCCGACGACATCAACATGTCCTACCTGCAGAGCGATGAATTCGTGCAAAAATGCGCCCAGCTGCGTGGCTCGGTGATGATGATTGGCCCGCTGCTGGCCCGCATGGGGAAGGCGGTGATTGCCAAACCGGGGGGCGACAAGATTGGGCGCCGCCGATTAGACACCCACTTCCTGGGCTTTGAGCGCCTGGGCGCACACTTCAACCACGTGCCCGAGCGCGATGTCTACGAGCTCTCGGGTCACCAGCTCAAGGGCAGCTACATGCTGCTCGACGAGGCCAGCGTCACCGGCACGGCCAACATCGTGATGGCCGCCGTGCTGGCGCGAGGCACCACCACCATCTACAACGCCGCCTGCGAGCCCTACGTGCAACAGCTCTGCCACATGCTCAACAACATGGGAGCGCGCATCAGGGGCATCGCCTCGAACCTGCTCACCATCCAGGGCGTGGGCCGACTCCACGGCACCACACACCGCATCCTGCCCGACATGATCGAGGTGGGGTCGTTCATCGGCATGGCCGCCATGGTGGGCAATGGCATACGCATCAAGGACGTGTCGCTCAAGAACCTGGGCATCATCCCCAGCACCTTCAGGCGCATGGGCATCAGAGTGAAAGAAGAGGGCGACGACCTCTTCATACCCCACATGCGCCACTACGAGATTCAGTCGTTCATCGACGGCACCATCATGACCCTGGCCGATGCCCCTTGGCCCGGCCTGACGCCCGACCTGCTGAGCGTGCTCATCACCGTGGCCACCCAGGCGCGCGGCAGCGTGCTCTTCCATCAGAAGATGTTCGAGAGCCGCCTGTTCTTCGTCGACAAGCTCATCGATATGGGTGCGCAAATCATCCTCTGCGACCCCCACCGCGCCGTCGTCGTGGGCCACGACCGCAAGTTGCAACTGCGTGGCGGGCGCATGTCGAGCCCCGACATCCGTGCTGGCATAGCCCTGCTCATCGCCGCCCTCAGCGCCCGTGGCGTCAGCCGCATCGACAACATCGAGCAAATCGACCGCGGCTACCAGGACATCGAAGCCCGCCTCAACGCCCTCGGCGCCAGCATCACCCGCATGACCTAAAGCCGGAGCTCCCAGATAATCTGGATAGTCTGGAATCTCCGGAAATTCCAGGAAATCCAGAAACTCTGGAAAATCCAGAAAAACCGGAGAGAGAGAAAAGAATGATAAAAGCAGAAGAAGTATTCCGCATTGGCCGCTTAGGCAAACCCCACGGCGTGAAAGGCGAAATCACCATGCAAGTCGACGACGACGTGTTCGACCGCGTCGACGCCGAGTTCCTGGTGCTCCGCGTCGACGGCATCCTCGTGCCCTTCTACATGGAGGAGTACCGCTTCCGCACCGACACCACCGCCCTCATCAAGTTCGAGGACGTGGACACCGTGGAGCAGGCACGCCAGCTCACCAACTGCGACGTCTTCTTCCTGCGGCGGATGGCCGACGACAACGACGAAGACCTCACCTGGGCCTTCTTCGTAGGCTTCGACTTGGTCGAAGCAACCACCGCCCACACCGTGGGGCGCATCGCAGCCGTCGACGACAGCACGCAGAACATCCTCTTCGAACTGGAAGACGGAACCCTCATCCCCGCCGCCGAAGAACTCATCACCAACATTGACCAAGAGAACAAACAAATATATATGGCCCTGCCCGAAGGGCTGCTCAACTTATGAAGAAACGACAAATAGCCATATTGGGTTCCACCGGGAGCATCGGCACGCAGGCCCTGCAGGTCATCGAGGAGCACAGCGACCTCTACGAAGTATACTGCCTCACGGCCAACAACCGCGTGCAGCTACTGGCCGAGCAGGCCCACAAGTTCAAGCCCGCCGCCGTGGTCATCGCCAACGAGGAGCGCTACGACGAGCTGAAAAGCCTGATGGCCGACCTGCCCGATGTGAAGGTGTATGCCGGCGCACGCGCCCTCGACGAAATCGTGGAGGCCGACCCCATCGACATGGTGCTCACCGCCATGGTGGGCTTCGCCGGCCTCAGCCCCACCATCCACGCCATCAAGGCTCGCAAGGCCATCGCGCTGGCCAACAAGGAGACGCTGGTGGTGGCGGGCGAGCTCATCCTGCAGCTGGCGCAGCAATATCACGTGCCCATCCTGCCCGTCGACAGCGAGCACTCCGCCATCTTCCAGAGCTTGGTGGGCGAGGGCGACAACCCCATCGAGAAGATTCTGCTCACCGCCAGCGGAGGCCCCTTCCGCCTGATGCCGCAGGAGCAGCTGGCCACCGTGACGAAGGCCGACGCGCTGCGCCATCCCACATGGGACATGGGGGCCAAAATCACCATCGACAGCGCCACGATGATGAACAAGGGCTTCGAGGTCATCGAGGCCAAGTGGCTCTTCGGCGTCGATGCCAGCCAGATTGAGGTGCTGGTGCACCCGCAGAGCATCGTCCATAGCGCCGTGCAGTTCCACGACGGCTCGGTGAAAGCTCAGCTGGGCGTGCCTGACATGCGCTTGCCCATCCAGTACGCCCTGTCGTTCCCACAACGCCTGACGCTCCACAGCGAGCGCCTCGACCTCTTCAAGGCTCAGAAGCTGGAGTTCTTCCGCCCCGACCTGCAGAAGTTCCGCTGTCTGGCCCTGGCCTTCGAGGCCATCAAGCAGGGAGGCAACATGCCCTGCATCGTCAACGCCGCCAACGAAATCGTCAACCGCGCCTTCCTCGAAGACCGCTGCTCTTTCCCGCAGATGGCCGACATCATCGCCCAAACCATGCAGCGCGCCAATTTCTCAGCCAGCCCCGACTACGATGTCTACGTGCAGACCGACGCCGAGGCAAGGCGTATCGCCGCTGAACTCCTTAACAAAACTATCGTCCTTTAACTCCCCCTAACTCCCTTTAACTCCCCCAAAAATGGAAGTATTCCTCATCAGATTGTTACAGTTTCTCATGGCCATCTCATTGCTGGTGCTGCTGCACGAGCTGGGCCATTTCACCTTCGCCAAGTTGTTCAAGGTGCGCGTCACCAAGTTCTACCTCTTCTTTAATCCCAAGTTCCACATCCTCAGCACCTACGACACCTGGGTGCGCCGACTGCTGCACCTGAAGCCCGAAGTGGTGCCCACGAAGACCCCGGAAAAGCCGGAATCTCCGGAATCTCCAGAAAAACTGGAAAAGCCAGAAAAGCCAGAGAAACCGGAAAAAGAGTACGTAGGCACGGAGTATGGCTTGGGCTGGCTGCCCTTGGGCGGCTACTGCGCCATCGACGGCATGATCGACGAGACCAACCAGAAGCTGTCGGAGGAGACGCACCCCTGGGAGTTCCGCACCAAGCCCACATGGCAGCGACTGCTCATCATGATTGGCGGCGTGCTGGTGAACTTCCTGCTCGCCTTGTTCATCTACTCGATGATTCTGTATCATTGGGGCGAGACCTACGTTCCCGTGAGCGAGATGACCGATGGCATGCGCTTCAACCAAGAGGCCAAGGCGCTGGGATTCCAAGACGGCGACATTCTGCTCTCCACCGACCGAGGCGAACTGAAGAAGTTTGACGACGACCTCTTCCGCGAAGTGTCGAAGGCCCGCCAAGTGAACGTGCTGCGACAGGGGCAGCCCGTCACCATCAACATCCCCGACGGCACCGACCTGAACCTGCTCAACATGTTCAAGGCCACGCCCATGTTCATGCGTCCGCTGTTGCCCGCCTTGGTCGACAGCGTTGTTCCGGGCACCGCCGCCGCAAAGATTGGCTTGCAGAAGGGCGACAGCATCCTGGCCATCAACAAGAAGGCCATTGGCAGCTACAACGAGTTCACCGACGAGATAGATAAGCTGAGCGACGTACTGGCCACGGCAAAGACACCTGCCGACAGCCTGAAAGTGCGCACAGTGGAATTGGTGATTTGGAGGGCACAAAAAGAAGCCCCCCAAGCCCCCCCTTCAGCCCCCGAGGGGGCTACTATAGACCCGCAGTCTGAAGCCACTAAAACTATAGAAGCCCCCTCGGGGGCCGTAGGGGGGGCTTCGGGGACCGTTGGGCGGGCTGACACCGTCCAAGTCACTTTGAGCAGCGACCTCAAGCTGGGCTTTGTCACCCTGTCGAAGTACGAACCTAAGACCTTCAAGTATGGCTTCTGGGAGAGCATACCCGCCGGCATCAGCTACGGATGGCACAAGCTGTCGGGCTATGTCAGCGACATGCAGTACGTCTTCACCAGCGAGGGTGCCAAGTCGCTGGGCGGCTTCGGAGCCATCGGAAGCCTCTTCCCCGAGATGTGGGACTGGCACCGCTTCTGGGAGATGACCGCCTTCCTCAGCATCATCCTCGCCTTCATGAACATCCTGCCCATCCCCGCACTCGACGGAGGTCATGTGCTGTTCCTGCTCTACGAGATGCTCACGGGGCGCAAGCCTTCCGAGAAGTTTATGATACGAGCCGAATACGTGGGCTTCGGCATCCTCATCCTCCTCATGGTGGTGGCCAACCTGAACGACATCCTGCGCTGGCTGGGCTACATGTAAGCAACAACATCTATCGACCCCCAAAAAGCATGAATAGACATCACTTTCTATGACCAAATAAACGGTTGAAATAGAAGGGCGTGCTCCACGCAAAAATTTGGCGTTGACTTTTTCGAAAAAGTCAACGCCAAATTTTTGTTCCAGGGCGTGGAATTTTTCCAAGCCACGCTCGCTCCATCGGAGAAGGGGGTCTGTATCATTCAATCGCCATTGGCGAGGAAGCGTTCCACCGCCTTGCGAACACTGTGCAGTCCGAATAGTTCGGGCTGCACTTTTTCTTTTGGCAGCCACATCAGCTCAGCAGCGTCGTCGTCGGCATGAGGCTGGGCATCCTGTGGCACTTCTGTGCGATAAAACATGTCGATGGTGTGGATGGTCATGCCACTATATTCGTAGAGGTTGGGCAAGCTGAACAGATAATGCAGCGGCCCTACCACCAGCCCCGTCTCCTCCATGATTTCGCGGCGCATGCCTTCCTCAGTCGTCTCGTACATGTCGACGAAGCCGCCGGGCAGGTCGAGGGTGCCGCGAGCAGGTTCTTTGCCTCGGCGAGCCACTAAAAGACAGCCGTCGGGGCGCAGGATGAAAGCCGCCGTCGCCGACGAGGGGTTGGCATAATAGGTGAAGCCGCAATGGGCACAATGTTTGCTCTTCACATTGTTTACTGCGAAGTCTGCGCTGCCGCAGACAGGGCAAAAACGAAACTTTTCGAGTGGATGCATGGTCTATCTATTGTTCGCGCGTTGATAATGCAAAAATACGCTTTTCCGCCCAAAGGCCAAAGGGAAAAACGGAAAATTTTAAGATTTAGCAACAAAATGTTATTTTTTCTTGCAAGTTAGAAATAAATTAGTTAACTTTGCAGCCGATTATGCCGTAAAATGTACATACGATAAATCATTTTAATATTAACCAATTTATTAACATTATGAGTAAAAGAATCACTTCGTTTCTTTTAGGTGCCCTGGCAGTGGTGCTGCTGGGAGTACCCGCACAGGCTCAGCAGATTCGGAAGGCTACACCAAACGCCCAAAGAATCGCAGCCACGTACGTCAAGCAGATTGTCCGGACATCGCAGGACATTGTCGACCTCCTTTCTCCTGACCTGCAGAAGAAGGCCGCTGCTGCTGCTGACCTCGAGAAGCAGCGCGATGAAAAGCCCGCAAGTGCTCCAAAGGGCCTGACATGGAAGCTTAATGGAAATGCTTCAAGCATGGCCTTCAGCACGAACCATGCACCCGTATTCTATCAGGCCAAAGACCTGGACATGCGCAAGACTGGTGAAACCATTGACGAGTACGGCATTATCACTTCTCCCGCACAAGGCGAGAAAAAGTACTACAACCGTTCGGGCTATGGCTTCTATGTTTCTAATCGGCAGCTCTACATTGACGCTCAGGAAGGCGTCACCACGATGGTGGAGACAGCCGATGGCGAAGTCTACATCAAAGACTTCATCTGCTTTGCCGGTGTTGGCACTTGGGTGAAGGGCACCATTGAAGGCAATACCATCACCATCCCCATGAATCAGGTGGTTTACTTCATGCCTACTTATGGTTATGGCCTGCGCCTTGGCGTATGCTCCTACAACGAAGCTGACGACGCATTCGTAGAAGTAGATGCCGACAATGTCACGCTCACCGTCGACGCTGAAGGCAACATCACTCTCGAAGGCACTGGCGACCCAGAAGAAGGCGGCAACTTCGTGGCACTCGTCTATACTGACGACAACACCTTCTCGGGCTGGGGCGACTACGAAACCGTGTTCACCTACGATCCCGACTATGTGGCTCCTGAGGAAGTGACGATTCCCGATGGCCTGGAGACTGTAGAGTTCAGAATGAATGCAATGGCCCAAAGCGAGAATGGTGCTTCGCCTGTTAGTGGCAAGTGCAACGTCGGCTTCGATGGCGACAATGTCTATGTGCAGGGATTGTTCGGCGACTTCCCCAATACTTGGATTAAGGGTACGAAGGATGGCAACATCTACAACTTCCCCGCATTCCAGTATCTTGGCGCCTATGGCACCTATGACATTTGGCTGGTTGGCGCCACCTACGACGAGGTGGAAGATGGCTACGTCTTGGGTGACTTCATGATGACATACGACGCTGAGGCCAACAAGCTGGTTGCCCTCAACGATGTGCTGGCCAATGCTGCCACCGACAGAATCTACTATCTGTCGTGGTATAGCGACGTCACCCTGAAGGGTCCGAGCGATGTGGAGGAAGTGGCTGAGACTGGCGCTCCCATCGACGAGATTCCCTATGCCAATGGTTTCGACACCGAGGAAGAGCAGAGTGCCTTTGGCATCGTCGACTCCAACGGGGACGGCTCTACTTGGGATGTAGCTGAAGGTACCGACAACTCTTACTACCGGTATAAATGGAACTCCAACAACGATGCTAACGACTGGCTCTTCTCGCCCGCCATCAAGCTCGAAGCTGGTGTTAACTACCACTTTGCCATCGACGCATGGGCTCAAGGAGCCAGCTTTCCTGAGCGCCTTGAAGTGATGATGGGCGTGAAGGCCGCTGCTTCGGCCATGACCCAGACCATCATCGAGGCCACCGACATCACGTGGATTGAACCCCAGGCAGTGGAGAATATGTTGTTCACAGTGGAAGAGACAGGCTACTACCACTTTGGTATTCACGCCATCAGCGACTACGATGAATACTATCTTAATGTCGACAATTTCTTGGTGAACGAAGGTATCAATTCGCTTGCTCCTGCAACCATCACCGACCTCAGCGTTGAGTCGGATGGCGTGACAGCTGCTGCCACCATCACCTTCACCGCTCCCGCCACCAACATCGACGGTGATCCCCTCACCGAAAACCTGACAGTGACGCTGTTCCGCGACGGTGAAATCCTCAAAGTGTTCGAGGATGTTGCTCCTGGCACTAAGGAAGTCTACAAAGACGAGACGGTGTCACTCGGCACCCACATCTATCAGGCAGTTGCTGCCAATGAATTTGGCGAAGGTGTCAAGAGCGCAGAGGTTGCTGAGTTCATCAGCGCCATCATTCAGGTGCCCTTCACTGCTGACTTCACCAATCCTTCCATCTTTGAAATCTTCAGTGTCATCGACGCCAACGAAGACGGTTCGACGTGGGGTTGGAGTGCCAGCAATGGTGCTTACTATGGCTACAACCCCTCAAATAGTGCCGACGACTATCTCGTCACCATGCCTGTCGCCCTCCAGGCTGGCAAGCCCTACAATTTCATCATTAATGCCGCTGGTAGCTCTAAATATCCCGAGCGCTTCGAGGTGCTCATGGGCAATGAGGCTACCATGGAAGGTCTGACGAAGCAAGTGATTGGTGAGACCGTCCTCGACACCAACGATTTTGCTGATTACGAGCAGGAGATTACTGTTGAGGAGGATGGCAACTACTTCTTTGCCGTTCATGCCATCAGCGATGCCGACATGTACAACCTTAAAGTTCGCTCTATCACCATCGAGGCCGGTCTTGATGTCACCGCTCCCGCTGCTCCCAAGCTGGCTGTTCAGCCCGATCCTTACGGAGCACACAAGGCTGTGGTCACCGTTACCGCTCCTCGCCTCGCTGCCGATGGCTCCACACTCAGCAACATTGCCAAGCTGGTGGTCTATCGCGATGGCAAGATTGTCCAAACATGGGAGAACGTCCAGCCCGAAGCAACGAAGGTCTTTGTCGACTACAATGTTGTAGGTACTCATAAGTATCAGGCCATTCCTTACAATGCTGATGGTAACCGTGGTGAGAAGAGCGACGCTGTGTCGGCTTACATTGGTCTTGATGTACCCGCAGATGTTGCAAATCTGAAGGTAGCTGAAAGTGTCATGGGCGTGGTGCTCAATTGGGATGCTCCTGCTGTTGGTGCCAACGGTGGTATCATCGACAAAGATGGTCTTGAATACAATGTTTATACTGCACACATAGAAAGCATTCCTGGATGGGGAGACTTCATCGTTATGGACGATATTGTTGCCACCACCGACGAGACTATGGCAGTTGTCACCTACGACAACACCGTGGCTCAACATCTGGAATATCTGTGCGTCACGACTAAAAACGAAATGGGTGAGAGCTATGGCGTTAATGCTGAGTTCTACGTGGGCGCTCCCGATCAGATGCCTATCGAAAATGGCTTCACCAGCCTCGACAATTGGATCATCGACTTCAATGGCGTAGACGGTGGCATCAGCAATGAGGAAAGTGCTGATGGCGATGGCAACAGCCTTCAGATCAACGGCTATGGCGAAGGCTTTATCAGGCTCGAGAGCGGCAAGATTGCCATGCGCGAGGGTAATCCCACGCTGGTCATCAACGTGAAGGGCACGGGTTCGAAGAAGAACCGCTTCCAGGTGAAGGTGATCACTCCCGACGGAAAGGAGAAGCTGGTGAAGACCGTTGCTCCTATCGACGATTTCCAGGCCGTGAAGGTGTCGCTGGCCGACTATACCGAAGAGCCCTTCATCAAGGTGGCGCTCTGCGAAGAGTTCGAGGCCGAGGGCAGCATCTGGATTGACGCCCTGAAGATTTCCGACCTCCTTGAGTACAACCTCGCTGCCACTATCGACGCTCCGAAGAGCGTGATGGCCGGACAGAACGCAGAGGTGGCCATCGCCGTCCGCAACATCGGTGAGAAGCCTGCCAAGAACTTCACCGTGAAGCTCTTTGCCAATGAAGAGGAAATCCTCAAAGAGGAAGTCACCGAGCCACTCGTCTCCTACGAGACCCTCACCGTGCTGAAGGAAATCGAGACCTCCATCTTCGACGAGCCCGGCGACATCGCACTGCGTGCTGAAGTGGAGTTCGATAACGACCTCGACCTCGACGACAACGTGGCTGAGACCGTGTGCACCGTGAAGCAGAGCACCGCTGCTGCTCCTGAGAACCTGAAGGGTGAGAAGACCGACAACGGCGTGAAGCTCACTTGGGATGCTCCCGCCAACGCCACCGAAGAAGTGGTTGAAGACTTTGCCGACCTCGCAGCTAATAACATCAGCGACTTTGGTGAGTGGACTGCCATCAATGCCAATGGTGTTACGAAGGGCACCTTGTTCAACGGCTATGCTGTGGCTTCCGACGGACAAACTTCAGCATTCCTCGTGATGCGCCCGTCTGAAATGGGCATCACCAATCCCGAATTCAATGGTCCTAATGGCACGCTCGACGAGACCTATCTCCTCTCGGGCTACAACCTCGTAGGCGAGAGCTATCCCGACAACGACGACTGGCTCATTTCGCCCGCTCTGCCTGGTGTGGCACAGACCATCACGTTCTACGTGAGCGCTTTGAGCGTCCAGTATGGACCAACCGACTATGAGGTGTATGCTTCTACCAGTGGCAATACCCTTTCCGACTTCACTAAGGTGGGTGGCGAGACGCTCACCCAGGCTGGTTGGAAGCAGGTGAGCTACGACCTGCCCGAAGGCACGACCTACTTTGCTATCCGCAACAATACCAACGGCGATGCAGCTATGGCATTCTTGGTGGGCGAAATCACCTACACTGCTGGTGGCGGTGATGTGGCCAACTACAACGTGTGGGTTGATGGCGAGGTGGCCGAGAGCACTACCGAGACCAGCATCGAGCTGGAGGGTGCCAGCACCAGCAGCGTCTTCGCTGTCAGCGCCGTCTATCCTAACGGTGCCGAGTCGAAGCCCGTGGTGTTCATCTTCAGCAACGCTGGACAGTTCACAGCTATCGAGAGCCTCGTCAGCACCAAGAAGCCTGCCGACATCTACACGCTCGACGGTAAGCTGGTGCGCAGCCAGGCTACCAGCATCGAGGGCCTCCGTGGCGCCTACATCATCGAAGGCCAGAAGGTCATCGTGAAGTAAGCTTCGCAGAAGCTATCCTCAAGCAAATGTCAGCGGGGTGCACCACAACGGTGTGCCCCGCTTTCTTGCTTTTTAAATGAAGAATGAAGAGTGAAGAATGAAGAATTTGCTGCCGCGTGATAAGTGAAGAATGAAGAGTGAAGAATTTGTTGCCGCAGTCTTCCCGCCCCTTATAGATGCAGGGGAGCGGTGGCGATATATAGATGAGATGTGAGAATAAAAATGTGAGAATCCGTGTCATTTTGTTGCAATTTAGCGCAACGAAAGGACACGGATTCTCACTGATTTTCAGACGGCACCTTGCCTATGGAGGCTCAGAATGCGTTATGGAAGGAAATAGCTACCGCTTTAGAACCTATACTTCACACCTAAAACGTAGATGCCCTGCTCTCCCATACCCAGCTCCATGAAGCCGCGAAGGGTCTGGCCGCCTGCCTCTAAGCCCAGAAGCGACACTTGCCAGTTGATATGGAACTCTGATTCGTTAAAGTCCTTGAGGTCTTTATCGTCATTGTAATCAACCTTCTCTGTGCGAAGCGTGGCACCAAAGGCCAGCTTCGAGTACATGCCGAAATGCTTTGTGCGCACATAGTCGAATTTCACGGCGGGCATCAGCGTCAGGTAGCTGTTCTTCAGATCGCCATCCTTGCCATTGTGCTTGCCGTTGAGGTACACATCCTGCGACATTCGGCCGTAGCCCAAGATACCGCCCACGCCGAGCCAGTTCTTGGGATGATAGTAATACTCAGCGGTGATAGGGCCTACCCAGGATTCGTCGCTCAGTCTAACGTCAACCATTGAGATGATAGCATCCTCGAAGACGTCGACGATTTGTGAAGTTGAACCAAAGCCATAGGTGATGCCCACTTCATGCTTCTTGTCGTAATACCCGTCTTGTGCCTGCATGGCTCCGCAGGTCATCATCATGGCTAATGCCAATACAATCGTTTTTTTCATCATCACTTAGTGTAAAAGATTAATCAATTTTCTCTCCTATAAGCTCTTCCCGGATAATCTGGAAATTCTGGAGATTCTGGAAAATCCAGAAAATCTGGAAATCCCGGCAAACCTCGGCTCCTGCTTATCGCTGGATGCGCTTCTGCCCCTCGTCAATCACGATGCCACGGCTGTTCTCTTCGGCGGGTGTGCCATCGATGTTGAAGATGCGAGCGGAACCCTGCTGCTGAGGCATGGCCACTGTCCTGACACCCACGGTCTGTCCTGTCAGCTCGGCATATTCGGCCTGTGCCTTCTTCATCTGTGCAATGAACTCCTCGCTGCCTTGCAGGGCGCAGAAGCCGATGCTGGCGGCGGTGCGGCTGGCATCCACGTCGCTCTGCCAGTGGGCACCCACGATGACGCGGCTGTTGCAGTAGTCCCATCCACGCTGGAAGATTGCGTTGGCCTGTGCAGGGGCAATCTGTGCCAGCAGCAGCGAGATGCCCCATCCACGCAGACTATGTCCTGAGGGGTAGCTGCCTTCGCCACGTAGGTCGTCCTCCTCGTGCGAGGGCATAGCGTCGTCGAAGCGCTCAAAGGGGCGCTGGCGGTGGTAGAAGGCCTTCGTCTCCTTGCGCATGGGGTCGGTGGTGGCCAGGCAGGTCTCCATCAGTTTCCAAATCTCGGGTGTTCCTGTCTCGGTAATCTCCAGTCCGAAGGCATCCTTCCACTGGGCAAACAGCTTGGTGTGGTCGTCCCACTCGGCATCGGCAATGGCCTGGGCCAAGCGCTCGTCATCGTTCCGCTGAAGCTTGCCCCATCCATAGCGCACCACGTCGTTGGCAAACTCAGGGCTGTCGAAAGCGGGGGGAGCGGGCATGATTTCAAGCAGATTGGGCAGTTGGCTCAACTCAAAATAGGGCTGCACAGCATCGTCCTGTGCACCCACGTTCACGGCAAACATCATGGCAGCTACTGCCATCATCATCTTTTTCATTGTGATTGTTGTTTAGTTAATTACATTAATTCATTTATACGCTAACTGTTCCCACGAAATGGAGCAAATATAGCGGGTGCAAAATTAACCAAAAAAAATGGAAAACGAGTGATTCGAAACTGATTTTTTCAGGTGCGAACGACAATAACAATCATGGTCAAGAACAAGGTGACTTTAGGCGAAGGGCACGCATCATTTTCGCCCACCGCTGTCGAGGAAGGTCAGCTCCTGCATCAGCATTTGCAGGCGTGGCATGGCGAACCCTGCTTGGCGGGCCAGCTCTATGGGGAGTTCATAAAGATAATGAATCTCCATGGGACGGTGGAAGTCGAAATCGAGCTTCATCGATGGCGAGTAGGGCGTCATCTCGTCGGTCATCTGCAACATCAGCTCCACAAAGTCTTCACCGATGTTCTCCACGCCAAGGCTGCGGGCGGCACCTACAACCTCCATCATCTGCTCGCGAATGAGCTGGCGCGTGGCGGGATGGCCCAGCAGCAGGTCGGTGCGCGTGTTCAGAGCCACGGTCATGCCGTTGAAAGGCATGTTCCACACGGCTTTTTTCCATCGTGCCTCATTATACTCCACCAACCCCGCTTTCACGCCCGCAGCGTTGAAATGAGCGGCCACCAGCTGCATCAGTCCGTCATCGCGGCAGGAGTAGTTGGCCAGGTTGATTTGTCCGTAGCACTGATGGCTCACACGCCCCGGCTCGGTCTTCGCCGAACAGATGAAGGCCAGGCCCGCCGCTAATTGCACGCCGGGGAAGAGCTGCTGCACATCGGCCTCGACACCCACACCGTTCTGGATGAGCACTACAAGCGTGCACTCGTGGAGCAGGGGCGGCAGCAGCGTGGGCAGCAGATGGTTGTTGGTGGTCTTCAGGCACACCAGCACCACGTCGCAAGGCGGCATGTCGCTCGTCTGGCGATAGACGTTGGGCTTATCTAAATGGAAAGAGCCGTTGCAGGAGTCTATCTGCAATCCATGCTCACAAACGTAATCATAATCGCGGTGGAGCAGGAAGTGCACCTCCTGACCACTCTGTGCCAGCCGCGCGCCATAGTAACCGCCTATGGCACCCGTGCCGATAATTCCGTAGTTCATTTTATTGTTGTGGTTATGTGGTGTCTCATTTGGTTTGAAAAAATGGGAGGGGCTTTTCTGATTATTCTGATTATTCTGATAATTCGGAGAACCCAGCAAGCCCCCGGCTCACTGGTCCACGATGACCTTCTTCGTCTGCTGGTGGCTGAGTGTCTCAGCCTTCACGGCGTAAGCGCCCTTCGGTAGGCTCAGCAAGCATTCGGGCTGGCCTACATCAGCGCGGGCCACTATGCGCCCTGCCATATCGTAGGCAAAGACTTGGGTGAGCGGCTCGCCGGTGACAGAAGTGACCTGCACGCCTCCCTGCACGGGAACAATCTGGATGCTGCTCTCGGCCACCGCCTCCTCGCCGATGCTGGTGACGAGGAAGAACCGGTTTTGTGTGGAGCCCGGCACACGCACGCTGGTGCCGCTAACAAGCGGTGTGAATGTCTGCAGATAGGCATCGTAGAGCTGCAAGTTGCTGTCTATGCTCTCCACTCCGTAGAAGGTGAGGGTGGCGGCGTCGGTGCTGTTGCTGATGATGCCGAGGGGCAGACTGTTGAAATGGCGCACGTGGTTGATGCTGGTGGCCAACTGGCCCGTGAGCGTGTAGACCACGGGGATGTCCGACGAGATGTCGCTAACGAGGAAGGTCTCCAGGTCTTCCTCTGGGCAGAAGGTGTTGCTGGCGTCGGGGCTGACGGCCACACGCGCCTCGCTGATGTTGCCATCGCGCTGGGCGCGGATGGTGAGGTACTGTCGCGAGGGGTCGGTGCCCGAACCTGACGGTTCGGAAACGGTGGCTCGTGCGGTGGTCATCATGTCGGTGGTGAAGGTCACGGTGGTCTCGTTCAGATTGCCGCCTTCGGCAGCGCGGACGAAGAAACCGCGACGGGCAGGCACCACCTGCAGGCCGCTGAAGCTGTCGCTGCCGCTATTGCCGTTGATAATCACGTCGGTCCATTTCCACGTCGACGGGGTCAGCTCTTCGTCGGTGGCTATCTCGCTATCCTTCAGCACCAGGTAATAGGGAGCCAGATTGGTGTTTTTGGCGAAGAACTTCTGCATGTCGAGTCCGCAGATGAAGGGGTTGCAGGCCAGGAAGAATCCCAGGCTGCCTTGGCCCTCGTTTTTCAGCGTCACGGTGTATTCCTTCGGCTGAGGTTCGGGCACTTCGGTAGTAGGAGCGTCGAGGCGCAGGTCGTCGGAGCGCAGGCGTCCGCGGTAGTTCAGTTCCACGGTGTTGGTGGTGGTGATGCTGTCGCGCCAACGTGCATCCGTAGGCCAAGGATTGTTCTCATCTTTAATATATACGCGAACACGGCGGTTCAAGGTGTAAGTCTTTCCCCAGTCCCAGATGTCGTAAAAATGGTCTTCCTTGGGCATGCGGAACACAGTTTGTTTGGCCTCGTCGTTGTGCTCCTTGAAATGGTTGATGGGCATGACGCTGAAGCCACCGCCATCGTAGGGCACGGTATGATCGTTGTAGGCTCCGCTCCATGTTCCGCGAATGGCCACGTTCACCTTGCTGTCGCCCATAGGCTTATAGGCCAGTCGGTTCAAGTAGTCGCTGGCATCAAGTTCCTCCCATGAGAAACCTTCTCCTTGTTCGTGCTCTACCCATTGGCCCATGCCTGGGTCGCCAATGTTAGAGTCGGTCTGGTCGCCATCGGCGGCGCTCCACACAGCTCCACGTTCATAGAGCACGGCCTTGGCCTTGTCCCAAGCACGCTGGTAGACGGCGGGGGCAAAGCGGTCGTAGCCCAAGTTGTAGCTATCCGTGTTGATGAGCGCGCCCTGGGCATTGTAGTGCTTGATGCTGCTGACGGGCTTGTAGTCGAACTTCACTGGCTCATAGTAGGTGGTTTCTTGGCGGGCGCTCCAGGTGGGTGAATACCACTCACCCGAGATGGTGTTCTTCAGCGGTGAACCCACCAGATGCCATTTGTTCTTGTCCAACGCGAACTCCACCCAAGCCTTCTCGTAGTTGAGCAGTTCGGCATGCAGCAGCTCCGTCTCGGGCTGGAAGACAATCTTGTCGCAGACGTTGCTGGTGTAGAGTTCGGTGATGATGTCGCCCTCCTGGCGTATGTTGGTGCCAGGGTTGTAGGGGTCGGTGGCGTTCTGATTGTTCCCTTCGTAAGGCCAGCGGTGCCCTTGGAAGTCGTAGCGGATGAGCGGAGAGGACGTGTTGCGCAGGGCAGGGAAGCCCGTCTTCACGCCGCCAATCTCTTCGTCACCATCGTCGTAGAGCACGGCCGATGGGGCGGCCTCATCGCTCATCATCAGGATGTTGGTGCAGTAGAGCGGTGCATAGCCACGCCGCTTCTGTCGGTCAGCTGCCGTGATGTAGTTCACCTTTGGCGAGCCGTCGGTGTTGGAAGCGGCTTCGTCAATCGTGCCGTCGTCCTTCACGTGTCCGTTCCACAGATAGGTGTCCTTCAGCGTGGTACCGTTGGCGGCATAGAGTTCGTCGTAGTCGGCGCGCCGCCAGTTGTCGTCGTTGCTCCAGTCGGTATTGCCGGCACCGCCCGTCCATACCTCGTAGTCGGGAACGATTCTAATGACGAAGGCACCAAAGCCCTCACATCGCGTGGATTCCTCGCCCTCAATGCGCTCGGTGAAGGGGAATTTCAGCGTGTAGCTGTAGCCTTCGCGGACTTTGAAGTTGCTATTAAAGTAGAATACCAACGCCTCGGATGGCTTGTCTTCAGAGTTACCTTCTGTTCCATTCAGATAGGTAATGGTTCCCACTGGAGCACCGTTGAGGCTGTTATAGTTGGCCACCAAGAACCGCTCCATCTCGGTATCATCGGTGGAGGTGAGCAAGATGACATTGCCTTGGACGGTTTCATCATCAACAATCTTCGTTTCCAGTACCTTGATTCCTACGGCGCCTTCCGATTCCACTTTAACGTTTCTGATGGGGATGTGCAGACGGGTGAAACCATCGTTTCGCTCGTTCACTTGCTCAAACTGTTTCTTGGCTATACGTACGCTGAGCAGTCCACCAAGGGCGTCGGGATAGGCCTTGTCGGGGAAGCCAATGTCGATGCTTGGAGCCACTTCGCCCACCTTTAACTTCAAGGGCTGAGGCTCGGAGCAGCTGAAGATAACGTCTTGCTGACCTGAGTCTATGTTTTGCTCTATCGGCAAAGCACACATATATACATACTCGTCGTCGCCCTCTCTTTCAAATTTCATGGAGTTGCGGTCGAGGAACAAGTTGGCCACCCTCGACCTGAGGTAAATCAGTGGTCGGCTGCCATCGGCAGGGAAGGCCAAAGATTTCAGGTAGTCTACCTTCTCTTGGGTAAGGGGGTAATCCTCATAATTGTCGTTGGTGACAGGAACGACGAGATCGTCGAGCGTTGTGGCGTAGGGATAGTTGTAGCGCAGCGACTTCAAGGCATCCTGAAGCGTGAAGCTGTGGTCGGCACTCTCCTGCAGATAGAAATTGTCCAACGACCCTGAGACATCCTTGGAGCCAACCCACCAGTCGAAAAAGACATTTCCATCCACGTCTTCCTCCAATTCGCCCGTCTCGGTATTGAGATAGTATGAAGTCAACTGCATGGAAATGGTCTGAATGGTGTTCTCGCAACGGGCGTACTCATACAAGTCTTGTTTACCCACCTCACCATCTACTTCGATGAAGGGTTTCATAAAGAGCATGGTACTCTTCGAGCAAGTGCTGAGCACATCGAAATATTGATAGAACCTATTAGCGTCCTCAATGGTTAGTGGTTCAGAAGGAAGAATGGCAACCATCAACTTATAATTGTGGTAGTACTCAAAGTTGTCGATTTTCATCTTGCCATTGATAATCAGCTTTTCCTTTCCTTTTTCAAGTGCATAGAACACCGTTCCCTCAGGGTATCTGTTATTATAGAAGTCGGCAAAGTTGTACTCCTTGTGATAAGTTGGCGAATTAAAACGGTTGCTCCATTCAAAATTCAAGAATGCCGGTATTAGGTTGTTGTTTTCGTCTGTTGTCTTCATAATCGCATCATCAAAAATGGCTCGATATGATTCGGCATATCTATCTTCAGTCAGGTGTCCATCATTGAGCATGGCCGTAAATTCATCGTCGGTATAGGTGCGGTTGTCGATGCCTTCTGCGGCAGCCTTCATCTCGGAGAAGAACTTGTCCCAGTCAAGATAGGCAAGGCTGATGTAGGAAGTTTGCTCTGGCTCACCTTCTTGCCATTCTGGTATTGAACGTGAAGTGAGTAGACTTTCGTAGTCGTTAGCCAGTCGAATCATCTCCAGTTCACCACCGCAGATGGGGAGGTAGGTACCAGCCTCAATGGTGGGCAGGATGGAGAAAATCCAGATGTCGTCAAGCATATAGTCGCCGCCTTCGGTACTGGTGGCATTATTTTCTATCTTCAGATAATAATCGTCAGAGCCGTCGCCGTAGAACTCGAAATAGAACTGCTGCCATATCCAGTCTCCATTAGTGCTAAACACCTTGTTATCATTAGGATAAATAGTAGTTCCGTTGTCTCTGCGGGCAAAATAGGGAAGCTGTCCTGGGCAGAAGCTATATACCATGTCCTCTGAAATGATGTTACCTTGTAGGTCGCGTTTGCGCCCCATCACGGTGAGTATGACACTGCCAGCCGAGTGATTGCCCCAAGCACCATCCAATGATGCCATCCAGCCTGAGCACATCAACAGTGAACCTTCGCAGAAGTCGCCCTCGAACGACATGGTAGCCACTTGTCCGGGCATGTCAGAAGCATCAACGAACAGATAGCCCGGGTCGAATTCATCAGAGTATTTGATTCCTGTATAGTCACTCGCACTTCTCAAAGTGTATTGGGCGCTGCCGTTAACATTTGTCGTGTGAACTCTACCCACACCGGAACTACCCCATCCTGCAGCTATTCGTGGATCCCATTTGCCACTTGTTATACGACGAGCATAAGAATAGTTTGTGGTGGCGTAGTTGAGTGGCAGGGCTGCCATGATTGTATCCATCCCACTGCGAGTGGGCGAGACGAAGCCAAAATCGTGATGATAGTCGAAGTTCAAGTAGGCATGTGGTTTACCGCAACGTTCACGCAGTGCTTTAGGTGAGCGTTCAGGATATACTGCTTCATCGCCCACAATGTCCATATAAGGCAGCGTCTCGGTGCCAGCGTCGAAGACAATGGTGAACTTGGCAATGTTGTAGCGGTTTTGGTTGCCATCGGCATCGACAGCGTAGACCTTGATGTCAATAGACGAACCCGCAGGGACTTCGCGGCTTCCGGGATAGTGGAACGAGATGTGTCGACGACGCTTATAGTTTGTCTCCGTGACATAGGTACCTATGTCGGTAGCTTGTGGCAACTGGAGAAGAGTGGCGTCTACCCTGATGCCCGAGCCATGGTCAGTGGTCTCGATGACGTAGTAGCGGTCGGCGTTGGTTTTACCGCGTCCCACCTGCACCAAGTTCTCGTCGGTGCGTTGGCTTTCTTCACCGGTATAATTCTTATAAATCCAGTAGTTCTCCAAGTCGTTGTTCAAGGGTATATATTCGTCCACCAACCCTTGAGTCTTGTTCGAGAAGTGGATGGCGCGTTCTTCCAGCCAATCATCGCCCGTCTTGGTCACCAGTTCGTTGGCCATTACCTTGGCGTCGATGAGCGTCCATATCTGTCGTAGACTCAGTGTGGGCTCTGTCAGGTCGCCACCCTCAGCAGCCGTAGTGGCACTGCCATTGGCATAGCTGAGGTCATTTCTGTAGTTGTCGCCCTCCTTGTTGTAGCAGAAGTCGCACGCAAAGGTAACCTGGTCCTCGTCGGTCGGCAGACGCCCCAGCGCCGACAGTTTAATGAACATATTGCGTTCGCCGGCAGTGGTTGTCTTGCTCAGGTTTACACCGTCACTGTTTGTCAGTGCGTTACCCAGCACCAGACCGTTCTTGTAGACGTAGGCATCGTTGTCGTTGAAGGGCATAAAATACTTATGTGTTAGCGGCTCATCGCTGTCATAGAGATACAATCTCTGGTAGGCTCTATGGTACGTGGCGGCTGTTGCCTTACTGGTGGTAAGGTACAGTCCGACGAAGTCGCCCTTCCTGACGTAGCGCGTGAGTCGGTATTCCGGGGTGTCTTGGGTACTGATAATTGTACTTGTAGATCCATTGGTGGTGACTTTTGTGATTGTCCGCTCGGTCATGCCGGTGCCCGGCTGCAGGAACTCGCGAGTAAAGGTTCCGCTTCCCAGTTCATTAGCACGTTCCTGGAAGAACGATGGGCGGTGGAGTATCTCGAAATCCTCGGTACTGTCGTCGAACCAGGCGTCATTCGAGGTTATCTCGCGGAAGTAAATGGCCGCCAAATTCTTTTCGTTGTCGGTGAGATTGGCGATGGCTTTCTCAGTAAAAGTATTGTTGTTGCCCGGGAGGAACACGTTGTTGGTGTCTAAGCGCTTCAGCATGTAGCCATAGTCGCCATCTACAAGGGTAAACCGCGTAGCCTTCTCGGGGTCGTTGGTTACTTGGTAGCATTTAGCTGTGGCGTTCCATGCGATGTATCGCCCGAACTCGTTCTGGAAACGGTAGTAGAACACATCGTCTCCTTCGGATCCAGCGATGGGTTCCCGTGCAATCCAGGCCATGCCGCCGTAGTTGGCTGGATTGCCTACCAGATTGCAGTCTTTTCCGCTCTCCATTTCGAGGTCGTACATACCATAGAGCAGCATGTTGTCGAAATAGAATACGTATTTCTTTCCCTCTACCAAATCGGAAGGAATCTTTTCCACCCCGAAGTAGCTGGTGGGCTTGTTCTTATATTCATAGAAGGTAATGGTGCGGTTATTACCTGTAGGCTTGGTGGCGATGGTGTATCCGCCGTAGAAGTTGTCGTCGGTGAGGCGTGTGAGCTGCCATCCCCCAAGGCCGAGGGTTACCGTGAAGCGGGCAGCTTGGTCAGGGTCTTCTGTCGTGACGTATTTATTCCTGCTCGCGTTTTCGGATGGGGGGGTGTCTTTTATGTATTGTGTGCCATACATCAGCTTATAGATGGGGTTGCCGGCGGCATCAGCACCATCACATATTGCCTTTCTGGCACAGATGGGCACGTCGTGGAAGTACAGCTCATACCACCCATCACAGTCCATAGTAGGTCTTGCGGCCTCGATGTCATCGGGCACGTCAGCCTCCTCGAACGAGAAATCGGTTCTGACATTATTGCCCGAGTTGGAGGCAGGACGGTTGTGGTAGACTTCGGAGAATACGTCGCCGTTAGCCACCGTCACCTTCACATTGGGTGTGTCGCCGTTGCGACACTCCAAATGCCAGCCAGTGCGTTCGGCACGCACTTCGAACTGTGCTGCTTCCGAGATGTCGGTAGTGTAACCAAGGCTTGTCCCTATGCGACAGACATAGCGTCCCTTGTCGTGCTCCAATAAATAATAACCGTTGGCATCAACGTGGGCTTTGATTAGCGTCTGCTCCACACCGGCAAACTTCAGCACATACCATTTGCCGTCTTGCATCGTGGGCACATCCTGCGGCATTGGGTCGTCGTTGCGCACGAAATCCACGATGCTGTTATTGGTGTTATTGTTATTGGCCAAGGTTGCCAAAGCAAGACTGACGAGGTAAGCTGGCTGACCAGTACATCTAAAGGCCCTGTCTATATTGTCCTCGTTTGTCAGAACCATCAGATGGTCGTCCGCTCTTGTGCGAATGACAAAATTGCCGGCATCTGCTCCCGATGACACCACGGAACAGTACTGGTTGTTGCCCACGTTAAAGGGGTTGCCCATGTAGAGGCCGTTACCACTTTTAATATGGTAACTGGTGCCGCTCTGTTCCATCGTCCACGTCATGCTTCTCAAGTTGGGCGTCCACAGACAAATGCCGCTCCGGGCGGTGCCGCTACTGACGCAAAGCGGTGGGGGGGTAATGTTGTTGTAGGTATCAGCCATTCCTGGGTAGCCCATCTCATGGATAAAACGGCCATAGGTGTTGACCATGAACCTGATGAAGTATTTCTGACCGGTGGTGGGTTCATAGTCGGCCAGTTCCAGCTCGTCGTCGGTAGCTATCAGATTTGTTGAGGCGATAACAGGTGAGTCGGTAGTGTTTACCGTTTCTGCTCGCATGATATATTCGCTGTCGCTATTGTCGGCATTCACCACGCGCAGTTTCGGACGTGCATCGGCATTAGTGTAGATGCGGAAGGCGGTAGCCTGCGCCCTGTCAGCAGTGGTCTTGAAGGTGGTGCCGTCAAGGTAGATGTAGTTGCCTTGCAGGTTGCGCAGGTATTTTCGCCCCACCCATGTCCATAGCCGGTTCTTGGCGGCATCGCCAGTGGTGTTGGGGTTGTTGCCGCGCAGGGTCATTGTCAGTGCTTTTCCCACCCCATTGTCGGTGACCACGCGATATGCGTTCCAGGCTACACTATTACGGTTGGTGAAGCGTATATAGAAAGCGTTGGAGGTGATGTCATCTACCGTAGGGGTGACGATGGTTCCCCCACCAGGGCCTACATTTCCCGTTCTTTGGATGAGGGCAATGATATTCTTCACTGCCTCCATGTCACTATCTTCTATGAGATTGTTGTCGTTACCGTACGACATGACGGCATTCACTCCCTTCCTTTTCAGCTTGTAGTTGTCGTTGCTGTCGAAGTATCCCTCCATCTCACAGGCGTTGGCGACATCGGTTACGCCGATGAAGTTAGTGCCGTTGAAGCCAATGTACAAACCTTCGGAGTTGAGCAGATAGTTCCCCTCCCAATGCCACTGTCTACTTGAATTGTCGCCCCCGTTGTATGAATATGCCTGCACTCGCAGGCTGTTATTATTGCCTGTGCTGCCAACAGTTCGTGAACCTGCTGTGCCTCGCGAGAATTGGATGACAAAATTCCCATCCTGCGCATTGGCTGACATGGCGAAAACCATCGCCCAGACAAAGAGCAATGTTCTGAGAAGTAGTTTTATATGTGCCATTTGACGCATGTTGACGGTTGCCTAATTTACTTTGAAGATGTTATAGTTGAACTCATACTCAAGCCCCTCCAGTTTGACTTTGATGGTGACGGTGACCATGCCGGTCTTGCCTTCAGCATTGTCGAGCTTTCCCACGATGTCGCCCGAGGGCAGTTGGGTGAAGTACTGGCCTGCCTCGAAAATCCGCAGGTCGCCAGTCATGATGAGTCCCGTGCCTGATTCGCTGTCGATACATTCGGCGGCGCCGGTGGTGGCGTTGGTAGTGTAGTTGTCGGCCAGTTTGAAGACGACATCGCTATCGTCGAAGTTGCGCCAGACGCCTTCGGGGTCGCTATTCTTGCGGAACATGGGGCGCAGGAAGATGTAGCCACCCGTGTTGAACGTGATGCTGAGGGCATCGGCCGACACCACGCGCGACTGGAAGCCGGCGATGGGTGGGAAGGGCAACGCCTCTACACGGAATCTCCAGTCGCGAACCACGATGGGCAGCTTGATCCAGTCGTTGCGGCGGATATAGTCGAAGCCCGACGAGGCACTATTGACGGTGAAACCGTAGCGAAACTCCTCCACCGTCGTGTTACGTAGCACTTTCAGGCGGATGGAATACTGGTTGTGTGTGGCGGTGGCGGTGGCATTGGTCTCGTTGACGTAGCACCACGCGGAGCCTGTGCCACCGTGTCCTGATGAGTTGATGGGAGTGAGGGTGATGGGAGCTTCCGACAGGTCAACCGTGTAGGCTTCCGAGTTGGTGGCGGCTGTGACGATGTCGGCAGGCTGGGCTGGCTCGAACAGGCTCACATTGGTCTTCGTCAGCGGATAAATCTCGTAGCCCAGGATGTCGATTTGCTGATTGGAGAAATTCTCGAAATCGAGCTGAATCTTCGCCATGACGCGCACCAGCTCCACCTCGAACGACTGGTTCTCCACCTCCGCTACCGTCACCCTCTGTCCTTGGACGTTGTTGCTCATGGGAATGTCGTTGGTCCATCCGTTGGTGGTGGCTAATTTCTTGGTGGTGAGGTTGGTGGGCAATGCGGCACCCTTGCGGATGTTGAGTGCGCTAAAGTCGAGGTTGGCAAAGGCATATACGGTGTAGGTGCCAGGCGGCAAAAAGAACTGGAACGAGTCTTCCTCTTTGCCATCGCTGCCGCACGAGCCAGCCACCAGCTCTTCTACGACGCCCGACTTGACGAACACCACCCAATAGTCGTGAATTTTCTCCTTGCTGGAGATGGGGTCGAGCCAGTCGCCGGTGGCGCGTGTGGCGCGCTGGTAGGGTGCCGAGAGGCGCACCTCCACGCGTGCCATGCCATCAGGCACTTGGTCGTCGGCCTCGCTACAGGCGCTTAGTGCCAATATTGCGAGGAGCACTGCTACACAGACGTTGGCATATTTCATCTTCATCTCTCTTTTCTACCTTTTAACTCCTAACTCCTAACTTCTAACTCCTAACTTCTAACTCCTAACTCATCACTATTACCGGGTGCTCCACGAGCAGCCATTTCCTGACGTAGATGCGTGCTTTCAGCTCCTCGGGGTGGCGGTAGTCGGGCGTGGGCGTACCGGGACCAGTCGAGGGCATGAGCCTGAAGGTATAAATATTGTTGCGCACGATGCCGAACTCCATCGTATTGTGAATCACGGCCTCGTTGTTCGAATGGCGTAAGTAGGCGAAATAATAGCAGACACCACCGGTATATTTCACCACGTGCCCATAGTGCTTGTGCTGGGTGTCGGTGGCGTAGGCGATAGCAGCGGCCTCGGTGCTGAAGTAATGACGGTCGGCTTCGCTGATGTCGGTGAAAGAGCGGTCGGTGGTGGTTGTTGTCGTGGTCTCTTCTCCAGTTTCTTCATCCACTGTGGTCTCAGCTTCTGTTTCGGTGTCCTGATAGGGTTCCACCATCCAGAAGTCTTGCCCCAGTGTGTAGGTGCCATCGGTCAGCTCGCCGGTGTTTTTGTTATAGGCAGTATGGAAGTTGTGCAGCGGCTCGAAGCGGCACTGGAACGCCACTCCGGTGGAGTAAGCCGAGTGGGCCATTTCGGGTGCGTAGGTGTTCTCGTTGACATATCCCAAGATGACCGACTGATTCACAGCGGTCAGGGCTGGTGCTGGTGTGCTTTGCAGCAGTTGCTCCACGTTGCCGATACGGGTATTGCCGTAGAGGTCGGTGAGCAGCGTCGTGTTGGTGGTGTTGGCGGCCGTCTTCTGGGTAGAGTAGGGGTCGATGACCACATTCGTGGCGATGCCCCGTGGTGTGGGTGTCTCGTCGCCTAAATAGACGAGGTTCGTCCCGTTGATGTCGCTGGCGACGCGCTTGATGTAGTGCGAGGGTTTCTGACAGGCGTTCACGATGGCCATCTTGTCGATGTAGAGTTTGGCCAATGTGGTGGTGTTGTCCGAAGTTTTGATGTCGTAATACAGCTGTCCGCCGTCGGTCAGTTGGGCTCCCGTAGGATTGTAGTCGATGCGTGCCGCCATGCGCTCGATGGTGACGTGCATTCTGATGGGGTTCTCCTCTGTGCCCACGCCGCTGCCATAGTACTGGTCGTTCTCGTTGGTCATGACGAAGCGCTCGGCCTCGCCGCCGCCGCCCACCGCCCACGTGGCATCGGGCATGGCGTCGCGCAGAGCGCCCAGGGTGGTGAAGGTTTCTGTCAAGTCACCCTTGTTGGCGATGACGATGAAACGGAACGATTCTGGCCTTGTCTCTCTGGGCAGATAGCTCACGATGGGGATGGTGAAGTCGTAGGTGAGCACGTCCTTCAGCACGTCGTAATCCTTCAGCTGCAGATAATACTGGCGAATGGAATCCACCCTGGCCACATCCTCATCGCTGAAGTATCGGCTACCTAAAAATAATGTGCTGCCGGGAGAGTTGATGGTGTTGTTGTGGTCGAGTACGAAGACGGTGAAATTGTGCAGGCGGTTCTCGTTCTGTAGTCCATATTGCCAACCGTCACCCTCTTCGCCACCATTGGGCACAACAGCTCGCGTGGGGCCACTATCTTCGCCCAGCACGTTGACCGAGAGGGAGACGTGCAGCACCAACCCTTCACCTTCCTTTTCGCTCACATAGTCGGGGTCGTAAGATACGCAAGCCCCAAAAAGTGGTGCCATCAATGCCAGAATTATGAGGGTCACACCAGTATAAATTGCTTTGTGCCGATTCACAATCGGCAAAGTTACGAAAAATCAACGAAAATCGTACATTTTTCCGCAAAAAATGAACGAAAACTCCCTATTTCCATTTGTTTTTTAACAATTCGACATCTTTTTTTACAAAATTGCCGTCGAAAAAGGGACGTTTAGTGTATTCGCCGACGAAGTAGTAACTGGGTACGATTCGTTCACCATAGGATTGACAACAAAGTTGCGCACCCCTTCCCCATCTTTCTATATTCATCATCACTTGGGAAATTTTGGTTGGCGGCAGCGGCCGCTGCCATCATTGGCGGCGTTCGCTGCCATCATTGGCAGCGGCCGCTGCCAATCATGTCCCCGCCCGCTGCCAACCTGAAAAGCATGCCTCTTTTCCCTCAGCGGTGCCTCCCGCTCCCTGTTTGTCGTGCGTCTCCGTTCCTGAATGCACCACATTTCAATCGTCATCAACAATGCCCACCTGCATGTCATCACTTTTTTAGTGAATGGTTTGCTGATTCCGCGAATAATTCCTACCTACGGTTGAGGTTGAAAAGACGCTGAAAGCGTCTCCTCTCAGTAGCCGTAGGTCGGAACGACCTGCGGATAGAACGAGGGGAGGTTCATCGACCCTGAAGGGGTCGCCGCTCAATAGCCGTAGGTCGGAACGACCTGCGGATAACAGGTGCTGGGTAATAACGACCCTGAAGGGGTCGCCCTGTGCTCACGGGCGACCCCTTCAGGGTCGATGTACCTTCTGTCGTTCTATCCGCAGGTCGCGGCTATTGAGCGGTGACGCTTTCAGCGTCTAGAGTCTTCAAAAAAACACTACCGTCTTTTCAACCGTACGAAGAACTTCTGCATGCCGAGGCCGCAGATGAAGGGGTTGCAAGCGAGGAAGAATCCCAAGCTGCCCTGCTGATGGCTCGCACCACCCATCTTACAGGAAGATGCCGAAGGTGAGCTGGTGCATCTTGGGGCCACGGTTGTCGCGGAAGAACTTCATGGGACAGTAGCGGCAGTAGAGGGCGGGGATGTGGGGTGCGTCGACCTTCACGAAGCCCTCCACGGTGAAGGGTCGCTGTCCGAACTTGTTCAGTTCGATGTGGTGATCCTCCTCGCCCAGTTCGAAATCACCTTCGCCATGTGCGGCGAAGTTCCAGTTGACGAGGGCTCCCACTGAGAGGCTCCACTCCTGTTGCTTGTCGAAATAGTGGGTGTAGACGAGTGGCACCTGCAGACTGGCCACCTGCATGCTCGTGGTGGCGTCTTTGGCTTGGGGATAATAGGCCCGGTTAAGGAGCGACATGTTGGCGGCATCTTTGCCCCAATAGAGTTTGTCCTCCGACATGCGATAGTGGCGCCAATCTAAGCCGAGACCGATGCTCCACTCATTCTGCTTGCCATTGGGATGCCAGTCCCAGTAGCAGCCCACGCCGATATTAAGCGATGGCCACACCTTCACGCCGTAGCCGTCGGGGGTGTCGTGCATGGTGTTCAAGCCGATGTTCACGTGGTAACTGTTGTCCCATTTGCTCTGCGTGCCATCCTTCTTCTTGATGGTGATTTTGTTGAAGTCGCGCACGCTCTTCATGGTGCGTCGCACGGCGCTGCTGTCGGGGATGCTGATGCGCTGCACGTAGTGGAACTCGGGGTCGTTCTTCATGCCGTTGATGACGATGCGCTGCACGGTGTCGCGGGTCTCGATTTTCACTTTGTTGGCATCTTCAATCACCAGGGTGTCCTGCACCTCTGTGGCCAGGGCGGGCGTGGCGAGGCATCCGGCGAGGATGGCTGCCAGGATTTTCTTTGTGGTTCTCATGTGTTTTTATGTTTTTTATTGTTCTGTTGTCTGCGCCTTTTCCGCTGCCTTCTCTATCTTCTGCTGCAGTTTGTTGGTGGCCTTCTTCCCGGCCCCGCTCTCGGTGGCCTTGCTGGCAGCCTTCACCTTCCTGTCGGTCTGCCGCCACTGCTCATACTCGTCGTCCCAGTCGCGCTGATCCTCTATGCGCTCCAGCTGCTTGGCCGTCAATGATGGCACGCCCAGCTTCTTCTTCAGTCGGTCGATGTCGGCGATGGCATATCCGGCACGCTTCCTCCGCTCCTCCTTGCCTATGCGCTTGTCGGCCTTCCATTCGTCTTTGGTCATATACACCACGCTGTCGACGTATAGCTCGGTGCGCTCGTGAAACACCTCGCGGTTGTTGGAACCCATGCTGATGTCTAAGTCGCCCTCGAAGGTCACGTGCTTCAGGCTTCCCTGCGGCACATAGTCCACGGCATCGTCGTCGTCCATCTGATAGACTGCCTCGGCATCTATATGCGATAGATGGGCTTTGATGATGAGCAGATTGAGGGTCATTGCCGTGTCGGGCGACAGGGCGTTGTAGTACATGCGCAACTCGCGGCGCGCACGGTCGGTGACGGCGTAGCCCGCCGGCCCCTTCTTGGTGCTGACGCGCGTGGTGTCGCCTCTGGTCTGCATGGTGTAGGTCTTGGGCAGGCGGCGGGCTTTCTCCAAGAAGGTGTAGGGCTTCAGCTCGTAGTACTCCATCCAGCGTCCGGGCTTGTCGGGGTGCACCAAGTCGCGGCCCACCAGCACGTGGGCGCCATCGTCCTCGTCCTTGCTGTAGCGCACGTCGAGCTCGCAGATGCCCTCGTAGACGCGGAAGATCTTCTGCTGGCGGTTGAGGATATGACCCACGCCGTCGTCGATGTAGCGGTAGTAGCCGTAGATGCGCATGCAGTAGTTCTTCGACTTTTGGAAATCCACCTCGCTCAGGTTCATGCTCTTCCAGATGTCCTCGTCTTCATCGTCCTGCGCCTGGATGTTTGTTCCCACGCTCAGCAGTGCCAGCAGTGCCAGCAGCCGCCACATAGTTGGTCTCCTCTTTTGCATGGTGCTATATTGCTATTACGTTCTATAAGGCTGAGCGGATAAAGCTAAAAAAGTTTGCTTGCAAAGGTAAACAAAAAATCATAATTGGGCGAAACATTTGGGCGGTATTTTCCAAATACGATTTGTTTTCCTGAAAAAAAGCCCAAAAACCTTTGCCACCTAAAACAATTTTTGTACTTTTGCAGACAGTGTAGGCGCTGCCGAACACGAAGTAAAACAGCATCCCCATGCAAAGACTACCACACTGGCGACAGTGACGGGCAGAATTTGCATCGCTTTATTTGGCCAGTTGAAATAATAATCGTAACTTTGCAGAACTAATCAACCATCATCATCATGAAACGACTAACGACGACACTACTCGCCCTCCTGGCAGCCGTCATCGCCCTGCCACAGGACTTTGACAACCTGCCCGACCCCACGGCCACCACCGAACAGGTGATTGACAACACCCCCGACTCGATAGCCAAAGCCCTGCAGGCACGGCCAGCGCCGGGCAGCACACGACGAGGGCAGAACCCGGTGATGTTTCTTGTGGGCAACAGCACCATGCGCAACGGAACCATGGGCAACGGCAACAACGGGCAATGGGGATGGGGGTACTACTTCCCCAAATATTTCAACGCCAAGAAGATTTCGGTGGAGAACCAAGCGCTGGGAGGCATGTCGACGCGCACGTTCTACACCGACCTGTGGCCCGCCATCCGCCAGGCGCTGCAGCCCGGCGACTGGGTGCTCGTCAGCATCGGCCACAACGACGGCGGCGAATACTTCGACCGCCGACGCGCCCGCGCCGTCATTCCTGGCGTAGACCCCGACACCGTGTTCATCGGGTTCAACCAGCGCACGCAGCGTCAGGACACCGTCTACAGCTATGGCCATTATCTGCGCCTATATATAAATGATGTTCGCGCACGTGGCGCACAGCCCATCCTGATGTCGCTGACGCCGCGCAACGCCATCGACAACAATGGCCGCATCGTGCGCAAGCCGCAGACGGAGTGGGCGGCCTATATCGCTGCCGTCGAGGGAGTGCCCTTCGTAGACCTGAACGAGCTGAGCGGACAGAAGCTCGACAGCTACAGTGCATGGAAACAGGGCTACCACTTCCTGGGCGACAAGATTCACACCTCGAAGTTCGGTGCCGAGATGAACGCTCGCAGCGCCGCCGAGGGCCTCTTCTACAGTGCCAACCCCGCTCTGCGCCCCCTGCAAGCCATGATGCAGAACGTGGAGCTGCCCGTCTATCCCACTTACTCCCCAGCTGCCCAACTCCCCAACTCCTCGCGCAAGCCCGTTGTGTACTTCACCGGCGACAGCACCGTGAAGAACAACGACAAGGACGATGACGGCATGTGGGGATGGGCATCGCAAGCCGCCACCGTCTTCGACACCACCCGCGTGACGCTCGTCAACGCTGGACGCGCTGGGCGCAGCACCCGCACCTTCGTGAAGGAGGGGCTGTGGGACCGCGTCTACAACTCGCTGCAGCCTGGCGACTTCGTCACCATACAGTTTGGACACAACGACATCTCGCCCGTCACCGACCGCAAGGGGCGCGGCGTCATCCCCGGCACGCAGGACACGCTCCACGTCTATCACATGGACAACGGCGACTACGAGGTGGTGTACAGCTTCGGATGGTATCTGCGCAAGATGATCGACGACTGTCGCGAGAAGGGGGCCACGCCCATCCTCGTCAGCTTGACGCCGCGCAACGAGTGGCCGGGCGGCAAGGTGGAGCGCCGCGACAACACCTACGGCCGTTGGTATCGCGAGGTGGTGGAGCAGACGGGCGTGGAGTTCATCGACATGCACAACATCAGCGCCGACTTCCTCGACAAGAAGTTCGCCCTGAAACGCCTGCCCGACGACAAGGAGAAGGCCCGCGAGGCCATCGCCAAGCTGAAGGCGAAGGCGGGCATCTACTTCAAGCAGGACCACACCCACGCCTCGAAGCTCGGTGCCCAGATGAACGCCCAGAGCTTCGCCAAGGGTCTGCGCCAAGGCGGCAGCGAGCTGGCCAAGTATCTCAAGAAATAGCAGCAGGGCTTGGTCGGATTTTTCTGATTATTCTGATTATTCTGATTAATCTGATTATTCTGAATATTCTGATTAATCTGATTACTCCGACCACTCCTTCCATCAACCGCAATGATTGACCGAGCGACAGTAGACAAAATCCTGGATGCGGCACGCATCGTCGACGTAGTAGGTGAGTTCGTCACGCTGCGCAAGAGCGGCGTGAACTACAAAGGACTGTGCCCCTTCCACGACGACCGCAACCCCTCGTTCATGGTGTCGCCGGCCAAGAATATCTGCCACTGCTTCGTCTGCGGCAAGGGCGGCACGCCCGCCGGCTTCCTCATGGAGCACGAGCAAATCACCTATCCCGAGGCCCTGCGGTGGCTGGCACGCAAATACAACATCGAGATTGTTGAGAAGGAACTCACCGACGAGGAGCGTCTGGCGCAGAGCGAGCGCGAGTCGATGTTCATCGTCAACGAATGGGCCAAGGACTGGTTCCACCGTGTGCTGAAAGAAGACCCCGACGGCATCGCCATCGGTCGACAATACTTCCGCAGCCGTGGCATCCGCGACGATATCATCGAGCGTTTCCAGCTGGGCTATGCACCCCAGCGCCGCGACGCCCTCAGCTCCGCTGCCCTGAAGGCTGGATACAAGCCCGAGTTCCTGGTAAAGACGGGACTGTGCTACATGAGATCCACCCCCAGCGAATCCAACGGACCCACCCCCGACCCCTCCCTGGGAGGGAGGGGAGAAGATAGTTCTACCAATGGAAACACCAGCGATAAAACTATATACTCTCCTCCCTCACAGGGAGGGGCTGGGGGTGGGTCTGCTGCCTTAGTCGACCGCTACCGTGGTCGCGCCATCTTCCCCTGGCTGAATGTAAGCGGCAAGGTGGTGGCCTTTGGCGGGCGCGTCCTCGACAGTCGCACCAAGGGTGTGGCGCAGAAATACGTCAACAGCCCCGACAGCGACATCTACCACAAGGAGCGCGAGCTTTACGGCATCTATCAGGCGAAGAAAGCCATCGTGAAGGAAGACCGCGTGTTCATGGTGGAGGGCTACACCGACGTCATCGCCATGCACCAGGCGGGCATCGAGAACGTGGTGGCCAACAGCGGCACCGCGCTCTCCGTGCACCAGATACACCTGCTCCACCGCTTCACCAGCAACATCACCCTGCTCTACGACGGCGACGACGCTGGCATCCACGCTGCCATGCGCGGCACCGACATGCTGCTCAGCGAGGGGATGAACATCAAGGTGCTGCTGCTGCCCGACGGCGACGACCCCGACAGCTTCGCACGCAAGCACAGCAGCGAGGAGCTGAAGAAGTATATCGACGAGAACCAGACCGACTTCATCACCTTCAAGACGCGGCTCACGGTGCAAAACCAAGAGGACCCCGTGAAGCGCAGCGAGGCCATCGGAGGCATCGTGCAGAGCATCAGCGTCATCCCCGACCAGATACTGCGCTCCACCTATATCACCGAACTGGCACGCCGCATCGGCATGAAGGAGCAGACGCTCATCGCAGAGCTGAACAAAAAAATAGGACAGACCCACCCCCAAACCCTCCCAGGAGGGAGGGGAGCAGATAGTCTTGCAGCAGACAAGTCTATATACTCCCCTCCCTCACAGGGAGGGGCTGGGGGTGGGCCTGCCTCTCCCTCACAGGGAGGGGGCGAAAGGGGGGCCAATATCGAGCTTCTCCTGCTGCGCGAGATTGTGCGCCACGGCGATGAGGTGATCTTCAGCAATGTGGAGACCGACGACGGCAAAACCATCGCGCTCACCGTGGCGCAGTATATCGACTACGACCTGTCGCAAGACGGGCTGCTCTTCTCGCAGCCCCTTCACCAGCAGATGCTCAGCGAGGCCGTGGCCCACAGTGGCGAGCCGGGCTTCAAGGCCGAAACCTACTTCTGCTCGCATCCCGACCCGCAGGTGAGCCAGCTGGCCACTAAGCTCGACATCGACCGCCACCAGCTGGGAGGGCGCTTCGTCCCCAAACCGCAGGAGGACGGGCTGCAACAGCTCGTTGTCAACCTGGTGATGACGTTCCGCTTCAACATCGTCTCGGCAAGGATGAAAGAGCTGGAGCGACAGATGCGTGCCCCCGACACCACCATCGAGCAACAGATGCAAATACTAAAAGAACATAAGGAAACCAAGGAGATACGCGACATGCTGGCCAACAGGCTGGGGCGCGAACTCATTGTTTAAAACGGAACTATGTACTACATTCAAAAACGAATCGAAATCTCGGCCAGCCACAGCTTGACGGTTGACTACGAGAGCAAATGCACACAGCTGCACGGCCACAACTGGGTCATCACCGTCTACTGCCGCGCACGCGAGTTGGACCAAAACGGTATGGTGGTGGACTTCACCGAAGTGAAACGCCGTATCAAACGGAAGCTGGACCACCAGAACCTGAACGACGTGCTGCCCTTTAACCCCACGGCCGAGAACATCGCCCGCTGGTGCGTGGAGCAGACACCCCACTGCTACAAATGCACCGTGCAGGAGAGCGAGGGAAACATCGCCTGCTACGAGGTTGACTAAAGAACGGGGGCGAAGACTGTAGAGGATCGACTGTAGACAGTAGAGGATGGACTGTAGACAGTAGAGGATGGACTGTAGACAGTAGTGGATTGACTGTAGACTGTAGTGGATCGACTGTAGACTGTAGGGGAGGATTGACTGTAGACTGTAGGGGATTGACTGTAGACTGTAGGGGATTGACTGTAGACTGTAGGGGATTGACTGTAGACTGTAGGGGATTGACTGTAGACAGTAGAGGATTGACTGTAGACAGTAGAGGATTGACTGTAGACGATAGAGTGATGTACAGAGTGAACCATATTTTCTATTCGCTGCAGGGCGAGGGGCGCAACACCGGGCGTGCTGCGGTGTTCGTGCGCTTTGCCGGCTGCAACCTGCGGTGTCCTTTCTGCGACACCGAGTTCAGCACTTACAGCGAAATGTCGGCCGAGACCCTCCTCGCCGCTATCTTCTCCGCAGTCGGCGGCTTTGCCGTCGACACCCCTCCCCTCATCGTCCTCACTGGCGGCGAGCCCACCCTGCAAGCCGACGAGGCGCTCATCGACCTGCTGCACCACCACGGCTACGAGGTGGCCATGGAGAGCAACGGCACCCGCCCTGCCCCCGACAACCTCGACTGGCTCACCGTGTCGCCCAAAGACTGGTGGCACCCGTCGGACGAATGGTGGAGGGAGAACCCGCACCGCATCAACGAGCTGAAAATCGTCTTCGACGAAGACACCCCCGCCCGGCTGCCGTCGTTGCCCCTGCCCCCTGCCGCCTTCCTCTACCTGCAGCCCTGCGACACGGGCGATGCTGCCCGCAACGCCGCCATCGTCCATCAGTGCGTTGACTACATCAAGCGTCACCCCCGCTGGCGTCTCTCCCTGCAAACCCACAAACTCATCGGCATAGAATAGCCAACTCCCAACTCCCAACTCCTCACTCCTCACTCCTCACTCCTCACTCCTCACTCATGAGCGTCCTCGGCCTACTCTACTTGCTCTCTCGGCTGATAGCCATTGCCGCCATCATCCACGTGGTGCTCGACAACCGTCAGCCGGCGAAGACGATGGCATGGGCGCTCGTCATCTATTTCCTTCCGCTGTTTGGTGTCATCGCCTACATCTTCTTTGGCATCAACCACCGCAAGGAGCGTTTCATCAGCCGCCGCTCGTTGGACATGCTCAGCAAGCGCACCATGCTGGAGTTCGTAGAGCAGGGCCATCTGCAGCTGCCCGCCGCCTATGAACCCGCCATCAACCTGTTTGCCCGCCAGAGCTTCTCCATGCCCTTCCTCAACCAGCGCACCGACATCCTCACCAGTGGCTACGAGTTCTTCCCCCTGCTGCTGCGCGACATTGCCGCCGCCCGCCGCCACATCCATCTGTGCATGTATATCTTCGAGGACGACGCCCTGGGGCGCCTCATCAGCGATGCCCTCATCGCCCGTGCCCGCGACGGCGTGGAAGTGCGGGTGGTCTACGACGATGTGGGCTGCTGGCGCGTCGGCAGTCGCTTCTTCGAGCGCATGCGCCGCGAAGGCATCGACGTAGAGCCGTTCATGCCCGTCCACTTCCCCCAGTTCACGCGCAAGGCCAACTACCGCAACCACCGCAAAATCATCGTCATCGATGGCCGCGTGGGCTACATCGGGGGGATGAACATTGCCCTGCGATATGTGAAAGGGAATGGGAAAGGAGCCGACGACGGCAAAGGACGTGGCGGTTGGCGCGACACCATGCTGCGCCTTGAGGGCGGCGGCGTGAACAGTCTGCAACGGGCCTTCCTCATCGACTGGTATTTCGTTGACCGCACCCTGCTCAGCGACCGCAAATACTACACCAAGCCGCAGCAAGAAGGGGCACTGGTGCAGACCGTCACCAGCGGACCCGTGGCCAGCTACCCCGAGATTATGCAGGGCTATCTGCATGCTATCATGGCCGCCCGTAAATACATCTATTTCCAGACACCCTATTTCCTGCCCACCGACAGCGTGTTCTTCGCCATGAAGACGGCGGCGGCATCGGGTGTCGACGTGCGGGTGATGGTGCCCCGTGGCAGCGACGCGTGGTTTGTGGAGTGGGCCAGCCGCAGCTATCTGCGCGAGGCCGCCGAGGCGGGCATCAAGGTGAGCCTCTACGACGGGGGATTCCTCCACTCGAAGCTGATGGTGAGCGACGATGCCGTGTGCACCTGCGGCTCCACCAACCTCGACTTCCGCTCGTTTGAAAACAATTTCGAGGGCAACATGTTCTTCTACGATGCCGACATGGCCGTGCGCATGCGCCAGATATTTGAAGCCGACGAGCAGCAGGCGGTGCCCTTGGCATCGCTGCCGCAGCGCATGCACCCCAACATCGCGCGCCGACTCTGGGACTCGCTCACCCGCCTCTTAGCCCCGCTGCTGTGATGATTAAAACAAAATCACAGGTAAAAACCTTTTTTTCCCTGTTTTTCTGGTTTTTCCCTGTTTTTCAAAATCCAACTGAGTGGGGGGGCTGCGTTTTGTCGGGTTCTTGCGAACATTCGGTAGGGACGGCAAATCTGGCCAATCGGTCGAACGGTACGTGAACACCGCTCCCCCCTGCCCCTGTTAGGGGAGGGGGGAGCGGTGTTGGTTAATTCCTTGATATCCCTCCTACTCCTGCTTCAGGATAGCGTCGACGAGCAGGGTGACGTCGGCGATGGTCAGCGCGCCGTCGTAGTTCATGTCGCCTTTCGCGATGAGGTCAGCGGTGATGACAATCTTGCCCAGGATGGCATCTGTCAGTATCTCGACATCGACGTCGTCGATATTCTCGTCATCGTTCAAGTTACCCTTTTCCACGGTGCAGGTGAAGAAGCCCGGACTGTTTACGTTGTCGGGGTGGGCATAGTTGATATCTTGGTACTGGTCGCTATATGCAGTACCCATGCCACCCTTGAGGGAGATGCAGTCTTTGAACATTTCTGCTGACTGCAGCGTAATCCCATTGTTCTCGGCAATCAGCTTCCAATCGGTTTTGCAATAGATGGTGGTGAGACAGGAGCAGGAGTTGAACATCGACGTCATGTCCGTTACCTTGGCGGTGTTGAAATTGGAGACGTCGAGTTCCTGAAGAAACGAGCAACCTCCAAACATCCCCATCATGCTGGTCACATTGGATGTGTCGAAGTGGGAGAGGTCAATTTGTTTGAGGTCTATGCAGTTTGCGAACATTTGGTCCATACAAGTGACGTTCTCGGTGTTCAGGTTCTCCATACCCTCTATCGACTTCAGGTTGTAGAGACCGTAGAACAATTTTTCCGTGGTTTCTAACCCATGGTAGAGGGCGAAGCCGTCGTCGAACACCACCTTTTTAATTTCATTATTATCATTCCACTTGATCCCATTTTGGCCAACCCACTCCGTTCCTGTAAAGTTAAAACAGCGGTAGTTGGGATGTAGTGTTTGCATATACTTTTTACTGTTGTCGTAGTAGAAGGTCAGCGTTCCTTCGGTGTCGAGCACGGCATAAGGTTCGTCGGCGGTGAAGTAGGCGTCAGGATTGGCCATTGTGGCATCTGTCTTTGTCTCGTTGTATTTGACCTTCCCCTTCAATTGAGTGCATTCCAAGAACATGTTTGTCGACACGAGGCCATCGCGCTGCCAGTTGTTGTTGCAACGTATAGTACTAAGGTTGATACACCCGTTGAACATGTCTGTCATATCGGTCACGTTCTCCGTGTTGAGAAAGCGGAGGTCGATTTCCCACAAATACGCGCAATGATAGAACATTGCGTTCATGGTCGTCACGTTCTGCGTGTTCAGGTTCTCTAAGCCCCCTACCCATAAGAGGTAATTAAGGCCGCTGAAGAAGTTGCTCAGGTCGGTCAGACCGTTGTAGTTGGCGAAGCTGTCGTCGAACTCTACATCATGAGTCTTCGCTCCATCTTGATTCCAGTTTTTTCCTTCTAAGTCAAAGACGACAAAACGATGTGTTGTATACCCGATAATAGTATTCCAGCCATCAGTATGTGGCCGCCTTTCTTCTTTTTGACCCCATTCTGACTTCTGGTCATCATAGTAGAAAGTAAGCGTTAGGCCTTCTGAATAATCACCTGTATATTCTGTTATATAATCCCTTACGGCATACGCTTCCTTCACACCTGTGAGGTAGCCGGGGGCGCTTTCGCCGTGGTCGATGTGGGCGTAGGTGGCGTTGCTGTAGTTGGCGTCGTAAGCTGTGCCCTGGCTGCCCACGAGGCTGGTGCAGCCATAGAACATGAAGTCGCCACCGTCGCTGGGCAGGCTCTCGGTGTTCCATTTGCTGCCGACGACAATCTTCTTCAGGTTGCCACAAAAATAAAACATAAACTTCATGTCGGTGACGCAGGACGTATCGAAGCCCGTGAGGTCAAGCTCCTCCAGCGAACTGCAGTAGTAAAACATGCCATTCATGCTGGTCACGCCCGATGTCACCAAGCGGCTGAGGTTCCGGATTTCCTTGAGGTTCTCCAAATCATAAAAGAAGCCCTGAAGGGATGTCATCCCGCCATAGGAGGCAAACGACTCGTCGAAGTCGACGATGGTGATGGAAGTATTGTCCTTCCATTCTTGGCTTTCAGCATTGGGCTCGACGTCGAACACCGTTCCCCCGCGCTTGTTCTTCTGCTTGTCGTAGAAGAAGGTCATCGTCCCTTGACCGTCGTACACGGCGTAGGGCACGGGGATGATGTCGATGATTACTGGTTGGTCTTTTATAATGCCACCGCTATTGCCTACGCCCTGCCAACCGCTCTCGAAGGAAGCTCCTTGTGGTGACGTAATCCCACAGCCATTCAGCGTGAGCGAGGAGATATAGCGGATGCTGCCATTCGTTCCTGAAGCGCTCACATAGGCATGGTCAACGACGAGAGCAGCAGTAGGAGCATACGATGAGCTTCTGATGCCATGGCCCTCACCATTGTCATAACTATCGCCTCCATAACCTGGATCAGAACCAAAGGCATTAACGGTCACCGAACAATCTTTGATGGTAAGGGTGCAGTTGGCGGCTATATAGATGCCTTCGCCATTCGAGGCTGAACAGTTCAGGCTGCCAAAGCCGCTGATGGTGCAGTCGCCACCAAGCGATATGGCGTTGTCATACGCAGAGAGCATCGTCGCTTCAAGCATATTAGAGCCTATCAGAACAATATTCTTGGGGCCGGTAGTTGTCAATGTACCATCAATCTGTGCTCCATCCAGCGTCAGCGTGTTGGTGGCAGGTTCGTAGGTCACCGAGCCTTGTTCGCTGGTAACAGCACTGAAGCCATTAGCGCTTGTAATGTTCTGGTAGTTGGCGCTGGTAATCTCCACTCCGTCAATTTTGATGCCGTAGCTCGTCTGCGCCCAGCCAGTGGCTGTGGCGATGATGACCATCGTGGTGGCCAGCAAGAATCTTAACTTTTTCATACTTCTTTGTTGTTGATTGATATTTGTGTGCAAATTTACCCAAAAAAACGCAAAAACCATTTGTCTATTCCGTACATATTTTTGTCTATTCCGAACAAAATGTCATTTTCCCGCCGTTTTTTTGCAGATATGAGAAGCAGTTCTTTGCGAATACGTAGGCGGGGAGGCAATATTGATGCCTCACCGCCCTTTTTCCTGTTTTCCCCTGTTTTTCAAAATCCAACTGAGTGGGGGGCTGCGTTTTGTCGGGTTCTTGCGAACATTCGGTAGGGACGGCAAATCTGGCCGAGCGGTCGAACGGTACGTGAACACCGCTCCCCCCTGCCCCTGTTAGGGGAGGGGGGGAGCGGTGTTGGTTAATTCCCTGATATCCCTCCTACTCCTGCTTCAGGATAGCGTCGACGAGCAGGGTGACGTCGGCGATGGTCAGCGCGCCGTCGTAGTTCATGTCGCCTTTCGCTATGAGGTCAGCGGTGATGGCAATCTTGCCCAGGATGGCATCTGTCAGTATCTCGACATCGACGTCGTCGATATTGTTGTCATCGTTCAAGTTACCCTTTTCCACGGTGCAGGTGAAGAAGCCCGGACTGCTTACGTTGTCGGGGTGGGCGTAGTTGGCATCTGTGCACTGTTCGCTATATGCAGTACCCATGCCACCCTTGAGACTTTCGCAGTCTTGGAACATGTTTTCTGACTCCAGCGTAATCCCGTTGTTCTCAGCAATCAGTTTCCAGTCGGTATTGCATTTGATGGTCTCGAGACGTGAGCAATTGGCAAACATATAAGCCGTGCTTGTCACCTTCGTCGTGTTGCAATGTGCGATGTCTACAGTGCTGAGAATAGGAAGATTGCTGAAGAAGTTGCTTAGGTCGGTCAGACCCTGATAGTCGGCGAAACTTTCGTCGAACACCACAAAGGCAATCTTCGAACCTTCGTCCCCTTGGGTCCAGCCCTTTCCTTCGATGGGATAGACCTTGTAACGGTATTCTGAATCGTGGTCGATTCTCTTTTTTTGTCCCCATGAAGCCATTTGGTCATCATAGTAGAAAGTAAGTGTCTCCCCTTCTATTACGAATGAACTTTCAGGCTTTGCATATAAATATTCTCTTACTGCATACGCCGTCGCTCTTGAGAAGTAGCCAGGGTTGTCTTCACCGCTGTCGAGGTGGGCATAGTTGGCATCTATGCACTGATTGCTATATGCAGTTCCCATGCCACCCTTGAGCTGAAAGCAGTCTTTGAACATGTCTGCTGACTGCAGCGTAATCCCGTTGTTTTCGGCAATTAGCTTCCAATCGGTTTTGCAATAGATGGTGGTGAGACCCGAGCAACCTCCAAACATCCCCTTCATGCTGGTTACATTGGATGTGTCGAAGTGGGAGAGGTCTATTTGCTTGAGATTCATGCAGCACCAGAACATTTCGTCCATACAAGTGACGTTCTCGGTGTTCAGGTTCTCCATGCCCTCTATCGACTCCAGTGCCCTGAGAAGTTTGAACATTCCTTCCGTGGTTACTAACCCATGGTAGAGGGCGAAGCTCTCGTCGAACGCCACCTTTTTAATAAAATCATTATTAGTATCATTCCATTTCTTTCCTTCAGTGGTAACCCACTCCGTTCCTGTAAAGCTGAATAAGTGCCAGTCGTAGTAGGTCTGAAGCGCCTGTATTAGCTCTTTTCCGTTGTTGTAGTAGAAGGTCAGTGTTCCCTCGGCGTCGAGCACGGCATAAGGTTCATCGGCGGTGAAGTAGCCTTCAGGATTGGCCATTGTGGCATCTGTATGGGCCGCGTTGTAACCCTTCAATTTTGTGCATCCCAAGAACATGTTTGTCGACACGAGGCCATCGCGCTGCCAGTTGTCGTTGCATCGTATAGTATTAAGGTAGGAACACCCGTTGAACATGTCTTTCATATTGGTCACGTTCTCCGTGTTGAGCAAGCGGAGGTCGAGTTGTGCCATATTGCACTGATAGAACATCTTCTCCATGGTCGTCACGTTCTGCGTGTTCAGGTTCTCGAAGCCCCCTACCCCTGAGAGTTTATCAAGGCCGCTGAAGAAGTTGCTCAGGTCGGTCAGACCGTTGTAGTTGGCGAAGCTGTCGTCGAACACTACATTGTAAATTTTCGCTTCACTATCTTGTTTCCAGTTACTTCCTTCGAAGTCATAGACGACAAAATGATGTATTGTCTCCCCGATAAAAGTATTTTCGTTATTAAAATGTGGCCGCCTTTCTTCTTTTTGCCCCCATTCTGACTTTTGGTCATCATAGTAGAAAGTAAGCGTTTGGTAATCTGGCCACCCTACTAGGTCAGTAGTTGTCTGTCCTGTTAAATGATCCCTTACTGCATACGCCTCCTTCACACCTGTGAGGTAGCCGGGGTCGCTTTCGCCGTGGTCGATGTGGGCATAGACGGCGCCGAAATGACTATTTCTATAGGTCGTACCCTGGCTGCCCACGAGGCTGGTGCAGCCATAGAACATGTTATCACATACGCAGCTCTCGGTGCTCCATTCGTTACCAACGATGATGGTCTTCAGGTTGGTGTCTCCTGCAAACATAGCGATCATTGTGGTCACATTGGCCGTGTTGAAGCCAGAGAGGTCAAGCTCCGTCAGCGATGGGCAACTATTGAAAGCGGCATGCATATCCGTCACATTATTTGTCTTCAGCCGGTTCAGATGCTTTATTTCCACGAGGTTGGTCATGTTGGCAAAGAAGTTGCTAAGGCTCGTCATCTCCTTGTAGTTGCTGAACGATTCGTCAAAGTCGATGGTGGTGATGTCTTTGTTGCTATACCAACTTTGGCCTATAGCATACGGTATGACATCCCAGATGGTACCCGTGCGACGGTTCTTCATCTTGTCGTAGAAGATGGTCATCGTCCCTTGTTCGTCGTACACGGCGTAGGGCACGGGGATGATATCGATAATGACCTGGCCCTTCGCGATGCCATCGCTCGCCCACACCGCCTGCACAGAGCTATCGAAAGATAAAGGTGTTCCTTCGTTATCTGTAATCTCACAGCCATTCAGCGTGAGCGAGGAGATATAGCGTATGCAGCCATAAATCGTTCCCGATAATGCAAACACCCTGGCATGGTCGACGACGAGCGCACCTGGTGTCCCACCCTCACTTCTGATGGCGTACCCCATACCATTATCATATCCTGCATCACCATTGGCAGAAACGTTTACCGTACAATCTTTGATGGTAAGGGTGCTGTTGGAGGCTAAATAGATGCCATTGCCATAGTTAATCGAACAGTTTATTTTACCGTTGCCGCTGATGGTACAATTGCCGTTGACTGCGATAATTTTCGGTTCGCCCGTCCCTCCCGTATACATGGCATTAATACTATTGTTCTCACCTTGCAAAACAACGTTCACTCCTTCAGGCAGTTCCAGACCCACATCTGACATGGCGTCTATCAATGCTCCATCCAGCGTCAGCGTGTTGGTGGCAGGGTCGTAGGTCACCGAGCCTTGTTCGCTGGTTACAGCAATGAAACCATTAGCACTTGTAATGTCCTGGTAGTTGTTGCTGGTAATCTCCACTCCGTCAATTTTGATGCCGTAGTTCGTTTGCGCCCAGCCGGTGGCTATGGCGATGATGGCCAGCATGGTGGCCATCAAGAATCTTAACTTTTTCATACTTCTTTGTTGTTGATTGATATTTGTGTGCAAATTTACCAAAAAAAACGCAAAAACCATTTGTCTATTCCGTACATATTTTTGTAAATTTCAAACAAAATGCCATTTTCCCCGCCGTTTTTTTTGCAAATGATTATCCGCAATTAGGTGACAAGGACGCTGAAAGGCTACGGGTAGGCGAGCTTTGCTCGGAAATGAGCGTCCACTCTCAATAACCGCAGGTCGTTCCGACCTACGGCTATTGAGAGGAGACGCTTTCAGCGTCTTTTCCACAGCTCAGTCGGATTTACAATCCGACTGCTACGATTATTAGGATTTACAATCCGGCAACATTCTCTTGTCGCATTACAAATGCTGAGATTCGAAGCAGTCAGATTGCAAATCCGACTGAACAGATGTCCCGCAGAAAGTAAGGTGTCCTTCATATCACCACACAAATAAAGGGAGGGGACAAATGATGTCCCCTCCCTTCTGTATGATATCATTATGTGATGCGCGTTCGAACTGGCGTTTAGAAGTCGTCGTCGTCGTCCCAGAGGCTGTTTTGGCGAGAAGCTGCTTCTTGAGTTCCATCGGATTCTCCGCCCCAGCCACCGTAACCGTCTAAGCCTGTAACAGTAACTGGTGACCCTGCAATCATTTGGTGCAATACAACTCTTCTTTCCACCGTATTGGGAGCTATATAATTCTTTTTCATAATTGTATTCAAATGTTTAATAGTTAAAGAAATCCTAAATTACTTAACCACGACCTTCTTGCCGTTCTTGATGAAGATGCCCTTAGAGGGAGTCTCAACGCGCAGACCACGCAAGTTGTAGTATACGTCGTTCTCCTCAACTGTTTGTACGCTTTCAATAGCGTTTGTAGTTCCATCACCAAATTCCATAGTAATGCGAGCAGATGAGCCATTGGGGAATGTGATGGGATCATAATTGCTATCCATAAAGTAGAAATATCCTCGGTAACCTTTTATGGATGGAGTATTCGTGCTTCCAACATACCAGAACTTATTTGAACTTGCGAATAGAGCGCCTTCAAATAATACGTCTTTTATAAACGTACCATACATAGTGGCAGTGTAGTTAGCAAATTTAGGAACTGGTTTTGTAGCAGTTTGGACTTTGAAAACAACTTCTTCAGCCATTAGATATTCACTTGGTTCTATCGTAACTAAATTGACGCTGAACTCTGAAATTGCCTTGCTCACTTTTATCATACAAGGATAATTTGCCTCCAAGCCGTCATTAATATTAAGATAAGTGAAAACAAGATTCATGCTATTAACATCGGGGAATGTGCCTTCAAACGACCATTCATTTAGCTTTGCCAATATTACATCATCTCCAAAGGCCTTTTTCAACTGTTCTCCTGTCATTGCGAATGGCAAGCAGATGGTGCTCCACTCATTTGCATTGATAGTACGCTTAACTATAACCTTAACAGGATTGTCAGAAGCCTCAGGAGCAACTGTAGAATTTTCATCAAGTTCAACAGTCGGTAGAGTCACCATACTTATGTTAAAAGAGCCATTAATTGTAGCATTATCTACTCCAGATCCTTCCAATTGCCCTGTTATCGTTACATTAAAAACGGCATCAGGTGCAACAGTCTCATCAATGTTGAACGTGACAGTGGCTGTAGATGTGGAAAATTTATTACTTACAGCATTAGCAGCGGCAAAATTGAATACTCCATCTTTAAAACTATAACTTGAACTTGCCAAATCTGTAGTGAAAACACCATTGTCTGGTATAGAAATACCCTCCGCTTGATCAAAGGTCAACCAAATCTGCATTCCAGAATACATATTTGCGGGACATGTGAAATTCAATGTTGCTGTAACCGTTTCTCCAGGAACTGTTGTTATGTCATCGACAGTGACACTCTGCGCATTAATTGCCCCCGTCATTCCGAAAAGAGCAAATAAACTAAAAATTATTTTTTTCATTTTAATCTTTGTAATTAAGGTTTCTAATTTAAATTATTGTCTCACAAGTTCCTCCAAAATTAACGAGGCATCAACGGTGTTCACATTGCCGTCGCAATCTAAATCCGAAGCTTCATTATTAAAGTCGGAAAATGTTTCGCCTACTAATTTCGAAAGGATAAGAGATGCATCCACGGTATTTAGCATTTTATTTCCATCGACATCACCCAAAATGCCCGTTTTTCCCAAGGTTAAATCTTTGTTTTTTGCTAAACCTTGATTCTTAACGAATTCGACGTTGCTCAAAGTGATACCATTTATGTCAAAATTACCCGTTGTTAATTTCCCTAATATGCTTTCGTCTATATTTACGTTAACAAGCAATACTGCACCCTCGCTTCTTTTAAAGGCCAGATTGCCCGTCGTAGCGCCATCCACCTCTCCATACGAGAATAACACAACGGTCATTGACTTGTTGTCTGAAGACGGTTGAGATTTAATCTGATGTGCGTTGGAACGGCTGGAAAGGACTGCATCGCCTGCAAAGGTCATACCCTCTGGGAGCGTGATTGTCATCTGGCAAGCCGTGTAGTCAACGTCATTCTTCAGCTGGATAGCCAACTGCTTCTGCGCGCCTGGCACTACATAAGCCGACAAGTACTCCGACGCTGTCTGCGCGTTAGCACTGAGCAGGCTTCCTGCGAACAGTGCCAATAATAGTAACGTTTTTTTCATACTTTATAAATTTAAATGGTTTATCTAATGGGTTAGTTTCAACTCTTTTCCATGTTTCGGCTTTGAGGCAAGCACGCATTTTCGGCACAAAGATACGATTTGTTTTTGAAACAGCGTAATTTTTTCCAAGAAATTTTTCGATTTTGCAAAAAAAAAAGTGATTTTGTTCAAAATAGACAAATGATTTGCTCGAAATAGACAAAAATGGAGCGCGGCGTGGTGACGGATGCGTGTACGTTTGTGTCTTTGGGTCGGCGGCAAATTTGTTCAAAATAGACAAATGCGGTGGTGGGGGCGGGGAGGCATACGGATTGTCTTTTGGGGGGCGGTTTCGGGGCAACGGGGTAGGGCGTAGGCTGCGTACCACATCAACCCAGGGCGATGCCCTGGGCTGGGAGCTTATTGGCCTTACAGGCCGTCTTTGCGGAACTTGCGAAAGTTGAATATAGTAATAGGATGTTCAATAGGAGCATGCCCCTACAATATTCCGTCGCCCTTCGGGGGCTTTTGGGGACTACATAATGCGCGGATTCATCGTGTGCGAGAATGAATATAATGGCTGGAGGCAAGCTCCGATGATGGAACTTGCCTCCAGCGAATGATGCAATATGAATTCAAAAATGTAACGTTAGGACGCTCTGCTCCTTGCTTTAGAGCTTCGGGCCTGCAGCTACGAGTGCCTTGCCGGCCTCGTTGCCTTCGTACTTCTTGAAGTTCTTGATGAAGCGTCCAGCCAGATCCTTGGCCTTCTCTTCCCACTCGTTGCGGTTCTGATAGGTGTCGCGAGGGTCGAGGATGCCCCATGCCACGCCGTTGAGCTGTGTGGGCACTTCGAAGTCGAAGTAAGGAATCTTCTTGGTGGGAGCGTTCAGGATGTCGCCGCCCAGGATGGCGTCGATGATGCCGCGTGTGTCCTTGATGCTGATGCGCTTGCCAGTGCCGTTCCATCCGGTGTTCACCAGGTAAGCCTTGGCACCGCTCTTCTCCATGCGCTTCACCAGCTCCTCGGCATACTTGGTGGGATGCAGCTCGAGGAATGCCTGTCCGAAGCAAGCGCTGAAGGTGGGCGTAGGCTCTGTGATGCCGCGCTCGGTGCCAGCCAGCTTGGCGGTGAATCCGCTGAGGAAGTAGTACTTCGTCTGCTCAGGGGTGAGGATGCTCACGGGAGGCAGCACGCCGAAGGCGTCGGCGCTGAGGAAGATGACGTTCTTGGCCTCGGGTCCGGCGCTCTTGCCGTTCACCTTCTGGGCAATCTTCTCGATGTGGTTGATGGGGTAGCTGACGCGGGTGTTCTCGGTGACGCTCTTGTCGGCGAAGTCAATCTTGCCGGCCTCGTCCACGGTGACGTTCTCCAACAGTGCATCGCGGCGGATGGCGTTATAGATGTCGGGCTCGCTCTCCTTGTCGAGGTTGATGACCTTGGCGTAGCAGCCACCCTCGAAGTTGAACACGCCCTCGTCGTCCCATCCGTGCTCGTCGTCGCCGATGAGCAGTCGCTTCGGGTCGGTGCTCAGTGTGGTCTTGCCGGTGCCGCTGAGTCCGAAGAAGATGGCGGTGTTCTTACCCTCCATGTCGGTGTTGGCCGAGCAGTGCATCGAGGCGATGCCCTGCAGGGGCAGGTAGTAGTTCATCATCGAGAACATACCCTTCTTCATCTCTCCGCCATACCAGGTGTTGATGATCACCTGCTCGCGGCTGCTGGTGTTGAATGCCACGCAGGTCTCGCTGTTGAGTCCCAGCTCCTTGTAGTTCTCCACCTTTGCCTTCGATGCGTTGTAGATGACGAAGTTCGGCTCGAAGCTCTCCAGCTCCTCGGCTGTGGGCTGGATGAACATGTTCTTCACGAAGTGAGCCTGCCAAGCCACCTCAACGATGAAGCGCACGCGCAGACGTGTAGCCTCGTTGGCTCCGCAGTAGGCGTCCATCACATAGAGGTTCTTGTTGCACAGCTCCTTGATGGCAATCTCCTTCACCTTTGCCCATACCTCTTCGGTCATGGGGTGGTTGTCGTTCTTGTACTCCTCGGTGGTCCACCACACCTTGTCCTCGCTCTGTGCATCGCGCACGATGTACTTGTCCTTAGGCGAGCGTCCGGTGTAGATGCCGGTCATCACGTTCACTGCGTCGAGCTCGGTGTTCACACCTTTGTCGAAGCCTTCGAGTCCAGCCTTTGTCTCTTCTTCGTAGAGGTACTCATACGACGGGTTGTGGGCAATCACGGTGCTACCAGTGATGCCATACTGTGTCAAATCTAACTTTGCCATTGCTTTTATTTTAATTGATAGTTCGTTATACTGATTTTCGGGTGCAAAGTTACGAAAAAGTTTAGAGTTAAGGGTTAAGAGTTGAGAGATTTTTTGTGCGCGCACAGCTTTTTTTTGTTAAAGTATCAAAAAACGCGGTTTGGGCGTGGTGTTTTGTCAACCGAAAGTGGCAAATGAGCGGGAGTGAAGGGGAGTGAAGGGGAGTGAAGGGGAGTGAGGGGGAGTGAGGGGGAGTGAGGGGGAGTGAAGTGACGATAGTTATGCCGCAGCCGAGCGGGCGGATTTGCAGGTCGGATTTGCGGGGTGATTCACCCCTCCCCTTGCAGGGACGAGGGAGGCGGCGGGTGTGCCTCGATGAGTTGGATTTTGAAAAACAGAGAAAAACAAGAAAAACAGGGAAAAGGCTTCAGAAAAACGGGGAAAAGGCTTCGAGCTGTTGCGGTTGAAAAGACGCTGGAAGCGTCTCCTCTCAATAGCCGTAGGTCGGTACGACCTGCGGATAGAATCACAAGCGGTAAATCGACCCTGAAGGGGTCGCCCGTCTATTCAGACGGTGGTCGCTCATGAGTGTGGGCGACCCCCATTTCCGAGCTACGCTCGCCTACCCGTAGCCTTTCAGGGGCGTTATCATCCCGTACCTACTATCCGTAGGTCGGAACGTCCTGCGGATAACAAGTACTGGGTAATAACGACCCTGAAGGGATCGCCCCCATGTTCACGGGCGACCCCTTCAGGGTCGATGTACCTTCTGCCGTTATACCCGCAGGTCGTTCCGACCTACGGCTATTGAGCGGTGACGCTTCAGCGTCTTTTCAACTGTACAGCACGAATTTTTTTGAGTTGTTACGAAATAGAACACCCGATGGCTAAGAATCGAAAAGATTGTCAATATTTTTCAATACAAAATTTGTTCACGATTTCGAGACAATCTGGAGCGAAAATGGCCCGAAAGGGAGTGCCTTTTCGCGGTTTTTTAAGCACGCCGAAAAATAAAACGGCAACGCCAAATTTTTTTTCGGCGTTGACTTTTTAAAGCCAGCGATGCCCATTTTTCGCCAAATCCGTCCCAATCGGTTGAATGTCAATCATTTGGCGAAACCTCTCAAAATTCGAAAATTTTCGACCAAAAGTTTTCTCGCGCAGAATTTTTGAAATATGGAGGGGTTAAATGGCCTTTTTGTCAATATCTTTCACAAAACTCGTCCTGGCAGTTTTGTTCCGCTTTTGAACATAGGGTGACCTATTTGACGTTCTCTTGAATGAATCCACTCCGAAACCCCTTCTCCAAACAAAATAACAACCCCAAAAACAATGCGCGGCCGCTCCCCTCCCTTTGTATGGAGGGGAGCGGCCGCGCATTGTTTTTTCGCTCAGAGCTGGTAGTTCATTGTTCTTCGGGGTGCTATCGGGTGATTGCGGTCACAATCGGGTGACAAGGACGCTCTCAGCGTCAGGTGCACTTCTCTGCGGATAATCATTTCATTTTATTCTGTCTACCCACACGAAAGACTGTAAGACCTTTCGCAGCAAAGCTGACGTCCCTTTCACTCCCCTTCACTCCCTTTCACTCCTTCTCACTCCCCCTCCACTACAAAAAAAGTATAAAAAGGGCGCATTTTTTTAGCATTATGCCGCAAAAGTGGAATTTTTGTGTTAATTTTGCAAGCTGTTAGGCATTAAACTAACCATCATGGACACAATAACCAAGAAAACCATCGACATCGAGCAAGTTCTGCGCAACAAGATGGGTAAGAAAGCCCGCTGGGTGCCCGGCTTTGCCGTGAACTGGCTGAAGAAGATAGCCCACGAAGACCAGTGCAACGAGTTTCTGTGGAACGCTCGCGACCTGAAAGGCACCCCCTGGCTGGAGGCCTGCTTGGAGTTTCTCGACACGAAGCTGCAGGTGGTGGGTGAGGAGAACCTGCCGTCGAAGGACGATGGCCGACTCTACACTTTCGTCTCCAACCATCCCATGGGCGGCATCGATGGCGTGGCCCTCGGCACCCTCATCGGCCAGCACTACGACGGTCGTTTCCGCTATTTGGTGAACGACCTGCTGATGAATCTTCCCGGTCTGGCTCCGCTGTGCATCCCCATCAACAAGACGGGTCAGCAGAGCCGCGCCTTCCCCGCCATGGTCGAGGCCGGCTTCAAAAGCGACTACCACATGCTGATGTTCCCCGCCGGTCTGTGCTCGCGGCGCAAGAAAGGCGTCATTCACGACCTGCCTTGGAAGAAGACCTTCGTCACGAAGAGCGTGGAGACGCACCGCGACGTGGTGCCCATCCACTTCGGCGGGCGCAACTCGAACTTCTTCTACCGCCTGAGCAACATCAGCGACAGCTGCGTGAAGAAGGTGAACATCGCCATGCTCTTCCTGGTCGACGAGATGTATAAGAACACCGGCAACACCTTCCCCGTCAGCATCGGCAAGCCCATCCCCTGGCAAACCTTCACCGACAGGTCGAAGACCCCTGCACAGTGGGCCGAGTATGTGTGCGACCAAGTCTACAAGCTACCATTACCTTCACAAGATTAACTACACCACAACCAATATGGAACAACCCATCATTGCCCCCATCCCTGCCGACGTGCTCATGGCCGAGCTCACCCCTGAGCGACAGTTGCGCATGACCAACAAGAGCCATAACGAGATATACATCGTCACCGCCCACGAGGCGCCCAATGTGATGCTCGAAATAGGGCGTCTGCGCGAGATTGCCTTCCGCGAGGCTGGTGGCGGCACTGGCAAGGACTGCGACATCGACGAGTTTGACACCTGCGCCAACTGCTACAAGCAGCTCATCGTGTGGAACCCCGAAGCCCGCGAAATCATCGGCGGCTATCGCTATTTGGAGGGCACCAAGTGGGAGGTGAACGCCGATGGGCAGCCCCATCTGGCCACGAGCCACATGTTCCACTTCAGCCCGAAGTTCATGAGCGACTATATGCCCTACACCATCGAGCTGGGTCGCTCCTTCGTCAGTCTGCCCTACCAAAGCTCGCGCATGGGTGCCAAGAGCCTCTTCGCCCTCGACAACCTGTGGGACGGGCTGGGGGCGCTCACCGTCATCATGCCCAACGTGCGCTACTTCTTTGGCAAGATGACCATGTACCCCAGCTATATCCGCGAGGGTCGCGACATGATTCTCTATTTCCTGAAGAAATATTTCGACGACAAGGAGAACTTAGTGGTGCCCCTGAAGCCGCTGAAACTGGAGACCGACGAGCGGCAGCTGGAGGCCCTGTTCTGCGAGAACAACTTCAAGGGCGACTACCGCATCCTGAACCGCGAGATTCGCCGACTGGGCTACAACATCCCGCCACTGGTGAACGCCTACATGAGCCTCTCGCCCACCATGAAGCTCTTCGGCACCGCCATCAACTACGGCTTCGGCGACGTGGAGGAGACGGGCATCCTCATCGCCATGGACGAGATATTGGAGGACAAGCGCGTGCGCCACATCGACTCGTTTATCCGCGAGCACCCCGAAGCCCTGAAAATCACCAGTGGGGCGGGGAAGGTCATCTACAAGACCGGCTACTAAATGATGTGCGATTCGTATTAGTAAAACAGATAAAAACACCAAAAATCGCACTAAAACCATCATAAAAATGAAAACAACTAAAACCCTTTTCGCCATGGGCATGGCAGCCGCCATCACCTGCCTGTCGGCCTGCCAGCAGGCCACGGCACCCCACAGCAACCCGCTGCTCGCCGAGAGCGGGCTGCCCTTTGGAGCACCCGACTTCAGCAAGATCGACACCACCGACTATCTGCCCGCCTTTGAGCAGGCCATCGAGCAGCAGCGGCAGGAGGTGGAGCAAATCGTGAGCAACACCGAAGCCCCCACTTTCGACAACACCATCCTGGCCTACGAGGAGAGTGGCAAGGCCCTCGGCCGCATCAGCAGCATCTTCTTCGCCCTCGTCAGTGCCGACAAGACACCTGAGATTGCCGAGATAGAGAAGAAGGTGACACCCATGCTGGCCGACCTCAGCAACGAGATAGCCTTCAACAAACAGCTCTTCGAGCGCATCAAGACCGTCTACGACAACGAATATGAGTCGCTCACGGGCGAGAAGAAGAAGCTCTTGGAGGAGACCTACAAGGAGTTTGTGCGCCAGGGTGCCCTGCTCAGCGACGAGAAGATGGCCCGCATGAAAGAGATTAACAAGGCCATCACCGACCTGCAGCAGCAGTGGGGCGACGTGCTCCCCGATGCCACCAACAACGCCGTGGTGTGGGTAGACACGAAGGAGGATCTGGCAGGGCTGAGCGACGCCGACATCGCACAGTGCCAGAAGGACGCCGAGAGCCTGGGCGGCCAGAAGCCCTACTGCATCGTCATCATCAACACCACGCAGCAGCCCCTGCTCACCAGTCTCGACAACCGCGACCTGCGCCGCCGCGTCTACGAGGCCTCCATCCACCGTGCCGACGGCACGGGGCAGTTCAACACCTATCCCATCGTGGCCGAGATAGCCAAGCTGCGCGCCGAGAAGGCCGAGCTGATGGGCTACAAGGACTGGGCCTCCTACTCGCTGGAGGAGACCATGGCCCACGACACCGACCACGTCTATGCCTTCCTGCGCAACCTCATCGCCGCCTACAAGCCGAAGGCCGATGCCGAGACGCGCGCCATCGAGCAGTATGCCCGCAAGACCGAGGGGCCTGCCTTCAAGCTGCAGCCCTACGACCGCTTCTACTATTCGGCCAAGATGAAGAAGGAGCTGCTCAGCGTCAGCGACGACGAGGTGAAGCCCTACTTCAATGTGGACAGCGTGCAGAAGAATGGCGTGTTCTACGCCGCCAACCGCGTCTATGGACTCACGTTCCACGAGCGCACCGACATCCCCACCTACCATCCCGACATGAAGGTGTTTGAGGTGAAGGACAAGGACGGCAAGTCGCTGGCGCTCTTCTACTGCGACTTCTACCGCAGGCCCACCAAGCGCGGCGGAGCCTGGATGGACGAGTTCATCACGCAGAGCCACCAGCGCCAGGAACAATCGGTGGTGTTCAATGTGTGCAACTTTGCCAAGGCCCCCGAAGGACAGCCCTCGCTGCTCACCTGGGACGACGTCACCACGATGTTCCATGAGTTTGGCCACGCCCTGCACGCCATCCTCTCCGACTGTCAGTATCGCAGTCTGGCCGGCACCAATGTGGCCCGCGACTTCGTGGAGATGCCGTCGCAGTTCAACGAGTCGTTCGCCAGCATCCCCGAGATTTTCGACAATTATGCCCGCCACTACCAGACGGGTGAACCCATGCCCGCCGACCTGAAGGAGCGCATGCTGAAGAGCATCAACTTCCAGCCCTGCTATGCCCTTGGCGAGAACCTTGCCGCCACCTGCCTCGACATGGCTTGGCACGTGCTGCCCCTGGCCGATGTGCCACAGGCCGACAAGGCTGGCGACTTCGAGACGAAAGCCCTGCAGCAGATAGGGCTGCTCGACCAGCAGGTGCCGCCGCGCTATCGCACCAGCTATTTCAACCATATCTGGAGCAGTGGCTATGCCGCCGGCTACTACAGCTATCTGTGGACCGAGGTGCTGGCCGTGAACATTGCCAATGTCTTCGCTCAGCGCGGTGCCCTCGACCCCGCCACGGGCCAGGACTTCCGCCAGAAGGTGCTCAGCCGTGGCAACACGCAGGATCTGATGCAGCTTTTCTCCGATTTCACCGGCATGGAGCAGCCCGATGCCTCGGCACTGCTGAAGGCCAGAGGACTGTAGGATTGAAGAGGACTGGCGAGGACGAAGGCCGCATCTACTCCACCTGCTATACCTACCCCACCTACAAATACCCCAATCGCATCCCCCACGATGAGAACACTACAACGATATATCTGGAGCTTGGGGCTGGCCACCTTGATGGTGGCCGCCCTCAGCGCTTGCGACAGCAAGAAAAACGCGAATAACGCCGCTCCCACCGATGCCGAGGACGAAGAGCTGGTGGAGGCCGACCCTGCCGCTGACCCCGCCACCGAGCCCGCTGCCGCTATCGACGACGACGAGGCCGACTACGACGACGAAGAAGAGTACGAGATGACCGCCGAGGAGCGCGAGCGCTACGAGAACGAGGTGTGGCCCTATCTGGGTGGCACCTACGCCTTCGGCAATGGCGACCGCTACTATGCGGTGGAAGTGTCGCTCGACGACAACACCAAATGCACCCTCCACATGGGCGAAGACCTCACGCTCGACGGAACGATAGACAGGGAGACGGGCTTCATCACCGCCACCGACAGCGTGGGCGACGTGGCCTTCAAGGGCGCTGTTTATGCGGGCGGCAACCTGCTCAAGGGCACGCTCTATGGCAAGCCCTTCCGCGCCGAGGGACTCTGCGGGCTGTAGCCTTATTTTCAACCATATTCAAAATCGCCAACTATGAAAAAGAGTGTTTCTTTCCTTCTGCTCCTCTTTTGTGCCCTGATGTGCCGGGCGCAGGTCGTCGACGTGTATATCTTCGATAGCGACGGCCCCTTCAGCAATGTGCGCAACAGTGCCAACAAGGGCAAGGTGGTCGATAAGATTCCCGTTGATGTCAGCGCCTCGCTCACTGTGGAGAAGCCCACCAACGGCTGGTGGCGCATCGTGGGCGACTGTTACGAGCGCCTCGCCGACGAGATGCAGGAAGACGGGAGCGAATTTCAGGTGGTGAACCTGAAAGGCAGCACCACGGGCTATTGGATTCACAACTCCGTCATCGGTATCGGCACCCGCAACTATGGTCAGAATGAGAAGCTGCCGCTGCGTAGCGAGCCCTCAAAGCGTGCTGCCGTCAGCTATACGCTCAAGGGAGAGCAGACAGTGCACCCCATCGACGTGAAAGGCTCGTGGGTGAAAGTGAAGACCGCCGACGGCAAAGGCCAAGGTTGGGTGGAGGATGAGTGGCTCTGCAGCAATCCGCTCACCACCTGCCCATAATGTTTTTCTCAAAGCAACTGACACGATGAATACATCCTCTTTCCGCCGCCAGAGCAGCGTTTGCCACATTGGCAACATCGCCATTGGTGGCTCTAACCCCATCCGCGTGCAGTCGATGGCCACCGTCGACACCAACGATGTGGAGGGCTGCGTCAGTCAGGCCAAGCGCATCATCGACGCTGGTGGCGAGCTGGTGCGCTTCACCACGCAGGGCACTCGCGAGGCACTGGCGATGGAGCGCATCTCGCAGCGGCTGAAGGCCGATGGCTACCCGCAGCCATTGGTGGCCGACGTGCACTTCAACGCCAACGTGGCCGATGTGGCCGCCCGATTCTGCGAAAAGGTGCGCATCAACCCCGGCAACTACATCGACCCCGCCCGCACTTTCAAGCATCTGGAATATACCGACGAGGAGTATGCCGCCGAGCTGAAACGACTCGACGACCGCCTCGTCACCTTTATTAATATATGTAAGGAGCACCACACCGCCGTGCGCATCGGCGTGAACCATGGCTCGCTCAGCGACCGCATCATGTCGCGCTATGGCGACACCCCGGCGGGCATCGTCGAGAGCTGCATGGAGTTCCTCCGCATCTTCAAGCGCGAGGCGTTTGCCGACGTGGTCATCAGCATCAAGGCCTCCAACACCGTGGTGATGGTGCAGAGCGTGCGCCTGCTGGTGCAGCAAATGGACCGCGAGGACATGCACTATCCGCTGCACTTAGGCGTCACCGAGGCTGGCGAGGGCGAAGACGGCCGGGTGAAGAGCGCCGTGGGCATCGGCGCCCTGCTCACCGAGGGCATCGGCGACACCATCCGCGTCAGCCTGAGCGAGGAGCCGGAGGCCGAGATTCCCGTGGCGCGCAAGATGGTGAGCTTCATCGAGGAGTGCACACGGATGCGGAGAGAGGCCGAAGCCGCCATTCACGACGGCTGGATTTCACTCAACTTCAAAGACCACGAAGACCACGAGGACTTGGTGCTGAAGTGCGCTATGGCGGCTGGTGCCGCGCTCATCGACAAGAAGGCCGACAAGCTGTGCATCAACTACGGTGAAACGTTCTCCTTCTTGCCCCAGGAGCGTCTGCGAGAGATTGAAGACACCATCCTGCAGGCCGCCCGCGTGAAGTTCACCAAGACCGAGTATATATCGTGCCCCGGCTGTGGGCGCACGCTCTACAACCTGCAAGACACCATCGCCCGCATCAAGGCAGCCACCAGTCACCTCGTGGGCCTGAAGATTGGCATCATGGGCTGCATCGTCAACGGCCCCGGCGAGATGGCCGATGCCGACTATGGCTATGTGGGTGCCGGGCGCGGCAAGATTTCGCTCTATCGCGGCAAGGAGTGCATCGAGAAGAACATTCCCGAAGAAGAGGCCGTGGAGCGTCTGCTGCAATTGATTAATAGCGAGAGGAGCTGAGAGGATTTTGAGAGGAGTGAGAGGATTGAGAGGATTGAGCGGAGCGAAAGGCGATGGCCTGTTCGCTTGGAGTTTCCCGATGAAAGCGAAAGCGCAGAAGGGAAGCATGAGGACTATCGTCTCTCGCTCCCCTTACTCCTCCTCTCTCTATCTCCTTCTCTCCTCACCTCCATCTCTCTTCCTCTCCCTATTTATCCTCTTCTGTGGCTGCCAGCAGCCAACGCCGATGGAGGAGCAGAACAGTGTGTACTATTGGCGCACCGAGCTGCGGCTCGACTCCACCGAGCGGGCGTTCTTGGCCGACCACCACATCCAGAAAGTCTTTTGTCGCTATTTCGATGTGGTGATGGACATCCCCCTGCATGCCGATGCCCATGCCGAGCAGCAGCCCCTGCCCAACGCCACCATCGCCTTTGCCGACACCCTGCCGAAGGGCATCCGCTTGGTGCCCACCGTGTTCATCACCGAGGACTGCATGCACCAGCCCCACGACTCGCTGGCCGCCCTCGTGGTGCGCCGTGTGGTGCAGATGAACCGCACCAACGGTATCAGCGGCGTGGATGAGTTGCAGATAGACTGCGACTACACCGACCGCAGTCGGCGCGTGTTCTACGATTTCCTGCGCGATGTGCGTGCCGAGCTCGACCGTCTGCAGCCCCACGACATCACCACCCTCTCGGCCACCATCCGTCTGCACCAGTTGGCCATGCCCCCACCCCCCGTCGACTACGGCGTGCTGATGCTCTACAACACCGGCGACCCGCGCCGCTTCATGGAGCGCAACCCCATCCTCGACATCCGCGACGTGCAGCCCTATGTGCGCCATCTGCCCAACTACTCGCTGCCCCTGGCCGCCGCCTATCCCGTCTACCGCTGGCAGCGCCAGGTGCAGGGCGTACGCATCGAGCACACCGTGGAGGCCAGCGAGATACTCAGCGTGAAGCAGCTGGTGGAGGAGCGCCGCCCCGAGCTCAGCCGCACCATCCTGACCTATCATCTGGACCAAGAAAATATTAACCGCTATAACAAAGATACCTATGAAGCGATTTATCATCATTAGCCTGTTGGCCGTCGTCGGCATGCACGCTCAGGCTTGCTTGTGGGTTGAAACCCACAACTACTACCTCTTCAGTGTCTACGACAACTCAGAGTTTCGCGATCGTGTGAACGAGGCGACAGAAGACGTCTGGAAAGCCTATCTCGGCATGAATAACGACGAGGGTTTCTGGTTTGATGCCGACCGTCTGGTTGAGGCCGCCCGCGAGAAGGGCGACCAGCTCATGGCCGACTATGTGGTGCAGTTGAAGCACTATCTGGACTGCTGCCGCGTGATGGAGCGCAAGCTCTACGACTGGGACTACCCCACGGCCGACGAGCTCAGCGACGCCAACGACCAGCTCACCAGCGTTAGAACCTTTGCCGAGGGCAAGCTCGACACCAAGATGCGCTCGCAGCATGCCCTGCTCTTCATGCGCTGCAACATGCTGCTCGACCAGCACAAGGAGAACGTGAAGTTCTGGGAGAAGAAGGCTTCGGACTATCCCCAGGACGTCTACAAGGACATGATGAAGAACATCTATGCCGGAGCACTGTTGAAGACGGGCAATGCCGACAAGGCCAGCGCCATCTTTGCCGAGCAGGGCGACTGGCAGAGCCTGATGACCCAGTTCTACGAGCTGCGCTCCTACGAGGCCATCCGTGCCGAATACCAGCGCGACCCGAAGTCGGCGGTGCTGCCCTTCCTGTTGCAGGACTTTGTGAACAACACGCAGGAGGCTGTCGACGAGGATGGCTTCGGCAAGCTCTTCGTGCGCGACATCCAGCAGGCCGAGGGTCGGCAGATGATTGCCCTGTGCCAGCAGGTGGTGGCCGAGGGCAAGACGCAGTATCCTGCCCTGTGGCAGAGCGCAAGGGCATGGATAGAGTTCATGTATGGCGACCGTCAGGAGGGCCTCATCCACATCAACGAGGCCATCGCCATGGAGGGCACCCCGCGCATGAAGGACAACGCCCGCGTGCTGCAGTTCTTCATGCGTGCCATGTTGGCCAAGGCCGATGCACAGTGGGACGACTATATGACCGGCGAGATAAAATGGCTGCAAGAGAAGGCAAAAGACCAGTATCACTATGAGCATGCCCTCGACCGCATCACCCACCAGGCCCTCTATCCCCTCTACGACAAGGCTCACCGCACCAACCAGGCCCTCGGACTGCTCAACGCCGTCCATGCCTATCAGTATCACGAGGCGCTCGACACCATGCAGGTCGACCGCCTCATCGACTACGTGGGCTATTTGAATAGTCCTGGCAAGACCAATATCGACCGCTACATCAAGTCGCAGGTTGGCATCAACGCCAACGACGCCAACGACCTGATAGGCACCAAATACCTGCGTTTGGGCAAGTGGCAGCAGGCGCAGACGTGGCTGCAGAAGGTGCCCGTCAGCTACTACGACGACAAGGGCTACAAGCCCTACATCATCTATCGCAACTGGAGTGTGGAGCCGTGGATCAAGCGCCAGTGGCTCACCGATGCGCAGTATAGGTTGAGCGATGGTCTGCGCATCAACAAGAACCCCAAGCTGGAGTTTGCCAGCGAGATGTTGCGATTGGAGACGGGCATGAAGAGCCTCACGGGCAAGGCACGCCAACAGCGCTGCTACGACCTCGCCGTGCGCTATGCCCAAGCCACCAACGATGGCGACTGCTGGTATCTCACCCACAACGGCAAGAGCGCCTACGATGACCCGCAGACACATCCCAACGAGGCCGACTTGGAGAAGCGGGCCATCGCCCTGCTGAAGCAAGCCAGCCAGACCACCGACTTTGAGCTGAAGGAGCGGGCGCTCTTCGCACTGGCCTACGTCTATCTGAACGACGACGTGTGGTACGAGGATGAGTTCGATTCCGACACCCGCACCATCTCGCGTCAGCCTCGCCCCGCCACTATCCACTACAAGGTGTGGGCACAGCTGCTGGCCTTCGAGCGTGCCAACCCGGGCCGCATCAGCCGCTATGTGCAGCGCTGCGAGCAGTACATCGACTTCAAGCGGCTCTATAGAAAGTAGTAATGATATAACCCCCTGCAGACCCATCCCCTGCCCCTCCCTTGTAGGGAGGGGAGTGGTTAGTTCTGCTGATGGCAAGTCTATATACTAATTTTTGTAGTCTAAAAGAAAATGGAATGTAAAAACCCCGCCCCCTGCCCCTCCCTTATGGAGAGGAAAGTGGTTAGTTCTGCTGATGGCATGTCTATATACTCCCCTCCCTACAAGGGAGGGGCAGGGGGCGGGTCTACTGGGGCGGTTTTTTTGTTATCTCTCGCCCTTTGCTTGGTGGCGGTGCTCGCCCAGGCCCAGACCTTCGACGATGACTTCGACGGGCGCACGCTGCGCCTCGACTATGTGTTTGCCGGCACGGCCACTGAGCAGCATGTGTTCTTCGAGCATGCCTATGCCACGCCCCAGTGGGCGGGCCGACGCGCACACCTCACCGACGTGCCCCTGCGGGGCAATGGGCAGATAGCGCTCTACGACCATCAGACGGGGCGTCAGCTCTTTGTGCACACCTTCTCCACGCTCTTCCAGGAGTGGCTGGCCACCGAGGAGGCCACCCGCGTGGCCAAGGCGTTCCAGGCCAGCTACAACGTGCCCATGCCCCGGCGCACGGTCGATGTGAGCGTCACCCTGACCGACTTCCACGACAGCATCGTGGCGCGCCTCCAGCATACCATCGACCCCGCCGATGCCCTCATCCGCCAGCTGGGCCCCAATGGCATTCCACATTATTATATATATAAGGGGGGCGCGCTGACCGATGCCTTTGCCGATGCCGACCTCGCAGGCTGCATCGATGTGGCCATCGTGGCCGAGGGGTATACGAAGGCCGACATGCCCAAGTTTCGTGGCGACTGCCAGCGCACCGTCGATGCCCTCTTCGCCCACGAGCCTTTCGCCTCGCTCAAGCACCGCTTCAACGTGGTGTGCGTGGCGGCACCGTCGCTGGCCAGCGGCCCCAGCGTGCCCCAGCAGCGCAGGTGGAACCTCACGCCAGCCGCCACACACTACGACACCTTCTACAGCGACCGCTATCTGATGACGCAAGACATGCACCGCCTCTACGACCTGCTCTGCGACGTGCCCTTCGAGCAGGTCATCGTCCTCGTCAACAGCGACATCTATGGCGGGGGCGGCATCTACAACCAGCTGAACGTCTTCCCCGCCGACCACCCCACCTTCCCGCAGGTGCTGGTGCACGAGTTTGGACATGGCTATGCAGGGCTGGGCGACGAGTATTTCTACGACGACCAGTACGCCACGATGTACCCTGCCGACACCGAGCCGTGGGAGCCTAACCTCACCACGCTCGTCGACTTCGCATCGAAGTGGGCCGACATGTTGCCGACGGGCACCGCTGTTCCCACGCCACCGAGCACCGACGTGCCCAACTATCGCCACATCCGCACCGACCAGGAGCGCCAGCGCCTGAACGAGGCCACCCAGCGCGTGGGTGTCTTCGAGGGGGGCGGCTACCAGTCGCACGGTGTCTATCGCCCTGCACAGGAGTGTCGCATGAAAATCAACGAGGTCGAGCACTTCTGTCCCGTCTGCACCCGCGCCATCCAGCGCATCACCGAGTTCTATACAAGTGTAAAGTGAAATGAGTCCACTGCGAAAATCCTTCTCCACTAAAAAACCACCCAAAAACAATGCGCAGCCGCTCCCCTCCCCTCAAGGGGAGGGGTTGGGGTGGGGTCTCTAACATCCTGCGAGTGAATGATATACAGACCCCACCCCTGGCCCCTCCCCGTAAGGGCAGGGTTCAAGAGGGGAAGGGCTGCGCCGTCTTTTGCGACAATATTGGTTTTCGGAGTGGACACATTCATTTGCTGTCGAAACAAGAGTGTTGAATATCGGAACAGTCCTGCCAGGACGAGTTTTGTGAAAGATATTGACAAAACGGCCATTTTACCCCTCCATAATTCAAAAATTCTGCGCGAGAAAACTTTTGGTCGAAAATTTTTGAATTTTGAGGGGTTTTACTAAATGGTTGTCATTCAACCGCTTGGGACGGATTAGGCGAAAATTGGGCATCGCTGGCTTCAAAAAGTCAACGCCGAAAAAAAATTTGGCGTTGCCGTTTTATTTTTCGACGTGCTTAAAAAACCGCAAAAGGGCACCAAATAGGGGCAAAAAACGTGCACAAAATCATGGTGTGTGTGCAAAAAATTGGCTTTTCACCCTCGGTTCTTCATCTGGCGAAGGCTGAACAATGCTCCCTTTCGGGCCATTTTCGCTCCAGATTGCCTCAAAATCGTGAACAAATTTTGCTTTGAAAGATTTTGACATTCTTTTCGATTCTTAGCCATCGGGTGTTCTATTTTGTAACAACTCAAAAAATAATTCAACCCCACGGGGCGACCCCTTCAGGGTCGTTATTACCATGTACTTGTTATCCGCAGGTCGTTCCGACCTACGGCTATTGAGCGGAGACGCTTTCAGCGTCTGAAGTTTTCAAACAACGCCACCATTTTTCAACCGTATCGAAACCTTTTTCCTGTTTTTCTTGTTTTTCCCTGTTTTTCAAAATCCCACTGAGCGTGGTGCGTTCATTCGGATTCATGCGTGCATTCGGTAGGGGCAGGCCCCCAAGTCCGTCAGCAAGCAATTTGTCTGCGCAGACGGACTCAAGAAGCCATAATTTGTTCTTTACCTGCAATTATACGGTAACAGCGCAAAAAAAAATGCGGTTTTCTTTGCCGTTCGCCCTTTTCTTTGTACCTTTGCACCCGATATTCAAGGGGTGTCCGCATATTGCGGGCTGAGATGATACCCTGCTGACCTGATCCGGGCAATGCCGGCGTAGGGATGGAATAACAATCATAACAAACATAAATTGCATTATGAAAAAGCTGTATCTTTTTTTGTCAGTTATTTTTAGTGGTTTGTCGTTCTGCCCCGTGATGGCGCAGACCACTGACTCACTGCGATTGGAACACCTGCAGGAGGTGGTGGTGAGTGGCGTGCGTGCGCAGAAGAATGCCCCCTATGCTGTTGCCAACATCCGCAAGTCGGAGCTGAACCAGCACTCCACCACTGGCCAGGAGCTGCCCCTGCTCTTCGCCCGCACGCCCGGCGTGACGGCCTTCAGCGAGAATGGCCTGGGCACGGGCACCACCTACATGCGCATACGTGGCGCCGCCGACTCGCGCATCAATGTGACGCTCGACGGCGTGCCCCTCAATTCGCCCGAAGACCAGTGCGTGTTCTGGGCCAACATGAACAGCTACGGCGCATTGCTCGGGAGCGTGCAGATACAACGCGGCGTGGGTTCGTCGACCAATGGCGACGGTGCCTTCGGCGGTACGGTCGCCCTCTCGTCGGCCACGCCGTCGCTAACGCCCTCCCTTGAGGTGAGCACCTCCTATGGCTCGTTCAACACTTTCAACATCGGTGGGAAGTTCTCCACCGGCTTGCTGCGCGACCACTTCATCATCGATGGCGCCTATCACGAGACCCACACCGACGGCTTTGTGCATGGTACAAAAGGACGCAGTGGCAGCTACTACGCCGGTGCTGGATGGGTGAAGGATGGCGTTGCCATCAGATATAAGAACATCGGCAACTTCGAGCATACAGGCCAGGCATGGAACGGTGTCACCGCCGGCACCGACGACCTGAGCATCATGGACGGCACCTATGGCACCAAGACGGGCATCAAGACCTACGAGGACCTATGGAATGTGGGCTTGGGCAAATATAACTCGCTCTATGAACAACTGCTGATTGCTGATGACGGCACCTATTCCACCCAACGCTACAAGATGAGCGATGGCTCGCTTTGGAACAAGACAACCGACAACTTCGTGCAGGACCACAACATCCTCTCGGCCGCGTGGGACATCAGCGAGGAACTGAGTGTCGCCTCGTCGCTGCACTACACCTATGGCCATGGCTACTACGAGGAGTTTCGCCCGCAGAACAAGCTGACAAAGTTTGGGATGACGGCCACCGAGGCCGACGGCAGCAACATCAAGCGCGCCGACTTTGTGCGCAAGAAAGGGCTGACGCAGCACACCTACGGCATCTCGTGGAGCGTGAACTACAAGAACGACCGCGTGGACATCATCGGCGGGCGCTCGGTGCAACGCTTCGACGGCCATCATTTCGGCTTCGTCACATATACCAGCAATGCCACCGTGGGCCAGAAATACTTGGCGGGCGGAGCCTACAGATACTACGACTCTGACGCCACCAAGGTGGACTACAGCAACTTTGCGAAAGCCACCGTGCACATAGACGACCAGTGGGACGTGTTCGGCGACCTGCAGTTCCGCTATGTCAGCTACAAGACCGACGGCATCAACGACAAGTTCTACGACAACGATGGCAAATACAGCAACCAGGTGCTTGACATCGACAAAAAATACGGATTCTTCAACCCTAAGGGCGGCGTGAGCTGGCACAACGACGTGCACCGCGCCTATGCCTCGGTGGCACACAGCCATCGTGAGCCGGAGCGCAACAATTTCACCGACAACGGCTCCTATCCGGCACCGAAAGCAGAGCAGCTGCTCGACTTCGAGGGCGGCTACACGCTGAACACCCGCTGGCTGCGCTTCGGACTGAACGCCTACTACATGAAGTACACCAACCAGTTTGTGCAGACAGGACTGGTGAGCGACATTGGCGAGAAACTCACCACCAACATCAAGGACAGCTACCGAATGGGACTGGAGCTGCAGGGCGGCGTTGACATAGCCCGCTGGCTGAGCATCGACGTGAATGCCGCCTTGAGCCGGAACAGAATCAAGGACTTTGATGAGGTGGTGGAAGACTGGGACAACGCCACCACCTTCACCGCCACGCTGCACTACGACAACTCTACGCTGGCCTTCTCGCCTTCGTTCGTCGGCAACGCCTTTGTCGACTTCCATTATAAGGGATGGAAAGCTGTGTGGCACACCAACACCGTGAGCCGACAGTATCTCGACAACACCGAGTGCCGCGACCGCTCTCTGCCAGCCTACTATGTGTCGGACGTGCAGCTGAGCTATACGCTTCGGCCTTCCTCGCTTGGTGTGCAACGGTCCGTGTTCAACGTCATCAAGGAGGCCATCCTGGGACTGAACGTGAACAACGTCTTCAACGCCCGCTATGCCGCCAACGGGTGGGTCTATTCGGCCATCTACGCCAGTGGCGGTCATCCCAACGACAACCGCTACTACCAGATTGGCTTCACGCCCATGGCAGGACGCACGGTGATGGGGTCGCTGACGCTGCGGTTTTAAACTGTAGAGTTTTGACTTTAGACTTTAGGCTATAGACTATAGACTATAGACTATAGACTGTAGACTGTAGACTTTAGACTTTAGGCTATAGACTTTAGGCTATAGACTATAGACTTTAGGCTTTAGGCTATAGACTGTAGACTTTAGGCTATAGACTGTAGACTGTAGACTTTAGATTAGAAGAAATAAGAATTAAAATGATGGAGTTTGTTGCTGCCCATTGGCTCGACATCGTGACCACCGTCCTCGGACTGGCTTATATCCTCTTTGAGTATAAGGCCAGCGTGTGGATGTGGGTGGTAGGATTTTTCATGCAGTCGTTGGGCATTGTGCTTTTCTATCAGAAAGGACTCTATGCTGACTGCGGCATGGAGTTCTACTATCTGGCCATGACGATGTATGGCTGGTGGCGGTGGGTGAAGAAAACACCCACCCAAACACCCACCCCCCGCTCGGCCGAAGGACGCTTGCAAGGCAAGAACCCCTCCCGTGCGGGAGGGGAGTCTGGTCAGACTTCTCCGCAGCAAGACTATACAAGCTCCCCTCCCGTTCGGGAGGGGGTGGGGGTGGGTATTTTTCCCCGCCAGTTGCTCCTGCCTGTGCTGGCCATCTTCGTTGTGGCGTGGGGGCTTCTCTTCTGGTGGTTGGCAACGTCAACCGACAGCAATGTGCCGTTGGCCGACAGCTTCACCACGGCGCTGAGCATCATCGGCATTTGGGCCTTGGCCCGAAAGTATTTGGAGCAGTGGTTCGTCTGGATTGTGGTGGATGCCGTCAGCAGTGTGCTATATTATTATAAGGACATCCCCTTCAAGGGCAGCCTATACGCCCTCTACGTGGTCATAGCCATCATGGGCTACAGGAAATGGAAGCGGATGATGAAAACAGAAAATGACAAGGAGTGAGAAGTTCACACCTTGTCATTCTTCGCGGTAGTCGACATATTCACCCTCGTCTTGGGTGAATATTTTTTTATTGCGGTCGCGGTTGTCGATGATGGTGATGCCATCGTCGGTGCGCGTGGTGTGCTGATAGTCGTTGCCCGTCGTGCGGCGATAGTTGTCGTTGTTCATGTTGTTTCGCAGAGCATCGTGCATGCGGCGCACTTGTTTGCGCACCTTCCACACCAACGATGCCACGCTGAATGCGAACAGCAGGAAGATAAAGCCAATGAACAACAGGAAGAACTTCACGACGGAGAGGGTGGGGCAGAGGTTTGTGAAATCAGGAGCCAGCAGCCCTGCGGCCCAGCGTCAGCACAATGGCCGAGAGCATGATATACCAGGGAACGATGATGGCCAAGGAGCCGAAGCCGAAGATGATGATGAGGGGCACGCAGCTGACCAGGAAGAGCCAGCGCACCTCGTTGCCCTGCCAGCCCCACGTCTTGAACTTCAGGGCGAACATTGGAATCTCGCTCACCAGCAGGTAGCAGCTGAGCAGCATCAGCACCAGCAGGATGGGCACGATGGGCTGGAACTGCGCGATGTCGTGCCCCCATACGGCGAGCAGCGACCCCCAGAACAGGGCGTTGGCGGGCGTGGGCAGACCGATGAATCCCATCGTCTGGCGCTCGTCGAGGTTGAACTTGGCCAGTCGCAGCGCCGAGAAGGCGGCCATCAGCAGCGGCACGAACACCAGCCAGCTGCTGATGCCGTGGCTGCATCCCTTCAGATGCCCTGCCACCCACATGCACAGCATCACCGACGGGGCCACGCCGAAGGTGACCACGTCGGCCAGTGAGTCGAGCTCCTTGCCAATGGGCGAACTGACGTGCAACAGGCGCGCCGACATGCCGTCGAAGAAGTCGAATACGGCACCCGCCAGCATGGCTATCAGCGCCAGCTGGAACCATCCATAGCAGGCGTACATCGTGGCAATGCAACCCGAAATCAGGTTGCAGCACGTAATGGCGTTAGGGATATGCTTTTTCAAGTGATGAATGTTCAATATTGTTCAGTGCTCAATGTCCAACGTCCAACGTCCAACGTTCAACGCTCAACGTTCAACGTTCAACGTCTCTCTCTCCGGGCTATCACCGTGAGGTCGCCCGTGGTGCTCTGCTCCAGCTTCACCTCTGGCTTGTAGCTCAGCGGCAGGTAGACATCGACGCGCGACCCCAGCTTGATGAAGCCCAGGTGCTCGTCGATGTAGCACTCTTCCAAGTCCTTGGCATAGGTGACGATGCGCCGCGCCACAGCCCCGGCAATCTGGCGCACCAGCACCTGCTCGCCGTAGGGCGTCTCAATCATCGTGTCGGCATGCTCGTTCTCTTCGCTGGCCTTCGGCAGCCACGCCTTGTGGAAGTTGCCTTCGAAGTGGCGCACAAACTTCACCTGCCCGTCAACGGGAAACCAGTTGGCGTGCACGTTCAGCGGACTCATGAAGATGCTGATGAGCAGTCGGCGGTCGTGGAAGTATTCCGTCTCGTCGGTCTCCTCCACCACCACGATGCGGCCGTCGGCGGGAGCCACCACCACACCATCGGTGTCGTCGGGATAGTAGCGGATGGGGCAGCGATAAAAGTTCAGCGCCAACAGCCAAGTGACCCCAAACACCAGCACAAAGGCGGCAAAGGGAATCCAACTGTCGAAACTGCGCCACAGCACCACCGCCACCGCTACGATGGCAAAGAGACTGTAGAGCAATTCGTTGGTGCCTTCACGGTGTATGCGTATTTTTTTTAGTTTCTTGATTCTTTTTCCCATGGTTTAGCAGCAATTGCGGTGCAAAGGTACACAATTAATATGAATTAAGTGGCAAGAAATGCCATTTTTTTTACTTTTTCCCTTTTTTCAGTCACCGATAAGCTCGTCTGGCCGCGCAAATGAATCAAATACCATTGGCAGGGCATGCCCAAAATGACGGTTTAAGTATTTTTAATAAAGAAATTGATGCAAAAAAGAGATTATTGCCTAACTTTGCATTCCAACCCTTTTATTTGACAAGATGAGAAAGAAATTCCTTTTAATTGGCCTCGCCATGCTGTCGATGGCAGCCGTGGCGCAGGATAACTTTTTGACGGTCGATGCACAACTGCGCACACGCGGCGAGCACAACCACGGGGCCGTCAGGCCCATCAAGGATGGCGAGCAAAGCGCCAACTTCGTCAACGAGCGGGCCCGCCTGGGCATCGACTACCAGCGGGGCTTCTTGGAGGTGAAGGTGGCGGCGCAGCACACTGGCCTGTGGGGGCAGGATGGCATGAACGACACCAACGGGCGCGCCACCCTCAGCGAGGCGTGGGGCAAGTTGATGTTCGACGACCATTTCTTTGCGCAGATAGGCCGACAGCAGCTGGCCTACGACGACGAGCGATTGCTGGGCGCACAGGACTGGGACGTCAGTGGCTATTGGCACGACGCGCTGAAGCTGGGCTATGAGGATGGCCACAACAAGCTGCACGCCATCCTCTCGATGAACCAGACGGCCGAGAACAACCGTGGCGACTACTACGGTGGCCCCATGCCCTATAAGAACATGCAGGCACTGTGGTATCACTATCAGTCGCAGAGGGTGCCTATCGAGGCCTCGCTCATGTTTATCAACGTGGGCCAGGAGGCCGGTGCCGAAGGTCATGGAAGAACCTACTATGTGCAGACGATGGGAACCGACATCAACTTCAAACCCATAGACTGGAACTTCCATGCCGCCTTCTACTACCAGATGGGCAAGAACTTCTTTGGGTATGACATCGATGCCTTCATGGCTTCGGCAAAGGCCGAGGTGGACATCTACCCCCTGATGAAGCTGAGCGCAGGATACGACTATCTGAGCGGCAACCGCTTCAGCAACAAACAGGGTGCCTTCGATGCACTCTTCGGCTCGTATCACAATTTCTATGGTGCCATGGACCTCATCCCCGGCTTTCTCACGCTGGGCCTCCACGACATCTATGCTGGCGCAGCGCTGAAGGTTGATGAGCTGAGCGTGCAGCTCGGCTACCATTACTTCATGACGGCCGAGAAATACAGGAGCTACGGTCGGAGGCTGGGGCACGAGATCGACCTGAAAGCCAGCTATCGGCTGTTGAAGGACGTCACCGTGATGGGCGGCTTCTCCACCATGATGGGCACCGAGACCATGGACATCGTGGCGGGTGGCAGCCACAAGAAATTCCAGGACTGGGCTTGGCTGCAGCTCAACATCAATCCCCGCATCTTCGCCACCAAATGGTAAATGTGCTTGGCCTCCAGTCTATCCTACTTTACCTCCTCCCCTCCCCAACTCCTCCTCTCCTTGAAATTAATTATTAACATCATGAATAGAAGAATGAAAAAGCTACTTTTGGCCGCCATGTTGCTTTGCACACCCACAGCATGGGCACAGCGGCAAGAAATCAACCTGAACAACGACTGGCAGTTCTCGCGCGACAAGGTGTCGTGGCAGACTGTGAGCGTGCCCCACGACTGGGCCATCAGCGGACCTTTCGACAAGAAATGGGACTTGCAGACCGTGCGCATCGAGCAGAACGGCGAGACCGAGGCCACCGAGAAGAGTGGCCGCTCGGGTGCGCTGCCGTGGATTGGCGAGGGTCACTATCAACGAAAATTCACCATTCCATCGGGCTTTAGCGGCCATGCTGAGCTGCTCTTCGATGGAGCTATGGCCGAGCCTACCGTCAGCGTCAACGGGCAGAAGGCGGGCTACTGGGCCTACGGCTACAACACCTTCCGCATAGATGTCACCAAGTTCATCAAGCCCGGCGAGAACCTGCTGGAGGTGGACTTGCAGAATCTGGAAGAGAGCAGCCGTTGGTATCCCGGTGCCGGCATCTACCGCCCCGTGACGCTCATCCTCATCCCGCAGAAGGCACGCATCGACGACTGGGGCATCACCACCAAAACGGAACTGCATTCTGGAAAAGACAAAAACGGGAAAGACTTGACGAAACTCACCGTGGAGGTACCCATCCTGGATGTCGACCGGCTGCCTGTTGTCATGGAATTATGGAGCCCCGACGGCAAAGACAAGCTGTGGAACAGTCCCGCCATCATGCCTAAAGGTATGACGAAGGCCGTTGGCACATTCATGATTCCCGATGCCAAGCTGTGGACGCCCGAGACTCCTTATTTATATAAGCTGCGCATCACCCTCTGCGATGGCAAGAGTGCCCCCAATGTTTACGATAGCAATGGCAAGGCCCTCGACTCGAAGACCCTGAAGGTGGGCTTGCGCACCGTCGGCGTGTCGGCGAAAGGGGGCTTCCAGCTCAATGGCGTGACGCGCAAGCTGAAGGGCGTTTGTCTGCACCACGACCTCGGCCCGCTGGGCGCCGCCGTGAACAAGGCCGCCCTCATCCGCCAGATTAAGACGATGAAGGCTATGGGCTGCGATGCCATCCGCACCAGCCACAACATGCCGAGCCAGATGCAGATGGATGTGTGCGACTCTCTGGGCATGATGGTCATGGCCGAGAGCTTCGACATGTGGGCCTATCCTAAGTGCAAGAACGGCTATGCCCGCTTCTTCAAGGACTGGGCCGACCGCGACATCGAGAACCTCGTCCGCGCCCACCGCAACCATCCCAGCATTGTGATGTGGAGCATCGGCAACGAGATTCCCGAACAGGGCATGGCGGGCGGACGCGCGATGGCCAGCCACCTGCAGGACCTCTGCCACCAGCTCGACCCCACACGTCCCGTCACGCAGGGCTGCGACCGCCCCGACAATGCCGTCAGCACCGGATTCCTGCCCACGATGGACGTGCCAGGCCTGAACTATCGTCTGCACCGCTATCAGGACACTTATAACAAACTGTGGCACGGCTTCCTGCTGGGGTCTGAGACCTCATCAACGGTCAGCTCGCGTGGCGTGTATAAGTTCCCCGTCAAGCCCGACGACAATTCGCGCTACTCATCGTGGGCAAAGGGCTACGACCCCAGCGCCATCAAGACCGCTGACGGCCAGTGCTCGGGCTACGATGTAGAGTACTGCTCATGGTCGAACCTGCCCGACGACGACTGGCGCTGGCAGGAGGACTACGACTGGGTGATAGGCGAGTTTGTGTGGACGGGCTACGACTACTTAGGCGAGCCGACACCTTTCGACGAGTACTGGCCGTCGCGCAGCTCCTACTTCGGCATCTGCGACCTGGCCGGACTGCCCAAGGACCGCTACTTCCTCTACCGCTCGCACTGGAACAAGGAGGATCACACCATCCATCTGTTGCCCCACTGGACATGGCCCGACCGCAAAGGACAGGTGACGCCCGTCTACTGCTACACCGACTACGACGAGGCCGAACTCTTCGTGAACGGCAAAAGCCAGGGAAGGATAAAGAAGGTGAAGGAGGAAAAGGGCAAATGGGATGCCAAAGACCGGCTCGACCGCTACCGTTTGCGTTGGAATGACGTGAAGTATGAACCGGGCGAGCTGAAGGTCGTCGTTTACGATGAAATGGGCAAAAATTGTGGCGAGCGCACCGTGCGCACCGCTGGCAAACCCCACCACTTGCAGCTCGACGTATGGACGCAGCAGAGCGACCGCTCACCCCTTGCTTCCCACCTCTCGCCCCTTAAAGCTGATGGCGAGGACTTGGCTTTTGTCACCGTCTCGCTCGTCGACAAGCAGGGCACGCTCATCCCTGCCGCCGCTGACCAACTCACCTTCTCTGTTCAGGGCGCTGGCACCTTCCGTGCCGCGTGCAATGGCGATGCCACCTCGCTCGAGCCGTTTACGCAGCCCAGCATGCGTCTCTTCAGCGGACAGCTCGTCGTCATCCTGCAGGCTGCTGACCACGAGGGCACCGTCACCCTCACCGTCACCGACCGCCAGCGTGGCTTGAAGCAGAAGGTAACCATCCCCGTGGTGAATAGCTGATAGTCTTCTTCAGATGTCTTGTGCTGCCGATGGCGTAAATCGACGCAGTGCTTTGGTTGAACTTTTACTGAAAAAGAGGAATGAGTGTTAAAAGTACCCAAAAAAACGAGGAAAGTTTCGGCTGCTTGGATTATTTTTTGTAATTTTGCAGCGCAATTTCGTTTTTATTGAATCGCTTCTTAACTTCAGGCTATAACATAACACAGTAGAACATGCTTAAAAACTTAAAGAAAATTGCCTTGATGGCATTCGCAATGACGGTAGTGATGCCCTCGTCGGCACAGGATCTTTTGGCCAACCAGGCCCCCATCGACCGCAAGATGCGCGCCATCGACTCCATACGTCTGCAGCAGATGCTGGAGAGCCAATCGGCTCAGCAGTCGGCTGCAGCGCAGCTCTACGATGACTGGAACAACATGTACACCCACAAGGAGACCACGCTGCCCGACAGCTTCCTCATCGACTTGCGCGGCTTTGCCATGCCTTCGCCCAGCCGAATCATCACCTCGAACTTCGGTGCCCGCTGGGGACGCCAGCACAAGGGTCTCGACATCAAGCTGAACACTGGCGACACCATCTACGCCGCTTTCTCGGGCAAGGTGCGCATCGTGCGCTACGAGCCGAAGGGCTATGGCAAGTATGTGGTGATTCGTCACGACAACGGTCTGGAGACCATCTATGGCCACATGTCGAAGCATCTGTGTGCCGAGAACCAAGAGGTGCGTGCCGGACAGCCCATCGGCTTGGGTGGCAGCACAGGACGCAGCACTGGTTCGCACTTGCATTTCGAGACTCGCCTCTGCGGCACAGCTCTCAACCCTGCCCTGATGTTCGACTTCTATAATCAAGATGTGGTGGGCGACAGCTACATGTTCCGCAAAGCCACTTATAATCAGGAGAGCATCGTGGCCACACGTCTGCGTGGCGTAGGCGGCCAAGGCGGTAACGACAATACCGACTATGCACAGCTGGCACAGCAGGAGCAGCAGAAGCCCCAGGCCAAGGCTCAGACAAAGAGCAACAAGCGCTCTGCCAACAACAGCCGTCAGCAGGCCAGTTACCACAAGGTGCAGCGCGGCGAGACCCTCTCGGCCATTGCCCGCAAGCACGGAACGAGCGTCAATGCACTGTGCCGCTTGAACCGTATCACCACCAGGTCGACCATCAAGCCTGGACAGATTTTGCGATACAACTGATTTTTCGGAGCAGGGCGTAGAGAATGCCCACTGCCACATACAGCAATGCCACTTGCAGCTGCGTAGGGTGAAGGCCCTCGATGCTCGCAAGTGGCATTTTCGTAATCCCTTGTAAGGTGCTGTTTAGCATGCCCACCACCCACAGCAGTGCCGTGCTGGCGGCGGGCATCACCAGCACCACGATGGCTCCCGCCAAGATGATGGTGGCGGCAGGTATCACCAAGAAATTGGTCAGTAGGAACCAAGTGGAGAAACGGCCGAAATAGTAGGCCACCAGCGGTGCCGTGCCCAATTGTGCCGCCACGCTGACGCATGCCAGACCGTAGAGCCACTTGGCGAGGCGGTGCCTCAGAAGCCATTGCTGCGACACAAATCTATTGAAGAGGGGGACAAACAGCAGGATGCCCAACATGGCCATGAACGACAGTTGGAAACCCACATCGAAGAGGGCGTTGGCATCTATCAGCAACATCAGCATCGCCGTGAAGCTGAGCACACCCAATGGCGCATGGCGGCGACCACCCAGGGCGAAAAGCGAATAGATGGTGAGCATCGTGGCCGCTCGCACCAAGCTGTTGCTGAGGCCAGTGAGCAGTGCAAAAGCCCAGATGGCCACCACCAGCAACACCTGGCCCAGCCAGAAACGGCGGTGCCCCAAGGTGAGCAATGTGAGCAACAGGTAGATGATGCTCAGGTGAAGTCCGCTCAACGCCAGCACATGCGAGGCACCACTGATGGAATACGTCTCGCGAATCTCTGCCGACAGTCCCGATTTGTCGCCCAGCGTCATGGCGGCCAGCACGGCCAGCGCAGCCTCGTCGCCTCCCTGTTGCCGAAGGCTGGCCAGCAGTTGTCCACGCCATTGCAACGCCTTCAGCCGCACTCGCTGCCATCGCGACAGCTGGTTGAAGCCGTCGCCACCCCGTTGCCAGTCGCCGCTCCACACAAAGCGCTCGTCGTGGATGCTCACTATCAGGTTGTCGCCTATGGTCAGTGTGCGGGCAGCTTCGTCCTTCCAGAAATAGCATCGTCGCTGCTCGCCAGTCTGCGGCAGCAGCAGTTCCACCATCAGCGTCTTGGGCCGCTCTGCGGGAAGCGAAGCCACCACGGCCTCTTGGCCAGGACGGTCAAAAGGCTGCTCCTTGTCGTGCGGCGCCACGGTCATGCCTACCACCACGAAGCAGACGTGGATGGCTATGCTCTGCACCAAAGGCCAGCGGTCGCTCGCCCATGCTGCCACCACCATGGCCAACAGCACCAGCGGCCACAGCCACGTGGCTGTCGGCAGCAAGTGACTGCCCACTGCGATGCCCGCAATCAGGCAGCACGTCAGCGGCAGCAATGGTGCATGCTCAAAATATGCCATTTCATCGACATTTTCGCTGCGAAGTTACGCATTTTGTGGTAAACCTCCAAGTTTTTCGCCGTTTATTTTCCTCATCTCATGCAAAGCGTCACACCTTACACGACGTACATTCATCGGCAATGGCACAAAAATGAAGAGGTGCACTGAATAATCATCAGTTGCACCTCTCTGTTGTCGGGATGAGGCGACTCGAACGCCCGACCCCTACGTCCCGAACGTAGTGCGCTACCAACTGCGCTACATCCCGATGCCCATCACGCCAAAAGGCGGTTAGGCTTTGAAATCGGCTGCAAAAGTACGACAAAAAAATGAAACGCGTGCATGTTTCGGCGAAAATTTTCTGTTTGCCATAAAAAAAAGGAAACAAAAAGGGGCTGATGGCCGGTGTCGTCATGGCTTTCTTCTCGGTTGGTTTTGTGCATTCGGTAATTATTAGTACCTTTGCACCCGAACACGAGACCATCTGTAGCACCATGATAGAACCAAGGTTGCACTATTTCGATTTAGGCCCCACGGTGGTGGCGTTCAGCACCACGCGATTTGGTGGGTGCAGCATAGGAAACTATGCTGAGTTTAACATCAATCGCTATTGCGGAGACAGCGAAGAGAACGTCAGGAAGAACCGTGCGGCGCTATGCTCGTTGCTGGGCATCGACGACAATAGGCTGCTGATGCCCCACCAGGTGCATCAGGCGAAAATGCTTCGGATAGACGAGGCGTTCCTCAGGCTGGCCGAGCCTGAAAGGCGCGAGGCGCTGGAGGGCTACGACGCACTGATGACGAATCAGCGCGGTGTGTGCATTGGCGTTTCCACTGCCGACTGCATCCCCATACTCCTTTATGATGAGGCTCACCACGCCATCTGCGCCGTCCATGCTGGATGGCGCGGGACGGTAGCCCGCATCGTGGAGCAAGCTATCGCAGAGATGAAGGCGGCCTATGACACCCGTCCTGAACAGATGAAGGCGCAAATTGGCCCTGGCATCCATCTCGACAGTTTCGAGGTGGGCGATGAGGTGTATGCGGCCTTTGCTGATGCTTGTTTCGACATGTCATCGATAAGTCGCCGACAACGGAATGCCCTCAGCCACCAAGAGAAATGGCACATCGACCTGCCCCAATGCAACCGTCAGCAGCTCTTGGCTTCAGGCGTGCTGCCAGCATCCATCGCCGTCTCGCCCATTTGCACCTACCAGTGCTGCTCCGATTATTTTTCGGCGCGACGCTTAGGCATCAACTCTGGCAGAATTTTTACAGGCATCATGTCTGTATCTGGTCCTGTCACTCGGAAATGAAAAGAAAAGCAAGCTTTCCTTTTGCATTTCCCTCGTTTTTGTGTAACTTTGGCTTCGCCGAAGTTCCTGTCACTTCCATATAACAAATTTGTTTAGGAGGTGTTATTCGGGACTTCATTTTGGACCCTGCAAAATTCGTTACTCGGAAATGAAAAGAAAAGCTCGCTTTCCTTTTGCATTTCCCTCGTTTTTGTGTAACTTTGCACCCGATTTTACGACCACATTATTTATTATTATTAAAATGAAAATGAAAAAGTTTTTTGTAGCCGCCTTGCTCCTGCTTTCGGGAGCCATCTCCATGACGGCACAGACGCAGTTGCCGCCCATCCCCATTGACGAGGCTGTGCGCATCGGCAAGCTTGACAATGGTTTGACCTACTACATCCGCCACAACGAGTGGCCCGAGCACGTGGCCAACTTCTACATCGCCCAGCGCGTGGGTTCCATCCAGGAGGAGGAGAGCCAGCGCGGCTTGGCCCACTTCCTGGAGCACATGGCCTTCAACGGCAGCGAGCATTTCAAGGGCAACGACCTCATCGAGTTCACCCGCTCGCTTGGCGTGGAGTTCGGCAGCGACCTCAACGCCTACACCAGCATCGACCAGACCGTCTATCGCGTGTGCAACGTGCCCACCGCCCGCATCAGTGCCCTCGACTCGTGCATGCTCATCCTGAAGGACTGGAGCAACGGCCTGCTGCTGCAGAAAGACGAGATTGTGAAAGAGCGCGACGTGGTGCACAACGAGTGGCGACTGGGCGAGGGACCCTCGCAGCGCCTCATCACCAAGGCCCTGCCCAAGATTTATCCAGGCTCCAAGTATGGCGTGCGCATGCCCATCGGTCTGATGAGCGTCATCGACAATTTCAAGCCCAAGACACTGAAGAAATATTACCAGAAGTGGTACCGCCCCGACAACCAAGCCATCATCGTGGTGGGCGACATCGACGTAGACCACTTTGAGCAGAAGGTGAAAGGACTCTTCGGCGGCATCAAGGTCAGCCCCAAGGCCCCGAAGGTGGTGCCCGAGGAGGTGCCCGACAACGACGAGGCCATTTACGTCTTCGAGAAGGACAAGGAGATGCAGGTGAACCAGATCATGGTGTTCATGAAGCACGATGCCACGAAGCCCGAGGAGAAGAAGAATATGGACTACCTCATCGAGGTCTACGTGAAGGGTGTCATCTCCAACATGTTCAACGCCCGTATGCAGGAGATGACCAACGATCCCGACTGCCCCTTCCTGCAGGCCCAGGGCGATGACAGCAACTATCTGCTGGCCCGCACCAAGGACGCTTTCCAGCTGGTGGGCGTGCCCAAGGAAGGCCGCGACATGGAGACCCTCAGCACCCTCATCCGCGAGGCTCGTCGCGTGGCCAAGTTCGGATTCACCGCTACGGAGTATGAGCGTGCCAAGGCCGACTACCTGAGCGCCCTGGAGAAGACCTATACCAACCGCGCCAAAATCACCAACGACGCCTATGGCAACGATTACCGCGACCACTTCCTCAACGGCGAGCCTATCCCCTCTGTCGAGACGCTCTACCAGACCATGCAGATGCTCGCCCCGAACATCCCCGTGGACGTGGTGAACCAGGTGCTGCCCGAGCTCATCACCGACAGCGACAAGAACCTGGTGGTGATGGAGTGGGCACGCGAGGCCGATGGCCTGAGCTATCCCACCGAGGCCGACATGAAGGCCGCCGTGCAGAAGGCTCGCAACGAGCAGATTGAGGCCTATGTGGACAACGTGAAAGACGAACCCCTCATCGCCGAGATGCCCGCCAAGGGAACCATCGTGAGCGAGACCACCGACAAGACCTTCGGCTACAAGGAGCTGAAGCTCTCCAACGGTGCCACCGTGCTGCTGATGCCCACCGACTACAAGGACGACGAGGTGGTGCTGCAGGGCTGGGCCGATGGCGGCAAGAGCCTCTATGGCGAGAAGGACTTCAATAGCCTGAAGATTTTCGACGAAGCCATCGGCATGAGCGGACTGGGCAACTTCTCCAGCACCGAGCTGCAGAAGGCCATGGCGGGCAAGAACGCCAATGCCGACCTGTCGATGACCGAGTTGCGCCAGTATATCAACGCACACTCCACGCCGAAGGACTTGGAGACGATGTTCCAGCTGGTGTACCTCTACTTCACCAACATCAACAAGGATGAGAAGCAGTTCCAGAACCTCATCAACACGCTCGACATGGCGCTGAAGAACGTTTCGCTCTCGCCCGACGCCGTCTACAGCGACTCGCTCAGCCAGACGCTCTATTGCCACAACCCGCGTTTCACCACGCCCCATGTGGAAGACCTGCCCTCGATGAACTACGACCGCATCCTGCAGATTGCCAAGGAGCGCTATCGCAACGCCTCGGCCTTCACCTTCACCATCGTAGGTAAGTTCGACGAGAAGGAGATTCGTCCCTTCATCGAGCAGTACATCGCCGCGTTGCCCTCCACGGGCGAACCTGCCGAGAAGGGCCGCGACGTGCAGACGCTGGCAAAGGGCAAGGTGAAGAACCACTTTACCATGAAGAGCGAGAGCCCCAAGGCCACTGCCATAGAGATATGGTCGGCCGACGCGAAGTACACGTTGGAGAACGCCGTGAAGATTGATGCCGTGGGACAGATACTCTCCATGGTCTACCTGAAGACCATCCGCGAGGATGAGAGCGCCGCCTACAGCTGTGGAGCATCCGGCGGAATAAACCTGCGTGGTGGCACGCCGAAGCTGATGATGCAGGCCTACTGCCCAATGAACCCCGACAAGAGCGAGATTGCCTTGCGCCTGCTCCATGAGGGTATGGAAAATGCCGCCAAGCAGATTGACCCCGACCAGGTGCAGAAGGTGAAGGACTACATGCTGAAGCAGATTGACATCGACGCCAAGACCAACAGCTACTGGGTGGGCGTCATCGACAAGATGCGCACCTTCGGCATCGACATCCATCACGATTACAAGAAGACCGTCGAAGCCCTTACCCCTGAGTCGCTCAGCCGCTTCATCCGCGAGAAGCTGCTCAGCAGTGGCAACTGGGTGGAGGTGGTGATGCTGCCCGAGAAGTAAGCATCGACCGTACCTCGAGCCAATAGTCCGTGAGAATCGATTTTCACGGACTATTTTTTTTCGTACGGTTGAAAAGACGGTAGCGTTTTTTGAAGATTCCAGACGCTGAAAGCGTCTCCTCTCAATAGCCGCAGGTCGGAACGACCTGCGGATAGAACGACAGGAGGTGCATCGACCCTGAAAGGCTACGCTCGCCTAACCGTAGCCTTTCAGGGTCGATGCACCTCTATTGAGCGATGCCCCCTTCAGGGTCACATACAGCAGTAGGCGGATAATCATATAGGGAATCATCAAGCAATTCGCTAAAAAAGTGATGACATGCCGTTGAGCATTGTTGATGGCGAGCGAAATGGGGTCGATTCCGGAGAGTCGGCGCATGACAAACAGGGAGCGGGAGGCACCGCAGAGGGAAAAAGGGCATGCTTTTTAGCGGGGACATGATTGGCAGCGGCCGCTGCCAATGATGGCAGCGAACGCCGCCAATGATGGCAGCGGCCGCTGCCAACCGAAATTTATAAGTGATGATGAAGATATCATTGCCCTTTTTTATTGTCTTGTGTCTGTTCGCAAATGGAAAAAGTATCTTTTACTGATGCTGACAGACACAAGTTCAGTCTCTACAAATACGCTCGAAAACCATCCCCCAGCCCTTCCATTATACGGTGGAAAAAGGCTGTGCATGTGCCCCCATGCGCCGAAGCCTTTTCTTGATATATGTCAAAGAATTGCCGTTGTGTGCGCACAAATCTCCGTACTGATAACTGCGGAGTGCGAAGTGTTTTGTAACTTTGCACCCGTTTTCAAGGGATAATGTCGTTTCTCGCGATGAGAAAGACAGACATCAAGCATAGAACCGAGGGCCCTGGCAAAGCCCCCAAAAATGATAATAGCATGGAAATAATGAAGAAAATTTGTCTGAGCATGTTGATTCTCGCTATGGTGCCCTTATATGCCGGGGCCGAAAATGAAGACGAGAACAAGAATGCAGAACAGTTTGACTGGAACCCCGTGATGGAGGCCATCATTCTGGTAGAGAGCGAAGGAAATCCCCGCGTAGTGAATGGCAACCAGGTAGGTGCCATGCAAATCACCCCGATTATGGTGCGCGAGTGCAACAACATCCTGAAGGCTCGTGGCAGTGACTTGCAGTACAAGATGTCCGACCGCTACGATGTTGAGAAGTCGAAAGAGATGTTCCTTCTGATTCAGTCGCAGTACAACAAATCGAACAATGTAGAGAAAGCCATTCGTTCGTGGAACGGCGGTCCCAACTACAGTAACAGGGGCACCGAGCGTTACTATCAGAAAGTGCTGCGCCGCATGAAGTAAGTCAGTTTTTATTAACGACGATTACTGGATGAATCCATACAAATCTGGTTGCATTAGCCGCAAGATGGCTGTGCGACCGGATTTTATTTTGAAAAAAACTTAAAAAGCTTGGCCAAACCAATCTTTAGCATTATATTTGCAGTCTATAATGTGTATAACCAATTAAAAAACGTTTGAACTTATGACAGCAATTATCATTATTGTGGCAGTCGTCGTGCTGCTCGCGCTCATGTGCATCAGTATCTACAACAGTCTGGTGAAGCTGCGCAACAACCGCGAGAATGCCTTTGCCAACATCGACGTGCAGCTGAAGCAGCGTCACGACCTCATCCCCCAGCTCGTGGCCACCGTGAAGGGCTATGCCCAGCACGAGAAGGAGCTGCTGCTGAAAGTGACCGAGGCCCGCGCAGCAGCCATGCAGGCCACAGGCATCAACGACAAGATCCAGGCCGAGAACCAGCTCACGAGCGCACTGGCCGGACTGAAGGTGAGCCTCGAGGCTTATCCCGACCTGAAGGCCAACCAGAACTTCCTGCAGCTGCAGGGCGAGATCAGCGACATCGAGAACAAGCTGGCCGCCACCCGCCGCTACTTCAACACCGCCACCCGCGAGCTGAACAACCAGGTGCAGACCTTCCCTGCCAACATCCTCGCCGGCATGTTCGGATTCCAGAAGGAGCCCATGTTCGAGGTGCCTAAGGAGGAGCGCGCCAGCATGGATAAGGCCCCCGAAATCTCGTTCTGACTATAGCATGGGAGACTATAGACTTTAGACTATGGATTTAGACTTTAGACTATAGACTTTAGACGATGGTCTTTAGTTTCGACAGTCTACAGTCAATAGCAAAAGTGTATGGTCTACGGTCTACAGTCTATAGTCTACAGTCTATGAGTCTGCAGTCTATAGTCTATAGTTTCCAATCTATAGTCTATGGTTTTAGGAATCTCTACAGTCAATAATCTTCAGTCAGTATCTATAGTCGAAAATGAAGTATGTAGGAATGCACTCCCTCATCCAGCGCAACAACCGCCTCAGCGTGTTGTTGCTGCTGGGTTTCCCTGCCATCCTGCTGGGCGCGGTGTGGCTTTTCATGGCCGCCATCAACTATTTCGGCAACAGCAGCGGCTACGACGAGTATGGCTATTCGCAGAACTTCCTCGATGCCGATGCGGTGAACTATTCGTTCATGAAGGTGCTGCCGTGGGTGGTGGGAGCCGTGGCCATCTGGTTTGCCATCGCCTACTTCAGCAACACGTCGATGATACGCCATGCCGTGAAGGCACAGCCGCTGATGCGCCGCGACAACCCGCGCGTGTATAATATAGTGGAGAACCTCACCATGGCCTGTGGCATGCCCATGCCGCAGGTGAACATCGTCGATGACCCGCAGTTGAACGCCTTTGCCAGCGGCATCGACGAGAAGACCTACACGGTGACCGTCACCACCGGTCTGCTCGACCGTCTGAACGACGACGAGCTGGCGGGGGTCATCGGCCACGAGCTGACGCACATACGCAACCGCGACACGCGGCTGCTCATCACCAGCATCATCTTCGTGGGCATCATCTCGACCATCATGACCGTTGTAGTGCGCATGCTTTGGAACAACTTCATCTGGGGCGGCAGCCGGCGCAGCAGCAACGAGAAGGGCAACGGCCTGAGCGTGGCTGCGGTGATGCTGATAGGTGTGGTGTGTGCGGCCATCGCCTATTTCTTCACGTTGCTCACCCGCTTCGCCATCTCGCGCAAGCGTGAGTTCATGGCCGATGCCGGTGGCGCTGAGCTGTGTGGCAATCCCCTGGCACTGGCCTCGGCACTGCGCAAGATTTCGGGCGACCCGGGACTGCAGGGCGTGGGGCGCGACGACATCGCACAGATGTACATCGTGCATCCTCAGGCACTCAGCGGCGACAGCATCTCCGGCTTCTTCAGCCGTATGTTCAGCACACACCCCAGCACCGAGGAGCGCATCCGACTGCTGGAGCAATACTAAGTATAAAAGAAATAAGTGATAAGAATAAAGAGTAGCTTCTTTCGGCTTTTTGTCCTTCTGCTCGCTTTCTCCGTAAGCATCGGCTCTGCCGATGCCCAACGGCGCAAGCGCAAGCGGGCTACGCCGCGACGTGCCACCGTGCACCGCACCGGCGGCAACCACCATGCCCAGCGCATGGCGCTCTTCGACCGCGAGGGCGCCATCGACAGCACCACCATCGTGATGCTGGGCAACAGCCTCACCGAGAATGGCAAGGACTGGGCACAGCGCATAGGAACCACACAGCGCATCGTGAACCGGGGCATCATCGGCGACAACACCGTGGGCATGACCGAGCGCCTTTATCAGATTACGCCTTACAACCCGCGCGCCATCTTCCTCATGGCGGGCATCAACGACATGGTGGGCAACACCACCGCCGAGCAGGTGGCGCAGAGGGTCATCAAGCTCATCGAGACCATCCGCACACAGGCCCCGCAGACGCAGCTCTTCGTGCAGAGCATCCTGCCCATCGACGAGACTGATGGCCGCTGGAAGACTCTCGCCGGGCGTACCGACGACATCCCATTTGCCAACATGCTCCTCAAGGCCTATTGCGAAACCCACGACCTCGTCTTCGTCGACATCTTCCACCGCATGACGCGAGGCCGAAGCAACCAGCTGCGAAGGGAACTCAGCGGCGACGGCCTCCACCTCACCGAGCAAGGCTACCGCGTGTGGGCCTTCGAACTGAAGAAATACGTCGACAAGCTGTAGCTCTCATCCTTCCCCATCATCCCCACTAACCCCATTAACCCCATCTCACCAATACTATGAACCAAATCATCGAGTGCGTCCCTAATTTTAGCGAGGGGCGCGACATGACCATCATCCGTCAAATCACCGATTCCATCGAGAGTGTAGATGGCGTGCGCCTGCTTAATGTCGACCCTGGCGACGCCACCAACCGCACCGTCGTCACTTTCGTTGGCAGTCCCGAGGCCGTATGCGAGGCCGCCTTCCGCGGAGCGAAGAAAGCCGCCGAGGTCATCGACATGCGCCGCCACCACGGTGCCCATCCCCGAATGGGAGCCACCGACGTGCTGCCCCTCATCCCCGTGAGCGGCATCACGCTGCAGGAGTGTGCCCTGCTGGCTCGTCAGCTGGCCGAGCGCATGGCCTGCGAGGCTGGCATCCCCTGCTATGCCTACGAGGCTTCGGCCTTTAAGCCCGAGCGCAAGAACCTCGCCGTGTGTCGCGCTGGCGAATACGAGGCCCTGCACGAGAAACTCACCAACCCCGACAAGTGCCCCGACTTCATGCCTCCCTTGCCCGTAGGTAGCGGTTTCGCCGCTACTATCCCCGAGAGCATCCAGCGCTGCGGCTGCACCGCCGTGGGTGCCCGCGACTTCCTCATCGCCGTCAACTTCAACCTCAACACCACCAGCACCCGTCGGGCCAACGCCATCGCCTTCGACGTGCGCGAGAAAGGGCGTCCTAAGCGCGAGGGCAACCCCATCACGGGCAAGCCCGTGCTCGACACCGACGGCAAGCCCGTGATGATTCCCGGCACGCTGAAGGCCACGAAGGCCATCGGCTGGTATATCGATGAATACGGCATCGCACAGGTGTCGATGAACATGACCGACCTCAGCGTCACCCCCCTGCACGTGGCTTTCGACGAGGTGTGCCGCTGTGCCCAGCTGCGTGGCATTCGCGTCACTGGCACCGAGATTGTGGGGCTGGTGCCGAAGCGGGCACTCATCGATGCTGGCCGCTATTTCTTGGAAAAACAGCATCGCTCCACGGGCATCCCCGAGGAGGACATCATCAAGATTGCCATCAAGTCGATGGGCCTCGACGACCTGCGCCCCTTCAACCCCCGTGAGAAGGTGATAGAATATCTGCTGGAGGATGATGGCCGTAGCGCCGCAAGCCCATCCACCCCATTGAAACTGGTGGATATGACCGTCAAGGCCTTCGCCCACGAGACCAGCCGCGAGAGTCCAGCCCCTGGCGGTGGCACCGTCAGCGCCTATATGGGTGCGCTGGCAGCAGCCTTGGGCACGATGGTAGCCAACCTCTCTTCGCACAAGGCTGGCTGGGACGACCGCTGGAAGGAGTTCTCCGACTGGGCCGACCGTGGCCAGCAGCTGGTGAGCGAGTTGCTTGCCTTGGTCGACGAGGACACCCAGGCCTTCAATCGCATCATGACTGCTTTTGGCATGCCGAAGAAGACCGATGAGGAGCGCGCCGCCCGCAGCGAAGCCATCCAGCAGGCCACGCTCTATGCTGCCCAGGTGCCGCTGCACACCATGCAGGCCGCCAGCAAAGCCTTCGACATCTGTCGTGCCATGGCCGAGCAAGGCAATCCCGCCAGCGTCAGCGATGCCGGTGTGGGAGCTTTGGCGGCCCGCGCCGCCGTGCTGGGTGCCGGTCTGAACGTGAAGATCAATGCCGCCAGCTTGAAGGATCGCGCCCAAGCCGATGCCCTCATCGCCCAGGCCGACGCCCTCATCGCCCAGGCCAATCAGCAAGAGAAAGAAATCCTCCAAATAGTAGAAGCCAAGCTTTAATGTCCACTCCTACTCAACCTACAAAACCTACCCCACCTACTCAACCTACTCCACCTCCCCATGACCTTCCAAGAAGAACTTCGCCAGGGCATCCCCGCCAATCTGCCGCCGATGCCCCCCTACGACACCACCATCAACCATGTCCCCAAGCGCAAGGACATCCTCACGCCCGAGCAGAAGCGGCTGGCCCTGCGCAACGCCCTGCGCTATTTCCCCGAAGAACTACATCCCCAGCTGGCTCCTGAGTTTGCCGACGAGCTGAAACGCTACGGGCGAATCTATATGTATCGCTTCAGGCCCACCTACGCCATGTACGCCCGTCCCATCGACGAGTATCCGCACAAGAGTCGCCAGGCGGCCGCCATCATGATGATGATACAGAACAACCTCGACCCCCGCGTGGCGCAGCATCCCCATGAGCTGATCACCTACGGCGGCAATGGTGCCGTGTTTCAGAACTGGGCGCAGTATAGGCTGGTGATGAAATACCTGAGCGAGATGACCGACGAGCAGACGCTCGTGATGTACAGCGGCCATCCGCTGGGTCTCTTCCCCTCGCACCGCGATGCCCCGCGCGTCGTTGTCACCAACGGCATGGTCATCCCCAACTATTCCAAGCCCGACGACTGGGAGCGCATGAACGCCCTCGGTGTCTCGCAGTATGGCCAGATGACGGCTGGCAGCTATATGTACATCGGGCCGCAGGGCATCGTCCACGGCACCACCATCACCGTGCTGAATGCCGCCCGTCGGGTGAGTTGTGGCACCACAACAAACGGGACGCTGCTCTTCGTCACCGCTGGGCTGGGGGGCATGAGCGGCGCTCAGCCCAAGGCCGCCAACATTGCGGGCGTGGTGAGCGTCACCGCCGAAATCAACCCCAAGGCGGCGCAGAAGCGCTACGAGCAGGGCTGGGTAGACCAGCTCTACTACAGTCTCGATGATGTCATCGCCGAGATTCGCCATCGTACTACACCTACCACACCTACTATACCTACCAAACCTACTCCACCCACCTCGTCCCCCTTCTCCATGGCCTACGTCGGCAATGTCGTCGACCTCTGGGAGCGCCTGGCCGACGAGGGCATCCACGTCGACCTCGGCAGCGACCAGACCTCGCTTCACAACCCCTGGGCCGGAGGCTACTACCCCGTGGGCTATACCTTGGAGGAGTCGCAGCGCATGATGGCCGAGGAACCGGAGCGTTTCAAGGAGGCCGTGCAGGCATCGCTGCGCCGTCAGGTGGCTGCCATCAACCGCTTAGCCGACCGCGGCATGTATTTCTTCGATTATGGCAATGCCTTCCTGTTAGAGGCAGGCAGGGCGAAGGCAGATGTGTTCAAGCTCCCCTCCCGCCCGGGAGAGGGTGGCTATCGCTATCCCAGCTACGTGCAAGACATCATGGGACCGCTGTTCTTCGACTACGGTTTCGGACCCTTCCGCTGGGTGTGCAGCAGTGGCGACCCAAAGGACCTCGAGGTGACCGACCGCTTGGCCGCCGAGGTGCTGGCCGATATGCTGACCACCGCCCCGCAGGACATCCACGGCCAGTTGGCCGACAACCTGCACTGGATTCGCGAGGCGGGCAAGAACCATCTGGTGGTGGGCTCTCAGGCTCGCATCCTCTACGCCGATGCTGAGGGTCGCACCCGCATCGCCCTGGCCTTCAACGATGCCATCCGTCGTGGCGAGATCAGCCGTCCCGTCGTGCTGGGGCGCGACCACCACGACGTCAGCGGCACCGACTCGCCCTACCGCGAGACCTCGAACATCTACGACGGCTCGCAGTTCTGTGCCGACATGGCCGTGCAGAACGTCATCGGCGACGCCTTCCGTGGTGCCACCTGGGTGAGTCTGCACAACGGCGGCGGAGTAGGGTGGGGCGAAGTCATCAACGGCGGTTTCGGCATGGTCATCGATGGAAGCGAGGACTGCGACCGCCGCATCCGCCAGATGCTGTTCTGGGATGTGAACAACGGCATCGCCCGCCGCTCGTGGGCCCGCAACCGTGGCTCCATGGATGCCATTCGTAGGCAGATGGAGCGCACGCCCAGTCTGCGTGTCACCATGCCTCATTTAGTGAGCGACGACATCGTCGACAGCCTTTTCTGACTCCTGCTTACTGACGAGAAACAACGGAAGCACAAAAGAAAAACCGCTTTTTCTTTTGTGCTTCTCTCGTTTTTTTGTAATTTTGCACGCAATTAATGATTCAACTAAAAATGCTATGAAACAACAACTGTTGAAACGCCCCATGCTGTTGGCTTTGTTGCTGATGGCTGGCATGGCTGTGTGGGCACAGATTCCTGCCAACTACTACAAGAATGCCGAGGGCAAGACTGGTCAAGAGCTGCGCGCTGCCCTGCACGAGATTATCAAGGGGCACACCGTCTTGGGATATAGTGAACTCAAATACGCCTATCCCGATACCGATGGTGACAGCGACGGAAAACTTATCGACATCTATTCATCCAAGCACTGGAGAATCGACGAGGACGGCTCCTACAAAAAAGAAGGCGACGCCTGGAACAAGGAGCACCTGTGGTGCCAGAGCTGGTTCGGCAGCGGGACGCCAAAGAGCGACCTCTTCCACGTCATGCCTGTCGACGGCTATGTTAACGGTCGCCGCTCCAACCATCCCTTCGCTGAGGTGAAATATACTGCTAACAAAACGAACAACTATCGGTCGTCCAACGGCTCAACGCTGGGTACCAGCATCTCCGAGGGTTTTAGCGGCGTCGCCTTCGAACCCGCCGATGAGTATAAGGGCGATGTGGCCCGCAGTTTGTTCTACGTCAGCACCCGCTACTATACTGAGGATGGCTCATGGAGTTCGAGCGAGATGACCGAGAAATGCGAGATAAAGCCCTGGGCCATGAAGATGCTGTTGAAATGGCACAAGGACGACCCCGTGAGCGAGAAAGAGATTGCCCGCAACAACAGTATTTACAATGATTACCAGCACAACCGCAACCCTTTCATCGACCATCCTGAGTATGCCAACATGATTTGGGACGAGAACTGGACCGAGACGCCCAGCTATAACATCACCTGCGCCACCAACTTGGCCAACGGCAGCGTATCGGCTCCTGCCACCGCCTTCGAGGGCAGCACCGTGGCCATCACTGCTACGCCAAAGCCCGGCTACTTGGTGAGCAGCTATAGCGCATGGAAGACCGACGACACCAGCACGCCCGTCAGCGTGAGCACCAATGGCACCTTCATCATGCCCGACTTCCCTGTCACTGTGAGCGCCTCGTTCGAGCAGAACACCACCGTCTACGACATCGCCATCCAGCAGCCTGCCGAGGGTGGCACCATCGAGGCCAGCACGGCAGAGTCGCTCAGCGGCCAAACCGTCACCCTGACGGCAACGCCCGAAGAGGGCTATACGCTGCTGGCTTGGTATGTGTGGCGCACGGGCGATATGAACACCATCGTCGATGTGCAGGGCGATGAGTTTGTCATGCCGGCCTACGATGTCACCGTGTCGGCAAGCTTCACCGCCGAGGGCAGCACTTTGGCCTACAAGAAGGTGACTGCTGAACCTGACGACTGGAGCGGACAATACCTCATCGTCTATGAGACGGGTGGAAAAGCCTTCGACGGCTCACTTGCCACACTCGATGCAGCCAAGAACACCATCAACGTGAACATCACCAACGGAATGATTGCCTTCACTGAAACGACCGAGAACGCCGAGTTCACTATTGCCCCCATGGAAGGCGGATATTCCATCAAGAGCGCCAGCGGACTGTATATCGGAAGGTCTGGAACGTCAAATGGGCTGAACACAGGGACTACGGTCAACGCTAATCTGGCCAATACGCTCGCCATTGAAAGCAATAATGCCGTCATCAAGGGAACGGGTGGTTTTCAGCTGATGTTCAACAAGGCAAGCAGTGATATGCGTTTCCGATATTATAACGGCACTCAGCAAGCCATCCAGCTCTACAAGCGTGAGGGCGAGGCCGCGACGACGCTTTACCATACCATTACCTTCCACGATGGCGATGTCACTACCACGCAGCGCGTGAAGGAGTTTACCCCTACACCGCTTAATGTTTGCACATTCACCAACGAGGGCTACGCCTTCAACGGTTGGAACACCGAGGAGGACGGCTCGGGCACCTTCTATGGCGACGGCACCACCGTGAACCTGCTTGCCGACCTCGACCTCTATGCCCAGTGGGATCAGCTCTACAGTATTACTGTGGAAAATACTGATGGCGGCAGCGTCGAGGCCAGCCTGAGCGAGGCTGTCGAGGGCGACATCGTCATCCTCACTGCTGAGCCTGACGATAACTATGTGTTCTACGAGTGGAATGTCACTGCTGCCAACGGTGAGACCGTCAGCGTCACGGGCGACGAGCTGGAGATGCCAGCCAGCGATGTCACCGTCAGCGCCACCTTCGTCTATGTGGGCAACACCGGCGAGTGCTATTATGAGCTGGTCACCTCGGCCGACGAGCTGGTCAGCGGAGGCACCTATCTCATCGTGAACGTTGCCAACCAAAAGGCGCTGAGCACAACGCAGGAGGCCAACTATCGTGGACAGGCCGCTGTCACCATCAACGATAATGCTATTTATGAGCTGGGCGATGCTTGCGAGCTGACGCTCGGCGGTGGCGAGGGCTTCTGGACCTTCTACGATGCCGATAAAGACGGATACCTCTATGCCGCTGGAGCCAACAGCAATAACTACCTGAAGACCCGTGAGGACAACGAGGATGACAACGGCAAGTGGGCCATCACTGTGAAGAGCAACGGCATAGCCAGCATCGCAGCTCAAGGCAACAGCTCGCATAATCTGTTGAAATATAACAAAACGAACACTCGCTTCTCTTGCTATGGCTCCACTTCCGCGAGTGTGCTCGACGTCAGCCTCTTCGTGCGTAAGGATGTGAACAGCGAGTCGCTGGTTTTGGCCAACGACGACAGCGAGCGCAATGCCGACCTGTTGGCTGCTGCCGTCGGCAAGAAGGTGAACGCCGTGCTCTATGGTCGCACTTTCTATAAGGACAACGCGTGGAACACGCTCTGCTTGCCCTTCAATGTTGATGTTGAAGGTTCGCCCCTTAACGGTGCCACGCTGAAAGAGCTGACGAGTGCCAGTGTCAATGGCACTACGCTCACCATGCAATTCTCCGAGTCACAGACCGTTGAAGCCAACAAGCCCTACCTGGTGAAGTGGTCCAGCGGCGACGACATCACCGACCCACTCTTCGAGGGTGTCATTGTCGCCGACGACGTGGAGCCTGTGGCCTCTGTCTTCAACGATGGCAGTGGCGAGTTCGTGGGAACCTATCAGCCCGTGACGCTCGAAGCCGGCGACCGCAGCGTGCTCTATTTGGGCAACGACAACAAAGTGTACTATCCTGGCGTCGACCTCACCCTCGGTGCCTTCCGCGCCTACTTCCGCTTGCTCGACAACTACCATGTTGGAACGCAAACAGAACCCACCCGCATCGTCCTCAACTTCGACGACGATGTGGTGACTGACATCGACAACGTTCAACGTTCAACGTTCAACGTTCAACATTATTACGACCTGCAGGGCCGCTGCGTGAAGAAACCCTTCAAGAGGGGCATCTACGTGACGAATGGCCGTAAGATATTGGTGAAATAACAGAGTAAACAAGAATCTTTTTTCATTCAAAAGAGCTACGCAATGAAAACAAAGCGATATATAGCCCCAAACTCCTCCATCGTCGACATGGAGGAGCAAGAGCCATTGGCCGATGGCAGCATCCATACTATTGACGGCGAGAACCTCGACTTGAAGGACGAGGGAGGCACCGACGTTCCCCGTGGTCGCGGCGACAGCGGCTGGGGCTGGGACGATTAATCAACGCACACACACAGTAATCAACATTATTAATCAATATTTATTTTATGAACAACGACAACGAGAAGAAGCAGCAAGGGCTGCAGATAGAGCTGACGCCCGACAAGGCTCAGGGCGAGTATTCCAACTTTGCCATCATCACCCACTCCAGCAGTGAGTTCATCGTAGACTTCGCACGCATGATGCCTGGTCTGCCTAAGGCCCAGGTGCGCAGCCGCATCATCCTGGCTCCCGAGCATGCCAAGCGTCTGCTGGGTGCCCTGCAAGAGAACATCATGCGCTATGAGCGCACCTTCGGCACCATCAAGATGGCCCAAGCCCAGGAACCTCGCACCATCGCTCCCTTCAACGTGAAGGGTGGAGAAGCTTAATAGTAGACAAAGAGAATGACAGCAAAAGAAATACGCGACTCGTTCAAACAGTTCTTCGAGTCGAAGCAGCATGCCATCGTGCCCTCGGCTCCGATGGTGGTGAAAGACGACCCCACGCTGATGTTCACCAACGCTGGCATGAACCAATGGAAAGACATCATCCTGGGCACCCGCGACCCTGAGCCGCGCCGCCGCGCCGACACGCAGAAGTGTCTGCGTGTGAGCGGCAAGCACAACGACCTGGAGGAGGTGGGCCACGACACCTACCACCACACCATGTTCGAGATGCTGGGCAACTGGAGCTTTGGCGACTACTTCAAGGAGGGTGCCATCGACATGGCATGGGAATACCTGGTAGACGTGCTGAAGCTGAACCCCGCCGACCTCTATGTCACCGTGTTCGAGGGTTCACCCGAAGAAAACATCCCACGCGACGATGAGGCCGCCCGCTACTGGGCCAAGCACGTGCCCGAGGACCATATCATCAACGGCAACAAGCACGACAACTTCTGGGAGATGGGCGACACAGGCCCCTGCGGTCCCTGCTCGGAGATTCATGTCGACAGCCGCACCCCCGAACAGCGCGCCGCCAGCGGCAAGACAGGCCGCGAGCTGGTGAACAAGGACGACCCCCAGGTGATTGAAATCTGGAACCTCGTCTTTATGCAGTTCAACCGCAAGGCCGACGGCTCGTTGGAGAAGCTCTCCATGAACGTCATCGACACGGGCATGGGCTTCGAGCGCTTGGTGCGCATGATGCAGGGCAAGCACTCCAACTACGACACTGATGTGTTTCAGCCCATCATCAAGGCCGAGCAGCAAATCACTGGGCTGAAATATACCACCTTCGAGGAGGAGGCAGAGAGCAGTAGTGAGCAGGAGGCCATCAATGTGGCTATGCGCGTCTGCGCCGACCACCTGCGTGCCGTGGCCTTCAGCATTGCCGACGGCCAGCTGCCTTCGAATGCCAAGGCCGGCTATGTCATCCGCCGCATCCTGCGCCGTGCCGTGCGCTATGCCTATACCTTCCTGGGCCAGAAAGAGGCGTTCCTCTACAAGCTGCTGCCCACGCTCGTCGAGGAGATGGGCGATGCCTTCCCCGAACTGCGTGCCCAGCAGCAGCTCATAGGCCGCGTGATGAAGGAGGAGGAAGATGCCTTCCTGCGCACGCTCGACAAGGGCATTACGCTGTTGGAGAAGGAGTTGAGCAGTAAGGAGTCGGGTAGTAAGGAACTTGACGGTACAGTTGCCTTCCGCCTCTTCGATACCTATGGCTTCCCCCTCGACCTCACGGAGCTCATCTGCCGCGAGAACGGCTTCACCGTCAACGAGGCGCAGTTCAACGTGGAGATGCAGAAGCAGAAGGAGCGCGCCCGCAACGCCGCCCAAGTGGAGAACTCCGACTGGGTGGAGCTGCAAGCTGGCGAGCAGCAGTTCGTGGGCTACGACTACACCGAATACACCTGCCACATCCTGCGCTATCGCAAGGTGACACAGAAGAAGAACGAGTTCTACGAGCTGGTGTTCGACTACACCCCGTTCTACGGCGAGATGGGTGGTCAGGTGGGCGACCAGGGCGTCATTGTGAGCGAGTTTGAGACGGTGGACATCATCGACTCTAAGCGCGAGAACGGACAGACCGTACACATCGTGAAGAAGCTGCCGCAGCATCCCGAGGCTGAGTTCATGGCCTGCGTAGACATCGACAAGCGCGATGCCAGTGCTGCCAACCACACCGCCACCCACCTGCTCGACTATGCCTTGAAGCAGGTGCTGGGCGACCATGTGGAGCAGAAGGGTAGCTTCGTCAGCCCCAACACGTTGCGCTTCGACTTCTCCCACTTCGAGAAGGTGAGCGATGAGCAGCTGCGCGAGGTGGAGCGAATGGTGAACGACATGGTGCGTCAGGACTTGCCACGCGACGAGCACCGCGACATGCCCATGGACGAGGCCAAGAAGCTGGGTGCCATTGCCCTCTTTGGCGAGAAGTATGGCGACCGTGTGCGCGTGATGCGCTTCGGCCCCTCGTGCGAGCTTTGCGGTGGTATCCACACCACCAGCACGGGTCGCATCGGCTTCTTCAAGATTGTCAGCGAGAGCAGCGTCGCTGCTGGCATCCGCCGCATCGAGGCCAAGACGGGCAAGGAGTGCGAGGAACTGCTCTACAACATCGAGGACACGCTGAAGGCCGTGAGGTCGTTCTTCAGCAACGCCAAGGACTTGCAGGGCGTCATCCGCAAATATATTGAGGAGCACGACCACATGAAGAAGGAGATAGAGGGCTTCCAGGCACAGGCCGTGGAGCGCTGCTGCCAGCAACTGCTGGCGAAGGCTCGCGAGGTGAATGGCGTGAAGGTCATCACCTGCGTGCTGCCCTTGGAGCCTGCCGCTGCCAAGGACTTGGCCTTCAAGCTCCGTGCTGCCGTTGATGGCTCTGTGTTCTGTGCCCTTGGCACCAAGCATCAGGACAAGCCCCAGCTCACCATCATGATGAGCGACGACTTGGTGAGCGACCACGGCCTGAATGCTGGGCAGATGGTGCGCGAGGCTGCCAAGCTGATTCAGGGCGGTGGAGGCGGACAGCCTCACTTCGCTCAGGCTGGTGGAAAAAATGTCGACGGCCTCAGTGCTGCCGTCGACAAAGCCATTGAGCTGGCGAAGCTTTGAATGAAGAATGAAGAGTGAAGAATGAAGAATTTGCTACCGCACAGATGCTTTTTGTAAGCCTGATGCGGTAGCAAATTCTTCATTCTTCACTCTTCATTCTTCATTTTTTTTTATTTGAAGATGAGTTGTGCAAACTGGTAGAGGCTGCGGCGCCAAGTCTGCCATTCGTGTTGTGTTCCTGGCGACACATAGCTGTGGGCGTTGTAGCCGAGGGCTTTCAGGTTTTCAGCGGCCTTGCCTACGCTGCCGTCGCCTTCGGCCATACGGGTCTCCTTGCCGCCAGCGCTCATGAAGAGCACCTTGTTGGTCTTCTTGAAGTCGGCAGCGTCCTTCAGGTCATCCACGCTGAATGTGCCACCACTGAACATACCCACGTATGCAAAGGTCTTGGGGTTGGCCAGTGTGATGCCACGAGTCTGCATGCCACCCATCGAGAGTCCTGCCATGGCGCGGTGCTCCGTGTCGGCAATCACGCGATAGTTCTTCTCCACCATCGGGATGATGTCCTTCAGCAGAATCTCCTGGAAGGCTTCGAAGAAGTTGCCGAAGCCGCCACGACCGAAGCCACCAGCACGCTGTCCGCCCTGTCCGCCAGGACGCTGTCCACCCTGTCCCATGCCTTGCGGACGCTGTCCCTGGGCACCGCCAGGACGCTGTCCACCGAAGCCTCCGAAACCACCCTGACCGGGAGCTGGGTCGCCAGGACGGCGTGTGTCGAGACCGTTATCCATCCAGATGATGAAGGGCACTGCCTTGCCGGCGGCGATGAGGTTGTCCATGATGATGCCCGTCTTGCCCTGTGCGCTCCAGCCCGTCTCGTTCTCGCCCATGCCATGCTGCAGGTAGAGCACGGGGAATTTCTTTGTGGGGTTGGTATAATACTCGTTGGGCAGGTAGATGTAGCCGTGGCGCATCTTCTCCTGCACTGTCGACCAGTAGTACACCTCGTTGATGGTGCCCTGCGGCACGTTTTTCACTGTGTAGAACTCCTCGTCGGCGGCGGGCACGTCGATGCCGCTACCCCAGCGGCTGGCACCATAGAAGTATCTGCTGTTCGGGTCGGGCACGCTGGCACCGTCGATGTTCAGCTGATAGTAGTGGAAGCCCTCATCCTGCGGAGCCGAGGTGCCCGTCCACACGCCGTTGGCATCCTTGGTCATCTCGTAAATCTTGCCGTCGATGTCGAGTCCGACGAAGGAGGCCTTGGGGGCCGAAATCTGTGCACGCACCATGCGCTCTGAGTTCACCATCGGGTACTGCTTACCCTCCTGGTTGGTTGTTGCGGGCTTGAAGTCTTCAACACCAGCTACTACTGAAGGAACCGTGGGGTTCGTTCTGGGGGCACCAAACTGTGCTGATGCCGTCGTTGCTGCAAAGGCAGCTGCCAATAAGAACAGTTTTTTCATAATGATATAGTTTACAATCACTGTAGCATTTGACGCTGCAATGCGCTAAAGGCGTAACACATGGGCTTTCAATTATGATAGTTTAACATAGTTTACCATCCCCCTGCCCCTCCCCTTGCAGGGGCGGGAGGAGGGTCAGACATTTCCGCTCAGCTGGATTTTGAAAAACAGGGAAAAACTAGAAAAACAGGGAAAAAGGTTTTTATCTGTATTTTTTGTTTTTATCTGTTTTTCTAACAAGAATTACCTACGCCGCTCAGTCGGATTTGCCGCCCAGTCGGCACTGTAGGGACGGACCCTATTTAAACCCTTAATTCTCCGTTTTGCTTAGGGGGGATTTCTGTGGCGAATTGAATGTTGACAAATAGAACACCCGATACATAGAAATCGGAAAGATTGTCAAAATTTTTCAAAATAAAATTTGTTCACGGTTTTGAGGCATTCTAGCGCGAAAAACGTCCATTTAGGAGCATTGTTCAACCCTCGTCAGATGAAGAACCGAGGGTGAAAAGCCCTATTTTTGCACATACACCATGGTTTTGTGCACGTTTTTAGCTCGTTTTTGGTGCCCTTTTGCGGTTTTTTAAGCACGCCAAAAAATAAAACGGCAACGCCAAATTTTTTTTTGGCGTTGCCGTTTTAAAGCCAGAGATGCCCTTTTTTCGTCATAGACTGCCCAATCGGTTGAATGACAGTCGTTTGGCAAATTCTCTCAAAACTCGAAAATTTTCGACCAAAAGTTTTCTCGTGCAGAATTTTTGAATTATGGAGGGGTTAAATGGCCGTTTTGTCAATATCTTTCGCAAAACCCGTCCTGGCAGGTCACTACCGATTTTGAACAATATGGGTGCCCAATTTGACGTTCTCTTGAATCAAATTGGACACCCTATTTTGCAATGGTGCGAAATCCGTTTCTTCTGCTTCCAGTCGTCAGATGAAACTGATGGTGCCTTGCACGGCCTCTGGAGCCTCGTTGCGGGTCTGCGCCTCCACGGTGGGAGCCGTGTTCTGGTTGCCAAAGCTGGCCAATATCTCGCGTGTGCGCTTGTAGGTGGGCGACGACTCCACGGCCGAGATGACATCGTCGTTGTCGAGGTCTTCGGCGGTGAAGATATAGATGTTGGGACGACGCTTGTAGCGGTGGTTCTGGTCGGTGCCGTTGTAGTAGTGCGAGCGTCGCTCGTCGCGCTTGGCAGCCTTCTCCTGCTCTTCGGCCAGGCGGTTGGCCTCCTCACGCGTCTGCTGCTTCAGCAGTCGCTCCTCCATGCCGTCCACGTTCTGCATGCCGAAGCCCGTGGCCAGGATGGTGACCTTCACGCGCTTGCCCAGCTCAGGGTCGACGGCCACGCCCCACTTGAACACGAAGTCGTTGCCAAACTTGTCCATGAACTCATGCACGTAGTTCATCTCCTCCATCATGAAGTTGTCCTTCGAGTCCTTCTCGTGGCTGAACGAGAGGTTGAGCAGAATCTTCTTCGAGTTGAAGATGTCGTTGTCGTTGAGCAGCGGCGAGTTCAGGGCGTCTTCGATGGCCTTCTTCACGCGGTCCTCGCCCTCGCCGTAGCCCGTCGACATGATGGCCACGCCGCCGTCTTGGAGCACTGTCTTCACGTCGTTGAAGTCGAGGTTCATCGTGCCGTGCAGGGTGATGATTTCGGCTATCGACTTGGCAGCCACGCTCAGCGTGTCGTCGGCCTTGCCAAAGGCGTCGAGGAACGAGAGGTCGGGGTAGATTTCGCGCAGCCGCTCGTTGTTGATGACCAGCAGGGCGTCGACGTGCTTCGACATCTCCTCCACGCCGTCGAGTGCCTGGTCGATCTTGCGGTTGCCCTCGAAGCGGAAGGGGATGGTGACGATGCCCACGGTGAGGATGCCCATCTGCTTCGACTCCTGTGCAATGACGGGAGCAGCGCCGGTGCCGGTGCCGCCACCCATGCCTGCGGTGATGAAGGCCATGCGCGTGCCGTCGTCAAGCATGTTGTGTATGTCTGCGATGCTCTCCTCGGCGGCTGCCTTAGCCTTCTCAGGACGGTTGCCGGCGCCCAGGCCCTCGCTGCCCAGCTGCAGCTTCACGGGCACGGGACTGTCGTTGAGCGCCTGGTTGTCGGTGTTGCACACTACGAAGGTAACGTCGTGGATGCCCTCCTTGTACATGTGGTTCACAGCGTTGCCGCCACCGCCTCCCACGCCGATGACCTTGATGATGCTGTGCTTCTCTTCGGGTTCGCCGAAGTCTACGAGAATATCGTTGTCGTTCATATTTCTTTTTTTTGTAGGTTTGGTAGGTTTTGTAGGTTGGGTAGGTGGGGTAGGGTTATTCGTCTTCGGTGATTTTTGTTGTGAAATCCTTCAGACCTCGCTTGGCGCGGTTCCACCAGCTGTTCTCCTTCTTGCGGCGCTTCTCCTCCTCGCGCTTTTGTCGCTCCTCTTCCTTGCGCCTTTGTTCTTCTTCCTCCTTCTTGCGGCGAGCCTCCTCGGCAGCCTGGTCTTCCTCCTGCTGCGTGCGTATGGTGCCAGTCTCCTTCTCGTAGGCCTGTCGCGGCTTGCGGTCGGGGATGACGGGGGCGCTGTCTTGTCGCCCGTCGTCGCCGAAGAGGTTGCCTTGCTGGTCGATGCTTCCTCCGGCGCAGTTGATGTCGCCCTTGGCCAGCAGTCCCAGCAGCGTGTTGTACATGCCGTTGCGGGCTTTGAGCACTTCCAGGCTGGTGTTGATGGTGGTGGTGACAAACTTGGCCACGCGCACCTTCTCTATGCGTGTGCTCAGGGTGATGGCGCGCTCAATGTTCTTCATGTTGGCACCGCCACCGGTGACGATGATGCCGCCCAGCAGCTTGTCGTAGTATTCGTCGGGAATCTGGTAGCGCACGTTCTCGATGATTTCCATCATGCGGCCCTCCACAATCTCTATGAACTTTTGGCTCTCCACCTGCCGCTCAGGGTCGATGCTGTATTTCAGCGTGGTGTCGATGTCGGCGTTGTCGGTATAGGCCGATGCATATTTCAGCTTCATCTGCTCGGCGTCGCTCTCCTCCATCTGCAGCGATGCGATGTCCTTGGTGACGTTGTTCGAGCCCAGTGGTATGACGGCCAGATGGCGGAGCACGTTCTTCCAGAACACACTCACGGTGGTGGTGTCGGCACCGATGTCGACGAGGGCGCATCCCGAGCGTTTCTCGGCCTCGGTGAGCACGGCGTTGGCCAGTGCCAGCGGTGCCAGGTACATCTCGGCCACCTTGATGCCAGCCTGCTCAAAGCAGCTGTTCAGATTCTGGAAGAAGGTCTTTCGCACCAGGATGTTGAGGAAGTTGCCCTCTAAGCGTGTGGCGCGTATGCCCACGGGGTCCATCTGCAGGTGGCTGTCAACGCGGTATTCCTGCTCGGCCACGTCGAGAATCTTCTGCTCAGGATAGTCCAGGTTCCAGTTGGCGTCCATCAGCTCCACTACCATCTCCTGTGTGATGATGCTGTCGGCAGGCAGGTCGCGGCTGATGGTGTTGCGCACGGAGCGCAGCGACTGTCCGCCCACGCCTACGAACACCTGCACGATGCGCGCCTTGAGCTGGGCCTCGAGCTTCTTCACAATGTTTTGCAGGCACAGGGCCGTCTTGTCGATGTTGAATACCACGCCTTTGTGGATGAAGGAGGAGGAGTCCTCCTTGATCATGGCGAGCACCGAGATGCTGCCATCAGGTTTCTTTTGGCCGGCAATGGCAGTCACCTTCGATGACCCCAGTTCGATAGCCACGATGAATTCTTTCTGTTCTGACACCATATTGTTTCGATTTTATTGAGTTACGATGTTACGATGTTTCGTTATTTCGTTATCACGTTATCGCGTTATGACGTTATAACGAGATAACGGCATAACGACATCACGATTTATCTCTTCTTGCATACTATCTGATTGTCGAATTCCACGCTGATGCGCTTGTATTTGTTCCATCCTGCCTGGCTGAGTCCGTATTGGTAGAACTTGCGCAGCCGCTCCAGCTTCTTCGTCACGCCCACGGGCTTCCCCAAATACAGAATATGTTCGCCCACGCGCGGCACCATCTCGATGGTACTGTCGGGGAGCACGTTGATTTGCTCTATCTGGTTGCGCCAGAAGTCGTCGGCAATGACGATGCTACCCAGCGGGGCCAGCACGCGGCGGGCATAGGCGCGGTCGATGCTGCCCGTGGCCACCATCAGGTTGCAGGCATAGCCAGTGTTCTGCATGGCTTTCCCGTCTTTGTCTACATAGTAGTCGTCGCCGCTGCGAGCCATCACGCGCACCACGGGCACCCGCTCAGTGATGCGGATGTTGACGTTGCCGCCCTGTGTGCGATAGCACTCGGCGTTGTCTATCAGTTCGTGCTTCTCCAGCAGCTCCTCCATGGTGCGCAGGTTCACGTCGGCCATGGTGCGGCCAATGGGGTTCTGCCCCCCCTCTATCAGCATGCGGCGCACCTCGTCGGTGGTGAGGAATCCGTCGATGATGCCCTTGTCGATGCTGATGCGCACGTCGCGGCACACGGTCTCCTTCTCCACCGGCTTGTTGAAGGCCGTCACGGCCAGCAGCAGATAGGCTCCGATGATGATGTTGAAGATGATGATGAGCGTCTTTTTCCAGTTCACGGTTGTTGGGGAGTTGGTTGTTTGGTCGTTTGGTTGTTTGGTCGTTTGGGTGGTTGGTCGTTTGGTCGTTTGGGGCGAAGAGGAGTTGAGGGCTCACTCTTCATTCTTTCATTTTTCTTTTCAGGATGTTGGCCATCTGTGGCACCTGTGCGTCGAGGTCGCCGGCACCGAGCACGATGAGCACGTCGAATGTGCGTCGCTTGATGAGCGGTATCACCTCTTCTTTCTTGATGAGCTGCTTCTGCACGCCTGGCGCCAAGCGGTCGTAGATGAGCTGCGAGGTGACACCCTCGATGGGTTCTTCGCGTGCAGGGTAGATTTCGGTGAGGATGACCTCGTCGAGCTGGCTCAGCGCCTCGGCAAACTGCGGATAGAAGTCGCGGGTGCGGGTGTAGAGGTGGGGTTGGAAGATGACGGTGATGTGGCGGTCGTGGTAGAGCTGGCGGATGGAGCGCGCGCTCTGGAAGATCTCCTGCGGGTGGTGGGCATAGTCGCTGAGGAACACCAGCTGCGGGGTCTTAATCTTGAAGTCGAAGCGACGGTCAACTCCACTGAACGACAGCATGCCCACACGCAGCTCTTCGGCCGTGCAACCTGCCAGCTGGGCCATGGCCATGGCGGCGATGCCGTTCTCGATGTTGATAGGTACGGGCTGCCCCAGCTCGATGTTCTTCACGTTCTCGATGGGCGAGACGAAGTCGAAGGTGATTTCGCCGTTGGCGATGCGGATGTTCTCGGCGTGGAAGTCGCCCTCGTCGCGACTGTAGTCGTAGCGTCGCACGCCGGGCTGCAGCCGCTCCTTCATCTCCAATCCTCGGTGGATGATGAGTGCTCCCTCGGGCTGTATGAGCGAGCTGTAGTGGGCGAAGCTCTCCAAGTAGGCCTCCTTGGTGCCGTAGATGTCGAGGTGGTCGGCATCGGTGCTGGTGATGACGCTCATCCATGGCCGCAGCCAGTGGAACGAGCGGTCGTACTCGTCGGCCTCGATGACCACAAAGTCGGAGTCACTCAGGATGTAGTTCGAACCATAGTTCTTTGCAATGCCTCCCAGGAAGGCGTTGCAGTCCAGGTGGCTCTGGTGCATGATGTGTGCGCACATCGAGCTGGTGGTGGTCTTGCCGTGGGTGCCGGCCACGCAGAGGCCGCGCATCTGGCGGGTGAGGGTGCCCAGCACTTGTGCGCGCTTCTGCACCTCGAACCCGTTCTGGCGGAAGTACTGCAGCTCGCGGTGCGTCTCGGGCACGGCGGGCGTGTAAATCACCATGGTGTGGGCGGGGTTCTTACACACGTGCGGAATCTCGTCAACGTTCTCTTCGTAGTGCAGCAGCGCTCCTTCTTTCTCCAGTCGGGCGGTCAGCTCGGTGGGAGTCTTGTCGTAGCCGGCCACCACCAGTCCGCGCCTGATGAAGTAGCGGGCCAGGGCGCTCATGCCGATGCCTCCTGCACCAACGAAATAGACGGCTTTCAAATCCTTGTTGTTCATTATTGTAGTGTTGTCTTGTGGGCTTTATGGGGTCTGATGGGGTTAATGGGCCAGCTTGATGACCTCCTGGGCGATGATTTCGGCGCTGTTGGGCAGGGCCATCTTCAGCACGTTGGTGCTGAGGGTGCTCAGCAGGCTGTCGTCGGCAGCTGTGGCGATGGCCAGTTGGATGAGCTGCGACGGGGCGTCGGCATCTTTCACGCAGAGTGCCGCCTGACGGTTCACCAGTGCCATGGCGTTCTTCGTCTGATGGTCCTCGGCCACATTGGGGCTGGGCACCAGGATGACGGGTTTGCCGATGAGGCAGAACTCGCTGATGCTGCTGGCACCGGCACGACTGATGACGAGGTCGGCGGCACGATAGGCGGCGGCCATGTCGGTGATGAAGTCGCACACCACCAGGTTCGAGGGCTTCCCCTTCTCCTTCAGCGCCTCGGCAATCTGCTGGCTGTAGTATTTACCCGTCTGCCAGATGAACTGCATGCCCGAGTCGGCTATCTCCTGCAGGTGTTGCAGCACACTCTCGTTGATGGTGCGTGCCCCCAGGCTGCCGCCCACCAGCAGGATGGTCTTCTTGTTGGTGTCCAATTGGAAGCTGCGGCGGGCCTCGTCGCGTGTGATGGTGCTGTCGAGCAGGGCCTGTCGCACGGGGTTGCCCGTGAGCAGAATCTTCTCCTTGGGGAAGAACCGCTCCATGCCCTCGTAGGCCACGCATATCTTCTGCGCCTTGGCGGCCAGCTGCTTGTTGGCCAGTCCGGCATAGCTGTTCTGCTCTTGTATCAGCGTGGGGATGCCCAAGCTGTTGGCGGCGCCGAGGGCGGCACTGCTGGCATAGCCGCCCACGCCCACGGCCACCTGCGGACGGAACTCTCGCAGTATCTGCTTGGCCATGCGCTTGCTGCGCAGATAGTCTATGGCTACGCCGATGTTGCCGGGCTTCCACAGCGGGCGCAGGAATCCGCGTATGGGCAGACCCTTGATGTTGTAGCCCGCCTGTGGCACGCGTTGCATCTCCATGCGGCCCTCGGCCCCCACGAAGAGTATCTCGGCATTGGGGCGCAGCTGGCGCAGGGCATTGGCGATGCTGATGGCCGGGAAGATGTGACCTCCCGTGCCGCCGCCGCTGACGACGACGCGCAACGGCTCATTCGTTGTGCTGGTAACTGTGTCGTTGAGTTCTGCTTTCATGTCGTTTTGTCTTTTCTTGTTCACGTCTTCAGCTTCTTTTTGCTGTCTCTGTTGCCAGTGTTTGCCTCTGCTTTGCCGAGCGGCTCACGCTGAGGATGGCTCCAATGTAGGCGCAGTTGACGAGCGTGGAGGTTCCGCCTTTCGACACCAATGGCAGCGGCTGGCCGGTGACAATGCCAAAGTCTACGGCCACCATCATGTTGATTGCAGCCTGTGCCACCAGCAGCAAGGCCAAGCCCATCACCAGGAAGGCCGGGAAATTGTTCTCGCACCGCCCGGCGATGCGTGCCGCCCTGAAGAGCAGGATGACGTAGAGGAACACCACGGTGATGGCTCCCAATAGTCCCAACTCCTCGATGATGATGCTGAAGATGAAGTCGCTGAAGGCTTGGGGCAGGTAGTCGCGCTCGGTGCTGTTGCCGGGTCCCTTGCCGATGACGCCCGATGTGGCGATGGCAAAGTTGGCGTGGGCCACCTGGAAGTTGTCGCGCACGTTGTATTCCTTGGGGTTCTCAGGGCGCGGCTCCCTATCAACCAGTCGGCTGCGCCATGTGCCAAATCGGTGGAAGAGCTTCGACACGGCGCTCTCGCTCTTCTTCTCGCTTGGGGCGTTGTTGGCCACGGCTGTGGTCGTCTCACTGCCGCTTTGGCTCGCCTCGTCGTTGCTGTTGTCCATGCCGCCCACGGTGAGCACCAGGGTGATGAAGATGCCGGCGAAGAGGGCGAGCACGCCTGTGAGCTTGCCCATCTGTGCCAATGGCACGCGCCCCAGGAACATCATGATGAAGACAATGCCGAAGAGCAGCACTGCCGTCGACAGGTTCTCGAGTCCTATCAGCACCACGGCTGGCACCACGAGGTAGAGGATGTATTTCATCGACTTCGGGTCGGCGCCTTGCCCGTTTTCGCGCTGCATGGCGCTCAGTATCTGCGCCGTGGCCAGCACCATGGTACCCTTGGCCAGCTCCGAGGGCTGGAAGGTAAATCCGGGCAGCTGTATGACGCGGTTGGCGCCGTTGATGCTCTCGCCGAAGGCCAGCACCCACAGCAGGGTGGCGTAGGAGATGATGATGAAGATGGGCGTGATAATCTTGAAGTAGCGGCAAGGGATGTTGAGCGTGACGATGGTGATGAGCACACCCGCCACGATGGTTCCGGCATGGTAGATGATGGGGCCCATGAAGTTGTGGCTCTTGTAGGAGAGGGTGCTCGATGCCGAGAACACCTCGATGAGGCTGATGAGCGTAAGGAAGAAGAACACCGTCCAGATGCCCTTGTCGCCCTTGAAGAGATTGCCTATTTTCTTGTTCATGCCTTGTTCTGGCCTTTTGTCTGTTCGTTCTATAAATTCCGTGCCATCTGCTTGAACTGCTCGCCGCGATCCTCCATGTTCTTGAAGAGGTCGAAGCTGGCGCAGCAGGGACTGAGGAGCACCGTTTCGCCGGGCTGTGCCAGCTCGTAGCAGGCATCCATGCACTCACGCATAGAGTGGGTGTCGCGCACGGGGATGCCCAGGCTGTCGAAGTTTTGGTGCAGCTTCGTGTTGTCGGCTCCCAGATACACCAGGGCCGAGCATTTCTCTTTCACCAGCGGCTTGATGGGTTCGTAGTCGTTGCCCTTGTCGCGCCCACCAAGGATGAGCACCACCTTGGTGTTCATCGAGTCGAGTGCATACCAGCAGGCGTCGACGTTGGTGGCTTTCGAGTCGTTGATGTATTCCACGCCACGCACCTGGCAGACGTGCTCCAAGCGATGCTCCACGCCGGGGAAGTCGCTCAGCGAGCGGCGTATCACCTCCTTCTTGATGCCCGCGATGTTGCCCGCGATGCCGGCGGCCAGCGAGTTGTAGATGTTGTGGCGCCCACGTAGGCTCAGCGCTTCCTGCTCCATGTTGAAGGGCATAGGCTTCTCGATGGTGTATTGTCCGGCCTCGATGTAGCCGATGCTGCCCTTTTCCTTCAGCTCGGAGAAGGGGTACTGCACGGCCTTGATGTCGTATTTTTCCAGCTCGCGGCGGATGATGGGGTCGTCGTTCCAATAGATGAAGGCGTCCTGCGGTGTCTGGTTCTGCACGATGCGCATCTTTGCGTCGACGTAGTTCTGCATCACGCCCCCGTAGCGGTCCAGGTGGTCGGGCGTGATGTTGAGCAGCACGGCGATGTTGGCGCGGAAGTCGTACATGTTGTCGAGCTGAAACGAGCTGAGTTCTATGATGTAGTACTCGTGCGGGTCTTCGGCCACCTGGTAGGCCAGCGAGTGGCCAATGTTGCCAGCCAGTCCAGCATCGTAGCCCGCCGAGCGGAAGATGTGGTGGATGAGGCTGGTGGTGGTGGTCTTGCCGTTGCTGCCCGTGATGCAAATCATCTTCGACGTGGTGTAGCGGCCAGCGAACTCAATCTCGCTGATGATGGGGATGCCGGCGGCCTTGGCTTTGACCACCATGGGAGCGGTGTCGGGGATGCCGGGGCTTTTGATGATTTCGTTGGCGTTGAGGATGAGGCTCTCGGTGTGGCCCCCTTCTTCCCAGCTGATGCCCCGCTCATCAAGCATCTGCTTGTAGCGTGGGGCGATGGTCGACATGTCGCTCACCAGCACGTCGAAGCCTTGCTTCTTGGCCAGCACGGCGGCTCCAGCGCCGCTCTCTCCGGCTCCTAATATGACGATTCTTTTCATTTTCTTTTGTAGGTGGGGTAGGTATGGTAGGTATGGTAGGTGGGGTAGGGGTTATCTTATCTTTAACGTGATGATGGTCATGGCGGCCAGGATGATGGTGACAATCCAGAAGCGGATGGTGATTTTCGACTCGTGGAACGGACGGCGCGGCCAGCCCTTCAGGATGTAGCGCGAGGTGGCGTCGAGCTGCGAGTCGAGCTTGCGGAAGTTGTCGTGGATGGGCGTGGAGCGGAAAACGCGCACGCGCTGTCCCTTGCGCTTCTTCCACTTGAACCACTGCGTCTGGATGATGACGCTCAGGCTCTCCACGAAGAAGATGCCGCACAGGATGGGCAGCAACAGCTCCTTGTGGATGATGACGGCGCACACGCCGATGATGCCGCCGATGGTGAGCGAACCGGTGTCGCCCATGAATATCTGTGCCGGGTAGGCGTTGTACCACAAGAATCCTATCATGGCTCCCACGAAGGCGCAGAGGAAGATGACCAGCTCCTCGGAGTGTGGGATGTACATGATGTCGAAGTAGCTGGCGTAGCCGATGTGGCTGCTCACGTATGCCAGGATGCCCAGCGCCACGCCTATGACGGCCGAGTTGCCGGCGCACATGCCGTCCATGCCGTCGTTCAGGTTGGCGCCGTTGCTCACCGCCGTCACCACGAAGATGGTCATCAGCACGAAGAGAATCCAGCCAGCGGCCACCTTGTGCTTGCCTACAAACGACATGATTTCGCTGTAGCTCAGGTTGTGGTGCTTGGTGAAGGGGATGGTGGTTTGCAGCGACTTGTGGGCCTCCTGCTCGTGCTTCACCACCTCCGTCTTCGTGTGTTGCGGGTCGCTGATGTTCTCGCGCATCACCACGTCGGGGCTGAGGTAGAGCGTCAGGCCCACGATGAAGCCTATCGACACCTGTCCGATGATTTTGTATTTGCCTTTCAGCCCGGCCTTGTTGCCACGGAATATCTTGATGTAGTCGTCCATGAAGCCCAGGAAGCCGAGCCACACGGTGGTGATGATCATCAGGATGAGGTAGATGTTGCGCATGCGGCCCAGCAGCAGCACGGGCACCAATATCGACACGATGATGATGATGCCGCCCATGGTGGGCACGCCCTTCTTCTCGCAGCCGAAGGGGTCGATGGATGCGTCGCGCTCGGTCTCGAATATCTTGCGGCGCTTCATCCACTTGATGAATTTCTCGCCGAACCATGCCGAGATGATGAGCGAGAGTATCAGCGCCAGCAAGGCGCGGAACGAGATGTAGCTCCACAGGTGCGAGCCCGGGATATTGTAGTCTTCTAAGAATCGAAACAGATAGTATAGCATCTGATGTCTTTTGTGGTTTTAACGATTTTTCGTTATCTCTTTATAACGCTACAGCGAAAATGGTCAGTCGGCCATCACTTTCCTCACCTCCTCGCGGTCGTCGAAGTGGTGCTTCACGCCCTTCACCTCCTGATAGTCCTCGTGGCCCTTTCCGGCGATGAGGATGACGTCGCCCTTCTGCGCCATCATGCAGGCTGTGCGGATGGCTTCGCGACGGTCGACGATGGCGAGCACTTTCTTCATTTGCTGCGGCGTCAGTCCGGCCAGCATGTCGTTGATGATGTCCTGTGGCTCCTCGAAGCGGGGGTTGTCGCTGGTGATGATGACGCGGTCGCTCTGCTTCACGGCCTCCTGCGCCATCAGCGGCCGCTTGCCCTTGTCGCGGTTGCCGCCGGCGCCGCACACGGTGATGACTCGTCCCTCCTTGCCCTGCAGCACCTCGTGGATGGCGCGCAGCACGTTCTCCAGCGCGTCGGGGGTGTGGGCATAGTCCACGATGGCGGTGAATCCCTCTGGCGAGCGGATGGGCTCCAGACGGCCGGCCACGCTCTTCAGCGTGCTCATCACCACCAGCACCTGCTCGGGTTGCTGACCCAGCATCAGGGCGGTGGCGTAGACGGCGAGCAGGTTGCTCACGTTGAACTTGCCGATGAACTGCACGCCCACCTCGTGGCCGTCGATGTCGAGATACATGCCCTCGAAGTGGCACTCTATCAGTCGGGCGCGATAGTCGGCCATCTGACAGGTGCTGTAGGTCTTCACCGTGGCCTTGCTGTTCTGCACCATGAAAGCCCCGTTCTTGTCGTCGGCGTTGATGATGGCGAAGCTGCCCTTGGGCAACATGTCGAAGAAGGCCTTCTTGGCGTTGCGATAGTTCTCCACCGTCTTGTGGTAGTCCAGATGGTCGCGCGTCAGGTTGGTGAAGATGCCTCCGGCGAACTTCAGTCCTCCGATGCGCTTCTGTGCGATGGCGTGGCTGCTGCACTCCATGAAAGCATACTGGCAGCCGGCGTCGACCATGCGGCGCAGCAGCCGGTTCAGCTCCACAGGGTCGGGGGTGGTGTGGCTGGCGGCGATGGGTTCGCCCTCAATATAGTTGCACACGGTGCTGAGCAGTCCGCATTTGTAGCCCAGCTGGCGGAACATATTATATAATAATGTGGCGATGGTGGTCTTGCCGTTGGTGCCGGTGACGCCCACCAGCTTCAGCTGCTCCGAGGGGAATCCTTGGAAGGCTGTGGCCACGGGGCCTACGGCATCTTCGGTGGAGTCGACGACGACAAACGTGGTGCTGCCCACGGGGATGGCCGCAGGGATGTGTTCGCAGAGCACGGCCACGGCCCCCTGCTCGATGGCCTTGCCGATGTATTGGTGTCCGTCGGTGAGCGTGCCACGCATGGCCACGAAGAGGTGGCCGGGAGCCACGCGCCGCGAGTCGATGTCCACGTCGGCGATGTCCACGTCGGCGTTGCCCTCGATGGCTTTCACCTTGATTCTTGCAATGATGTCGGTCAGTTTCATAGTGTGTTCATTTTGTTGTTGTTCATCCTAATGTCAGCGTGCAGCTCATGCCGCTGTGCAGCTTGGCCCCTGCGGGAATGCTCTGGCTCTTCACGCCGCCCAGCCCGTGGAGCATCACTTTCACTCCTCTCTTCTCCAGCAGGAAGACGGCGTCGCGAGCGCCCATGCCGGTGACGTTGGGCATGACGTCTGCCTCGGTGGTCATCTTGTCGAGCTTCACGCTCTGCTCCATCTGCTGTGCCTGTCCCCATACGGGTCCGTTGCCCGTGTTGCCGGTTATCCAGTTGCCCGTGGCGTTGATGTCGAGCTGGTCCAGCACATAGTCGGCGGCCTGCATGTCGCCGTTCTTCACGTCGGGGATGAAGATGGAATGCTCGTCGCGTGCGTTTTGTGCCACCATGCGCACGTTCTTGGCCATCACGCCTTCGGCGATGTTGTGGAACACCGTTCCCGACACCAGTCCTCCCGATGCCGGTCCTTTGGTGGTTTTCACGCATACGATGCACGAGTAGCGTGGCTTGTCGGCGGGGAAATATCCGCAGAAGCTGAGCCAGTGGCAGCGCAGCCCCGAGTGGTAGTTGTAGACGTCGTCCGACACCTGTGCCGTGCCCGTCTTTCCCGCCACCTGGAAGGCTGTAGAGCCTGCGCGCTTGCCCAGTCCCTGGCTCACCACGTGGCGCAGGATGGTCTGCATGGTCTTGATGGCCTCGGGGCGCGCTATCTGCTCCTTCAGCACCACGGGCTTCAGCTCCTCCACCACCTTGCCGTCCTTCACCACCTGCTTCACGAAGCGTGGCTGCACCAGTCGGCCGTCGTTGGCGATGGCGTTGTAGAAAGCCAGCGTGTTGATGGGCGCAATCTGCGTCTCGTAGCCTATCGACATCCAGGGCAGCGTGGTCTTGCTCCAGTAGAGTCCTCGGTTGGTGGTCTTGGTGTCGGGGTAGCGTATCTTGGGTGGCCGATATTCGTTGAGGGGTATCTTCAGGTCCTCGCCGATGCCCACGCGGTGCAGTCCTTCCACATACTTGGTGGGGTTGGAGCCGTAGAAGTGGTCGATGATGTAGCTCACGCCGATGTTCGAGCTCACCTCCATGGCCCTGGCGGCGTTGATGCTGCCATAGCCGCCACGGTGCCAGTTGTGGTCCTTCATGTTGGCGCCGTGCATGCGCATGATGCCGCCGCCAGTGTTGACGACATAGCTGGTGTCGATGACGGCGTCGTCGAGCGCCACGAGCATCGAGGCGGTCTTAAACACCGAACCCGGCTCGCAGCGATAGCCCAGTGCGTTGTTCAGGCGCTCGCGATACATTCCGTCGGCACTCTTCTCCATGTTCACGATGGCTTTCACGTCGCCCGTCTGCACTTCCATCAGTATGGCTACGCCCATCAGTGCGTCGCGCAGCTTCAGCTCGTCGAGCAGAGCTTTCTCGGCCAGGTCCTGCATGCCCACGTCGAGCGTGGTCACCACGTCGGCACCGTCGATGGGCGGCGTGGTGGTGATCGACACCACCTTGTTGCGTATCTTCTGCTTGTGGGCAATGCCATACTGTCCGCGCAGCAGCGAGTCGTAGGCCAGCTCCACGCCATAGCGTGCGGTGTCGCGCGAGCCGATGGTGCGCTCGGCCAGCGAGCCGAAGGGATGGCGGCGTGCGGGGAACTCGTCGCCGCAGAGGCCTCCCTTGTGGCGTGGCAGGTTGAAGAAGGGCAGCTTCTTCACCTGGCTGTAGGTGGCATAGTCAATCTTTCCGCGCCACACGCGCCAGTAGCGCGCGCGCTTGTCGTGTCCCTTGGTGAGGTCGTCCTTGAACTCCTCGGCGCTCTTCGATGGGAAGATGGCGTGCAAGCCGTCGCAGAGGCTGTCGAGCTTCTCGTGCCACAGCGTGTCGCGCTTGTGCACCCAGGCAGTGTCTTCGTAGAAGGAGCCGTTCTCCAGCTTCTGCAGTCCGGCGCGGAAGTCGATGAATATCTCGTATTCGGGAATGCTGCCCGCAAGAAGCTGTCCGTCGCAACTGAGCACGTTGCCACGGTTAGGCTTCTTGATGCTGTCGGCCAGGTTCACCTGGTTCTTCTGCACCTCCAGCCAATAGTTCCTGTCGGCCGTCATGGTATAGGCAGCCTTGATGATTACCGCCACTCCGATGAGCGACAGCAGAAATGCCATGGCCATATAGCGTGGCATCACCTTCTCCCTATTGAACTTACTCACTTCGTTGATTTGCGATTTTATGATTTGTCACTTCTCGCCACTCACCTCTATGATGAAAGGCGGTTGTTGGCTGATGTGCAGCAGCGAGTCGTTGTTTTGCTTCAGCATGTTGAGCACGTTGCTCTGCCGGCACATGCGCGTGAGGTTGCTCGAGCTGCTCAGCGCCTGGAACTTGGCATCGATGAGGTCGCTTTCGAGTTTGCTGATGTCGAGAGCGTCCTGCTGACATTGGTAGCGCACGGCGACGTAGGCAGTGGTGAGCAGCACGATGAGCATGATGAGCCAGATGTGGTGCCGCACCATGGCCCACAGATAGTCGCCGCCCAGGATGTCGCGAAAGCGCGTGGAAGCCGTTGCCGAAGCGTCGTCTTCGCTGGCCTGCAGTTTTATTTTCTCCAGTGTGGTCAGCTCTTTGTCGGCTTCGTCTTTCGGCTCCTTCTGCTTGGTCTTCGCCTTCGCGCTGTCGTTGGTAGGCTGCGCTTGCGGCTCCTCGGGTGCCACCTCAATCGTCATTTCTATTTCGTCGGCCATATTTGTTATTTACGGATTTACAATTGAATGTTAAGTGAATAGTGAAGAATTTGCTACCGCATTTTCTATAGTAGCCCCCTCGGGGGCAGAAGGGGGGGCTTCACCACTCACCTCTCACCTCTTCACCCCTATTCTCAGCTTGGCGCTTCGGCTTCGTGGGTTCTGCTCCTGCTCTTCGGCCGATGGCACGATGGGCTTGCCCGTCAGTGGCTGCATCGGAGCGTTGACATGTCCGAAGAAGTCCTGCTCGGCGCGCCCCTCCACGTTGCCGGTGCGCATCACGTTCTTCACCATGCGGTCTTCGAGCGAGTGGTAGGTGATGATGCTCAGCCTTCCACCGGGTCGTAGCAGCTGGCATGCGCTGCTGAGCATCTGCTGCAGGGCTTCCATCTCGTGGTTCACCTCTATGCGCAGCGCCTGAAACATCTTGGCGGCCTCTTTCTTCTCGCGCTCGCGGGCAAATAGCCGCTCGGTGGCCTGCAGCAGTTGGCCGGTGGTGCTGATGGGCCGCTGTTGTCGCTGGCTCACCAGTGCTGCCGCCACCTGGCGTGCATTCCTCAGCTCGCCATAGAGGTGCATGATGGTGGCTATCTGCTCCTCGCTGTAGTTGTTCACCACGTCGGCGGCCGTCAGTGTGGCGCGCTGGTTCATGCGCATGTCGAGCGGTGCGTCGGTGCGCAGCGAGAATCCTCGGCTGGCCTCGTCGAAGTGGTGCGACGACACGCCCAGGTCGGCCAGCAGCCCGTCGATGTGCTCTTCGCCATAATAGCGCATCCACTGCTTCACGTAGCGGAAGTTGCTGCGCACAAACACCAGCCGCTTGTCGTCGTGGTCGATGTTCTGCTCGGCATCCTCGTCCTGGTCGAAGGCGTAGAGTCGTCCCTCAGGCCCCAGACGGCGCAGTATCTCGTGCGAGTGGCCGCCACCGCCGTAGGTGACATCTATATAGACACCATCGGGCTGGATGTCCAGCCCGTCGACGCTCTCCTTCAACAGGACAGGTACGTGATATGTGGCGTTGGCGGCTATCATTTTTCCTGCGGTGGATTATTGTTGCGGGGCGGTCATCAGAGCCTTTAGCTTGGCTGAGAATTCCGCCTGCGACAGGAAGGGTTTCTCGGCTTTCTCGGCCGCCCAGATTTCGATGGTGTTGTTGATGCCGATGAGGCGCACGGTCTGGTCTACCTGCACCATGTCGAGATAGCGGCGCGGGATGAGGATGCGGCCATTGCCGTCGATGGCCAGCTCTTCGGCCTCCTTCATATACTGGCGCACCACCATCATCGCCTCGTCGTCCCACTCGTTCACGCGCTCCATCAGGGCATCCACGCGGGCATCCCACACGCTCTTGGGGAAGAGCACCAGGCAGTCCTGGTGGATGTCCTTGCGCATCACCAGCATCTCCTCGCCCGATGCTTGGAGCACCTTGCGGAAGGTGGAGGGAAGGAACACACGGCCCTTCGAGTCGGTCTTGGCTTCAATGTTGCCCAGAAATCTCATGCGCACGCTTTTATTATTGTGGGTAAATCAACTTCGCTGCAAAGTTATATATTTTCTCCCACAATCCCCCACAATTCCCCAATTTTTTTTCAAATTATTTGTTTTTTTTATTTCGCAGCCTTTTCAGCCGTCTGATTTGGCACAAAAGGCAAAATGTGTGCACAGGTGGTGACGGGCTGTAGCGACCGTTTGGCAAAAGTTTGCACAGGTGGAGGTTGGCTGTAGTGACGGTTTGGAAAAGGATGCCGAGGCATCAGATAGGTGTCCTTTCTCCGCTGCGCTCTGAATTTTTAACTTGCCAAGTCGTTTCCATTAAAATGTGTTAAGACGAAAGGCGCCTCGAAAGCGCCGAAGGCCCTCAAAACTCGCTCGTTTTCCACAAAAAAATATTTGGCCGAAAATAAGCGAGTTTTGAGGGGTTTCTACAAACCGCTGACTTTCAGATGTATAGACTCGATTTGGCGATAAAAACCCATGGATGGCTCAAAAAAGTCAACGCCCAAAAAAAATTTGGCGTTGACTTTTTCTTTTTTGGCGTTCTCGCAGAAACGGAAAATGGCCTAAAAATCGGCTAAAATCTTGCACAGAACTGCCGTGGATGTGCAAAAATCGTGTCAAAAATGGATTTTCCCTTATCGGTCGTCTTGCTCAAACAGCCCAAAATATGCGTTGTTTCGTTCTAGAATGAAAAATTTTTTTGTAAGAATTCGGGAATTTCCATTTCACATCCTTTTGCACTTTTTGTCTATTGGTAACTGCTCAGCTCGCCACGTGAACCCTCATGCACCCCAGCAAAACGTTATATCGGGGTTCGCCACGGGAGCCCTCGATGGCATCAGGGATGCACCAGCGTGCCGATTTCCTCACCCTGCATCACGCGCATCAGGTTGCCCACCACGTCCATGTTGAACACATAGATGGGCAGGTTGTTGTCCTGGCACATGCAGATGGCCGAGAGGTCCATCACCTTCAGGTTGCGGCTGAGCACCTCGGCGTAGGTGATGTCGTGGAACTTAGTGGCGGTGGGGTCCTTCTCCGGGTCGGCGGTGTAGACGCCGTCCACGCGTGTACCCTTCAGCATCACGTCGGCCTCGATCTCCACGCCGCGCAGGCTGCTGCCCGTGTCGGTGGTGAAGTAGGGCTGTCCGGTACCGGCGCTGAAGATGCACACCTTGCCCTGCTCCATGGCCTCGATGGCGCGCCACTTGGTGTAGAACTCGCCGATGGGCTCCATGCGGATGGCGGTGAGCACCTGGTTGGGCACACCCACGGCGTCGAGGGCCGAGCTGAGTGCCAGCGAGTTGATGACGGTGGCGCACATGCCCATCTGGTCGCCCTTCACGCGGTCGAAGCCCTTCTTCGAGCCGCTGAGGCCGCGGAAGATGTTGCCGCCGCCAATGACGATGCCAATCTGCACGCCCAGGTCGTGCACTTCTTTGATTTGGCGGGCATAGTCGCCCAGCCGCTCAGGGTCGATGCCGTGGCCCTGCTTGCCCTGCAGGCTCTCGCCCGACAGCTTCAGTAGAATTCGTTTGAATCTTGCCATGTTTTTGTTGAGTTTATGTTAAGTGACCAAGCAAAAATATCTTATATCATTTTTGTCGTTTTTTTTTGAAATACAGATGAAAACAATAAATACAGATTAAAAAACCTTTTTCTGTTTTTCTTGTTTTTTCCTGTTTTACTAAATACAACCGTTCGTATAAACTAATTTTGATTACCTACTTATATGATGAAAGTTACTTCCTTGAAAGCCAGACGGCTGATGTCGCCCCCAGCCCGCCGCAGCAGCAGGTGCCCGTCGTCGTCGACGTCGAGCAGGCGGCATTCTTCCACCGAGCCGTCGGCGAACCGGTAGCGGTGCGTCTCACCCCGCCGATACAGCCATGAGCGGTAGCGCGTGCGGATGGGCAGCCATGCGCCACGGTTCACCTGGTCCATGTAATGGGCAAAGCGCTGCAGCACCTTCTGCAGCACCTCCTCGCGGCATACCTCATGCCCCAGCATCTGGCGGAGCGACACAGGGTTGGGGGCATCGCTGCGAAAGTCTGTCTGGTTCACGTTCAAGCCCGTTCCGATGATGCACGACTTGATGTTGCTGCCGCTCAGCGAGGTCTCAATCAGCGTGCCGGCCATCTTCTTGTCGCGCCAGTAGATGTCGTTGGGCCATTTTATCATGATGTCGTCGGCATAGTCGGCGAGGGCATCTCTCAGCGCCAGCGCATTGGCCATCGAGAGGATGAACTGGCTGGTGGCGGGGACACCAGCGGGATGGATGAGGATGGAGAAGAGCAGGTTCATGCCCCGCTCGCTCTCCCACGTGTTGGTGCCACAGCCGCGCCCGGCGGTCTGGAAATCGGTCCAAACGGCCATGTCGCTGATGCCGTCGTCGTGAGCGGTCATCCAGCTGTTGGTGCTCGCGGTTTCGGCTATATAGCGTGGCTCTATCTTCATAGTGGATGCAAATTTAGATAAAAAAAACGTAAATGGCAAAGGAAAAGCCCTAAAAAGATATAAAGAATTTGCATGCCTCGGCGTTTATGCCTATTTTTGCGTCGATGAAACTGTTGAAGCTTGTTTTGGCTTTGCTTTTAGCATGCCCGCTGACAGCCCTTGGCCAGCGCCACGACCAGTTGGTGGTGGCCGACCTGGAGACGCTGCTCCCCGTGGCCGGCGTGAGCGTGCAGGGGCGCGACCATGCCGCCATCACCGACTCGCTGGGGCACTTCTGCTGGCCCGACAGCAGCCGCACCTTTGTATTTTCGCACCTGAACTACGAGAGCCGCATCGTGAATATCGACGAGGTGGCTGCCGACACCGTGTTCATCGTCTCCAAGCTGCTCAGCGTGAAGGAGGTGGTGGTGTTTGGCAAGGTGCACTACGAGGACGACGGACTCGACGAGCTGCGACGCAGTCTGCGCCTGCAGCGCAAAGAGGCCCAACTGCTCGCCGCCGACCCCAGCAAGCCCGCCAGCATACCGCTATCGCTGTTGGAAAAGCTCATCCCCAAGAAATGGCGAAAGAGCTATAAGGAGGCACAGCGCAAGAAACATCACGAAGACGTGCTGAGGGAGTATTGACCATGGTGCAATGGACTGACAGAATACGGCAGGTGAAAATCCTGCTGGTGGTGGCGGCGGTGCTCATCGCGGCGGCCTCGCTCTTCGTCAGCCATCAGCTGGTGACCGACCTCAAGACCGAGGAGCGCACCAAGATGGACCTATGGGCCAAGGCGATGAACTTTGTGCAGGAGGCCGACAGCGAGACCGACCTGAGCCTGGCGCTGGCATTCATAGAGGGCAACACTACCATACCCGTCATCGTCACCGATGCACAGGGACGGGTGATGGAGTATCGCAACATTGCCGACTCGGCGGGCGTGGCCGACCGGGCACGCGCCATGACGCTGGCAGGCGACACCATCAACATCGACATCGGAGACGGCGACTATCTGCTGGTGTGCTACGACGAGTCGACGCTGCTGAAGCGACTCACACAATATCCGTATTGGCAGCTCGGCATCGTGATGATATTCGTCGTGGTGGCCATCTTCGCCCTGCTCAGCAGCAAAAGGGCCGAGCAGAACAAGGTGTGGGTGGGACTGTCGAAGGAGACGGCCCACCAGCTGGGAACGCCCATCAGCAGCCTGATGGCGTGGACGGAGATGCTGAAGGACACCTATCCGCACGACGAGCTGATACCCGAGATGGAGCAGGACGTGAAGCGGCTGGAGCGCATAGCAGAGCGATTCTCAAAAATTGGCTCCATGCCCGAACCAGTGGATACGTCGATGAAAGAGGTGCTCGACCACGTCATCGACTACATGGACAAGCGCACGTCGCAGAAGGTGGCCATCCGAGGACATTATCCGGCCACCGACGTCATCGTCAAGGTCAACGCGTCGCTCTTCGAGTGGGTGATAGAAAATCTGTGCAAGAATGCCGTCGATGCCATGGAGGGGCAGCCGGGGAAGATTGACCTCTGGCTGCTGGAGGAAGACGACATCGTGGCCGTGGAAGTGGTGGACACCGGCAAGGGCATCCGCAAGAAGAACGTGAAGAACGTGTTCCGGCCAGGATTCACCACGAAGAAGCGCGGCTGGGGCCTCGGCCTGTCGCTGGCCAAGCGCATCGTAGAGGAATACCATCGAGGGCGCATCTACGTGAAGCAGAGCGAGGTGGGGCGCGGCACCACCTTCCGCATCGAGCTGCGACGGAGTTAGGAATGGCGATTTTACGATTGCTTACCGAGTACAATTCGCATTGTACTCTTCTACAATGTTTCTGAGATAAGTTTTTACATCGTCCCAAGAAACAGGTGCAAGCATCACAGGCATAGGCTGTGGCTCGGCATCTGCATAACGTCTACATCTTCTGTAGTCTTGCCGAAAAGGTCGAGGTCAACTGACCTGCGATGACCGTACTGCAGAGCCAATGATGTGCCACCCACCAGTCGCATGTCATTCATCAAGGGTTGGCTCATCAGCCTTTTCAAGAGTTCCAGGGTGTGGGGCAGGATTGCCTGAAATGATAGCATCGGTATTCTTCTTCTTTCGTGTGTGAAATGGTGCAGATGAAGGCGAGGCATACAGGGTCAAGGGTGCGCATCTGTTTGCATTCCTCAACGATTCGTTTTAGGCCATAATGCTTGTTGATGAACCGCCAGTCGTCCATTTGCCCATGCTCGAGCACTCGCTGGATGACATAGGCTGCATGATTCTCAAGCGATAATTGGCTTAAGTCGGCATCCCAAAACAAATTGGGAGAAAAATGGTATATCATCCTTTGTCGTTTGTCATTTAGGCAGCAGACTGCGCACCTTCTGCACCAGTTGTGGCGAAGGTTGCTGTGCTGCGTCAACGGCGACCAGGTGCCAGCCCACGGTCCAGCTGAGCTGCTCGCCGGGCTGCAATAGGGTGTAGGCGCCCTGGCTCTCCAACTCGATGTACGATTTTCCCCTGTTCACGTAGACCTGGATCTCGGCCTCGCCGGGGGCGGGGTCGGCGGGCTTCAGGTCGGCAAAGGTCTTCACCAGCAGGAGGCCGTCGGCGCAGTAGGCCAGCCAGCCGCTGCCGTCGGCGTTCACCTTGCGGTTGGCCGGGGCCTCGTCGGTCTTGTACCAGGCGGCACCATGGGCATCCTCGAAGGTCATCAGTCCGGCGGGCCAGATGCTGTCGGCGGGTGCCTCGAAGAAGATGAGACCGTCGCCGTTGGCCACGCGCGAAATCTCCCAGGGGGCCACGCGGCGCGCCTCACTGCCCTCGTTCTTGATGGAATAGGTGATGACGAAGGAGCCGTCGGTGGCACCGGGGGCGAAGTCCTTGCCCACGCTCATCCCCAGCCGCTCCGACACAGGGCTGCTGATGACGAGCCGCTTGTCGCCGCGCTGCTTCACGGTGTAGGGCTGCTTGTCGAACTCCTGCACGGGGGGCCAGTTCCACTCCTTCTGCGGAGAGGTCCAGAATGTGCTGCCGAACGATTCGGGCCAGCGCGACTGCGACAACACCTCTTTGTCCTTCAGCTTCAGCGACATGATTTTGCCGCCCTTGCTGGCATCGATGGTCATCGTGGCATCGCCACTCTTCAGTGTGAATACGTTGTCGTTGGCTTCTTGGCCCTGCACCGTGAGTGTGGCGCAGGCCAGCAACAGGAAGAATGCAATTCTTTTCATATTTTCGTTTTACAGATTTACTTCATTTATAGAACTTCCACAAAAAGCGTGACAACTTGACAACGAATTTTACGAATTAAACGAATTTTACGAGATTTGTCGAAGACCCACGAGGAACGCGGTGATTAAACGGATTCCATGTGCCATTCCGATTTACATAACAATTCGTTAAATTTGTCAAATTCGTTGTTGTGGGCGGCACCTGCTCACAGCGCTTTCTTGTAGCAGCGGCGGCGCTTGTGCTGCTCGTGCTCCAGATAGGCCCACTGGCTCTGCACCTTGCCGTTGGTCTCCATCTCCACGTGTGTCTCGCCCCACAGGAAGCCATACTTCTGATAGATGGGTATGAGGTCGTAGAACAGCAGGGCGTTGGCCCCTTTCGAGCGGTATTCGGGCAGCACGCCGATGAGCAGACAGTCCACGATGTCGGTCTTGTGCCACTTCAGGGCGCGCAGCACGTGCCACCAGCCGAAGGGCCACAGCCGTCCGTTGCGGCATTTCTGCAGCGCCTTCGTCAGCGACGGCAATGTGATGCCCACGCCCACCACGGGATGGTCTTCTAACGAGTGGTCCTCGATGAGCGTCACCATCGTCAGGTCGAGCACTTTGAAATACATGTGGATGTACTGGTCAATCTGTTTCTGCGACATCTGACTGTAGCCATAGAGATGGCCAAAGGTGCGGTTGATGACGTCGAACACCTTCTGTCCGTACTGCGCGGGGCCGAAGATGTCCTGCTTCGTCAGCTTCTTCACCTGCAGGTTGTAGCGCTTCATCACCATCTCCGATATCTTGCGGAATTTCTCGGGCATTCCCTCCTTGGGCACGAAGAGCTTGTACTCCACATAGTCGTTGTCCTTCACGTAGCCCTCCATCTGCTCCATCAGCTGCGGGTAGTAGGCGTAGTTATACTCGGTGGCCATGCAGCTCAGCTCCTCGAAGCCGTAGGTGAGCATGCCCTCGGGGTCCATGTCGGTGAAGCCCAGCGGCCCGATGATCTCCTTCATCTGGTGGCGGCGGCCATAGTCCTCCACGGCTCCGAGGAGTGCGCGCATCACCTCGATGTCGTTGACGAGGTCGAGCCATCCGAAGCGCACGGCGGGCCGCTGCCACTGCTCGTTGTAGCGGCGGTTGATGATGGCGGCCACGCGCCCCACCACGCGCCCCTCCTTCCACGCCAGATAGTACTCCACGTCGCAGAAGTCGAAGGCGGCGTTGGGGTCCTTGGCCCATGGCGAGAGCGTCTGCACCTCGTCGCTGTGCAGGTTGGGCGCGTCGTATTTGTTGCCGCGATACAGGTCGTAGTGCAGCTGGATGAAGCGCTCCAAGTCGCGCTTGTTCTCTACTTTCGTGATGCTGATAGCTTCCATGTCTTATTGATATTGAGCCGCAAAGGTAAGGCTTTTTTGCTATTATGCCAAAGAAAAAAGGAAGAAAATGCAGCTTGCCCCGTTTTTCTGTGGAATTTCCATGCCGATGCCAATGGCTCCGTACCCCAGAAGACCCTCCCCCCGCCCCTCCCTGAAGGGAGGGGGGTATATAGACTCACTATCTAATTAAGGCAATGATATAGCACTTGACCTATTTATGCGCAGCCGCTCCCCTCCCCTTGCAGAGGCGGGTGGAGCGGCGGAAATGTCGCGCAGCATCATCAGCTTGCAGGTCTATATACTCCCCTCCCTCTCAGGGAGGGGCAGGGGGAGGGTCTTCTTTTAATAAAAAGACCGCTCTGCGGTAGACCTACGGGATTGCAAATCCTGCCGAGCAGCCATTACGAGCCACAACAAGTGCCAGCCTACTCCGATTCGGGTTCTGGCTCCTGCTGGGTCAGCACCATGTTCACGATGGTTACGGCGTCGGTGATGGTGATGCCGATGTTGCTGTCTACGTCGGCATTCGCCTCGTCGAATTTGTCTGGCGTGTTGCCCAGGATGTAGTTCACCACGGCGATGACGTCGTTGATGGTCACATAGCCGTCGTTGTCGGCATCACCGGGGAGGTGGTGCTTGGTGCTGAAGGTGGCTATTTCACTCCAGTCCGTTGCCGTGCCGCCGTCATCCACGCTCTGCACTTGATACGCATAGTCAGAGCCTGGCGTCAGGCCAGTGATGGTTATGGTGTTCTCGGTCGCGGTGATAGTCTTACTCTCCGATGCTACGCTGATGTCATCGATAAACAAGTTCCCTTTATCGTTTGACAAGAGCTTCCAGCAAATATACTTCGTACCGGCAGGAATGGCTGCACTGTAGTGATGCCATTGCATGTCGGATGCTGTAATTACATCACCGAAAGTAAACTGGTCAGTGTCATTGGTCGTCGTGCTGTATCCTATTTGGAAAGTCTCTACCCTATTGGGATCGTTATTCATGTAATAGAATTCCAACTTGGCATTGCCTGTTACGTCTGGCAGCTCTGGCGAAATAAGGTATTGCGGAGAATAAATTTTTATAGATGAGAACCTGAATCCGTAGCTGCCAGTGTGCTTGCTGTATGTATCAACATTCGAGTATTGGCCGCAGTTCCTTCGTGTCCATCCGTTGAGTCCGTTTTCAAAGTCCTGGGAGAGGACGACATTCACATACTGGCCGTTAGCGCCGCTGTATTTCACGTTGTAGCTATCGCCGTTGCCAGCCCAACTCAGCGTAGCGGTTGTGGAAGTAGACTCCACGACGGTCAAATCACTCGGTATGGTAACAACGCTTGTGGTGAAGGTGGCCAGTTCCGTCCAAGCAGACGCTGCCTCGTCCTTCACGCTCTGCACTTGATACTCGTAGGTTGTTCCAGGTGCGAGGCCGGTGAGGGTTTTTGTGGTGGCCGTAGTGGAGAGGTTCGTAAATTCCACCTCCTTGCCTATTTTGATGTCATCGATGAAAAACATCCACGTTCTTGTTGATAGCACTTTCCAGCAGACGTATTTTGTTCCGGCTGGCACGGCGGCACTGTAGAGATGCCACTGCGCATCGTAGGTGGTGATGGTTGGCCCGAAGTCAAATTCGTCCGTTTCGTTGGTCGTCGAGCTGAAGCCCACTTGGAAGGTCACCAAGTTCTGATCTTCATTGTTATAATAATTACTGTAGTAAAACTCCATCAGTGTGCCATTGGCGATGTCCGTCAGTTCCGGTGAGATGAGGTATTGGTCATTCTTGTTTTCGAACATGAACGCCTGGTTGCCAGCGTGTACTTTGGTGTTGCTGATGGCTGTCATTCTGTCACAATCTCTGAGTATCCAATTATCGATGCCGCCCTCAAAGCCTTCGGTGAAGAGTGAGCTTGAGAAATGGTCTGCCGGGCGGTACCTCACGTTGTAGTTGTCGCCGTAGCCTGTCCAGCTGAGCGTGGCCTTCCTGGTGCCCGCCGTGGCGGTGACGTTGGTGGGCACGGGGTTGGCATCGATGGTGGTGAAGGTGATGGGCTCGCTCCACTTCACGACGCCCCCCTCGCCGCTGTCGGGTCGCACCTTCACGGTGTACTGCGTCAAGCCAGCCAGCCCCGTCAGCGTGTAGGTAATGACGTTTTGGTTTTCGTTTTGGTTAACGACTACTTCAGTAAAATCTTCGTCGCCGTCGGCCTTGTAGGCCACCACCCATGCTGTGGCCTCGCCGCGCTCCGTCCAGCTTAGGGTGGCGGTGGTGGGTATGTCCTGCACGGCGGTGAGTGCGACGGGCGTCCTCCACGGGCTGTAGCTGCAGTCCACGGTGTAGGTGGCTATCAGGCCCGCTGCCGGGCCTTGGTCGTTTTTGTCGAACTTGCAGATCAGCTCGTCGTTCACGTCATAGATGCTGAACGAGCATTCAGCAGTGCTGGTACCCTTGACCCACACGAACTGTATGTCCCTGCCGTTGGGCACAGCGACGAGGCAGGTCTGTGGTTCGTTTGCCCCAGCCTCCGCGGTGTTGGCGTAGGTGCCGATGACGATGCCCGACTGTTTGTCCACCACCTTGATGGCGTTGCCCTTCCAGCCGTCGCCGCGGCTGTCGGTCAGCACGAGGGCGATGTTGCACAGGTCATCCGGCGCGCAGAGCTCGGTGTTGAAGCGGGTGGGCAGTGACCAGTAGCTCACGCCGCCGTCCTGCCTGGCGCGCACCTTCACTTGGTAGATGGTGGCATAGCTCAGGCCCGTCAGCTCTGTTGACCATTGTCCGTTGACTATGGTGCATTGCGTGGCGTTGATGCTCACGAGGTTCGTCTCGTCGTCGTTTAGGCAGATGTCCCACTCCGTGGCCGTGCCGTTCTCCGTCCAGCTCAGTGTGGCGGTGGTGCCGCCGGTGTAGCCGACGGCCAGGGCGGTGGGTCTCACCACGGCAGGTAGCTCACCCTTGCCAAGGTGGAGCTGGTTCTTCTTGCCGCTCATGGTGCCACTGGCATCGCTGGGAAAGATGTCGTAACTGTAGGCGTAGAGTGCCTGGCCCGTGGCGCTGAAGGCCAGGAATTCCGTATTGCCGTCAATATAGCTGCCGGTATGATCATCGACGGCGATGACCACGTTGCTCTGGCCGTTGTATTCGAAGGGGGTGTCGAGGGTGATGGTGGTCCACTGTCCTGCCGCAAAGGTCACCTCGCCGCTGAAGACGAGGTCGTCGGTCGTGGTGCTGACCCAGTCATCCCCCTCCTCGAAGCTGCTCTTCGCGGTGCCCACCATGTAGATGTCGATGCGGCGCGTACATGCTTCGCTGCTGGCGTTCTTGAAGGCGATGCTCATGATGGCCTCGGCCCCCGCAGCGCCCAGCTCGGCCGCCGTGTAGAGCTGCTGGGTGCGGGAATAGTTATAGTAGGTGTCAGTGGGCAGGCTGGTGCTCGTCTGCGTGCCTGTGCCGATGACATACATGTCGGTGGGTTCGAAGCTCACGGTCTCGCTCCACGCGCCGTAGTCGGTGCCGCCGCAGTAGGCGCGCACCCGGGCATAGCAGGTGCTGCCAATGGGCAGGTCGGTGAGGGTGTAGTTCTGAACGTTAAGGTTAGGGTTAAGGTTGACAATTGCTTCCGTGGCCTGGGCGAAGTCGCTGCTTGTGCTGTAGGCCACCTGCCACTGTGTGGCTTCGCCCGCCGCCCAGCTCAGGGTGGCGGTGGTGCCGCCCGTGTAGCTGACGGCCAGGTTGTCGACGTCGGCCGCACAGCTCACGCGGCGGATGCTCACGTTGTCGACGGCTGCTGGTGGCTGGATGCTATAATAAAAGTCGTTGCGCCAGGCGAAGACCAGATAGTAGCTGCCGGCAGCCAAATTGCTGATGGCGGCACTCTTGCTCTGCCATTCCTGCGTCAGGTTCAGTTTGCCACCGCCGTCCAAGGCAATCCAGCCGGAGGGAAGCGACGAAGCGCTGAAGCCCCGCGGCATGCTTGTGGAGGCTTCGAGCATCTCTGTGGCGGGCACCAAGGCCACGCGCAGGTAGTCGTAGTTGCCCTCGCCGTAGCACCGCCAGTCGTAGGCAATCTCATACTTGCCGTCGGTGAAGGTGAAGGGCTTAGCAGCGTAGACAATCGCCTCGCTGTCGGTATTGTAAGCGTTGTTGGTGCCGCCGTCGTTGGAGATGTAGAGGGCGTGGGTGCCGCCGCTGTGGGTGGCGGTGCCCCATACCCAGGCGTTGGCGAGGTCGCCGTTGAGGAGCTGCCAGCTACAGGCGTCGCCCTCGAAGTCGTCGCTCCAGCTGTCGCCCACGGCCACGGGCGCGATGGCGGTGGTGTTGAAGCGGAGGGTGGCGTATCTGCTCTCGCCGCCATCGTTGTAGAGGGACTTCACGCGGAAGTCGTACGTGGTGGCAGCCGTCAAGCCGCTGAGGGTGGCTGTGGTGGTGGGCACATTGACCACGTCGCTCCACTCCTCGGTGTCCGTCAACTTGTACTGGTAGGCATAGCCTGTGACGTAGGTCGAGGGAGCCGCCCAGCTGAGGGTGGCGGTGGTGAGATCAAAGTAAGTCAGGGTGAGGTTGGTGGGCTCGTAGTAGATGATGCCGCTGCGGGGCGTGTAGGTGAAGGTGGTCATGGGGATGAAGTCCTGCTGTGAGCCAGTGACGGCGGCTAAGCTGCCCTCGTCATAGCCTGCCCAGGCGGCGCCTGCCACCTGTTGGCCATAGAAATATATACATCTCCATTCTTCTTGAGGGGTGTTCTCGATGCCTATGAGCAGGTTGCCGCCGCCGTAGGTGTAGGGTGTGGTGAAGGTGATGGTCATCGTGCCGCCGTCGCTGGCCTCCACGATGCTGAGCGTTCCCTGGTAGACGATGGTGCCCGATGCCTTCGGCTCAAGTGCCGTCATGGAGGTGTAGTCCACCTCCGTCAAGTAGACATCTACGCTGCACGTCGTGGTGTAGGGAACGTTATCGATTGTGGTGTAGAATGTCAGGCTGCTGATGGTGCCGCCAGCCATATACTCCAGCTCGGATGCAGGAATCACGAACTGGCTCCGCGTGAATTCATTGAACCAAAAGATGTTCGCCGGTACAATTGCATTGGTCGTGTTTCCGTCGTACACGGTGAGTGTGCGGGTGCCTTCCTGTGCCCTCGCTGTCTGTCCGGTCATTGCGGCGAGCAGTGCGGTGAGCAGCATCATCCTGAGGTGTTGCCATGCCCTCCCCGGCAGGGTGGGGGAGGTGAGTGTGTGCGAATTCTTTTCCATCGTGTTGCTGTTTTTGGGGGTTCGTATTCGTCGTTATGATAAGTTTGCTGCAAAGTTACGAAATAATTTGAAAACTCATCACGAATTTGCGAAATATTTTTGCCCACGGCTGCAGGTTTCTTTTATTTTGAAAGATTTTTACAAAATGGCCGTTTTACCCCTCCATAATTCGAAAATTCTGCGCTGAAAAACTTTTGGTCGAAAATTTTCGAGTTTTGAGAGGTTTCGGCAAATGATTGTCAATCAGGTGTTTGGGCTGGTTATTCCGAAAAAAGGGGTTCGCTGGCTGAAAAAAGTCAACGCCGAAAAAAAATTTGGCGTTGCCGTTTTATTTTACGGCGTGCTTAAAATAACGCGAGGAGTGGCCAAAAATGAGCAAAAAACATGCACAGAGGCATAGGGTGTGTGCAAAAATCAGGCTTTCCCCCGTCATTTTTTCATCTGGCGGGGGTAGGTCAAGGCATCGCAAAGGGCGTTTTTTGTGCCAGAATGCCTCGTTTCCGTGAACAAATTTTCCGTTGAAAGATTTTGACAATTTTCGCCGATTTGCTGGGCTTGGAAAACGAAAACTCAGACGCCTGTAGGGGGGGGAAGCCCCTCCCCCCTGCCCCTCCCTTAGGAGGGGAGTAAATAGACTCACTATCATTCACCGCCGCTCCCCTCGGAGGGGAATTGTTGAACGTAAACATATTCGTACGGTTGAAAAGACGCTTTCAGCGTCTGGAATTTTCAGAAAATGCTACCGTCTTTTCAACCGTACGAAACTATATTCCGATCGTAGGGACGGACCTTGTGTCCGTCCGCGCGGTTCAAGGCGTTTGCGGGCGGACACAAGGTCCGCCCCTACGGTTGTTGAATAACGTGGTGAATCGGCTAAACCTGTCTTTCCGCTTCGCGCCTTTCAAAAAAAACAAGACAAAATAAAACCAAATAAAACCAACAAAAACATGTTTTATTTGGTTTTTTACAAGACCGCTCTGCGGTAGATGGCTCTGGGTGAATAATGCGGGGGGAGCGGCGAGGTGTCTTATTCTATTCTGATGGCGATGGGCTGGGTCGTCAATCCTTTTGGCAGGGTGACGATGACGCGGCCTTGGCCGTCGATGCTGTGCTTCAGGCGCTTGCCGGTGCTGAGCAGGGTGAGACGGCGGGAGGGTAGGTTCACGCTCCAGCTGAGCTGCGTGGGCATGGGCGCATCGTCGCTGGGGCAGTAGATGGCGTAGCGGCGGCGACCATCCTTCGAGGCGGTGAACCAGGTGTCGCCCTCATGGTAGTGGGGGGTGATGACGGTGGCGTAGACGGCCTCGCCATTGGCTTTCAGCCACTGCCCTATCTCGCGTAGGCGCTCCGTGGCCTCGTCGTTGATGAGGCCTTCGGGCGTGGGGCCTACGCCGAGCACCATGTTGCCGCCCTTGGCCACAATCTCGATGAGGGTGGCGATGACCTGATGGGCGCTCTTGTAGTGGGCGGCGGGTGTGTAGCCCCAGTCGTCGGTGAGGGGGATGCAGCTCTCCCACGGATAGCTGAGCTGGCGTTCGGGGATGGTGCGCTCGGGTGTCTGGTAGTTCTCGTAGGGTCCTCGGATGGTGCGGTCGACGATGATGAGTCCGGGCTGGTGGCTGCGCGCCATGCGTGCCACGGCGGGCATGTCGATGTCCTGCCCATAGCGCCCCGGCCACACCCAGCCGCCGTCGAGCCATAGGATGTCCACACGACCGTAGCGCGATAGTATCTCCTCCATCTGACGGTGGGTGAACAGCTTGAACTGCTGCCATCGCCAGGGATACTGCTCCACGGGATAGTTGACGTTGCGCCCCTTCTTGGCATAGACATCCCACCAGTAGTACTGCGAGTGCCAGTCGGGCTTGGAGAAGTAGGCTCCGATGGTGAAGCCCTCGGCGCGGTAGGCATCGAAGACGTGGCGCAGGACATCGCGGCGCGGGTCGTCCTTGAAGGCGTGGCGGGCGATGCTGAAGTTGGTCTCGCGCGAGTCGAACATGCAGAACCCGTCGTGGTGCTTCGTGGTGAAAATCATGTAGCGCATGCCGGCGTCGCGACAGACGGTGGCCCATTGGGTGGCGTCGAAACGGGTGGGCCGGAAGTCTTCGGCCAGGCCCCAGTACCAGTCGAGATACTGCTGATAGGTGCGTGTGGTGTCGCGGCGGATCCACGGCTCGTCGCAGATGCTCCACGACTCCACGATGCCGGGCACGGCGTAGAGGCCCCAGTGGAGCAGTACACCGAATTTCAGGTCCTGCCACTGCCGCAGGTTGTGCACCACGAGCGTGTCGGTGGGCCACTCGTAGCCGTCGCTCTGCTCATGGATGTTGTCGGTCTGCGCCGCTATGGACAACGGAAAGAGAAACAGACAGACAGAAAATAAGTTCTTACGCATGGATATGAATTTCGAGGAACGCGAATGACACGAATTATTATAAACAACGAATGGCACGAATGACACGAATGATTTGTTTTTCTTGCCTTCGGCACAACGCGAATGTCCGTGAATGACACGCGAATGACCGTGAATATTTACGAGACATTTACGATTCATTTACGGCCATTCGCGTTGCGTCGCAGACTTATTCAGAAAGAAACGGTTTCATTCGTGTAATTCGTGCCATTCGTGTCATTCGTTGTTAGAAATAATAATTCGTGCCATTCGTGTCATACGTTGTTAGAAATATAAATTCGTGCCATTCGTGTCATTCGTTGTTAGAAATATAAATTCGTGCCATTCGTGTCATTCGTTGTTAGAAAAAGGAATTCGTTGTTTTCAGTTACACGTGATGGTGATGGTTTGCCCTGGCTTCATGGCGACGTCGTATTCGTAGACTTCCTTGACGTGCTGCAGCTCGAATGTCTTCAGCTGTTCGGAGCGCAGCGGCGTTTTCACCGTGGCTGGTTGCATCAGCGGGTTGGGGCAGGGGCCCTTGGCGGGCTTCAAGCCATTGACCATTGACGATTGACCATTGACCATTTTCAGGGGGACGTAGCTGCGCAGACGCAGCTTGCCGTTGAGCGTGGCCTTCACGGTGGCCGTCTGCAGCTTTCCGTCGGCCCACTTCATGCTGACCTCGTAGCCGCCGCGTGCACGCAGACCCTTCACCTCGCCTTCCTTCCAGTCGCTGGGCAGGGCGGGCAACAGGTGCAGGGCACCGTCGTGGCTCTGCAGCAACATCTCGGCGATGCCGGCGCAGCAACCGAAGTTGCCGTCGATCTGGAAGGGTGGATGAGCGTCGAAGAGGTTGGGGTAGGTGCGTCCCTCGGGGTAGAAGCGCGACATGTCGTCGCTGGGCAGCAGGTGCAGCATGTTGCGCAGGATGAGGAAGGCATGGTCGCCGTCGAGCATGCGTGCCCAGAAGTTCACCTTCCAGCCCAGGCTCCATCCCGTGGCCATGTCGCCGCGCTGCTTCAGCGTGTTGGCGGCGGCTGTGAAGAGTTCGGGGTGGGTATAGGGCGAAATCTGGTTCGAGGGATAGAGGCCGTAGAGATGGCTGATGTGGCGGTGCTCATCCTTCGGGTCGTCGCCGTCGATGAGCCACTCCTGCAACTGCCCGTGCTGGCCTATCTGCATGGGCGGCAGCTTGGCCAGCGCCTGCTCCAGTCGCTGCTGGTAGGCTTTGTCCTTGGTGCCGAGGGCGCGCATCGTGCCCAGCATCTGCGAGAGCACGTCGAACACAATCTGGTTGTCCATGGTGGAGCCAGCGGTGACGGTGGTGCTCTTGCCGATGGGTCCGTGCTCGGGCGACACGGTGGGAGCGGTGACGAGCCAGCCGGCGGCCTGCTTCACCTCGCCTGTGGCGGGATAGGGCTGCAGATAGTCGAGCAGGAAGTCGGCGGCCCCCTTCAGCACGTCGTAGTACTGTCGCAGCAGCTGCTTGTCGCCGGTGAAGAGATATTGCTGCCAGATGTGTGTGGTGAGCCATGCGCCGCCCGTGGGGAACATGCCCCAGCTGGTGCCGTCGACGGGTCCGGCTATGCGCCACAGGTCGGTGTTGTGGTGGGCGGTCCATCCGCCGCAGCCATACATGGTGCGGGCGGTCTCGGCGCCTGTCTGGCTCAGCTCTTCAATCATTTGCAGCAGGGGCTGCTGCGTCTCGGTGAGGTTGGTCACCATGGCGGGCCAGTAGTTCATCTCGGCGTTGATGTTGATGGTGTACTTCGAGTCCCACGGGGCGTTCATCTTGTCGTTCCACACGCCTTGCAGGTTGGCGGGCTGACCGCCGGGCTGCGACGAGCAGATGAGCAGGTAGCGCCCGTACTGGAACATCAGTGCCACGAGGTCGAGGTCGGGGCCGCTGCTGGCCATCTGCCGTCCGGGGAAGCCTCGGCCGGGTGCCCTGCCGCCAGTGCGGCCACCAGCCTGCATGTCCGACTGTCGGCCGAAGGCCTCCAAGCGGCGGTCGGTGGGCTGCTTGCTGGCCTCGGTGGTGGGCAGCGTCAGGCTGACGCGGGTGTACTGCTCTTGGTATTTGGCCGTGTGGCGTGCCAGCAGGTCGGCATAGCTGTGGCTGCGTGCTGCCGTCATGGCTTGCTGCGCCTTTGGCAATGCTTGTCCGCTCACGTCGTGATAGTTGACGAAGTTGGTGGCGGCGGTGATGTAGAGGGTGGCCGTGGTGGCTCCGCTCACCACTATCTGGTTGGCGGTGCTGTTCAGTGTGCCATCGCTCTCTGCCTGCACCAAGCAGTTGGCGGTGAGCCCGCCCTTGATGCCCTCCTGCTCCACGTTGCTCACGGTGGCCAGCATCTGTCCATTCCGTGCTTCCACCTTTGTGGGCAGTTCGCAGTCGTAGCTGAGTGCGAAGCTGAGGCGTCCCGGGCGGTTGCTCTCGAAGCGTACCACGATGACATCGTCGGCCAGCGAGGCGAAGGCGGTGCGGGTGATGGTGGCGTCGCCCACTTGGTAGGTCACGGTGTGCGTGGCCGTGGCCAGGTCGAGGGTGCGGCGATAGCCGCGCGGGTTCTGCTGGTTCCAGAACTTCACGTAGAGGTTGCCTAAGGGCAGGAAGCGCATGCCGTGGGGGCCTTTCACGAAGTACTTGTCGAGCAGCTGGTGGGCCTCGCCCTCCTTGCCGTTGAAGATGAGGTCGCGCACCTCCTGCAGGTGCTGCAGCGACTCGGTGCTGTTGTTCTGGTGGGGCGAGCCGCTCCAGAAGGTCTCCTCGTTCAGCTGCAGCTGCTCGGTGTCGGCGCCGCCGTAGACCATTGCGCCCAGGTGGCTGTTGCCGATGGGCAGTGCTTCGAGCCAATGCGTGGCAGCATGGTCGTACCACAGCTGCTGTGCCGATGCCGTGAGGCTCATCACGGCGAGGGCCATCAATGCGAATACTTTTCTCATAATAGTATGGTTTGTTTACTTTTTGTTGGATACTGCTGCAAAGGTAAATAATTTTTGTCGATTTTCGGCCATTTTTTTTGGATTTCTGAATAATAGTTTGTATCTTTGCATGGATATTGTTAAATAGAGAACATTATGAAACAAGTGAACACCCATTTGTCGCGTCTGGTTCACGATGTCGCTGCCCAGTTGGGCCAGCGCGAGGCGCTCATCTACAAAGACTTTGGCTCGCGCCAATGGAAGTCTTACTCTTGGAATGATTTCTCGAGCCGGGTGAAACTGGTGTCGAACGCCTTGCTCAACCTGGGCGTTAAGGTGCAAGAGAACGTGGGCGTGTTCTCGCAGAACTCAGTGCAGTATCTCTTCACCGATTTTGGGGCGTGGGGCATCCGTGCCGTCACCATCCCCTTCTATGCCACCAGCTCCGAGCAGCAGATTCAGTTCATCATCAACGATGCGCAGATACGCTTCATCTTCGTGGGCGAGCAGATGCAGTATGAGAAGGCGCGCCGCGTCTTCGCCACCTGCCGCACCTTGGAGCGCATCATCGTCTTCGACCCTGCCGTGAGCATTGCCGATGGCGACACCACCACTATGCGCTTCAGCGACTTCCTGCGACTGGGCGAAGGGCTGCCACGGCAGAGCGAGGTGGACACCCTGACCAGTCAGGCCACCATGGACGACGTGGCCAACATCCTCTACACCAGCGGCACCACCGGCGACTCGAAGGGCGTCATCCTCACCGTGGGGCAGTATCATGCCGCCATGGAGGCCAACGCCAAGTGCGTGCCCGTGGACGAGGACGACCGTGTGCTCAACTTCCTGCCCTTCACGCATATCTTCGAGAAGGGATGGAAAATACTGTGCATCACCAAGGGCGCACGCCTCATCGTGAACACCAACCCCTTGGAGGTGCAGCAGACCATGCGCGAGACGCACCCCACGTGCATGAGTGCCGTGCCCCGCTTCTGGGAGAAGGTCTACATGGGCGTGCAGGAGAAGATTGAGGCCAGCAGCAGCATGAAGCGACGCCTGTTTAAGCATGCGCTCGACGTGGGGCGCCGCCACAACATTGAATACCTGTCCCATGGCAAGCGACCGCCCGTGGCGCTGCATCTGGAATATAAGATGCTGAACAAGACCGTGTTCTCGCTGGTGCGCCGCGAGCTGGGCTTGGAGAACGCCCATTTCTTCCCCACGGCAGGGGCCACGGTGAGTCCGCATGTGGAAGAATTTGTCCATTCCATCGGCATCAACATGATGGTGGGCTATGGTCTCACCGAGAGCCTGGCCACCGTGAGCTGCGACCATCTCGACGAGCCTTACACCGTGGGCAGCGTGGGAAGGCCCATCAGCGGCATCAGCATCCGCATCAGCGACGAGGGCGAGATTCTGCTGAAAGGCCCCACCATCACCCGAGGCTACTACAACCGCGACGACCTGACCCGACAGTCGTTTACCGACGATGGCTACTTCCGCACCGGCGACAGCGGCTACATGAAGGATGGCGAGCTGTTTCTGAAAGACCGCATCAAGGATCTTTTCAAGACCAGCAACGGCAAGTATATCGCTCCGCAGATGATTGAGTCGAAGCTGCTCGTCGACAAATATATCGACCAGATTGCCATCATCGCCGACCAGCGCAAGTATGTGTCGGCCCTCATCATCCCCGAATATCGCCTGCTGGAGGATTATGCGCGCGAGCATGGCATCGCCTTCAGCAGCCGTCAGGACTTGTGCCAGAATGCGCAGGTGTGCCGCATGCTGCAGGAGCGCATCGACACCCTGCAACAGCAGTTGGCGCTCTACGAGCAGGTGAAGCGTTTCACGCTGCTGCCACAACCCTTCTCATTGGAGCGCGGCGAGCTGACCAACACGCTGAAAATCAAGCGTCGCGTGCTCAACGAGAACTATCGCAAGGAGATAGAGCGCATGTACGAGGATTAAGCATGGCTGGCGGAAATTCCGGGGATTCCGGATAATTCGGAAATTTCGGAATAATCGGAATATTCGGATAATTCGGAAAATTCGGAGCCAAAAACGGGGCCGCCTTTTGGTCAGATTTCCTAAGAAATCCAACCAAAAGGCGGCCCCGTTCTTTTGCGTAGAGGTTTCACTTCCTCCACCCCTCACTTCCTTGTGGGCAGGGCGAAGAGGCGGGTCTGCGACTTGATGACCTGGTCGCCCAGAGCCACGCCCACGCGCACCTGTATCTGGCCGTTGCGCAGTCGGCGGTCGGCGGTGAGGGCTGCGGTGTAGCGCACGGCCTGGTGGGGTGCGATGCTCTCGATGCGCAGGTTGGGCGAGATGTGGATGTGGCGGTTGCCCGTGGCCTCCTCGACCAAGGGGAAGACGTTGTAGGCCGTCTCGTCGCCATTGTTCACAATCTCGAAAATCACCTTGCAGCTCTCGCCGCGCGTGAGCACACCATCGCGAGCGTCCTCGTAGATGCCAGCGTTGCGGATGGAGAGCGACGGCCCGCTGTAGAAGCGGTTGGCAGGCATGGTGGTCGAGACGCCGTTGTCGGTGGGATAGTCGGAGCTGCTGTTGTCGAAGGTGATGCGGTCGTCGCCACGCATCTGTGGGTCGTAGCCGCTCTGGTCGTAGCCACTCTGGTCATAGCCGTTGCCCTGCCCATAGTTGCCATATCCGCTGGTGGCAGCTTGGCGCTGCTCCTGCTGGGCGCGCTGGCGTGCCACCATGCGGCGCTCCACGCGCTCTTCCTGTCGGCGGTCGGCAGCTGCGCCGATGGCTGCTCCGGCGGCAGCACCGCCCACGGTGCCCACGATGGAGCCAATCTCATGGCCTCGCCAGCCACCGGCAATGCCACCGACGGCCGAGCCGAGTATGTGCCCAAACTGTGCGCCGGTGTAGGCACCGGTGCCCTCGTATGTGCCGCAGCTGCCCAAGAGAAGGCAGATGCCTATCATCAACATCATTACTTTTTTCATATCGCTTCACGTATTAAGGGTTCACGGTTGCAAAATTACATATTATCATGGTAGTGGGCAAGGGATAAATCCCTATTTCTTGCTGGGGAAATCCCTACAGTTTCAGTTTCTTCGCTTTTCCGGCCTTCAACTGTAGCGTTTGCTTCGTTCCGTTGAGCAGGATGTCCACGCTACCGCTCTTCTTGGCTTTGATGCTGGCTTCTGTCACCCTTCCGCCACGCCATTTCATGCTCACCTCGAAGCCACCACGGGCGCAGAGGCCGCTCACCTCGCCATCGGCCCACTGCTGGGGCAGGGCGGGCAGGAGCTGCATGGCGCATCGGCCATCCACCACCGACGACTGCAGCAGCATCTCGCAGATGCCAGCCGTGCCGCCAAAGTTGCCGTCGATTTGGAAGGGCGGATGGGCGTCGAACAGGTTGGGATAGGTGCCTCCGCCAGGCCGACGGCGGTCGGGGCCTCGGTAGTTGTCGGGGCTGACGTAGGTGAGCAGCTTCTGCAGGATGTGGAAGGCCTGGTCGGCCTTGTGCAGCCGCGCCCAGAGGTTGATGCGCCAGCCAGTGCTCCAGCCCGTGGTCTTGTCGCCCTTCTGGATGAGGGTCTGCTCGCAGGCGGCGAGGAGCTGTGCGCTCTTGCCCGGATTATCCAGATTATCTGGAATCTCCGGATATTCCGGGCTGTTCAGGTGGCTGCCGGGGTAAAGGCCGATGAGGTGGCTCTGGTGGCGGTGCTTGGGGTCGAAGTCGCGCCAGTCGTGGTACCACTCGTTCAGGTCGCCCTCCTTGCCGATGGTGTAGGGGTGCAGGCGGGGCAGGGCTTTCTCTATTTCTGCGACGATGGAATCGTCGCCTACAAGGCGGGCAGCCTGCAGGGTGTTGATGAACAGCTCGCGGATGATGGCCATGTCGGCGGTGCTGCCATAGCAGGTCATGCCGTGGTAGCCACGGTCGGTCACGTACTCGTTCTCAGGCGATGTGCTCGGCGCGGTGATAAGCTCCTGCGGGTTGTGGGGGTTGGGGATGAGCCAGTCGAGGCAGAAGGTGGTGGCCCCCTTCATCAGCGGGTAGGCTACGCGGCGCAGATAGTCTGCGTCCTGCGTGAAGAGGTATCGCTCCCACAGTGTCTCCACCAGCCAGGCACCGCCCATCGGCCAGTTGGCCCATTCGGGCTTCTCGTTCTTCTCGCCCACGGGGTTGGCCATGGCCCAGATGTCGCTGTTGTGGCCGGCGCTCCAGCCTCGGTGTATGCCGTAGTAGTTCTCGCTGGTGTATCGCCCGTTCTCGGCCAGCGCCGTCACGAAGCCGTCGAGGGGCATGGCCATCTCGGCCAGGTTGCAGTTGAAGGCGGGCCAGTAGTTCTCTTCCAGGTTGATGTTGATGGTGTAGTTGCCGCGCCACGGAGCCCACTGATGTGGGTTCCACAGGCCTTGCAGGTTGGCGGGCACGCCGGGGGTGCGCGAGGAGGCGATGAGCAGGTAGCGCCCGTACTGGAAATAGAGCGCCTCCAAGTAGCGGTCGGCGGCAGTGTGGCCGCTGTTGTAGCTCTTCACCAAGCTGTCGGTGGGAATCGTCTTGATTCTGTCCTGATAGGAGAGGCCCGAAGCCTCCCCATTCCCACCGAGCTGCAGCTTCACTCTATTGAAGAACTGCTGGTGGTCGTCCACATGGCGGCGGCGCACCTCCTCGTAGCTGTCGTAATAAGTACGCCTAATCTGGTTGAAAGCCTGGTCGGTGTAGGGCGATGCCTCGCTGACGGGATGGCGGTCGAAGCCATTGAAGCTGGTGGCGTTGACCACATAGACCACCGCGTCGTTCACATTCCTCAACTGCAGCGTGTTGTCGACGAATCTCACCTCGCCTCCGTTGGTCTCCACTTTCAGCAAAGTACAGAAGTGGATGGTTTCTGCCTCGTCGCCATCGGCATGGCCCTGCATCTTGAGGATTTGTCTGCCGCTGGGCTTCACATCGTGTGGAAGGATGGAGCTGAGGCTCAACTCCAAGTTCAGTTGTCCTGCCTTGGATGCGGTGAGGCTGATGGCGATGAGGCTGTCGGGTGCCGAGACAAGGTATTCGCGCCGATAGCCGACGCCGCCCTGCTGGTAGCTGACGCAGGCCAGGGCCGAGTCGAGGCTCAGCTGGCGGCGGTAGGAGCTGGTGGCGGCAGGGAGGAGGCTTTTTATCGTCAGCGTGCCCAATGGCTGATAGTGGCACGAGTTGTGGCCCTGCACGTGCAGCTGCAGCGAGTCGGCCAGCGCATAGTTCTCGGCAAAGAGGGCCTTCCTTATCTCAGGAATCCATCGGCTGGCACCAGCGTCCTCCGTGCGGTCGATGGGCTTGCCCGTCCATAACGTGATGTCGTTGAGCTGGATGATGTCTTCCTGTGGGTCGCCATAGACGAGTGCGCCTAAGCGACCGTTGCCAAGGGGCAGCGACTCCTCGAAATACTGGGCGGGACGGTCGTACCACAGCGTCATGGGGGCTTGCTGCGCCACGGTCTCAGGCCATGCTGTGGCGGCCAGCAGCAGTAGTGAAAGCAATTGTTTCCTCATTGTGATAGCGTGTTGGGTTATTTCTTTGGCAAAGTTACACATTATTATAATAATAGACAAGTATTTTGACGAAAAAAATCCCATGGAAGCACTTGCCTCCATGGGATTGGATGTGTGTGGAACGTGAATTCTCTTATTTCTTCAGCAGTTTCTTGCCGCCCATGATGTAGAGACCCTTCGTGGCCTGCATCACGCGCTGGCCCTGCAGGTTGTAGATGATGCCGCTCTCGGCCTCAGCATTCAGATGGCTGATGGCTGTGGCAGTGCCCTTCTCCACGATATAGTTGCCCTGAGCCACTTCGGGGGTCATCTCGCCGTTCTTCACATAGCGCTGCAGCTTGCCGCGAACCACCACCTTGTCGCCGATGGCAATCTGGTCCTCGGCGGTGAAGTACTCGTTGTTCAGATAGTAGCCACGATAGACGGTGAGGGCGTCTTCAAGCACGCCGGCCTCGTCGTTGATTTCGTAGGTGGCATTGCCATAACCCTCGTCGCCCACCTTCGGAGAAATCTCCTTGATGTTCACGATGTAGCCAGTGACGTCGTATTCCTTCTCGGTCTTGGCACCATCGGCCAGGCCATCGATGATTTGCAGGGCCTTGCCCACGCTGATCTCTTCGATTTCGGGTACGGGACCAGAACCCTTCTCAATGCTGATGACGGTGACGTCGGTCAGCTCGATGGTCTCGCCATAGGTCTTCTTCGGACCTTTCACGGTGACGATGTCGCCCACCTCGATGCCTAAGCTGGCAAAGTTCTTCGTGTTGCCCTCAGCGTCGAGCGTGCCGTAGATGCGGATGGTGCCCGTCTCGTCTTGCAGGTCCCAGTTGCCGTAGGTGGTGTTCAGGATTTCGATGCACTTGCCCTTCACTTGGAAGATGGTGCCGTCGGTTCCGTTGATGACATCCTGGCAGGTGCCTACAACCACTTCTTCAGGATTGGGGCCGGGGGTGGAACCCTTCTCGATGCTGATGACGGTGACGTCGGTCAGCTCGATGGTGCCGTTGTAGTCCTTCCTCGGACCCTGTACGGTGACGATGTCGCCCACCTCGATGCCTAAGCTGGCGAAGTTCTTCGTGTTGCCCTCAGCGTCGAGCGTGCCATAGATGCGGATGGTGCCGGTCTCGTCTTCCAGGTCCCAGTTGCCGTAGGTGGTGTTCAAGATGTTGGTGCACTTGCCCTTCACCTGATAGACAACGCCATCCTGGCCGTTGATGACATCTTGACAGGTGGCCGTCACCACACTCTGCTTCGTGAAGGTGGCCTCCACGGTCTCGCTCTGCTTCACGTCCTTGGTCTCGTCATAAGCGTATGCCTTCACGGTGGTGGTCTCGGTCAGCACAAAAGGAGCGGTGTACTCGCCGAAGGCGGCATCGTTGAGGGCGTAGAAGATTTTTGCACCGGCAGCAGCGGTGATGGTCACCTCCTGCTGGTCGGCAAATGAGCCACCGTTGGGGGTGATGACGGGCTTGGCGGCCTTTGTCTCTACAACAGCGCCCTCACCCAGGGTGATGGTCACGCTCTCAAAGTCGAACTGGCCGGCCTTGCTCTCGCCGTCGGAACCGTAGTTGGCCTTGTCGCCCACGGTGAGCACAATGCCCGTGGCCTCGCCACTCCAAGTGACGGTCTCATCGCCAGCAGCCTGCTCGGCGATGGCACCCACAGATGCCGTGATGGGAGCCAGACGCTTCTTGCCTTGGGTAGAGATGTTGAACACCATCTTGGTGATGTTCTGCTCGGCCGACACCGTCAGCGTGCCCTTGGCGTAGATGCGGAAATCTCCGGCATTGGCGTTGAAGGTGGGAGCTGTCGAGCCGTTGTTCTTCTCGGCCAGGAAGGTAATGCCATTGACAGTAGTTGCCTCTGTTGCGGCATTTTGCATGTCGGCAGCGCTGATGGTCACCTCATCGGCAAAGGCGGTGCCACACAGCATCAGCAACATGCTGAGAATGGAAAAGCGTAAAGTTTTCTTCATAACTAATTGGTTTTAATTTAAAATATGTACAATATCGATGCAAAGTTACATATAATAATTAAACGGTGTTATAAATAGCCCGTTTTTTTAGCGTTTTTTTGCGTTTGGGGCAGGAAAGCCGAGTTGCCCACAGGGGCTTGTCGTCCAGTGTCGATGCAAATCCTGCCATTCTTGGGATATGGCGTGCCCTTGGCTATTGTGCTGGCCCCCCCTTTCAAGGTCACTTACGGCAGAATGCGGATAATCATTTTTCCTTTAGTTTCTTGACCGTTGACTTTGTCGCAATGGAACAAAAAAATCCCACGGCCTGGGATTTTCAAAAAGCGCCACCAAATTTTCAAAAAGCGCCACCATTTTTTCGACCGCTATATGCTGGTTTTCCTCCCCCCTGTCGCCGCATCGTTTTCGTAGGCTCCGTCAAGGGCTGTTTCAAGTATTGGCTACCGCTTGTAGTGCTGGAAATTTCTTGCGCGCGCGTATATAATATAATGAGAAATCTATGGCCCCTCTGATGTTTGTCAAGCGAAAAAATTTTTTTTGAAGAAATATGAAAAAAATATCCAAAATATTTTGGCGGTTCGAAAAATAGTCGTACCTTTGCACCCGCAAAACAGGAAAGACCTGTGGAGCACGAAAGAAAAGAGTTCTTTGAGAAGCTTACATAGACAGAAGTAGTACAAGAAGCAGGAGCAGCAATGCTCTTGGGTGAAACATGACCGTCAATGCCGCCGTC
>CADASP010000015.1 GCA_902790625.1 uncultured Prevotellaceae bacterium | reverse complement strand
CCATGAGTTCGTGCGACAACGAATGAGACGAATGAAACGAATTGCACGAATGATAATGAGGACTGCGAATGAAGCGGATTTATCTCTGACAACGAATGAGACGAATGAAACGAATTGCACGAATGATAATGAGGACGGCGAATGAAGCGGATTGATTTCTGACAACGAATGAGACGAATGAAACGAATTGCACGAATGATAATGAGGACTGCGAATGAAACGGATTTATCTCTGACAACGAATGAGACGAATGAAACGAATTGCACGAATGATAATGAGGACTGCGAATGAAACGGATTTATTACGAGGTACGGTTGAAAGGACGCTGAAAGCGTCCACGCTCAATAGCCGTAGGTCGGAACGACCTGCGGTTAGAAGGACAGGGGGTGCATCGACCCTGAAGGGGTCGCCCATGAGTTCGTCCATGAGTTCGTGCGACAACGAATGAGACGAATGAAACGAATTGCACGAATGATAATGAGGACTGCGAATGAAGCGGATTTATCTCTGACAACGAATGAAACGAATTGCACGAATGATAATATGCGTCTATTTCAAGAAAAAGCGTGCGCATTTCGTTTATTTGCAAAAAAAAGTGTAACTTTGCAGCCGTATTGTGTAAACGCAGTCGATAGACGATAGTAATAAAAAAAGGTGGGCGGACCGCGCCCCGATAGATACGGATGAAAGAGAAAGGACTACAGACATACTTTGACGAGGTGGGGCGCCATGCCCTGCTGAGCGAGGACGAGGAGCGCCAGCTGTCGGCACGTGCGCTGCAAGGTGACGAGCGTGCCATCGGCCGACTGGTGGAGGCCAACCTGAGGCTGGTGGCCTACGTGGCTCGCGAGTTTCAACATCAGGGTCTGCCAACGGAAGACCTTGTCAGCGAAGGCAGCATCGGACTGATGAAGGCTGCGCGCCGCTACGATGCGCGGCGTGGGCTGCGCTTCGCCAGCTATGCCGCAGTGCACATCCGGCGCGCGATGGAGCGTGCCGTGGAGCGCGAGCAGACCCAGAGCGGCGTGCAGCTGAAGAGCACGATGACGGCCCAGCAGGCCAGCAAGGCCAGCATGCGCTCGCTTGATGCGCCATTAGGGGTGAAGCCGCAGGTGAGCTTGCTGCAAGTGCTGGTGAACGATGGTGCCGCCCCTGCCGACAGCCGCACCTACAGCGCAGCACAGCAGGAGCAGGCCGAGCGGGCGCTCAGCTCGCTGCAAGGACGCGAGGCCAGCGTGGTGGCCGCCTACTTCGGCATAGGGCAGGAACCGCTGACGATGGCCGAGATAGCTGCCGACATGGGACTGAAGCGCGAACGCGTGCGCCAGATTCGCGACAGGGCTGTCAGACGGATGAGGAAAGCCTTTTTAAATGAAGAGTTTCTTTAAATGAAGAATGAAGAGTGAAGAATGAAGAATTTGCTACCGCTTTTAAGTGAAGAGTGAAAAGTTTCTTTAAATGAAGAATGAAGAATTTCTTTCAGTCGCTACGCTTTGTGAAAGCGTCCCTTTGGGCCGAGCGGCTACGGCAGATAATTCGTAATTCGTAATTTGTAATTCGTAATTCACCCGTAATTCGTAATTCACTCGTAATTTGTAATTCGTAATATATATATGCTTGATAAGGAGCCGCTACTGGGACTTACAACGGAGGAGCTGCGCAGCGCAGCCATAGCGTTGGGACTGCCCGCCTTTGCTGGTGGGCAGATGGCGAAATGGCTCTATGAGAAGCATGTGGGCAGCATCGACGAGATGACGAACCTCTCGAAGGTGGCTCGCGAGAAGCTGAAGGAGCGCTACACCATCGGTGCCATGCCGCCAGCCGCCAGTCAGCAGTCGGTGGACGGCACAGTGAAATACTTGTTTCCTGTAAGGACGACTATTCGCAAAAGGGAAGCCCCCCTTTCGCCCCCCGAGGGGGGCACGATAGACCCTACGCTCCGCAAAACTATAGTAGCCCCCTCGGGGGCAGAAGGGGGGGCTTTTGGGGCTTTCTACGTGGAGACGGTCTTCATCCCCGACGGCGACCGTGCCACGCTCTGCGTGAGCTGTCAGGTGGGGTGCAAGATGAACTGCCTCTTCTGTCAGACGGGGAAGCAGGGCTTTCAGGGAAACCTGACGGCTGCCGACATCCTGAACCAGATATATTCGCTCCCCCAGCGCGACCAGCTCACGAACATCGTGTTCATGGGACAGGGCGAGCCGATGGACAACCTCGACGCCGTGCTGCGCGCCACCCACATCCTCACCGCCGCCGACGGCTACGCCTGGAGCCCGAAGCGCATCACCGTCAGCTCGGTGGGCATCAGGCACAAGCTGAAGCGGTTTCTCGACGAGAGCCAGTGCCATGTGGCCATCTCGATGCACTCGCCCCTGCACGAGCAGCGACAGCTGATGATGCCAGCCGAAAAGGCGATGGGCATCAGCGAGACGGTGGAGTTGTTGCGACATTACGACTTCAGCCACCAGCGCCGGTGCTCGTTTGAATACATCTGCTTCGGCGGCATGAACGACTCCACGATGCACGGCCGCGAGATAGTGAAACTGCTGCAAGGCCTGGAGTGTCGGGTGAACCTGATACGCTTCCATGCCATCCCCGACGTGGACTTGCCCGCCACCGACATGGCTCGCATGGAGCAGCTGCGCGACTATCTCACCGCCCACGGTGTCTTCGCCACCATCCGCGCCAGTCGCGGCGAGGACATCATGGCTGCATGCGGGCTGCTGTCGACGGCCTACGGACAAGTGAAAAGCTAAATGAAGAATATCTTTAAATGAAGAATGAAGAATGAAGAATGAAGAATTTCTTTCAGTCGCTACGCTTTGTGAAAGCGTCCCTTTGGGCCGGGCGGCTACCGCAAATAATTCATAATTCGTAATTAACTCGTAATTCGTAATTAACTCGTAATTTGTAATTAATAATAAATATGGAAGAAAAGAAAATCAGAGTAGCCATCACCCATGGCGACACCAATGGCGTGGGATACGAAATCATCTTCAAGACCTTCGAAGACCCTGCCATGCTCGAACTGTGCACCCCCATCGTCTATGGCTCGCCCAAGACGGCCGCCTATCACCTGAAGGCGCTGGGCAGGGAAATGCAGTTCAACATTGTCAACTCGGCCAAGGACGCCCGCGACGGACGCATCAACCTTGTCACCACCTACGATGAGGAGGTGAAAATCGACCTGGGCATACCTACGCCCGAAGCAGGACAAGCCGCCAAGACCGCCCTCGACCGCGCTCTTGCCGATTTCAAGGAAGGGCTGTTTGACGTGCTCGTCACCGCTCCCATAGCCAAAAACAGCATTCGGGGCTTCGACGGACACACGTCGTACATCACCAGGAGCCTCGGAGGCGAGCAGCATGGACTCACCATCTTGGTGAGCGACAACCTGCGCGTGGCGTTAGTGACGAACAATGTGTCGCTGAAAGAGGTGGCCGACAGCATCAGCAAGCAGAAGATTGTGGAGAAGGCAAAGGTGCTGCACCAGTCGCTGCGCCGCGACATGCGCATCAACAACCCCCGCATCGCCGTGCTGGCACTGAACCCACGCGGAGGCGAAAACGGCGTGCTCGGCGACGAGGAGCAGCTCGTGATTTGCCCCGCCATCGAAGAGCTGACTGCCGAAGGCATACAGGTGTTCGGACCTTATCCTGCCGACGACTTCTTCGGCGATGGCTCCTACGCTCAGTTCGATGCCGTGCTGGCCATGTATCACGACCAGGGACAGACACCTTTCAAGGCGCTCACCAGCATCAGCGACGACAAGGGTGTGCGCGTCACAGCTGGATTGCCATTGGTGCGCACGGCACCTGCCCACGGCGTCTGCTTCGAGAAGGCCGGAAAGGGAAGCACAGAGGCCGACTCCATGCGTCGCGCACTCTATGAGGCCATCGACATCTGGCGCAACAGGAAAGAATACGACCTGCCGCTGCAGAACCCGCTGCCCAAGCTCTATCATGAGAAGCGCGACGAGAGCGAAAAGGTGCGCTTCAACGTGCCACGCGAGAAGCGCAAGGACGAAAACGCCGAGTAGAAATACCCACCCCCTAACCCCCTCCCGTGCGGGAGGGGGAACTGGATAGAAAAAGAGACGAATTAGAAATGAAGAAGAAATATCAGAACGGTTTCCTCATCTTTGGACTCGTCGTGCTCGCCCTGATGGTGAGCCAGCTCGATTTCAAGGAGGTGTGGGATGGCGTGCAGCGGGCAGGCTATTGGTTCCTGGCCGTGGTGCTGCTATGGGCTGTTCTGTATGTCTTCAACACGGCAGCCTGGTGGATCATCATCAAAGCCAGTACCCCCCCCCACCCCCCCCAAGGGGGGGGAGAACCATCCTCAACTGTCTCCCAGCAGGTAGGGCCATCTCCAACTGTCACCCCCCCATTGAGGGGGCAGGGAGGGGCTTCTTTCTCCTTCTTCTGGCTCTACAAGATTACCGTCTCTGGGTTTGCGCTCAATTATGCCACGCCCGGTGGACTGATGGGAGGCGAGCCTTATCGCATCATGTCGCTTGCACCCTACATCGGTACGGAGCGGGCCACCAGCAGCGTGCTGCTCTATGTGATGACCCACATCTTCTCGCACTTCTGGTTCTGGCTGCTGTCGTGTGTGCTCTATGTGCTCACGCAGCCCATGAACATCCCTATGGGACTGCTGCTTGCCGCCGTGGCCGCCTTCTGCCTCACGGCCATCTGGTTCTTCCTGAAAGGTTACAAAAGGGGCATTGCCGTCACGGGGATGCGGCTGCTGAGCCACATCCCCTTGGTGAAGCGATGGGCCAAGCACTTCTTCGAATCCCATGACGAACAGCTACGCACCATCGACCAGCAGATAGCAGCCCTGCATGGGCAGAACCGGCGCACGTTTGTCACCGCCGTGGGCCTGGAGCTTAGCTGTCGCATCGTGTCGGCATTGGAGATATTCTTCATCCTGCTGGTCATCATGCCCTCGGCCAACTATCTGCAGTGCATCCTCATCCTGGCGTTCACCTCGCTCTTTGCCAACATGCTCTTCTTCATCCCCCTGCAGCTGGGCGGTCGCGAGGGCGGCTTCCTGCTCTCGGCCAAGGGCCTGAGCATCGGGGCCAGAGAGGGCATCTTCGTGGCACTGTTGGTGAGGCTGCGCGAACTCATCTGGACGGCCATCGGTCTGCTGCTCATCAAATTGGAAAAGCGAAGAGAATGAGGCAAACATGTCGTGGGCTTGAATGCGGAAGCAAATTCTTCATTCTTCATTCTTCACTCTTCATTTAATATTAAAATGGAATGGAAACAAACAACAGTATATTAGAAAAACTTGAGGGTCTGGAGGCCCGCTTCGAAGAGGTGTCGACGCTCATCACCGACCCTGCCGTCATTGGCGACCAACAGCGTTTCGTGAAGCTCACCAAGGAATACAAAGACCTGAGCGACATCATGGATGCCCGCAAACGCTACTTGGCCTGTCTGAACGGCATACGCGAGGCGAAGGACATCCTGGCCAACGAAGACGACCCCGAGATGAAGGACATGGCTCGCGAGGAGCTGGCCATGAACGAAGACCTGCAACCCAAGATTGAGGAGGAGATAAAGATTCTGCTCATACCCAAGGACCCGGAAGACGCGAAGAATGTGCAGATGGAAATCCGCGCAGGAACAGGCGGCGACGAGGCGTGCCTCTTTGCCGGCGACCTGTTCAAGATGTACAAGAGCTTCTGCGACTCCAAGGGCTGGCAGGTTGCCATCACCAGCGTGAGCGAGGGTGCCGTGGGCGGCTACAAGGAGATAGACTTCGCCGTGAGCGGAGCCGACGTCTATGGCACGCTGAAGTACGAGAGTGGGGTGCACCGTGTGCAGCGCGTGCCCGCCACCGAGACGCAGGGGCGCATGCACACCAGCGCCGCCACCGTGGCCGTGCTGCCCGAAGCCGACAAGTTTGAGGTGCACATCAACGAGGGCGAAATCAAGTGGGACACCTTCCGCAGCAGCGGCGCGGGTGGGCAGAACGTGAACAAGGTGGAAAGCGGCGTGCGACTGCGCTACATGTGGCGCAACCCCAACACCGGCGAGACCGAGGAGATACTCATTGAGTGTACCGAGACGCGCGACCAGCCGAAGAACAAGGAGCGGGCCTTGTCGCGCCTCTACACCTTCATCTACGACAAGGAGCACCAGAAGTATGTCGACGACATCGCCTCGCGCAGAAAGACCCTCGTCTCCACCGGCGACCGCTCGGCAAAGATTCGTACCTACAACTTCCCGCAGGGCCGCGTCACCGACCACCGCATCGGCTACACCACCCACGACCTGCAGGGCTTCCTCGCTGGCGACATCCAAGCCATGATTGATGCCCTCACCGTGGCCGAGAATGCCGAGCGCATGAAAGAGGCCGAACTCTGAGCGCGGGGCTGCTCCTGCAGCAGCTGTAGACCCCGCAAATATGCGGGGCACCCGACTAAGGGACGGCTGGGTACAACGAAAGCCGCTCCTCTTCCCGATGGGGAAGGGGAGCGGCTGCGCTTTGGTATGATTGAATCAGCGAATGAACTTCACGGCTGTGGTGGTGCCTTTGGCATCGGCAACGCGGGCCACGAAGGCACCGGCGGGCAACTGGGCAAGCGACACGTTGGCGTGGCCGTAGGCGTCGGTGGTGGCGTTGATGCGGGCGAAGAGCTGTCCGGCGGTGTTCACCACGTCGATGCTGAGGCGGCTGTCGGCGGCACCGTCCACCACGAGGCTCCCCACCACATAGCTGGCCTTGAGCGTGGGCGCCAGCGCGGCGATGTCGCTGATGCCGCTCATCCACGTCTGCTCCACGGGCATGGCGTAGCTCGATGTCACGTTGGCTTGTGCGATGGTGGGAATGTTCATCTGCAGCACGTCTTCACAGCCGTCGGGATAGCGTCCGGCGGTCTGGTCGGCGGCCAGGGTGGGGTAGGAGAGCCGGTCGGTCCAGCTCCCGTCGGCAGCCGTCAGCAGCACGTCGCCGCCCTCGGCAGCCAGCTTGAACGTGGCGTGCAGCTGCGACACCGGCTCCAGCTTGTCGCACCAGATGATGAGGTAACCGTGGGCAGGTATGATGGTCGAGGCGATGCTTTCGCCGCCGGTGATTTGCCATTTCATGGGCTTGCTGGCGTTGTCGCTCAGGTACATCCCCTCCACGTCGATGGGCTGGTTGGTGGTGTTGTAGAGTTCCACCCAGTCGTTGCGCTTGAAGAGGTCGTTCACGTGGATGCCATTGGCGGCGCTCACCTCGTTGATGCGCACCGGGTTGATGCCCTGGGCGGCCAGCTCGTCGGTGGTGAGTGCGGTGAACGTGGCGGTCAGGCTGACGGTGGAGCCGGTGGGCAGACTCATCTCCTCGTCGGTGCCTACGATGGTGTTGCCTTTCTTCCATCCTGCGAAGCGGTAGCCAGCGGGTGCCTCGGCACGCAGGGTGACGGGGGCGAAGAGGTGGCCGTTGAAGTCGGCGTAGGGCACGTTGATGCCGTTGATGTAGAGTCGTGCGCCCTCGGCATTGGCTTTCAGCGTGACGGCCTGTTTGTTGGTGTTCGAGAGGTGCACCGGCTGGAAGCCCCGCATGTTTTCCGTCTGGGTGGCCGAGCGCCCTTTCAGCTTGTTCTTGATGGTGGTGGCAGCACGGTCGGGGTCGTGGCCGTCGTTGATGCGCTGCTGCTTCATCAGCTGCGCCATGGGCTGCACCTTGGCCAGCAGCTCATCGACAATGGCATTGGCGCGGGTGGGTTCGAACACGCTGCCTGCCACGATGCAGAAGGTGTCGATGAACTTGCGGCGATAGCCTTCATGCTCCAGCAGGTTGAGGAATAGCCGCACTATCTCGCGGTTGAAGTTGCTTTCGTCATAGACGTAGTCGGCGTCCTTGAACCTGAGGAAGTATTTGAAGGGGTTGTCGTTGTCCTTGTTGAAGTTGCGCAGGGCAAAGGCATAGTCGAGGTCGAAGCTGACGAAGCGGTAGCGGCCGTCGTTGCGACTGCGATAGGCCTTCATGTTGTTGTTGGGCCAGTCGTCGTTGTCGAGGAACATGGTGACGGCCATATAATTGGTAAACTCGTCGATGTCGAGCAGCGTCTTCAGTTCGTCGAATGCTCCTTCGGCATTGATGTTGCGTGCCAGCTCAAAAATGCGGTTCAGGACCACGTCGTCGCCGTTTTTCATCACCATGTTCTCAAAGGCGTCCAGTTCCTTGTCGTCGTAGCCCCAGTTGGCGTAGGCAAACTTGTCGTTATTGGGCTCGCGCAGGTTGAGCACGCCGCGCAGCTCGCCGTTGACATATTCGATGACGGGCACGTAGGACTGCACGTCGACATCGATGCCCGAGCGCTGGATGATGGTTTCCAGAGCGGGGTCCATGAATCGGGCGTTGTGGGTCCAGATGTCGTTGCCGCCGTTGCGCACCAGCAGGTTCTTGCTGCGTATGAAGGGCTTCTGCGGGAAGAATGAGAAATCGTAGTCGTCTTGACCGTCGAACACCTTGTTGGCTTTCAGCTTAAACGAGCGGAAACGCTGTGAGCGTGTCCATCCGCCCGAAACGCTGATGTTCACGTCTTGGTTGTAGAGCATCGTTCCGTCGGGGCTGAGGTAGCTGAAGTTCACGGGGCGGTCCCACGGCTGGTTGTAGTTGCGTGGCCAGTCCTGTCCGTTGCCCGTCTTGCCATTGGTGCCGTCGCCGTCGCAGTCGAAGCCGCTCTTGGGGTCGTTGAAGTATCTCTTGTCGCCCACGATAGAGACGATGGGCAGCGTGTATTTGTTCGAGGTCTGGATATAACTGCGTGTCACGGGAACGCTGGGCAGCTTCCCCTCCTGATAGAGTCGGAAGGTGTAGGCGCTGGTCTTCGTCACGGTGAACACGCCGTCCTTGCTCTCCTCTGTGGCGCTCATCTCGCCGTCGGCAATATACAGCTGCCAGCTCACATCGTCGAAGTAGAAGTTGTTGTCGAGGCGGTCGGCATTCAGGTTCAGGGCGATGGTCTGCATGTCTTCCACCGTTTCCTGGCCGCCCCACCACCAGCCGCCGCCTTGCTTGCCCACCTGCTGGTCGGTGATGGTGCCTTCGTAGTAGATTTCCTGCCACTCGGTCGTGACGTTGTAGCTGCCGTCGAGGATGGAGCCGTAGATGTAGTTATGGGGTGTGGTATGCGTCTGTGCGGTGATGCGCGCTGCCTTGTCGGCACGCACCTTCATGCTGAAGCGATAGCGCTCGCCCGAGCGCCAGATGTGGTCGGGGGTGTAGATGAAGAGCTGAGCGTCGTAGTCGTTCTGAGCGCTGCGCGAGGCATGCACGCGGATGCCTCTTGAGCCGTCAAAGCCCACGCCATCCACGATGCGCTCCACGTCGTCGCCGTTGTAGTCGCGGCTGATGAGGCTGCTGGCATCGGTTCCCTCGCACGAGCCGTTGCGCACATACTCCTTCCATGGCGACACCTCCTCGCCCTCTTTCAGCGGGGCTTCGGGCAGACTGCCGTCGGTGGTGTACATCAGGCGGGCACCCTCGGGGATGTCGACCTTCACCTTGATGCTGCCCGTGAAGAGTCGGCTACCGGTATCTACCACAGGAGTCTGCAGCCTCTCAGATGCGAACCGGGCACTGGCGTTGCTGGCTCCGGGGGTGGCATCGGCCGTCCATCCCCACTCGCTGCCGCCGTCGGTGGTGCGTGCCCAGGCGGTGCGGCTCATGGCTTCGGGATAGTCCTGCGTGGCCACGATGTTGCCGCTGGCATCGGCCAGCGTGATGGTTCCTCCGTCGCAGTCGAGCTTGAAGGTGGCCTGGTCGTCGCGGATTTCATTGCTGCCCATCCACACCACCATGTAGCCACCGGCGGGCACGCTGCCCATGGTGGCGGGCATCTGCCATGTGTAGCCACGGTGGTCGCTCAGCACCATACCCTTCAGACTGACGGCTTCGGTGCCAGGGTTATAGAGTTCTATCCAGCTGTCGAAATTGGTGGCGGGACTGTAAACGGTGCCCACGTTGGCGGCCATCAGCTCGTTGATGACCAGTGCTGCGGTTGCTAATGCTGCTGTCATATTTATATATATTATAAAAGCGACTGCAAAATTACAAATTATTTTTCATTTCGCTGCGCATTATTGTTTTCATTTTATTTTAAAATGGCATGTCATGTAACATAATTGAAAAAATAAGATACACCTCGAAATGGCACGCAGTGTTTTTTTTCGTAAATTTGCTCCCGATTTTAATCCCAAAACTATAGAACTGCATGAAAAAGATTTTATTGCTTTTGCCGTTGCTGGCTTTCATTGGCTGCACTACTGGCGAGAAGAAGGTGGACAACCCTGTGCTCACCATCGAGGGCGGAAAGGTTCAAGGCGTGCTGGCCGAGAATCCCGGTGTCTATGTCTATCGTGGCATCCCATACGCCGCTCCACCCATCGGCGAGCTGCGCTGGAAGGAACCCCAGCCCGTGGTGGCGTGGGACTCGGTGCTCGTCTGCGACCGCTTCGGCCATCCCGGCTATCAGGCCGTGCACTATCCTGGTGGCTATCCCACCGAGTGGGGCTATGGCGATGAGGCTCCCTACAGCGAGGACTGCCTCTATCTGAATGTGTGGACGAAGGCTCCCGGCCGCATCGACAAGAAGCTGCCCGTGGCACTGTGGATTCACGGTGGCGGCTACCGCGAGGGCTGGGGCTCGGAGCCTGAGTTCGACGGACAGGAATGGGCATCGAAGGACGTGGTGCTCGTCAGCATCAACTACCGCCTCGGCATCTTTGGCTTCATGACCTACCCGGAGCTGTCGGCCGAAAGTCCCCATCATGTCAGTGGCAACTACGGCATCCTCGACCAGATACAATCGCTGAAGTGGATTAAGCAGAACATCGCCCAGTTTGGTGGCGACCCCGACAATGTCACCATCTTTGGCCAGAGCGCCGGTGCGGGCAGTGTGCGCACCCTCTGCGAGAGTCCCTTGGCACGTGGACTCTTCCACAAGGCGGTCATCATGAGTGGTGGCGGCATCAACGTGCCCGCCAAGGAAGGTGAGGAGGCCAAGCCCGCCACGCCCATGAACCGTTTCTTCACGTATAACCCCTCATTGGCAGAGAGCGAGGCGGAGACCAAGAAGGTGATGGACTGGGCGGGGCTTACCGACCTGCAGCAGCTCCGAAGGGCATCTACCGAAATCATGTACACCGTGGGACAGTTCTATAACATGGTGACGAAGAACGACGTCTTCCTCATGCAGCGACCCATCATCGACGGATATGTGTCGCTGAAGAGCTTCGACGAGGCCACACGAGCTGGAACCATCGCTGATATGCCTTACATGATTGGCTACACACTCAACGACATGGGGTCGATGTCGGCTGGCATCGCAGAGTTCTGCAAGGTACGACAGCAACAGGGCGGCAAGGCATGGGCATACGAGTTTGCACGGCCACTGCCCGACGACGGCTCCCACCCCGAGGTGACGCAGCGACTGAAGGGAGCCTTCCACAGCAGCGACCTGTGGTTTGTGTTCAAGAGTCTGAAACACTGTTGGAGACCATGGACAAAGGGCGACTGGGATTTGGCAGAGAAGATGCTCACGGCATGGACCAACTTCGCCAAGTATGGCGACCCCAATGGCGACGACAACGCGCTCGGGTGGAAGCCATGCACAGCAGAGGAGCCGCAGTTCATGCTCTTCAAACTCGACGACAAGGAGGAAGAGAACAGCGAGATGGGCGAACCTATTATCCCAGAGCCTATGGAGTTCAATTCCACCATGAAGAGATAAGGGTAATAAGTACGTGTCGGTCAGCGCTTTGCATCACTTGCTGAAAAAACGCCATTGAATGGCGAAAAAAACGCACGACTTTTTTCAAAAAGTCAACGCCTTTTTTATATTTGGAGCGCTCCAAATTTTGTTGTGGTGGCCCCTTGTGATGGGCACTCGTTGGCACGAGCTTAAAAAGCGCCCTGTAAAGATGAACAGCTGACGATGTGCTTTTAAAAAAAAGAGCAGTGGGATGAAAAAAGTGGCAGAGTAAACCTTTCGCCCTTGGGTTGAAAAAACTTAGTCAGAGTAAACCTTTCGTCCCCTCTATCGTCTAAAACAAATAAAACGAACGTAATCTAAAAACTATAAACACAATTGAAATGAAGAAAGCATTGTTTTCCCTTTTTGCCTTGTGCTGCTCGTTGAGCATGTCGGCACAGCCTGGCGGTGGCTTCGGCGGTTTTGGAGGTTTCCAGATGCAGCAGCCCAAACTTGAAACATCAAAGGAATGGAAGGACGTGAACTACGCCGGCGACGACCAGGCCTATCACACTTGCGACATCTATCTGCCAAAGAAGGAGGCGAAGAGCTATCCCGTGGTCATCCACGTCTATGGCAGCGCATGGTTCAGCAACAGCAGCAAAGGTAATGCCGACCTGGGCACCATTGTGAAGGCCCTGCTCGACGCAGGCTTCGCCGTTGTATGCCCCAACCACCGTAGCAGCATGGATGCCAAGTGGCCCGCCCAGCTGCACGACATCCGTGCCGTCATCCGTTTCGTGCGAGGTGAGGCCAAGAAATATAAGTTCGACACACGATTCATCGCAACAAGCGGATTCAGCAGTGGAGGCCACCTCTCGTCGACAGCTGCCACCACCAGTGGGCTGAAGCAGACCAAGGTGGGCACCGTGGACATCGACTTGGAGGGCACCGTGGGCTGCCATCTCGACCAGGCGAGCACCGTGGATGCCGCCTGCGACTGGTCGGGGCCTGTAGACCTGACCAACATGGACTGTGGCGACCACATGCAGATGGGCGACCGCAGCCCCGAGGACATACTGCTCGACTCGAAGTTAGCCGAGGAGCCTGACAAGTACCGCTCGCTCAGCGCCACCAACTACGTCACGAAGAACTGTCCGCCCGTCATCATCTTCCATGGCGAGAAAGACAATGTGGTTCCCTGCTGCCAAGGAAAGAAGTTCTATGAGCTGCTGAAGGCTGCTGGCGTGCGCACCGAGGCCACCTTCGTGCCAGAGGGCGGGCATGGCATGGGCATGTATGCTGAAGAGAACCTGCAGAAAATGGTGGGCTTCCTGAAGGAGGCAATGTCTAAAAAGAAATAAGGAAAAAAGATGAAAAAACTACTGATGGTGCCAACGCTGTTGGCATGCGCCCTGTGCAGCCAAGCACAGGTGGGCAAGACGGTGCAGCCCGAGCAGTGCAACATGCCGCTGTTTCAGACCAAGTACACCGCCGACCCGTCGCCGCTCGTCGTTGGCGACACCTTGTTTGTCTATACCTCGCACGACGCCCACCCCGAAGACATCCCCGACCCGAACGAGAAGAGCTCGGCGGGGTTCTTCATGTACGACTGGCTGTTGTGGAGCACCACCGACATGGTGAACTGGACGGAGCACGGCGCCGTGGCCTCGCTGAAGGAATTCAGCTGGCGCAGTCGCGACAACGGTGCCTGGGCCATACAGACCGTGGAGCGCAACGGCAAGTTCTACCTCTATGCCCCCCTGCACGGACATGGCATCGGCGTGCTCGTCAGCGACTCGCCCTACGGCCCCTTCAGCGACCCCCTGGGTCAACCGCTGGTGTGGCAGAAGGAGCATTGGGACGACATTGACCCATCCGTCTTCACCGACGACGACGGACAGGCATATATGTACTGGGGAAATCCCCACGTGTATTGCGTGAAGCTCAACGAAAACATGATCTCGACCGACGGCGACATCTTTGTGCTCAATCCCAAGGACGGCGTGATGCGCCCCGTGAAGGAGGAGGGTGCCAAGATCAACCTGCGCGTTCCCGGTGAGCAGAAGGCCAACTGGGCCGTGAAGCACTATCAGGAGGGGCCGTGGTTCTACAAGCGCGGCGGCCACTACTATCTGGCCTACGCCACCACCTGCTGCCCCGAGGCATTGGGCTATGCCATGAGCGACAAGCCCATGGGGCCGTGGACGTGGAAGAACTATATCATGGAGCCTACGCAGCGCGACCGTGGCAACCATCCCGGCATCGTGGACTATAAGGGGCACAGCTACATCTTCGGGCAGGACTACGACCTGATGCACCTGGAGACCTTCGTTCACCATGAGCGCCGCTCGGTGAGCGCAGCCGAGATACACTACCTGCCCGACGGCACCATCGGACAAGTGCCCTACTGGCTCGACCAGAAACCCATGCAGCAGCTGAAGTGGCTCGACCCCTACCGCCGCGTGGAGGCCGAGACGATGGCATGGGGCTACGGACTGAAGTCGGCCAAGATGGGCATCAAGAACACTGGCGTGGTGGCCGACATGCCCGTCTCGACGGGGCGCCGCAACATGTACGTCACCGACATCGACGAGGGCGAGTACATCCGTCTGCGTGGCGTTGACTTCGGCAGCCAAGTGCCCAAGGAGTTCAGTATTGCGGCAGCATCTACCGGCGCATGCACCATTACACTCAGGGTCGACGGCGTGTGCGGCTCGGTCATCGGGACGGTCGACATCACGGCCACACCATCGCTCGACAATTACCAGACATTCACCGCCAAGGCCGAGATAGCACAGGGCGTACACGACCTCTATCTCTGCTTCAGTAAAGCCAGCGGGGAGACACATCTCGATTGGTGGCAATTCACAAAATAAGAAACGGATATGAAACGACTCATGCACACCATGGCAGCTTGCCTGCTGGCGTTGACAATGGCCCAAGCCGCCACCACCGTGCCCTATGGCAAGGGCACCCTGCGACTGACCCCTGTGGCGAAGAACGCCATACGCGTACAATATTATATTAATAGCCCCGAAAACGGGTTGCCCGACTGGCTCTACGTGAAGCACGACGAGGAAGCAGCGCCAAAGGTGGACTTCAAAGTCGACGAGCAGCGAGGTACCGTCACCATCAGCAACAGCAGCGGGAAGACCGTCTTCACTGCCCTGCGCCATGAGCTTGTCGACGGCGTGGCCACGCTGGCACTACAGTCGCCCAAAGATGAGTTTCTCTACGGTCTCGGACAGTTTCAGGATGGCTTCACCAACGTGCGCGGACTCACCAGGAGGCTCACGCAGGTGAACACCCAGATATCCGTGCCCATGCTGCTGTCGAGCAAGGGCTATGGCGTGCTGTGGAACAACTACGGACTCGTGGATTTCAATCCTGCCGACCAGAGCGTGCAGCTGCAGCCCATGGTAGATGCCCCTTCGGCCCAGCAGGGCGAGGAGGTGGTGAACGTCACTTCGACCGAGGGAAACCGTCGCGAGGTGCGACGACGCTATCTCTTCGAGGCCACCATCGAGGTGGCACAGGAGGGCGACTATGCCCTGATGCTCGACGTGGGACAGAGCATGGCGCGACGCCACAACCTGGTGCTGGACGGCAACACCGTCGTAGACCTGCAGAACACGTGGCTGCCACCCACTACGTCGACCATTGTGCACCTCAAGGCAGGGAACCATCAGCTGAGGGCGGAACTGACAAGAGGCGACAAGCCGGTGGTGTACTACCGTCGCGTGAACGATGAGACGGTGTTCCGCTCACCAGTGGCAACGGCTGTAGACTACACCGTATTCGTAGGCTCGCCCGATGAAGTCATCGCCACCTACCGCCAGCTGACGGGCCAAGCGCCCCTGATGCCACGATGGGCACTGGGCTATATCCACTGCCGCGAGCGCTTCCACTCGTCGGACGAGATTCTGCAGACCGCCAACCGCTTCCGACAGGAGGGGATGCCCGTCAGGCTGATAGTGCAAGACTGGCAGTGGTGGGGCAAATATGGCTGGAACGCCATGCAGTTCGACGAAGACCACTATCCCGACCCACGAGCACTCACCGATAGTCTGCACCGCATGGGCCTGAGGCTGATGCTCAGCGTGTGGTCGAAGATTGACAAGAACTGTCAAGTGGGCCGCGAGATGCAGGCTGGGGGCTACTACATCCCCGGCACCGACTGGATTGACTTCTTCAACCCACAGGCTGCGGCAGCATATTGGAAGAATTTCAAGGAGCGCCTGGTGCCAACGGGCATTGACGCCTGGTGGCAGGACGCCACCGAGCCAGAGAACGACGACCTGCGCGGCCGCCGCGTGAACAATGGCCAGTGGGCTGGCGAGCAGGTGCGCAATGTGTATCCCCTGCTGGTGAACAAGACCGTGTATGAGGGACTGTCGGCGGTGGACAACAAGCGCCCGATGATTCTCACACGCTGTGGCTTCCCTGGCATACAGCGCTATGGCTCAGCCCTCTGGAGCGGCGACGTGGGCAACGACTGGCAGACACTGCGCTATCAGATAGCAGCAGGACTGGGAATGCAAGCCGCGGGCATCCCTTGGTGGACCTACGACGCAGGAGGCTTCTTCCGCCCCGGCGACCAGTATCGCAACGCTGACTACATTGAGCGCATGCTGCGATGGATTGAGACGAGCGTCTATCTGCCACTGATGCGTGTGCACGGATATATGAGTAACACCGAGCCGTGGAACTACGGCCCTGAGGCACAAGGCATCATCGCCCAGTGCTTGCAGGAGCGCGAGCGGCTCATGCCCTACATCTACAGCCAGGCAGCTGCCATCACCTTCGACGGCTCCACGCTCATGCGCCCATTTGTGTTCGACTTCGCCAACGATACCGAGGCCTTGCGCCAGGATTGCGAATACATGTTTGGCCCGTCGCTGCTCATCAGTCCCGTCACGCAGGGCGGCGTCAGCGAGTGGACCACCTATCTGCCCAAGAATGCGGCGGGCTGGTACGACTACCACACGGGCCGCTTCTATGCTGGTGGCCAGCGCGTCAGCACACCCGTCGACAAGGCACACATCCCCGTCTTCGTTCGTGGCGGCAGCATCCTCGTCGACAATGGCAACAACATCACCATCTATCCCGGAGCCGACGCCAAGTTCAACCTCTACGACGACGACGGCACCACCACCACCTACCGGCAGGGTGTCTTCACCCGCACCACCTTCGACTGGGACGACAGCCACTACAAACTCACCCTCTCCTCCAGCGTGGGGCGCTACGTGCCAGGCCAGCGCACCTACAGCGTCAGTGTGGTGGGAGGCGGCAAGGCCGAGGTGGTGTATAAAGGCAAGAAAGCAACCGTTATAATCAGATAAGCTTATGAAAAAAACACTCTTTTCTTCTATCATGCTGTTCTGTGCCGTGGCTACGGTTCAGGCTCAGCCACGTGTCAATGGCGACGGAACAGTGACATTCCAGTACAAGAACGACTCGGCCAAGGTGGTCATGGTCGACGCACAGTTTGCCGGGCGCAAGGAGATGGCGCGCGGTGCCGATGGCACGTGGACCGTCACCCTCGGCCCCGTGGCCCCCGACATGTACCCCTACTGCTTCATCGTAGACGGCACCAGCATCATGGACCCGCTGAACCCGCTCTATTTCCCCAACGAGGGCTTCAAGAACAGTCTGCTCGAGATTCCTGGAAAGGGAACGCTGCCACACGACATCCGCGATGTGCCCCACGGACGTGTGGAGTATGTGCACTACTATTCCAAGAGCCTCGGTGGAACCAACAATGCCATCGTCTATCTGCCGCCCTCGTACAGTACCATGGGCATGCAGTTCAACATGGGCGACCAGCAGAAGAAATACCCAGTGTTCTACCTCATCAGCGGCACCACCGACACCGAGGAGGTCTACTACAAGGTGGGACGCGTGAACTACATCCTCGACAACCTGATTGCCGACGGCAAGGCCAAGGAAATGATTGTGGTGTTGCCCTATGGCAACCCCACCAAGCTGCTGGCCAAGCCCGCCGAACAGGGCATGCCGCAGATGCAGTTTGGAGGCGATGTCTTCAGTAAAGACCTGCTCAACGACCTGATGCCCTACATCGAGCAGAACTATCGCACGGCCAGCGGAAGCGACAACCGTGCCATCGGCGGATTCTCGCGTGGAGGCAACCAGGCATTGTCCATCGGCCTCACCAACCTCGACAAGTTCGCCTACCTCTGCTCCTACAGCTCGTTCACCTCGACGACGCTGCCCAACGTCTACGACAATGCCGCCGACACCAACAAGAAGATTCGGCTCTTCTGGCTCGGCGTGGGCACCGACGACTTCCTCTATGGCAATGCCCGCGACTACATGGAGTTCCTCGACAAGAAGGGCATCAAGTCGGTGAAGGAGTTCACCAACGACAAGTTTGGCCACACCTGGATGAACGCCAAGTACTTCCTGGCCAAGACGCTGCCGCTGCTCTTCAACAAGAAGGCTGCTGAGGCCGCCATGAAGGAGGGGCAGCCCGCTCCCGCCGCTTCGGGGCAGGAGCAGCAGTTCACCCCTGGCGTCATGGCCCGCCTCTTCCCGCGGCCCATCATCTCGCCCGAATATGGCGAGCAGGGCATCACCTTCCGCTTCAAGGCTCCCGAGGCTAAGAAGGTGGAGCTGGTGTGCGAGCTGATGCCCGAGGCCGTGGCCATGCAGCGCGACACCGCAGGGGTGTGGAGCACCACGCTGAGTGACTTTCTCTTCGAGACGTTCATCTACTGCTTCATGGTCGACGGCACGCCCGTGGCCGACCCCAGCAACATGCACATCGCGCCCTCCGACGGCTTCATGTACAGCATTGCCGACAACCCCGCGTCGCCCTTCAACTTCGCTTCGCAAGGTGACATTGAGCACGGCCGCGTGTCGTACGAGCTGGAGCGCAACGAGGCGTGGTACACCTCGCCCATGCAGCGCAACGCCGGCTTCTCCATGCCCGTCTTCATCCAATTGGTGCCCGGCAAGGGCGAGACCATGGAGAGCTGGTTCAAGGTGGGCGGCGCCGATGCCATCGTCGACCGCATGTTGGCCGATGGCTTGGCCAAGCCGTGCATCATCACCACCAGCTCCATGGACTTCATGCAACAGGGTGGCATGCCCCAGATGCCTGGCTTCAGCATGAACATCCGCAAGCTGAATGCCGACGACTATCCCACGTGGAGCCAGCGCCGTCGTGCACTCATCAAGCTGCTGTCTGACATCAAGAAGGAGCCCGACCAGCAGATGCCCGGCTTTGGTGGATTCCCCGGCGGTGGCCGTCCTAATGGCGGTGGTGGTCGTCGTGGTGGCGGCGGCTTCGGTGGCGGTGGCTTCGGCGGCGGCTTTGGCGGCGGTGGCTTCGGCGGTGGCCGTCCCGGCGGTGGCTTCTGATGCCGTCTCGCGCTGTGGAAGCCAATCCCATGAGGCCCACGGCTGATAATCCTTAAAAACCCCGTGCCCTTCCGCTGCTGTCCGTTTAGCAGCGGAAGGGCACGTTTCTTTTTCACGCTCTATTTCACTTCCAGATAGCTGCGCAATGCTTCCACGTAGTCCTCGAAGGCTTTCAGTCCAGCGGGGGTGATGCGGCAGAAGGTGCAGGGCTTCTTTCCCTTGAAAGTCTTTTCCACCTCGATGTAGCCCGCCGCCGACAGTTTGTCGATTTGCACGCTCAGGTTGCCAGCCGTGGCTCCCGTCTGCTCCTTGATATACGGGAACTCTGCTCCGTCGCTACTGATGAGCAGCGACACAACGGCCAGTCGCAGCTCCGAGTGCAGCAGTGGGTCTAATGGCTTGAACATGATTACTTCTGTTTCTTAAGCATCCAACCCGGGAGCAGCAGGCCGAATAGAGCAAACACAAATACGGACACACAAGGTAGAAGGACTTCTGCATGCGAAACAAGCCATAGGGGAGCACCACATCGTGCAAGTATCGTCAGACCAACACATGCATAATCGCCGACGGCAATGACCAGACTCGCAATGATGCCAAACCATACCAACCACTTGCTCTTCAGAATGTGTCCCGTTATGGTCACAGCCATTCCCATCAATAGAATGATGATAGGAGAAAAGTCCACATGGTGTGCAATAATCGCCGTCGTATTCGTCGTGGAATGACTCAGAATGTAATTCCACACATTACCTAAGATGAAAAAGCCCAGCACTAAAGCGGCAAAAGTAAGCCACGTTTTGCCTACCAACGAGCTGACGAAGCTTACGGGTGCGTTTGCCTGTTCCTTTTTTGCATTGCGAATGTCCAGCCAGATGATGGCAGGCAACAAGAACCATAGGAAGTGCCCAAAGGCGCCGCCCCCGTTGCGTGCGGATATGATATTGACAATAGCGACCACCACGGCCATTGCCATTGTGCATAAGCCTGACACATAGAGCGACTGTCCCGTGCTCTTCGACACTGCCTTGCAGCTTTGGGCAATTTGCTCGGTGATGATTTCCAGACTGCGCTCGGCAGTCATATTCTTCATTTCTTCCATTTTTGTTTCATTTTTTTTGTTGTTCTACTTTTGCGTTTGTTACTCTCTGGCCTGGTCCGTGCTCCTGCAGAAAGCCCGGCTTTAGCCATTTGTGTCCGGTTTACGGTGCAAAGATAGATAAGTTTATTTTATAAACCAAATTAAATTGTAAATAATTTCATGGAGGATGGCATTTTTAACATTTCGAAAGGGAATAGGGGGCTTTTTGGTTGCAAAGTTAGTGTAAATCCATGTCAATGTGATGAAGAATCATGGTTTTTGTTGGTTTTGTGTGAGCGTTTTTTTGTTCTGGTGGCAATTGGTGAAAACTTGGTGGCGCTATTTCAAAATAAAGATTAGACCTCTTGCAGGGGGTGGAGCGACAGGGATTCTCCCGATAAGATTGGTGGCATATAGAGTGAGAACAGGTTGGCAGCGAACGCTGCCATCATTGTTCCCGCTCGCTGCCATTATTGGCAGCGGCCGCTGCCAATATTGGCACCGACCGCTGCCAACCCAAAAGTCATATCGTTTTTCCCCGTTCCACCATCCCCTGTCCCTATTTGCTATGGCCCAAATATATTAAGGCAGTGATATAGCAGTTGACCTATTTATGTGCAACCGCTCCCCCCGCCCCTGCAAGTGGAGTAGTAGGGGGAGGTTCCCCAATAACTTTTTGTTGCCAATGGACTCGTGTTTTTCATTGACAAAGCGTTTGTCGACGAAATGTCTTTAAGCTAAGGACGGGTTGATGGATTGAACTATTCAACAAACTCATTTTCCGCAATCATCTGACAAGGACGCTTTCATCGTTAGTTGCTGACACATGCGGATTATAGTCCGTGTTCACGCGCTGCTATGGTCATAGCTCTGCGATGTTCTTCATACATTCTTCAAAGATGGCTTCTCGCTGGCTGTCGGTGAGTTCGTCGCGCGACATGAATGTGGTGAAGAAGCTGATGCGGATGGGGTCGTCTCCTTCGATGGTCTCTTCGCCTGAGAGCTTGAAGCAGAAGCCGTCGCTGGCCAGGAATCCCTCTCCGGCGTACTCCCCGTATTCCTTGATGTGCTTGTTGATGCGCTCGTCGATGGCCATTGGCTTGAAGGTGTGGTTGCGCGAGAGGAACACCACGGCCACCTCGTTGGCCGACATTTGTCGTGGTGCCGACGAGGAAAGCTGTTCCTCAGCGTCAGTGAGTTTCAGAAACCGCTCCTTGTAGCGCTGAAGGAAATGGCTCGTCAGAATCATAATCTCGGGGATGCCGCCATTGGTCCACTTGATGATATAGCGCTTGTTGCCGTCGAACATGACGCAGAGGTAGCTCGACAGGATGGGGGCTTGGGGATGTTCTTGATAAAAATAAATGATATATTGGTTTTTCGATGCCTGAACCTGATAGTCGTGCATCACGTAAGCTGGAAAAGTGGTGCTTCGCTTCAGGGTGCCTATCGACTTTTGTATGAGGGCGTCGCGCTTCCAGTTCAGCTTGCCCATCTCTCCCTTCAGGTTGGCATAAACCTCATGGAGATTCATGTTTGCTACTATCATAACGGATGCAAAAGTACATAGAATCTACCAACGGCGGGCAGCACTGGGGCACTTCGTGCTGAAACCTCGTCGTTTTTTTGATTTTAGTCACCAAGCGTGTCTGCAGGGCTTTTCAGCCCTCGTCTTCCTCTTCGTCCTCCATTGTGCAGATGTTGCGGGTGGCTTTACGGGCTTCTCGCCAACGTGGAAAGTATTTGTCCATGAGGGCATGGAAACGGGCGTTGTGGCTGGGTTCCAGCAGATGGCACAGCTCGTGCACCACCACATGCTCTACACACCACTCTGGCAGTAGCAGCAGAAAGGCCGAGAAGCAGATGGCATTATCCTTGACGTAGCAGACTCCCCATCGCGAAATCATCTGCTTGTAGAAGACGAGGGGCGGTTGCAGACCCATTGCTTTCGAATGCCGCTCCACCATCGGCTCTATCAGTGTCTTCAGCCGCAGCAGGGCCTCGTCGATTTGGGCCTGTGTGCGCAATGGCAGTTGATTGTAGAATTCGGCTCGTCGCTTTTGTTTTTCATAGTTTCTCTTGCGTGCTTCGGCTATCCACTCGCGGTTGCTCTCTACGAAGTGTTCCACTTCTGCCCTCGGCATGCCAATAGGTGCCGACACGTGCACATCGCCATTCTTCACGATGCGCATCGACAGCCGTTTTGTCCGTCTGTATGTCAATTTTATTGCCATATCTGTTTTCCCTCTTGCTTATAGTCCATATTGCCTACGGCGTAACATGAATGTGCATAAATGAATAACGAATGAATCATGAATAATATTTGGCGCAGCATTCATGAACATTAGTGAGCCATTCATGCACATTCGTGTAGCGTCGCAGACAAATATTTTATTTCCTTATGGTGATAAGTTCCTAACTTTCACTCCCCTTCACTCCTTAACCCCATAATATTCATTGGCGCACGGCCCGCATCGAGTTCTGCTTTCATGAAGTCCATGTCGCTTGCCACATGGTGGAAGTACTGCCGATAGCCTTCGCAGAGATAATTCAGTCCGGCCTCGCCGTAACGGTCCGTGGCGAAGCGGTTCTTGGGGCACTCGCCATGACAGGCGAAGAGGAACTGGCACTCGCGGCACTGGCGAGGGAGGGCGTGGCTCTTTATCTGGCTGAAGGCGTGCTGGCGCTGGCCATAGAGCAGGGCGGTGAGGGTCTGCTGACGGATGTTGCCTAACAGGTGTTTGGGAAATACGTAGTGGTCGCAGCTATATACGTCGCCGTTGTATTCCATCGCCGCCGCGTGGCCGCACATCGCCGACAGCGAGCAGACGCCTGGCGGCTCGCCAGCCCAGTTGGCCAGGGTGGCGTCGAAGGTCTGCACGAACACGTGGCCCACGTCGGCCCGCACCCATTCGTCGTAGACACCACAGAGGAAATGCCCCCATTGCTGGGGTGTCACCGAGTAGTGGGCCACCTCGCCGCTGATGCGCTCCACCACGGGTGTGAACTGCAAGAACTGGCAACCGATGTCCTTGAAGAAACGGTAGAACGCCACGGGATGGTCGGCGTTCAGGCGGTTCACCGTTGCCATCGCATTCCACTCCACGTCATGCTGCTGCAACAGACGGATGCCCCTCACCACCGTCGCCCACGTAGGTTTTCCGCCGCGTGTCAGCCGGTAGGTGTCGTGCAGATGCTGCGGGCCATCGATGGAGATGCCTACGAGGAAATGGTTGGCTTTGAGAAACTCGCACCACTCGTCGGTGAGCAGCGTTCCGTTGGTCTGTAAGCAGTTGTCGATATGGTGTCCACGTGCATAGCGCCGTTGCAGCGCCAATGCCTTCTGGTAGAAAGCGATGGGGCGCAGCAGCGGTTCGCCGCCATGCCACGTGAACAGCACCTCGTGCTGCGTCTGTGCCTCGATATACTGGCGTGTGAACAGCTCCAGCAGGTCGTCGCTCATCACGGCATCATGGGCACAGGGCTTCAGATAATAGCAGTAGCGGCAAGCCAGGTTGCACTGGCTACTGGCTGGCTTCAGCATGACGTAGAGCGGCTTGGCAAAGGGCTGGGCTACATTCATATCACCCTCTATGGCGTTCGTTTGGTTTGAAGGGCTTGCTCTCCTTCAATCGGATAGTTGGGCGATGGCGTGCGCATCTGTTGCATTTTCTCGTCGAAGGCCTTCACCATCTCAGGGTGCTGGGCGGCGAGGTCGTGCGTCTCGTTGGGGTCTTCGCTGATGTGGTAGAGTTCCAGCGGGGCACCCTTCTTCACCGTCACTGCCTTCCACTCGCCGTAGCGTAGGGCGCGCTGCTTGCCGGGAAACTCCCAGTAGAGATAGCGGTGGTCGGTGTCGAGGGTGCCGCCGAAGAAGAGGTCGGCGATGTCCATGCCGTTGGTGTCGCTGGGCACGGCCTCGCTACTGCCAGCCAGACGGGCCAACGTGGGCATGAAGTCGGGGAAATAGACGAGGTTCGAGATTTGCCGGGCGGCGGGCACACGTCCGGGCTGGTTCACGACGAGGGGCACGCGGATGCCTCCCTCGTAGAGTTGGCCCTTGCGTCCTTTCAGTCCTGCTCCGCAGTTCAGCACCTCGATGGGGGCCATCACGGCCGCACCATTGTCGCTGGCGAAGATGACGAGGGTGTTCTCGCGTAGTCCCAGTGCGTCGAGGGTGCCCAAGAGGCGTCCGATGTGATAGTCCATGTGCGTCACCAGTGCGGCATAGCGCTTGGTGTTGGCGCTCCAGTCGCCGTGCTCGTCATACCACGACGTGTCGTCGATGTTGTAAGGCTCGTGCGGCGCGTCGTAGCCCAGGAACAAGAAGAAGGGCCGCTCTTTGTTGCGGTGGATGAACGCGATGGCGTCATCGGTCGAAATTTCGGTGTTGTGGCGCACACGGGCGTCGTGCTCGTTCTCCTTGATGTGGATGAGGCTGTCGCCGTGAAGTCGGTAGTAGGGATAATAATAAGGAGAGTTGGAGTGCACGGTGGCGATGGTCCAGCCATAGAACTCGTCGAAGCCCCGATGGTGGGGTGCCGCCTGTGGGTCGTAGCCATCCAAGTGCCATTTGTTCACCAGGCACGTTCGGTAGCCCGCCTTCCCCATCACGGTGCCCAGTGTCACGTCCTCGGCCAGCAGGTTGGCCCTGCGCACAATGGTGGTGTCGCCATTGGTGTTGATCTTCAGCCCCGTCATGCCTCCGGCATAGCACTGGTTGTCGCGAATGCGAGTGTTGCCGCTGTTCTTGCCCGTCATGAGCGAACAGCGCGAGGGCGAGCTGATGCCGCTGCCCGCGTAGGCTTGGGTGAAGCTGGTGCCCGTGCGTGCAAGGCGGTCGATGTTGGGCGTTTGGATGAATCGGTTGCCATAGCACGCCAAGTCGCCATAGCCCATGTCGTCGGCCAATATGAAGATGATGTTGGGCCGCTCGGGCGTCGCCTGCTGCGGCTCGCCTTCTGCCAGCGCCTGCTGGCTGCCCAGTAGCGCTCCCAACAGGGGGAAGCGCCATATCATACGGTCGGCAATATGCGTGGTGAAATGATGAATAGGTTGACGGTCTGACATAAGCGGGTAATCCTCAAAGTGCTGTCTCTGTCGCTTCTACTATTCGTAGTCGTCGATGACGGCGTTGACGAAGTCCATCATGGGTTTGGCCGCACGGAAGATGCGCTCCATCTCGTCGATCCAGTCATCGCCCTCGAAGAATGCCTCGTCTACGCCATGCCAGGCGCAGTAGTCCTTCAGTCGCAGCCATTCCACGTGCTCCCAGTCGCGTGGGAATCCGGCCGGGCAGGTCTTCAGCCGCTCCAGTCCGAAGCCCATCGACTCTTCACCCTTTGCCTCGCCCATGAAGGGATTCTCACTGTTGGGGCTGCTCAGGAAGTAGTGCTTGAAGTCTTTTCTCTCCACGCACTTCAGCCAAGCCTCGGTGTTGGCCATGATTTCGTTACGGCAGGCGGTGAGCACGTTGGTGGGTAGCCAGTAGTTGCCCACAGCCAGCAGGCAGTTGCCTGGCTCCAGATGAATGTAGTAGCCTCCGCGCAGGGCTTTCTTCCCCTTGGCGTTGATGTAGGCTCCGAAGTGGTTCTTATAGGGCGACTTGTCGGGCGAGAAGCGTGTGTCGCGGTAGAAACGGTAGAGGCAGTCCTTCAGCTGTATGGGCGCTGTCTCGGCATCGAAGGTGGCAATGCGGCGCAGCGCCTGCTCTATGCCTTGCTCCCACTCGTGGCGGGCAGCGTCGTAGAGGGCTTTGTGGGCATGAAACCACTCGCGGTTGTTGTTGGCCATCACCAGCTTCAGGAAGTCCAGTATTTTCTTTGCATCCATTGTTAATTCCTAATTTGTCATTCGTCATTGTCACCCAAAGCATCTCCCCACCTGATAGACGATGGCCGACAGCACCCATGCCACGGCTGTGGTGTAGACGGCAGCCACGGTGGCCCAGCGCCACGAACCCGTTTCGTTCTTGATGGCTGCAATGGTGGCGATGCAGGGGAAGTAGAGCAGCACGAAGAGCAGGTAGCAGTAGGCCACCAGCGGCGTGATGCCCTGCAGTCCGCCCAGCACGCCGATGGTGCTGGCCACAATCTCCTTGGCTCCCACGCCGGCGATGAGGCTCACGTCGAGCTTCCAGTCGAAGCCCTGCGGTGCGAAGAGCGGCTCCACGGCGTGCCCCAATGTGCCAATGAGGCTCTGCTCCATCGAGGGAGCTACGCCCATGGTGCCGAAGAAGCCCAGTGCCCACACGATGATGCTGGCCACAAGGATGATGCCGCCCATCTTCTTCAGATACTCCTTGCCTTTCTCCAAGGTGTGGCGTGCCGTGGCCTTCCATGTGGGCCAGCGATAGGGGGGCAGCTCCATGACGAAGGGCATGTCTTCGCCCTTGATGACGAAGCGCGAAAGGATCTTGCTCACCACCACGGCCACCACGATGCCCACGGCATAGAGTGACATCATCACCCACGAGCGCCACTGCGGGGCAAAGAAGATGCTGGTGACCATGACATAGATGGGCAGTCGGGCCGAGCACGACATGAACGGCAGCACCAGCATGGTGATGAGGCGCGAGCGGCGGCTCTCAACGGTGCGGGTGGCCATGATGGCAGGCACGTTGCAGCCAAATCCCATGATGAGGGGGATGAACGACTTGCCGTGCAGACCCATGCGGTGCATCAGGCGGTCCATGATGAAGGCGGCGCGGGCCATATAGCCCGAGTCCTCCATCAATGATATGAACAGGTACAATATTAATATCTGTGGCAGAAACACGATGACGGCTCCCACGCCGCCTATCACGCCATCGACGAGCATGGAGCGTAGCGGGCCTTCCGACAGCGTGCCGCCTATCCATTCGCCCAGCCACTCTACGCCGGCCTCTATCCAGTCCATGGGATACTGGCCCAGCGCGAAGGTGGTCTGGAACATGACGAAGAGGATGAGGAAGAAGATGGGGAACCCCACATACTTGCTCGACAGCACGCGGTCGATGACGTGTGTGGCCCGGTAGGTGTCTTCCTTGGTGCCCGTTGCGTAGCCAGCCTCGGTGAGCGCGCCGTTCACGAATCCGTATTTCGCGTCCATGATGGCCGTCTCGGCATCGTCGCCTGTCTCCTCCAGCACGCGTGCCCGTGCTTTGTCGCGCAGGGGGCGCCAGGTGGCGGCGGGGATGGCTTTGTCGGCCAGTTCCTCCACGCTCTTGTCGCCCTCCAGCAGTTTGATGGCCACATAGCGCATGCTGAGCGAGGGTGGCAGCCGCAGCGCTTCGCCCTCGGCGGGCATCTTCAGCGGCCCGTGCCTCAGCTTCTTGATGCCGTCCTCAATCTCATGGCCATAGTTGATGTGCAGGTGGCGGGCATGTTGGTTGCGGCCTTCATACACTTGTATGACAGCACGGAACAAGTCTTTCACGCCCATCCCGTTTTTGAACGAGGTGGGCACCATGGGCATGCCGAAGAGCGTGGATAGGGTGGGGAGGTCGACGTGGTCGCCGCGCCTTTCAAACTCGTCGTACATGTTGAGCGCACCTACCACACGCAAGTCCATGTCGACCAACTCGGTCGTCAGATACAGGTTGCGCTCCAAGTTGCTCGAATCGATGACGTTGATGACCACGTCGGGAATCTGCTCTTGCAGATACTTGCGCACGTAGAGTTCTTCGGGCGAATAGCACGAGAGCGAGTAGGTGCCGGGCAGGTCGATGAGGTTGAAGTCGTAGCCAAACATGCTGGCGTGGGCCTCGCTGGCGTCGACGGTCACTCCGCTGTAGTTGCCCACACGGCCATGGGCACCACTGGCAAAGTTGAAGAGCGACGTCTTGCCGCAGTTGGGGTTGCCGATGAGCGCCACGTTGATGGTGCGGTGCTGCTGCAGGGCTTTGCTCTTGAGCGCAGAGTGGTGGGCTACGTGCGAATCGCTTGTTGCAGCCGTCACGGTGCTGGCCGCAGGTGTGGCGGCTTCGTGCCCTTCGCTCTTCGCTGCCAACTCTTCTGTCTCCACCACGTCAATCATCTCTGCCTCTTGGCGCCGCAAGCTCACCTCATAGCCCATCACTTTGTATTTCACGGGGTCGTGCAGTGGGGCGTTGAGCAGCACGTCGACGGTTTTGCCTTTCACGAAGCCCATCTCAATGATTCGCTTGCGAAATGCGCCATGGCCATGCACCTTCACGATGATGCCTTGCTGGCCTGTCTTCAAATCCGAAAGTTTCATTCCCATTCTTTACAAGTGTACAAAATTACAAATAACTTTTCATTAAACACCCTTTTTCTCCCATTATTTTTGTTTCAGTACCTAAAAAAGGTGATGGGGAGCCGTCAGGGGACGAATTGCAATGGCCGTTGTCGTCGTATTAGGCCGTATATAATGATTAAAAAAGCAAATGGGGACAATGATGATGAACGCAGAAGCCTCGGAGAGGCGACAGAGCCACCTGCCACTCTTCCTGACTTCATCACTTGTAAATTTCGGTTGGCAGCGGCAATCATGTCCCCGCCCGCTGCCAACCTAAAAAGCATGCCCCTTTTCCCTCTGCGGTGCCTCCCGCTCCCTGTTTGTCGTGCGCCGCCTCTCCTGAATCCCCCCCATTTCGCTCGTCATCAACCATGCTCACCTGCAGTGGAACGATAAAGCCACGACGTGGAACGAGAATTTCACGACGAGAAATAAACTTTTCTTTTCCCGCTTGCGGACAGACACGAGGTCTGTCCCTACAGGTGACACGGCTCGGTCGGATTAATCCAATCAAGCGTGAGCACGGGCGACTCCTTTAGGGTTGTTATCATCCCTACCTATTATCCGTAGGTAGGGCCGACCTACGGCTATTGAGAGGATACGCTTTCAGATGTCGCTCGTCTTTTGGTGGTGGTTTCTACGGTCGAAAAGGACGGAAGGGGAATGCTAAACATCTGATTGATAGCCCTACAGGGTGGTGGCGGTGGGCAGACTGCTCCATCGTCAATTCTTCGGCCTCACCAGCCGTATGAAATTTTTTTGAAAAAAATAGTCGAAAAATTTTGTGGGTTCGAAAAATTGTATTACCTTTGCACCCGCAATCGAGAGAGATGCTCCTTTCGGTGAAAGGAAAGACGTTGCGGAAATAGCTCAGTTGGTAGAGCACGACCTTGCCAAGGTCGGGGTCGCGGGTCCGAGTCCCGTTTTCCGCTCCACATGCTGATGAAAAGAGCCGTTGTTGAGGAAGGCCTCAACAATGAAGAAATGCCCAGGTGGCGGAATTGGTAGACGCGCACGTTTCAGGTGCGTGTGCCGCGAGGCGTGCAGGTTCGAGTCCTGTTCTGGGCACACTCTTTTCTCTGCTGTGAAAATATGCTGGAGAGGTGGCGGAATTGGTAGACGCGCTACTTTGAGGGGGTAGTGTCAATTGCGACGTGGGAGTTCGAGTCTCCTCCTCTTCACCATTTGCGGAAATAGCTCAGTTGGTAGAGCACGACCTTGCCAAGGTCGGGGTCGCGGGTCCGAGTCCCGTTTTCCGCTCTTTTTTTTATTTTTAGGAGAACATAAAAACCACAATGAACTTATATTTGAGGTATTTTGACCGCGAGACGCTTGTTACAAGTGTCGATGAGGCCATTGATTTTTTGTCGTCTATCAGCGAGATAGGAATGACTCCCGAATTGGAGCAGGACATTCGTGAATATGCCGCAAGCGACGTCTTCTTCCCCAAACGCTATAAAATTCGTCCGCGCGTTTATTTCATTGTTATCAAGACCGAGGCGGAGACCATGCAAGACTTCAAGGAGAAGAAGGCACTCCGCAACCATTCTGATAACGCCGCACCCGCCAAGGACCGAAACATGCCCAATATGCTGCTGACGAAACTGAACGAGGAACGTCCAGGGTGGTACGAGGGCTCGCTCGACTTCAAGCGGGTGCTGATGGTTCCAGGCACAGGCAAGTTCCAATATCGCGACACACATTTTGTGGCACAGGTGAAGGCCGTCTCGCCCATGGATTGCTATAATCGCATCGTGGATCATTTGCGTTCGCGCGTTGACGAGCGCAGCCAGTTCCCATCGGCCAAGGGCAAGAACTTCAACTACCGCTTTCTGGGGGCTGCCAAGGGAAATGTATAGAAACCTCGCTTGACAGGTGTTGCGCGCTATGAACAAGGTAATGCTGATAGGCAATGTGGGCAGAGACCCCGAGGTGAGATATGTCGACCAGGGGCAAGCGGTGGCTCGCCTTACGCTGGCCACCACCGAGCGGGGCTACACACTGCAGAACGGCACGCAGGTGCCCGACCGCACCGAATGGCACAATGTGATTCTGTGGCGCAAACAGGCCGAGATAGTGGAACGCTATGTGCACAAGGGCGACAAGCTGTATATCGAAGGAAGGATACATTATGCCTCCTACGACGACAAGCAGGGACGCCGACAATACTATACCGAGATATGGGCCGACAACATAGAGCTGCTCACGCCACGGGCACAGCAGCCGACAGCACCGGCACCAACAGCTAATCCCTGATTTGTGGGAATGGATTCTTTTCTACAATTGTTTAACGAAGTTCAACTATATGCACCCACGGCGGGGGCCATCTTCGCCATTGTGCTGGCGGGGCTGCTGCTCTTTGTTTCGGGGTTTGCCTCTGGGTCTGAGATAGCTTTCTTCTCGCTCTCGCCCACCGACCTGAACGAGCTCGACGAGGAGAGAAACCCTGCCGATGCACGCATCGAGCGTTTGCGCAGCAACTCAGAGCGCACGCTGGCTACCATCCTCATCACCAACAACTTGGTGAACGTCACCATCATCATGCTCTGCAACTATTTCTTCGCCCACGTCGTCAGCTTCGGCAGCGCCACGTGGTTGCAGTTCGTGGTGGTCACCGTGCTGCTCACGTTCCTCTTGTTGCTCTTTGGCGAAATCATCCCCAAGGTGTATTGCAGCCAGCATGCCCTCAGCGTGTGCCGGCGCTTTTCGCCAGCCATCGAGACGCTCAGCCGCCTGTTTCGCCCACTCTCCAGCGTGCTCATGCGCTCAGGAGTATTGGCAGGGAAGGTGATGCAGAAAGAGAACCACGTGCTCAGCGTCGACGATTTGGAGCAGGCTTTGGAACTGACCGACAAGGAAGACATTCGCGTGGACCAGCAGAACATGCTGCAGGGCATCGTGCGATTTGGCGACGAGACGGCCAAGGAGGTGATGACCAGTAGGCAGGATGTGGTCGACTTGGATTTCCGCTCCTCCTTCACCGATGTCATCAAGTGCATCGTCGAGAACAACTACTCGCGCATACCCGTCTACCAAGGCTCTATCGACAATGTGCGAGGCATCCTGTATATCAAGGATTTATTGCCCCATCTGGGCAAGCCCGCCACCTTCCGCTGGCAGTCGCTCATACGTCCGCCTTACTTCGTGCCCGAGACGAAGAAGATCGACGACCTGTTGCGCGACTTTCAGGAGAACAAGGTGCACATCGCCATCGTGGTCGATGAGTTTGGGGGCACCAGCGGCATCGTCACGCTCGAGGACATCCTCGAGGAGATTGTAGGCGAAATCAACGACGAATACGACGAGGACGAGAAAAGCTATGTGCGGGTGAATGCCAACACCTACATCTTCGAGGGGAAGACGCTGCTCACCGATTTCTACCGTCTGCTGAAGCTCGACGATGACATTTTCGACGAGGTGCAGGGCGATGCCGACACATTGGCAGGACTGTTGCTGGAGTTGAAGGGCGACTTTCCCAAGCCCCATGAGCACATAGACTATCGCAATTTCAAGTTCGAAATCATCCAGCTCGACGGCCACCGCATCGCCAAGATAAAGGTGGTGGTGGGCAAGGAGGATGAGGCCCAGCCATAGTGTGCCTATGCCATTGCAGCACATTCGTCAGATAGGCAGCCACGCCCGCCTGGGACTATGGCGCATGGAAGAAGATGCCGACGAGAAGCCCCGCCAGCGTGAGCGGATGGCTGTGAAACGGTTGTTGGAAGCCATGACGGGCGATGCCACTCTTGCTATTGGTCACGAACCCAGCGGGAAGCCTTACCTCACGAATGGGCAGACCATCTCCATCAGCCACACAAAGGGCTATGCCACACTGCTTCTTGCCGACAGCGGGCGCGTGGGCATCGACATCGAGATGTGCTCTGACCGCGTGGAGCGCATTGCCAGCCGATTCCTGCGACACGACGAGCAGGCCGTGACGACCAGCGAGAAACTGCTGATTTGGTCGGCCAAGGAGGCGCTGTTCAAGTTCTATTCCGAAGACAACCTGCTCTTCCACGATATGCGAACACTTGCCATCGGCGACACTGTGCTGCAGATGGAAAACATGAAGCGCGGTGTCGTCGTCGACGTTCACTACGAGTTTACGCCCGACTATGTGCTGACATATCTTATGGACGAAGAGTGAATAGCTAAAGACGCTTCACTTCCTGCGGTTTTTTGTAAGGAAATGCCGACAGACAGTTTTTTTAACGGTGAAAACTGTCATTGTTTGATTTTTTTTGACTAATTTTGCAGCCAAAATGAACATAAGCAATGCTTAGATTTATTTCTTTCGGAAGTGGAAGCAGCGGCAACTGCTATTATCTATATACCGACAGCGATGGACTGATGATTGATGCTGGCGTGGGCGTGAGGGCACTGAAGAAATACTTTCGCGACTACGGCCTCAGCCTTTCACACCTGCATCATCTGCTCATCACCCACGACCATGCCGACCACATCAAGTGCGTGGGCAGCATCAGCCACGACCTCCTACTGCCCGTCTATGCCACCGAGCAGGTGCACCAAGGCATCGACCGCAACTATTGCGTCACCCGCAAGGTGAACGCCGCCGACAGGCGTGTGGTGGAGCCGGGCAAGCAGATGGAGCTGGGGGATTTTCTGGTGACCCCGTTCTCGGTGCCTCACGACAGCAGCGACAATGTGGGCTATGTGGTTGAGGCCGAGGGAATCAGCTTCTGCATCATCACCGATGCCGGACGCGTCACCGACGAGATGGTGCCCTTCATCTCGCGTGCACATTATTTGGTTATCGAGGCCAACCACGACCGCGAGATGCTGAAGGCCGGCCCTTATCCCCAGCACCTGAAGGAGCGCATCATCAGCGGCACAGGGCATCTGAGCAACAACGAATGTGCCGATGCCGTGGCACAGCACATGGGCGTGCAGCTGCGCCACGTGTGGCTCTGCCATCTGTCGGAAGAGAACAACCACCCCGAGCTGGCTCGCAAGACCGTGGAGACCGTCCTGCGCAGCTATGGCATCGTGGTGGGAAAGGACTTGGAACTCGACGTGCTGAAGCGAACCATGCCCACCGGCATTTTTGAACTGGAATAGCCGCCACAAGCTGTGGGTTGGGTATTTTCTCTGTCATTCGCTTGGCAGAATAAAAAGAAATGGCTACCTTTGCCCCGATTTTGAAACAAACGTTCTTTCAATCAACACAAGGCATAGCAAACAAGTAACAAAAACTAAAAGAAGGATGAAAAAAATCAGAGCAGCCGTAGTGGGCTACGGCAACATTGGGCGATATGCCCTGCAAGCATTGGAGAGTGCCCCCGACTTTGAGGTGGCTGGCATCGTGCGCCGTCAGGGCGCTGAGAACAAGCCCCAAGAACTGGAGCAGTATGCGGTGGTGAGCGACATTCGCGAGCTGAAGGACGTGGATGTGGCCATCCTTGCCACACCAACCAGGTCGTGCGAGGAGTATGCCCGGCAGATTCTGCCCCTGGGCATCAACACTGTCGACAGCTTCGACATCCACACGCTCATCCGCGACTATCGCAGCACGCTGATGGAGCTGAACAAGCAGACGAACACCGTGAGCGTTATTGCAGCAGGATGGGACCCCGGCAGCGACAGCATCGTGCGCACCCTGATGCAAGCCTTGGCTCCCAAGGGACTCACCTACACTAACTTCGGCCCTGGCATGTCGATGGGCCATAGCGTGTGTGTGCGCTCGAAGCAGGGTGTGAAGAACGCGCTCTCGATGACCATCCCCCTGGGTGAGGGCATCCACCGTCGCATGGTGTATGTGGAGCTGGAGCCGGGGGCAAGCCTGGAGCAGGTGACCGCCGACATCAAGGCCGACCCGTACTTCGCCAACGACGAGACGCATGTGATGCAGGTGGCCAGTGTAGACGACCTGCGCGACATGGGCCACGGCGTGAACCTGGTGCGCAAGGGCGTGAGCGGACAGACCCACAGCCAGCGCATGGAGTTCAACATGCAAATCAACAACCCCGCCCTCACCGGACAGGTGCTGGTGGCCGTGGCAAGGGCTGCCATGCGACAGCAGCCTGGCTGCTACACCATGATTGAGCTGCCTGTGGTGGACCTGCTGCCTGGCGACAGAGAAGATTTGATTGCACATTTAGTATAATAAAGAAATGAAGAAACTGATTCTTACAAGCGTTGTGCTGCTGATGGCCATGATGGCCCAAGCACAGACAAAGATTGCCCCAAAGCTGCAGAACGGCTTCAAGGCTGTGTATGCATCCGAAAGCTCCATCAATACCATGGGCAAGGAGATGAAGATTTCGGGCGTAACGGAGTATGTCGTGAGCAACGTCACCGACAAGGGCGCCGTGATCACCGTCACCGCCAAAGAGATGAAGGTAGATGGTGACGAAAGCGACATAACCACCCAGCTGTTGCTGATGTCGCTGCAGATGTTCCAGGGCGTTGACGTGCAGCTCATCACCAATACCGAAGGACAGGTGACGGGCGTGAAGAACTATGCCGACGTGAAAGCCAAGGCCACGGAGTTTGCCTCTAAGATGGTGGAGAAGCTGCTGGCCCAAAGCCCAGAAGTGGCTCAGGCCATGCCCAAGGAGACGCTGATGAAGCAGCTCACATCAAAGATGACCGAAAAGGCAATGGTCGACCAGTTTGGCAAGAGCGAAGTGCTGGCGCTGAATGGCAAGACCGTGACAAACGGAGCCACAGAAAACTACGAGGGCGATGAGGGCTTGAAGATGAAGCGCATGTACTTCGTGGTGGGAAAGAACATCATCACCAACTCAACACTCGACATGCAAAAGGACGACCTGAAGAAGCTCATCATCAAGCAGGTGGAGGAGCAGGCCCCCGAACAGGCCGAGATGATAAAACAGAACATCGACCTGGTGATGGGACAGATGAAATTCGAGATGAGCGAGAAGTCAACCTATCAGATGCAGGACAATGGTTGGGTGAAGAGCGTGAAGAACGAGGTGAACCAAAACATGATGGGACAGGTGATGAAGGCCACCGAGACCATCACGCTGAAATGAGATGCTGAAGCGCCGCTACGCGGCTAATTGATAAATGAAAAATGATAAATGACGCAGGCCATTTATCATTTTTCATTTATCATTTTTAATTTAGGGCGTAGCCCGCAAAATGATGCGTCCCTGGGCATCAATGACGGCCTGGCTCTGCGGCACGTCGGCATCGCTGAGCTGCTTCATCTGGCGGATGACGGCCCCAGAAGTGTCGTTGCGGGGACCGATGCCGCGGGTCTGTATGAAGGGATGCACCTGTCCGCACAGGAAGCGGCCCGTGGCAGGGTCGATTTTGATTTCCACCAGTGGAGCGTAGCCGCTGATGCCCGTGAGGCTGACGTTGTAGGGGGTACAGAAATTGCCTAAGCTGTAGGCGATGAAGCGTCCTTTGTACACCTCGGCGCAGCGCAGCACGTGGGGGCCGTGGCCATACACCACATCAGCATCGTGGTCGATGCAGAAGTGTGCCAGCTGGCGCAACGAGCCACGGTTCTCGCCTAAGAAGGTCTCGCCGCCCTGTGGCAGATGGCTCTGCGTGCGTCCTTCGGCACCGCCATGGAAGGAGACGATGACCAGGTCGCAGCGCTTCACCAAGTCGTCGACGATGCGACCGACCACCTTCAGGTCGGTATGCTTCAGCGTGTAGCTGTTGTGGCCGAAGGCGCAGAGGCCAATCTTCTTTCCCATGCGCTCGATGACGGCACTCTCCACGCGACCTTCGATGCCGCTGAAGAGGATGCCCTGCTCGCGCAGGCAGCGCTCGGTGCTCTCGATGCCCTCCTGCCCAAAGTCGTTGGCGTGGTTGTTGGCCATGCTCATGTAGTCGAAGCCCACCTCTTTCAGGCGGGGAGCGTAGCTGGTGGGGGTGCGGAAGCTGTAGCTGTTAGGCCCCGAACCTTTGGTGCTGCGGCCTCCGTCGCAGAGCGTACCCTCCAGGTTGCCCAGCGTCAGGTGGGCACGGCGTAGGATGGGTGCCGCATCGCGGAAGAGGTCTTTGCCCTCGTTCTGCGGCAGCATCATGCTCGGATAGGTGGTGCCCATCATCACATCGCCCACCATGGCAATGGTCAGCGTGTCGGTTTGCGCCCTTACAGGGCTAAATGATAAATGATAAATGATGAATGATAAGGCTAACGCCAACCCTTTATTTCTCATCTTCGCGTTTTGTTTTTATGTTATGTTTCGCCGTTTTTATTGTTGAAACAAGAATTTTGAATTATCATTTATCATTTATCCTTTATCATTTAGGCCGCAGGCCGCTACTTCACACGTCTTACTCCTACGTAGCGCTTGGCGTAGTAGCCCTCGGTGCTCTTGCTCACGCGGACACCCTTGGTGGTGCTGGCGTGGATGAAGGTGAAGGTGTCGGTGATGGGGTCGTAGTCGAGCACGATGCCCACATGGCCCACGTTGCGGCCTGAGCGTGGCGAGGTGAAGAACACCAGGTCGCCAGCCTGCATCTCGCTGCGCTTGATGGGCTGGTGGATGGCATACTGCTCGCGCGACGAGGCACCTATCCACACGTTGTTCTGGTGCTTGTAGACGTAGCTGGTGAACCCTGAACAGTCGAAGGTCTTCGGCCCTTTGCTGCCGTAGACATAGCGCTTGCCGATGTGCGAGAGCGCCTCGTCGATGATGTTCTCGGTCATCAGCTCATCGTAGTCGAGGTTCTCGCCATTGTCGCGATATAGAAAGTCAAAGTTGCCTATCTCTTCTGTGTCGTAGTCCAGCAGTTCGTTGATAATTTCTTCCTCCTCTTGTAATTTGGCTTGTCCGAAGACGGTGCCCACTGACAAAAACAGCATGGCCACGACGCAAAAAAGATTTTTGTTCATACGGTGTTGTTAGGATTAAAATGATAAGTTCTTAAAAGCAAGTGCAAAGGTACAAAAAAATATCTACCTACAGGACTATCGGCCCAATCTTTTGTCTACTTTTAACAGTTGAAGCGCTTCGTCTTAATAGTTCTTACAGATGACAGTTCCGATACGAAGGGTCAAGGAGTAAAGCGAAGAATAGAAAGGGTATCTGCTATGCCCTTCCTACCTATATGCGGTCCCAGCTTGATTTAAAACTGGTAATCGTGGCGTAAGAGAAAAAGACACGATGAGCTTATAGGCTGGCACGAGAGGTCAACCTATCACGTATTTCACGCCCTTATAGCCATCCCACTGGCAGCGCAACTGCTTCATCCAAGCCTTCCAGCGCCGCTTCATCTTCTTGCCCGTGCTCAGCTTGAGCGTCTCATAGATAGGTGGCAAGGCTTTTAGTTCAGTCTCGCGCTGAGCGATATCTGCGAGAATCGCCTGCACATCATCGCTGATACGCTGCACCTCTGGGCGTGTCTTCCACTCCTCAAAGAGGTATTTGCCATACTGCCCCAGGATGCCACAACGATCCAGCATCCAACGCTGCTGTGCAAAGGCGAAGTGAGCGATAAGGCAGTCGCCGTTCACCATGTTCATCTTGCCGAGTTGAGTGGGTTTCAGGCAGGAGAAGAACTCCTCGTCGTCGCCCTCCACGGTGCCGTTGAACTGCTTCAGATCTTTGCCAAACCAAAGGATGGAGTTGATGGAGAAACGGTTCATGGCCCAAGGGGCAGCACCGCAATAGAGATGCTGGTATTTGCCCGTGGTCAGGTAGTTGTCGAGGAACCACTGATGCAATTGTGCCGCAAAGCTGCCACGCTTCCACATGATGCGGTGGTTGCACTGCGCATTCATGTACTTGCAGAGCTTCACTTTGTCGTGCACCTGCAAGAGGTAGGTGCTCATGGCATTGTTGATGACCAAAGGTGACACGACGAAGCACTCAGGATGGTCAATGCGGAAGTCCACCATCTTCTTGAAGTAGTCGGGCTCCAGCCACACCACATCATCATCCATCTTGATGTAGATGGTGTCCTCCTCCATACAGAACTTGTAGAATGCGTTGATGGTGGCGATGCCATCCACTCGCCTGTCGGGTTGCCAAATGAGGTTGATTTTAGGGTACTTCGCCGCTAACTGCTTGAAGAACTCAATGTCGCAGTTATCCACTGTGTTCACCCATACATCGTAGCGGTCGAGGATGTCTGCCGCCAGCACCTGCGGGAACAGATACTGCATATAGCGACGCCTTCCCGCCGCCGTGTTGCATACTATTTTATAGTCTCTATACATGATGTTTTTTAGCTATTCGTTGCAAAGGTACGAAAAAAATCCAATTTCTATCTCCCATCTCCTAACTTTTTCCTATCTTTGCATCAAAAAAGTGCAACTTATGAATTTAGAGACTGAAGTGAGATGCGGTTACACCGTGCCAAAGGAGATGAAGCAAGTGTGGGCTTTGCAGATGGAGCTGGCCCACGTCCTTTTGGATGTATGCAAGCGAAACGGGCTGAAATGCTGGATGGAGTGTGGCACCTTGCTGGGTGCCGTGCGCCATCAGGGGTTCATTCCTTGGGACGATGACATCGACTTCGTCATGCTGCGCAAGGATTACGACAAGCTGGTGGCCATTGCCGACAAGGAGTTCAAGCATCCCTATTTCCTGCAAACGACTTACTCCGACAAGCGCAACTACTGTGGGCATGGCATTCTGCGGCATGTGGAATCAACGGCGCTGTGTCCTTACGAACTCGACCGTGAGTACTGTCGCGGCATTGATATCGACATCTTTGTGCTGGATGGCTTCATCGAGAATCCCGTGCTGCGATTCTTCCACCGCACAGCCACCATGATTGTGAAGAAATCCATCCGTGGCGAATTGTCCGAGCCCAAGGAGAATACGAGTTTTGGCAAGCGCCTTATTGCCTGGCTTTCGAAGGGGCTTTATCACTTTGTCGATTACCGCAAGGGCTTTGCCCTCTACGAGAAGCTTTTCCGCATGGTGGATGCCGACAAGTCGAAGCGGGTTTCGGTTCTTTCCTACACATATAGCACCCACCGCTTTGTACGCAAGCGCAGTTCCTACGACGAGCAGGTGTGGATTCCCTTCGAGGACACGATGTTTCCGGCTCCCACCGACACTCACGATGCCCTCGTTTGCTACTTCGGCGAAGACTACATGACGCCCAAACATCTGCCCACAGACCACGGCCAGCGCTATCTCGACACAACCCGCCCCTACACGGAAGTGGTGGAGGAACTGAAAGCTCACCCCGAACGCTTTGCTGAACGGGTAAAACAGCTGTATACAGAGTAATTTCTGCCAAATCAACCACTCAGCGGCTATCTGCTGAAATGGTTATCCCCCCCTTCAGCTCCAGGCAATGAGCGAAGACCGCAGGTGGGTGGCCCGGTAGTCGAAGGCGCGGGCCACCTTATCGTCTTTCTGCTCCCCGTCTTTCTGCTCGTCGTCAACACGTTGGGGGAATGCCTTGCCCTCCTTCATGATGCGCAGGGCCTCCTTCACGGCGGGGTCGTCGTGGTTCAGGTATTGCAGCCACGCCTGCTCGTCGAGCATGATGTAGACGATGCGGCTCATGATGAAATCCTCCAGCAGTCGGTGCGAGCGCTGAATCATCAGGTTGCGGCGCTTCAGACCTCGGCTGTCGGCATACTGTGCGAATTTCTCCACAATGTTTTGGCGCTTCAGATACTTCACCAGTGCTTCTTCGTCTTCAAACTCCGAAAGCTTCTGGCGGTTCTGGTCGGTGTAGTCGTAGCCAAACTGCAGGATGAGTCCGCTGTAGGTGGCTTCGCGATAGTAGGTGGTGAAGTCGGTGGTGTCTTCGGGCACGAAGATGTCGGGGGTGATGCCGCCGCCGCCATAGACGGTGCGCCCGCCCGTGGTGTAGTATTCGGGCCCCGTGTGCTTGATGCTGTCGAGCGAGAAGAACTCACCGTTCTGGTAGCGCATGAGCAGGTCTTCCTCGTAGTCGCGGTCCATGCCGCTGGTATAGGGCTTCTGGATGCAGCGCCCCGACGGGGTGTAGTAGCGGGCGATGGTGAGGCGCATCATCGAGCCGTCGGTGAACTCCAGCGGCTGCTGCACCAATCCCTTTCCGAAGCTGCGCCGTCCGATGATGGTGCCGCGGTCGTTGTCCTGGATGGCTCCTGCCAGAATCTCGCTGGCCGATGCCGACCCCTCGTCGATGAGCACCACCAGAGGCATCTGCTTATACGAGCCGTGGCCGTTGCTGCGGTATTCCTCGCGTGGCGAGCGGCGGCCCTCGGTATAGACGATGAGGCTGCCCCGTGGCAGGAACTGGTTGGCAATCTCCACGGCCGAGTGCAGGTAGCCGCCGGAGTTGCCGCGCAGGTCGACCACAATTTGCTCGAAGCCCTCCATCGAGAGCTGCGCCAAGGCGATGACCACCTCTTCGTAGGTGTTGTCGCTGAAGTTCTTGATGCGGATGTAGCCCGTGGTCTCGTCGAGCATATAGGCGGCGGTGACGCTGTGGGTCACAATCTGGTCGCGTGTGACGGTAAACTCGCGCACGTCCTTCTCGCCGTAGCGCACCACGCCCAGCTTCACATCGGTGCCCTGCGGGCCTTTCAGCGTGTGCATGGCATATTCGTTGGTCAGCGTGGGGCCGGTAAAGGTGGAGTCGTCGACGGTGACAATCTTGTCGCCGGCGATGAGTCCTGCCTGCTCGGCAGGGCCTCCGCTGATGACATTCTGCACACGCAGCGTGTCGTTGCGGATGATGAACTCGATGCCCACGCCGCTGAAGGAGCCGCGCAGGTCGTCGTTGGCCATCTCAACGTCCTTCGACGAGATATATACGGAATGGGGGTCCAGCTCACCCAGGATGAGGGGGATGGCCTTCTCCACCAGGTCGGGCACGTCGACGGAGTCCACATACTGGTCGTCGAGGGTGAAGAGCAGGTTGCTCAGCTTGTTCGAGCCGCTGTTGATGATGTTCAGGCGGTTGCCCTGGAAGTGGTTGCCGTAGAAGGTTCCCACCACGATGCCCACGATGGCTGCCAGGGCGAGCCAGAGGGGGATGAAACGATTGGGTTTGTTCATAATTCCAGATACACTACTTCTATACCCGCCCGCTGCAGCAGTTCAATGCCGTCCATCAGGCGATATTTCTCTCCATACACCACGCGCTTGATGCCAGCCTGGATGATGAGCTTGGCACACTCTATGCAGGGCGAGGCGGTGATGTAGATGGTGGCACCGTCGCTGTTGTTCGACGAGCGTGCCAGCTTGGTGATGGCGTTGGCCTCGGCGTGCAGCACATAGGTCTTCGTCACGCCAGCATCGTCCTCGCAGATGTTCTCGAAGCCCGAAGGCGTTCCGTTGTAGCCGTCGCTGATAATCATCTTGTCCTTCACCACGAGGGCACCCACCTGTCGGCGCTGGCAATAGCTGTTTTCGGCCCAGATGCGGGCCATGCGCAGGTAGCGCTGGTCCAGTTTCAGTTGCTTGTCGTCGGTCATTTGTCTATGTTCTCTCTAAAAAGCATGCAAAGTTACGCCTTTTCTTTGAAATAAAGAAATTTTTTCCTCCTCTTTGCTTCTAATTAGATTATTTTTAGTATATTTGCAGCGTGTTTATAAAATAAGGAGCAAATATGAATGCCATATCCCTTAACAAATTATGGAATTACCTGCAAAGTCTTTCGCTCTCTGCCAGAAACCAAAGATGGCTAGGAGAGCGGCTTATTGAGGCTTCAACAGACAGGACCATATCAGAAGAAAGCAACAAACTGGAAAAGCTTAATGCTCTGTTTGGGGCTTGGAGTGGGGCAGACGGAGAGCGGATAGAGAATGCCATTAGGGAGTCCCGACATGCCGACTACCAACGGGAAATAGTATCTATGGACGAATAGGCGATGAAGAGGAAATATCTGCTCGACACTAACATCTGCGTGTTTTTCATGCGCGGCATGTTTCAGATGAATCGCAAGATTGCCCTTGCTGGCATAGGGAACTGCTACCTGTCGGAAATTACCGTAGCTGAATTGTACTATGGTGCCGAGAACAGCGACAATCCACAGAAGACTATGCGCCAGACAGAGGACTTTATCAGCCTGTTCCGCGTCATCCCATTCGGGAAATCACTCCACACTTTTGGGCGTGAGATGGCTTACCTGAAGTCCATCGGGCGCAAGATTGAGAACTTCGACATGGCTATCGGTGCTACCGCACTACAGCACAAGATGGTGATGGTCTCCGACAACACCGACCACCTCGGGCGAATACGTGGAATCGAGATAGAGAACTGGAAAATAGACGAACCCAAAGTATAGTGCAGATCTCAAAATATCTACGGCAGATTACATCTTACAACGCAAAATCTCAAAGGTAGGTAGTGTTGTAAACGTAGAAGAAGTCCCCGTCAGAATAGAAGTACCATCAGACTTGAAGAATTCACCACCAGGGCATCGCATCCACCTTGCGGCGCTCGCAGTAGCTGTTCTCTGCCCAGATGCGAGCCATGCGCAGGTAGCGCTGGTCCAGTTTATTCTGCTTGTCGCTCATTTTTTTCTATGTCTTCTCTAAACAGCATGCAAAGTTACGCCTTTTCTTTGAAATAAAGAAATTTTTTCCTCCTCTTTGCTTCTAATTAGATTATTTTTAGTATATTTGCAGCGTGTTTCTTGTTATAAGGATATTTATCTGACATGCTCGACCGAACACAAACCATAGAAAAGCTGAAGACCACTCGTCATTATCTTGACGAGCACGGTTGAAAAGACGGTAGCGTTTTTTGAAGATTCCAGACACTGAAAGCGTCTTTTCAACTGTACCTGGTCGAAAAGGTTTTTATCTGTATTTTTTGTTTTTATCTGTTTTTCTAAGGAAGAATTACCTATGCCGCTCAGCTGGATTTTGAAAAACAGAGAAAAACAAGAAATACAGAAAAATAGTTTATTTGAGTTGTTACGAAATAGAACACCCGATAGCTAACAATCGGAAAGATTGTCAAAATTTTTCAAAACAAAATTAGTTCACGATTGCGAGGCAATCTAGCGCGAAAAACGCCCATACGGGAGCATTGTTCTACCATCGCCAGATGGAAAACCGAGGAGGAAAAGCCAGATTTTTGCACACACGCCATGGTTTTGTGCACGTTTTTAGCCCCTATTTGGTGCCCTTTTGCGGTTTTGTAAGCACGCCAAAAAATAAAACGGCAACGCCAAATTTTTTTTGGGCGTTGACTTTTTGAAGCCAGCGATGCCTATTCTTCGCCAAATCCAGCCCAATAGGTTGAATGACAACAATTTTCGACCAAAAGTTTTCTCGCGCAGAATTTTTGAATTATGGAGGGGTTAAATGGCCATTTTGTCAACATCTTTCTCAAAACTCGTCCTGGCAGGTTTGTTCCGATATTTATCATTCTTGTTTCAACAGCAAATATTTTGTTCGCACTCATAAAATCGTGCAGAGCTTTCTCTCTAAATGACGTACCCAACTACGCCTTTTTATTGGATTACGGCATTTTTTTGCCCGTCTTTGCTCCTAATAAGATTTTTTTAGTATATTTGCAGCGCGTTTATAGATGAGTCCACTCCGAAAACCCTTCTCCACAAAATAACACCCCCAAAACAATGCGCAGCCGCTCCCCTCCCCTTGAAGGGAGGGGAAGGGCTGGGCCGTCTTTCACGACAATGTTGTTTTTCGGAGTAGACTCATAGATTAATGTGATAAGTATGAAGACAAAGAACATAATGTCTTTCTCCTCGACTGCTGCGGAGATTTCGTACGGTTGAACAGACGGTAGCGTTTTTTGAAGATTCCAGACGCTTATTCCCGAGCAAAGCTCGCCTACCCGTAGCCTTTCAGCGTCTTTTCAATCGTACAGCTCGAACTTATTTCTTTTTAATGCCGTTGCGCTTCAGCAGAGCGTCGATGGTGGGCTCGCTGCCCTTGAAGTTCTTGTAGAGGGTCATGGGGTCGTCGGTGCCGCCGCGTGAGAGGATGCAGTCACGGAAGCGCTGGGCCGTCGTCTGGTTGAAGATGCCGCTGCGCTTAAACACGGCAAAGGCGTCGGCATCGAGCACCTCGGCCCACTTGTAGCTGTAGTAGCCGGCAGCATAGCCCCCAGCCATGATGTGGCTGAACTGCGTGGTCATACACGTGTCTATGCGCTGGGGCATGATGATGGCCTTCTGCCAGGCTTGCTTCTCGAAGGCGATGATGTCGTCGGTGAACTCGTCGCGCTGGGTGTAGTAGGCCATGTCGAGCAGGCCGAAGCTCACCTGTCGCAGACAGGCGGTGGCCACCATGAAGTTGCGGCTGCGCACGATGCGGCGAATCAGCTCGTCGGGCAGCGGCTCGCCCGTCTGATAGTGGAAGGCGAAGGTGCGCAGGAACTCCTTCTCCACGGCGAAGTTCTCCATGAACTGCGAGGGCAGCTCCACGAAGTCCCACAGCACGTTGGTGCCGCTGAGGCTCTCGAAGCGACAATTGGAGAACATGCCGTGCAGGGCGTGGCCAAACTCGTGCAGGAAGGTCTCCACCTCGCCCAGCGTCAGCAGTGCGGGCTTGTCGGGCGTGGGCTTCGTCAGGTTCATCACCAGCGAGACGTGGGGCCGCACGTTTTCGCCCTTCCTGTCGATCCACTGCCCCTGATACTGCGTCATCCAGGCACCGCCCTGCTTGCCCTTGCGGGGGTGGAAGTCGGCGTAGAGCACGGCCAAGTAGGAGCCGTCGCGGTCGAACACCTCGTAGGCCTTCACGTCGGGATGATAGACGGGAATGTCGCTGTTCTCCTTGAAGGTGATGCCATAGAGGCGGGTGGCCAAGCCGAAGACGCCGTCGATGACCTTGTCGAGCTGCAGATAGGGGCGCAGCATCTCTGCATCGATGTGATACTTCTTCAACTTCAGCTTATGCGAATAGAAGGCGATGTCCCAAGGGTCAACGGCCCCCCCTACTGCCCCCGAGGGGGCTTCTATAGTTTTTTCGGCGGAGAAGTCTATTGTAGCCCCCTCGGGGGCAGAAGGGGGGGCTTTGGGGACCATCTTCTTCAATTCTGCCAGCTCCTTTTTGGCCGCGGGCTTATACGCATCCACCAGCTGGTTGAGCAGACGGTAGACGCCGCGCACGCTCTTCGCCATGCGGCGGCTCAGCACATAGTCGGCATAGGTCTTGTAGCCCAGCAGCTGTGCAATCTCGCGGCGCAGGTTGACGAGGCGCTGGCAGATGGCCAGGTTGTTGCAGTCGTTGTCGTGGATGCCCTTGGTGTTGTAGGCCATATACATCTGTCGGCGCAGCTCGCGCTGGGTGCTGTAGGTCATGAAGGGCGAGTAGCAGGGTGCGTCGAGGGTGAATGTCCAGCCCTCTTCGCCCCGCTGCTTGGCCTCTTCGGCGGCGGCGTCGATGGCGCTCTGTGGCAGACCGTCGAGCTGGGCGGCATCGGTGATGTGCAGACTGAAGGCCTTGTTCTCCTTCAGCAGGTTCTGCGAGAACTGCAAGCCCAGCAGCGACGCCTCCTCGGTCAGTTGGCGCAGACGGTCCTTGCCCTCCTTGTCGAGCAGGGCACCGCTGCGCACGAAGCCCTGGTAGCAGTCGTCGAGCAGGCGCTTCTCTTCAGGCGTCAGGCGGCGGTGGTGCAGGTGCACCTGGCGCACGCGCTCAAACAGCTTTTCATTGAGCCGCATGTCGTTGGCGTGCTGCGTCAGTATGGGACTCATCTTCTGCGCCAGTGCGTCCATCTCGTCGTTGGTCTCGGCCGAGAGCAGGTTGAAGAACACGGTGCTCACGCGCTCCAGCAGGTCGTAGTAGCCCTCGGGGTCATCGTCTTTGTTGATGATGGTGTTGTCGAAGGTGGGCTTTGCGGGGTTGTTGATGGTCTTGTCGAGCAGCTCCTTGTCGCGGCGTATGCCCTCCATGAAGGCCTCCTCGTAGTCTTCTAAGCGGATGCGGTCGAAGGGCGCCACGTCGTGCAGCGTCTTGTAGGGTTCAAAGAAGGGGTTCTTTCTCTCTGAGGGGAGTGCTCCCTCCATGCTCTTTTCTGTCATGTCTTTGTTTGCTTCAAGTTTTCACCGTGCAAAAGTAATAAAAATCCACCAAAAACCCCTTCTCTTCACCTCACTTTTCTCCACTTTTTTTGTCCTTTTCCATACCTTTATCTAACAGTTTCCATAGGTAGAACTGCATGATGTTTTATAAATGGTTGATTTGTAGTGGTTTCCTACATGGCCGTGTTCAAACATTTTCCATAGGCAACCGATGCGGCTTTCGAAAAAATGTCGTAAATTTGCACCCAGAAAATAACAACAACTATGTTTGCGAGGGTATTATACATCTTCATCATCGCCTTTCTGTTGACAGCATGTAGCCAGCAGCAGGTGTCAAATGAGCCGACGGCAGCACAGTGTGTAGAGGCGGCAAAGGCTGCTTTGGCCGACGATAGCATCCGACAGGGCGAGACGCTACTGCGAAAAGCCATCCGATTGTCGGAAGAGACGGAGGACTGGCACACCAATTATATAGCTTATCAGCGATTGGCGGTGGCCTTGTCGCAGAGCAACCCAGAGGAGGCCCTGCGCCTGATGAAGAAAGCCTTGGCCGTCTATGAGCAGCATCCCGACGACGAGCAAAACTATGTCATCCTGCTCGACTATGCAGGTACATACGCTGCGCAAGTGGCATTCATCAATGAGGGGGCATACGACGAAGCGCTCGATTTCATCCACCGCGCATACGATATAGCAAAGAACAAACAGATGGAGGACATGATGTGCCAGACGCTTACCAGCCTTGCAAACATCGCTTGGGCAAAGGAAGACTATCGCCGGGCTGTTGACTATGCCCATCAGGCAGCAGCTACGGCAACAGCCGACCTTAGACCAGGCACATTGCAGGTGCTGGCCCGCAGCTACTTCAGCCTCAATATGCTCGATTCGGCAGAAACTGTCTATCGGCAGATTGAGCCGGGCGATGATGTCCATCTGGCTTATATCGTACAGAGCAACCTCGCCAAGATTGCGCTCCGGCGCATGGGAGCCACGCAGGTGGAGGACAGCGTGGCCGGAGCCTTCGAGCAAATAGAGGACTTCTACTATAAGGCACTCGAACAGAAAGACGCGTACTATCAGGAGACGCTACGTCAGGAGATGGAGAACCAGCAGCTCGCCTACCGCTCACAGATGTATGGTCGTACACTCCTTATTATTATGATAGCCTCGCTCCTCGTCATCTTGGCAATGGTGTTGATGGTTCGGTATAGGATGCGGCTACAACGACAGCAGCAGCAGCAACTGCAGCAGGAGGCCGAGCATCAGAAGACGCTGCTGCATCAAGCCAACGAAGTGGTGGCATTCCTGCAGGACTTCATCCTCGAGCGCACGGAGGCGCTCAAGAAGCTGAGCCAAAGCGCCGATTCGCGTATCTATCTCAGTCCACACGAATGGAGCGAGATAGAACGCACGCTCAACGCCATCGACAACAACCGCTTCGCCCGTATCCGTGAGCAGTACCCCACGATGCACGACGACGACATCCACCTGTGCATCCTTACCCGCCTCGGCATCAGCAACCGCACCATCGGCAACATCTACTGCCTCACCGTCTCTGCCGTCCAGCATCGCAAGCTCAAGCTAAAGAAGGACGTTTTTGGAGAGAGTAATCCCGACATCACGTTGGAACAGATACTTAACAGGTAATGAAAAACAAGAATTAATCTATCACTAAAAAAGCACAGATATGAAAAAGATTACATTGGCATTGATGGCCATTTTATTGTTTGGTGTAAAAACATTAAAGGCGCAAGAACAGGAGCTAAGTGATTCAGAACCTATTAGCACTGGCTGTCTATCACGAAGTGAAGTTGAGGAAGGGCCTACATCTGCGACAATCATATTGACAAAGGAGGACAGCATTTTGTCTGTTGACATATTTAACTATTATAGCAACTGCGGAACAACCAGGTTCGAGGTGGAAAACAGACTATCAGGTGGCAACGACGATACGCCTTACTCCCTTGACATCAGTGTGGTTCCTGTAATTCCTGTAAAAATGGACTGCACTTGTCCTTTCAACATATCATATACAATGCGTGGTATGGATAAAAACAAATTCATTTTTTCGTGTTGGTGGTATGAAGGGCAAGTTGAACTGACTGAGGGTGAACCATTTGTTTTGGAATACCAGACAGATATTGCTGTCATAGATAGTTTGTCATTCAGATTATTGAAGGTATCACATCAAGCTATGTTAGACCGCCAGAAAACTTGGAGCAAAAATTCTCAGATACTGCAGATACCATCAGAAATAGAATACGAGGGAGAGAAATATACTGTTTCCAGTATGTATGAAAACGTATTTTCATCAAATAATACCATAAAACAGATTATCATTCCTAACACAATCAAGAGAACAAATGGGTTTGGCAGCGCAGAGGAAATTACCAAGAATCCATTCTCTGGTTGTATGTCTTTGGAAACGATGGAAGTGGAAGAGGGAAACCCTGTGATTAGTTCTATAGACGGTGTACTTTTCAACAAGGACAAGACCTGTCTTATTGGTTATCCAACTAACTCGCCTTGTGAGTCGTACACCGTTCCTGATAATGTAACGACTTTTGGGCTACAGGCGTTTAGTGGTAATAAGAGATTAAAAAAAGTGATAATGCCCTCCTGCGTGGAAACCTTATCCTATGGAACGTTTTATGGTTGCATAAGCTTGGAAGAAGTTATACTATCATCAAACATCAAAGTATTGCCATATGATTTTTGTCGTAATTGTAATAAACTAAAGTCTGTCGTTATTCCAGAGGGTATAACTATTATCGATATGTCTGCTTTCGAAGGATGCTACAGTTTGGATTCAGTCTCAATGCCCGAAAGTGTTGTAAGGGTTGGGTCGGCCGCTTTTAGGGATTGTACGTCGCTCAGAAGTGCCAAATTGTCTCCAAATCTAAAAGAAATATCAACATCTATGTTCAGTAACTGTAGCAATTTAACCGAGGTCATTATTCCGTATGGCATTACGAATATTAGCAACGGAGCTTTCTATGGTTGTAAGGCGATGCAATTATTTGATTTGCCAGAAAGCATAAATTATATTGACGACCTAGCCTTCCAAGAACTCCCCAACTTAAAGGATTTTTACTGCCATGCAACAACTGTACCCAATACAAAAAATAATGCCTTTAGGGGTACCAACCTCAAGAAAGCCACTCTTCATGTGCCCGCTGCATCCATTGCTGACTATGAGGCCAAATCCCCTTGGAACCAGTTTGGAACTATTGTTCCACTCGAAACACAGCCGGATTATCGCCCAATGGTCGAAGAGGGCAAGGTGTGGAAGGTAGGAGGCGTCGGCTCGAATCCTGTGCAGCTGGTGGAATACTATTACTTCGATGGCGACACCATCGTCGACGGAAAGGCTTGCAAGCAGATGATGCGCCAGCGATACGTCAGCCCAGAGCATCCAGATTATGATGACGTTTCGCAATATCCAGACCTGAGCTATGCGGGAGCTTGGTACGAAGAAGACCAGAGAGTGTACGCCTACGACTCGATTGCCAATCAGTTTAAGTTGATGTACGACTTCTCCCTCGCTGACAATGGCACTTTCCAGATAGATGGTCTGACATACGTGGCAGGGCCGAGGCAGACTGGAGGCATACAAGGTTTTAAGGGCGTATATAGAGATGTTAGGCTGTGGGCAGACGGGGACCGTATTTACAGTCCCACTTGGTTGGAAGGTGTCGGAAGTATTGACGGCCCCACCAGCAATGTCTATCCCGGATATGTAGACCCTGCCTGGTTCCTGATGTCATGCACCCTTGACGATGAAGTCGTCTACCTCAACGATGAATATGAGGATGGAGCCACCCCTGAAGGCTCGCAAGCGCGAAACCGTTTCGACTTCACCCATACCATCAAGACACAGCCAAAAGTGCCGATGAAGCGAGAGACTGAAAAAATGCTCTATGGCGAATATGGTGAACAGCTGCTAAGCATCAACCTCGACCCGCTCGGCGACACCTATAGGGTGCGCATCAATGACGAAACGGGCAAAGCAGTCTACGAGAAGACTGTCAACGCCAGCAACATTGTGGGCCTCAGCATCAACATTTCTGCCTACCCCAAAGGCCGTTATACCGTAGTTGTGGAGAATAGCCAAGAATCCTTCGTCGGCGAATTTGAAACACGAACAACAGGGATTGAGGAAATGGACCTCGCACCAGCCCTCGTCCGAGGCGAGAAAGCCATCTACAACTTGCAAGGCCAGCGAATCGGTTCCTTGCAGAAAGGATTGAACATTGTAAACGGACAAAAGGTTTATGTGAAGTGATCATTTGGCTATGTCACCTAAACGACCAAACGACCAGTCACCTAAACGACCAAACGGTCCTACATGATTTCGTGTGGGTGAATGGAAAGGTGTATGGTGAGCAGTTACCCATGCGGCACTTCAATCATTAAAAAGACTTAAAAGCGGCGGACATCTATACATTAATATATTATAATGTGTATGTAATTGGAAAACTTTCATTATATTTGTGGCTTGAAAGCTTGAAACAAACACAAAACCGAATAAAGACATGAAAAAGTTGCTGATTACACTGTTCGCCCTGCTGGCTGTGGCAGGGCAGACTGCTGCCCAGGTGTCGTTTGGCCACGCCGAGAAATTGAACAAGGGTTGGAGCTTCCTCCGCATGGATGCTGCTTGGAACATCAACGAGAAGCCCGACATGAAGGAGAAGGGCTTTGACGATTCGGGCTGGCGCAAGGTCGACCTGCCACACGACTGGGGCGTGGAGCTGCCGATGTCGCCCGACAAAGGATCGTGCCAAGGTTATCTGCCCGGCGGCGTGGCCTGGTATCGGCTGCATATCCCTGCCAGAAGGCTGGCCGATGGAAAGAGGCATTATGTGTATTTCGAGGGAGTATACAACTACTCGGAGGTGTATGTGAACGGGCAACTTCTGGGCAAGCGCCCCAGCGGCTTTGCCTCGTTCATGTATGACATGACCCCTCATTTGCAGCAGGGCGACAATGTGCTGGCGGTGCGCGTGGACCATGGTCAGGAGTTCGACTCACGTTGGTACACCGGTTCGGGCATCTATCGCAATGTGTGGTTAGTGAGTGCGCCCCAGGTGCATCTGGCACAGTGGGGGACGGCCTACAGGCTGACTCGCATCAACGCCAAGAGTGCCGAGGTAGAGGTGGACGTGGCGACGACCGACGATGGCGACACGAAGTCGGCGCAACGGCTGAAGGCCGTGGTGCAGCTCTGCGACGCTGGCGGCAGGGTGGTGGCCACGACAAAGACGGCCATCGGCGCGCAGGAGAAGAAGACAGTGAGGCTGACGGTGAAGAACCCGCAACGGTGGACGCTCGACAGTCCCTATCTCTATACGCTGAAGACTATCCTCGTAGGCCAGAACGCAGAGAACGACACCTCGGTGGTACGAGTGGGGCTGCGCACGCTCGACTTCTCGCCTGACAAGGGCTTTGCCTTGAATGGCGAATGGATGAAGGTGAAGGGTGTGTGCATTCACGACGATGCTGGCGTGCTGGGCACCGCCGTGCCCGCCCAGGTGTGGCGCCGCCGTCTAACGGAGCTGAAGGCCATCGGCGTGAATGCCATCCGCATGAGCCACAACCCACATGCGCCCGAGGTCTACGACCTGTGCGATGAGCTGGGCTTGCTGGTGATGGACGAGGCTTCGGACGAGTGGGAGTTCCCCAAGCGCAAATGGATGAAAGGCTGGAATGCCGGTGCTCCAGAGTACCAAGGCACCTATACCTACTTCGAGGATTGGATCGACCGCGACGTGGCCGACATGGTGCGCCGCGACCGCTGCCATCCCAGCATCTTCCTGTGGAGCATCGGCAACGAGGTGGACTATCCCAACGACCCCTATTCGCACCCCGTGCTCAACGGCGACGGAACGGGGTTCACGCAGCCCATGTATGGCGGCTACAAGCCCGACCAGCCCAATGCCGAACGCATAGGCATCATCGCCCAGCGACTGGCCAAGGTGGTGAAGGAGCTCGACCCCTCGCGTCCTACGACGGGGGCATTGGCGGGCGTGGTGATGTCGAATGCCACCGCCTATCCCTCGGCCGTTGACGTGGTGGGCTACAACTATACGGAGAGCCGCTACGGCGAGGACCACAAGACCTATCCGCAGCGCATCATCTACGGCTCGGAGAACAGGCACGACCTGGCCGCATGGAAGGCCGTGACCGACAACGACTACATCTTCGGACAGTTTCTGTGGACGGGCATCGACTATCTGGGCGAGAGCGGCCAGTGGCCCGCACGCGGCTCGTCGGCAGGACTATTGGACCTGGCCGGACAGCGCAAGCCCTTAGGCTGGTATCGCGCCGCCCTGTGGAGCACGAAGCCAGTCTGCTATATCGGCTCCTACCGCACGATGGGACGCATGGGGCGTAACGGCAACAGGGGACGCACGAACCAGCGCCCCAATCCCTATGCAAGCGCCGTGTGGAACTGGGAGAAAGGCGAAAAAGTGAGAGTGGTGTGCTACACCAACGCCCCATCGGCTCGCCTGCTGCTCAATGGCAACGAGGTGGGCGGCGCACCACAGCGCGACACAGCGACCGATATCCTGTTCTGGGACATCGACTACGAGCCGGGCACCCTGCGCTGCGAGGCCGACAATGGCGCCTCGTGCGAAATAGCAACATCAGGACAACCCCACGCACTGAGACTGACCACCGACTCTGTGGCCCACGTGTTTGTGGAGGTGGTGGACGAGCAGGGGCACCTGGTTTCCACGGCCGACAATGAGGTGACGCTGACCGTGCGGGGTGCACGGCTGCTGGGGATGGAGCACGGCAACACAGCCGACGCCACCATCACCAGCCGCTCGCAGCGCAACCGTCTGCGCACCTTCGGCGGTCGTCTGGTGGCTTATGTCCTGCCCGAAGACGATGCGCAGCAATTCTCGGTCAGGGCCTCGGCACCATTCCTGCAAGGGCAGGAGCTAAAGGTGTCATTAAAGTAATTCAAGTTTCGCATGTCTATGGAGTTTAGGAGTTTAGGAGTCTTCGCGGCTTTCAGCCGCTGGAGTTTAGACGTTAGTTTTGCTCGCAGCATGGTGTGCAAAGACTATCGTCTACACTCCAGCACTCCTAAACTCCAAAGGATAGGCGGAACTTGCGGAACTTAAATAGAAGTTACTATTTCCGTTTGCGGACAGACACAAGGTCTGTCCCGATGGTTGCGGGTGTGTTCACTTCCTTGTTATTCTTTACGGTTATTTAGGAAGCTTGATTGTTTTGGTATTCAGTGGGTGAGATGCCGGTGCGCTCCTTGAACTTCTTCTGGAAGTAGCTGCGGTCGCTGAAGCCGCAGTGGATGGCGATGGCCTCATTGTTCCAATCGGGATGTTCTTGTAGCTGGCGCTTGGCCTCCTCTATACGCAGGTCGGTCATCCATTCGGCATACTTGTAGCCCTTCTGCCGTAGCCATGCCGAGAGCAGGTAGCGCGGCACGCCCATCTCGTCGGCGGCGTTGGGCATCTTCATCCCGCTCTGCAGATGGCCGCCCTTTGCCACCCATTGCTCCACCGCCTGCTCCACCCGCGGGAGCGATGAGGGAGCAGCGGGTTTTGCCTCTTCCTCCTCCACTTCCTTCTCCTCAGCTTCCTGCAATTTCCTTGGTGCCGAACTCAAGATGTAGTTAAAGAAACTGTCGATGAAATAGAAGATACAGGCGATGAAAATGAGCCCTGGCACGACCAACGCCCCACTGGCAATGAAAATGATGACTGGCACCGACAAAGCGATACACAACATGATGACAATGCTGTATTTCATCCATTGCAGCACGCTGTCCATGTCGCGATCGTAGTAGTTCTGCAGGGCGTTGTGCATGGCCCTCAGTATAACTATTTGCCGCCAGGTGTAGTAGCCTTGCATGGTGGCAAAGCAGGCTGATGCTACCAGCTCGGCCGTATGCAGCTCGGGCGTGTCGCTCAGCAATGGCTGGCCGTCGATGGCGGCGCCCACGGCCAACATGGCCACAGCCACAAGCCAAGCTATCCATCCCACGTGTATATCCATTGAGTTGATGCGCCCTCGTCGCTGCAGATAGAGCACTGCCAACGAGTATAACCACGAGACGGGTATAAACAAAACGAGGTTGAGCATCACGGCTTGCGTGACGCCCAGCAGTCGTAGCTTAAGTATGTATTGCAGGGCGAAATGTGCCAACAATAGTCCTGTGCCGCCCACCATCAACCAGCGCGCCTTGTTCACCACAGCATGAACCGCCACCCTGCGGGGAAGCAGCAACAGCTTCACCAAGAGCAGAGCCAGCACAATGACGGCAGCGAATTGCATTTCTTCCATAGCGACTGCAAAATTACAATTTTATACAAGAAAGAACGATGAAAAGTGTGTAAATTTCGACAATTTCTACACTTTTTTTGTTTTAAATCACACACCATTCTCATTTTTTGCACACCTTTTATAAATATATAGCCATACCTTTGCACCCGATTTGGCCATGCATGGTTATCTCCCTGCTGTGCCTGATGCAGAAATATCGTTTAACAACAATATGAGTTAACAAAAAATGAAAAAGAAAACAATTAATTTGGTACGGGTAGCCATGACGCTGCTCTTCGCTACGTTCACTTCCGCTGGGGCGTGGGCAGACTATTCAACAGAAACGGTCAATTTGATTCAGTCTGAAGCAGACTGGAACAATCTTGCCGAATACGTTGCATCAGGCAACGATTGTGCGGGAATGACCTTTCAACTAACTGAGGACATCTCTGTCACCAGACCCATAGGCCGTCAAATCAACCAGGCCAAGACGGACGCCGAAAAGGAAATGTATAGAATGCGCTTTGCCGGCACTTTCGACGGAAATAATAAAGTGCTTAACATCACTTTGAATTCAGCTGATGAAAATTATTGGAAATATGAGAAGGGCTACTGCTCTCCATTTGCATACGTCAAGAATGCAACCATCAAGAACCTGCATGTGACTGGTACCGTTACGACTACCGGTCCGTGGGCCAGCGGTCTGGTTGGCTCAACTGGCAATAAACAAAGCGATGGTGCCTGCACGATTGAAAAATGTCAGGTCAGCGTTGCCATTACTGCAAACTATGTGAGCACAGGTAGCAATTATGGCAACCACGGTGGCTTCATCGGCATCGCCGAAGGTGACGCCACGATTACCAACTCCTGGTTCGATGGCAAGTTCCTTGGTAAGGACTACCAGTATTCCGCTGGATTCATCGGCATCAACAAGGCTGCTGCTACGCTCAACAACTGCCTGTTCAACCCCTCGGAAATCAACATCGAGAATAACAAAATCACTGGTTCGTGTGAGTTTTCCCACGATATGCATAATGGCACACATACGCTTGAGAAAGCATACTGGGTGAGCCATTTCGGTGAGCCTGAGAATGCACAGGGCCAGAAAGTGGTGACTGAAGTAGTAATGGAAATCCCTGAAGACGGAGAAGAATATTCCTACTATGTTGAAGAAGTGGCTGCTGCAGACTTTAATGCCGTTAATAATAATTATTATTATATAGTGAAGCATAATCCTACATGGGAGGATTTGAATAAGAAAATGGCAAACGGCGGACAAATCGAGCTGCATGGAGTTATTGCAGGAACAAAGGATGAAGCTCTTGTAGTGCCTGCAGGAAAAGATTTTACGATCAATCTGGACGGCACTCTCGACCGCGACCTGAAGTTTGCTGAAGCAAAGTCTGATGGCTACGTCATTAAGGTGGAGCAGGGCGGAACACTGACCATCAACGGCGGTACCATCACTGGCGGTAAGAACACTGGCAACGGTGGCGGTATCTATAATGCTGGCACGCTGAACATCAATGGTACCACCATTACTGAAAACTATACTCAGGGTGACGGCGGTGGTATCTACAACGTTGGAACGCTGAACATCAATGGTGCCACCATCACTGGTAACGTGAGCACAAAGGAAAATTGCAAAGGCGCAGGTGTGTATGTCGCAGATAATGGCACTATCAACATCCAGGGCGATGTGCAAATCCATGACAACATGTATAAGATCCAAAAAACAACGGTGGTCACCGCACCAGATAACCTCTATCTGAATACTGCTATCACAATCCTTGGCAGCATTGAGGGGTCATCCATTGGCGTGCAAACAGCTTTATCTGACTTAGTCTTCACCAGCGGTCTGGAGAATAATGGTTCATTAAATAATTTCTCTAGCGACGAGGAAGGGTATGAACTCGCTTTGAATGATACTGAAACAGAGGCACGCCTTTTTGTAAGGACCCTTGAACTCGCCAATGATGAAGCAAATAGCGGTAAGCTGAGCAGCTTCAACAACAAAGTTGCCAAGGTTGTCCTTAGCGGTCGTACCTTTGTGAAGAACGACAATTGGAACACGCTGTGCCTGCCCTTTGCACTCAGCAGCTTTACGGGCACTCCGCTACAAGGTGCAAAGGTGAAGAAATTTACAACCCAGACATCTGGCTTTAATAACGGCACACTCACCCTCGATTTTTCCGATGTTAATTCGATTGAAGCTGGCAAGCCTTACATCGTGAAGTGGACCAGCGGTGAGACTATCACTGATCCTACTTTTGAGGGTGTGAAAGTTTTGAACAAAGAAGCACAGACAATCGATTCTACAGACGGCTACGTAAGCTTCGTCGGCAGCTACGACCCCATCAGCTTTGGCGAGGGAGGCGACAACACGATACTCTACATAGGTGTCAATACCGAAAATAAAAGTACGCTCTACTACCCCAATGGTGCTATGACCATAGGCGCTTGCCGCGCATACTTCCAGCTGAACAACGGCATCGTAGCTGGTGATCCTGCCAGCGTACGCACTATCGTTATGAACTTCGACGACGAAACGACTGGCATCGTCACTATGGCCAAAGAGACAGAAGTCCTGAAGGAGGGATGGTTCTCGCTGAACGGCATGAAGCTCTACAAGCAGCCCACAACGAAGGGTCTGTATATCCTGAACGGACGAAAGGTGGTTGTTAAATAAAGTATTTAAATGAATATCAGCAATATGAAAAAGAACTATTCGACCCCCACAACGATAGTGGTGTATTTACGAGCAACAGGGATGTTCTGCGTTAGCGAAGGTACAGTAACTGGCGTTGAAGGCGCTGCCGGCCTTCACTACGGCGGTGGTTCCACCACGGATGCTATGTCGCGCGAGGCTGGTTGGGACGAGGAGGAAGAATAAGCTTCCCTCCATTTCCCCCGCCCCCGCAACTTCAACCCCTTCTTTCCTTGCTTTACGACGGCAGGGGAAGAAGGGGTTCTTCGTGTGACTTTGTCAAACGACAGGTTGACTACTGCTGGCGTTCCTTCTCGGTCTGTTCGCGTTTCCAGCGGTAGTAGCGGTCAACGAAGTCTATTTGTTCCTTGTTGGGGCGCATGATGAGCGAGGCGCCGTTGGCAAACTGCATGGTGGTGGGCTTAGTCTCGTCGAAGGTGGGCCAGTAGGGTAGGCCCTTGGCGTTGGGATTGCCCGTCGTGGCGAAGTTCACCCAATACTGTTGGATGATTTCGGCTACGGCAGCCTCGGCAGGGTATTTGTCGGGCTGGGTGAGGAACTCGCCGTTGAGGTAGAGGATGTCGTCGGCATGTGCCACACCTTTGCGTCGACGGTCTTGCGAGAAGCTCCGCTTCGATGGCTGTGCCAGGTAGGCGGCATAGGCGGGGCTCTTGCCCGTCTTGGCCTGCAGCTTCACCCAAGCGTACGACGGCCATGCGAACCCCATGTCGCGGAAGGCGTCGGCGTTGCCGTGCCAGGCCTCGTCGTCGGTGTTGCCAGGATAGGCCTTCAATGCCTCGTCGGCCCATGAGCCGAAGACGTTGCGCACCTGCTTCTGGTAGTCGTCGGCCTTGATGTTGCCGGGCGTGAAGAGGGCACCCTCATCGCTGTTGGTCATCACGATGACGGGAACGTCGTTATACTGGCCGCGCTCGTAGAGACGGTACTGGTCGTCGCAGATGACATAGCCGTCGACACAGGGCCAGAACCCCCCGAAGCCCACATCGTTGCCGCAGAGCTCCATGGCATCCATCTTGCGCAGCTGCTTCAGGTTCTTCTTCTTCAGATGTTTCTGGAAGGCCAATCCCTGCTGCTCGGCACCTTTCTGCGAGGCATCCAAGCCCAAGGAACGCGGCTTGTCGCTCCACGGTGCAAACGAGCCTCCGCTTTGGCTGATGCAGCGGTGGAAGAGTCCCTTGGCCAGTGGCGAGGCGCAGAGGATGCTGCAGCTGATGGCACCAGCACTCTCGCCGAAGATGGTGACGTTGGCAGGGTTGCCACCGAAACTGGCGATGTTGCGCTGCACCCATTGCAGGGCATAAATCTGGTCGAGCAGACCGTAGTTGCCCGAATGGCCGTTCTTCGACTCTTTCGTCAGTTCAGGATGGGCCATGAAGCCGAGGGCACCGGTGCGGTATTCGATGCTGACGATGACCACGCCGCGCAGGGCCAGATGCTTCCACAGGTCGCCGCCATACCATTCGGTCTGGAATCCGCCGCCATGAATCCATACCATCACGGGCAGCAGGTCGCTGGTGCTCTTGGCGGGCGTGGCGATGCCTAAGTAGAGGCAGTCCTCGCTCATCATGTCGGCCGTGCGTCCTGGGCGTGTGGGCTGCGGAGGCAACGGGCCGAAGTCGGTGGCCTTGAGCACTCCCTCCCAGGGCTTGGCGGGTTGTGGCTCGCGCCATCGCAGGTCGCCCACAGGTGGCGCTGCATAGGGGATGGCCTTGAATACTGCGAGCGAGCCGTCGGCTATTCCTTCCACGTCGCCCGTCTCTACATGGGTCTTCAGTAGCGGCTGGCCCATCATGTTCGCCGATGCCATGAAAAGGCAAATGGCGAAAAGAATTGATTTCAGGTTTCTCATATCAAACCAATAATAAGCCCTATTTGTTTATCCTACTACGAGCAGTCCTCCGTTCTCGGGGATGTTGATGTCGATGATGGTCTTCTTCAGGGTGAGCTGCTTGGCTGTTCCGCTGAGCTGGGCATCGTCGGTATAGGTGTCCACCACCGCTCCCTTTGCGAAGAAGGGGCTGAGGTCGAGCTTCATCTTCACAGGCTCCTGCTGGGCGTTGATGCCAGCCACATACCATTTCTGTCCGGCACGGCGGGCGATGATGGCGTACTTGCCGGGATAGCCGTCGATGAATCGCACCTCATCCCATGTGGTGGGTACGTCCTTCATGAACTGCACGGCCCACTGAGGGGCATCGGTCAGATTGTTGGGAGCCATGGCGAAGTGCTGCACGCTGCTCTGGAAGAGCACGGCGGTGGCCAAGGCAAAGACGTCGCTGGTGCGGCGCGTGGTGCCATGCTGGTTGTCGGCATTATAGTGTTTGTTCAATGTGGAGCCTCCAAAGTCCATGGATGCCACCACGTTGCGTATGAAGGTGTGCGTCGCGGCGTTCTTGGCCTCAGCATCGCACGATCCTTGTCCGAAGTGCAGGTTCTCGCTGGCCAGCACCGCCTCGGAAGCCACATAGTTGGGGTACATGCGCTCCCAGCCTCGCGGCAGTGTGCATCCGTGGAAGATGACCTGCAGACCGAAGTCGTTGGCATCGGTGAGGATGTCTTCGTAGAGCTGCATCATGGGTTGCTTGTCGCTGCCGAAGAAGTCGACCTTGATGCCCAGTATGCCGTTGCGCTGCATCCATGCCATCTCCTTGCGGCGCACTGCGCTGCGGTCCATCTTGTTCTTCGGGCTTTGCGGAGCGTCGTTCCACGCGCCGTTGCTGTTGTACCACAGGAACAGTCCCACGCCCTTCGAACGGCCATAGCGTGCCAGCTCTTCCATCTTCTCATAGCCTATCTGCTTGTCCCAAAGTGCATCCACCAGCACCGAGCGCCATCCCATGGCGGCCGAGAAGTCGATGTAGCGCTTCTGCTCGTCGAAGTTGCAGCTGCCGTCCATGCCGATGATCCACGACCAAGAGCCCTTGCCGTATGTGTTGTCCTTCGATGCCGCGTACTTGGGCTGCACCAGGTCGTTGGCCACGGTGCTCTCTACGATGGGTGCCAGCGTGGTGCCGACGGTGATGGTGCGCCAGGGCGTCTGGTAGGGTAGGGCGACGGCTGCCGAGGTGGAGCCTTGTCCGTTCATCTCGCCCTGCTGCGGGAAGCCAATCTTGTATTTCGCGCCTCCATCGTTCAGCAGTCGGCATCCCACGTAGCTGCCGTCGGTGCCTGTCTCGCTGATGAGGAGCCAGCCATCCTTTGCTTTTTGTTGCTGTGATACAGCAACAGACGGAACGCGGAACAGGCAGGGGAATGTGTAGCCATCGCCCCAGCCGTTCTTGCCCATCTCGTCGTCGAGGGTGTAGTTGGTTTCATAGGAAGGTGCGGTGCGAGCAAAGCCGGTCATAGGCTTCGACTGCGGGCAGAGGAATGTGGTGGTGCCTTGGGGGAGCACAAAAGAGCTGGCCTCGCCCGTGATGACGGCCGAGAGCGTCTCGCCGCCACGTGCTCTCCTGGAGTATAATTTGTAGCTGAAGGCCACGTCGCGATTGCTCACTCGGAAGATGATGTCGAGGGCGTGCCAGCCATTCGCATCCATCTGGCAGACGGCTTCGGTGGCCTCATACTTTATCAGGCTCTGCTTCCACGTCTTCAGCGCATACTGGTCCTTCACCGTGCGCACTTGGCAGTCTTTCATGGTGAGGTTCTGCGTCAGGTCGGCCATGTTTGTGCTCAGTCCCAGCGGCGAGCGCTCGATGATGGTGGCATCGGCGAGCTTCACCTGATAGGTGGGCTTTCCGCCCTCGTCGTTCACCACAACAACTAATTTCCCGTCGGGACTTGCAATCTCCTTCTCTGTGGCATTGGCCATCAGCGATGAGCATGCGGCGCACAGCACCGCCATCATTTTAAGAGTCTTCAATAATTTCATGTTAATAGTTTTTTGTAGGTTTGCATGAATGCTGCAAAGATAAGCATTTTCTGCTTCATTACCACCCAAAATCGGGGTAAAAAATGCAGCTTGGAACATTTTTTATTGTATTTGGAACGCTGAATAGCATCATTTCCCCGCAATATTACTAACTTTGCCCCCAATAAAAACCCTTTATACATTTATTTATATGAAACGTTTTTTCCTTTCAGCCACTTTCGCTTTTGGCTGCCTCTTGGCCATCATGGCCCAGAATCCTTATCTGCCCTTGTGGGAGCATGTGCCCGATGGCGAGCCCCGCGTGTTCGACGACCCCGACAACCCCGGCAAGCAGCGTGCCTACATCATCGGTTCGCACGACGTGAACTACTCGGCCTATTGCGGCCCCGACATCCGCATGTGGTCGGCACCCGTTGAAGACCTCTCGCAATGGCGCGACGAGGGACCCATCTTCTCGTGGTTTGTCGACGGGCAATGGGACACGATGTATGCCCCCGACCTCGTTGAAGTGAAGGACAAGGCCACGGGCAAGAAGACCTACTACCTCTATCCCCACAGCCGTGGCTGGCGCCGCACGCCGATGGTGTGTAAGGGCGACCGTCCCGATGGTCCGTTCACGCCCATCAACCTCACCGACGATGGCCGCCAGTGCCTGCCCGGCTCGCTCATCGACTTCGACCCCTCGGTGTTTATCGAGACCATCACCGACAAGAAGGACAAGGACTACGACATCGGCTTCCGTGCCTACGTGTTCTATGGCTTCCAGCACTCCACGGCTGTTGAGCTCGACCAAAAGACGATGTACTCGAAGCGCGAGGGCACCGAGCCCATCGACCCCTTCATCCCCGCCAGCAGCTCCGACGGCCGTCTGCTCGACAAGGCCGGCAGCGAGTACAAGGCACTCTACAAGGGGCAGAACCCACTCGACTTCAACTTCTTCGAGGCCAGCAGCATCCGTCAGGTGGGCAACAAATATGTGATGGTGTTCTCGGGCTACTCGGGCAAGGAGTATGGACTGGGCAACACGAACAGCGCCCTGCGCTATGCCTTCGGCGACTCGCCCCTTGGCCCCTGGCGCTCGGGTGGCGTGCTGGTCGACTCGCGTGGCGTGGTGCTCAACGAGGATGGCTCGAAGCTCATCACCACCAACTTCGGCCACAACACCCATGGCTCGCTGCAGGAAATCAACGGTCAGTGGTATGTGTTCTATCACCGTCCGCCGCGTGGCTTCGGCAATGCCCGCCAGGCCATGGTGGCCCCAGTGAAGATTACGTGGGACAAGAAGCCCGTGGCCAAGGGCGGCGTGGTGAAGATTACGGGCTACGACCCCTTCGCCAAGAATAATGTGTGGACGGCCAAGGCCAGCGACGGCAACGAATACACGGGTGCCGAGGTGACCAGCGAGGGCTTCCAAATCTTCGGTCTACCCCCTTACGCTTATTATAGCGCCGGCTACGCCTGCTTCGTTTATGGCCCGGGCGCCAACGACTGGATGCAGGACAACCACGACGTGTGGAACAACTCGATGGACCTTGCCGGCATCCAGAATGGCGGCATCGTCGGCTTCAAGTACTTCGGCTTTGGCGGTCTGGCTCAAGACACCAAGGGTTGCAAAGCATTTGAGGGAACAAAGGCTGGCGATGGCACAAGCCTGACCCTGAACCTGACGCCCAGCGGCAAGGGTGCCTTTAAGATTCACGTGCTGCTCGACGATCCTTGGAAAGGAAAAGAAATTGCTGTCGTCAATGTTCCCGCAGAAGCCAAAGGAATAACCGATTGCGTTGTCGATGTGCCAGCCGTTGAGGGCCTCACGGGCAAGCACGCCATCTACCTTGTGGTCGACGGCCCCGAAGTAGAGCAGCCCCAGCAGCCCCAGGGCCGTCCGCAGTTTGGTGGCCGTCGTCCGCAAGGCCCGCAGCGTCCGCAGGGTCTCTTCGACCTCCACGGCATTGGCTTCGGAAAGACCGGCAATGCCTGTGTAGCACCCAAGGTGCCCGAGCTCACTATCACCGCCGATGGCCAGAAGTTGAATATCCCCACCACGCCCATCCGCTTCACCAACCAGAACGGCTATGCCGACCAAACCCGCTATCAGCTCTATGCTCCTCTGAAGGCCGGCTCGAAGCTGAAGGCTCAGGCTAACGTGAATGGTGTGAAGGTGGAGGTGAGTCCCATCGTTGAAGGCCGTGCCACGGTGAAGGCTACCTATCAGGGCAACACGAAGATTTTCCTCATCAACTGATGAGATTACGAATAAATATGGAAAAGTTTATTTCTCGTCGTGGTTTTATCGTTCCACGTCGTGGAATAAACTTTTGCTACGGCTTTTAAAAAAATCCCACCACGTGGGATTTTTAAAAAGCGCCACCAAATTTCAAAAAAGCGCCACCAAATTTTCATAGACGATATGGCCTTTGTTTGCCCAGCATGGTGAAGGGACAAAAACAACGCGGAAGACCCACGTGTGGTGCCTTCCGCGCTTGTTATAAGTTGAAGAAAAAGGATTTAGTCGAAAAGATCTCCAAATTCCGAGAGGTCGAGACCGAGTGCTTCAGCTTCTCCCTTGAGTCGCTCCATCTCCTTGTCGCCCTCTTTCTGCACTTTATCCATTTTCTCTTCGAGGCCCTTCATGCTCTCTGCGAGCTTCATCAGCTCTTCGGGGCTCTTGTCCTTGTAGGCTTCCATCAGCTCGTTGGTGAGTTTCTCCACGTCGGCCTTCATGCCTTCGAGCTTGCCCTTGAGGGTCTTGACGTCTTCGGCACTCTTGATGGTGGTGCTCTTCATCACGCCCACCATGTCTTCCATCAGGCCGACCATCTTGTCTTCGGTGCTACCACCCGAGCACGACATAAAGCCGAGGCTCATCACAAATGCTGCAAGGACAGCAAAGATTGTTTTTTTCATAATTGGTTGTTTTAGTTTTTAAATTGATGCCTACTCTTTACAGGATTTTCGGCATTACTCCTTTCATTTAAATAGTAAAAAAAATGCTTGTCTCTATCATTTTGGCGACAAAGATAAGCATTTTTTTTCAAACGGCCATCATTTTTGCCGTTTTTTTTACTCTTTAGAGCAGATTCATGGTGTCGGTGGCTATCATCAGCTCTTCGTCGGTGGGAATGACGACCACTTTCACGCGCGAATCGTCGGCCGAGATGATAGCCTCCTCGCCGCGCACCTTGTTGCGCTCCTCATCGAATTTCACGCCGAGGAACTCCATGTTCTTGCACACCTCGGAGCGCATGCCCACCTGGTTCTCGCCCACGCCAGCGGTGAAGACGATGACGTCGAGTCCGCCCATGGCAGCGGCGTAGGCACCGATGTATTTCTTGATGCGGTAGAAGTACATGTCTTGTGCCAGCTTGGCGCGCTCGTCGCCGTTGTTGGCGGCATTCTCCAGGTCGCGCATGTCGCTGCTGCCACCGGTGAGCCCGGCCACGCCGCTCTTCTTGTTGAGCAGGTTGCTCATGGCTTCGGCGTCGAGGCCGAGTTTCTTCTCGATGAAGATGACGGCGCCGCCGTCGATGTCGCCGGCGCGGGTGCCCATCATCAGTCCCTCAAGGGGTGTGAGGCCCATGGAGGTGTCGATGCACTTGCCGTCGACCACGGCAGCTATCGAGCCGCCATTGCCTATGTGGCAGGTCACCATCTTGGTGCCCTCGGCAGGAATGCCCAAGAACTCGCAGGCACGTGCGCTGACATAGCGGTGGCTGGTGCCGTGGAAGCCGTAGCGGCGGATGCCGTATTTCTGATAGAGCTCGTAGGGGATGGCATACATGTAGGCCTTGGGGGGCATGGTCTGGTGGAAGGCGGTGTCGAAGACGCCCACCTGGGGCAGTCCGGGCATCAGCTCTTTCACGGCGTTCACGCCCTTCAGGTTGGCGGGGTTGTGCAGGGGAGCCAGGTCGGAGCACTCCTCGAAGGTCTTCAGTACCTCGTCGGTGAGGATGACGCTCTTGTTGAACTTCTCGCCGCCGTGCACCATGCGGTGGCCCACGGCATCAATCTCCTTCAGGTCTTTGATGACACCAATCTCGGGGTCGGTGAGGAGCGAAAAGATGAACTTCACACCCTCGGTATGTTCGGGGATGTCGTGCATAATCTGCCGTTTCTCACCGTTGGCCAGCTTCACCTTCACGAAGCTGCCCGGCATTCCCACGCGCTCGGCGCCGCCGCTGGTCATCACACTCTTGTCGTCCATGTTGTACAGTGCATACTTGATGCTTGACGACCCACAATTCAATACTAATATCTTCATAACTCAGGCCCCCTCCCAGCCTCCCCCTAAATGGGGAGGAGTAGTTACATGATAGGGAGTTGTAGGGGCGTTTTTTCTTGTTATACTATTTTTATTACTATATACTCCCCTCCATTTAGGGAGGGGATGGGGGAGGGTCTACTGCTTTTTAGCATCCATGGCCTGACATGCGGTGATGGCGACGAGGTAGTAGATGTCGTCGACAGAGCAGCCGCGCGAGAGGTCGTTCACGGGGCGTGCAATGCCCTGCAGGATGGGACCCACGGCCACGGCGTCGCCCAGGCGCTGCACCAGCTTGTAGGCGATGTTGCCCACCTCGAGGCAGGGGAACACGAGCACGTTGGCCTGTCCGGCGATTTCGCTGCCAGGAGCCTTCTTCTTGCCCACAGAGGGCACGAGGGCGGCATCGGCCTGCAACTCGCCGTCGATCTTCAGTGAGGGGTCGAGTTCCTTGGCCAGGCGAGTGGCTTCCACCACCTTGTCTACGACCTCGTGGCTGGCGCTGCCCTTGGTGGAGAAGGAGAGCATGGCCACGCGTGGGTCGGCGAATCCGGCCACCGAGCGGGCGGTCTGGGCGGTGCAGACGGCAATCTGCGAGAGCTGGTTGGCATCGGGCATGGGTGTCACGGCCACGTCGCCCACCACGAGGACACCGTCTTCACCATACTCAGGCTTCTGGGTGATCATCAGCATGGCTCCGCTGACGCAGGTGATGCCGGGGGCGCACTTGATGATTTGCAGGGCGGGGCGCAGCGTCTCGCCGGTGGTGGAGAGGGCACCACTAATTTGTCCGTCGGCACCTTCGGTCTTGATGATCATGCAGCCCAGGTAGAGTGGGTCTTTCACCAGCTCGCGGGCCTTCTCGATGGTCATGCCCTTCTTCTCGCGCTGCTTCTGTAGCAGCTGTGCCAACTCCTCGCTCTTCTCATAGTTCAGTGGGTCGATGAGTGTGGCTTTGCCGATGTGCGTCAGTCCTTTCTCTTCGGCCAGTTTGTGCACTTTCTCAGGATTTCCAATCAGGATAAGGTCGGCAATGTCGTCGGCCAGCACACGGTCGGCGGCTGTCAGAGTGCGCTCCTCCTCGGACTCGGGGAGCACGATGCGCTGCTTGTTGCTCTTGGCGCGCGCAATGATTTGTTCAATTAATCCCATAGTTGTTATACGTTAATTAAAAGGTGAACAGATGTAATTCATAGTGTGCCTTGTTCGCGCTGCTGCAGGAAGTCGCTCACCTGCTCCTGCATGCCGCGTGTGACGGCGATGCGGCCCGAGCGCGTGTATTGCAGCACGCAGCCAAACTCATCGAGGGCACGATAGAGCGAGATGATGTCGTCGGTGACGCCATATTTCATCACAATGACGTAGGTGGGGTTCACCTCGATGATGCTGGCATCGTGGCGACGGATGGTGCGCGAGATGTCGGGATTCTGCAGCACGGCCTGCGTGGCCAGCTTGTAGAGGCCCGACTCGCGGATGAACAGCTCGTCGTCGGTGAAATAGTTGGCTTTCACCACGTCGATTTTCTTCTCAATCTGCTTGGTGATTTTGATGATTTGGTCTTCGTCGCTCCAGGCGGTGATGGTGTACTTGTGCACACCTGGGATGCTCGATGCCGACACGTTCAGGCTCTCGATGTTCACTTGGCGGCGGGTGAAGACGGCGGTGATTTGGTTGAGTATGCCGGCAATGTTTTCCGAATAGACCAGCAGGGTGTAAAGCTTCGTCCCCTCTACTGGGGAGAGGGGGGTAGCTGCATTTGCAATATTGTTTTTCTCCATAAGCAGGTTTTGGCGTGAATCTATTTACTGCGCTCTTCCGCTGGCGCTGGGGTGGGGGTGAGGCTGAGCATCATGTCGTCGACATTCTTTCCCGGCGGCGTCATGGGCATGATGTTGTCCTCTTCCTTGATGGCGCACTCCAGGATGAACGGCCCTTGCGTGGTGAGCATGCGCTGGATGGCCGCTTGGAGCGTGGAGCGATCGGTCACGGCCTCGTAGGCGATGCCATAGCCCTGGGCAATCAGTTCGTAGCAGGGGTTGAGCATCTTGGTGAACGACTTGCGGCGTTGCCAGAACATGTCTTGCCACTGGCGCACGTTGCCCAAGTAGTGGTTGTTGAGCAGCACCATTTTCACCGGGGCTTGCTGCTCCATGATGGTGCCCAGCTCCTGTAGGTTCATCTGGAATCCGCCGTCGCCCATGAAGCACACGACGGGGCGCTCAGGAGCGCCAAAGGTGGCGCCGATGGCTGCGGGCATGCCGTAGCCCATGGTGCCGAGCCCGCCGCTGGTGCAGATGCTGCGCTGGTGGCGGTATTTGAAGTAGCGTGTGGCGAAGAGCTGGTTCTGCCCCACGTCGGTCACGAGCACGGTGTCATCGGCAGCCTGTTCGGCCACGGCGTTCACCACCTCGCCCATCAGCAGCGGGCCGCTGGCAGGGTGTATGGCGGGCTCTATCACCTGCTCTCGCTCCTTGGCATCGAGGGGCAGGAACGACTCGCGCCACTCTTGGTGGCTGGCAGGCTGAACGAGAGCGGTGAGGGCGGGCAGGGCCTCCTTGCAGTCGGCCACCACGGGCACGTCGACCTTCACGTTCTTGTTGATTTCGCTCTTGTCGATGTCGATGTGTATCACCTTGGCCTGGCGGGCATAGGTCTGCAGGTTGCCCGTCACCCGGTCGCTGAATCGCATGCCGATGGCGATGAGCACGTCGCACTCCTGCTCCTTCAGGTTCACGGCGTAGTTGCCATGCATGCCCAGCATGCCCACGTTGAGCGGGTGGTCGCTGGGCAGGGCGCTCAGCCCCAGCATGGTGCGCCCGGCGGGGATGTCGGCTTTCTCGAGCAACTGCTTCAGCTCTTCTTGTGCTCCTGCCAGCTCCACACCTTGTCCCACGAGGGCCAACGGACGGCGTGCGCCATTGATGAGTTGTGCGGCTTGCTGCAGCATTTCGGCATCGAGCTTGGGCCGTGCCACGTAGGAGCGCACGAAGTCCACCTTCTGCGGTTGGAACTCAACCATCTCTGTCTGGGCATTCTTGGGGAAGTCGAGCACCACAGGGCCTGGACGCCCAGAGCGTGCGATGTAGAAGGCTCGGCTCACGGCCCAAGCGATGTCGCTGGCGTGGCGTATCTGGTAGCTCCACTTCGAGATGGGCTGCGCCACACCCACCAAGTCCACCTCCTGGAAGGCGTCGGTGCCGAGTGCTGCCGTGGCCACCTGCCCCGCTATGACCACGATGGGCGTGGAGTCCATCATGGCGTCGGCGACGCCCGTGAGTGTGTTGGTGGCCCCCGGACCGCTGGTCACTAAGCACACACCCACCTGTCCGCTCACCCGGGCAAAGCCCTCGGCGGCATGTGTGGCGCCCTGCTCATGGCGCACCAGTATGTGGTTGAAGGCTTTCTTCTCGCCCCTGGTATAATCGTAGAGCGCATCGTAGACGGGCATGATGGCACCGCCAGGATAGCCGAAGATGGTGGTTACGCCCTCGGACTGGAGTGCCAGCATCAGTGCCTCCGAGCCTGTGATGGCTCTCTTGGTTATGTCAAGTCCTGTTTGTTTCATCCTTTGTTTGCTAAAATCAGCTGCAAAGGTACGAATAAGCGAGCGAAAAGCAAAGGAAAAACTTGTTTTTCTTTTTGCTTTTCCGAGCGAAAGTACTTTCGGCGAAGCCAAAGGAGAGAATAAGCGAGCGAAAAGCAAAGGAAAAAGTCCAAAGGCTTGGAGGAAATGTAAATGAAACAGCCCCCTTGCACCGCTGGGGATGCAAGGGAGCTGTGTTGGGGCGTTCAAGCTGAACCGGACTTTAATAGCCGGGGTTCTGCCAGGCAGCTTTCTGGGCATCGGTCAAGTCGCTGCCGTCCTCGTTCTTCAGTCCGTCGATGAAGGTCTGCGGGATGGGACGATAGATGTGCTTGTCGGAAACGTTGGGGGCTGCTTCGGGGTTGAAGGCCTTTGCACGAGCCACGAGCGTCTTGGTGCGCGAGAGAGTCTCCCAGCGCTGCCACTCGCCGATGAGCTCACGCGAGCGCTCGTTCAGGATGAAGTTGATGGCGCGTGCTGGCTGTCCGGTGACACCGAGCTTCCTCAGGATGGCCTCGTCTTCGGCGGGCAGGTTGTCCCACGTCCAGTTGGTCAGGTTCGAAGCGGCTGTGGTGACAGGCTGGTTGGGGTTCGACAGATAGTAGGTGTTCATCCAGAGGTTGGAGTTCACGTAGTTGTCGGCAGCCGTACCCGTGTTCAGGCTGTTGGTGGCGAAGGCCTGCGAGCCGTCGGTGTAGAACGAGCGGTTCTCGCCGTTCTTCCATTGTGCACGAGCTCGGATGACGTCGATGTCCTTCTTGGCCGATGCATAGTCGCCTAAGCGGGCATAGCATTCGGCGCGCACCAGATAGGTCTCACCCACACGAGCCATCGTCACGTCGCGCTGTGCGTCGCCCTTCTCGGCTGTGCGTGTGCCGTCGGCAGTCTTGTTGATGCCGGCGAAGAAATTACACACGGGCTGACTCTTGAAGGTGGGAGCCACATACTTGCCGTTCTGGTAGAGCACGAGTGAGTTGGGAATCCACTGGCCGGGGGTAGAGGTGAGGGCACCGCTGGTAGCCGTCTGGCGGGCGTCGACTTTCCATTCGGGCAGCCGTCCGGCATCGTCGGTGAAGGTTGGTCCCTGCACGAATGCGCCAAAGGTGTAGCCGTCGTAGGTGTGGTCGTTCTCGGTGTTCAGAATCATCACGATGCCAGGGTCGCCCACTGCCACGCCCTTGCCTTCGCCGTCCTTGGGGATGGCGTTGATGCCATAGACGGTCTTGAAGGTCTTCCACAGACGGGCGTCGTTCACGTGGTCATACACGGCATAGGTGTATTCTGTGGGACGGCAGCGCTGGAAGTCCATGTCGCCAATCCACACGCCGCGCTTCACCCAACCTCCTGAGAAGTTCGAGAACTGCGGGCAGAAGTAGTTGTAGGTGCGGTTGCCAAAGCGTCCCTTCGTAGCCGAGGAGTTGTTGTAGCCGGCTGCCATCAGGATTTCGTCAGACTCCTCGATGGGGCTGTCGATGCCGGTGAAGTTGGCATAGAGGTCGCTGTAGTTGGCCTCCAGGCTGCGTGCCTGTATGACATAGTTGCAAGCCTCGATGGCCTCACGCAGGTCGGCTTCTTTCGTTTTGCTGTTGAAAGCCTCACAGCGCTCCGAAGCACGGAATAGCAGCGCCTTGGCCAGGAAGTGGGCAGCGGTGGCCTTGGTCCATGTGATGCCCTTTCCGTAGGTGAACACTTCGCCCTCGAAGAGATTATAAGCCTGGCGCAGGTCGCTGATGACCTGTTCCCAAGCCTGTTCCTCGGTGGCCTGAGTGAAGTTGCGCACCACGCCCGAGGCGGGAGTGATTTGCAGCACCGGACGTCCGTATTGGGCTGTCAGACGGTAGTAGTTATAGCCGCGCAGGAAGTAGGCATGTGCCAGGCAGCGGTTGCGCACCTTCTCGTCGGCAATCTTGTCGGCACTGGCGATGATGGTGTTGCACGAGGCGATGCCATAGTAGAGCTGGTCCCACAACGCTTGTGGAGCGGGGCAGTTCTTGTTGGCCGCACCAGTGGCGGGCGTACAGGCCACGGCGCCGAAACGGTTGTCGTAGGTGTTCCAGCATTCGCTGGTCAGGTCGTTGCCGTTGGTGAACTCATCGGTGCCATAGAGTGTGATGCCGTAGGCCCACTCATAGCCGAAGTGCCAGCGGATGTTTCCATAGAGCGATACTGCCAGTGCCTCAAGTCCTTCGGGGGTCTCGAAATACTGTGTAGAGTATTTGGTGGTCAGTTCCTCGTCGAGGAAGTCGCCAGAGCAGGATGTCATTCCTACCGTCATCGTTGCTGCCAGCAGACCACTCATTATATATTTATTGTATTTCATAATCTTCCTATCTTAATTAAAAATGTTGTGTGATAGCAATTCTGTTACTCTTAACTTCCTTAGAAACCAATCTCCAGGCCGAAGACGAAGCTGCGGTTGAAGTAGGTTCGTCCTGTGTCGAGGTCGAATCCGTCAACCGACTGCTTCAGGCTGAACGGGTTGACCACCTGTGCATAAATCTTGGCATGCGAGAGCGTGGCGTTTCTCAGCAGCGTCTTGGGCAGGTTGTAGCCCAGCGAGATGTTGCGCACCTTGATGAAGGATGCCTTCTTGAAGCCCAGCAGCGAAGAGAAAGCGTCCTGCGAGCCTGATGTGGCCTGTCCCAGGATAGGCTTCTGATACTCGGCTCCCGTATTGCTGGGTGTCCAGTAGTCAATCTCACGCTGGTTGCCGTGGGCTGTCATGGCCTCGCCGCCTGTTGAGAACATGTAGCCGAGGCGTCCGAACATCTGGATGCCCAGCTCCAGTCCGTTCCACGAGAACCTGTTGTTCCATCCGAATGTCGTGCTCGGGTTTTTGCGGCCCAGCACCACGCGGTCGTCGCCGTCCATCTTGTAGTCGCCGTTCTGGTCCTTCGGACGCACGTTACCGGCTGTGAAGTTGTAGCCGTTCTCGTTCCACTTCGCCATCTCTGCGGCATCGCTCTCCTGCCATACGCCGTCGTTCTCATAGCCGTAGAACACGGAGATGGCTTCGCCGATGAACAATGAGTTGTCGGGCATGTCGTTCTTGCCGTATGCCAGTTCCACAATCTCATCCTTCTGGTAAGCAATGTTGAAATCGGTCTCCCATTCCATCTCCTTGGTCTGCACGGGGAAGGCGCTCAGCGTGAACTCCACGCCGTGGTTCTTGGTCTTACCCACATTCGACATTGTGCTGGGGAATCCCGTCAGCGTAGGAATGGTGGTGGACATAATCAAATCGTTGGTCTTCGACCAGTAGAGGTCCAAGCTACCGAAGATGCGACCGTTCAGGAATCCGTAGTCAAGACCGAAGTTCCACTGTGTGGTCTTCTCCCATCCCAGTTCGGGGTTGGCCATCGTCAGTTGTGAGCCAGAATAGTAAGGCTCGTTGGTGGTATAGCCCAGCACATTCTCCATGCCGTTGAAGGGCAGGTAGATGCTGGTGATGTCGCCCTTGGTGGCGTATGGGCTCACGGCCGAGTTGCCCGTCACACCTACGCCGAGGCGCAGCTTCAGGTTGCTGAGCCAGTCGAGGCTCTTCGCAAAGTCCTCTTCGCCGATGCGCCATGCCAGTGCTGCCGAGGGGAAGAAGTCCCACTTGTGTCCGTCGGCCAGCTGCGAGGCACCGTCCCAGCGACCGCTCACGGTGAGCAAGTAGCGGTCGTTGAAGCCATAGTTCAGGCGAATCATGTACGACTCCAGCTGACGCTCGGTGAGGCCCGACGAGATGCTCACCTTGTTGTCGGCATTGGTCACGTCGAGCGTATTGAAGGCGTTCCACAGGTAGGAGTCCTTGGCGATGTTCTGTCCCGACATGCCCGATGTCTCCGTGTTCCACTTCGAGGCGGTCTGCAGCAGGGTGACGCCCACCTTGTGCAGGTCGGCGAAGGTGCGGTCGAACATAATCATGTTGTCGAGTGTCCACGAGAAGTCGCGACGGTTGTTCAGGCGAGCGTAGTTCACGCCTTCCGAACCGTCGGCATTGATTTTGTGCGACGAGAATCCGTCGATGTAGACGCCCTCACGCCAGTGACGGAAATCGGGGCCGAAGTTAATCTTGTAGCGGAGGCCTTGGACGGGCTTGAAGATTTCGCCAAAGTCGACCGTTGCCGAGAAGTTGCCGAGGGCGCGGAAGGCCTGCGACTTCTGAGTGGAGTGGTTCCAATCGTCCATGATGGAGTAGATGCCCGACTCACCGCCAGGATTGATTACCTTGTTGCCGTTGGCGTCGAAGGGCACAGCAATGTTGTAGATGGCCTTAGCTGTGCCATAGATGGCATCGGGCACTGAGCCTGAGCGTCCGCCGAGTGTCGACATGCCATAGTCCTGTTCCTGCCACGACGCATTGATGGATGCCTGCATCGAGAACCACTTCGTGGGCTTGATGTTGACGCTGATTTTGCCGGTATAGCGGTCGTACCACTGGCCCTTTTGCGTACCCTTGTTGCTCAGGTAGCCGAACGAGCCATAGGCGTTCATGTCGTTGGAGCCGCCGCTCACTGCCAGTGTGTGCTCGTGCGAGACGGCAGTCTGCGTCACATAGTCGGTCCAGTCGGTGTTGGTCACCTTCGAGGGGTCCCACGAGCCGCTGGCCCATCCCTTCATCACGTTGTCGCGCGAGGTCTGTCCGTCGAGGGCACTGTCGAAGATGAGCATGTCGTTGGCCTGTGTGGGATGGTCGGGGTGTGCATACGTCGTGGGGTCGAGGTTGTAGGCAGCCCAGCGACGGAAATTGATGAAGTCCTGGGCACTCATCGAAGGCGAACGGTCTACAATGTTCGAGATGGTCATCGTGCCTGTATAGTCGAGGCGCATCTTGCCAGCCTTTCCCTGCTTGGTGGTGACGAGCACCACACCGTTGGCACCACGGCTACCGTAGATGGCTGTGGCCGATGCGTCCTTCAGGATGTCGATGCTCTCAATGTCGCGCGGGTTCAGGGTCTCAATGGCCGAAGCCGACATCAAGGGCACTCCATCGACCACATAGAGTGGTGCATTGGTGGCACCGATGGAGCGCTCACCACGAATGCGGATGCTGCCCAGCTGGCCAGGACGCTCATTGGTGGTGATGTCAACACCGGCGGCCTTGCCCTGCAGTGCTTCGAAGGCGTTGTTCACGGGGCGGGTGTTCAGCTGCTCCTCGCCAATGTTCACCATCGAACCCGTCACGTCGCTGCGCTTCTGGGTTCCATAGCCCACCACGACCACTTCGTCGAGCAGTTGGCGGTCTTCCTCCATGGTCACGTTCAGCAGGCTCTTGCCGTCAACAGCCACGGTGCGCGTGCGATAGCCCACATACGAGATGTTCAGGCTGGCACCTGCTGGGACATTGCTGATGGAGTAGTTGCCATCCAAATCAGTCACCACACCATTGCTGGTGCCCTTCACCATCACGCTGGCGCCAATCACGGGTTCGCCATTGGCATCCACAACCTTACCTGTCACCCGGCTTTGTGCCGACGCTCCTATGGAGCACACAAAGACGAGCAACAAGAACATGAGCCGACGGAGTGTAGTCCTCCCTCCACTCAACATGATACGTTCGTTCGAGTTTCTCATAAAGTTTTTGTTAGTTAATAAATGTTGATGTAAAGTAGGTTTTTTCTGTAAATCTATCTGCAAAGGTACAACTATTCTTCTTTCCTGCAAAAGGAATGTCAAATATCCAAGCATTTAAGCAAATATTAGGGGTCGGGGGGGAAAATATGTGGGTAACATGGAGAAGCGCCGCCAATATTGTCAAAAAGCCATGAAAAAAAGTTTATTTCATGACGTGGAACGATAAAACGTAACCATCCCATTATCGCTGAAAATGGGATGGTTACTGCGAAAAAATTATACGTTTTAGTGAACCTCAGCTTTCTTCGTCAAATAATACCAAAGCGAAAAGACAAAGAGCAGCATATTTCAGTAGTTAAGGAAACATCTGAAGCGAAATACTCCTTAACTACAGAAAAAAACAGGTAACTATTAATAGCTCAACTTAATATTCTTTAAGCTGGAATTCACGATGTAGATTCCATGTGTGTGCAGGAGCAACTGCTTGGGATGTCCGTCAGAGACAAATGTCGTCACCCTCTTTCCGTCTGCCGTCACCACTTCTACCCTTTCTCCTTTTTCTGTTCCACTAATATGCAAATAACCATCGGGAGTAGCATAGGCTTTCATTCCCCCATCATCGGCTATGTCCAGTACTCTCGACGGGTCACTGCTCTGCTCAAACGTAACGATAAGCAGAGCATCATCTGTCAGTTTCGGAGTGGTGTATTTGCCGTCAACTACCTTCGATGTGACATTACTACCATTGAAAAGCACAGTGTTCACCTGCCAGCCGCTCTCTACACTGATGGTGCAAGTATGTGTCTCACCACGCATCACGTTTACACCTACTTGACCACCGTTTCCTGTCTGGACGTACAGCATGACTGGATCTGCATCGAAAGTGGCCTCAATAGTGTAGTTCTCCAAAACATTCTCCAGTAAGTAAATGTTGTCCACCACTTCAGCGGTGCGGTCTCTGCCATCAACTTTCAACGTTGCCAGATGATAGTTTTTCTTGGGAACAACAGTAATGGCGGCATTGCTCTTCATCGCTATGACATACGTGCTTGACACATTTTCACCATTTACCAGGAAGGATCCGTTACCATCCGATTTAAAACTAAGTTGATAATAAACCGTGCCATCCACGTCTTCCTCAACAATATCTTTGAAGTTCCTGAAGTAGGTTTCAGAAAGTGCATCATATTCAGCCTTGCTCCCAGTAGGCACATACAACACACAAATATTGTCCTTTCCAGCAATGCCATCACGCATGCCTCCGTCACTACGGGCTCCTCTTACTGCCGGCGGTATAGCTCTGTTGAGGTGCATTTCCGTTAGCATAGAACATCCCTTGAACGATTCATCGTCCAGCCGTTTAAGTGTGGATGGCAAGGTGACCTTTTCCAAAGCAGAACAATCTTGAAAGGCAAATTCGAGGATTTGTTCCAATGATTTTGGTATGTCAATGCTGGACAGGGATGAACAACCACGGAAACAATAACGCTCGATGGTCTTCAAGTTTGCAGGAAGGGTGATATGGTGCAAATAACTGCAATCATAAAAACAATTAGCACGAATGACTTCAATCTCAGCAGGCAACACTACATTGTCAAGAGCTGAACAACCAAAGAAAACATATTCTCCAATCTTTGTTACAGACTCTGCGATGTGGATAGTCTCCATATTTTCGCAATTACTGAATGCAGATTCCTTAATCTCATTGATGGTGCTGGGAATGGTGAAGTTGATGATGTTCTTGCAACCCAAAAACATCCCTTCACCAACATAAGAAAGATTCGAAGGGAAGGTAAATGTGCTGATGGCCGTGTGTGCCAATACATATTCCCCCACCTCTTTAACGCTATCAGGGAATTTGATTGAACTCAGCGAGGAACATTCATAAAAAGCCCATTCGCCTATTTTGGTGACCCCCTCATAGATTGTTACATCGTACAGTTTCTTACACCCTCTCAAACAATAAGCAGGTATTTCTGTCAATGCCTTTGAGAAAACGAATGATTCGAGGAGGTCACAACTCTGGAAAGCACTTTTGCCTATAGTTTGCACACCCTCTGGCAAGACTACAGCTGAAAGCATAGTACCCAGAAAAGCCTCACTCCCAATGATTTTCAAAGTCGATGGGAAATGCACATTCCGAAGATCAGACTCACCATAATTGGTACAACGGAAAGCGCCCGAGCCGATGCTTTCGATACCCTCTGGCAAATCGATTGAAGAAAGGTTTTTACAGCCACGAAAAGTATCGTCTTTGATTTGCTTGATGCCTGTGCCAAGGTGAACTTCAGTTAATGGCGTATTATAGAAAGCTCCTTCGTCAATTATTGTCACCGAATTAGGAATGGTAATATTATTAAGTTTAGAATTATAAAATGCCCTTTGACCGATAAACTCCAGTCCCTCATTCAAGTAGTTATTGTAGTCTATTTTATTGATTGACGACAGGTTGGAATTCTCAAATGCATTCTTTCCAATACTTCTAAGGCTTGTTGGAAGGTTGGCAATCGTGTTAATGTTGCTATAATAGAACGCTTTCCCGCCGATTGTTTCCAAATTTTCTGACAATTCGATGTAACTGATGTTTTTGTTATTGGCAAACGCTTCAGGTGCGATGGCAGTCACTTTGTAGCTCTTGCCGTTGTGCTCAATATTCGAAGGAATGTGAATGATGGATGCATTATAGGGATCAGGCCCCTGAACAAGGCTTACACTCTGTCCATCGTCATTGACAGTAAAGAACAGTTCCGTGCCATAAGTTGTTTCTACCTCTGAGAAATCATAGGCACCCGCACCAGCACTAACTATCAGTGCCAGCAGCAATAATGATAATTTTTGAATCTTCATAATAGTTTTGATTAAAGTGAATACCGATTTTCCCCGATTATTCAGCAGTTCGCATTTACCATGAATCATCGTTACAAGTAGAAACAAGAACCAACTAACACGGAAAGAGTGTATCCCTGCCATATCCATCTCAGGCCTAGCACAGCCCCTACATATTACGGAGGAACACACTCATAGTATGCACTCCAATATATGTAGGTGTTGCTCGTTTTACTCCTTTCCGAGGTGCTAGTTCGAGATGGAATTTGAGCAAAAAATGTCTGCGCTTCAATACGCGTTGCAAATATAGAGAAAAAAACTGGAAGAACAAAACTTTCAAGCTTTTTTTTACTGAAAAATAAACTTTACGGCTGAAAAAATATTTTTTGTCGTATAAAAAAGTTGTGTTTATCGATAAAATTAAATGATTATCCGCAATCAGGTGAAAAGGACGCTGAAAGCGTCCAGTCTCAATAGCCGAGAGCAAGAAGCCCATGGAAAGATGGATGTGAGCGACATCGGCCCATATCCTTTCAGTGACTGGGATCATCAAAAAAATACCACCGTCTTTGCAACTTTGCAGCACGGAAATTTGTTCACGGCGGCGATGCATTCTGGCAGGAAAAATGCCCATTTGGGTGCCTTGTTCAACCTTCGCCTGATGAAAAAACGAGGGGAAAAGCCAATTTTTTGCACACACCATACTGTTTTGTGCATGCTATTTGCTCATTTTTGATGCCTTTTCACGTATTTGTAAGAACGCCGTGGCAAAAAACGGCAACGCCAAATTTTTTTTCGGCGTTGACTTTTGAAAGCCAGCAAACACCATTTTTCGTTAAATAAGTTCCAAATGTCTGATTGTTAATCATTTAATAAAACCCCTCAAAACTCAAAAATTTTCGACCAAAAGTTTTCTCGCGCAGAATTTTCGAGTTTTGAAGGGGTAATATGGCCGTTTTGTCAATTTCTTTCGTAAAAATAGTATCATGGTTCGGGCTGGTCTAATCATTTTTTGACCTTGAGTCATTGAAAAAGACGCGATATGGTAGCAATAGTGAAAAGACAATGCGCTGCACTGCGTATTGTCTTGATTGGTTGTGAACTTTTTTCAAGTGGACTCATGTATTCGGGTTTCGCAAGTTCAGCTGAGCGCGGGAGGCTATATAGTGAATGCGGATAATCATCATTCGATTAATTCGTCAAATTCGTTGTCGTAGGAAGCGTAGGACAGGGTAAACCGTCATAATAATTCGTTCAATTCGTCAAATTCGTTGTCGTAGGAAACGTGGGACTTAGTTGTTGCGGAGAGCGTGCCGAATAGTTAGCTAATGTGAAAAGGCGGTTAAGAAATTGTAATATCTTTGCAGGAGTCGGAAATATTGCTTACTTTTGCACTTCGTAATACGTATTATTATTGTTATGGGATTGTTTGGTTTTTTCAGTAAGAAGAAGAAGGAGACCCTTGACAAGGGCTTGGAGAAGACGAAGACGTCGGTTTTCGACAAGCTTGCGCGTGCCGTTGCCGGCAAGTCGAAAGTGGATGATGACGTGCTCGACAACCTGGAGGAGGTGCTCATCAGCAGCGACGTGGGGGTGGAGACCACCTTGAAGATTATCAAGCGCATCGAGGAGCGCGTGGCCCGCGACAAGTATGTGTCGACGGGCGAGCTGAACCGCATCCTGCGCGATGAAATCGCCGCTCTGCTGGAAGAGCACGAAGACGGCTCAGCCCTCTCTGTGCCCGACGGCACTTCGCCCTACGTCATCTTGGTGGTGGGCGTGAACGGTGTGGGCAAGACCACCACCATCGGCAAGCTGGCCTGGCAGTTCAAGCAGGCTGGCAAGAAGGTGTACCTGGGTGCCGCCGACACGTTCCGTGCCGCTGCCGTGGAGCAGATCAGCATCTGGGGCGAGCGCGTGGGCGTGCCCGTGGTGAAGCAGCAGATGGGCAGCGACCCTGCCAGCGTGGCTTTCGACACCCTGCAGAGCGCCAAGGCCAATGGTGCCGACGTGGTGCTCATCGACACGGCCGGGCGACTGCACAACAAGGTGGGTCTGATGAACGAGCTGAAGAAGATTAAGGACGTGATGAAGAAGGTGCTGCCGACGGCTCCCGACGAGGTGCTGCTGGTGCTCGACGGCTCCACAGGGCAGAATGCCTTTGAGCAGGCCAGGCAGTTCGCTGCCGTCACGCAAATCACATCGCTGGCCATCACCAAGCTCGATGGAACGGCCAAGGGTGGCGTGGTCATCGGCATCAGCGACCAGCTGAAGGTGCCAGTGAAATATATCGGACTGGGCGAGGGCATGGAAGACCTGCAGCTCTTCGACCGTCGCGAATTTGTTGACTCTCTGTTCAAATCGTGACCACCGTCGATTTCATATCCTTGGGCTGCTCGAAGAACCTGGTGGATTCGGAGAAGCTGATGGGCCTCTTCGAGGCTCACGGTTACCGGGTGACGCACGACAGCGACCACCCGCAGGGCGACATCTGCGTGGTGAACACCTGCGGCTTCATTGCCGATGCCAAGGAAGAGAGCATCAACACCATCCTGCAGCAGGTGCAGCGCAAGGACGAAGGAAAGCTGAAGAAGCTCTACGTAATGGGGTGCCTGTCGGAGCGTTATCTTGCCGAGCTTGAAGAAGAGATTCCCGAAGTCGACGGCTGGTATGGCAAATTCAACTATACCGAACTGCTGAAAGACTTGGAGGCCCATCCACAAAACAACCCCCAGCCCCACGCTCAGACCCACCCCCACGCTCAGACCCACCCCCAGCCCCTCCCTAGAGGGAGGGGAGCGGTTAGTTCTGCCGCTTGCTTGGGGGCGGTGGGGTCTATATGCCCCCCTCCCTCTAGGGAGGGGCTGGGGGTGGGTCTGAGCGTGGGGCTGGGGGTGGGTCTGATGGCTCCAAGAGTCTTAACCACCCCTCCTCATTATGCCTACCTGAAAATCAGCGAGGGTTGCGACCGCAGCTGTGCCTATTGCGCCATACCACTCATCACCGGCCGTCACCAGAGCCGACCCATGGAAGAGATACTCCAGGAGGTGAGATGGCTGGTGGCGCAGGGCGTGAAGGAGCTGAACGTCGTGGCACAGGAACTGACCTATTACGGAATAGACCTCTATGGCGAGCAGCGCATAGCACAGTTGGTGGAGCAGATGGCGCAGGTGGAGGGCGTGGAGTGGATACGTCTGCACTATGCTTATCCCACCCATTTCCCATGGGAGCTCGCGCGCGTGATGCGCGAATATAATAATGTGTGCAACTATCTCGACGTGGCCCTGCAGCACATCAGCGACAACATGCTGCAGCGCATGCACCGCCACATCACGCGGCAGGAGACCATCGATTTCATCGAGCGGCTGCGCCGCGAGGTGCCAGGCATCTGTCTGCGCACCACGCTGATGGTAGGCTTTCCTGGCGAGACCGACGACGATTTTGAGCAGCTGCTCGACTTCACCCGCTGGGCCCGCTTCGAGCGCATGGGCGCATTCGCCTATAGCGAGGAGGATGGCACCTACGCCGCACAGCACTATGCCGACGACGTGGAGCCAGAGGTGAAAGAACGCCGACTGGCACGACTGATGAGGCTGCAGCAAAGCATCAGCGAGCAGATGCAGCAGCAACACATAGGGCAGGTGATGAGAGTGCTCATCGACCGCCGCGAAGGAGAATACTATGTGGGGCGCACGGAGGCCAGCTCGCCAGAGGTGGACCCCGAGGTGCTCATCGCCTGCAAGAAGCAGCGGCTGACCATCGGAAAGTTCTACCAGGTGAGCATCAACGATGCCGATGAATTCGACCTTTATGGCGAAACGGTGAGAGTGAAATGACAGATATTACGACGTGATATGAACAATAAGGAATTCATGGCCGAACTGGCAAAAAAGAACAACATCGCCGCAGCAGAGGCGCAGCGCATGGTGAATGCCTTGATAGCCGCCATGGGCGACAACTTCATGGAGGGAAACGGGGTGCAATTGCCTAACTTCGGCACTTTCGAGGTGAAGAAGAAGATGGAGCGCGTGATGGTGAACCCATCGACAGGGCAGCGCATGCTGGTGCCGCCAAAGCTCACACTCGCCTTCAAGCCCACTGCCACCACTAAAGACAGAATAAAGAAAGGAGGCGACGACAATGGCTAAGATATACCAGAACGACCTGGCGCAGGTGCTCGTGGAGAAGCACGGCTATCCGAGAAGAAAGGCACAGGCATTCATCAGCTCTTTCGTCGGTGTGATTCAGCAAGGACTGGAGCACGACCAGATGGTGAAGATAAAGGGACTGGGAACCTTCAAGATAGTGGATGTGAGCGCACGCGAGAGCGTGAACGTGAACACGGGCGAGCGGCTCGTCATCGAAGGACACTCCAAGCTCTCGTTCCTCCCCGACAATGCCATGAAGGAACTCGTGAACCGGCCGTTCTCACAGTTTGAGACTGTGGTGCTGAACGATGGGGTCGTGTTCAGCGACATTGAAGACACCCTGGCTGAAGAAGTGGTGGAGGATGCCGTGGACGAGGAGGCTCCCGCTGCCCCCATAGCTGAAGTGGAGCCGCCAGCAGCAGAGGTGGAAGAGCCGGTGTTCGTAGACGAAGAAAAGCCAGAACCCATCGAGGAGAAAGAACCCGAACCAGCGGTGGAGGAAGCGCCTGCACCCGCAGAAGAGGAAACACCCGAACCGATGGTGGAGGAAGCACCTGCACCCGCAGAAGAGGAAACACTTGAACCGATGGTGGAGGAAGCACCGCAACCCGTAGAAGTGGAGACGCCCGAACCAGCGAAGGAGCATGAGCCTGCACCCATGGCGGCTGCGCTGCAGAGTGAGCCTGACGTGGTGGGCGATTCTCACGACATCACCTCCACCAGCAATGGCTGGATGAAGTGGGTGGCTTGCGTGCTGCTCTCCTTGGCAGTGGGATTTGCTGGTGGCTATCTGGTGGGGAAATCGGCTCAACAAGCCGCCAAAGTCGCCAAAGCCCCCCTTTCGCCCCCCGAGGGGGGCACGATAGACTCTACGTCTACCAAAACTATAGTGGCCCCTCAAGCCCCCCTTTCGCCCCCCGAGGGGGGCACGATAGACTCTATGTCTACAAAAACTATAGTAGCCCCCTCGGGGGCTGAAGGGGGGGCTTCTATGCCCGAATGGGAGCGCTATAACCAGATGCACCCCCGCACTCGCGACGGATATTACTACATCATGGGCTTCGACCATATCGAGGTGGCTCGCCAAGGCGACAACGCCAGGCGCATTGCCAGCAGAGTGCTCGGCGGTGCTGACATGAGCTGCTACATCGAGGTGTACAACGGCATTGAAGCCACCACCGAGCTTGAAGCTGGCACGGAAGTGAAAATTCCGAAGCTGGAACCAAAGAAAACAGTGAGAAGAAGATTGCAACAACAAAACAAATAATATAACAGTCATGGCAGAAAATATTGACATTCGAGAACTTAACATCAGAATCGAACAGCAAAGTTCGTTCCTCACAAATCTTACCACTGGCATGGACCGTGTCATCGTGGGACAGAAACACTTGGTAGACTCGCTGCTCATAGGTCTGCTCAGCGATGGCAACATCCTGCTGGAGGGCGTGCCCGGATTGGCCAAGACATTGGCCATCAACACCCTGTCGAGGCTCATCGATGCCACCTTCAGTCGCATACAGTTCACCCCCGACTTGTTGCCCGCCGACGTCACCGGCACTATGATTTATTCGCAGAAGGACGAAAAGTTCTTGGTGAAGAAAGGCCCCGTGTTTGCCAATTTCGTGCTGGCCGACGAAATCAACCGCGCTCCGGCAAAGGTGCAGAGCGCACTGCTCGAGGCCATGCAGGAGAAGCAGGTCACCATCGGCAGCGAAACCTTCGACCTGCCAGCTCCCTTCATGGTGATGGCCACGCAGAACCCCATTGAGCAGGAGGGCACCTATCCGCTGCCAGAGGCACAGATGGACCGATTCATGCTGAAGGTAGTCATCGGCTATCCCACATTGGAGGAAGAGAAGAAAATCATACGTGAGAACATTGCTGGCGAAGGACTGCCACGCGTGAGCCCCGTCACCACCGTCGATGAAATCCTGAGGGCTCGCAAGGTGGTGAACGAGGTCTATCTCGACGAGAAGATTGAACAGTATGTGGCCGACATCGTCTTTGCCACCCGCTACCCCGACCGTTATGGCTTGAAGGAGCTGAAGGACATGATCAGCTTCGGCGGTTCGCCACGTGCCAGCATCAACCTGGCAAAGGCTGCACGTGCCTTCGCCTTCATCAAACGGCGCGGATATGTGGTGCCCGAGGATGTGCGTGCTGTGGCACACGATGTGCTCCGCCACCGCATCGGACTCACCTACGAGGCCGAGGCCAGCAACGTCAGCAGCGAGGAAATCATCTCCAAGATCATCAACAAGGTGGAAGTGCCTTAAACCAGGCCATCTATAGTTTCTATAGTATCTATAGTTTCTATAGCCTCTATAGCAGTACAGCCCATCCCCAAGAAATGGAAACAAGCGAAATACTGAAGAAAGTCAGGAAAATCGAGATCAAGACACGAGGTCTCAGCTCGAACATCTTTGCAGGCCAATATCATACGGCTTTCAAAGGGCGTGGCATGGCCTTCAGCGAAGTTCGCGAATATCAGTATGGCGATGATGTTCGCGACATCGACTGGAACGTCACCGCCCGTTTCAACCGCCCTTACGTGAAAGTGTTTGAGGAGGAACGCGAACTCACCGTAATGCTGGTCATCGACGTCAGCGGCTCGCTCGACTTTGGCACACGACGGCAGATGAAGCGCGACATGGCCACCGAGATTGCCGCCACGCTGGCCTTCTCGGCCATCGAGAACAACGACAAGATTGGAGTGGTGTTCTTTTCCGACAAGATAGAAAAGTACATACCCCCGAAGAAGGGACGCAAGCACATCCTGTATATCATCCGCGAGATGCTCGACTTCCATCCTGAGAGTCGTCGCACCGACGTGGCCATGGCCTTGGAGTTCCTCACCAGCGTGTCGAAGCGCAGGTGCACGGCATTCGTGCTGAGCGATTTCTACGTGAGGCAGGACTTTCTGCAGCAGCTCACCATTGCCAACCGCAAGCACGACGTCTGTGCCATACAGGTCTACGACCGCCTGGCCACCGAATTGCCCAACATAGGGCTGATGAAGGTCGTTGATTCCGAGACAGGCTATGAGCAATACGTCGACACTGCCAGCAAGGCCGTGCGCGAAGCATGGCGACAGCATTGGCTGCGGCGACAGCACGACCTGAAGGAGGCTTTTGCCAAAAGTGGGGTCGACAATGTAAGCATTGCCACCGACGATGACTATGTGAAGCAGTTGCTCCTGCTGTTCAACAGAAGGGGCATGAAGTGAGATGTGGAAAGTGAGAATTGTTATGAACCATCATAGAAAACGGAAAGAAGCAAGAAGAATCAGGTTGACGAGAATGCTGATGGCACTCGTGGCTTGCACAGCGCTGCTCGTCAATTCATCGATGGCACAGAGCGTGGAGTCGAAAATCAGCTCCATGGAGATGCTGGTGGGCGAGCAGGTGGCCATCACGGTCACCGCACATGCCAAGGACACGGCGCGCGTCGACTTCCCACGTGCACTGCTGATGCCCAGCGGCATTGAAGTGCTGGAGGCCATAGAAGAACCAGCCGTGGAAGAACCCAACGGGATGATGCGCCATCAGGTGAACTATATCCTGACCTCGTTCAACGACACGGTCTATCCTCTGCCACCCATCCCTGTGCGCATCAGCGGAAAGGAATACCCCACACGCCAGCTGGCATTGCAGGTCTACACCGTTGATGTAGACACCACCAACTTCGAGAAATACTATGGACCGAAGGACGTGCAGGAGTTGCCCATGAGCTGGAAAGACGATGAGTGGGGAAAGGTGTTGGCTTTGAGCTTCTGTGCCGTGGCCCTGCTGCTGCTCACTATGTGGCTCATCGCCCGGCTGAGGAGCAAGAAGCCCATCGTCGTCCGCATCAGGATTGTCAAGCGCATACCGCCGCACCAGAAGGCCATGAAGGCCATCGATGAAATAAAGGCGGAGAAGATGGTGAGCGATGAGAATCCGAAAGAATACTACACCCGGCTTACCGACACGCTGCGACAGTATATCAATGAGCGCTACGGATTTAACGCTATGGAGATGACCAGCAGCGAAATCATTGAGCGCCTGATGAAGACCGACGACCCCAAGTCGCTCGACGAACTGCGACAGCTCTTCACCACTGCCGACTTGGTGAAGTTTGCCAAGTATTCCACGCTCATCAACGAGAATGATGCCAACCTGGTGAGTGCCATCGACTTCATCAACCAGACGAAGCAGGAGAATGTGCCCACAGAGGAGATAGTGAAACCTGAACTCACCGAGGAGCAACAACAGAGCCGCAAGATGCGAAAGGTGCTCATCGCCGCCGTCGCCGTTGCTGCTGTGGCGGCAGTGGCCCTGCTGGCATACGTCGGATGGATGATGTACGACTTACTCTTATATTAAGACATGGAAATAGAATTTGCGAATAAAGAATACCTGTTTCTGCTGCTGCTCATCATACCTTATATATTATGGTATGTGATGTGGCGCAAGAAGACGGAGCCTACCATACGCATGGCCGACACCTTCGCCCTGCAACGGGCGCAGCGCACTTGGCGTGTCAGGCTGATGCCTGTGCAAGCCGTGCTGCGCATTGTGGCTTTCACGCTACTGGTGCTGGCAATGGCGCGACCTCAGATGCGCAACTCGTGGGAGGAGCAGACCATCGAGGGCATCGACATCATGCTGGCCATCGACGTCTCGTCGTCGATGCTGTCAGAGGATATCGAACCCAACCGCATCGAGGCGGCGAAGAAGGTGGCGGCAGAGTTCATCAGCGACCGTAGCAACGACAACATTGGCCTCACCGTCTTTGCGGGCGAGGCTTTCACTCAGTGCCCCATGACCATCGACCACTCGTCGCTGCTCTCTCTCCTTCAGAACTCCAGCAATTATGTAGGCAGTGGTGCCATCATCGACATGACCGCCATTGGCATGGGCCTCACCAATGCCGTGAGCCGTCTGAAGGACTCGAATGCGAAGAGCCGTGTGGTCATCCTGCTTACCGATGGCAGCAACAACTATGGCGAGATATCGCCGCTCACGGCCGCTGACATGGCCCGCTCCTTGGGCATTCGCATCTACACCATTGGTGTGGGTGCCGACGGCTCGGCCATGCGCCCCATGACCATTGGCGGCACCGTGCAGCACCTCTATTTGCCCAACGAAATCGACGAGGAGACGCTCCGCAAGATTGCACAGGCCACCAACGGACGCTACTATCGTGCCACCAATGCCGAGGAGCTGCGACAGATATACAGTGACATCGACAAGTTGGAGAAGTCGAAGCTCGACGTACAGCGCTACAGCAAGGTGCACGATGTCTATCAGAACCTCGTGCTGGCTGCCATCATTGCCTTGCTGCTCGAAATCCTACTCAGAATAACCATTTTCAGGAGGATACCGTAATGTTCAGATTTGAAGACCCACAATATCTTTACTTGCTGGCAGTCGTAGTACTGCTGGCCTTGATACGCTTTCTCACTTACCGCAATCAAAAGAAACGCTTGCGCAAGTTCGGCGACCCCGATTTGGTGAGCCAGCTGATGCCTTTGGTGTCGCGCTGGCGTCCCGGCCTGAAGTTCTGGCTGCTCGAAGGAGCCCTTGCATTGCTCATCGTGATGCTGGCCCGCCCTCAGTTTGGCAAGAGCATCAGCCAGAAGCAGAAGGCCGGCATCGAGGCTATTATTGCCATCGATGTGAGCAACTCTATGCGGGCCGTCGACAAGGCCAGCGACGGTGAGCTGAGCCGCATGCAGCGTGCCAAGATGATTGTGACGAAGCTCATCGACAAGTTCAGCAACGACCGCATCGGACTTGTGGTGTTTGCCGGCGATGCTTTCATCCAGTTGCCCATCACCAGCGACTTCGTCTCGGCGAAGATGTTTCTGAATAGCATCGACCCCTCGATGATTCGTCATCAAGGCACCGACGTGGCAGCTGCCATCCGTACGGCCAGTATGTGCTTCACGCAACGTGAACATGTGGGCAAAGCCATCATCGTCATCACCGACGGCGAGGACCACGAGGGCGAGGCCGTTGAGGCTGCCCGCCTGGCTCATGAGGAGGAAGGCCGCAATGTGTATGTGCTGGGCATCGGTTCGGCCAAGGGCGCTTTGGTGCCCAATCCTGACGGAAATGGATATATGATTGACAACACAGGCCAGCAGGTGATGTCGCGTCTGAATGAGCAGATGTGTGCCGATGTGGCCAAGGCTGGTGGCGGTGCCTATATCCATGTGGAGAACAACGCCACGGCGCAAAAGCAGCTCGAGGAGGCGCTCGACAAGTTGGAGAAGGCCGAGTCGACGCAGTACAGCGATTTCGACGAGCAGTTCCAAGCTGTGGGCTTGCTCGCATTGCTGTTGCTTATCATTGAAATCTTCATCCTCGACCGTCAGAACCCTGCTATCAGGAAATTAAAACTATTCAAGCGATGAAACGATTCTACCTCATTTTGAGTCTTTTGATGTTGCTCGGCTCTGCCATATCGCAGGCCCAAAGCGTGAAGGATGTGCGACGCCATGTGAAGCGTGGCAACCGCATGATGCACTTGGGCCAGCGCGACAAGGCATACGAGCAATATCGCAAAGCTTTCGAGATTGACAGTGCCAACGTGCTCGTCAACTATAATCTGGGCACCTCGATGTTTCCCGATGAATGGAAAATCATGAAGCCCGACGCCCGTCGCGACTCGGTGATGGCTGGCCTCTTCCTCCATTCTGGCGATGCCGAGGAGAATCCGTTGCGCCGCTCCATGGCTTATCATAATGTGGGTGTGATGCACCAAATCAGGGCCAACCAGAGTGGCGACGACCAGCAGAAATACCAGCAGCTGCAACAAGCCATCGAGGCATACAAGCAGGCTTTGCGCAACAACCCCAACGACGACGAGGCGCGCTACAACTTGGTGCTCTGCCAGCGACAGCTGCCGAAGGGAGGAGGCCAGGGCCAGCAAGACCAGAATGGCGACCAGCAGAAGAAAGAAAAGAAGGAACAGGAACAACAGCAGAACCAACAGAACCAGGAGCAGCAACAGCAACAGCCTCCTCAGCAGGAGCAACAGCAAAACCAAGAATGGATAGAGCAGATGCTCAATGCTGCCGAGCAGCGCGAGAAGCAAACTCGAAAGAACATCGACGAGCGCATGCAGAAACAGTCTCGACAGCGGCAGCAGAACGAGAAGAACTGGTGATGCGGCCAGCGGCTTAAATGACTATAAAAAATGATAAATGATAAAGACGATATAGCGAATATGCGTGACATGGGGACTATGATGACACGTAGGCGATGGGCCGTGCTGATGGCATTGCTCATGGTTCATTGTTCATTGTTCGTGAGCCACGTGGTGGCGCAGAGCTACACACTCACTGGCGAGGTGGAGCCTGTGGTGCATGTAGGCGAGAACTTCAAGTTGTGCTATGTGCTCAACACCACCGATGCCAGCAATTTCCGTCTGGGCACCATCCCCGATGCCCTCGACGTTCTGATAGGCCCCAACCAGTCGACCAGCATCAGCACGGTCATTGTGAATGGCAGCGCCAAGACCACGCAGACGCTTACGCTCACTTATGTGCTCTCGGCCAGCAAGACGGGAAAGTTCACCATCCCCGCTGCCAGCGTGAAGACCCATGGCGAGACCATTCATTCGCAGCCGCTAACAGTACAGGTCATTGCTGCCAACAGCCCGCAGAGCGGTGGTGCGGGGGGCCGTGCCTCAGCAGCGCAGGGAGGCGAGTTCTTCATTTCTGTTGTGCCCAGCAAGCGGCGCGTCACCGAGTATGAACCGTTCCTCCTCACCTACAAGGTATGCTGGCATCCCGACGTGCCCGTCATTAACCTTGATGCCATCAATCTGGAATTGCAGAATGTGTATATGCAGCCTTATAACGACACCCAGCAGAAGAGCAAGAAGGTGGAGACCATCAATGGGCGTGTGCTGGTGACGGTCGACTGGCAGCAGTATGTAATCTACCCCCAGAAGGCAGGACGACTACAGATACCCGCTCAGAAGATGAAGGGCTATGTGCGCGAGGATGTGGCCTACGACCCCTTCGACCCCTTCACGTCGGGCTATCGCGAAGTGGCCAGGATGCTCACGGCTCCCGCTGTTGACATTCAGGTTGACGAGTTGGCCGACAAGCCCGCCGATTTCTCGGGTGGGGTGGGGCGCTTCAGCATCAGTGCCGAGATGGACAAGCAGCAGGTGAAGGAGAACACCCCGGTGACCATCACGGTGAAGGTGGAAGGCCGTGGCAACCTGAACATGCTCAAGCAGCCCGTCATTGCCTTCCCACGAGGCTTCGACACCTACGACACCAAGCAAACGGATGATTTCAAACTCACTGCCGAGGGCCTCAACGGCAGCGTCGGCTATGAGTTTGTGGCCGTTCCTCAGCGCAAGGGTGTGTTCACCATTCCTCCTGCCCGTCTCACCTACTATGATTCGGGCAGCCACTCCTATCGCACGGTGCAGACAGACTCGTTCCGCCTTGAGGTGCTCAAGGGCGAAGGAACCGCTTCGGCAGTCCACGACTTTTCGAGCGTTGAGGCCACCACCAAGGGCGACATCCACCCCATCAAGATGGGTGTCGACAAGTCGGCTCGCCAGGGCGTTGCCTTCTTTGCGTCAACGGCCTATTTCGCCGTGATGGCTCTTCTCGTGCTGGCGTTTATTGTCCTGTTTGTGGTGTTGCGCATCCGTAGCAACCAGCAAGCCGACGTGGTGAAGTCGAAAGGCCGTCGTGCCAACAAGGTGGCGGTGCGCCGTTTGCGCAAGGCTGCCAAGCTGATGCGCGAAGGGAAGCCCGGCGAGTTCTACGACGAGACCCTGCGTGCGCTCTGGGGCTATGTGGGCGACAAGCTGAACATTCCCGTGAGCCAACTGTCGCGCCAGAACATCAGTCAGCAGTTGCTGGAGCGTGGAGTGGGCGAGCAAGTCACCAACCAGTTTATCGAAGCCATCGACGAGTGCGAGTTTGTGCGATATGCACCCGGCGACCCGCAGGGCAATATGAACAAGGTCTACGAATTGTCTATCACCGCGATAGAGCAAATAGAGAATGTGAAGAACAAAGTGAAGAGTGCCGGCAAGGCTCACCTGCTGCTCATGGTGGTGCTCATGCTCTCATCGTTGTCAAGCGCAGCCCAGTCTGTCACCAAGGTTCAGGCCGACGAAGCCTACAACAACGAGGAGTACGAGGAGGCCATTGAGATGTATGGCAAGTTGTTGGCAAGTGGTGGTGGCAGCGCCCATCTCTATTACAATCTGGGCAATGCCTATTTCCGCCTCGACAGTATGGCGTGCGCCATCCTTTGCTACGAGCGTGCCCTGCGCCTGCAGCCTTCCGACGACGACATACGCTTCAACCTGCAGCTTGCCTGTTCCAAGACCGAGGACAAGATAGTGCCTGAACGCGAGATGTTCTTTGTGACGTGGTATCGCTCGCTGGTGACGCTTGTCAGCGTCGATGCCTGGGCTTATGTGGCGCTGGGAGCCTTGGCGGTGGCGGTGGTGCTGCTTTTGGTTTATTTCTTCTCTTATGCTGAACGTTTGCGCCGATTCGCCTTCTTCGGGTCGCTTATCCTGTTGGTGGTGTTCCTGCTGGGCAATCTCTTTGCCTTCCAGCAGAAGCGGATGCTCCACAGCCACGACGCAGCCATAGTGATGCAGCCCGTTGTCGTTGTGAAGAACATCCCTTCCGATGATGGCACCGATGAATTCACGCTCCACGCTGGCACCAAGGTCAACATCACTGACGACACCATGACTGATTGGAAGCAGATACATCTGCCCGACGGTCGTGAGGGCTGGGTGAAGACCGCCGTCATCGAAAACATTTAAGTGAAGCCCCCACATCCTAAGTATCCAATTTATTTGTATAACAGTTTGACCTCTACAGTCTATAGTCTACAGTCTACAGTCTACAGTCTACAGTCTACAGTCAAAATCTAAAGTCAAAAACATGGACTGGATAGCTCTCGACAAGCAATGGTTGCTCGCACTCAACGGCAGCCAGTCGCTTTTCCTCGACTCGCTGGTGAAGACCCTCACCACCGCCACCACGTGGATACCCCTTTACGTGGCTTTGCTCTATCTTGTCATCAAGAATAGCGACAACGCCCGCAAGGTGCTGTTCACCGTGGGGTGTGCCTTGCTGTGCGTATTGTTGGCCGGCAGCCTCGACGACATGGTGGTGAAACCCTTGGTGGCACGTTGGCGCCCTGCCCGCGACCCTGAAATAGGCATCTTTGTCGACATTGTCAATGGCTATCGTGGTGGCCGCTTCGGCTTCTTCTCCGCTCATGCCGCCAATACGTTCAGCTTGGCAGTCTTCTTTGCATTGCTCATCCGCAGTCGTCTGATGACGGTGGCCATGGTGACGTGGTCGCTGGTGAACTGCTGGACTCGCCTCTACCTCGGCGTGCACTATCCCGGCGACATCCTGGCCGGTTTGCTTTGGGGCGGCATCGTAGGCACAGCCATGTGGTTCGTCTATGGCAAACTGCTGAAGACGGCCGACGTAGCCAGCAATTTCGTCTCTTCCCACTACACCAGCACCGGCTATCAATACCAGCAGATCGACGTGGTGGTAGCCGTCATGGCCTATACTTTGGTCTACGCCATCCTGCGGGCCACTGTCTCCATCTATCTTTTTGCATAGCTCTACATCTCATCTTTCTATCATGGACACCAAGCAAATCAGCATCAGCGACTACCATTACGATTTGCCCGACGAGCGCATCGCCCGTTTCCCCGTTTCCCCACGCGACCACTCCCGTCTGCTCGTCAGCCGTGGTGGCACCATCACCGATGATTATTTCTACCACCTGGCCCAGTATCTGCCTGCGGGGTCGCTCATGGTGTTCAACAACACCAAAGTCATCCGTGCCCGCATGCTCTTCCATAAGTCTACGGGAGCACTCATCGAGGTGTTCCTGCTTGAGCCCTACGAGCCAGCCGACTATGAGCAGATGTTTCAGTCGCGTGGCCGCTGTTCTTGGCTCTGCTTGGTAGGCAATCTGAAGAAGTGGAAGGAGGGAGTGCTCTCGCGCGACATCACCATTGACGGCCGCCCCATAACCATCAGAGCCACCCGTGGCTCGATGGTGGGCACCAGCCATGTCGTCAACTTCGAGTGGGGTGGGGCTTTGGAAGCTTCTTCCTTCGCCTCCATCCTTGAGGCGGCTGGTCAGCTGCCCATCCCTCCCTATCTGAACCGCGAGACGCAGCAGAGCGACCTCACCACCTATCAGACCGTCTACTCCAAGGTGAAAGGCAGTGTGGCGGCCCCTACCGCTGGTCTTCATTTCACGCCTCAGGTGCTCAGCGAGCTTGATGCCTGTGGCATCGACCGCGAAGAGCTTACCCTGCATGTGGGGGCGGGCACCTTCAAGCCGGTGAAGAGCGCCCACATGGAAGGCCACGCCATGCACACCGAGCACATCAGCGTCGGCAGACAGACCCTGCAAAAGTTGCTCAACCACCAGTGTCAGGCCACTGCCGTGGGCACCACCAGCGTGCGCACCTTAGAGAGCCTCTACTATATGGGCCTGAAGGTGATGGCCCGTCCCGACCTTGCCGAGGAGCAGCTGCACGTGGCGCAGTGGGAACCCTACGACCTGCCCGCTGCCACGATGACCCCCAGCCGCCAGCAGGTTTGCGATGCCATCGAGGCATTGCTGCACTGGCTCGATGCCCATCAGCTGCCCGCCCTCCACTCGTCGACGCAGATCATCATTGCCCCAGGCTACGAGTTCAAGATTGTGTGTCGCCTCATCACCAATTTCCACCAGCCACAGTCCACGTTGCTGCTGCTTGTCAGCGCCTTCACTCACGGCAGCTGGCGATCCATCTACGACCACGCCCTCTCCTCCGGCTACCGATTCCTCAGCTATGGCGACAGCTCGTTGCTCATCCCGTAACTCCTAACTCCTAACTCCTAACTCCTAACTCCTAACTCCTAACTCGAAACACCTCCTAACTCCACTTAGTATACTACCCATGCCCATTCCCCCCATCATTCAGGTTGGCAACGTACTCTTGTCTTCCGATATTCTCACCGAGGAGTTTTGCTGCGACCTCGCTGTGTGCCATGGTGCCTGCTGCGTAGAGGGCGATGCTGGTGCCCCGGTGCAGCTCCACGAGATAATGGACATCGAGCAGAGCCTCGATGCCGTGTGGCCATTGCTTCATGCCTCGGCTCAGGCGGTCATCGACCGTCAGGGCGTGGCTTATACCGACCGCGACGGCGACCTTGTCACCAGTATCGTGGGGGGCAAGGACTGCGTCTTCACTTGCTACGACGACCTGTCGCTGACCGATGGCACCACCGCCCCCCAGTGCTGCCTCTGCGCCTTGGAGAAGGTTCATCGCCAAGGTCTTACCACCTTCTGCAAGCCGATGAGCTGTGCCCTCTATCCCATTCGCGAGAAGACGTTCCGCGATGGTAGCGTGGGGTTGAACTACCATCGATGGGTCATCTGCGACTGCGCACGTCGCAAGGGGAGTCAGCTCCACCTGCCCCTCTATCGGTTCCTGCGCGAGCCTCTTGTGCGCCGCTTCGGCCAGGAGTGGTATGACGAACTGTGCGAGGTGGCAAACGCCCTTAGAGTTAGGAGTTAGGAGTTGTTTCGAGGCGGGAACTTCGAATTCATAGTTCTTTCGAGTGAGGGTAACTCCTAACTCCTAACTCGTAACTCCTAACTCGAAACAACTCCTAACTCCTAACTCCTAACTCATTCTGTTTTCTTTTGCTTTTCGCTCGCTTATTCTCTCCTTTGGCTTCGCCGAAGGTACTTTCGCTTCCATATAACAAATTTTGTTATTCGGGACTTCATTTTGGGCCCTGCAAAATTCGTCACTCGGAAAAGCAAAAAGAAAATTTTGATTTTCTTTTGCTTTTCGCTCGCTTATTCGTACCTTTGCATGCAAATTCGAAAAACAACGACGATGAACGATACCTACAGCTACAAGAATGTAGAAACAAAGATTTTCAGATTCGAAAAGGGTGGGGTGGGCGAGTATCATGCCATGCTGCGCATCGCCGACCCCCTTCTCACCTTCCAGCAGCAGCTCGACGCCTTGTTCGACGCTTGGCAGCTTGTTGTCGCCTCTACCGGGGCCGTGGCCGTCTTCAAACGCTATTTCCTCAGCGACGCCGCCAACCAGGCCGACGACATCCTGGCCGCCGACACCAGCGACTGCGCCAAGAGCATCATCCAGCAGCCACCCCTCGACGGCACGAAGGTGGCGCTCTGGGCCTATATGATGACGGGTGTGAGCACCCGGCTCACCGCCGGCGGGCTCTACGAGGTGAGCCACGGTGCCTACCGCCATCTGTGGAACGGCTCCGCACACAACTTGGCCGCCAACTCAGAGTACCAGACGCGTCTGCTCTTCAACGAATACGTCATGCAGCTGGCTCAGGAGGGGTGCAAGCTCAAGGACAACTGCCTGCGCACGTGGCTCTTCGTCAGCGACATCGACCTGAACTATGGCGGTGTGGTGCGCGCCCGCAACCAGGTGTTCTTCACCCAGGGGCTGACGCACGACACGCACTTCATCGCCTCCACAGGTATCGGCGGCCGCGCACAAGACCCCTGCGTGCTCACCCAGATGGACAACTATGCCGTGGCCGGGCTGCAGCAGCAGCAGATACACTATCTCTACGCCTCCACCCACCTGAACCGCACCAGCGACTACGGCGTGTCGTTCGAGCGAGGCACCTATATCGACTATGGCGACCGCCGCCACACCATCATCAGCGGCACGGCCAGCATCGACAACAAGGGGCAGATAGTGCACCCGAAGGATGTGGAGCTGCAGACGCGCCGCATGTGGGATAACGTGGAGGCCCTGCTCGCCGAGGCCGGATGCACCTACGACGACGTGGCCCACATGATTGTCTATCTGCGCGACCCCTCCGACCACCTCGCCGTGCGCCGACTCTACGAAGAGCGCTTCGCCGAAAAGCCCCTCGTCATCGTAGGCGCCCCCGTATGCCGCTCCGGCTGGCTCGTAGAGATGGAGTGCATGGCCGTGAAGGAGATGCACCATCCACAATACCCACAACTGTAGAAGAATAAAGAATTGAATCGGCTGCTCATCCCGCTGTTTTTCCTTCTCGTAGGAGCCTCCTCCCCCATTTGGGCGAGGCCGGCGGCTGATGTGGATTCGCTGCTCACTGTGTTTGAGGAGAAGCCCGCAGCAGCCGTGGCCAACCTGTTCTTCGACCAGCTCTACAGCGAGCAGCTCACCGACGAGCGCCTCCATTTCCCTGCCAACACCCACCCCGACACCCTGCGGCAGCAAGTGTTCTATTGGGCCGCCGAGTACTGCTATGCCCAGCAGCACTACGACCGTGCCATTGGCTACGGGCAACGGTCGCTGCCCCTCTGCCGCGCTGGCCACAACCGCCAGATGGAGGCCGACTGCCTGAACGTGCTCTCCATCGCCTTCCTGCGCAAGGGCGACCCCAAGGAGGCTGCCCACTATGCCAAGGAGTGTTACGAGCTGGACCTTCGCAGCGGCAATCCCGACAATATATCATCGAGCTTGAACACGCTGGCTGCCATCTATCTGGGGGCCAACATGCCGCAGGAGGCCGAGCAGTATGTGTTGCAGGGCATCGACTACTGTCGTCGGGCGGCCAACGAGCTGCGCCTCGCCACCCTCTATGGCATGGCCTCCGAGGTGTATCACGCCCTCGACAATCAGCAGCTGGCCCTCGACTATGCCCGCAAAGCTTTAGACATCGACCAGCGACTCAATTTGCCCGACCGTGTGGCCATGAGGCAGTCGCTCATGGCTGCCGCCCTCGTGGCATACGGCCACTACGACCAGGCAGAAGAGTGCCTCAATGCCGCCATCCCCGTGTTGCAACAGTCGGGCAACTACCACTCGCTGGCCATTGCCTACAACAAGATGGGCGAACTGCAGATACACAAGGAGCAGAACGACAAAGCCATCGCCTACTTCAGCCAGGCTGCCCAGATCTTCGAGGCCATGGGCGACCCCTACAACGAACTGCACTCGCAACTGGGACTCTACAACGCCCTGAAGGACAGTCTTCCCAACAAGGCGCAGGAACACATTTTCCGCTATACCGCCCTGAAGGACAGCCTCTACAGCTAAGAGGCGGCAAAGACCATGGGGCGCCTGAGCGCCGAGATGGAGGTGGACGACCTGAAGGCACAGAACTCGGCAAACCTCTCGCGCGCTCGTGTGCATTTAATTATTGTCATTGGCTTGGTGGTGGTTCTCATCATTGCCGTGTCGCTGCTCTTCTGGTTGCTGCATCGTCGCACGCGCCGCTTTGTCAGCCAGTTCAATGGGCTGAGCACCGACTTCGAGCAGCTCAGCGAGCAGTATGAGAAAATGAAGAAAGCATTCAGACCCAACGCCCCCGCTTCTCCCTCGGGGGCTGAAGGGGGGGCCTTGGGGGGCGCTGCGATGGATGAAGACGCTGCCTTCCTTGCCCATGTGAATACCATCATCAGCCGCCAGATCGGCGAAGGCCATGTCGACGTGGGTGCTTTGGCCACCGAGATGTGCATGAGCCTGAGCGCCTTCCGCCGCCGGTTCTCTTCTTTGGTCGATGAGCGCCCACAGGCATACGTCATGCGTCTGCGCATGGACAAGGCGCGGCAGCTGCTTGGCGAGAACCCTGATGCCACCATTGCCGACATCGGAATGCGGCTGGGCTTCGACGACAAGTCGAACTTCACACGCGCCTTCAAGCGAGTCTACGGCATCACACCATCAGAGTATGTCAAGAGCATCAAACAGCCTGACGATTAATCTGTATCCACTGACTCGCCACAGACCCTTTTCGCCTTGTATGTGCATTTTCGTGGGGTCAGGCGTGAGGTGAGAGTTGGCGACTTTTGCCCTTCAATTAAACTATAGTCCCTAAACTCTCAGCACTTTAACTATAGTCTTTTACTTTTCGATGCTGAAAGCGTCGGTTCTGCTTCTTTGCGGATAATCATCTGCAAAGATATATGTCATCTCATCTTGGCGGATCTTCGACATCATTCCAAGATAGCTAAATGAAATTTCTTCAAAGTCTGCCATGATCTTAATCCTTTTTTTTGAGTGAATACTATTGTTCGTTGTTTGCTAATATGATTAAATGTACTCGCAAAATTACGAAAAAGTAATCCTATTCATAGCCACCATGACCTCTTGTCCACTAAAATCACATCATTTACAGAAAATTTTCATCAAAACATGTGGCGGTTAGAAAAAATATGTGTACTTTTGCAAATGGAATCGGGGAGAAATCCGGTTTCAATGATGCATGAGCTTATTAATCGCACTTACCGAAAAGAAGTCGGAAATCTGTTTGGAATAGTAGCGTATTAAAAGCAAAGGGAAAGCCAGAATGAGGCTCTACCTGTCACAAGCATTAGCTATGCACACGCCTTGGCGTGGTTGCATTCTTATTTGTGACAGGGGTTCCAATTTTCCGACTTCTACCCCTTAGGTAAGTGCATAAGAGTGGCCACGCCATTCTTTATGCCCTAACCTTTGCATTCATTAACATGTTCAATGGTATTGTTGATGTGAAGATGGATGTGTACTTAGTACAGGCTCCTACATCCTAAAATAGTAAAATGCCGAATTTCGGGAAGTCTATAGGCACAAATTTAAAAACCTATCTACAATTATGGGATTAATTATTATTTTAGTCGCCCTCGTGGCTCTCTGGGTATGGTGGAAGATGTCCCACTACAATGATTCTCCTTGGGTGAAAAACCGCATCAAAGGCCGTAATAAGGACCAGCAAGCAGTCATCCGTTATTTCTGTAACGAACCTTCATGTCTGAGTAAAAAGCCAATCACAGACGATGAGTACGAAGCAATGCTAAGCAATTTTCTTAACTCTAATGACTTTAAGCAAAAAGCGATGAGCAAACTTGGAGTTGACGAAGATGAAGTGAAAGATGCCGACCCAATACATTTTGAAGGCTATCGATTTGACAATGACTCTCTTAGCAAAAAGTGTGAAGATGATCTTTGGCGTTCTTCGAAATATCAAGTGACATGGATATTCTTCGGTAAGAGTCAACTTTTTGTTTATCAAAACACATTTTTCATGGACGAGGACGGGCGTAAGGAAAGAACTGAAGAATATTTCTATAAGGATGTCACTAATTTCTCCATTACATCTGAGACAGAAGATATAGAAGCTACAGACAAGAACGGTAATAAAATGAAATTCAAAATTGAAACCGATACGTTTGTTATAAAAGTATATGGTGAGAAATTTGAGTGCTCGGTTCGCAAGAATGATTATACGGAGAAAGCAATACAAGGTATGAAGGCATTACTGCGTGACAAGAAAAACTCATAAGGAAAATTTACAAGAATGGACTTTCGGACGGATGCGGACAGCATACGCTACTACTGTAGACATCACGAACTGAGTCGGCCGAACATCAATTGGTTCCTCATTGTCTTTGTAATCATAGCGTTTGAACTGCTTGTATACGCTTGCTTAAGCTGGTTGCCTCTTTCTGCAAGTTCATTCTTGCTTCTTGCTGAGACAGTTCACATCGTTGCTTTTCTCATTTTCGGTCGAGTAATACTCCAAATGGTAGTCAAAATCTATCAACGATATGCGCCCGAATCCCTGAGACGACAATGTACATGTTTGCCTACGTGCTCAGAATATGCCTTGTTGGCATTACGGAAATATGCTTGGCCGAAGGCGCTACTGCTCATTATCAGGCGTGTGACACTTACCTGTCAGGAACCTGGTTACAAGACAGATTATCCATAACTACAATCCACACTTAAAACAATATGGGATTTTTCAATAAATTACGCTCAGACGGTGAGACTTTCGACGGCCAAGGCAATGAACGGCGTGGCTTAGTCGATGTCATACAATACAATGGTGCGCCGGACGAACTGGTATGGAAGTTTCCATACAACAATCTTTCAACTGGAGCACAACTTATAGTAAACAAAAGCCAGGAAGCAATCTTTGTAAAGGGCGGAGCTGTTTGCGATGTCTTTGGCGAAGGTACGCATACCATATCAGCCAAGAATCTGCCTCTGCTGGAGAAGATTATTAATTTGCCTTTTGGCGGACGTACCCCTTTCACTGCTGAAGTTTGGTATGTGAACAAGGTAATACGCCGTGGCCTGAAGTTTGGCACTCCACAGCCTATTCGCGTTTCTGACCCAAGATACTCTGGCGTTGACATTCCTGTTAGGGCTCATGGCGACTATAGCATTAGAGTGAAAGATTGTCAGATGCTTCTGAATGAATTTGTAGGTACTCAGCATTTGTTTACTACAAATGAATTTGTAAAGCAGTTTGCCACAATGGTAGTTCAGGAACTCAACAAGAACCTAAAACGCTATGCCCGCGAACAAAACATATCGACGCTCGATTTTCCCGAATATGCCCCAGAGATAGCAGACTTTATCAAAGATACACTTATGGGGAAGTTTGAACTTTATGGCATAGAACTCGTTGATTTCCAGTTTGCACATGTTGGCCCCAACGAGGACGACCCCGTTGTCAAAGGACTTATAGACAATCGTCTCGAATCGCTCAAGGAAGCTGAACGCCGCAAGATACAAGGATTCAACTACCAGCAGGAACGCCAGTTCGATATTCTCGAAACTGCGGCAGGCAACGAAGGCAACGCAGGAAATCTTATGGGAGCTGGCATCGGATTGGGCATGGGTGTTGGCATGGGTAACATCTTTGGAGGACAAATGCAGCAAGTAGGCCAAACCATAGTTAATCCACAGCCAACAGCTCCACCTCCTCCCGTGTTTTTCTCGCCTTATTATGTTTATCTCAATGGCTCTCAACAAGGACCTTTTGATGCGAATACGTTAAGAAGCCTTGTAGATTCGAATATGATGAATCGTGACACCTTGGTATGGAAACAAGGTATGGCACAGTGGGGAAAGGCTGGAGACCAGCCAGACCTGCAACAGTTTTTTGTCCCCGCAACGCCTCCCCATCCCCCTGTTCCACCTATACCATAAAGAAGAAGAACTATGAAAACTGTAAATAAGTATATCCTCGCCTCATGTGTTTTCTGCTATTTCGTAGGCATCTATCTGATTGCTGCAAAAATGGGCATTATTCGGCTCATCAGCCGTTATGGCTTGAGCAGGACACTTGACGAATGGCCTGCAGACTTCCCTTCGCTGAATCTGGTTTATATATGTCTGGCTGTCTATACCGTATTCTTTGCCCTCATAACCTATATTATCTATAGGAACATTGAAAGTCATGGAAAGGAAATGGATGTGATACAGCAAAAGACCTCGACCTTACACAATTATTCAGGGAGCTTGTCTCTCGTCGTTTCCCGTTACAACAGAATTTGCCGTGAGAAGAACATTTCCAACAAGATGCAGAGCCAAAGATTGCAATTGTTGGAAAAACAGATTTTCTCATTATCTGCTTCAGTGCTAAATAATAGTAGTGCGGGCAGTAAAATAGCACGAATTGTAAGTGAACTTGACGATGCGGTTTCAAATTTTGAAGCTACGTCAGAAAACGATTTTGTGGCCAGCAATATCCAGATTAGCAATCTTGTAGAACGTGCTATTGATGACATACAGAAGCTAAAAACTAATAGTGTAACTATCTAATATGTAGTTTATGGAAATTATTTCAATGAAATGCCCCAACTGTGGAGCTAGTATCACTACCCAAACCAAACAGTGTGAATACTGCCAAAGCGACGTTCTCATCAAGTCGTTTAAGAATCTTGCTGCCATGCCAACAATGCAGGTCAATAAATATATGTTGAGTTACCGCTCTGCCGCAGCCGAGCACCCTGACAGCAAAGACCTCAACACTTCCATTGGCCTTTGCTTCCTTCGTCTAAAAAAGTATGACCAGGCCACAGAATATTTTGTAAAGGCCCAGGCAGACAACTTTGATGACGCTACTCCATTCTTCTACGCTGCCGTTGCCAGGATTCGAGGCAAAAAGCCGTTCATGCACAACCGTCAGGAAATAGACAAAATGATGGAGGACATTCAGGCTGCAATGGATATTGAACCGAGTGCAGAGCAATACTACTTTATGTCATATATTAAACGTGATTATTTCAAGCGTAAGTTTCTAAACACCACGCCGACATGGGAAGAGTATATGCAAGAGGCCGTTGACAACGGCTTGACAGCTACCGACGTAGAAGAATTCCACGCAATGGTAGGAACTCCCGTCGATATTGAATTGTAACTTTCATACCCTTATCCCTTCAAACCGAAAGTTGCCTAATCTCTCATCATGATTAGGCAACTTTCGTATAGCAATCAGGCTGGTTTTCAATTAGGCGACCTGTGAATTATTTTGGGACTACTTCTTCTTTGTCAGTTCTATCAAGTCAAAATACATCAGGCGGGTGTTGAGTGGACGCTTGGATTTGATGCCCCTGAACACGCTATCCTGTTACTCAGTGCTGAAAAGGTAATTATAGCCGTTGCGTTCATAGAAAGTGTGATGGCGTTCCCTTTCGTTCGACAAAATGAAAGAATAACGATTTTCTTTTTGTTTTAGAGGCTATGTTAGTCCGAATGGCGGGTGATTGCGGATAACCATTTTCTATATTCATCATCATTTACAAATTTCCAGCGGCCGCTGCCAATCATGTCCCCGCCCGCTGCCAACCTAAAAAGCATGCCCCTTTTCCCTCTGCGGTGCCTCCCGCTCCCTGTTTGTCGTGCGCCGAATCTCCTGAATCCACCCCATTTCGGTCGTCATCAACAATGCTCGCCTACCCGTAGCCTTTCAGCGTCAGTTGCGGGCAGATTGCGGCTAATCATATTGCGTTTTTTAGGGCTGTAGGGTGTAGGGGCATGAAATGTCCCCTCCTTTTACTCGTAGACTCCTTATCGTTGAAGCTATCCTGTAGAACCTGTTGTTGCGACCCTTTGTTGGTGTATCAATATGATTCGTTTTTTGCATTTTGACGCGTATTGACAACCACTTTGGCGCGTTTTGACAACTACAGATTGTTTGAATAGCCGTAATTTTGCATCAGATTTCACAATTCCTTAACACAAACAATCAAAAAGCGTATGAAAAAATTACTGATTTTCGCCCTCTCGCTGATGGCCTTCGCCAGCACGGCAAGAGCACAAGGCCATTGGACTTTTGACGAGGGTGCTTACGACATGAGTACCGTGGTCTATACCGACCTGGTGGTTGATGGCAGCGCGCTGTACGACCGTGCTGCCATAGGCGACTACGAGGTGGCAGCTTTTGTTGGCGACGAGGTGAGAGCGAAGATGCCGACGGCTATTACAGCTTCAAGGACAATGGTGCCACCATCAAGGCCATCAGTCCCAGCGTCGACGGCGTGTCGGTGTGGGTGATGATGGGCGACATGGATGCCGAGGGCAAGGTGTACATCTATCAGCCCGCCACCAGCATCGTGCAGACCCAGACGGAGCTGACGGTGAACACAGGCACCTACATCAAGAGGCTGCTCGACGATTGCTATACCCTTGCCCCTGAAAACACCACCGACGTGGTGGAGTGGACGTGGGAGATGGGCGATGACATCGTAGACTCGCGCTACAACGCCCTGAATCCTGGCGACGTGGTGCTGACGGGCACCGTGAAGGGCGCCGACGGCACGCTGCGCACCACCATCAGCCCCATCACCGTGGCCGTGCATGTGAAGCAGCCCGTGACGGCCATCACCACATCATTCGGACCAGGCATGAGCCAGGCGATAGAGTGTAATGTGGCCGACGACCTCACGCCCTATCTCATAGACGGCACCGCCTTCGACGTGCTGCCATGGTGAATCCTGATGCTGCCAGCTGGAGCAAAACGCAGAATCTCTTCCACAACCAGTACCGCCAATACCGCATACCCATCAAGATCAAGGAGGAGGCCAGAGGCCCTCAAGGAAGCCGCTTCCACTTCACCGACGTTAAGCTCAAGCCTGGCTGCTTCTATGTGCTCCGTCTCATCGGCACCGCATACGAAGTGGAGGACGGCCAGCAGGTATGGCCTACGTTTGTGGCCAAGAATAAGAAAGGCGAGATGGCCGACTACCGCATCCGCTGGCTGCAGAACAAGTTCTTCTTCTTCAATACCCGTGGCGAGGAGCAGATCGACGAAGAGCCTCTGGGTGGACTACAACAGTATGTGGCATTGGCATATCCTGCCGCTCCCGACAGCAAGCTGTTCAACAATGCCGAGGATAAGGACGAGGCTTACATGCACGACATCGCACGTCCCACCATCGCTCTCAACACCGACCTCGAGGGCAAGGCCTACACCAAGGGCAAGCTGACGTGGCAGTTGCGCAGCCGCAAGGTGGGCAACGAAAACTGGGCAAAGACCGAGGTGCAGCCGAATCGCTTCGTGCGCGATGGCAGCTCGTTTGTGAACATGCAGCCTCAGTATGCTTTCTCACCCTACAAAGCGAAGTCTGCCGACAAGAACAGCGACTACGAGTACAACCTGCAAGTGCTCTACACCAAGCAGGTGGCTGGTGCTGGCGTTGACTGCATGGCGAAGTTGACTGCCGAAGAGAATTTCAGCATGTTGACGGATTTCATGCGCGAGCACGGCATGTACGACGGCTACGCAGCAGTGGCCGGCGGCACACCTGAAGAGACGGCTGCAGCGATGGGGACGCAATTGGCCATTGTATTGCTGGGCTTGTATGGCGCAGACCAATATGATGGCGATGCCGATGCCTTCCAGAATGCTCTCAACACCTACTACGACCAGAAGGGTCTGGCCTGCCAAAAGGACACCGTCATCGTGCTGGCCGACATGACCTTCCGAGGCTCCGACCGCCCCTACGAGCCTGCACCCTCCGACCAGCAGGTGGAGGATACGCTCACGTCGATGTGCCGGTTCGTGCTGTCGTGGGAGGACAAGGTGCATAGCAGTTTTGAGATAGAACGACGCGAAAGGGGGAGCGGTGAATGGGAGCGACTGAACAAACGCCCCTACGTCTCGATGGTTGAGCAGACCGACTACGAGGGACTCGTCGTCTTCAGCGACTCCGTTCCCTACGTCGGGGCCTGGGAGTACCGCGTCATGGCTCACGATGCCTTCGGCGAATTGACCCCGCCGTCGCCCGTTCACATCGCCTACGCCCGCGACATCCAACCCCCGTTGGCACCCCAGCTGAAATACATCGTTCTGGAGCGCCCCGACGACAGCGACCCCATGAGCCGCATCCTGGCCCACGTGGTTTGGGAGAACCCCAATGCCGAGAAGCAGGACGGCGATGTGCAGGGCTATGTCATACAATATTATAACGAGGACATCACCGGTCGCCAATGGCAACCCATTACGCAGCTTCTGGCCGACAAGACGACACCAGCCACGACGCTCATCAGCCCCACTGACACCACCGCCGTGGTCGATGTCACGGGCTTGCGCACAGGCATGATGGCCATCTCGGCCTACGACAACTCGGGCAACGAGAACATGGGCTTGGCACAAATGGTGCGCATCACCGACTTCAAGGCCCCCGCGCCGCCCGACTCGCTCACGGCCACGGTGCTGCCTTCGGGCAATGTGCTGCTCAGGTGGCAGTGCCATCCCGCCGACAACGACATCGCCTACTTCGATCTGGCCTTTGCCAACGACAGTACCCACGAGTTTCTGCTGCGCAATCAGGGCGGCATTCAGCAGGAAGGCTTCATCGACACACTGGCGATGAATGTCAACCAGAAATATATATATTATAAGGTTCGCGCGAAAGACTGGTCGAACAACATCGGCCTTTGGAGCAAAGCCGTCCAGGTGAAGCGTCCTCACAACACGCCGCCATCGGCACCTCATCTCGACGAGTCGTGGCACAACGACCAAAAGGGTATGCACATGCGCTGGGTGGTGGGCACCGATGCCGACATGGACTATCATCTGCTGCTGCGGCGATTGGGCGGCGAGGGAGAAAAAGGCAAAAAAATCACCATTGGCCCCTTCATCATCGGTAAGCCCATAGAGTTCCCTTGGTTCCCTGCCATTAACGACAAGTCGCTGCGTGTCAACCGCATCTGGAACAACGAAAAGAAAGAGATGACCTTCGTGGGCAAATATAGCTTGAAAGAGTTGGGCACCATGCATCGCCTGTTTAATAGGAATTACATTCCCGCCCTTTGTCTCAAGAAAGGGAAGAATATTGTCGACTACATCTATCCAGAAGAAGGTAATTACTCTGCCACGCTAAAGACGGGTATGGCCTACCACTTCTATCTGCCCACAATGGACGACGACGAGAAATTCTCGCCATGTTACTTCAAGAACGTCAGCGACAAAGGTCCTGTGGCCATCGACAAGGCGCTGAGCTACAATGCTACATCGCCTCACGTCATCCTCATGTCGGTGACCCCCACACAGCTGACACGATACCGCAACCCCTTTGCGGCCGATGAGTACAAGTATTTGTTCACCTACAGCTTCTCCACATTAGTCAACGTGGCTGGCATGGACAACATCACCCAGTGGGGAATTACCGAGGAGTTTTACCATTACGACAGAGTGTACAATAAAAAGCAAGACAAGAAACAGAGCGACGGTATCTACAAAATCAACTGGAGCCTGCAAGAACCGTCTGACGACCCAGCACATGGTGTGCTCTTCTCGCTGTTGCCTTTCTTCTACGTAGAGGCCGACAAGACACTGGGTAATTCCATTACTTTGGCATTCAGAGGCGACGGCTACTGGGAGGTGGAAGATGGCGAGGGGGCAGAGTCAGGTCAGCTTGAGGTGACAGTGACAACAAAGCGCAGCCCTTCATACAAGAATCAGGGAAACAGAGGCCATTTGTTCATTGAAAGCATCGAGGACAAAGACGGCAACATCGTGTGGCAGATTTGAGCGGAAATGCTGGCATCTGCAATGCCCCCATTTTCGGATGCTTATCATTGGCCCCAAAAAGGCGTTGACTTTTTTTGCTGCGGAGCCACCTTCCTCCCCCACACCATGTGACGGCTGCCAAGTGATGCCGCCGTGCGCCGACCATTTCGTCGGCGTAATAATTTATATGATGTTTCGCCCCTCCCGTCTTGACATTTGTCAAAAGACGCGAAAATATTCCGCCTTTTGGCAAAAAAAATCCCCAAAAGCTTGTGGGAACAAAAAAATGTTCGTACCTTTGCACCCGCTTTCGGCCAAAAAATGCCGGGGCGTTGAAGAAAAGAGTTCTTTGAGAAGCTTACATAGACAGAAGTAGTACAAGAAGCAGGAGCAGAAATGCTCTTGGGTGAAACATGACCGTCAATGCCGCCGCTTTTTTTTGCGGTGGCGTGATGAGGGTGCAATTTTGAACTTGATACGGAGTCGTCCTGGCCAACGGATGAGAAACGGGTACCGTTAGCCGCGGCATTGCCGCGGCTTGGGGTATCTGAAGATATTTTTTACAATGAAGAGTTTGATCCTGGCTCAGGATGAACGCTAGCTACAGGCTTAACACATGCAAGTCGAGGGGCAGCGAGGGGGCAGCAATGCCCCTG
>CADASP010000014.1 GCA_902790625.1 uncultured Prevotellaceae bacterium | reverse complement strand
ACTGGTTTAATAGCATACGTCTAATTTCATATCGCCTGCAAAGGTACTAAGAAATTTTGACGTGGCCAAGGCTTCGGGAACTCTTCACCATACGGAGATAATCTATGTCTCATACGGCATCATCAATCGCTGCCTATGGAAAGACATGGACTGGATTCGTGACGATACAAGCATGGCAGAAGTTCTAAAAAAAATCGCGTATATCAATGTGAGCAAGATGCCGGGATATACCCAAAGTGATAGTGAGAAGATATGGTGGGCATATACAAACTGGCGGGACATTCTGCTGGAACAAATCAAAATGTACAAGCCACAAATCATCATCTTTGGCTATACATTTGAATTGTTCAAGAATGATTTGATTGGTTTGGATACTGAACCTATTTATCGAGACGATGACGTTATTCATGTATACGAAAAAGACGGGATGAAGTTGCTTGATGTCTATCATCCTAATCAGAGAAAAATCAGTCGCGGATTGTATATTGACTCTATTATAAAGCAGTGCTTATGAAAAAGATTCTTTCTGTTGTTTGTCTGTTTGTTTGTATTCAGACCTGTTTCGCCCAAAAATTCATTGAATATAATGGACGGGAGTATTATGAAAGCGCTTTAATCATAAAGGATTCTACCGTTACGTTTTATCCTGTTGACGAAGCAAAAGTAGCAGCAGTTGGTGGTGTCTCTGCTGGCGATGTAACAATTCCCACTTCTATTCCCAATTACCCTAAAGACCATTATAGGTTTAGTAATAGAATGGCAATATATCCAACGCTTACTATCAAGAATGTGGAGGTTGAGGACACTACGGCTAATCAGCGCAAGGTTGATGCGAAAAGACAATATGCAGAGTATCGATTAAAAGTTGTGCAGGCTGTAATGTCTCAGGTTGAAGCCATCAAAGGCCTGAAGGGAGAGAAACTTACAGACGGAAAACAAATTTTCGTGTTTAACGACTTGATGAAAAGGCATGGCGGCCCTTGGGGCGATAAGGAAAGGGAGAAGATGAAAGTCGGAAAGAACTGCATGAATGCCATCCCTATATACATGAAGAAACTGGACGAAGAAGCGGCTGAACTACAAAGATTCTTAAACTTAACCGATAGAGGGCAAATCTTGACATCGACTATAGCAAGAGATGGATACACTGGCGATGGCAGGGAAATGGGAAGCGCTCTTGGCATACCCAGTCCTATTGAAAGGCATGAAGATGTGGCTTATAATTATGCCAATTATACGGAAAGATTACTGCAAAAGAAAATAGACATAACTATCAAGAATCCGCTCTTGTCCGACGAGCCTGTGACCGTTTTCAACCCTTGGTACGAAGGTATCGGAGCAGAAGAATGGGAATGGCTACTGGACATTGAAAGAAAGGGAGGCTTGGAACATATCGTAACGACTTTCCCAAAGGAAGAGGATTATTACAAGTCAGCAGAATATCCTGATTACAGATTTCACTATCAAGACCATCATCCTTATGCAGTAGACAAAGACGGAAAGTTGATAGGTGTTGCCGTAAACTATAGTTATGTCGCCTATGAAGATGGAGAAAAGATGAAAGGAGCAACAATGCTTTATGATTTTAAGCATAATGCCTATAATATCAATTCTGAAAGTGAAGGTGTTCGAAGGTGGGCATACTATCTGATAAATGAGAAACTTGGAATAAATACCGAACCAGGATTTGAAAAAGATGCAATGGGCATGATGCTTGGAGTAGGTAGTATTGGTTATGAAATGGAAGTATTGCATAGGCTATATGCCTACCGCCAAATAACAAAAGCCGAATATGACAGGAAGATGGCCGAACTAAATGATAAATCAAAGTCATTGAACAGAAAGGCCAATGCTGTGTCGAAGAAATATCCCTCAGATGCGGAGATGCAGAGAGCCGAGAAGGGGCTTTCTCACTGGCAGGTGTCATGCGGCACTTGGCAGTCTTATTTATGCTGCCCGTTTCTGGCTTGGCAGTAGTTAAACTCTTCTTTTTTTCCCTTTTGTTATTATTAAAAGAAAGGGAAGAAGAAGGTAGCACGACATTACAACCTTGCCCTTGGGCAAAGTCTGTAAGTTCCTGTAAGCTTATGCGTGTCATCCGCTTGCCGAGATTGACGGCTTTCAGTCTGCCAGAGGCAATAAGCAATCGCACCATCTTTGAGCTGACAGAGATGGCAACGGGGTACCCTCCACGAGACACTCGGTAGTCTCGCGGACTCCTCCCTCCTTCACGGACAGAAGGATGTTGGGAATTTGGATAATCCGCTCTCGCTCGGCCATCCGAGAACAAGTTCTCATGGCTCTCGCTGACTCGCGGATTTGTGAAGTCTGTTTCTTGCCCATATCGAGTAATTTTGTCAATTTCTGCCGTTTTTCGTGGGATGGTCCCTGACGGAAACCAATTATCAACTACACAGGTCGAAGTATATCCGAAACTCATGTCATCATCGGTAAAAATGGCAGGAGATTCCGTGATTCGGGTAGTGTGTCGACGGGAAATGGCCACAGTTCTGATAAAACTTGTGCTGCCACACCTTGATGCTCGCCGCCAATGGCAAACTTAGGTCAACTTTTGGCTGGTGCGTAACAATTAATTGCCTTTTTTTTCTTTTTTTAGCGAAATAATCACTACCTTTGCATCCGAAAATCAACCTTTTAAGGTAAAAAGTACATATATGAAAATCAAAGCTGACTACGCCAACGCTCCCCAGTGGAAGGAGCTGACCGTGAAATCGAGCCTTCCCCAGGAGCTGAAGTGCCTCGACGAGATTGCCCACAACCTGTGGTGGGTGTGGAACTACGAAGCCCGCGACCTCTTCCGCGACCTCGACCCCGAAGTGTACCACGACGTGAAGCACAACCCCGTGCTGCTGCTCGAACGCCTGAGCCTGACACGCAAGGAGGCCATAGTGAAAGACAAGGCGCTGATGAAGCGCCTCAAGAACGTCTACGAGCTGTTCCGTGCCTACATGGACGTGGAGCCCGACAAGAAGCGCCCCTCCGTGGCCTATTTCTCTATGGAGTATGGCATGCACTCGGCGCTGAAAATCTACAGCGGAGGTCTGGGCATGCTCGCCGGCGACTACCTCAAGGAGGCCAGCGACTCGAACGTCGACATGTGCGCCGTGGGATTCCTCTATCGCTTCGGATACTTCACCCAGAGCCTCTCTATGGACGGACAGCAGATTGCCAAGTACGAGGCCCAGAACTTCACACACCTGCCCATCGTGCGCCAGCTCGACGAGAACGGGCAGCCACTCGTGGTTGATGTGCCCTATATGAACTATATGGTACACGCCTACGTGTGGCGCGTGAACGTGGGGCGCATCAAGCTCTACCTCCTCGACACCGACAACGAGATGAACTCCGAGTTCGACAAGCCCATCACCCACAGCCTCTACGGCGGCGACTGGGAGAACCGCCTGAAGCAGGAGATTCTGCTCGGCATCGGCGGCGTGCTCACCCTGAAGAAGCTGGGCATCAAGAAAGACATCTACCACTGCAACGAGGGCCATGCCGCCCTGTGCAACCTGCAGCGCCTGTGCGACTACATTGAGGACGAGCACCTGACGTTCAACCAAGCAATGGAGCTGGTGCGCGCCAGCGCACTCTACACCGTCCACACACCCGTCCCTGCCGGCCACGACTACTTCGACGAGGGCCTCTTCGGCAAGTATATGGGTGGCTACCCACAGCGACTGGGCATCAGCTGGGACGAGTTCATCGGCATGGGACGCACCAACCCCGACGACCACGGCGAGAAGTTCTGCATGAGCACCTTCGCCTGCAACACCTGCCAAGAGGTCAACGGCGTGTCGAAGCTGCACGGATGGGTGAGCCAGAAGATGTTTGCCAACATCTGGGCAGGCTACTTCCCCGAAGAGAACCACGTGGGCTACGTCACCAATGGCGTGCACTTCCCCACCTGGTCGGCCACCGAGTGGCGCAAGCTCTACGCCAAGTACTTCTCAGAGAATTTCATGTTCGACCAGTCGAACCAGAGCATCTGGGAAGCCATCTACAACGTGCCCGACGAAGAGATTTGGGCCACCCGCATGGCACTGAAGCAGAAGCTCGTCGACTACATCAAGGAGCAGTTCCGCGACACCTGGCTGCGCAACCAAGGCGACCCCTCGCGCGTGCTCAGCCTGCTCGAGCGCATCACCCCCAACGCCCTCATCATCGGCTTCTGCCGCCGCTTCGCCACCTACAAGCGCGCACACCTGCTCTTCACCGACCTCGACCGTCTCGCCAAGATTGTCAACAACCCCGAGCGCCCCGTGCAGTTCCTCTTCGCAGGAAAGGCACACCCCGCCGACGGAGCCGGACAGGGACTCATCAAGCGCATCTACGAAATCAGCCAGCGCCCTGAGTTCCTGGGCAAGATCATCTTCCTCGAGGACTACGACTTCCTGCTGGCTCGCCGACTCGTGAGCGGTGTCGACATCTGGATGAACACCCCCACCCGACCCCTCGAGGCTTCGGGCACATCGGGCGAGAAAGCCGAGATGAACGGCGTGGTGAACCTGAGCGTGAAAGACGGCTGGTGGCTCGAAGGCTACCGCGAGGGCGCCGGATGGGCACTCACCGAAAAGCGCACCTACGACAACCAGGGTTACCAAGACCAGCTCGACGCTGCCACCATCTACTCGCTCCTTGAGAACGAGATTGTGCCCCTCTACTATAAGAAGAACAAGAAGGGCATCAGCGAGGGATGGATCAAAGTGGTGAAGAACAGCATCGCACAGATTGCACCCCACTACACCATGAAGCGCCAGCTCGACGACTACTACTCGAAGTTCTACGAGAAAGAGGCACACCGCTTCAAGCAGATAGCACGCGACGGCTATCGCCAGGCCAAGGACATCGCCCAGTGGAAGGAGACCGTATCCGAGCGCTGGGATGCCATCCGCGTGGTGAGCAGCGAGTGGAACGTGGCCTCCACAGGACTGGAGACGGGCGTGAAGTACTGTCTGCGCTACGTCATCGACGAGCAGGGACTCGACGATGCCATCGGACTTGAGAAGGTGAACATCATCACCGACAAGAATGGCGAGGACCGCATCTACAGCATTGAGCCGCTGAAGCTGGTGGGCCGCGAGGGCAACAACTACACCTTCGAGGCTGAGCTGGCACCGCGCCAGGCCGGCGAGTACCGGTCGGCCGTGCGCATGTATCCCAAGAGCAACATGCTGCCCCACCGCCAGGACTTCTGCTACGTCCGATGGATTGAGCTGCCACAGATTATCTAAGACTGCCTTGGAGTTAGGAGTTACGAGTTAGGAGTTAGGAGTTGGAACATATTCCTAACTCCTATTTTCAACCGTACCTCGAAAAATAACTTGGAACGATTAAAGTGTTGGGGCTTATTGCCCCTTCGGGGCGCATTCGCGTTTATTATAATCGTCCCAAGTTATTTTTTTATCATTTTTTTATCATTCTGCCTTTTGGCCTCTTTTTACAGAAATGATTCCCGACAAAAAACTATTATGTCATCAATGTATAGTATTTCAAAAAAATGTAGTACCTTTGCACTCGGTTCGGGGAGAAATCCCGAAACCGCAAAAGCATTCGCTATTATTTCGCGTTAAGCCAAGAGCCTCGGAAACTCTATTTGGTATAATAAGCACGATAATAATTGATGGCGATTGAGCGAGGGCACGACCTTTGAAATTCATTTTCCTCTATGCTGTATTATTCATTCCCAGTGTTATCTACCGCAGAGCGGTCTTTTTAAAAACCAAATAAAACCAAATAAAACCAACAAAAACATGTTTTATTTGGTTTTATCGTGTTTTTTGAAAGACGCGAAGCGTAATCTATGGGGTGCATTCAGGAGAGGCGGCGCACGACAAACAGGGAGCGGGAGGCACCGCAGAGGGAAAAGGGGCGTGCTTTTTAGGTTGGCAGCGGGCGGGGCGGGGACATGATTGGCAGCGGCCGCTGCCAATGATGGCAGCGAACGCCGCCAATGATGGCAGCGGCCGCTGCCAACCGAAATTTGTAAGGGATGATGAATATAGAAAAATGGTTATCCGCAATCACCCGATGTCCCTCAACAAACAAAAGAAACATTGTAATTGCAAGCCTTGTGTCTGTCAGCAAACGGGGAATATTGCTTTTGCCCTTTGCTGACAGGCACAAGGTCTGCCCCTACGGTTGATTGTTTGTCGGGCATTCATCGGCTGACGTTCTCCCCCTCCAATGGGGGTGCAGGGGTGGTGCTTTTCTTTGCGAAGAAGCCGATGCGATGGTTGCGCCCCTTGCGCCCAAGCGAGCGCAGCTGATAGAGGCCATCGGGGAGTGCCGACACATTGAGCGTGGGGGTGTATGGCAGAATGGCCACGGCCTGGCCCAGCACATTTTCGACGATGACGAACTCGGCATCGAGCACCGAACCGTCGGCGGGCAGGGCTACGGGTCGGCCATCGGTGAGGGCAATGGTGGGAGCATGATACTCGGGGCCAGCATATAGCAACAGCTGGGCGGCAGCACTCTCCTGACCATAGCGATCCATGGCGGTGACGGCATAGTTCAGCCCCGATGGCTCGACAAACAGCTGTGTGGCCATGAGCCGTGTGGCCATGAGGTTCTCGGCGCGCGAAATGTCGACGGGATAGTCGGGCGAGGCATAGACATTGTAGAGCAGGTAGGGTGCTCCGCTGCGATCCTGGGCCCCACCCCACTTCAGCAGGTTGCCCTGCAGCTGCAGCTCGGTGGGTGCTGTGGGCTGGGGCCTCCCCTCCCACGTCATGGGCGGCACCAGGGCGGGCGTGGCGTCGAAGCGCTGGCCCAGCTGGTAGACACCCTTCACGTCGTCGGTGAAGAATCGGGAGCGGAAATAGCAGTGTCCCAGCCCTATCTGGCGCACCACATTGAGTTGGCGCTCCACCTGGTCGAGGGTCCAGCGCCCTTCGCGGGGGTCGAGGAAGTAGATGCCCAGCCCGGCAGCCACCATGCGCCCATGGCTGCGCTCGTGCCAATCGATGGCGAAGGGGTAGAAATTGTCGCCCTGAAAATACATCATGGGATAGAGCTGGTCCATCAGCCCCATTCGCAGCCACTCTTGTGCATCCTGGCACACGGCCGTGCGTGCATTCCACCCGCCAGCACGGTAGCGCGTCAGGTCGTCGTGCTTGCCGATGGGCGAGCACGACATCTTCACCCATGGCTTCTCCTGCTTCACTGCGTCGTGGATGGCACGCGCTATGCGAGTGATGTGCTCGCGCCCCTTCTGTCGGCTCACCTTGATCTTCCATTGCTCAGGATAGCGGATATAGTCGAGGTGGATGCCGTCGATGTCGTATTGATGGGTAATCTCGCGACAGATGTTGGCCAGATAGGTGGCCGTCTGCGGGTTCTCGGGGTCCATAAAGGCCTCGTCGCCGATGCGCTTCACTAATTGTGGCTGCTTCTTGCGCAACTGCTGTGCCCCAATCTTGTTCCACTTGCCTATGGGCATGGTGACCACCCAGGCGTGGCACTCCATACCGCGCCGGTGGCACTCGTCGATGCACAGCTGCAGCGGGTCGTAGTTGGGCGCCACGCCGGGCTTGCCGCTAAAGCCGCCCTCCCAAGGCTCCAATTGCGAGGGGTAGATGGTGGTGGCACGCACACGCGTCTGCACCAACACCGTGTTGATGCCAGCCAGCTTCAGCTTGTCGAGTGTCTGCACCAGGTCGTGCTTCTGCTGCTCCTGAGTGCGTCCCGGCAGGGGCCAGTCGAGGCCCTGCACCACGGTGAGCCACACGGCACGCACCTCGTGCTTGGGCGACGGCATGGTAGTCCATGGCAGTGAGGGACAGTCTTGGGCACGGAGCTGCAGGGCGAAGAGCAGGGACAAGAACCCAGCGACGCAAGCCCCCCTCCCCGCCCCCCCGAGGGGGGGAGCAGTTAGTTTTGCTTTCATCTCTTTAGATGTATTCATCATAACAAGAAAAGTATTTGTCGTGGAAGTCTATTTTTGAGGGCCTATTCTTATCCAGTCGGCTTCCACCCAGCCGCGGTCGGCTTTCGGGTTGGTCTCTGCGGCCACGAAGCCAAACTTGGCACCTATCCACACGCCTTCGCGCATCTTGAAAGTCTCGGCACAGGGGGTGAACTTCTTTCCATCGAGGCTCCAGGCAAAGGTGACTGTGGAGTGCGCGACGGCCAGGCGCAGATAGATGTCCTCGTGCAGTCCTGGCTTGTAGTCGATGGCATCTTTGAGGGTGGGCTTCAGCGTGGCCAGCACCTGCTCGGTCTGTGCCTTTCCCTTGTCGGCTCCCAAGCAGGTCATCTGCACCAGCTGGAAGCTGTCGCCCATGCGTCGCACCACCAGCGCCGAGTAGTCGCGACCCATCATGATGATGCCACCAAACTGGCCGTCGGCCTTCGACGTGAAGCGCATCTTGGCCGTGGCGGTGAAGGCATCGGCGGGCGTCTTCTGCAGCAGCATGTTGGGCACCAGCCAGAGACTCTGCCAGTCGGCAGCCAGCTTGTGGGTGTAGATGCGCATGGTGCCGAAGGCGGTGGGCATGCCATATTTCTCGTCGTAGTTGGCTTGCCACTGCCATTGCTTGCCCAGCGTGGGGGTGTTGAACTCGTCGCTCTCCTGTGGGTTCACGATGGTGGTGGCGGTGGCCGTCTTCGGCTTGCGGTAGGTGGTCACCGGCTCGCCCTTGCTGCCCATGATGGGCCAGCCGCTGCTCCAGTCGACGGGCTGCAGATGCACCACGCGGCCGTAGGCATCCTTGTCCTGGAAGTGCAGGAACCAGTCTTCGCCTTGCGCCGTGTGCACCCATCCACCCTGGTGGGGGCCGTTCACGGCGGTCTTGCCCTGAGCCAGCACAATCTTATGCTCGTAGGGGCCGAAAGGACTCTTCGACCGCATGGCCAACTGGAAACCCGTGGGCACACCCCCAGCGGGGCACATAATCCAGTACCATCCGTCGCGCTTATAGAACTTGGGCCCCTCGCAGGTGCGGTTCTCGGTGCCGTTGCCATCGAAGACGATAACGGGCTGGCCGATGGCGCGGGTGCCATCGGCACTCAGCTCGCGCACGGTGAGCACGCTGGCAAACTGCGCCCTGGAGTTAGCCCATCCGTTCACTAAGTAGCAACGGCCATCATCGTCCCACAGCGGGGTGGTGTCGATGTATCCTTTGCCACTGATGACGCACACGGGGGCCTCCCACTCGCCGGCAGGATTGCCGCCACGGGTCTTCACCATATACACGCCATAGTCGGGGTCGCCCCAGTAGATGTAGTATTCGCCTTGATGGCAGCGGATGCTGGGCGCCCATACGCCAGCGCCATGACGTGGCGTGGCAAAGTGCTGCTGCAACAGCGTGTCGCCATCGTAGAGCGAACGAAGGGCATGGCCCACGATTTGCCAGTTCACCAGGTCGCGAGAGTGGAGGATGGGCAAGCCGGGCACGCACTGGAACGACGAGGCCGTGAGGTAGAAGTCGTTACCATCGGGCGAGACGCAAACGTCGGGGTCGCTGTAGTCGGCATTGATGACGGGGTTGGTGTAGGTGCCGTCGCCGTTGTCGGGGCACCACACCTTCGACGTGTACGACTCTTGGGCCGTGCCTACAAATGGCAGGAGGGAAAGCAAAAGGGAGCAAATGGTTTTCATATTCTCTTCAAGCGTAGTTTGTAGTTGTTGTTTTCATAGTCGATGCGCATCACGTGGCGCAGGTCATCGTCATGCTGGCGGTTGACGATGGCCGAAACAGCCAAGGCGGCGTGCCCCATGGTGCGGCGCAAGTTGAGCTCAACGCAGGGATGCAGAGAGAGCGCTCTGGCTGATGCCTGACTGCTGCACAGCATCATGTCGACACCAAAAGGCCCACGGTATTTGCCGCCAAGCAGCACGCTGGCACGACGGCAAACCATCTCTTTCGTCTTTTCAAGCAAATCGGCTGGGACGTAACGGGTTATCACGCTTTCCTTGGCACGCTCAGTTGCAATGAGATTACCCGTGTAGGCCCCGTTCTGAGTATGGAAGAGCGAGAGGCCAAGGCAGCTCACCTGCCCCGCCGCATCGCACAGAAACTCCATGCCAAAGTCTTTCACCTTATTATAATAAGGCTCGAGCATCACGCTGCCTTGACGTTCGAGGGTGTTGTGCAGCCAGCCCACGACGCTTGACGAGGCATCGGTGGAGAGGTCGGTGAACGTGCAAAAGCGCACGCCTCGGCCACTCGACGACCACGGTGCCTTCAGCACCACGCGGCCATAGACTTCGGCCTGGGTGAGAACGTCGTCGATGGTCGAGCACTCGTGCTGGATGCCAATGGTGTCAGGGAGGTCGGCCCTTAGTTGGTGCAAGAGCGTCATGGCGGTTCGCCTGTGCGACAACTGCCGAATATGGTCGATGTCGGTGTCGGTGGGCAGCAAGTGCTCGGCCACACCGCTACGCATCAGTCGCCACCGCAGGGCGGCATCCCATCCCCAGGGGTCGATGCGGTGGGGATTCATTCCCGCCAAGTTTCTCCAGTCGACGAAGTCTACGTGCACGTGCTTCTTCAGCCACTGTCTTTTTGACAGAGCCTTCTTCGACAGGGCTACATCGTCGACCACAACGGCGTCGCCCTCCTTGGCCCACAGCAGGGGGAGCCACGCTAAGTCGTGGTGCAACTGCCGACCGGCATGCGGAGCCGTGAAGTTGGGCAAAGCACTGGCCAGCGCCAGGTCATGTTCTGGGTTAAAGATGTGAAGTGTCATTGTTTGATGGGCTGCTCGTTGTTTTCCACACATTTTCTCGCAGCCGCGAAAAGCAAATCCCTAATCATGGAGAGTCCCTTGCTGTTGGGCATGGCATTGCGGCCTCCCGACGACACGGTCTGCTTGCCCTCGAAATAGGAGGCAAAGTCCCAACGGTAGCCATCGAGCACTCGATACTCCGACTTGAAGGTGTAGTAACTGTCAAGCTCGTACAACTTCTCTTCTTCGATGATTCGCCGGGCCGCATCAAACAGCGTGTCGCTCACGTCGTAGGCCACCTTGTCGCCACGGTAGCGGAACTTCAACTTGCTGCCGCCCTCCTCGGGAAATCGGGTGAGGTCGTATTCGCCAAACTCCTCCATCATCATTCCTTGATAAAGATAGGTGACGCGCAGCAGACGTCCTTGCGGCATGCTGCGTTTCTCTTTCGGGGCGTCGATGCCGGGCTTGTTGTCGCCGCCATTGGCTGACGTCGCAGGCTCTTTTGCCTTGCAGCCAAATAGTGCTCCTACGACAGCCATGGCCAGTATGATTCGCTTCATAACATTTAGTGATGATTCTATTTGAATGCAAATGTACGCAATTTTTCTGAATATCCTTGGAAAAGAAAGGAAAAAATTCGTACCTTTGCACAAAATTTCAAGCAGGATGAAACGATTTGTAATTTTGGCGGTTGCCGCAGTGCTCTTTTCACTGCACGCAACGGCCCAGCACCAGACCGAAATGAACAGGTTGCGCAAGATGCACTTGGCATTGTCGGCCATCGAATCACTCTATGTTGACACCGTCAACGGCGACAAGGTGGTGGAGGACGCCATCAGGGGCATGCTGGAGAAGCTGGACCCCCACAGCAGCTATTCCACGCCGAAGGAGACGAAGGCCATGACCGAGCCCCTGAACGGCAGCTTTGAGGGCATTGGCGTGCAGTTCAACATGAGCGACGACACACTGGTGGTGATACAGCCCGTGACGAAAGGCCCATCAGAGAAAGTGGGCATACTGGCTGGCGACCGCATCGTGGCCGTGGCCGACACGGCCATCGCCGGCGTGAAGATGTCGAAAGAGGAAATCATGCGGCGGCTCAGGGGGCCAAAGGGCACCATTGCCAAGCTGAAGGTGGTGCGCCGAGGCATACGCGACACGCTGCGCTTCGACGTGGTGCGCGACAAGATTCCCGTGTTCTCCATCGATGCCACCTACATGATTCGCCCACAGGTTGGCTACATACGCATAGGCAACTTCTCGGCCACCACCTACCAAGAGTTCATAGAGGCCATGGAGAAGCTGCGCAAGCAGGGCATGCAGCAACTGGTGCTCGACCTGCAGGGCAATGGCGGAGGCTATCTGCAGGCGGCAGCCGACTTGGCAGGAGAGTTTCTGCGCAAGGGCGACCTCATCGTCTATACCGAGGGACGCATGGTGCCCCGCCACGACTATAAGGCCGTAGCCGACGGCAGTTTCCGCGAAGGGAAAGTGGTGGTGCTCGTTGATGAATACTCGGCTTCGGCAGCCGAAATCGTCACCGGAGCCATACAAGACCAAGACAGAGGCATGGTGGTGGGCAGGCGCACATTCGGAAAGGGACTGGTGCAGCGACCCATCGAGTTCGACGACGGCTCGATGATCCGCCTCACCATCGCCCACTACTACACCCCATCGGGGCGCTGCATACAGAAGCCTTACGAGAAGGGCGACAAGAAGAACTACGCCTTAGACATGGTGAACAGGCTGAAGCATGGCGAGCTGACCAGCCAGGACAGCATTCACTTCGTAGACTCGCTGCGCTATGAGACCCTGCGCGACCACCGTGCCGTCTATGGCGGAGGCGGCATCATGCCCGACTATTTTGTGCCACTCGACACGACGCGTTACACCCGGCTGCACCGCGAGCTGGCTGCCAGGAGCGTGCTCATCAACCAGAACCTGCGCTACATCGACAGCCACCGTAAGCAGCTGAAAAAGCAATATCCGGCATTCGAGAAGTTCAAGAGCGAGTTCACCGTACCACAGGAACTGCTCGACTCGGTGCTCAGCGAGGGTGCCCGGCTTAATGTGAAGCCACTCGACGACGAGGAATGGCAGAAGACGAAGCCCCTGCTCTCGCTGCAGCTCAAGGCCCTGCTGGCGCGCGACCTGTGGGACATGAGCGAGTACTACGCCATCATCAACGACGACAACGAAATAGTGAAGAAGGCACTCGAGATACTGCAATAGCCCTCAACGGCCAAAGAAAAACGGAATCACAGAGCGTACTATTGCTCTGTGATTCCGTTTTATTTTTGCTATACACGAAAACCGAAGGTCAGAATGGCACATCTCCATTGTTTCCCATCGCGTCTTCATCGGCTGATGGGAATGGTGCGCCGCCGAAGCCATAGGCATCGCCTTTGAACTCGCCGTCGGCAACAGGTGGCTGGCTCGCGTCGCCCACCCTCGACCCTATAATGCCCTCACTGAGGGGTGGCGCAGCATTGCCAAAGTTGGCGTCTTCCAGATTTTCGAATCGCGTATACTCACCACGGAAATTGAGCAGGATGATACCCGTGGCACCCTTACGGTGCTTGGCTATCACAATCTCGGCCTTGCCACGCAGGTCGTTTCCCTTGCCGTCGTCGTAGATGTGGTAATACTCCGGGCGGTGCACAAAGAGCACCATGTCGGCATCTTGCTCAATGGCTCCCGACTCGCGCAGGTCGCTCAGCTGGGGCCGTTTGCCGTCGATGCCGTCGCGCGACTCCACGCCACGGTTCAGCTGGCTCAGCGCCAGAATGGGGATGTCAAGCTCCTTGGCCAGGCCCTTCAGCGAGCGCGAGATGGTGCTCACCTCCTCCTGACGGCTCGAAAAGCGCATGCCGTTGGCATTCATCAGCTGCAGGTAGTCAATCATTATCAACTTCACCCCCTTCTCGCGCACCAGTCGGCGCGCCTTGGTGCGCAACTCGAACACCGAGAGGCCTGGCGTGTCGTCGATGTAGATAGGGGCACCCATGAGGTTGTTGACACGCTTGTCAAGCCGATCCCACTCGTCGTCAGTCAGCTGTCCGCTCAGGATTTTCGAGCCTTGTATCTCGCAAACATTCGAAATCAGACGATTCACTAACTGCACATTCGACATTTCGAGCGAGAAGAAGGCGATGGGTACTTGGTAGCCCACGGCAACGTTCTTGGCCAGCGAGAGCGCAAACGACGTCTTGCCCATGGCCGGGCGCCCAGCAATGATGACCAAGTCGCTGGCCTGCCAGCCGCTGGTGAGGTCGTCGAGCTTGTGATAGCCCGTGGGCACGCCAGTAAGCGCACCCTTGTTCGAGGCCGCTTTGCTCAGCACGTCAAGGGCGGTCTTCACCACAGGGTCAATCTGGGTGTAGTCCTTCTTCATGTTCTTCTGCGACAGTTCGAAGAGCGAACCCTCGGCCTGTTGCATCAGCTCGTCTACGTCGATGGTCTCGTCGAAGGCCTTGGTCTGGATGTCACTGGTGTATTGTATGAGCTGGCGGGCGAGGAACTTCTGCGCCACGATGCGAGCGTGGTAGTCGATGTGTGCGCTGCTGGCCACACGACTGCTTATCTCGGCAATGTAGGCGGGGCCTCCAGCCTCCTCCAGCTTGCCATTGCGAGCCAGCTGTTCGGTCACGGTGAGCACGTCGATGGGCTTCTCGTTCATGGCCAGGTCGCGCACGGCGGCAAAGATATACTGGTTGCGGGGTTCGTAGAAACTTTCGGGATAGAGGAGTTCACACACTACGGCGTAAGCGTCTTTGTCGATGAGCAATGCGCCCAACACGGCGCGCTCCACATCGAGTGCCTGAGGCTGCAAATGTGCATACGTGGTGTCGATGGGCTGTTGGCGGGTGGTTCTTCGGTTGTTGTTGTTATTGTCGGCCATTGTAGTGAAGTTGAGAGTTGAGAGACTTTAGTTGAGAGTTTAAATTTTGAGAGTTAAGAGTAGAATGCGGCGACCTTAGTTTCTTCGCAGAACAAACGTCGCTCAACGCTCAACTCTTAACTCTCAACTGAGAGCGGAATACGGGACTCGAACCCGCGACCCTCGGCTTGGGAAGCCAATGCTCTACCAACTGAGCTAATTCCGCCTTTTTTGCCCCTAAAAACGAGAAAGGGATGCACCATCCCTCCTCTTACTGATGTTGAGCCGATACCCGGACTCGAACCGGGGACCCACGCATTACGAATGCGTTGCTCTACCAACTGAGCCATATCGGCAACGCCTTGCACGCTGAAAGGACCTGCTTCATTGCGTCCTTTTTCGTTTAGCGGGTGCAAAGTTAGTCATTTTTTTTTGTATCAACAAATTTTGCCGCTTTTTTTTTCAGGCCAATTGTCTTTTTTGTCTTTCATTTTCAGATAGGCGATGCCTTTTGAAAATTTGGTGGCACCTTTTTGAAATTTGGTGGCGCTTTTTTGAGAAATCCCGTAGTGGGATTTTTACTGCATAGCAAGCCTTGAAAAATGAATAATTATGTGCTTGGGCCATCGACAGGTGAAGGCTGTGCAACAAGCAACAGACAGGATGTTTTATTGGTTGTCTGTTTCAGAATTTTGGTTTTTTGCAGCAACCAGCTTTTGCTCTTCCTTCAGGATGTCGCGCAGCATCTGCATGGCACGGTTGGTGGCGATGGCCAGATTGATGTCGCGCCCATGGTCCTCTTCCACTTTGCAGGTCACCACGTTGTCGGGCGTGCCACAAGCCAGCCAGATGGTGCCCACGGGAATCTCCTTGGTTCCGCCGCTGGGCCCGGCAATGCCAGTGGAAGCCACGGCATAGTCGGTGTTCAGCGCACGGCACGCCCCCTTCACCATGGCTATGGCCACCTCTTCGCACACGGCGGTCTTCTCCTCCAGCACCTCGTGGCTCACGCCCAGCAGGTTCTCCTTCACCTCGTTGACATAGCAGATGATGCCTCCCTTGAAATACTTCGAGGCACCCGGCACGGCAATGATCGACTCGGCGATGCGCCCGCCCGTGCAGCTCTCGGCTGTGGCCACTGTCTTCTCGCTCTCCCAAAGCAGTTCGCTTATCTCCCTGCTGATAATCTTTCCTTCAAAATCCATCTTGTATATTTCTTTTAGTCGCTACGCTTTGTAAAAGCGCTAAAGCGAGTCCTGTTAATGAATTAACATTTTACTAATTGTTTGCAGATAGGCTATGTGAAAGACACCTTGCTGAATGCGGGTGCCTCTATGGGACAGAACGCCTTATCCAGATATTTGTAGTAGCCCACAATGCCTATCATGGCCGCATTGTCGGTGGTGTAGCTGAACCTGGGAATGTAGATGGTCCACCCATAGCGGCGGGCATGGTCGTGGAAAGCCTGCCGCAGTCCGTTGTTGGCACTCACGCCACCGGCCACGGCCACATGCTTTATGCCCGTCTGCTTCACTGCCAACCGCAATTTCTTCATCAGTATGTCAACAATCGTCCATTCCAACGATGCTGCGATGTCCTCCTTGTGGTGCTCAATGAAGTCGGGGTCGTCGTGAATCCACTTGCGCAGACTGTAGAGGAACGACGTCTTCAGGCCCGAGAAGCTGTAGTCAAGCCCTGGGATGTGCGGCTCAGCAAACTGGTAGGCCTTGGGGTTGCCTTGGCGTGCCAGTCGATCGATGATGGGGCCACCGGGATAGCCCAAGCCCATCACCTTCGAGCACTTGTCGATGGCCTCACCAGCAGCATCGTCGATAGTCTGCCCCAGCACCTCCATATTATTATACGCGCGCACGAGGACTATCTGCGAGTTGCCCCCGCTGACGAGGAGGCAGAGGAATGGGAAGGGAGGGGAGGAAGTCACCGCTCCGGCTCCCGAGGGGGCTTCTGTAGTCTTACTAACGGATAATGGGCCTTTCGCAGCTCCCTCGGGGGCTGAAGGAGGGTTCTTGATGAAATGGGCCATCACATGCCCTTGCAGGTGATTCACGTCGATGAGGGGGATGCCCAGAGAACGGGCAAATCCCTTGGCGAAGTTGACACCCACCAACAGCGACCCCATCAATCCTGGGCCACGGGTGAACGCCACGGCACTCAGTTGCTCTTTGGTGATGCCAGCGCGCTTGATGGCCTCGCTCACCACGGGTACAATGTTCTGCTGATGGGCGCGGCTGGCCAATTCGGGCACCACGCCACCATAAGCCTCATGCACGGCCTGCGAGGCTGTGACGTTTGCGAGCAGCGTCTCGTTGTGGAGCACCGCTGCCGAAGTGTCGTCGCAGCTCGACTCTATGGCCAAAATATATACGTCGTTGTTCATCTTGCCTTGTTTTCTCAGGCTGTCATGCTGTCAATTCGTTTGTCAGATGTTTGGTTCGTCCCACGTCTTCGTGGTTGTGCACTTGATGGTCTGCTGAAGTCCTCCCGCACGCAGGATGAAATCGCCTTCCTCCAGCGTCCACCGCCCGTCGGCACCCACGAAGGCGAGTTCCTTGGCGGGCAGACTGAAGCTGACGGTCTTCATCTGTCCTGGCTGCAGCTCCACTTTCTTGAACTGGCGCAGACGGCGGTTGTCGGGTGTGAGCGAGGCCACGACGTCGCTGCTGTAGAGGAGCACGGCCTCCTTGCCAGCACGGCTGCCCGTGTTCTTTACGTCGACGCTGACGTTGAGCACGTCGCCAGCAGCAAACGTCGACTTTTCGACACGCAGGTTGGAGTATTCAAACGTGGTGTAGCTCAGGCCATAGCCGAAGGGCCACAGCAACGACACCTTTGCGTCGTAGTTGTAGGCGCCAGCCATCGTGCCCACCTCTTCCGAGACCTTGTAGTCGTAGTTGGCCAGCGAGTTGATTTCGCGCGGATAGGTGTAGGGCATCTTTGCCGAGAAGTTGGCATCGCCGCTGAGCAGGTTCACCAGCGCGTCGGCACCGTAGTTGCCAGGCAGGAAGATGTGCACCACGGCCTTGCAAAGCGGCTCGATGTCGGTGATGAGGCGAGGACGACCCTCGTTGAGCACCAAGACGACGGGTTTGCCCGTCTTGGCCAGTTCCTTCACCAGTGTGCGCTGGTTCTCCGACAGCCACAGGTCGGTGAGGTTGCCGGGTGTCTCGCAATAGCTGTTCTCGCCGATGCAAGCCACGATGATGTCGGCATTGGCGGCAGCGCCCACAGCCTTCGCTATCTCAGGTGTTTTCTCCTGCCAATACTGTCCGCGCTCGTTGTAGGTGACGCCTTGTTCCAAGATGATGTTCTCCTTGCCGAACTTATTGCAGAAAGCCTCGTAGAGCGTATTGTACTTCTCTGCAAAAGTTTCAATATTCGAGCCTTGCCAGGTGTAGCTCCATCCTCCGTTCAGGCATCGCATCTGGTTGGCATTAGGTCCTGTGAGCAGAATCTTCTTCCCCTTTGCCAGAGGCAGCAGCCCACCCTCGTTCTTCAGCAGCACCTCGCCCTCCTCGGCAGCGCGCAGGGCTTTCTCGGCATGCTCGGCAGAGCCGAACTTCTCGTAGCCCTTCCCGCCCGTGTTGGGCTGGTCGAAGAGGTTCAGGCGATATTTCACGCGCAGGATGCGGCGCACGGCATCGTCGATGCGGCTCATCTTCACGGCACCCTCCTCTACCAGCTGCTTCAGCAATATGCAGAAATCGACACTATACGGGTCCATCGACATGTCGATGCCAGCATTGATAGCGATGCGGATGGCGTCTTTCTTGTCCTTGGCCACGCGCTCACGCTGGAACAGGTTGTTGATGTCGGCCCAGTCGGTGACAATCATGCCATCCCATAGCAGGTCTTCCTTCAGCCACTTCGTCAGATACTCGTAGCTGGCGTGCACGGGCATGCCGTTGATGCTGCCCGAGTTCACCATCAGCGTCAGCGCACCTGCCTGGATGGCAGCCTTGAAAGGCTCGAAATATTTCTCGCGCAGCATCTGCGGCGACACGTAGGCTGGCGTGCGGTCCTTGCCAGTGAAGGGTGCTCCGTAGGCAAAATAGTGCTTGATGCAAGCCGCCACGTTGTACTTTCCAAGATGATTGGGGTCGCTGCCTTGGTAGCCTTGTATCTCTGCCTCGGCCATACGGGCGTTCACGATGGGGTCTTCGCCAAAGCTCTCCCAGATGCGGCTCCAGCGCGGGTCGCGTCCCAAGTCGGTGACGGGGTTGTAGACCCAAGGACAATTGGATGCACGCGACTCGTAGGCGCAAATCTCAGCCCCGGTGCGTGCCAGCTCGGTGTTGAACGAGGCAGCGAGGTTGATGGGCTGTGGGAAGAGCGTGCCTCCCTGCGTGTAGGTGACGCCGTGGTTCTGGTCGAGGCCGTAGATGTCGGGTATGCCAAGATACTTCATCGATTTATCCTGGATGATGCCTATCCAGCGCTGCCATTGCTCCACTGTGAGTGCGTGCCCCGGCGCGTTCAGGATGCTGCCCACCTTCCACTTCGAGAGCAGCGTGTCGAGCACCGCCTCGTTCAGCTGCCAGCCGCCGCCCGGCTCGCGGCGCCCCATGATGTCTAAGTTCAACTCCAGCATCTGCCCTATCTTCTCGTCGAGGGTCATCTTGGCCAGGGTCTTCTCCACTTTCTTTTCCAGAGCTGCGTCGCGCGCAATGGCAGGTCGCTGTGCGGTGGCATTAAGGCCTACAAGCATCAGCATGGCAAAAAGGAATAGTTTTCTCATCATTGGTTATTATTTGTCATTTTTTTGTCATTTCATAACAAAGTGCAAAAATACAAAAAGTTATTGACACGGCAAAGCTTTTTTTGAAGAATCGACGCCGAATCACTAAAAATGACGTTCTACGACAAGCGTGCGAAAGCAAAAGAAAAGAAACGAGCAGCCGACAATCGCTTCAAACCAATGAAAAGGCAGAAAAGGAATAATCAGGTGCCACCCCACCCTATCAGCCTCTGAAGGACAACAATACTACAACGGTTCAAAAACTGGTTGGCAGCGTTCGCTGCCATCATTGTCCCCGCCCGCCGCCATCATTGGCAGCGGGCGCTGCCAATAATGGCGGCGAACGCTGCCAACCAAAAAAGCACGTTGTTTTTCCCGCTCCGCCATTCCCTATTCCTTGTTGGAAGTGGTCTAAATACACCATAACGGCATCAAAGGACAATTAGGAAGAACCCAAAAGCCTTGGAGATGCGATAATTGTTTCTTTCGTTTGGTGGTCTGCGTTCTTATTCGTACCTTTGCAGGGTAACAAACAAATGAGGAATGAGAACAGCAATTGTAGGTGGGGGTGCGGCCGGGTTCTTCCTGGCCATCAACCTGAAGGAGATGTGCCCACAGATGGAGGTGGACATCTTGGAGAGCGGCACCCGCGTGCTGCGCAAAGTGGAGGTGTCGGGGGGCGGACGGTGCAATCTCACCAACACCTTCCAGCATGTTGGCACCCTACAGGAAGCCTACCCTCGCGGCCACCGGCTGATGAATCGACTGTTGAAGCACTTCGGTCACCAGGAGACGTGGCAATGGTTTGAGCAGCGTGGAGTGGCCTTGACGGCTCAGCCCGACGGCTGCGTCTTTCCCCGTTCGCAAGACTCACACACCATCATCCACCTGTTTTTGGCCGAAGCGAATAGGCTGGGCATCAACATCAAGACGGGCATCCGCATCGCATCGCTCGACGCCCTTTCCGACTACGACTATGTGTGCATAGCCACGGGCGGACAACCAAAGGCGGGGGGATTGCTGTGGCTGGGACACGACGTGGAACCGCCCGTGCCATCGCTCTTCTCGCTGGGCATTGCCGACGAAGGACTGTGCCAGCTGACGGGGTTGGTGGTGGAGCAAGTGCGCGCCATACTCCCCGCCACCAAGTTGCGAGCACAGGGCGCGCTGCTCATCACCCACTGGGGATTGAGCGGACCGTGCATCCTGCGCCTATCGAGCTATGCGGCACGCCACCTGGCCGAAGCAGGCTACCACAGTCAGCTGTTGCTGAACTGGGTGAATGCCGACGAAGACAGCGCCCTGCAAGCCGTGGCAGCAGCAGGAAAGCAGTGCGCCCGCCGATGCGTGGCCCACCAGTCGCCCATCTCTCTACTGCCGCAACGTTTGTGGAGCCATCTGGCCACCAAAGCACTGGGACAGCGGGCAGAGCACCAATGGGGAGGACTGAACGCGAAGGAGATGCGCCGACTGGCAAATGTGATGGTGTGCGACGAATACCTGATAAGTGGCAGGGCGCCCCATCACGACGAGTTCGTGACGTGCGGCGGCATCTCCCTCAGTGCCATCAACTCCAACACGCTGGAGAGCCGCACCCGGCCTGGCCTCTTTTTTGCTGGCGAGGTGCTCGATATGGATGGCATCACGGGTGGATTCAACTTGCAGGCAGCATGGACCACCGCCCACACCGTGGCTCGTGCCATAGCGGAGAGCTCCCTGCAGACTCCGCGCAATACGTAATCATTGGGGGATTCCGGGGTAGCCGGAAATACCGGAGATTCCAGATATTCTGGAAAATCTGGAAATTCTAGAAAATCTGGAAAATCTAGAAATTCTAGAAAATCTGGGAAGACACGGTGCAAATATTTAACTGTCAGCTGTCAGGTGTAAGATTTTGGCCGTGGACACCAGCTTAACATGCGGCTCCCCTAAACGAAAAAAGCGCGGCCGCATGGGTGCATGCAAGTCGCGCTTAGAGTGGAAAGTGATAGGGGTTATTTCAGCGTCCAGCCTTTCAGCTGAAGCGTCTTTTTGTTGTTGTTGCTCAAGCTGCCCTCGTCGAGACCGACAATGGTGGGAGCATTGTGAACGGAGGATGAGTCGGGGGTGGCAGTGGCCTTTGGCAGGTTCTTCACAAAGGCGTCGACGTCGACATTCTCTATCTGCAAGGGGTTGTCAGTGACATCAAGGTCGTACAAGGCGCTACACTGGCTGAGGTCGGCAGCCGACAGCTTGTTGGAAGCCAGGTTGATGGAGCGCAGCTGTGGGCAGTTGGCGAAGGCCACCTTCTTCATGCGGTTGTTGTTGGCCTCTACCAGCGTCAGCTGGGGCATCTCGTTGATGATGAGCGAGTCGAGGCTGTTCTCCTGACAATGCAATTCACGTAGCTGCAAGCATCCCTTCAGGTCGATGCGCTGCATGCCGCAGTCGGCGCAATAGAGCACCTCCAGCGTGGGGATGACGGGCATGACAAGTTCGGGCAGCAGATTGCTGGTTACTTTCAAGACGGTGAGGTGTGGGAAGCGCTCGATGCCCTTTAGCGACTGGAGCTGCATGCCAGTGAGGTCGAGCATAGTGACCGACTCAAACTCTTGGTCGGTGATGGCACCATCGGCACCATACCCCTGCGCCAAGAAGAACTTTTGCAGGTTGACATCGGGGAAGCTCTCCGCGTTGATGGGCATTCCAGGACCCACTTTCATCGCCTTCTTGTCGCCTTTGTCTGCCGAAGAGCCGCAAGCAGCCAAACATAAGACAAGAAAAGCCGAAAAAATCAATTTTAAGCTTTGCATATACAAATCTATTCTTATTTTGGGCACAAAGTTACTCATTCTTTCCGAATGCCGCAAATAAAAACGGTATTTTCTTTCGTTTTCTCGGTTGTTTTTTAGTATTTTTGCACCCGAATAGCGACAACGATAGTGATATGGCATCAAGAAACGACACCGACTGGGGCATGATGGAGGAGCGCGACACGGCGTTTCCCCCTGCCCACACTGCCGAGCACCTGCTGAACCAGACGATGATAAGGATGTTTGGTTGCGAACGCAGCTACAACGCCCATGTGGAACGAAAGAAGAGCAAGATGAGCTTCCACCTGAGCCAGAAACCCGACCGCAAGCAGGAGAAAGAGATTGAGCGGCGAATGAACGAGCTGATAGAGCAGGACTTGCCCGTGAGCTTCGAGATGGCGACGCGCCACCATCTGCCCGACGGCGTGAGCCTGGATCGCTTGCCCGCCGACGCTGGCGACGACATCCGACTGGTGCGCATCGGCGACTACGACGTGTGCCCCTGCATAGGGCGACACGTGAGGAGCACGAAGCAGATAGGCCACTTTGAACTGCTGGGCACCAACTGGGACGAGAGCGAGCGCTCGTTCAGGGTGAGGTTCAAAGTGATAGCCACATAGAAGAGGGGGTGCGCTTAGCACCACCGACGAGATGGTCGGCGCACAGCGGCTGTGTAACACCAACGAGATGGTCGGCGCACGGCGGCATGCGACAGGAAGGAAGGGGCGGGAATTACTTCACCACCCACTTGCGACCATTGATGATGTATAGGCCTGGCTTCAGCTGGGCCTTCTCCGTGTTGAGGCGACGGCCATCAAGGGTGTAGATGCCATCGATACATATTTCTTTTGATATGTTCTGCTCCATGGTGGGAGCCTCCATGCCGGTGGTCTCCTGCAGTTCGTCGGCGGTGAGGATGAGCCAGCGCTGGCGTGTCGACGTGTTGGCCAGGTTGAATGTGGCCGACCCCAGGGCGCCGTTGGCATTGGCCTGCATGCAGTTGGGCGTCATCGTTCCCGTGGGGTGCACCAGCCAGAAGCCACGCTGTGCTTTTCCGCCATGAGCCACCTTCACGCGGCCTTTCATCAGGTGCAGCTGCTCGTTGGCAGTAGGCGTATCGCGCACCACGGTCTTGAATCCACCCGAGAAGCTGAGGTATTGCCCTGTGGCGGCATTGCGCAGCTGATAGTACTGCTTGGCAGGGCTGAAAGTGATGTACCAGGCGGCATGGTCGTCGTTCCTGGCATCATCGGCTGCCACGTTCATCCACGACAGACGGCCACCCTCGTCTGCCGAGAGGAACGAGGTGAGCTTGCCTCGATCGACGGCCTCGTTAGTGAGATAGTATTTCACGTCGTCCTCCTGCTCAAAGATGTAGCAAGGCTCGGCAAAGGTGTTCGAGCGGTGCTCCAGTCCGTCTTCGCCCAGCGCCTGTCCTATCATGGCATTGGCGAAGTACAGCTCGTTGCGCCCGTTGTCCTCGCTGGCTCCGTTGATGCCGTAGGGCCATAGATGCTGATAGTCGCCATTGAGCTGAGAGCCGGTGGTGTTGTCCCAGAAGTCGAGGAAGGCGCTGACACGCTCGCCCAACCAGTGTCCGGTGCCCCTCCCCTCACCATCGAGGCGCTCGCGCAGGATGTTCTTATTCCACTGGGTGGTGTAGGGGATGACGCCAAAGCCGTGCTGCATCTCGTGCATGATGGTTCCGGCGCGCTGGTAGCTGCTGTTGGCGCCCATGTTCATCCAAGGCTCATCGCCGTAGTAGCAGTCGGCGGTGGGTGTGCCGGCGCTATAGCCAATGTTGAAATGCTTCACCATGCTCGACAGGTCGTTGAATATCTCGCAAGCACGTGTGGCGGCATCGTTCACACGCTTGTTGGCAGCTTCGTCGCCACCATTGTTGTACCAATAGGTGACGTTGCCCTTGGGCACCGTGCAGAACTTGATGTCGTCGGCATAGCCCACGCGCCCTGCGGCCGTCTTTGCGTAGGCGCGCATATAATATATTGTGGCGGGCTGCAGGTTCTTTAGCCAGTAGACGGTGCCGTTGTTCTCCAGCTTGGTGGTGGTGTGGTTGTCGTCGATGGTAGGCTTCGGATGTGTGGCCCAGCAATATCCACTCTCCACGATGTTGTCGCCGTGCACCTCCTTGATGCGTCCGAAGGCCATGGTGGCTCCACGGGCGAAGCGCGTGTCGCCGATGACCTCGGGCAAGAGTGCCTCTTCATCGTCGGGGCCAAAGGGGATGTCGCGCCACAACTGTACGCGGTCGATGATGAGATAGGCGGTCATGCGCGTGGTGCCCCCCACCGCGCGCAGTCCCACCTGCACGCGGCTCTTCGTCAGTTCGGGGATGGTGAAGCAGATGGTGTCGTTCATCCATTCGCCCGTAGGGAAATAGGAACAGGTGGAGAGGGTGTTCTCGTCGGCGTTTTTCCACCACCCCGCCAGGGCATCACCATTCTGCGAGCGCTCGTTCAGGTTCATCGAGGTCACCACCAGCTTGTAATTGCCAGGAGCCATCTTCATCTCCTGATAGAACACCACCTCGGCGTTCAGTCCGGCACAGAGGGCGAGGCATGCTCCCCCACCCTGTCCGTCGGGACCTACGGCGGGAATGGCGGTGGCGTTGAAGGTGACTGCGGTACCATAGGCGAAGGTGGACCCACCTACGGATGTACTGGGTTTCACATCGGCTTTCCACCCGTCAAACGTTCTGATGCCCATCGACACTTTGCCTACGTCGTCGAGGCCGTAGTTGACGCCTTTGCTGAAATCGGCGTTCACCAGATATTGGTCGGTCAGGTCATGCCATTCCTGCTCGCTTGTCTGAGCCCCTGCCGAGATGAATGCCGACAGGCACGCTACGAGCGACAAAACAACGATTCTTGATGTTCTCATGTCTTATTCTAAGGTTATTAGTTAGTGTTTATTCCTTTATGGCAGGCCATTTTCGTGTCCATCCGTCCCAGCGCAGGCGCATCACGCCGAAGAATGCCTCTGAGAAGATGCCTCCCGACATCTTGCTGGTGCCTTCGCGACGGTTGACGAACACCACGGGCACCTCTTTCACCTTGAAGCCAATCTTCACCGCCGAGAACTTCATCTCTATCTGGAAGGCATAGCCCTTGAAGCGTATCTTGTCGAGTTCGATGGTCTGCAGCACCCGGCGCTTGTAGCACACGAAGCCAGCCGTGGTGTCGTGCACCTTGATGCCTGTGACGATGCGCACATACTTCGAGGCGTAGTAGCTCATCAGCACTCGCCCCATGGGCCAGTTCACCACATTCACCCCACTGACATAGCGCGAGCCTACGCTCACGTCGAAGCCCTCGTCGTGGCATGCGGCATAGAGGCGTGGCAGGTCGTTGGGGTCGTGGCTGAAGTCGGCATCCATCTCGAACACGTACTCATAGTCGCGCTCCAGTGCCCACTTGAACCCAGCGATATAGGCGGTGCCCAGGCCCTGCTTGCCGCTGCGCTCCAACAGATGCAACCTGCCGTCGAACTCGCTGGACATCAGCCTTTTCACTATCTGGGCTGTGCCGTCGGGCGAGCCATCGTCGATGACGAGGATATGGAAGCCGTGCTCCAAACCCATCACCGCGCGGATGATTTTCTCGATGTTCTCCTTCTCGTTGTAAGTAGGAATGATGACGATGCTGTCGCTTTTTTCCATTGCTTCAGGTGTATTTGCGATGCAAAGATACTGCTTTTTTTGCATACTACCACACAAAAACCTGAAAATATTTTCTGCTGATGCCCCTTTGTTTCCTTACTGTCAGCTGTCAGAACTGTAAGATGCCGTCATGCAGGGATGCCGAAACAGAGTGGCCAGCCCTTTGTGCTGCTACACAAGGGACTGGCCATCATCACATGCAGCTGAACCACCATGGATGTCGATGGAATCAGCCAAAAAACCACTTGCAGGGAGCTTATTTCATCAGCTTGTCGACCTCCTTCTGCAGGTCTTCAACCTTCTTGCGAGCCTTCTCCAAGTCCGACTCGGCCTCCTTCATGGCATCCATAGCTTTGTCGGCCTTCTTGCGGGCTTTGTCCAGCTTCTGCTCAGCCTTGGGGAGGGCGGCCTGAGCCTTTTGCAGCTGCAGCACGGCCTTCTCTTCCTTGGCCTTTGCCTTGTGGGCTTTCTTCAGTTCTTTGGCGCTCATGCCTTGGGCATTCTGCTCAGTGATAACTGTCTGGGCACTCACGCTCTGTGAAATCATCAGCGACATGACCATGATGCCGCAAAAAAACAGTTTTTTCATTTTCTTTAATGTTAGTTGGTTAATGGGTTGATGTATAATAGTTTTCTTTGTGGGAGTGAGAGGGAGTGAAAGGGAGTGAAGGGACTACAGTTTAATCATGGCGGTAAACATGTCGGGGAATTGCTCCTGAAGAGCTATCGGCTGACGGAAGAGTGCGAAGACGGCACTGCCGCTGCCACTCATGGCGCTGTAGACGGCTCCCAGCTGTAGCAGCTGCTGCTTCACGTGGCCAATCATGGGATATTGGGCAAAGACGCTCGCCTCGAAGTCGTTCACCAACAGCTGCTGCCATTGCTCCACAGGCAACGCCACGATGTCGCGACAACAGGCATCGGGATGCCGAGGTGTGATGAGTGCGAAGGCCTCGCGTGTGGAGACGGGCACTGGGGGCCTCACCACCGCCAGCCACCAGCCCTTCAGACTGAGCGCGAGGGGTTGCAGGCGCTCGCCGATTCCTTCGGCATAGGCTGGTGAGGAGAGGATGAAGAAGGGGCAGTCGGCTCCTAAGCGGGCAGCGCGCTCGATGAGCTGCTGCTCGGACAAGCCCAACTGGAAATGGCGGTTGAGCAACACCAGCATGGCCGAAGCGTCGCTGCTGCCCCCGCCCATGCCGGCTTGCGTGGGGATGGCCTTGTGCAGATGGATGTGCACCCTGGGCAGCTGGGGGAATTCGTCTTTCAACAGGCGATAGGCCCTCACCACCAGGTTGTTCCGCTCGTCGCCCTCCACGCTGATGCCGCTAAGCTTCAGGTCGCAGAAGGCATCGCAGGGGAAGTCATCGTCCATGGGGAGCACCTCCAAGGCATCGCACAGGGGAACGGGATAGAACACCGTCTGAAGGTTATGGTAGCCATCAGGACGGCGCTCTACGATGTTGAGGCCAAGGTTGATTTTCGCCTGTGGGAAGATGAGCATCTTTGGATTGTTTCTCGTTTATGTCGTTTTTTTTCGTTATGACGTTATATCGTTATTTCGTTATAACGCCATTTCGCCATTCTCACTGCACCCCGTCTTCGCGCAGCTTCTGCTGCCATCGCCAGGCGCTCTTCAGCACCTCGTCGGTGGGTGTGTCGGCCTTCCATCCCAGCACCTTGTTGGCCTTGTCCACATTGCCCCACACCTGCTCGATGTCGCCCTCGCGCCGTGGAGCGTACTCCCAGTTCACCTTCACGCCGGTGGCCTTCTCGAAGCCTTCCACCACCTCGAGCGTCGACAGTCCCTTGCCGGTTCCGATGTTGAACACCTCCACGGCGTCGGTGTCGGGCTGGTCGAGCACGCGCTCCATGGCCTTCACGTGAGCCTTGGCCAAGTCTACCACATAGATGTAGTCGCGTATGCAGGTGTGGTCGGGTGTGTTGTAGTCGTTTCCGAAGATTTTCAGCTGCTTGCGGATGCCCATTGCCGTCTGCGTGACGAAGGGTATGAGGTTCATGGGCACGCCGTTGGGCAGCTCGCCGATGAGTGCCGAGGGGTGTGCGCCGATGGGGTTGAAGTAGCGCAGGATGATGCTCTTGATGGGTGCGCCGCTATGGATGTAGTCCTGTATGATCTCCTCGTTGATTTGCTTCGTGTTGCCATAGGGCGAGAGGGCCTTCTGTATGGGTGCCTGCTCGGTGACGGGCAGGTTCTCGTCGGTGGGCTGTCCGTAGACGGTGCACGAGCTGGAGAAGATGATGCCCTTCACGTTGTATTTCGGCATCAGCTCCAGCAGGTTGATGAGCGAGGTGAGGTTGTTGCGATAGTAGAGCAGTGGCTTCTCCACGCTCTCGCCCACGGCCTTCGAAGCGGCGAAGTGGATGATGCCCTCAATCTTGGGGTATTTCTTGAACACGCCTTCCAGTGCCTCCATGTCGCAGCAGTCCACCTTCTCGAAGGCGGGTCTGATGCCGGTGATTTTCTCGATGCCATCGACGACATTGGCGTTACTGTTCGACAGGTTGTCGATGATGACCACCTCGTAGCCAGCCTCTTGCAGCTCCACGGTGGTGTGGCTCCCGATGAATCCGGTGCCACCCGTCACTAAGATTGTCTGTTTCATAGTTCAATGCCCCCTAAGTTAGGGGGATGGGGGTCTGAACGACCGTTTTAGGATTAATAATATTGTTAATAAATTCTCGTATCTTTTTCAAAACCATCTGTATCTCTTGCTCCACCTCCTCATTCCTGAACCGTATCACATGTATCTGATAGTAATTCAGGTATTCGGAGCGCTCCTTATCTTTCTTTTGCGCTTCTACGGAATCATGTACATGTCCGTCAAGTTCGATGCAAAGTCGAATGGAGGGGCAGTAGAAGTCGAGCACATAGGGGCCAAAACCGTGTTGTTGTCGGAATCGATATCCGTCGAGTTGTTTACCTCTCAGATACTTCCAAAGCATCCGTTCTGATGGAGTTTCAGTTCTTCGGAGTAACTGGCGGTATTCCTTGGTGGCAGGATGATTAGAATTGTTCATCGTCATATCTTGCTCCCTTCTGACTCATGCTACTGTTCAGACCCCCTGCCCCCTAACTTAGGGGGTAGAGCTTCGCCTTCAGCTCCTTGATGCTCTCGTCGTAGATATAGTCGTCGTATTGCATCAGTTTGTCGATGGTGCCGCGTGGTGTCAGTTCGATGATGCGGTCGGCCACGGTCTGTATGAACTCATGGTCGTGCGATGCGAAGAGGATGTTGCCCTTAAACTGCACCAGGTTGTTGTTGAAGGCCTGTATCGACTCCAGGTCGAGGTGGTTGGTGGGTGTGTCGAGGATGAGGCAGTTGGCATTCTTCAGCTGCATGCGAGCTATCATGCATCGCATCTTCTCGCCACCACTGAGCACGCAAACCTTCTTCAGCACGTCCTCCTCGCGGAAGAGCATGCGCCCCAGGTACGACTTCATCAGCACCTCGTTGCCCGCGCCATATTGCGACAGCCAGTCCACCAGGTTCATCTCGCTCTGGAAGAAGGCGGTGTTGTCGAGTGGCAGGTAGGCGGTGGTGATGGTGACGCCCCACTTGTAGGTGCCTGCCTGCGCCTCGCGGTTGCCGTTGATGATTTCGAAGAGGGCGGTCATGGCCTTGGGGTTGTGGCTGAGGAAGACGGTCTTCTGGCCCTTCTCGATGACGAAGCTCACATTGTCGAAGAGCACGGTTCCATCGGCATCCACGGCCTTCAGCCCCTCCACCTCGAGTATCTGCGTGCCTGGCTCGCGCTCCATCTGGAAGATGATGCCAGGATACTTGCGCGTGGATGGTGTAATCTGCTCGATGTTAAGCTTTTCGAGCATCTTCTTTCGAGAAGTGGTTTGCTTCGACTTGGCCACGTTGGCCGAGAATCGGCGTATGAACTCCTCAAGCTGCTTGCGCTTCTCCTCGGCCTTCAGCTTCTGGTTCTGTTGTTGGCGCAATGCCAGCTGGCTCGACTCGTACCAGAACGAGTAGTTGCCCGCGAAGAGTGTCACCTTGCCAAAGTCGATGTCGATGGTCTGCGTCGACACGGCGTCGAGGAAGTGTCGGTCGTGGCTCACCACCATCACGCATTGCTCCAGCGAGCTCAGGTACTCTTCGAGCCATTGCACGGTGTCGAGGTCGAGGTCGTTGGTGGGCTCGTCGAGCAGCAGGTTGTCGGGATGTCCGAAGAGAGCTTTTGCCAGCATCACGCGCACCTTCTCGTTGTTCGAGATGTCGCTCATCTGCTTGTAGTGCTGCGCCTCCTTCACGCCCAGATTCTGCAACAGCTGTGCTGCCTCGCTCTCTGCCTCCCATCCGTTCATCTCGGCGAAGGCCATCTCCAGCTCTGCTGCGCGGTTGCCGTCGGCTTCGGTCATCTCGGGCTTGGCGTAGAGCTGTTCGCGCTCCTTCATGTTCTTCCACAGGGGTTGGTGGCCCATCAGCACGGTGTCCATCACGCTGTAGGCGTCGTACTTGAAGTGGTCTTGCTCCAGCACGCTCAGGCGCTCGCCGGGGCCCAGCTCCACGGTGCCCTTGTTGGGCTCCAGGTCGCCGCTGATGGCGCGCAGGAGTGTCGACTTTCCTGCGCCGTTGGCACCAATGACTCCGTAGATGTTGCCATTGGTGAACTTCATGTTCACGTCTTTGTAGAGCGTTTTCTTGCCGAATTGTATGGCAAGGTTTGTGAGTGTAATCATCTTTTTCGCCTCTTTTTGTTTGTTTATGGCGGTGCAAAGATAACAAAAATTTTCCTTTCTGTGAAGGAAAACGGAGGAAAAGTTATAAAAAAAGCCCACCCCGCCCGTATAAGGGGAGGGGTGAGGCCTGATGTGGTAGTGGATGAGGAGCAGATGGAGGAACTTCTTACTGCCCGTCCTCCAGGTATTTTCCCTTCTCGTTGCTCAGGGTGGCCTCTCCGTTCTTCAGCTTCTCGGCCATGGTGGTGTACATCAGGCGTGCGTCGGCGGTGAGGTTCTTCTTCAGCATCTCGCCGGTGGCGCGGCACTGGAGCTTGATTTTCTTGATGTTCTGTGCCAGGTCGAACTTCTCGACGCTGACGGCAGGGGTGCTGATGGCGCTGCACTTGAAGATGCAGAGGTCGGCGAACTTCACGGGCTGTCCGCTCAGGCACAGCTCTTTCACGCAGTCGGCAGCCTTGGTGAGCACACCCTGCACCACGTCGCGGGTGTAGACGGTGCCGTGGGCGGCGATGTGGCGGGCCAGCTCATCGATTTCGATGGGGTCCACGTTGTGCACTCGGCCATAGACCTTGCCATACTGGCGGCTCTCCTGGTTCTTGTTCTTGTAAAGATCAATTTGTAACATAACTTTGTTGTTTTTGATGGTTGATTACTAAGGTTAATTTCTCGCATGCAACTCTTTCGAATTGCTGTTGCAAAGCTACTAATTTTTTCTTTAACCACCAAATATTTTCTCATTTATTTTCAATATTTTATGCGTATCAAATAGATAAAAATTGTTAAGCACTTGTTTTCGGTGGCAAACGCCGTCGTTTGCGAAACGAAAGGCCGCAGCCGCCCGATGAAACCGCATCGTTTTGCCCAGCCTGGCAAGCCTCCACCGCAGCATCTTACAGTTCTTACAGCTGACAGTAAGATTTCAATGCGGGGTACCAAGAGAAAGAATAAAAATAGACTCTTATATATATTTATAAAAATATTCATATATGTATATTTATTAAATATATATACATAATTATTAATATTTATACATTATTTCATCATTGCCCATACCCCTACCCTCTTGTTTTCTAACTGTCAGCTGTAAGAACTGTAAGATTGGTTATTAAATGAAGAGTGAAGAATGAAGAATTCTTTTAAATGAAGAATGAAGAATGAAGAATGAAGAATTTGCTACCGCGCTGGAAATGAAGAATGAAGAATTCTTTTAAGTGAAGAGTGAAGAGTGAAGAATTGTCTATCGCGCTTGGGCATGACAAATTGTCGGTTTCGGTGCGAATTTCTTTTTTTGGCTTGATATTTGCTTTACGCTTATCAAATCATATTCGGTCAGACAAATGCAAATATCGTCGCAGATAGGCCACTCGCATTTGGAGCAGATGAGCTTGATACATGAGTTCGTCTGCCATTTTGACGTAGACCTTCTGCTGTATGCCATCAATGGCAAGCATCTCGACGAGGATGCCATTGTCAGCTTGACAGCCGACATCAACGAGTATAATGCCAAGCTGCTCCGCGAGAAGCAGTATCTATTCAAGCGGTGCAGAACTTTCAACAAGGAGTTTGCACACGAAGACAACTATCTGGTGGATTCCTCGGCGAAGATTTCGAGGAACATTCGCAGTGGTTGTGCAGGCGCAAGAAAGGTTATCAAGCACTTTTGCAAGGTGTCGAGAAAGCAGCTGCCCCCAGGCAAGCCCGCCCCGCAAGCCTATGAGCGGTCGATGATATGCACTAAAAATTATGTTGCCGACCTGTGGGGGCTGAGTAGTTATCCCCCCTGTGTGTTAGAATTGTTTACTACGATGCTGAAGTTCTATGAAAACTTGAACGAATGTATCGAAGAAGCCTTGCGCACAATAAAAGAAGAGAAGGCCACGAAAGGCAACAATGCCAAGTGTCTTGAAATCCTGAAGCAGGACTTAGATAGGAGCAGGAAAGCCCAGGCGCACCTCATCGAGGCGATGCAGGACGACCCCGAAACGAGGAAAGCCATAGAGCAAAACAAGATTCTTTTGGGCGACGAGGAAAACCCCGTGCTGAGAGATTACAAAAAAAGCGCAACAAACAAGGAGCAGTTTGCCGGGAGATATTTCCACAACTGCTCGCCGAAGGATATTGGGAAGATCACTATCTACAATGTCGTAGCCGAAGCGAGTGGCGACCCGATGATGGCTGTCGCCATTACCACGTTTGGCAACGATGCTGAGTTTATTCAAAGGATTAATTATGTAATAGAGCATTTCGACGAGCTGCTGCCACCGAAGTGCAAGAATGGAAAGATTCCTGCCCTGTACCTCTACTTCTTCTATGATTGGTGTGGGGGCGTAGGCTACCAATCATTTCTCAACTATTTCAACAAATACTACAAGGAGCATCACGGCCGATGGGACACCATTGGACGGTCGGCCCTCTGTGGCGCATGCGCAAAAGACTCCACCGAAAAAGAGAGCGCGGAAAAGAAGAATGAATTTTTTGCCAAAATAGATGCATTGCTCAGCAAAAAGTTCGCAAAACAACAGATGAGTCCACTCCGAAAACCATTCTCCACTAAATAACAATGCGCCGTCTGTCGCGACAATATTGGTATTCAGAGTGGACTCATAAATAGCACAAAGACACCCCCCCCGATTTGGTGTCTTTTTTTATGCCCCGAAACGAACGACGTGAACACGAATCGTGGGCCGCCGCACACAAAATGCGTTCATGAAATGCCGTTCGGTGAACTGTTGGTGAACGCCGATGAGGTTTCGTGAACAGTTCGTGAACAAGAATCGCCGACAGGTTTACACGAAACGTCATTTCGTGGACAGCTACTGGAAACGAGTGTTCACGAAAGCATCTCAAACGTTCATTTAGTGAACATAAGTACAATAATAACAGCCTATTAGTAATCCACTAATCTGTTTTGTGAGTCGCAAAAACTGTTGTAATTTTGCAAGCGAAAGAAAGCTCCAACGGGCAACCAGTAGTTGTGGAGAAGGAGCAAACCTTTACCACATGACTCATGATAGTGTGGTTCACTTATAAAATAACTTTTCAACCCTTAATTACAAAAATGGAAGAAAAGACAACAGTCACGACACCGACTCAAAACGTGTCAGCAGTTTTTGCCATCAACCCCCGCCTGAAGGACAGTAGGACGGGGAAGGTGCAGGGGAAGTATCATCGCGGCTATGCCGAGCCGGGCAACGAGGAGCAGATATTGCAGATGCTCGCACGCCCCGACATGCCGCAGATGCTCAACGCCATACGCCAGGAGGGCCGCGACGAGGTGAAGGACGAGCTGCCAACGCTGTGCCCACACTACGCCGCATTCCGCAACAACCACCGCGCACAGGCCGACATCATCCCAGAGGCATTCACCTACAAGACCTGCATCGACATCGACGACCAGGAGCTCACCGAGAAGGCCATCAGCAGGGCACTCGAGGTGAACGCCGACGAGTATTCCGACTTCAGCGGAATGGTGGAGTATATCGACCGCTCGCCACGACTGAAGTGCCACATCTGGCTGCGCATGCCCGTGGGCATGACCATCGAGGAGACACAGAAGGCCTTCTGCGAAGAGATGGAGGTGCCCTACGACAGCAGCTGCACCACGCCCGAGCGCTACATCAACATGACGGGCGACGAGGTGTATCGCTCGCCACAATGGCTGAAGCCACTCACCGCCGACGAGGTGGAGCAGCGCCGCGAGGCTTTCCTGGCACGAGGACTCGACGTCGATGGCCGACCCCTGAGCAAGCCCAGCACCACTCAACCCACACCACTCACCACTCCCTCCACACCACTCACCACTCCCTCCACACCACTCACCACTCCCCGCACGCACTACATCTTCGAGGCATGCCTGAAGGAGGCGGGCCTGCAACACTCCGACCTCACCGAAGAAGGAGGGCGCCACAACGCATGGCTGAGCGTGCTCTCGGTGGGAGGCGCCAAGCTGCTCACCCGCGAGGAGCTGCTGGCATTGGCACAAGAGCTGGCACCCGACTACAGCCAGGAGAAGGAGTTCGGCCGACTGGTGGACGACTTCTATCAGAAGTACAGCGACCCCAGTCAGAAGATGACCCAGTTTCAGCGCCGTGTCTTCGCACAGAGCCGCCGACTGGACCAGCAGCCCGCCGCATCCACCACCACCGCCACCACCGCCACAGAGCCCACCACGGCCCTCTATGGCGACACGGCATCGCTCAACGACATCTACGCCAGCCCTCAGCCCCCCAAGCTCTCGGAGAAGGCCCGACCGGCATTCGTGAAGGCGGCCACCCAGCCCGTGCCCAAGGATGCCAAGGAGACGGCAGCACAGGCCATGTTCCCCCCGCTGGGCATGTATTGCGATGCCAGCTTCGTCTACGACGACGGCACACCACGCGAGCCACGACTCAACTGCCTCATCATAGCGGGCACGGGCAGCGGCAAGGACAGCAGCACCAAGTTCATGCTGCAACACCTGATGGCACCGCGACAGAAGGAGGACACACCCAACCGCATCAAGCTGGAAGAGTGGAAGGCAGAATGCAAGCGCAAGGAGAGCAAGAACGAAGACAAGCCCCAGCGACCCAACGTCGACGTGCGCAGCGTGGCGGCCAACATCACCCCAGCACGACTCTCGGAGCTCATGGCCGACTCGCAGGGGCGCATCATACACACCTATATGATTGAGTTCGACCAGTGGTTTGGCATCGAGGGATGGAAGCCCGGCACCAACTGCCCCTTCACCAACCTGAAGCTCACCGATGATGAAGACAACCCCTTCGGCCAGGAGCGCGTGGGCAGGGACAGCATCACCTACCGAGGCCCCCTCAGCATCAACTGGAACGCATCGACCACCACCAGCAAGGCGCAGCACTACTTCCGCAACGTGATGACCGACGGCCCCATCTCGCGACTCTGCCTGGCCACCACCATCGACAGGGGGCTGGGGGCACCCATGCCCAAGCACGGCAAATACGACCAGAAGTACGACGACACCCTGATGCCATACATCGACAACCTGCGCAAGGCCCACGGATTGGTGACGTGCCAGCCTGCCCTGCGCATGGTGAAGCGCCTGAAGAAGGAGCTCGACGGCTTCGTGGTGCAGACCAGCGATACCGAGCTCGACAACCTGGGGCACCGAGCACTCGTGCAGGTGTTCCGAAAGGCATGCCTGCTCTATGTGGCCAACGGCATGAAGTGGGAGCGCAGCATCGAGGCGTTCTGCCGATGGAGCCTGCACTACGACCTGTGGCTGAAGCTACACTTCTTCGGCGACCTCATACGCTCGGCCGAAGTGGATGTGAAGACATCGCGCAAAGGCCCACGCAACCTGCTACAGCAGTTGCCCGACACCTTCACAAAGCAGGAGGCCTGCAACGTGCGACAGCTGGCAGGGAAGAGCGAGGAGGGCACCAACAACATGCTCTACCAGTGGGTGCATCGCGGATACATCTTACAGCTGACAGCTGACAGTTACAAGAAAGTGAAGAGTGAAGAGCCCTGCTAAGTGCCCCTTGCTTTGTCCTACTCTTTACACACATTTTCCAGACTGCGGGTGTGCCTCAATGAGATGTGTGTAAAAGAGTAGTTGCTTTGTCACCCGTAGGGACAGGCCTCGTGTTATCCCCTACGAACAAAGATTTCCTTTCAACCTCAACAGGACGAAACGATTTCGTACGGTTGGAAAGACGGTGAAGCCGTCTCCTCTCTGGTAGCCTGCGGATAACAGGTACGCGGAAATAACGACCCTGAAGGGGGCGCCCTTGCCGTTCACCATCCCTGCATGGCCGCATCTTACAGTTCTGACAGCTGACAGTAAGGAAAAAAGGGGGGCACCAGCAGAACCGTTTCCACCAGTGGTTTTCTTGCACGCATGTAGCGTAGCAGACAAGCAAAAAAACTGACGGCACGGCATGCATGTTTTGGCGCAACTCTTTGGCAGTTTCGAAAAAAAAATTGTAACTTTGCACCGAATTTCATGGCACAGGCCTACACGACATCAGCAAAATCTCTAAATCATAACAACAACATGAAAAGAAAAAGCAAGACAATTGTGGCGCGGGCAGCCATGACGCTGCTCCTGACGATGCTCACCCTCTTGGCATTTCCCACGAAAGCAAGCGCGTGGGAGTATCAAGGCATTAGTGGCACAGGCGGGGCCAATCGCAACGAGCAATGTGATAAGTTGTTCGATGGGGACACAAGCACCAAGTGGTGTGCCGATTTCTTTGACGGCGCCTACGTCGAGTTCTCCACTTCTGCCCCCATTGTTCCTAAGTATTATGTACTGACCACTGGTAACGACATAAAGGGAGGTGCGCGTAATCCGAAGGCGTGGACAATCTCTGCTAAGGACGAGAATGGTGATTGGGTTGAATTAGCTGCAGAAGATGATGCTTCGTTGCCAACTATAAACCAGACTTCACAGGCATTCTCCATCGACAACTACGACAACAATTCATACCAGTACTTCAAGTTTGAAATCACTGAAATTCAAGGTGGCGAAGTGTTCGAATTGTCTGAATTCCAGTTCCTGGAAACTGGTCTTCCATGGGCAGGCGATGGCGGTTATTGCGGAAACTCCTTGGGAAATGTCTACTACGAAATTGCAACCATCAATGGCGAGAAGACCCTCACCATCCGAAAGAATCCCAACGCTACTACTGGCGACTTCAACATGAAGGATTATGATAATGACAATTATGAAATAAGTTCTGTTTTTGCCCCGTGGATATATGCGGAGTGGGAAGATTGGGGAGATGACGTTCATTATTCCCTTTCCTGTTTCATCGAGAATGTGGTGATAGAAGAGGGCGTGACCAGCATCGGTAACAATGCTTTCTTCGACTGCAATTACCTGACCTCTGCCACCATCCCCAACAGCGTGACGTCCATTGGCGAATATGCTTTCAATGCCTGCGACAATGTAACCGACGTTTACTGCTATGCCAACCCAGACGCACTGGATTGGGCAAAATGTGGCTATGATTTCAACAAGAACACCCAGTTCCATGTGTACGAAAACCAACTTGTAAACTACCAGACGAAATTCAGCAATGCCATAGTACAGTTTGTAGGCGATATAGAGGCTCCCAAGACCTGCGTGATTACTGTTACTGCTAATGGAAATGGCCAAACCGAAACTGAAACCAGCGGAGTGCATGAATTGCCTTATACGAAGAAACTAAGTGATTTTATAATATCTAATAATCCAGCATCGGTAATGCAAGAAATTGAAATTACAAACATTGAAAGTGTTGGAGACAATGTTGTAGTTGGAGCACAAAACGGATGGGACGCCTCCTTTACCGTTACCGATGAAGGCACTTCCACAGTTACTATAACGCTTCTCTTTATGGAGGTACAGACGACAATAGATTTAACCGTCACCGCCACAAGGGTCTTCTCTGTCCCCGCCAACCTTGCAAACAACGCCTACTGGGCTACGTTCTATAGCAGCGAGGCCAACTTCCAGGCTCCTGAGGGCACGCAGGTGTTTGCCGTCAACCTCGATGGTACGACGATATCGCTGACCAAAATCGAAGACCGCATTGTCAACCAAGGCCAGGGCGTGGTGCTGAAGAAGACAACAGAGGGAGACTTCGTCATGACGAAGACTACTGAGAGCAGCACCGGCGACTACAGCACCAACAGCCTGACGGGCACCGACAACGGCGTGATAGGCCAGAGCAACGCCTATGTGCTGGGCTATACCGCCGCCGCTGGCGTGGGCTTCTACAAGCTGGCCACCGACGGAGCCATCAGGGCCAACAGGGCCTACCTAACCTACGACGGCACCCTCACCCGCGACTACTTCAACTTCGAGGGAGCCACCGCCATCGCCACGGCCACCAACGAGCCCAGCGCCCAGCAGCACCATTACGACCTGATGGGGCGCCGCGTAGAACAACCCACCAAGGGCCTCTATATCCTGAGAAGCTCGCAAGGCAAGAATGGCAAAAAGTTAATGATAAAATAACAAAACAAGGAGGACACCACAATGACAAAGAAAGAATATACGATGCCCACCACAAAGGTGACGGCCACACAACCCCTGCAGATGGTATGCGCATCATCGACAGAAGGCGTGAACACTCAGCTTCAAAACTCTGAGGTGAGCTCGGCCTGGAGCCGCTCTACCGACAGCTGGGACGACGACGAAGAGTAGCCCCCTACCCTCGTCACTCACCCCTCACCCACCTCCAGCCCTCTCACCACGAAGGGGGCTGGAGCTTTTTTTTGCCGGAGATTCCAGAGAATCTGGAAATTCTGGAGAATCTAGAAATTCTGGAAATTCTGGAATACTCCATTCCATCGTTTCATCATTTTCACTCCCTTTGCCGAGAAACCGAATGCTGATTGACGGAAAAAAGGAGGGTGGAAAGGCGAAATTGTGCGTAACTTTGCAAAAAATTTATATTTGTTGTTTGCTGTTTGCATTTTTTTACTTAATTTTGCAGCACGCAAAGTAACTACTACTGTTGAAACCACTGACATCTGAACATATTTGGCTAATAACTATTAATAATTTTTATGAAGAAATTCTTATTCTGTGTCTCTCTCGCCTCAGCGGGATTGATGGCCTCCTGCATTGAGAAGAATCAGGAGGTAGATGCCGACAGCCGCCCCTCGTGGCTCGGTTCGAGCATCTATGCGGAACTGAAGAATCCCACTGAACGCGGATTGCTGACGGGCACGTTCAGCAACTACCTGCGCCTCATCGACGACCTGGGCTACGATGAGGTGCTCAACCGCACAGGCTCAAAGACGGTGTTCCCCGCCAACGACGAGGCCTTCGCGCGATTCTTCCAAAAGAACGACTGGGGGGTGACGAGCTACGAGCAGCTGTCGGAGTCGCAAAAGAAGCTGCTGCTCTACAACTCCATGCTCGACAATGCCCTGCTGCTGGGCTTGCTGCCCAACGTGAGCAACGGCACCAACGAGCCCAACAAGGGCCAGGCCGTGCGGCATGCCACCAACATCAGCATCATCGACACCGTGCAATGGGTGCCAGGCAGCGGCAACGCCGACGTCAGGCCCAGCGGCATACCTGCCAACAACAGCAACTGGACCAAGTTCTACGAGAAGGGACTCCATGCCGTGACCGACGCCACACGACCCATGATGGTGCACCTGACGCGTGAGTATATGCTCAACAACGGCATCACCACACTGGGCGACGAGAGCGACTTCGCCATCCTCACCGGCGAGCCCTACAGCGAGGGCATGGCCTACATCTTCAACAACAAGGTGGAGCACGGCGACATCACCTGCCAAAACGGATACATCCACCAGATGCACGACGTGCTGGTGCCCCCGGGCAACATGGCACAGGTGCTGCGCCGCAAGGACAACACCAGCATCTTCAGCCGACTGGTGGACTACTTCGCCGCTCCCTACTACGACGAGAACACCACACGCAACTACAACGACTGGGCCATGGTGAACGGCCGACCCACCATCGACTCCATCTACCAATGGCGCTACCTGAGCAACCGCTCGCAGGGCGCCGTGCTGACCAACACCCCCGACAGGAAGACCCTGTCGCCATCGGAGGTGCTCGGATTCGACCCCGGATGGAACCAATACTTCCCCCGCCCCGCTGCTGGCACCGACCTCGACTTCGGCATCATGGACATGGGAGCCTGCTTCGCACCCAGCGACGATGCCATGAAGCGCTACTTCCTGCCAGGAGGCCCCGGCGCATACCTAATAGATATCTATGGCGACAAGGCCAACACCTTGGAGAACCTGCTGGAGAACCTCGACTCGCTTCAGTCGAAGAACCCGCAGGTGCTCACCGCATTTGCCAAGAACCTGATGAAGCCCAGCTTCATCGCCACCGTGCCCAGCAAGTTCGACGCCATCACCAACGATGCCTCGGAGAACATGGGCGTCAGGCTCTCGCTGCTCAACAAGAAGGCCGACGGAGGCTACGACATCACCATCGCCAACAACGGAGCCATCTACGTGATGAACGAGCTGATAGCCCCCGACGAGTACCAGTCGGTGATGGCTCCCGCATCCGTCTTCCCCGACATGAAGGTCATCAACTGGATGATACAAGACCGCACACCCGAGACCCCCAACGCCTGGAACCTCGGAGTGGACTTCCGCTTCTATCTGCTGGCCATGAGCGCCAACTACGCACTCTTCCTGCCCGAAGATGGAGCCTTCGACCTGTATTATCTCGACCCCGCCTCGCTGGGACACCTGAAGAACAACCAGCCCGGCACGCAGCAGGCCGAGGTGCTGCACCTCTACTACGACACCAAGGCGCGCACACAGCCCTATCTGGCTTGCAGCCGACACTACTACGACCTGGAGACGGGCGAGATTGACAGCATCTTCCCAGGAAAGGTGGCGCTGAGCGAGGTGAAGAGCCAGCTGGTGGACATCCTGAACTACCACACCGTGGTGCTCAACACCGGCGAGGTCATCGGCGGCAACCACTACTACAAGACGAAGCACGGAGGCACCGTCTATGTGGATGGCAACCTGGAGAACGGGCGCGTGATGTCGGGCTTGCAGATTGAAGACCCCGACCACTTCCCCGCACCGCGCATCAAGAGCATCTACAACGAGAAGAACGGTGTGGCCTACCGCCTCGACCGAGTGATACAACCACCCACGCAGAGCGTCTACAACGTGCTGAGCAACACCGTGGTGGGTGGCGACACCATCTTCGCCGACTTCCTGCAGGCGTGCATGGGATTCGGTGCCACCGAGATTCTGGAGTGGGCGGGCATCTCGAAGGTGAACCCCAAGGACAGCAAGCTGCCCTCGCCACAAGATGCCTACACCATCTTCACACGCGACTACAAGCTGGGCTCCACTCAGCGCGAAGATGCCTGTCTGGACTACAACGTGAAGATGTTCAACACCTATAACTACACCCTCTTCGCCCCCGACAACGCCGCCATGGCCAAGGCCTACGCCCAAGGGCTGCCCAAGTGGGAGACCATCCAGGCCCTCTTCCTGAAATACCACGGCGAAGATGCCGAGCAGACCATCGACGAGGAGACGGGGCAGGTCATCGTCACCCCCGAGGAGCAGGCCGACCAAGCCAAGGCCTACCTGATGATCAGGGCGCTGCGCGACTTCGTGCGCTACCACTTCGTCACCAACTCCATCTATGCCGACAACATCATCGACGGCGGCAAGCGCCAGACACTGAGCAGCGACGACAACGGACTGGCTCGCGAGGTGACCATCTCGGGTGGCGACGGCGTCATCAACATTGCCGACATGCACAGCGGCCACAACGTGAGCGTGAATGCCAACGGCAGCACCGGACTGGTGAACAAGATGGCACGCGACTATTGGTTCACCGACAGCAAGACACGCGCCAAGGGCATCGAGACATCGTCGTTCTGCGCCGTACACCAGATATCCGAACCACTCTATGGCGACGCCGCCACACGCTTCGACCAGCCATGGGCCAGCCGCAGCAACTTCAGCAGAGCCATGAAAGCATACCAGCAGAAGAAAGCAAACAACGAACTCTAACGGCCTAAGACACAGCTATGAAAATAAAGAAACTATTCATGACTGCCCTCATGGCACTCGCAGCACAGCTGGCAGTGGCCCAGGGCGTGAGAATATCGGGAACGCTGACCGACAGCGAGGGCCCCGTGATGATGGGCAACGTGGTGGAGGTAGATGCCAACAACCGTATCGTATCGGCCACGCAGACCGACTTCAACGGCAACTTCTCGCTCACAGTGAAGAGCACCAAGAACAAGCTGAAGTTCTCGTATGTGGGCGACCGCGAAAAGGTGCTCACCATTGGCACCCAAACCAACTTCAAGGTGAAGCTCGAACCTGCCAACACGCAGCTCAGAGAGGTGAAGGTGACAGGACGCCGCAACAACTCGGGAGGACTGATGATACAGAAGAAGGAGATCACCACCGCCTCGCAGACCATGAACATGGAGAGCGTGGAGGGACTCGCCTTCACATCGGCCGACGAGGCGCTGCAGGGTGAAATCGCCGGTCTCGACATCGTGTCGAACTCGGGTAACCTGGGAGCAGGCACGCAGATGCGCCTGCGTGGTATCACCACCCTATCGGCCAATGCCAACCCCCTCATCGTGGTCGACGACAAAATCTTTGAGAACCCCGACGAGAACTTCGACTACGTGAATGCCGACGAGGAACAGTACTCATCGCTGCTCTCGGTCAACGTGGAGGACATCGCCAGCATCACCGTGCTCAAGGATGCCGCCGCCACCGCCATCTGGGGCTCGCGAGGCAGCAACGGTGTGATTCAAATCACCACCAAGCGCGGAGCACGAGGCAAACCACGCATCAACGTGTCGTACAAGTTCACAGGCACCTGGCAGCCCGATGGCTACAAGCTGCTGAACGGCGACGACTACACCATGCTGCTGAAGGAGGAGTTCTACAACCCCACTCAGCAGAGCGACCGCACCACCAGCATCGCCGAGCTGAACTACGACAAGAGCTGGGGCGAATATGAGAACTGGAACAACAACACCGACTGGGTGAAGGCCGTGAAACAGTTTGGAGCCATGCACGACTGGAACATCAACCTCACCGGCGGCGGACAGAAAGCCACCTTCCGCATCTCGGCCGGCTACAAGTATCAGACCGGCTCCATCATCGAGCAGAAGTTCCAGCAGTTCTCCACACGTATGGCCCTCGACTACAACGTCAGCGACCGCATACGCTTCATCACCAACTTCGCACTCACCTACACCAACAACCACAAGAACTATAGCGGCATCCTGGGCAAGGCACAGCAGATAGCCCCCAACATGAGCATCTACAGGCAGACGGCCAACGGCGAAGACACCGACGAATACTACCTGATGAACCCATCGGCAACGGCAGCCCAAAGCCCCTACGACGGAGCACTGTCGAGCTACGACCTCTCGTCGATACGCGGCATCGGCAACCCAGTGGCCATCGCTCGCCAGGCATGGTCGAAAGACCAGACTTATCGCCTCACCCCCGACTTCACCATCAAGTATGAGATACTGGGAATAGGCGAAGAGAAGAGCCGACTCACCTTCAACGGACGCGTGGACTTCGACATCTTTGCCGAGAGCAAACCCGACTATTATCCTGCATCGCTCACCACCAACAAGTGGAACGCCGGCAACTACAACAAGACCAGCAACTACGAGACCAACAGCATGCGCATCGGCGGAAGGGCCGAACTGGTGTTCACGCCCTACTTCACCAACCGCGACTGGAGCGCCACCATGCTGGCACGCTACGAGATGAGCATGAGCCGCAACAACAACCAGACCACCAACATGGACCACCTGCCCAATGGCTTCACCTCGCCAACGGTGAATGCCTACACAGGCGACACCAGCAGCGGCAATGGGCGCTCCAACTCGGAGAACCTGCTCTACAATGGCCACGTGAGCTATCTTGACGGACGCTACTCGCTGGGACTCTCGCTCAGAACCGACTGCGACTCGAAGTTCGGACCCAAGAACAAGTGGGCCATCTTCCCAGGACTGTCGGCACGATGGAACGTCATCGACGAGCCGTTCATGCAGTGGTCGCGCAAGATAGTGTCGATGCTCGGCTTGCGAGCATCGTGGGGACGCACCGGTAAGGCTCCCGACAACGACTACCTGTTCTACAACACCTACAACACATCGGTGGGCAACTACGGAAAGGGCAACGACCTCGACTCCTACGCCACGCTGAGCGGACTGAAGCTCGACGACCTGCGATGGGAGAAGACCACGTCTACCAACCTGGGTGTCAACCTGGGATTGCTCAACGACCGACTGGAGATGGAGGTGGAATACTACTTCCGCGACACACGCGACATGCTGCAGGGACTGAGCATCCCCAGCTACACCGGATTCACCAAAGTGTCGCACGCCAACGTGGGACGCATGACCAACCAGGGATGGGAGTTGAACCTGAACGCACGCCGACTGCTCAGGCGCGGCAAGTTCTCGATGGACGTCAGCTTCAACATCGCACAGAACACCAACCTGCTGAAGGAGATGAACGAGAGCGTGCTCGAAAGCATCAACGGCACCACATGGAACTACAACAACCGTGCAAAGGCCGCCTACCCCATCCGCGTGCAGCTCAACAACTCGCTCGGCTCCATCTACGGATTCCACTACAAGGGAGTCTACCAGTACACCTACGAATATCTGGACAACTATCGCAAGGAGCACGGGCTGACACCACAGCAGTATGAGCAGTGGATCAACGAGTTCCTGGCTGCCGGGCATACCGCACCCGTGGCCACCGACAAGAACGGGCGAGTGATAATGGAGAATAACGGCACGCCCAAGCACATGAAGTATGCCTATCAGCAGATTACCACCGGCAGCGGACAGAAGGGTTACAACTTCCAGGGCGGCGACCTCATCTACGAGGACATCAACCACGACGGCAACATCGACGCTCTCGACGTGGTGTATCTGGGCAACTCGCTGCCCAAGGCCAATGGTGGTTTCAGCATCACGCTGCGCTACGGTCCCTGGCAGGTGAAAGGACGCTTCAACTATCGCTTTGGCAACAAAATCGTGAACATCGCCCGCATGAACCTGGAGCAGATGTACTACACCAACAACCAGAGCACCACCGTGAACTACCGCTGGCGCAAGGACGGCGACGACACACCCATGCCCCGCGCCATGTATAATTCGGGATGGAACTTCCAGAACTCCGACCGCTACGTAGAAGACGGCGGCTTCGTACGATTCCAGAATCTGCAGATTTCCTACAACTTCAGCAAGAAGCTCATCAAGCAGCTGGGTCTGAAGAGTCTGCAGGCCTATGGCTCTATCAACAACCTGTGTGTGTGGACAAAGTATAGCGGCATCGACCCCGAGGTGTCGGCACGCGGCTACTACCCCGCTTTCGACGAATCGCAGACTCCGCGCTCGAAGCAGTTCACACTGACACTCAACGTGGGATTCTGACAAGATAATGATTTTTATGGTTCAAACAACAAAACAAGGTCTTGACAATGGAAAAGAAATCTAAGATAAGGAAGTTTAGCCAGCGGATAGCGGTCATCGGCTGCTGCCTTGCGGCTTTTAGCCTTGCTTCGTGCTTGGAACACAGCATCCTGCCCAACGACAAGGTGGTGGAAGAGAACTTCTGGAAGACGAAGGAAGACGTGCAGTCGATGGTGACGTCGGCCTACGCAGCCATGTCCAGCGAGTCGATCATCACCAAGCTCATCATCTGGGGCGACTTCCGCTCCGACGAGCTGGTGGGCAACACCACCAATCTATCTGGGGGCGTACCCGACGCCCTGAAGGAAATTGAGGCGGTGAACATCCAGACCACCAACCAGTATGCGGCGTGGAGCGACTTCTACGACGTCATCAACAGGTGCAACATCGTGCTGGAGAAGGCAGAGAAAGTGCTCAACGAAGACCCCAACTACACACAGTCGGACTATGAGTCGCACTGCTGCCAAATGCTGGCGCTGCGCTCGCTATGCTATTTCTATCTGGTGCGCACCTTCCGCGACGTGCCCTATTATGAATATGCCTACACCACCAGCAGCCAGGAGAAGAACCTGACGCAGATGGCACCCGCAGCCTTGCTGGAGCAACTCATCCAAACGCTGGAAAAGGTAGCGGCAAACAGCAACTGCCTGCGCTCGAACAACTTTGCCGTGAGAGAGTGGCGGCGCGTGGGATGGTTCACACTCGACGGCGTGAAGTCGCTCCTGGCCGACATCTACCTGTGGCGCGCATCCATCATGCACTCGGCTGCCGACTACCAGCGGTGTGTGGAGCTGTGCGACCAGGTCATCGAGTCGAAACGGAGCCAGCACGTGAAAGGGCGCAACGAGACTGAAGAGAAAGCCTTCCCCCTCACCGACAACGACAACTTCAACGACTCCTACTCAACACTCTACGTACAGCAGAATGCCGAGGAGAGCATTTTTGAACTGCAGTCGAAGAACAATGCCGCCCTGTGCAAGTATTATTATAAATATGGTAGCAACACCTCTACTGAAGGCTACCTGAAGGCCTCGATCATCTTTGCCAATTCCACCGATGCCGATGCCAACCTGGGCAACGCCAAGGTGAACTCGAACACGGTGTTCTCCACCTCCGACCTGCGTTTCTACAGCTCGCACTTCACCGCTACCGATGCCAGTTCCTTCGATGTGAGGAAGATGGTGTCGCAGCAGGAAATCAGGCGTAAGACGGGTGAGGCACGCACCGATGGACGCAACTTCAGCAACTACGACCAGAACTACATCATCTATCGTCTGCCCGACGTGATGCTGATGAAGGCCGAAGCACTGGTGCAGCAGATGCAGGACACCATCCCCGGCTCTTCGACCGAGATGAAAGATGCCGTGGTGGAGGCCAACGCCGAGCTGCGCAAGCAAGCCTTCGACCTTGTGGAAGCCGTGAACACACGCTCATGCTATACCGACGACCGCGCCAGCTTTGGACTCGACGTGGCTTGGGAAAAGGGCAACCGATACAAAGACTTCACAAAGGTGCAGATGGAGACGCTGGTGATGGAAGAACGGCTGCGCGAGCTCTGCTTCGAGGGCAAGCGATGGTACGACCTGATGCGCTACAACTACCGCCATACCGAAGGCGTGCGCTACGACGAGACCTACGGACAGATGATTGCAGTAGCAGGAAGCACCGAACTGGCGCTGCCACCACTCTACAAAGACATGCTGGAGCTGATGACGCGTGCTCTATCCGACAACCGTATGGCCGTGCAAGCCAAGATGCGCAACGAAAGCTATCTCTACATGCCCATACCCGAAGCCGACATCAACCTGTGCGACAAGCTGGTGCAGAACCCAGCATACAAGTCGATCAATGCATACGAGAAAACCTATTAATGGAAGGAGGAACACACAATGAAGACGAAACTTATCAAATCATTTATCTTCGCCGTTGCTGCCAGCTCATTAGCAGCATTCGTGGCCTGCAATCCAGAACCCGACGAGTCGGACCTCTTCACTTCGACGGGCGAGACGGCAGCCGACTTCATCAAGCGCAAGAGCGAACTGAGTTCCTTCGACTATATCCTCTCGCGAGTGGGCCTCGACCGCAACCTCTCGGCATGGGGCGAGTACACCTGCTTTGTTCCCACCAACGAGGCTGTAGCCCAGCATCTGGAGTATCTGTGGAACGACCCCGACGCGGCGCTTCCGCACAACGGCATGACCGACCTCTCGCTCGAAGGACTTACCGACAGCCTTTGCAACGAGATTGCCAAGTACCACCTCTCGGGAAAGATTCAGAACACCATCGAGATTGGAGGCGGAGGCACTACCGTGAACACCCTGCTGGGCACACCCTTCCAGACATCGACCGACTCGCTGGGCTATGTGTGTCTGAACCAGGAGGCTCGTATCATCGAGGCCGACAGCTTGGTGACCAACGGCATTGTGCACGTCATCGACAAGGTGATTAAATTCAACAATCGCCTGATGATGCCCGAGCTGGAGCGTCACGAAGAGTACAGCATCTTCATGGAGGCAATGAAGCTGACAGGACTGGCCGACTCGCTGACCCGCTCATGGAAGCTCAACAGCGAGAACGCACGCCGCAAGTACACCATCACCGACCGCAACGACACAGAGTCGCAGAAGAAGGCCCCACTCTACTGGCCCGAGGAATGTCGCGTGATGTACACCATCTTTGCCGAGCCCAACTCGGTGCTGGAGAAAAACGGCATACACAACCTGCAAGACCTCATCGCCTATGCCAACGAGCAGTATGGCAATGCCGCCGACTGGTATGACTATATCAATGAGACGGGCAACAGCGTGAGCACGGGCACCGACTACACCAACCGGTTCAATGCCCTCAACATGTTCATCGCCTACCACATCCTGTATGCCGGCATGCCACAAAACGAGTTGGTGTTCGAATATAGCCAGCGCTGGAGCGAGGTTTGGAACTATGTGAATGGCTGCCGTCCCTACGACTACTACGAGACGATGCTCCCCCACACGCTGCTGAAGATTTGGAATCCCGCGGGCACACAGCTGTACATCAACCGCTACGTGCGTCTGAATACCCTGACCGACGAAATCGGCACCGTGGGCAGCGAAGCCATGCACACCCTGCTCAACCCCGGTGTGCGCATCGCCCGCACCACCGACAGCGACGTCAGCACATCGCCCGACGACCACAGCCAGCTGCACACAAACATCCAAACCTATAATGGCTACATCCATGCCCTGCGTGGCATGCTCGTCTATAACCGCGAGGTGCCCAAGGGTGTGCTGCACGAGCGTATGCGCTTCGACAGCACCACCTTCATCCCAGAGTTTATCAACAACGGCATACGAATGTCGACCAATGCCGAGATGCAGGCACTCAATGGCGGGGGCAGCGGCAACCGCGTGGCCTTCCCACTCGACTTCTTCGACAACGTGGTCAGCTATACCGACCAGAACTGCTTCCGCTACAATGTGAAAGGCGCCTACAATGCTTGGCAGGGCGACACCTTCCAGGGATGGGGCGGCAGCTACGACCTGGCCATCAAACTGCCACCGCTGCCAACGGGCAACTACGAGATGCGCATCTTCTACACCCCCATGGGCCATGGCAGCATGATGCAGTTCTACATGGGCACCAGCAAGAAGCAGTCGAGCATGGTGGCTGTCGACATTCCCCTCGATGCCCGCGTGGCCATCACCGACCCCCGAATCGGCTGGACCAACTACCTCGAAGAGGAAGACTTGGGCATTGCCACCGATGCCGCCATGCGCAACCACGGCTACATGCGCTGCTCGTATGGCTACCAAGACCATGCCGAGCGCCACGACCAGCAGACGGGCGTGAACACCGACCGCAACCTGCGCTACACCAGCACGGGCAACAATGCACTGCGCAAGATCATGGGCCGCTTCGAAATCAAGCAGAGCGAAGAGCGCTGGTTCCGCATCAAGAGCGTGGTGCCCGACGAGAAGGAGCTGAAATGGCAGTTCGACTTCGTGGAGTTCATCCCCGTGGAACTGGTCGACCAGACCGAATACTTGGAAGACTGGTTCTAAAAGCGGCTCCAACAAATGCATGCCCCAGAAGGGCAAGGCGATACAAATCTTAAATATGTAATAAAAGAAAAGAACAACGATATGAAAATCTTCAGCAATATAACTGCTATTGGTTGCTGCATCACGGCCATGGGGCTCATGGCCGCCTGCTCCGACTTCAGCGACTATAACGAGGTGCCTGTGGATGCTCAGACCTCGGGCAACCAAACGCTCTGGGAGAACATCCAGCAGCACGGTCAGCTGAAAGAGTTCGCCGAGCTGCTGCGCCGCACCGGCTTTGCCGAGCAGCTGGCCAATTCGCGCACCTACACGGTGTGGGCTCCCGTTGACGGCACGTTCAGCGCTTCCAACTATCAGCAGCTGAGCGACTCGCTGGTGCTGCAACAGTTCATCAAGAGCCATATAGCCCAGTATGTGCATGTGGCATCGGGCGACGTCAGCGAGCGCATACACACGCTCAACGAGAAATCGTTCGACTTCGTGGGCAACGGCAGCTACTCCTTTGCCGGGCGCCCCATCAGCCACGCCAACCTGCCCAGCAGCAATGGCGTGGTGCACCTGCTCGACGGCTCGGCACACTTCTACCCCAACCTGTATGAATATCTGCGCATGGCACAGGACATCGACTCGCTGCGCAATTACTTCCTGAAGTATGAGCTCACCTACCTCGACGTGAACCAGAGTGTGAAAGGCCCCATGGTGGAAGGCGTGCAGACCTATATCGACTCTGTCGTCGTCACCGAGAACCAGCTGCTCTACCGACTGAACGCCGACCTGGCCTGCGAGGACAGCACCTACACCCTGCTGATGCCCACCAACAAGGCCTACGCCGACCTCTACAACAAGGTGAAGCCTCTCTACAAGTTCCTGGCCACCACCGTCGTCCCCGATGTTGACGCCTTCACCAAGCCGAGCGACACGATGACGAAGGAAATCAAGGTCGACCCGGAGCTGAGCGACTCGCTGGTGCGCAGCGTCATCGTGGGCGACCTCGTCTTCAGCAACACCAACATCTACAACCGCTGGCTCACCGACAAAGGGGAGTACACCGACACCCTGCGCAGCACCACACGCACCAAGTTCTCGAACCCACGCGACATCATGGCCCCGATGGTTCAGAAGCAGGCCATGAGCAACGGCTACGCTTGCATCATGGACAGCCTGGCTTTCCTGCCGTGGGAGCTCTACAACCCGCAAATCAATGTGAACCTGATGAACAATGTGTATAGGGACGGCAGCAAAGACCGCTTCACCTTCTCGTCGAACCCCGTCAGGGTGCCCGACAGCATCGCCAAGCGCATCTTCAACGACCCCGAGGCCAACAACCTGCGCTACCTTTGGATTTATCCCACCAGCGACTACGCCAAGCCCGATGTCTTCGTGGAGCTGCCCAATGTGCTCTCCACCACCTATAAGTTCTATGCCGTGTTCATGCCTGCCCTCTATCCGCTCAGCGAGCAGCGCTATTGGGTCTTCGACGACGGCGACGTCAGGCCCCATCTGCTCAATTTCCAAATGAGTTATTGCGGCGCCAACGGAAAGGTGTCCACTTACAGCTTCAGCTCGAAATTCCTGCAGAGCGGCGACAGCAAAGACGAGAACCCCAGGGCTGTGAACAAGACGACGGCCTTCACCAACGACCCCTACAAGGTTGACACCGTATACTTGGGGCAGTTCACCTTCCCCGTGGCCTATCGGGGCCTCAACGGATATTCTCCCGTTATTCACATCAGCAATCCCATTGGTGTGTTCAACAAGACCGACATGGCCACCTACACCCGCAACGTGCGGTTGGCAGCCATCATCCTGAAGCCGATGGAATTGGCAGAGTATGAAGAGAACGAGAAAATGAGATAACGTGAAAATGAAAGAACAAGATATGAAGAGCATCCTATTTAATCTTTGGCAGACATCCAGTCGCAGACTGCTGCTCTGCACCTTGTCCTTGGCCGCTCTGGCAATGCCGGCGATGGCCCAAAACGAGGACGACGATGAAGAAGAAGACGAGATGGAAGCAATGATCAAGCAACCTGTGCGCAGGGCTACCGCGTCGAAGTATCCCACAGTGAGCCTGCAAGGCGTGGTCGTCGACCAAGCCACTGGCAAGCCCCTGTCGGGCATACAGCTGCAGGCAATGGGTCACGTGCGCTATACAGCCATGACCGACGACGACGGCAGCTTCCTCATCAAAGTCCCCGACTTCGCCACCGCCCTCTATGTCCATGCCCCCGACTATGCCCCCCAGCAGGTGGCCATTATCGCTGGCGACAGCACCCAGCGATTGCGCATAGCCATGCTGCCCGACCGCTTCGTGCCCATGTATGGCAAGGGCACCATCTACACAGCCCAGCAGCAAGCCATCATCGACGGCCACGGGGTGACCGTCGACAACGAGATAGGTCAGAAGCTAGGTGGCAGCGTGCGCACCATCATGCGCTCGGCAGCACTCGACGGTGGAGCATCGATGTTCATCCGCGGACTGAACAGCATCACCAGCGGATCGCAACCCTTGGTGGTGGTCGATGGCATCGAAATCGACATGCAGCACGACCGCTATTCGCTGCACGACGGACAGTTCAACAACATCCTGGCAAACATAGCCCCCGACGACGTGGAGAAAATCACCGTGCTGAAGAATGCCACCGCACTCTATGGCGCCCGTGGAGCCAATGGTGTGGTGCTCATCGACACCAAGCGCGGACACTCCATGGCCACGCGCATCGATGCCAATGTGTCGGCAGGCGTCACCCTCGTGCCTACACTGCCCACGATGATGAATGCCACGCAGTATCGCACCTATGCCACCGAGGTGATGGGAACCATCGATGGCATCATGGAGCGCACACGCGACTTCCGATTCCTCAACGACGACCCCAACGGTTTCTACTACCACATGTATCACAACGACACCGACTGGGGCAAAGAGGTCTACCACTCGGCCATGACGCAGAACTACAGCATCAACGTGCAGGGTGGCGACGACATCGGCATGTATAACCTCTCGGTGGGATATGTGGACGCGCAATACACCGCACGCGAGAACTCGTTCAACCGCATGAACGTGCGCTTCAACACCGACATCAAGATACTGTGGAACCTCAGCACCAAATTCGACATCAGCATCGCACGCACCAGCAACAAGGTCTTCGACAACAGCTTCCCAGCCGACCTCACGTCGGGGGCCATCGTCTCGCCCACGGCGCTGGCACTCATCAAGTCGCCGCTGCTGTCGCCCTATCAGTACAATCAGCTGCTCAATGGCGGCAAGGGAGGTTTCTCGTCGCTCTACAGCGATGCCGACGACCTGTTCAACCAGCTGAAGAACAACAACGCCTACAGCTTGGCCAACCCCGTTTCCATCCTCGACTATGCCGAGGGCGACAACAAGAACAAGGCCGAGAACACCTACTTCAACGCTCATGTGGCGCCGAAGTACATCATCAACGACAACTTGCAACTCACGGCGCTCTTCAGCTACACCCTCAACCGCAACGCACAGCGCTACTTCCGCCCCCGCACCGACGTGCCGTCGTTTGCAGTGCCTGGCCTGGGCCGCGTCTACGCCAAGACACAGTCGATGTTTGCCAAGGAAAACAATTTCCTGGGCAACCTGCAACTCGACTGGAACTACCAGAATGGACGCCACACATGGGCTGCCTATGGCGGTGCACGCTTCAACACGTTCACCTTCGACAGCAACGACGTGAGCGTGCAAGCCAGCTCGAATGCCACCAGCGACAACGACCCCTCGCTGGGATGGGCAGGATATAAAGACATACAGGGTGCCAACGACGAGTGGAGGCAGATGCAGTGGTATGGCAATGTGGACTACAACTACATGAACAAATATTTCGCCACGCTGTCATTGCTGGGCGAGGCCAACAGCCGCTTTGGTTCCGATGCCGATGCCTTGAGCCTCTTCGGCGTGAAGTGGGCCCTCTTCCCCAGCGTGCAACTGGGATGGGTGATGACCAACGAGAACTGGTTCCCCAAGAATGTGGGAGTGAACTATCTGCGCCTCAACGCTGGATTCGACATCAGTGGCAACGACGGCATCTCCAACTATGCCGCTCGCACCAGCTTCACCACCGTGCGCTACAACAACAACGCCATCGGCACGCAGCTCACCAATGTGGGCAACGACAAGATTCAGTGGGAGTCGACCAGCAAGCTCAACCTCGGATTGGAGAGCTATCTGCTCCACAACCGTCTGGGCGTGCGCTTCGACTATTTCTTCCACCACACCAGCAACCTGCTCACGCAGAAAGCCTTCTCCAACCCCATTGGCGGCATCAACCTCTATTGGAGCAACGGCGGCGAGCTGCAAAACGAAGGCTTCGAGACCACCGTCACCTTCAAGCCCGTGGTGTGCAAAGACTGGAATGTGGAGGTGGGCGCCAGCATGGGACATTACAAAAACAAGGTCACCAAGCTGCCGCAAGGCTTCAACAAGTTTAGCTCCATCTATGGCGACAACAACATCGTCACCGCCGTTGGCCAACCGATAGCGCTCTTCTGGGGCTACCAGACGCAGGGCGTCCTGGCCGACGATGCCGAGGCACGCGCAGCAGGAAAGGGAGGCTATCTCTACATGGAAGACAATGCCGGCATACACCACGACTTCAAGGCTGGCGACGTGCACTTCACCGACCTCAACGGCGACGGCGTCATCGGCGAAGCCGACAAGACCATCATCGGCGACCCCAACCCCGACATCTACGGCAACATCTTCGCCACCGTCAACTGGAAGCACCTCACCCTCTCGCTGGGCTTCAACTATTCGCTGGGTAACGATGTCTACAACTATCAGCGCTCGGTGCTCAATGCGGGCAGCAACTTCTACAACCAGCAAGTGGCCGAGGTGGGGCGCTGGCACTACGAGGGTCAGCACACCGACATCCCCCGCGCCACCTTTGGCGACCCCATGCAGAACAACCGCTTCAGCGACCGATGGATTGAGGACGGCAGCTACCTGCGTCTGAAGACCCTCGCACTGAGCTATCGCGTGCCCGTGCCAGGCTCGTGGACATGGCTGCAGGGACTCACCATCTGGGCCGAAGCGCACAATCTGTTCACCGTCTCCAAGTACTTGGGCACCGACCCCGAGTTCTCGGCAGGCAGCAGCGTGCTGATGCAGGGCATCGACACGGGCAACCTGGCACAGAGCCGAGCATTCACTGCTGGATTGAAAATCAACCTGTAAAAGTGAAGAATGAAGAATGAAGAATGAAGAATTTGTTACCGCACAACGTGGTCATAAAATTTTAAATGAGAAAATCATGAACATTTTTAATTTAACAGGGAAAAGAAGCATGAACATGATGATGAAGTTGCTCGCCGCAGCATTCTTCATTCTTCACTCTTCATTCTTCATTTCCTGCAGCGACATGCTCGAAACCGAGAGCTCGCGCCAAAACATCGAACCAGAGATCGTGGCCAAGACCGACTCCGTATTCTATAGCTTCGGCATCCTGCAAGCCATGCAGCAGCTGGCCGACCAATATGTGTTCCTCGGCGAGATGAGGGGCGACTTGGTGCAGACCACCCTCTACACCGACAACAACCTGCGGCAGCTGGCCAATTTCTCGGCCACCACGGCATGCAAGTACGACTCGGCATACGTTTACTATCGCGTCATCAACAACTGCAACTACTACATTGCCCACCGCGACACCACCCTCTACACCGGCTCCGTCAATGTGGTGATGCCCGAGTATATCGGTGTGAAGGCCATCCGCGCATGGGCCTATCTGCAGCTGGGGCGCAACTATGAGCGGGTGCCGTTCTTCACCGAGCCACTGACCAAGATCTCGCAGATTGACAACAACCAGTTCCCCGAACTCGACCTCGATGGGCTCGTGGCTGCCTTGGCTCCCGACCTGGAGCAGTATAGCGGGCGGCGCACCCCCGACTTTGGCACCAACGATGTGGGCGCCCCCAACTGGGAGAACACGCAGAAGCGCATCTTCACCAGCAAGTGCTTCATACCTGTTGATGTGGTGCTGGGCGACATGTATCTCGAGACGGGCAACTACCACATGGCTGCAAGCCACTACGTCACCTATCTCACTCGCGTGGCCAACAAAACCAGCAGCGACTTCCTGGCCACCATGACGCAGCGCCGCCTGGGCGGTGGAGGACGCTTCGGAGGCGGACAGTCGATGGAAGACGAGCTGCCCGACGTCAACTCTATGAGCGACCCCAACAACGGGCCGCAAAGCACCTCATGGGCAACCATCTTCCGCAATGGCAATTCCGACGAAATCATCTCCTACATCCCCATGGCCGTCAACCGCCAAAACGGAGCCATCACCGAGCTGCCCTACACCTTCGGATTCAACTACTATGCCACGGCCGAAGAGAATGCCGAGCAGGGCCTGAGCGAGCCTTACATCGACGAGATTCAGCTGCTGCCCAGCGACGCGCTTACCACGCTCAGCGACAGCACCGAGTACTACTACTACTTCGACAACAAGTCGGCCGACCTCTACGACAGCATCAACATCTCGAAGGCGGGCGACATGCGTCTGCGCAACAGCCTCTATCAGGCACAGCGCGAAGACAGCACCATGCAGTGGATCGACAAGTACAAGACGGCCAACATTGTGCTCTATCGCACCAGCACCGTCCTGCTCCATCTGGCCGAAGCCTTCAACCGCCTCGACATGCCCGACGCTGCCTTTGCCATCTTGAAAGACGGCATCAGCCCCAACCTGGTCGACCCACGCCCGTCGGGAGGCTACTACTGCCTCTACATCACCGACGACACGCGGCAGAAGCTGCAGACCACCTACCCTCTCCTCTCGCCTGAAAACAGCGTCCTCTTCCCCGTCGTCGACGCCTTCGGCATCCATTGCCACGGTGCAGGAAAGGCGGCCAGCGACTACCCCGGCGTGAACGCTGCCAACAAGCCGGGCGGCACCAACTACCATGCCAACTCCTCGCCCTATCAGCTTAAGCGCATGGCAGGCCTGAAGATGAAGGAACTGGCCGACGTGTATGGCATCGCCGTGGGCACCACCCGCCAAGACACCATTAACGCCGTGGAAGACCTCATCTGCGACGAGTATGCGCTGGAGCTGGCCTTCGAGGGCACCCGCTTCTACGACCTCTGCCGTCTGGCTCGCCACAAGAACCAGTCTGGCATCTATGGCGGAAACTTTGGTAGCCTTTGGCTGGCCCGCAAACTCGCATACAAGAATCCAGTGAAAGACCTCAGCGACCCCAAGAACTGGTATCTCCCCTTCAAATAGCAGCATTCCCCGTCAGCAAGTCATCACCGAAACCACAGAATCGTCTCTTCCAGACATTCTGTGGTTTCTTTGATTTTATTTCTACTTTCTTACAAAGATTTCTTGCGGCTCTTTGGTAGCAAGAATTCACTTGCCACTCTTTCTATATTCATCTGTAAATTTCGGTTGGCAGCGGCCGCTGCCATCATTGGCGGCGTTCGCTGCCATCATTGGCAGCGACCGCTGCCAATCATGTCCCCGCCCGCTGCCAACCTGAAAAGCGTGCCCCTTTTCCCTCTGCGGTGCCTCCCGCTCCCTATTTGTCGTGCGCCGCCTCTACTGAATTCACCCCATTTCGCTCGTCATCAACAATGCTCACCTGCATGTCATCACTTTTTTAGCGAATTGTTTGCTGATTCCGTATATTATTCTTGTCTTTCCTCTAATCTGCATTATTCATGACCGCTGGCACAAATTGCGCTTAGCGTCTTTCAAAAACTGTATTCGAACCGTAGGGACGGACCTTGTGTCCGTTCGCGTGGGGCAAACCGTTTGCGGGCAGACACAAGGTCTGCCCCTACGGTTATTGAAAAACGTGGTGAATCAGCCAAACCAGTCTTTCCGCTTCGCGTCTTTTAAAAAACACGATTTGATTGATGATCAAATCTTCTAAAACCAAATAAAACATGTTTTTGTCAGTTTTATTTGGTTTTATATGGTTTTTAAAAGACCGCTCTGCGGTAGATAACACTGGGAATGAATAATACAGCATAGAGAAAAAAAGTAATTTTCAGAAAGTCGTGCCCTCGCTCAATCGCCATCATCAGCGGCGATGTAAATCTTGCCATTCTTGGGATACAGCGTACCCTCGGCTATTGTGCGGTGGTCCCCCCTTCAAGGTCTACGGCAGAATGCGGATAATCATATAATTTTATCATTGTTTCTAATTTTTTCCTGTTTTTTCTTTGCGCTATCACAACAATTTTGTAATTTTGTGCCCGACAAAGCCAGCACTCCACGTGGGGGCGGGCGGCGTCACTTTACAATTGGACTCCTGAGGCCAACGATGCCGTTTGTAGGGCAGGCCAAAGGGAAAGGCGTTTAACGGACGTTACTGTTCTGTGGCTTCAAACTTCGCAAACTTGAATCGTATCACAGAGGTAATGCAACGGAAACGCTTGCGTGGGTAGATTATATCCTCGCCATTGCTATATATAATAATGTATAGCTCTGAATGGCGTATATAATCACTCGGCGTGGGCTGGCTGCGTTGCTTATCCTTGATACGAGGCAATGCGAAGGCCTGAAGCCAGGGATGGGCGAGAGGTTAGATTCTCCCATGCCTTTTTTGTTTCCATACACATTAGTCAAATCAGCCGAGGCTGGGGGAGCGAGTAGGCCACGAATAAAGATTATGCATAAGTTTCTTTATGCTATATCATTTGTAGTTTTTGTGTTGGGACATTTTTTACCAGTCTCAGCACAAGAGAGTTTAGTGTTTTATCACCAGCGTAGCCAATCTGCTTATCCTATTGGTCTCATTGATTCAATCACGGTCCCCCGTAATTATGAGCTTAACATCTATTCGGAAGGAAACTCTATCCCAAGAGTTGTTCCAACTGATTCGGTGATGTTCCATGCGGAGTTACCTGACACGCTGATGCTAACCTTCCACGAAGACTATGTAGAGGTGAGTAACCCCCATTTGGAGTATATCGAAGTACTTACCAAGAGAACAATAGTCAATGTGCGTTCCAACTCAAAAAGAACTTTTGTTTGTCTATCTACAGGTCTCTGTAGCGATGGGCGCATTATTATTGATGCTGATACAACCTGCTCGCTTATACTTTCTGATTTACAACTATCCTCAGAAGTAGGAAGTGCCATATACCTGAAGCAGAAGCAGAAAGCAAAAATAGTGTTGGCGGATGGAACAACGAATACACTCAACGACGCTCAGACTTATAATTCTTCAGACAGCACAGATACCTCAAATGGTTGTATTTATTCAAAAGGCTCTCTTACATTCACGGGTTCAGGAACATTGAATATAACGGGAAATTATCGATACGCTATTGCTTCCAGTAAAAACGTCACCATAGAAGACGGGAATATCTGTATAATAGACACACAAAAAGATGGAATACATTGCGACAAGTACAAGCAAATCGGGGGAACGGTGAGTCTACACCTTTCGCAGATGGCCACAAAAGGAATCAAGGCCAAGGAAGAATTTGAAATGAAGAACGGACGCATTGAGGGCGAAGCCTTGGGCGACTTGAAGATTTCCGACGGCGACACTTCCTACTGCACCTTCATCAAAAGTGACAGCCTCTTCACAATGGAGGGCGGCGAAATAGCCCTGAAGCATACAGGTAAAGGAGGACGCTGCATATCCGTGGACAAACATTTGGCCATTACTGGTGGGGTGCTCAACATGGAATGTCATGGCGATGGTGGCAGCTACCTAACAGCAACAAATGACTCTGACTATTACACGCCAAAGTGTATTACCGTAGATGAGTCCCTTCACATCACGGGTGGCACCATCACCTGCCTCAGCACTGGCCTCGGTGGCAAGGGCATCGTATCAGGCAAATTTCTCGCCATTGGCATCGAAGGTTCCGAGGACGGACCACTCATTAAAGTGGAGACGAAGGACGAGTGCATTATAAACAATGAGGATGAAGACCAGCGCTTCGGTTGCCCCAAAGGCATCAAGGCCGAGGAAGAATTGCACATTTACGGTGGTGACATCGCCGTCACTACGGCGGGCATGGGAGGGGAAGGCGTGGAGTGTAACGGAGAACTATTCATCCACGGCGGTACACTGGAGTGCAACACCTTCGACGATGGTATCAATGTGGGCCGCGCCATTGAAATATCCGGCGGCTATGTCTATTGTAACTCCGAAGACAACGACGGTATCGACTCTAATGGTAGCATCACCATTTCAGACGGCATTGTGGCTTCAATTAACCAATCACGCCAAGATGAAAGTTTAGATTCAGAAGCTGGCCAGCTTTATTTCTTAGGTGGAACCATCTTTGGAATAGGTAGTGCCCCTGTAGATATAAACGAGTCTGCTTATCCATGTTATAGTACACCTTATAACGTCTCTCAAGATGGTCCGAGAAGTAAAGGATTAATATTGACAGAAGGTAAATATGTTTACGTTCAGAAAGGGGAAGAAGTAATTATGGCTATGCGAAATGACAATAAAATGCTCCGTACATTTGTCACTATCATGTGTTCTTCTTTTAAAGAGAACGAATCATATTCCATTTGTGAAGGTGATTTCCCAAATGCGGCACAACAAACCTTTTTTGATGGCAAATTGCTTTTTGGCGGAACAGCTAACAATGGTTATCATATTGAAGACATACTAGTACAATTAATTAATCAATAAAAACTAACAACAACTTATGGAAACAAAACATCATTTTTTGTTCTTGCGATGTGTCTTTTGCATAGCAGGTTTCATGTTTTCAGTCTGCTTGAGTTATGGTTCTGATGTTATTGACAATTATGATTTTTCTGTCGATGGCGTGTATTATGAAATTATCTCCAATACGGCAGAAAGCAAAACAGTACGAGTAACTCATACTTGGTGGATTGAATATAAATATCATGATGAACCTGACAACAATTATTCTGGAGACATCATTATCCCTTCAACTGTAACTTACAATTCGGTAGTGTACAAAGTTATTTCCATAGATGATTATTGTTTTAATGGTTCTCCCATCACTTCTGTAGTTATACCGAATAGCATTATTGATATTGGAATAGAAGCGTTTTCAGATTGTAGGAGACTAACATCTATTTCCTTGCCACAGTCTGTCAAATACATATCTTATGGAGCATTTGATGGTTGTACCAATCTTGTGTCTGCTAATATTCCTGATGGTGTGACAAACCTAGGTACTGGAGTGTTCGCCAATTGCAGGAGTCTATCATCGATTGTCATACCTAATAGCGTTACTACGATTGGCAGTTCATCTTTCGCCGGATGCTTTAGTCTAACGAATATAACTATCCCGAACTCCGTGACGACAATTGGCGACTATGCGTTTAAAGACTGCACTGGTCTGACAAACATCAACATCCCCAATTCGGTTACGAGCGTTGGCAGTTCTGCATTTTTCAACACAGGCATTTATTCTAATTCTCCTGATGGTGTCTTCTATGTGGACAAATGGGTGTGTGGATACAAGGGGGAGAAACCCTCAAATGTACTCACATTAGCAGAAGGTACGCGTGGTATCAGTAGTTCCTCGTTCTCTAACTGCTTCGACCTGACGAGTGTGGTCATTCCGAACTCAGTGACCAGCATCGGCAATAATGCCTTTAATGGGTGCACCAGCCTGATGAGCGTGACCTGTCCGAACTCCTTGACGAGCATTGGCAACAATGCTTTCGAAAACTGCTACAGTCTGACAAGCATAATCATCCCGAACTCTGTGACCAGCATCGGCAGCTACGCGTTCCGAGACTGTTTCGGCCTAACGAGAGTGACCATTGGGAATTCCGTAATGACCATCGGAAGCTATGCGTTCTATGGCTGTTTCAGCCTTACAAGCGTGAGGGTAAAAAGGGAAACGCCTATAAGTATAGACTCATCAACATTCACCTACAAGAATGCGATACTCTATGTCCCCCACGGTTGCAAAGAAACCTACGAAGCCTCCTACTGGAAATATTTCAAACAGATTGTGGAGATACCAGAGATTCTTATGTCCACTGACATCTCGCAGATGGAAAATGTCATCTATATGGAAAATGCGGAGGAACGGTGCGGCACACAAGCCACGTTGTCGCTTCGGATGAAGAACTTGGCTCCAATTCGCAGCTTCCAGTTTGACTTATACCTTCCTGATGGCGTGACAGTAGCGAAAACCGAAAAGGGCAAGATTATGGGGCAGCTCAGCCCAGGCCGTCTGCCAGATGGGGACGAGCACGAGTTGACATTCAGCGAGCAGCCTGACGGGGCCATCAGGTTCCTGTGCAGCTCGCAGTACCCCGAAAACTTCACGGGCAGCGACGGGGAGGTGGCCACCTTGACGGTCAACGTTGCAGAGATGATAGAAGATGGCGACTACCCCGTCCTGCTGAAAAATTTGGTATTGAACGAAACAGACATCACAAGATTCTATGAGACTGACCTCGTACAGTCGGTGTTAACCATTGTGTCATTCGTGCTTGGCGACATTAACAGTGATGGCATCGTAAACGTACTCGACTATACAGGTGTGGCCAACCACATCCACGGGGCAACCCCTACTGGATTTGTCGTGAGGGCAGCCGATGTAGATGAAAACGGTGTGATAGACGTAAGGGACTATACAGGTGTGGCCAATATTATTCACACGGGAAGTGCCACGGGAACCCCGGCAAACCAGGCAGCAGCGCAACAGTCTCGCCAAGAAAGAGAACCGCAATAAAAGGCTGGATTATTGTTGTAAGCAAATAACACTATAATAATATGAAACATCAAATCATCACATTCCTGCTCACCCTGCTCATGAGCGTGGTTGGAGCAAAAGCTTTGGCATACGATGCAAAAATAAACGGCATCTACTACAATCTCTACGGAACTACGGCAGAGGTGACATATTGTTATTATAATTCATCTTTATATTTGTACACAGGTAGCATAGACATTCCCGCGTCTGTCACCTACAACGGAACCACTTACTCCGTGACCAGCATCGGTTCCTCTGCGTTCCTTAATTGCTCTAGTCTGACGAACGTAACCATACCGAACTCTGTGACGTACATAGGCGACTACGCATTCGAGGGCTGTTCTAGTCTGATGAGTGTGGACATCCCGAACTCCGTGACATCCATAGGCTACTACGCATTTCGTTATTGTTCTAGTCTGACAAGCGTGAGCATCCCTAACTCTGTGACAAGAGTTGGCACAAATCCATTTTCTGGTTGTTCAGAACTGACGAGTATTTATGTATCATCGGGCAATACAAAATACGACTCCCGCAATAACTGTAAAGCCATTATAGAAATATCGTCAAACACACTTATTTCTGGATGCAAGAATACTGTTGTTCCCAACACCGTGAAGGAAATTGGAGGCGCAGCGTTCTATGGCTGCTCTGGGCTGACAAGCTTGACCATCCCGAACTCCGTGGCCAGCATCGGAAGTTCCGCGTTCTATGGCTGCTCTGGGCTGACAAGCGTGAACATTCCGAACTCCGTGGCCAGCATCGGAAGTTCCGCGTTCTATGGCTGCTCTGGGCTGACAAGCGTGAACATTCCGAACTCCGTGACCAGCATCGACAATTCTACGTTCTATGGCTGCTCCGGCCTGACAGACGTAAACATCCCGAACTCCGTGACCAGCATCGGCAATTCTGCGTTCTCTGGTTGCTCCAGCCTGACGAACGTAATCATCCCAAACTCCGTGACCAGCATGGGAAGCGATACGTTTTCTGGCTGCTCCAGCCTATTGAGTGTGACTATAGGGAACTCTGTTAATGGCATCGGCTCCAATGTCTTCAAATCCTGTTCAAGTCTTACGAGCGTGGCCATTCCAAACTCTGTAAAGATCATTGGTAGTGCTGCGTTCAATGGGTGCTCCAGCCTGACAAACGTGGTCATCCCAAACTCTGTGACGAGCATCGGAAACGATGCGTTCCGAGACTGCTCCAGTCTATTGAGTGTTTCTATCGGGAACTCTGTGACGAGCATTGGAAGCGATGCGTTTCGAGGCTGCTCCAATTTGACGAGAATCCAAGTTTCATTGGGCAACACGAAATACGATTCTCGCAATAATTGTAACGCTCTTATAGAAACCACATCCAACAAATTGATTCTCGGATGCAGCAACAGCATTATCCCAAACTCCGTGACGAGCATCGGCAGTTATGCGTTCTACGGCTGCTCTGGGCTGGTAAACGTTACCATCCCAAACTCCGTAACACGTATTTGGGACTATGCCTTCTATGGCTGTTTGGGACTGACAAGTGTGACCATCGGGAACTCTGTTACCAGCATCGGCAACTATGCGTTCTGGCAGTGTTCCAGTCTGACGAGTGTGACAGTGGGAATGGAAACTCCTTTGAGCATTGACTATTATACATTCACCAATAAGGCAAATGCGACGCTGTATGTTCCTTACGGGTGCAAGGACGCGTACAAAGAAGCCAACTACTGGAAAGGGTTCAAAGAAATAGTGGAGATGCCAAAACCTGTTGAGGCGACCGACATCACGCAATTGGACAATATCATCTACATGGAGGACACAGAGGTGCGGTGCGGCGCCCAAGCCACGTTGTCGCTAAGGATGAAGAACTCCGCCCCCATCCGTGGCTTCCAGTTCGACCTCTACCTGCCCGAGGGTGTGACTGTAGCGAAATCATCCAAAGGCAGGATTTTGGGACAGCTCAGCCCTGGCCGTCTACCCGACGAGGACGAGCACGAATTGACATTCAGCGAACGATCCGATGGTGCCATCCGCTTCCTTTGCGGCACACAATACGACGAGGTCTTCACAGGCAACGAGGGGGAAATAGCTACCTTGACTGTCAACATCGCGGAGACGTTGCTCGACGGCGACTATCCCATCCAGCTGAAGAACATGGTGCTGAACGAGACGGACATCTCACGGTTCTATGAGACAGACCTCGTACAATCGAAACTGAACATCACCTCATACCTGCCGGGCGACATCAGCGGCGACGGCATCGTGAACGTGCTCGACTATACGGGCGTGGCCAACCACATCCACGGGGCAACGCCCACGGGATTCGTGGTGAAGGCTGCCGACGTGGACGAGAATGGCGTCGTCGACGTGCGTGACTATACCGGCGTGGCCAACATCATCCACACGGGCAACATCACGGGGGCTGCAGCCTCAAGGGCAAACAAGGCCAAGAAGAATACAGACATGAAGGAACCACAGTAAACAACGAAAACAAAAACATACAGTTATGAAAAAGGTTTTATTATTACTTGTTATCCTGCTATGTTCAGGGTATTGCAATTGGGTGCATGCCGAGAACACCGATGTCAGCACCATCGAAAACGTGGTTTACATCACGCCGTTCACGGCCTCGGCCGGAACGGAGATCTCGCTCTCCATCAACATGAAGAACACCGCGGCCATTCGCGGCTTCCAGTTCGACCTCTACCTGCCCAATGGGATGACGGCGGTGAAGAGCAGCAAGGGCCGCATTCAAGGCACATTGAGCGAAGGCCGTCTGCCTGACGAAGACGAGCACGACCTGACGTTCAGCGAGCAGCCCGACGGTGCCATCCGCTTCCTCTGCAGCTCGCAGTACGACGAGACCTTCACAGGGACTGACGGCGAGATTGCCACACTGGCAGTGAAAGTCGATGCCAGCATGGCTACTGGCGACTATCCCATCCTGCTGAAGGACATCACGCTGACCGAGACGGACATCACCGTCTTCTATGCGACAGAAATCGTGGAGAGCACGGTGACCATCGTGTCCTCGGGCGTTACGCGACTGGTGCTCGACGAGAACAACACCGAGGGGCGGAGTTCACCGACTGGGAGGTGGACGGCAACAATGTGAAGCTGACGTTCACCGAGGGAGCCACCGCCATTGAGAAGAACGTGCCCTGCCTCATCAAAGTGACGGAAGGACTGACAGAGTTCACCGTGGACGGGGTGGACATCGAGCCGGAGCGCAACAGCAAGGGGAAGCTGGTAGACCCCTACGTGGAGGTAAAGGTGGGACGCAAGTATGGCTACTTCACGGGCACCTACACGGTGACCGACCTGCCCGTGAACTCGCTCTTTCTGAACAACGACCGCCTGTGGTTCTGCACGGGCAGCAACACCACGAAAGCCTTCCGAGGCTACTTCGAGATTGACGACGTGGAGTACTCCGCAGAGACACGACTCAGCATCACCGTGGACAGTGAGGTTACGGGTATTACGGAAAGAAATGACCGTCATTATCGTAATGATGGTGATACCTATGACTTGCAGGGACGAAAGGTGAATAGCAAGCAGAAAGGTGTGTACATTGAGAACGGGAAGAAAGTCGTTGTCAAGTGACAAAATACTACTGTGAAGAGAATAAAAACAACGGACTAAAACGGATTACAACTATGAAGAAAGTATATTTGCGTCCTCAAACGGACATAGAGAACATGGAGCCGGAGTCGCTGATGGACTTCGGCATGTCGGGTAACGGCGACGGCACCGGCTTGGAACCGCAGAGCCGTGAAGGAAACGGCCAACTGTGGGATGACGAGGAGAACAAACGTTAGCACAAGCGGGAAAGAAGACTGTGCACAACCGCACGGGGGCATTTAATGAGTCCTCTACGAAAACCTATCCTTCGCATCACTTTTTCCCAAGGCCTGGGATTTTTCTTCGGCGTTGTCAAATTTTTATTTGGCAACGCCAAATTGTATTTATAAGCTGCTTTCACCCCTGCGGCCACTTTATGGGAAAAGTCAACGGTTTTCAACCGTACCTTGTGTTTTTTTCGTGGTGTGCAGCAATTTTGAAGTATGCTGGCTTCGCCGACGGTTCGGGAAGAGCAAGATGGTGTGGCTTCCCTTCGCATTCCGCTTGCTTTTGCTTGTTTTTATAGCCATCGGCAATCATTTTTCAGTGCTATTGCAAAAAAAGGGAACGAGTTTCTTTGTTTTGCCCTCGATTTTTCGTAATTTTGCAAAGAATAAAACCTAATAATAAGATGAAACGACTAACTACGATGATTTGCGTGGTGCTGTTGGCATTGCTGACCACCACCGACACCTCGGCCCGTGCCCGCAAGAAGCGCCCCGAACCGCGCCCGATGAGCACCATCGAAATGATTACCAAAGTGAACGACTACTGGCAGCAGACGCACTCGCCGCGCGTGCGCTCGTTCTGGGATGAGGCCGCCTATCACACTGGCAATATGGAGGCCTACCGCATGCTGGGCGTGGCACGCTGGCTGGACTACAGCGAGCAGTGGGCACGCCACAACAAGTGGATGGGAGCACGTGAGAAGGACCCCTCGAAATGGAAGTACAAGCAATACGGCGAGGGCATGGACTACGTGCTCTTCGGCGACTGGCAGATTTGTTTCCAGACATATCTCGACATGTATGAGCTGAATCCACAGCCCTTCCGCATCGAGCGTGCCATCGAGGTGATGGACTACGAGGTGCGCCAGCCGCAGAGCGACTTCTGGTGGTGGGCCGACGCGCTCTACATGGTGATGCCCGTCTTCACCAAGCTCTACAAGGCCACGGGCGAGGTGAAGTATCTCGACAAACTCTACGACAACTACCGATGGGCCGACGAGCTGATGTACGACAAGGACGAGCAACTCTACTACCGCGATGCCAAGTACATCTTCCCCAAGGTGAAGACCACCAGCGGCGGCAAGAGTTTCTGGGCACGTGGCGACGGCTGGGTGCTGGCCGGCCTGGCCAAGGTGCTGGCCGACATGCCTAAGGACTATCGCCATCGCGACTTCTTTGAGCAGCGTTTCCGCGAACTGGCACAGGGTGTGGCTCGCGTGCAGCGCCCCGGCGGCTACTGGAGCCGGTCGATGCTCTGCGAGGAGGATGCCCCAGGCCCCGAGACCAGCGGCACAGCCTTCTTCACCTACGGCATGCTGTGGGGTGTGAACAACGGATTGCTCGACCGCGACACCTACCTGCCAGTGATTGTGAAGGCATGGAAATATCTGACGACGACCGCCTTGCAGGAAGACGGCAGCGTGGGCTTCGTGCAACCCATCGGCGAGAAGCCCGACCCCACTAAGACCGTCGACGCCCACTCGCAAGCCAACTTCGGCGTGGGAGCCTTCCTGTTGGCAGCATGCGAGCATCTGCGTTTTGAGGATGCCTCGGCTCAGGCCAATAGCGCGCCCATCAGCATTGCCATTGAAAACCAGAGCGACGAATACTGCCAGCAGGTGGTGGAGCTTGATGCCGAAGACATCTTTGCCCGTTTGGGCATTCATGGTGGGCGCCAGCTCGTCGTGAACGACCCTGCTGGACTGGAGATTCCCTATCAGCTGAGCTACAACGGCAAACTGCTCGTCGAGGCAGGGGTGAGCCCTCATGCCACGCTCACGCTCAGCATCCGCAGGGGCACTCCCCAAAACTACTCCACGGTGTGCTACGGGCGCATTTATCCTGAGCGCAAAGATGACTATGCCTGGGAGAACGACCGCGGTGCCTATCGCGTTTATGGTCCTGCCCTGCAGCGCACCGGCGAGCGCAGCTATGGCACCGACGTGTGGTCGAAGAACACCCCAGAACTGGTGGTGGAGCAGCGCTATTGGACGGAGGATGTGGTGATGATGCCCACGGTGGAGAAGCTGCGCCGCGAAAACAGGCAGAAGGGCGACTCGCTCTATCGCACCATCTCCTACCACCACGACCATGGCCGCGGCATGGACCTCTACAAGGTGGGGGCCACGCTGGGCTGCGGCACGCCCGCACTGATGCAGAATGGCGAACTGGTGTATCCCTATTGCTTCAAAGACTACGAGGTGCTCGACAACGGACCGCTGCGCACCACGGTATTGCTCAACTACGAGAAGAAACTCTTTGGCAACGACAGCATCACCGAGCACCGCATCATCTCGCTCGACAAGGGCAGCAACTTCAACCGCTGCACCGTGTGGTACACCAACCTGCGCCAGCCCACGAACCTGGCATCGGGCGTGGTGATACACAGCGAAGACAAGGCGAACGTGGTGCTGAAGAACGACTACGTGGCATACGCCGACCCCACCGACAATCCTCGCGTGAACAACTGCCAGCTCTTCGTGGCCACGCTTTATCCCAAGGGAGGGGTGGAGACAAAGATGCTCCCCCTACCCCAACCCGGCGGCGGCAACGAGGGGCATGCACTGGGCATCGCCAGCAACTACAAAGGCGAGCGCTACACGTATTATTTCGGCTCAGCATGGTCGAAATACGACGTGCGCACCATGGGCGAGTGGCAGCAGCGCATAGAGTGGACGCTGCGGCAGTTGCGCCATCCGCTAAAGGTGACGGTGAGATGATGCACGACTATCCCGACAGGATGACTCCGCAGCAGGCACGTGCGTTTCGCGACGACGTGCTGAACATCGTGTCGCAGATTCCGCACGGCAGCGTCACCACCTACGGCATCATCGCCGCGCTGGCAGGGTGGCCCAGTCATCCCCGGATGGTTGGGCGCACACTGCGCTATACGCCAGGGGCCGAACAGCTGCCCTGCCACCGCGTGGTGACCATTGCAGGGCGCACGGCTCCAGGTTGGAGCGGCCAGCGCACAAAACTGGAGGAAGAAGGGGTGACGTTCAAGCCCAACGGCAACGTAGACATGGAGCGCCATCTGTGGCAGCCCAATGGACTCTCCCCAGCAGACCCTCCCCCAGCCCCTCCCTGTAGGGAGGGGAGTATATAGACCTACCATTAGTTATTATTGCTGTCTGCTATATTGTTTTTAGCGGACAGCAATAATTGGTTATTGAGCAGAGAAAACTATATTCTCCCCTCCCTCCAGGGATGGGTCGGGGGAGGGTCTGTTTGGGGGTTAGGCCTGTTGGGTTTTATTATTGTTTCTTCGTCCCAGTGAAGCGGTAGATGGCCGAGAACATGACGTAGCGCGGGATGCAATTGTTCCACGACTCGGTGCGGCCTTGTGCGTTCACACTGTATTGTGTCGACGACAGTTGGTGCAGCAGGTCGAAGGCGGTGAGCTTCAGCGTGAGCTTCTCTTTAAATAAAGTACGCGCCAGCTCGGCGTTCCACACCAGGTCGTCGGTGTTCATCATCTCGCTCTGATAGCCACGTCGGCTGAACATGCGTATGTCGGTGCCCAGGGTGACGTTGAGCCAGGGAATGGTGTAGCGGAGCAGTCCGCCATAGCTGTAGTCGAAGGCCGAGATGCTCTCGAAGTTCTCGCGTGTGCTCGTGGAGCGTCGCCAGTTCATCTCGCCGCTGATGCCGATGGTGAGCTTGTCGCGCTGATACTCCAAGCCCAGGCGCTCATGCAGGTTCCAGTTGTGCACGGTGCTCTTTTCCTGTTGGGTTTGTTGTGGCTGTGCCACAACATACTGGACGGGATAGTCGACAGAGTGGTTGTAACTGAGGTCGAGGCGCTGCTGCAAGGTGAGTCGCTTGGCACTGTCGAGGGGCTGCTCGTAGCTGGTGCCCAAGCTGGTGTTCCAGTTGCCTTCGATGTTGTCTTGCTTGAAGGTATAGGCACCAGTGGCGGTGTTGTAGATGGTGCGGGTGCCGATGGCGTGCTGCGTCAGGCTGCCGCTCAGCCAGATGTTGATGAAACGGCGCGTGGAGTCGTTGTTGAACTGGAACCCGATGTTCGTGCTATGGGTGAGGGTCGTCTTCAGGTCGGGGTTGTTGATGCGCGTGACGAGGGGGTTGGTGGTGTCGTCGACGGGCATCAGGCTCGACAGCCCTGGCCGACTCATACTCATGTTATAGCTCAGGTTGTTGAGTCCATTCTTTGCTCCCCAGCGCGACCAGTTGATGCTGGGCTGGAAATTGACGTAGCTGCGACGAGCAATGGTGTCGAGTTCGTTATCGCGGTAGTTCAAGCGCTCATGTGGGTTGCTCAAGCGCATGGATACAAAGAAATAATCCTTTTCGCCTGAATGGTAAATGTCCACGCTGCCACTGTAGACACGGTCCAGCTGTGTCTGCTTGTCGGTGTTATCGCGGTCGAGGGCAGCCAGCAATGCGTCGAAGGTGGAGGGCAGCCAGTCGGTGGCGGGTGTGGGCGTGATGCCGTTGGCAGCGCCAGCCGTTTTGTTGTAGAGCCAGTCGAGGCGGTAGAGGTCGTTGTTGTTTTTGCTCAATGATTGCGAATAGCTGACGTTGGTGTTGATGAACCACTTGTTGAGCAGTTGGAAGGTATAGGCGGAGTTGGCCTCATAGCTGTAGTTCTCGCTGTGGGTGTCGTTGTAGTTGTGGCGCAGCTCGGTGCTGTCGGTCTGTGCATAGTAGGTACGTCCGAGGCTCCAGCTCTCGCTGGGCTTCTGGCGTGAATAGTTGCCCGACAAATGGGCCGTGAGATAGTCGCCCCAAGCAAACTTGTGGTTCAAGCCAATGCTGCCGTTGAGGCTGAACGTGCGGAATTGGTTGTAGCCGTTATTGAGTGTGCGATTGATGATGGCGTCGCGATAGGTGCTGTCCTGACTGTTGCTGTGTCGGTGGCCGTTGCTGTAGCTGGCATTGATGCTGCCCCAGATGGTGACGGGCTTCTTAATCTGGAAATAGTCGTAGGCCGAGAAATTGAAATTCTTCTGTCGGCTCCACGCTTCCGTTCCGCTGATGATGTTGCCACCCTGTGCAAATCGCTCGCTGGTGGTGCGGCTCCAGTTGTCGGCGTCGCTCCAGGCAAAGGTGGCGTCAAGGCTTTCTTCCCAGTTCTTGTCCTTGTCCTCGGTCTCCAGATGCAATCCTGTCTGCTTGCTCGACTGCAGCCCTTGTGGCATGTCGGTGGGCCGCCACTCGCCCTCGCCTCCTGGCCGTCGGTTCTCGTTCACGTTGTTCGTGTTGCCAAAGACGCTCACGCGCGAGTGGTCGTCGTAGTAGAGGCTGAAGAGCCGGCCCAGATAACGGTGGTCGGTGCCGATGCCACCCTCGACGTTGCCCATGAATCCGCGGTTGTATTCACGCTTCAGTTGCACGTCCATCACATAGTCTTTCTTCTCCACATCGTGGCCTATGAGTTCGCTCTGCTTCGTCGACTTGTCGAACACCTTCAGCTCCTTCACGGTGTAGTAAGGCAGATTGTCGAGCATCACCTTGTTCTGCCCTTTGAAGAAGTCCTTGCCGTTCAGCGTCAGGTAGTCCACCTTTCGGCCGTTGATGTAGATGTCGCCGTTGTCCTTCAGCTCTGCGCCGGGCATTTGGCGTATCAGTCCGTCGAGCATGGAGCCTTCGGGCATGTTGAAGGCCGATGCGTTGTAGACGAGGGTGTCGCCACGGTAAGCCAGCTTCACCTTTGTACCGGTGATGACCACTCCGCCCAGCGCCACATCTTTATATACATCGTCGTCGCTGCGCTGTTTCTTCTTCATCAGCATTCGTGGCAGTTCAAAGAAATTGTTGCGTGCTATGTGGCGCAGCTTGTAGACCATGGTGGTGTCTTCATATCCTTCGGCCTGCGCACGGATGATATAGTCGTCGTTGCGGGCGGGCACTTGGAACTCGTAATATGACGAGGTGCTCCACGTCCAGCAGGTCATGGTGTCGACGACGGTGCTGTCCTCTTGTCGCATGATGGTCATGAAGGCTTTCACCTTGGCCTTGGTGAACGAGTCGTAGACTTCACCGCTCAGTTCCACTTTGCGCTCCTTCTTCTTGGTCTTCGTGGAGTCGGATTGTGCCCATGCTTCAACATGGACAAAGGCTAACAATATAGCGAAAAACGATATCTTTTTCATAATTGGCTGCAAAGGTACGAAGAAAAAGCGAGGGGGGTGTGAAAAAACAAATCTTTTTTGAAAAAAGAGGAGATTTCGTGTAGTTTTTCGTAACTTTGCCGCGTCTAATGGGTGTAAATAGTTCAAACAGACGAGACAATGACGACATTAGAAAAACAGTTTGCGCAAACCGTAGCCGAGCACAAGAGCACCATCTACACCGTGTGCTACATGTTCTCGCAAGATGCCGACGAGGTGAACGACCTGTTCCAGGAGGTATTAGTGAATCTGTGGAAAGGATTCGACAACTTCGAGCATCGCAGTGACATCAAGACGTGGATCTACCGCGTCGCCCTCAACACCTGCATCTCCATCGACAGGAAGCAGCGGCGGCGCTCGGCAGAAGTCAGGCTCACCATGGACATCAACCTCTTTGAAGACCGCGACGAGGACACGCGCCAAGTGGACATGCTCCACAAGCGCATCGCCCGCCTGCAACCCTTCGACCGGGCCATCGTCCTGCTCTGGCTTGAAAACCTCCCTTACGAGGAAATTGGGCAGATAGTGGGCATCACCGCCAAGAACGTCAGCGTCCGCCTGTACAGAATTAGAGAACAGCTAAAGCAAATGTCAAACAATTAAAAACAACCACCCATCATGAACCAAGATTTCGAAATGGAGAGCATGCGCCAGCAAATGGCCACGCTCAAGAGCAAGCTCAATAGTCAGGAAATGCTGAACGACCGCCTGATGCGCCGTTCGATGAAGCACGAAGTGAACACCATCAACCGCCGCTATCTCATCCTCATGGCCGTCTGCATCTTCATGATACCCTACGGCTACTGGTGCTTCGTGAAGCTGAGCGGACTCTCGATAGCCTTCTGGATTGCCACCAGCGTGATGATGCTGATATGCGCCAGCGCCACCTTCTACAACAGCCGCAAAATCAACGACCCGGGACTGATGAGCCACAACCTGGTGGAGGCACGCAAAAAGGTGGCAAGTGCCAAGAAGTTCGACAGCGACTGGTTGCTCTTCGGCATTCCCATGATCATCGTCTGGCTGGGCTGGTTCTGCTACGAGACCTATCAGCAGAATCACGACTTTGCCAACGGCATCTTCTGGGGCGGCGTCGTTGGAGGCGTCATCGGAGCCTTCGCAGGATTCAGCATCCACTTCAGGACACAACGCCAATATCAGGAAATCATCGACCAGATAGAGGACCTGACCGCTGAAGAGTGAGCATCAGTCACCATAGAGCGTTGCCGCCATGTGTTCTGCCCTTCCCAGCACTCGAAGGGCGACGCACGGCGGCAACGTCATTTTTTTCGTTTACAAATGATTATCCGCATGTACCCGATAGACGGTCTGCGCTCGACATCTAAACGCTCTCTTGCTACCGAAGGGACTCCCCGAAGGGGCGTCGGGTGATTGCGGATAATCATATTTTTTTATTGTTCCTCATATTTTATACATAAACGTGACCGGTGGCCATGTCCACGAAACCTATTGGAGCGCGGCGACACGATTATCCGACAGATTTTGAGGCTATTTCTTTGTCGTTTCCGCTTTATTTCGTACATTTGCAACATCTTAGTGAAACCTTATCATATTAAGACAGCAGATGAAACGACTACTAACTATTATCATGGCTGCCATTACCATCAATGGTGCAGCAGCCAATGGCGTGGGGAAACGATGCGCTGCGCTCGACGCATCGGTGTGGAATCAGTCGCAGTGGTTATCGGCTGCCGATGCTCCCGTGGTGAAAGGGCGCGCCGACAGAGTGATGCGTGCCGCCGACGGCTCCAGCTGGTTTGTGGCTACGGTGAAGAACGGGCAGAGGGTGACATCGGCACGGTGGATGACCACTGGGCTGGGCGTTTACGAACTCTATCTGAATGGCCAGCTGGTGGGCGAGGAGGTGCTGAAGCCCGGCTTCACCCATCCTATGAAGACCCGCCGCTCGTTCACCTACGACATCACCGATGCCTTCGCGACCAAGAAAGGAGCCGAGAATGTGCTTTCGGCCCAGGTGACTCCTGGCTGGTGGGCCGACAAGATTGTCACCCCCGGCGACCGTGAGGGCATGCTGGGCAGGAAGTGCGCTTTCCGCGCCGTCCTGGAGCTGACCTTTGCCGACGGCACACGCCAGCTGATAGGCACCGACCGCGAGCATTGGAAGGCGGGCATAGCAGGCCCCGTGAAGCATGCGGCCATCTACGACGGTGAGACCTACGATGCCCGTGAGCTTCCCGGCTATGCCTGCCCTGAGAAGCTGACGGTGCCCGAGGTAAACAGCGAGTTTGGTGGCGAGATATTGCCATCCAACGGTGGCGAGGTGTATCAGCGCAGCGACATCGTCTTGAAGCCAGTGAGGGCATACGTGTGGAAAAACGTGACGAACGCCAAGCCCGAAAGCAAGGAACATGGAACGATCGTCGTTGAGAGGGAATATGCGCCGGGCAAGGCCATCACACTGCAACGGGGCGAGACGCTGGTGGTGGACTTCGGCCAGAACTGTGCCGCCGTGCCGTCGTTTGTATTCAAGGCCCAGAGCGGAACGACGCTCACCTGTCTGCCTGGCGAGATGGTCAACGACGGCAACGGTGCCGAGAGCCGGGGGATGGACGGCCCTGAGGGCAGCATCCACCGCCGCAACCTGCGCATCCACGACAGGGGCATCAGGCTCGACTACACCTTTGGCGAGCAGAAGGGCTTCGTTGCCTATACGCCCCGCTGCACCTTCTTCGGCTATCGCTACATCTCCGTCACCGCCACCGACGAAGTGGTCATCAAGTCGGTGGAGTCGGTGCCCGTGACATCTATCGCAAAACAATTAGAGACCGGCACCATTGCCACGGGCCACGAACTCATCAACAAGCTCATATCCAACACGGTGTGGAGCCAGCGGTCGAACTACCTCTCCGTGCCCACCGACTGTCCGCAGCGCGATGAGCGCTTAGGCTGGACAGCCGACACGCAGGTGTTTACCGAAACGGGGACCTTCTTCGCCAACACCGACGGCTTCTTCCACAAATGGATGCGCGACATGAGCGACAGCCAGAGCGCGACAGGCGGATTCCCCGGAGTGGCACCGATGGCGCAATACGGCAATGAGATGATGCGCTTAGGATGGGCCGACGCGGGCATCATCGTGCCCTGGACGGTGTGGAAGCAGTTTGGCGACAAGGCGATTATTGATGAGAACTGGGAGGCGATGAGCCGGTTTATGCAGCATGTCAACGACACGAAGTACGACCACAATGCGCTGAAGGCAGAGAACGGCGACTACCAATGGGCCGACTGGCTGAGCTACGAACCGCTGGAAAGCTGCAGCAACAAGGCGTTCGGCCCTAACTGGGAACGGTTGCCCGACGCCGTCAGCTACTGGAGCTATCTCGGCGCTTCCTACTGGCTCATCGATGCGGAGATGATGTGCGACATGGCAAAGGCCACTGGCCGCAATGCCGACACATTCCGACTGATGACCAACGCTGCCCGCAGCTATCTGAAAGACACCTTCCTCAACAGCGACGGCACGTTCAAGACGGCCGTGCTCAACACCATGCAGACGCCAGCTCTCTTCGCCCTGAAAAACAAACTGGTGGAGGGAGAGGCCAAGGAGAGCATGAAGGCACGGTTGCGCCAGAACTTCAAAGACCATGGCGATTGTCTGCAGACGGGATTCCTCGGCACCTCCATCCTGATGAGCACGCTGACGGACAATGGGATGGCCGACATCGCCTACGACCTGCTCTTCCAGCGCAAGAACCCCAGCTGGCTCTACTCCGTCGACAATGGTGCCACCACCATCTGGGAGCGGTGGAACAGCTATACCATAGAGCACGGGATGGGTCCCAACGGCATGAACAGCTTCAACCATTATGCCTATGGCGTTGTCTGCCAGTGGCTGTGGGAGACGGCTGCCGGCATCGCCGCCGACCCAGCGCAGCCCGGCTTCCGCCACATCATCATGCGCCCCATCCCCGACCAGCGACTGGGACATCTTTCAGCGTCCTACATGTCGGCAGCAGGACTCATCAAGAGTGCATGGCGATATGAGGGCGACAAGTGGATATGGGAGTTCACCATCCCCAAGGGAGCCACAGCCACGGTCGTGCTACCGGGAGAGACTGACGCGAACAACTACTCAAGCGGCAGCTACAAGATGGTTAAGCCTATCGTGACCACTCACTCGTCTTTAACAACGAATTAAACGAATTTGACGAATTACACGCGGATGGGTGACAACACGATAGTCTATTGTTTTTAACAACGAATTTGACGAATTTGACGAATATGATTATCCGCAATCAGGTGATTGAGACGCTTTCAGCGTCTTTTCAACCGCAGCAGCTCGAACGAATTTAACGAATTTGACGAATTATTCTGTTTGTATGTCATTGCAAGACAATCGGATTCACCAATCCGCATGTAATTCGTCAAATTCGTCAAATTCGTTGTTGTAGAAGAATAAATCCGCGAAATCGGTTTTAGTCCGTTGTCTTTGGGATGATGGCGGGTTCTGAGACGATGTCAGGCTGGGTGCTGCAAGCCACTCTGCTCTGTGCTTTGCGCAGGGCAATGTCGTAGGCCTCGTAGTAATACTCGATGAACTCACTCCAAAGGGCGTGCTTCGACAGGTCGGAGGCTTTCTGGCGACAGGCGGCTATCTGCTCGGGCGTGAACGTGGAGTATTCGGAAACGGTGTCCTTGACGATGTCGGCCACCTCCGAGTAGTTGTAGTCGGTGCGATGGATGACGCGCACGCCATCGGCCAACTGTCCCTCGTGCCCCAGCAGCTTGTTGGCCCAGAGGCCGAAGCCTGCCAGGTCGGTGGTGATGCAAGGCACATGGAAGGCCACCGCCTCCAGCGGGGTGTAGCCCCACGGCTCGTAATAAGAGGGATAGATGCAGAGGTCGTTGCCGAGCACCACATCATAGTAGGGGAGGTTGAATATGCCATCGTGCCCATCGAGATAGCAGGGCAGGAAGACCACCTTCACGCGGTCATCGTGCCGGTTGTGCATGTCGTAGAACTTCAGCATGTTCAGCACGTTGTCGTGCCCCATGTTGTGCAGCCAATGGGTAATCATCGGCACCTCCAGGGGAGACGTTTCTAAATGAGAGGTGAGAGGTGAGGGGTGAGAGGTGAGGGGTGAGAGGCGCAGCCTTTCCTGCAGATCCTGCCGGGGTTCGCCTACCCATCCGGGCACGACGATGAAGGCCAGGACGGTCTTCTTCAGGTTGCGGTCGCGCAGCAGTCGGTTCATGGCCTCGATAAACACGTCGATGCCCTTGTTGCGAAACTCATAGCGCCCGCTGGTCGACACGATGATGGTATCCTCGTCCTTGAGCTGCTCGCCCAGCAAGGCATTGGCCACCTGCAACATCTTGGCGCGAGCCTGCTGGCGTTTGCGGTCATAGTCGGCGCCTATGGGCACGAAGCTGTCGTCGAAACCGTTGGGCAGCACAACGTCGACGGGCTTGTCGAGCAGCTCCACACACTCGCGGGCGGTGATGTCGCTCACGGTGGTGAAGCAGTCCACGTGGTGGGCGGTCTGCTTCTCTATGGAGTGCTTGCTCTCCATGTTCAGCTCTTGCGCCATCTGGTCGCCGTGATAAGCGAAGAGGTAGTCGTAGAGCGGCTTCTGGTTGCCGGCGATGGAGCGCCCGATGCTGGTGGCATGCGTGGTGAAGACGGTGGCAATCTCAGGCACCTTGGCATTGATGTAAAGGGCGCCCAGTCCGCACATCCACTCGTTGGCATGGTAAACGACTTTTAAAGCCTCTCCCCTTGGAGATGGGTCGGAGGTGAGGCTTCTATACAGGCTCTCCACCACCCTACCGGCGGCATAGGAGAACATCGACGCCTCGTCGTAGTCGCCGTAGGCATGTAGCGAGTCAACGCGGTAGCGCTCCCACAGCCAGCCGTAGATGCCGTTCTTCTGCACATAATAGGGTGTAAAGTCGACGAGGATGGCCACCGGCTCTCCCGGCACCGTCCACCGCCCTACCCTCACCTGCAGGCCCTGCATGGCAGCTTTTGTGCGCCACTGAGGCAGCAAATCGGGGTCCTCACGGAAATACGGGCTCTCCGCATCCTTCCACACATCGGGACCGATGAAGATGATTCTGTCGGGGAAAGCCTCTTGCAGCGTCTTTGCCCTCGAAGCGAGTACGGTATAAATACCACCCACCTTATTACAAACCTCCCAACTCGATTCAAAGATATAGTCGGGAACCATTAAATCTTTTGTCATTATTATATAGTTTATTCAAAACTCCTAACTCCTAACTCCTCACTCCTAACTCCTCACTCCTAACTCCTCACTCCTAACTCCTCACTCATCCGGCAGGAAGAGCGGGTCTTCGGGCATCACCATCACGGGCGGTGTCTGCCACGCCTGCATCACCTTCTGGGGCACATAGTCGATGGGCACCACCAAGCGGAACATATATTCGCGCAGCCAACGGTCGGTCATGATGAGGCAGCCCTTCTGACCCCAGTCGGCTCCCCACGAGTTCTCCACCTTCCACTTCACGGCCTTCCCCTGCTTGTCTATGTCTACGGCGGTGAGCGTCATGGCATGCGTGGAGCCGCTGTCGAAGGTGCTGATGCGCTCGGCCTTGCTCATGGGGAATGTGGTCTTGAAGAGCGAGGCATAGTCGAAGTTCTCGGTGTCGGCATAGCCGCGCTTGCGGTCGAGCATCTTTCCCACGTCGTACGAGCTGTAGAGCTTGTGCCCCGCCTTCAGCGTGCTGATGGCCATCTGCTCGATGTCGTCCATGGGCAGGTTCACATACTTCCAGTTTTGTCCGTCCTGCGTATGGCGGTCCAGCTCCACCTCGTAGGTCTTGTAGTAGTCGCGTCGTGGGTCGTTCATCACCATAATAAAAGTTCCGTTGAGCTTCTTGCCGTCCATCACCTCCTGATAGAACGACATGGGTGTGAACTCGCGAGGCTCGCCCACCTGCTCGCCCTTGGCATTGCGGAAGGCATAGGTGAAATGCTCGGGCGGTGTGCCGATGATGAGCTGCAGCATGTGGTAGATTTGGCTGAGCATGCGTGTCTTGGCCTTCTCCAGAGCGGCCGTCTTCTTGCCTTTCTGCACCATCTCGCGCAACTGCAGTCCGTATTCGCGCAGCTTCGAGGAGATGAGCTGACGTGCCTTCGACGTATTGTCTGAGGAGAATGTTTCGGGCATCACGTCGGCGGGCACCAAGCCATACTTGTCGGCCAGGTCGGCCACGCCGCAGAAGGTGCCGCCATCGCCGATGGGCGAGTGGAAGAAGAACTGCACGCGCTGGTCGTCGATGGGCTTCATGCCATTGTCGATGCAGCCTTGCAGCATCAGGTTGGCCTTCTCCAGCTGGTCCCAGAAGAACAGGTAGGCCTGCGAGAAATCGGTATAGAGCGAGTCGGTGCGCAGGTTGAAGTCGGCACGGAGCACGTTCAGCCCACTGAACATCCAGCAGCGCCCACTCGACTTCTGGTCGGTGATGCTCTGCTTGCGTGTCTCAATGCTGAAGTGGGTGTCGAAGCGGCCAGCGTTCTGGTGGTTCGAGGCCAGGTTGTCGATGGCGTTGGCGGCGATGGCGTTCACCAGCGCCCGGTCGCTGGCTTCCAACTTGTTCTCTTTCTGTATGTCGGCCAGCATCTTTGTGCTGATGCCTCCGCTGCGCTGAGCCGTTGCCGAGAGCGACAGGGCTGTTGCGATGATGATGAATAAAGGTCTCATAGCATGTCAGTTTTTGTGTAGATGAATCAGAATCCGTATATCTCCTTGAGCTTTTCGCCCAGCTGCGGGCCTCGCAGGTCGGTGGCCACGATCTTTCCGCTTCCGTCGAAGAGGATGCTGGCGGGTATGGCGCTGATGCCGTAGACGCCGGCAGCTGCCGACTGCCAATAGCGCAGGTCGCTGAGCTGCGGCCACGTCATGCCCATCTGCTTCACGGCAGCCTTCCAAGCGTCGGCGGTGCGGTCGAAGGATATGCCGATGATCTCGAAGCCCTTGTCGTGATACTTGCCATAGTTGGCCACCACGTTGGGCATCTCCTGACGGCAGGGACCGCACCAGGCAGCCCAGAAGTCAATCATCACATACTGCCCCTTGCCTATCCACTCGCTCAGCTTATGCTCTTTCCCATCCATGTCGGGGATGGTCATGTCGGTGAACATCTTGCCGGGGGCGCGCTTCTCCAACCCTGCGAACAGACGCTTGGGCTGCTCCATCGAGGGATGGTTGTAGTAGGCGTTTTGGGGATTGCATATTTGCTTCAGCTCATCGTAGCCCAGGCTGTAGGCCATGTTGCCTACGAAGGCGGCGGGAATCATGTTGTCGGCATTCTGCAGCACAATCTCCTTCAGCCGTGCGTTCTTCTTCTCGCTCAGTGCCACGTAGACGTTGCCAATGGAGTCCATCTGCTCCTTGGTCAGCTGGCGGCTGCGGGCTTTGCCGAGGATGTCGGCCAACTGCATGTCGATGGGTGTCAGCTCGCGGTAGTAGGCGTTCAGCTTCTCGTTCTGTGCCGAGCCTTTCAGCTTGTAGTCGGCCATATCTATCTGTATGGGCGTGCCATCGTTGATGAAGAGTGCCGTGAACGAGCCATCGCTCACGCCCAGCACGATGTTCTTTTGGATGTTTCCGCCCAGCTTGAACGCCCCCGCCGTCACGCTGGCGCTGTCGATGACGGCATTGCGGGCTGCCACGTCAATCAGATACACTTTCTTCAGGCTGGCCGGTGCCTTGCCGTTCACCTCGAATGCCACCATCTGCTGTGCGTCGGCCACCGTGGCTCCGCCGAAAATCATCGCTGCCACAGCCATGCCAACGGCAGCCAATCGTTTTGTTGTTGTTTTCATAATCTATTTTTTAATGAAGAATGAAGAATGAAGAATGAAGAATAAGCCCCCCTTCAGCCCCCGAGGGGGCTACTATAGGCCCTTCGTCTGATAGCAAAACTATAGAAGCCCCCTCGGGGGCAGTAGGGGGGGCTTAACTCGCTGCGAAGCGCACTGCCGCCCTGGCCACCTCCACGTCGCCCGTCTTGGCGATGCGCACGCAGGCTGTGCCGTCGGCGTCCATCTGGCGGCTGAACGACAGCTGGTCGCCGGCATGCGCCTCGGCCACGTAGGCTATCTCGAAGCGACCCACCACATGCTGGCGATACCAGTCTAAGGGCCACAAGTCGAGCACATGCTCGATATACTTCACCGAGTTCACATGGCCGTTGATGTCCACATCATTATAAAAGGTGTCGATGGTTCGCAAGTGCTCTGCCTGGTCGCCCACTCTCACGCGCCCTCCCTTGGCGATGGGGCACTCGCGGTCGCGCTCAATCCATTGGTTGATGGCTCCGTCGTCGATGCTGAAGATGTCGGTGGGCTGCCGCGTCTCGGTGTCGATCATCGCCCAGATGCTGCGGCCATAGCCATACACCTTCTGCCCATCGATGGAGCTGACGCGGAAGTTGCGGCTGGTAAAGAATCGCATGGCGCTCTCCACCCATGTCTCCACCACGAAGCGGTCGTACTGGCAAGGCATCTCCTGCATCTCGATGGCCAGGCGCGAGAGCACCCACGAGCGCTGGATGCTCATCAGATACTTCATGCCAAAGCCGCGATGGGTGCTGTGGAAATCGGCGGCGTTGAGCAGATGGTTGCCCAGATGGCCCATGAACAGCCGCCCACTGAAGTCGCAGTGGAAGGGCTCGGCCATAAACTCGTATCTTCCTACTTTTTCCATTATTTTCGTTTTGTATGTTTCACTTTAGGGTGGAGGGTGGAGGTGGGAGGGTGGAGGTGGGAGGGTGGAGGTGGGAGGGTGGAGGTGGGAGGGTGGAAGGTGGAGGTGGGAGGGTGGAGGGTGGAGGGTTAAAGGAGAATAGTTCTGCTGTTTCAACTCCGTTTGTTATTCCACATTATTCCAACCATTAACTATCCTCCTTCCACCCTCCACCCTCCTCCCTCCTCCTTCAACCCTCAACCTTCAACCCTCAGAGTCAATACGACTCTTTTTCGTTGGGGAAGTCACCGCTCTTCACGTCGGTGACATACTGTCCGATGGCATCGGTCATCACCGTGGCCAGGTCGGCATAGCGGCGCAGGAAGCGGGGCGAGAACCCTTGCGTCAGTCCCAACATGTCGGCCACCACCAGTATCTGTCCGTCGCAATGGCCACCGGCACCGATGCCGATGGTGGGCACGCCAATCTCGCGCGTCACCTGCTCGGCCAGTGCGGCGGGCACCTTCTCCAGCGTCACGGCGAAGCAGCCCGCCTCTGCCAGGGCCTGGGCATCGCTGAGCAGCTTCTGAGCCTCCTTCTCCTCCTTGGCGCGCACGGCATAGGTGCCAAACTTGTTGATGCTCTGTGGCGTCAGCCCCAGATGAGCCATCACGGGGATGCCAGCGTCGAGGATGGCCTTCACCGTGTCCAGGATTTCCACGCCACCCTCCAGCTTCAGGGCATCGCAACCGCTCTCCTTCATGATGCGAATAGCGTTTTGTACTCCGTCGTGGCGGCCGGTCTGATACGAGCCGAAGGGCATGTCGCACACCACGAGGGCGCGCTTCACGCCGTTCACCACGGCACGGGCGTGATAAATCATCTGGTCGACGGTCATGGGCAGCGTGGTGGCGTTGCCCACCATCACGTTCGAGGCCGAGTCGCCTATCAAGATGCCGTCGATGCCGGCACGGTCAACGATGCCAGCCGTGGTGAAGTCATAGCTGGTGAGCATGGAGATTTTCTCTCCCTTCTGTTTCATTTCGATAAAGCGGCGGGTGGTCACCTTGCGCTCGTCGCTCACTAAATATCCTGACATTTCTTTAATTATAAATTACGAATCTTTTTAAGTGAAGAATCTTTTTAAGTGAAGAGTGAAGAATTTTTTTTAATGAAGAGTGAAGAATGAAGAATGAAGAATTTCTTTCAGTCGCTACGCCTTGTGAAAGCATCACTTCGGACTGAGCGACTACCGCAATCTTTCCTCTCACTCCTAACTCCTAACTCTTAACTCCAAACTTCTAACTCCAAACTTCTAACTCCTAACTCCTAACTCCTAACTCCAAACTCCTAACTCCCTCATAGTTGGCAATTTGCATGTGGCTCAGCTCGCGCACCTTCTCGATGGGATTGGTGGTGAGCAGCCCCACCACCCTCATCTGGGCGGCACAGGCCGAGCGCAGCCCGTTGATGCTGTCCTCAAACACCACGCATTGGTCGACGGGCACCTCCAAGCGCCGCGCCGCCCGCAGATAGCAGTCGGGCGAGGGCTTGCTCTCGGCAAAGTCCTCGCTGGTGAGGATGGCATCGAAGAGCGACTCAAACTCAGGGTGCTTTCTATACACATTCGCCATCTTCTGGCGGTTCGAGCTGGTCACCACGGCCGTCTTCACGCCATGCTGGCGCAGGTCGGCCACGAAGGGCAGGAAGCCCGGCACATAGTCGAGTCGCATCTGCGCCTCAAAAGCGTTCAGACGTTCCACCACGCGCTCACGCTCGGCCTCCAGCGGACCCGTCCAGGCCATGTCGAATATCTGGTCGAGCGTGGAGCCTTTGATTTCGTTCTCCAGCCCGGGGTGCTCAGGATGGTACAAACGGCACTGCTCGCCCCAGAACACGCTGTATTGCGGCTCAGTGTCGAACACCACACCGTCGAGGTCGAAAAGGGCTGCCTTCATCATCTCTCTTCTCATTTTGGCCGCAAAGGTACGAAAAAACAAGCGAAATGCAAAGGGTTACACCACTTTTCTTTCGTTTCGAGGCAAAAGGAGGCACAAAACGCAAGAGGCAACAGCGATTAACAACGAAGTGGACGTTTATTTAACAACGAATAAAACGAATGAAACGAATTGCGGTTGAAAAGACATCTTATTTCAAGTTTACTCATTATTAGAATTAAATAGGCCACATTCGTGGCCAAAATTAAAATGAATGATGAAAATTCGTTTCTCAAAAAAACTACCGCAGAGCGGTCTTTTAAAAAACAAAATAAAACAAAATAAAACCAACAAAAACATGTTTGATTTTGTCTTAGAAGATTTGATTATCAATCAAATCGTGTTCTATTTGGTTTTTTGAAAGACGCGAAGCATAACCACGCTGGGTCGGAATCCAGCCGTGTGGTTCGAATGGTTAATTTCCATTTAAGACAGGAGAGAAATTGTGAAGGGATGTGAAATGGAAATTCCCGAATTCTTACAAAAAAAAATTTCATTCTGGAACGGGAGATGCACACTTCCGGCGGTTTGTGCAGGGTTTTGGGACGAGGGAAAAAGGACTTTTAAGGCGGATTTTGCACAGTCGTGGTGGTTTTGTGCAATATTTTAGACGATTTTGGGGTCGATTTTCGTTTCCGCAAGCACGCCCTTTCAGAAAACGGCAACGCCAATTTTTTTTTCGGCGTTGACTTTTTCCAGCCAGCGAAGGGGATTTTGTGGTTTTTCAAGGCCAACCGACTGAAAGCCAGCCATTTGCCGAGCCCTCTCAAAATTCGCGTATTTTCGGCCAAAAGTTTTCTCGTGGAAAATTTTCGAAATATGAGGGCCATTAGCCGTTTTCGGGAGGCATCCGTTTTAATAAATTTTAATTGTATGAGCATCCCACCCACAGAAGCCCCGGAGGGGCGACGGAATATAGGCAGGGGCAACGCCCCTGTATAGGCAACGCCCCTGATATAGGCATCCCACCCAAAGAAGCCCCGGAGGGGCGACAGAATATAGGCAGGGGCATCGCCCCTGTATAGGCATCGCCCCTGATATAGGCATCCCACCCAAAGAAGCCCCGGAGGGGCGACAGAATCTAGGCAGGGGCATCGCCCCTGTATAGGCATCCCACCCACAATAGCCCCGGAGGGGCGACGGAATATAGGCAGGGGCAACGCCCCTGTATAGGGCAGAATGGTCCGTCGCCCCTCCGGGGCTTTTCACTCGTCTGAATGAACAGGGGTTGCACCCCTGCCTGTATTCCATCGCCCCTCCGGGGCTTTCACGTTCAAGTAGAAGCCCCGGAGGGGCGACGGAATATAGGCAGGGGCATCGCCCCTGTATAGGCATCCCACCCACAGAAGCCCCGGAGGGGCGACGGAATATAGGCAGGGGCAACGCCCCTGTATAGGCAACGCCCCTGTATAGGCATCCCACCAACAATAGCCCCGGAGGGGGCTTCACCTCGGTCGGATTTGTCGCCCGAACAGCAGTGCTGCTGGCGCTTTCACCGTCTTTTCAACCGTAGGTCGCAATTTCCCAGCCATTTATTTGGTAGTAAACGAAATAATTACTATATTTGCAGACAAAATTAAAAACCTATTTCACCATGAAATCAAGACTACTCTTCATCATCGCTCTCCTCGTCACCGCACTGGGAGGAGCAAAAGCGGCGAACACGTACACAGTTAACATCCGCCAGGGCTGCACTCTCAATCCCAACGACATTTTCGCACTCACACTGCTTACAGCTTATGATCATGTGCTCTCGTCTGAGGCTTCGGGCAATACCACAACCTTCAAGGACCAAAACCAAAACACGCTGTTCTCCTATACAAAAGCTAATAACCAGATTATATGGAGCCTACCTACCACTACATCTTCTGCCAATAACCTGACACACTATATCAACCCAAACACCCTAATACTACTGCCTACCAACTTTCCAACTCTGATCAACTACGATTGCATCGCCTTGGTTTTTCCCGATCCAGTGCCCTATGCTGAATATAACAGCAGCTCCAAGACGCTCACGTTCAGTTACGGCCATCCGGGACCCAATAACACCTACTTACTGAACACAGGAACAAACAATCCTGGGTGGCCAGAAGAGGATGTGACGAAAGTAATTTTCAACAGCAGCTTCGCCAACGCCCGGCCCACTACTTGCTACAAGTGGTTCGATGGCATGAGTTCGCTCACCACCATCACAGGCATCGCCAACCTCAACACCAGCCGCGTCACCTACATGGATAATATGTTCCGAAATTGCTCCTCCCTTACCACTCTCAATCTGAGTAGCTTCAACACCGCCAATGTCACCAGAATGTATGGAATGTTCTCTGGCTGCTCCGGCCTCACCAATCTCAACGTG
>CADASP010000013.1 GCA_902790625.1 uncultured Prevotellaceae bacterium | reverse complement strand
ATTTGCTGTGCCTATTGTACTTTTAGCAAATGCAAATATACAACAAATTTTCGAGAAACCGTTATTTTATTGGGAATTTCTGAGGGTGGGAAACTTTAGCATTTTATCCTTTCAAAGTGTCAGCAAACATAGCAAATACGCCATCTTATTTGGCGGTAAAAGTATGCAAAAAGCAATGTGGTGACTCGTTGTAAGAATCACCACATTGCTTATTTCCAATCGGTTACGCTTGTAATAAGCGCTTAATACTCATCCTCGTTGAATAGGAAGTCTTCCTTGGTGGGGTAGTCGGGCCAGATGTCTTCGATGCTCTCGTAGATGTCGCCCTCGTCTTCTATTTCTTGCAGATTCTCCAGCACCTCGAGGGGAGAGCCGGAACGGATAGCATAGTCTATAAGTTCTTCCTTGGTGGCGGGCCAGGGAGCGTCTTCCAGTTTTGAAGCCAATTCAAGTGTCCAATACATAGTCTTTAAATTATTAGTGTTGTTAATTAGGCCGCAAAAGTAGTAAATTATTTTTTATTATCGAATAATTTGCCATATATTTTCACGCTGTGCTATGTTAAAATTTATTATTTCCGCTTGAATGATGAAATCGGGCATTTGTGTTTTTGCGACAAAGAGACAAGACCTGCCGCAATAGCGACAGGCCTTGATGCGTAGTGGTGGTGGTGCGGTGCGGGGAGCGGCTCGGTTAGTCGAGCGCATAGGTGAGGGTGGTCACCACACGTATCTTCTTGATGTATGGGGTGTTCTGGTCGCGGTTGTCGATTTCGAACTGTCCCTGCCCAGCCACTTTGATGCCTCCGAGGCTGGAGTCGCTGGCCTTGGCAAACTGTTCTGCCGTCTTCTGTGCGGCTTTGATGGCTTCCTCCATCATCTCGGGCTTCAGCTCCTGAAACGAGGCCAGCTCATAGTCGGGGTATCCGCTCTCGATGGCCACTCCCTGCTCCAGCAGGTCGCCCTGTCGGTAGATGATTTCGTTCACCTTTTCCACCTGTTTGGTGTAGACGGTGACGGTGGTGTGTGCTGTGTAGCGATAGCTCTTTCGGTTCTCGCTCCAAGTGTTGGCTTCCAGGTCGTTCACGCTTGGCGGGTTGATGGTGATGTCTTTCTCGTTCAGCCCGTTTTTCACCAGGAATTTCTTGATTTTCTCGGCCTGTCGGCTGATGCGCTGATAGAGTTCAGGCAGGTCGTTGCCCATCTCTGTAGTGCTGATGCTCCAGTTCACCTTGTCGGCTGGCACCTCTCTCTCTGCCAGTCCTTTCACGGTGACACATCGGTCTTTGCTGGCGAAGTTGTCGATGCCGCACTTCAGAAACCATCCCATCACCATCATGCCCACGGCTATGATGGCTGCCTCTTTCATTCTGTTCATAGCTCTGTTCCTTTCTTTGTTTTGGTATTTTGATGTTGCAAAGTACGGCATTTTTCTTGAGATTGTCCTTGTTTCCAAGTTAAAAATGCTTAACGTGCAGAAAATATCCTATTGAACACCTCGACAAAGTGGCAACTTTTCACTACCTTTGCAGCCGCATTTGCAGCGGATGGTTTTTGCTGCGGTGTTTTTTTGGACGATGGTGTAATGGTAACACTACAGGTTTTGGTTCTGTCATTCCCGGTTCGAATCCGAGTCGTCCAACTTTTTTCTTTGCACTAAGTTTCTTCCATTCCCTCATACTCTTTTTTTGCGTCGAAGCAGGGGCATGCCTTTGCTGCGAAGTCGCGATGTCCGTAGACGGTGGCTCCTACGAAGACACTCTTCAGTAGCTGTATCAGCTGCTGCATGGCTTTGCGCTGTTCGGGTGTGCGCGTGTCCTTTGGCTTGCCTTGAGCGTCGAGCCCTCCCACGTAGCAGATGCCCACGCTGTGGGTGTTGTGGCCGGTGCAGTGGGCACCCACGCGCCACAGCGGGCGACCAGTGGCGATGGTGCCGTCGAGCAGTACGAGGAAATGGTAGCCAATGCCGAAGAATCCACGTTGGCGATGCCAGCGGTCTACGTCGGCCACGGTGTGCCAGCGCCCTTCGGGCGTGGCTGTGCAGTGCACGATGATTTCGGTTATCTTTCGCATGATTTTCAGAGCGTTTTGGCTGTTGTTTAAGCCTGTTTTTTCGATGTTTTATAAAGTCGTTATATCCAGCGGGTTACTCCCCTTCAAAATTTGGAGCGCGACTTTTTGGAAAAAGGCGTTGACTTTTTGGAAAAAGTCGCGCTCCAAATTTTGGCGAGGCGTGCTCCTTTTTCTGTGTGGAGCCGCTCTCGCCATGTTCGGGGGCGTCATCTTCAAGCTAAATGATGCTTCGGTCGGAATAGTCGGCCACCTTTTCGCACTCACCACTTCTGACGAGGAAGAACTTGCAGTTCTTCATGTTCATCTTCGATGCCAAGTGCTGCCGCAGCTGCTCGGTGAGTTCACGTCCCAGCCAGCTGTAGATGAGTGTCTGCCACCGCTGGTGGTCGTAGCCATGCTGTCGCACGTCGTCGAACTGCGCCGGCATCACCACCAGCTGTAGTGCGCTCTGTGGCGATAGCTCGTGGCTGCCGGGATTCAGTCGGGCCAGTCGGGTGCTGCGGGCACATCCCATCTCGGCGTGCACCATCTGCAGACTGCCGCGCTGGGCCATGATGAGCCAGTTGAGGCAAGCGTTGGCAGCAAGGTGCATTTGCTGGCAGGCCTGTGCGAAGGGAGTCGTTGCATTGTCGTTGCTGCCTGTTTGGGCATGCTTTTGATACTTTCTCATAGTTGTAAGTCTTTTTGTGGTTGATGCCGCCAGGCGGAGGGCGCCTTCTCCCCTTTTGGCTGGTGCAAAGGTAGGCCTTTTCCCTGCGTAGGTGAAGCCTCTGCCGTTTTTTCCTGCGTTTTCGGGGAGGGCAGGGGTTTTTCAGGGATTGATTATCCGTAAAGAAGCGTAAATGGCGCTTTCGTCGTCTTTCCAACCACAGGTGGGATTCGTTTCCCAAATAGGGGTGTTCCATTTGGCGTAAAAACGCAAATGGAGATGCTGTCTCACGACAACATCTCCACCAAACAATGATATATAATAATACACGTACAACTTTTTAGAATACATGGAGCATATATAGGCCTTGCCTTCGCCAGCCCTCAGGATGGTCTATGCCCATGACATCTGGGCCATGCACAATAGTGCCAACCCACGATAGCATCTGTTTGTTCCTCTCAACCATGTTTTCCGCACCGCATCATCCTGTACGGCCGTACTTCTGTAGTTTGGCAGGTCTTCTGACTTTCCTCAGTCTGCTTTACCTTCCCGACTCCTATTTTCGATGTCAGTGGCGTTATACAAGCAGACCTCTTCAACGAGGATTACAGCTGCAGGTACAGTCCCGGACTCTCACCGGATTCCCTTTCATCAGGCGGCTACTGCCACCAGATTGCCTAAATTCGGTTGCAAAGTTACGAAATAAAGATAAAAGTGGAGCGAAAAAACTGAAATATTTTCTGCCGTCGCCTCATTTTTTTTCTCGTTGGGCAAAGGATTGCATATAATTTTTTCATGCGGAAAGGCTTTCCTGTTACACAACTATATAAATATATGATTACTTTTGCACATGGAATAACGTATAAAAACCTTTTTTTAATTTTCAACATGAAGAAACTGTTTGCTACTATGTTGGTCTGCCTGTCTGCTGTCTGCACGATGGCTCAGGGCTGGCCTGAAAACTATGGCGGCGTGATGCTGCAAGGGTTCTATTGGGACTATTATGATGATGCTGACTGGGGCACATGGAATGCACTGAAAGGTCAGGCCAACGACCTCGAAGGCTACATCGACCTGATTTGGGTGCCCAATTCTGCCCGCACGAAGAACGAATGGTGCGTGGAGAATAACCAGCTGGAGGACATGGGCTACATGCCTTGCTGGTGGCTGAACCATGACAACACCATCTTTGGCAATACAACTGACTTGAAGTCGATGATTGCCACCTACAAATCAAAGGGCATCGGCATCATCGAGGACGTGGTGATAAACCATAAGAATGGGCAGAATGATTGGTGCGACTTCCCTAATGAATCTGTGCAGGGCGCAAGTGGTAGCTATACTCTGAACTGGACGCTGGCCGATATTTGCTACAACGACAATGGTGGTGCCTGTAGGGCTCACGGTAACAATGTTACGGGGGCTGCCGACACTGGCGACGATTTCGACGGCTGTCGCGACTTGGACCATACCAGTGCCAACGTGCAGCAGAACGTGAAGACCTATCTCGACTTCCTTCAGAAGGAGTTGGGCTACACGGGCTTCCGCTACGACATGGTGAAGGGCTACAGTCCGCAGTATGTAGGCATCTACAATGCGTATGCCAAGCCCACGTTTTCTGTCGGTGAGTTTTGGGACAACTGGGACGGCACCACATGGTGGGTGAATGGCACCAAGCAGAATGGCGTCGTTCAGTCGGCAGCTTTTGATTTCCCCTTGAAATTCCTCATCAACGAAGCGTTCAATGGCAGTTTTAATGGCGATGCCCTCAGTTCGCAGGGTATGGCTGGCGACAATTTCTTTAAGCGCTACTCGGTGACTTTCGTCGACAATCACGATACCTATCGCTACGAAAGTATTCCCTTGGGCAATACAAGCCATGTGTTGGCAGCCAATGCTTTTATATTGGCTATGCCGGGCACACCTTGCATCTTCCTGCCTCATTGGAAAACATATAAGGAGAGCTTGAAGAAGATGATTACTGCGCGCAAGGCCGCTGGCATTACCAACCAGAGTTCGTTTGAAAAGAAGGACCTGACGGGCGGTATTGGTTTTGAAGTGACAGGCTCAAATGGAAAGGTGCTTGTAACGTTGGGATATGTGACCGATGGTGTACCAGAAGGTTATGATGTGGTTGTCGCTGGCGATGCGACAAATAATGATTTCTGTTTCTATGTAAGCAACAATGTTTCCATACCAGAAACGCCTGCCAAGGCCAATTATAACCTCGGCACTGCTCGGGTCGATATGGCCAGCGGCACCTACTACGAGTCGGTGACAGTCAACATTTCGCCTTCTGATGATTTCACTACGCTGGTATACACCGAAGACGGCAGCGACCCCACGACGAGCAGCACCACCATCACTTCTACTGGTAAATCGATTACTTATAATGAAGCAGGCACCCATATACTGAAGGTTGGCGTGACAGATGGAAATAGTGTTAGGGATGTTCAGACCTACCGATACGTCGTTACCAACGAGGTGCCTACCGACATCACCATCTATGTGCGTGCCGACAAGGAGCCTATCTACCTCTATGCCTGGGATGCCAATGGCGAGCTGACATCAGCATGGCCTGGCACGCAGCTCTCGGCCAAGAAGAGCGTTGATGGCGTGAACTTCTACTACATGACCTTCCCCAAATCTTCGGCAGACTATACGCTGAACTACATCCTGAACCAGGGTGGCGACGACACCAAGACGCCCGACCAGACAGGCATCGGCTCAACCATTTTCACCGCACTCGGCGATGGAGCAGCCATTGACTTGACGGCTACTTATGCTGGCCTGCCTATTGAAGAGCCGGTGGAGAATCCAGATGCCATCACAGTGTATGTGGAGGCTAATCGTTATCCCATCAAGCTATATACTTGGAATGGCAACGGAACGAAGTTGACAGGGGAGTGGCCTGGCAAACAAATGGAACATACAGCTTGCATTAATGGAAAGACGTGGTTCTATGAGACCATAGAGAATGAGACTTTGGTAAATCTGATTGTCAGTGATGGAAGCAACCAGTCTGCTGATTTCACAGGTGTCACTGGCGATGTGTTTGTTTCCTACGATGGGGGAGACGATACTGCATTGACCGACAACACTGCTGATTATGCTGGGTATCCGAATGCATGGTATGAGCAGGGCGAAGTGTGTGCATTCTTCGTTGACGATGAAAATTGGGGAAATATCCATGCATGGGCCTGGGTTGGCAGCAACAACTTAACGGGCGGCCAATGGCCTGGGCAAGCTTGTACTTATCTTGGTTACAATGAAGATGGTGGAAAGATATACAAGTGGACCTATACGGGCGAGTTGACTACCGTTCCCGAGAAGATTGTCTTCAACAAAGGTAGTAATCAGGCACAAACTGCCGACTGTAACTTTGTAAACGGAGCTTGGTACAACACTTCTAATACTGGAAACAACACATCGCCCATCAGCACTGCTGTTGCTCCCAGCTCAGAAATCTCTCTCGCTGCTTTGGGTGCTCCTACAACAGCTACCAACTGGAACGGCAAGAGAGAGAAGGTGGCTCAGAAGAATGCCGATGAAACTATGTCGAAGGACTTCTCGCTGGCTGCCGGCGACTACATCGTTCAGGCTATCGTGCGCGGTACGAATGGCGGTAGAGTGACACTCTCTGCCAAGAACAAGAACGAGGCTTTGACCAACCTGACGGGACTCGATGGCGCCACTTCCACGGTCCAGACCAATGGAATTGTGGAGAAATACGCCACGGGAGCCAATAACGGTTGGCAAAAGGTGGAAATCGCCTTCACGCTGGCCAATGCCGAGAAGGTGACGGTGACGCTGACCTCCAATGCTTCCACTTGGCAGTTGGGCGCTCTCAAGCTGCTGCCTGGCGCTACCAAGACCACAGCCACCACGGGCATCGACCTGGCACAAAACACGTTTGTTGACGTGACGGGTGAGACCGACTTCAGCTTCTATGAGCGTGGCCAGAACCGCAATGCCCTCATCAAGGCCACGGCCGGCACGTTGCCTGCTCTGCTGCCCTACAACGTGATTGTCGGTGGCTCCTGTGCCCATCTGAAGCTGACCGACGGCAACTACAGCTTCAAGAATGATGAGTCCTTCGAAGCCGCTGTCGTCGGCTACGACCGCACCTTCGTGCCTGGTCAGCGCTCCACTATCTGTCTGCCCTTCGCGCTCACTGCCGATGAGGCCACCTCAGCAGGTTCGTTCTGGCAGCTGAACAGCTACAACACGGAGACAAAGATCATCCGCTTCGAGAAGGTGGAGGCTCCTGCAGCCAACACACCCTATATTTTTGAGGCCGCCTCTGCCCAGCCCTTCCTCTCGCTGTCGGGCAAGACGGTTCCCGCTTCCTCTTTGCAGACAGTGACCGTGGATGGCATCAGCTTCAAGGGCGTCAACGAGCGAATCAACCTGAAGTCCACTGAGGGCGGCACCACCTACTACGGCTATAGTCAGAGCGATGGCGTTTTCGTCAAGGTGGGTACAGGCGATGGAGCCAATATCAACCCGTTCCGCGCCTACCTGCAGACCAGCACTCCGTTGGCAGCGCGTATGTCAGTGTCGTTCGACGATGATGACATCCTGGGCGTTCAGGATGTTGCTCCCGCCGTTGAGCCGCTGATGCGCCAGCCCATCTACAACATGGGCGGACAGCGCGTGCTCACTCCCCACAAGAAGGGACTCTACATCATTGGTGGAAAGAAATACTTGGTGAAATAATCAATCGTAACAAATATGAAAAAGGAATATATCATCCCCGACTGTTTGGTGGTCGCTTTGCGGGCCAAGAGCTGTTTTCTCACCCTTTCACAAAATACAGGAACTGCCCGGCCAGAAGACAGTGGCGGCGAATTAGGGTCGCGCAGTGTAGACTTCGACTATGACGATGAATGAGCACCTTATCCTTTAGGGTGTAATGGCAGAAGAGGCGAAGACAGACATCCCCAGCATCTTCCGTAGCGTACCCAAGTGGCAGGACTTGCGGTGCTACCAAAAGGCAGAAGTGCTCTACCAGATGACCTATGTGTTCTGCGAGCGCTTCTTGCCTAAGCATGGCGACCGCACCGTTGACCAGATGATTCAGGCGGCGCGCTCTGGCAAGCAGAACATCGTGGAAGGCTCTGAGGACGGCAAGACCTCAACAGCGATGGAGGTCAATCTGCTGAATGTCGCTCGCTCCAGCATCGGCGAGCTGCGCCAAGACTACAATGATTTTCTGAAGGCCCGCCATCTGAAGATATGGACTCCTGACGATGAGCGCTTCCAGCCTATGCAAGACTTCACCAAGGCGCACAACACCCTCGGCGACTACGAGTGCTTCTTCCAGCAATGGACGGCCGAGGAGATGGCCAACGTGGGCCTGACGCTGTGCTATCAGGTGGACGCGATGATGAACAAGTATCTGCAAGGCGTGGAGGAGATCTTCGTCAAGGAGGGTGGGGTGAAGGAGCGTATGCACAAGGTTCGCACCGACTTTCGCCGTCAGCAGGACGAGCGCTTGGCAGAGCTGGAGCGCACGCTGCCTCAGCTTCAGCAGCAGCTGTCGGCAGCCCAGGCCGATGCAGCCCGGTGGAAGGCCGCCTACGACGACCTGAAGCAGCGCGCCCTCGCCGCCTACTACCGCCAGCAGGACGAGATAAAAGCGCTGAAGCAGCAGCTGGAGGAGAGGAGGCAGCCATAGGGGCTATAGATGCTATAGACGAAATAGATGCTATAGAAGCTATAGAAACTATAGAGACTATAGCATCTATAGCGGCTATGCCCTGCGGGAGGAATCGGCGGGCGCAAAAAAAGGCTTGAAGTGGAATCATTCACTTCAAGCCTTTTTTGCGCGTGATCCGCTTGGGGTTCGAACCCAAGACCCCAACATTAAAAGTGTTGTGCTCTACCGACTGAGCTAGCGGATCTCCCTTTTGCTAAAAAGCGGGTGCAAAGTTACAATGTTTTTTTTGATTGGCCAAATGTTTTGCCGATTTTTTTGCTTTTTCACTCGTGCAGATGCCAGATGGCCTGCACCTTGCGGTTGATGGCCACGTAGTTGAGCACTGTGGTGAGCGCGAAGATGGCGACGGCCACCAGGATGGCTGGCACGACGGATGCTGGCTCGTAGCGGTCGGTGAGCTGTTCGAAGAGCGGCAGATACCAATGGCGTAGCAGGGCCACCACCACCAGCGCCCCGATGAGCACCGCCAGATTGAGCATCGTGGCCAGCCGGTGGAACGGGCGGGCTACGGTGGCGGGTGTGTAGCCGATGAGCAGCAGGTTGTCGATTTTGGTGGTTTGCTTCTGCAGGAGCAGGAAGATGCTGAGCAGTAGCACGTAGAATGCCAATGCGGCGATGAGCACGCCCACGGCAATGACCACGGTGGCCACCACGCGCAGCAGGCTGGCGGCCTTGGCCACGTCGGTGTCGGCGGCCTCGGTGTCGTAGTGATAGTCGTTGACGAAGCGTGTGATACGCTCATCGGCGGGGTTTTCCACCTCCACGATAATGCGCGACACCTGCGGCTCGCGGTTGGGCGAGAGCTTCTGGTTCATGTCGTCGATGAAATCCTGCGGCACCAGGATGGTGTTCAGCCGTCGCGAGAAGGCCACCACGCGTCCCGTCTTCAGCTTCACCCCGTGTGTGCCCGTCAGTCGCAGCTTCACCCCCACTTTGCCCACCAGCTTCTCCGACACCGCTGGCAGCCCTTGGCTGCTGGCGAATCCGAAGTTATATAGGTTAAGGTAGGTGCGTGGCATGATGATGGGCACGTCGTCCGACTCTGGGTCGTAGTGCCAGTCCTCGCTCTGCACGTCGAGGAATTTGTCGGGCACAGCTTCGAAGAACATCTCTGTAGAGAACTCCACGCCCAGCCGCTGGCTGCCCACTGTGGCAAAGACAGCGAACATGGCGGGTGTGTAGGCCGCCATGTCGTTGACGAAAGGTTGCTGACGTAGCCTGTTGATTTCCTTCTGGCTGAACGCTGGTGCCTCGCCGGTGATGGTTCCCACGGTGTTCACGCGCTTGGTGAGCACGATGTGTCCTGGCCGCATGAAGCTGTCGCTGCCCTCGAACATCGGCTTGGCATCGCAATAGAGTTGCACGGCGGCGAGCACGATGGCCATACCGCACAGATTGGCGAGCACGAAGCCCGCCAATTGCCATGCGTTGATATGGTGTCGGAGCAGCTTGCCCAGCAGTGCTCGTTTCATAATGCGATGATTAGTTGAGGAACTTCTTGGCGTAGTCGCTGATGGCCTCTATGAGGGTCTTGTTGTTGTCTTTGTTGGCGATGCGGAAGATGCCCTTTCCGTCCTTGTCGGCGTATAGCTCGGCATAGTCGAAGATGTCGCCTACGGCTTGCATCACCATGCGTGCCTCGTCGTCGTCCTCCACATTCTTCAGATAGTCCTTGAAGATGCTGAAGTTGAAGCGTGCAAAGAATCCGCAACCCTTCACATTGCCAAAGGGATACTCCGTTGCGGGTGCCTTGAATGCGTTCTCGGCTTCGCCCGAGAAATAGGTCAGGCCGTCCTTGAAGCCCATCACGCCCCAAGCCTTCGGTGTCATCACAAAGTTGTCGTCGGCATCCCAGTCGTAATCATAGTCGGTGGGCACCAGATACTCGTCGGCGGCCACTTCCTTCGCCTCGCCATTGAACATCTCCTCCTTGGCTTCGCTGAGCAGCGAGTTGTCCTTTGTTCCCAAGTAAGCCGAGAGCATGGGGCCATTGTCGCTGATGCCATAGAGGTCGAGAGCCAGTGTTCCATCGAGTGTGCCGAAGACTTTCTTCACATCTTCCATGTCTTCGTCGTCGATTTCATAAATATCCTTCATCTTCTCGATGTATTCCTCAAACTTCTTCATGTCCAAGTTGACAAACAGGCTCAGTGCCTTGTCGCTGATGAACTTGGCCTGCTCTTTCACGATGGGTTTCAGCATCTTCAAGTTCTCTTCGAAGTATTCCTGTGCCTTGCTGCTGAGCATCACGCCCTCGGTAGTTATCAGGGTCTCGCCCTTGTTCAGCTGGAAGTCGGTGACGCTGGCCATGTCCTCCAGTTTCACTCCTTCGGGCAGTGCTTTTTCTGCCATCATCAAGGCCATCTTCGTATCGCGGTCCTTGATGTTGTTAAATGCTGAGAGCTGGAACAGTATTTGAGCCACGCCGGTCTTGTTGCACATCACTTCGAGTGCCTTGTTTCCGCTGAGCGAGCCCTTGCCGCTGGCGCGCTCCTTCAGTGTGGCAATCGTCTCTGTGACATCGTCGGTGGCTCCGCCAAAGAACCAGTCGTCGCAATAGATGATGGCAGTTTCATCGCCCAGTTCCACATAGTTCACGCCGTCCTTCTTCTCCACTCCGGGGAAGTCCATGTCTTCCAGCGTCTTCAGCAGGTTGGTGAGGTCGCTCTCGCTGGCCATGTTGGCCACGAATCCGCCTTCCACCTTCTTGCCGAAGTCGGTCGAGACATAGATGAATGCAGGCTCGGTGAAGTCGATGCCCGACTTGGTGGGGTCGTCGAGGATTTGCAGCATCTTGTCGCTCAGCTCCTTGTCGAGTCCGGCTTCTTTGATTTGCTCCTCAATCCATTTCTTCATGTCCGAGTTGTCGCCCTTCAGTCCGCTCTTCTCCATGCCTTGCATCACGTCTAAGCGCATCACGATGAAGGCATCATCGGGAATCAGTGTGGCAGCTCCCTGCTGCTTGCTGCACGATGCCAGCATGAGCAGCATCAGGGCAGCGAACGATAAGACTACGAATGAAATTCTTTTCATACTTTTGTTCGTTTTTGTTTAATTGTTAAGTGAATAATAGCTTTTATTGTATATGCTTTCTCTTTCTTTCGATGTAGTAAAACAGATTAAAACCAATAAAACACATAAACCCCCTTTTCTGTTTACGATTCGCTTGTCTTCCCCTGTTCTTCCAAGCTGTCGTTCAGCGTTCCGCTGTCGTCCTCTTCGCGTGTGATGTATCGCTGGTAGTAGGCCATGAGCAGGGTGGTGAGCGGCAGTGCGATGATGAGTCCGATGAATCCGAGCAGTGCACCCCAGATGCTGAGCGACAGCAGCAGGATGGCGGGGTTGAGGCCCATGGCCTTTCCCATCACCTTGGGTGTCACCACCATGTCGATGATGACCTGCACGACGGCGAAGACAGCCAGTGCCGACAGCAGGATGACCCAGAAGTTCTGCCCCGTGTCGGCGGCCTTCAGCAGTGCCAGCAGTGCCGTGGGCAGCAGCGCCAGGGTGTGCAGATAGGGCACCAGGTCCATGATGCCGATGAGGATGCCCAGGCCGATGGCCATGGGGAAGTCGATGATGGTGAATCCGATGCAGAACAGGATGCCCATGATGAGCGCCACCATGCCTTGCCCACGTATGTAGTTGCTCAGCTCGCGCTCGGCGTCGGTGGCCAGTTCGCTCCAGAAGGGGCGGCTCTTCTTGGGGAATATCTTGATCCACGCCTTGGTCAGATACTCATAGTCCATGAGGATGAAGAACATGTAGAGCAGTGCGATGAGCGAGCCGGCGATGCTCATGATGATGTTGGCCGTCTTGCCCAATACGCGAAACATGCTGGGGATGGCTTCTTTTAGTCCGTTGGTGAACTCGTGGCTGCTCAGGAATTGCTTTATCTGCTCACGGTTGTTCTCCGTCCACTGGCGTATGGCCTCGGGTATGCTGTCGATGCGTGCCGACTGCTGTATGTAGTTGGTGGCCAGTTGCCCCAGTTTTGAGAACTGCTCCACCATGGGCGGTATGATGAGCCACAGCACGAATCCCACCACCACGGCGGCGCCCACCAGCGTGATGATGATGCTGAGCACGCGGTTGCCCACGTGCAGTCGGTGCTGCACAAACTTCACCAGTGGGAAGAGCAGATATGCCAGCAGCCAGCCCACGGCGAAGGGCAGCAGCACACTGCTCAGATAGCTCAACAGCATGAAGATGGCCAGAATGAGCAGGCCATACCCCAGCCAGCGGGCGAAGGTGTCGAATGTGATCGTCTGCCTCATTATTATATATATAGGGAAAAATGCTTTCTCACTTCCCTTGTCTCATCTCCTTCTGGTAGCACTCGCGGCACAGCGGCTCATACTCCTGTGTCTCGCCCAGCAGCACGCGCTTGTCCGACGTCACCTTGCGGTGGCTCACATAGGCCAGGTTGCCACAGCGCACGCAGATGGCATGCACCTTCGTCACGTCGTCGGCGATGGCGCAGAGGGCGGGCATGGGGCCGAAGGGCACGCCGCGGAAGTCCATGTCGAGGCCGGCGATGATGACGCGCACGCCACGGTTGGCCAGCTCGTTGCACACGTCGACCAGGCCCATGTCGAAGAACTGCGCCTCGTCGATGCCCACCACGTCGATGTCGCTCGAGAGCAGCAGGATGCTCGCCGACGAGTCGATGGGTGTCGACTGTATGTGCTTCTGGTCGTGGCTCACCACATCCTCGTCGGAATAGCGCACGTCGATGGATGGTTTGAAGATTTCCACGCGCTGCCGTGCGAACTGCGCCCTGCGCATCCGCCTGATCAGCTCCTCGGTCTTGCCCGAAAACATCGAGCCGCACACCACCTCAATTCTGCCGGGGCGATGTGCCTCGCCTGAAACGTTTTCTGCCATTGCGCTATATACGGTTTTGCCGTTGTCTGCTTGGGCGCGCACACATCATCGGCTTCTTCGGTAGCTAATGAGGGCACCCGCGCTTCCATAATTGGCTGCAAAGTTACGAATAAGCATGCGAATAACCAAACGTTTTCGCCGTTTTTTCTTTTCCATGCATGGAATTAGGGGGCATTTACGCCCTAAAGCCATAGCAACTTATTCTTTGACAGTTACTTTACGGATAACCAAATCGGACTTTTTTTTGCTTTCGCATGCGGCATAAAAACTCCACGGCCTGGAACAAAAATTTGGCGTTGACTTTTTGAAAAAAGTCGCGCTCCAAATTTTCGTGGGCGATAGGCCTGGAAAATCCGGGCGCTCCGAATAATCTGAATAATCTGAATAATCTGAAGAATCTGAAGAATCTGAATAATCCGAATAATCCGAAAAATTCTGGCGAAGCCCCCGCTGGCGGCAAGATGGCACGAAAGCGAAGCATGACGGCGCACTTTTGGAACGAGAACGAAAGACGTTGGAACATGCAGGAAAGCAGCCTTCACGTAAAGAAAACACGAAAGCACCAACTGGAAAGCTTCGCGCGTTAATTATTTGTAATTTTGCACCATAATTGCAATTATAAAATCAACAGCGTAAATGAAAACCGAAAAACGAACACAGAAGCACGGTCGGCTCTTGTTGCTGGCTGCTACGGGTGTGCTGTTGGCCGGTGCTCTGAGCACGACATCGTGCTCGCAGTACGACCTTGACGAGCGAACGCCCGAAGGCTGGGGCTCGAGCATCTACAACTGGCTCGAGAGCCAAGGCAACTACACCAACACCGTGCGCTTGATTGACGATCTTGGCTATCGCGATGTGCTGGCCAAGACGGGTTCGAAGACGCTCTTCGTGGCCGACGACGCCGCCTATGAGCGTTTCTTCAGCCAACGCCAGTGGGGAGTGGGCAGCTATGCCGCGCTCTCCAACTCGCAGAAGCGGTTGCTGCTCTTTGGCAGCATGCTCGACAACTCGATGCAGCTCTCGGCGCTGCCCAGCGTTGAGGGCACACCACCCACCGAGGGCGAGAGCCTGCGCCGCTTCGCCTCCACCACCCCCTACGACTCGGTGACCGTGTTCCGCCCCGAGGAGATGCCGCTGACACCCTACTGGCAGCGCTTCCGCGACGGCGGACAGAGCATCGTGTGCATGACCGACAACAGCACCGTGCCCCTGGTGCTCTTCATCGAGAAGATGCTCACCAACAAGCGCATCACCAACAGCGACTACGACTTCCTGTTCAACCACACCACGCAGCGTCGGCCCGGCGAGGCCAGCATCAACGGTGTGCAGGTGTCGGAACCCAACGTGAAGTGCAGCAACGGATTCATCCACCTCATGGCCGACGTGGTGACGCCGCTGCCCAACATGGCCGAGCGCATCCGCACGAAGAGCAACGTGAGCCTCTACAACCGGCTGATGGAGCGCTTCTGCGCACCCTATCCCGACCGCAACCCCGACCGCGCCGGTTCGGTGACGATGATGTATAACGACATGTATGGCACCAGGGTGGACACCGTCTATCAGAAGCGGTTCTTCTCCGAGAAGTCGCAGAACAACGAGAAGCTGGACCGTCTGCCCAACGGCGGCAACCCCACGGCGCTGCTGAAGTACGACCCGGAGTGGAACGCCTTCGTGTCGGGACTCATCGAAGGCACGGGCAACGTGTCGATGCAGCGCGACATGGGCGTGATGCTCGTGCCATCCGACGATGCCATGGAGGCCTACTGGAAGAACGGCGCCGGCCGCATCCTCAGAGACCAGTATGGCACATGGGAGAACGTGCCCGACGACGTGGTGGCCGAACTGCTGAACAACAACATGCTCAGCTCGTTTGTCAACAGCGTGCCCTCGAAGTTCCAGAGCATCCTCAACAAAGACAACGACCCCATGGGCGTTGAGGTCGCCGACATCGACTCGGTGTGGCTCTCGTGCAATGGTGCCGTCTACCTCACCAACAAGGTCTACTCGCCCAACTCCTTCGTCAGCGTGCTCTTCCCCGCACTCACCAACGAGTCGATGAAAATCATCTATTGGGCCGTGAACAGGCTGAAGTACAACATCTACCTCAACTCGCTCAACGCCCGCTACAGCTTCTTCATCCCCAACAACAAGGCCATGCTGCAATACATCGACCCCTGCAGCTATGGCAAGGCCGAGACGCAGCTCTTCCGCTTCCACTGGGACCCCACGAAGGCCGACGACCAGCGTGTGTGGGCCAGCATCTACAATTATAATGTGGAGACGGGCGAAGTGGGCGACAGCATAGGCCGCGCCACCACAGCACAGGTGGAGAACCGACTGAAGGACATCCTGGAGACGCACGTCGTCATCGGCGACGTTGAGGATGGCCACGAATACTATCGCACCAAGGGTGGCACCATGCTGCGCGTGGCCAACGTGCAGCAGGGCGTCAACGGCATGACCGTGGCCGCCAGTATGCAGGTCGACGAGCAGCGCCCCGTGGCGGTGAGCGACATCTACGACCAGACCGCCGACGGCAACGGCAAGGCATACATCCTGGACGACGAGCCACTGATGACCACCCGCAAATCGGTCGACGACATCCTCTCGGCCACCCCCGAATTCAGCATGTTCTACGGACTCTTCGAGCGCAGCGGACTCTTGGAGACCCTGCACAACAAGAGCTTTGCCTCGCCGAGAAGGAACATCAGCACCTTCAACACCTACCACTACACCATCTACGTGCCCACTAACGCCAGCATACAGCAGCTGCACAACGACGGGCTGCTGCCCACATGGGAGCAGGTGGACAAGTATGAGGACGAGGGCAACCTGACGGCGAAGACGCGCGACTCGTTGGCCATCGTGAACTTTGTGAAATACCACATACAGGACAACGCCCTCTTCATCGGCGCACCCGTGGAGGTCATCGACCCCACACACCCCGAACTCACCGTGGAGACGGCATTGATGAACCCTCTCACCGAGCGCTTCTACCTGCTCACGGCGCGATATGTCGACGGCAGCGACGGGCGTGAGACCATCGAGGTGAGCGACCAGCGCTGCCAGGACCACCCGCAGCAGTATGAGCCGGCACATGTGCTCACCAGCAATCCCGCGCTCTACAACCTGCAGGCACGCGAGTATCTGTATCACGAGGGCGATGCCATGGAGGCCGCTAACATCGAGACCAGTTCGTCGGCCGTCATTCACCTCATCGACCGACCTTTGCGCTACGCTAATGAATAATGGATAAATAATAAAGAAAGGAAGATCGTATATGAAAAAATATATTCGCATCAGAAAGAAGATAGGTTTATTATTTATTCTTTCTTCATTGTTCATTGGCCGCGCAGCCGCACAGCAGGCCGGCGACATCATCAGCGGCACCGTGAGCGACGCCTATGGGCCCGTGATGATGGCCAACGTGGTGGAAATCGACGCCGCCAACCGTATCGTGGCATCGGCAGTGACCGACATGAGCGGCAACTTCTCGTTCAAGCTGAAGAACCCCAAGGACAAGCTCCGCGTCACCTACGTGGGCGCGAAGACCGTCGTCCTGCCCTTCAACAAGACCAAGTTCAACATCACCCTGCAAGACGCTACGCAAATACAGGAGGTGACCATCACCTCGAAGAAGCGCACGCAGGGCAACGGACTGAGCATCCCTGTCGACGAAATCTCAACAGCCCAGCAGAGCATCTCGATGTCGGAGTTCGAGGGTCTGTCGATGACCACCGTCGACGAGGCCCTGCAGGGCCGTATCGCCGGACTCGACATCGTGGCCAACAGTGGTAACCTGGGCAGCGGCACCAGCATGCGTCTGCGTGGCGTGTCGAGCATCAACGGCAGTAGCGAGCCGCTCATCGTGGTCGACGGCAACATCTGGGAGACCAACACCAACGACTTCGACTTCCAGTCGGCCAACGAGGAGAAATTCGCCGAGCTGCTCAACGTGAACCCCGAGGACATCGAGAGCATCACCGTGCTGAAAGACGCCGCCTCCACAGCCGTCTATGGCTCGCAGGGCAGTAATGGTGTCATCGAAATCAAGACCAAGCGCGGTGCACGCGGCAAGACACGCGTGAACTACAGCTTCCGACTCACTGGCACCTATCAGCCCAACGGCTACAAGCTGCTCAATGGCGACGAGTACACCATGCTGCTCAAGGAAGAGTATTTCAACCCGCGCATGAGCGACGATGCCAGCGACATCAACGAGATACAGTACAAGACCAGCGGATTCCCCGAGTGGCGCATGTACGACGACAACACCGACTGGCTCTCGCTGGTGAAGAAGACCGGCTGGCGACAGAACCACTACTTGGCGCTGACCGGCGGCGGCGAGAAGGCACATTTCCGCATCGGTGCCGGCTACGACCATGAGACCGGCTCCATCATCGAGCAGCGACTCGACCGATTCACGTCGCGCGTCAATCTCGACTACTTCGTCAGCGACCGCATCAAAATCGAGACCAACATCGCGCTCACCTACACCAAGAACAAGAAGAACGCTGGCGACCTGCTCTCCATCGCCTACGTGCGCATGCCCAACCTCTCCATTTATGAGGAGGACGCCAACAGCAACGACATCACTGACGAATACTACTCGATGCTGCCCACCGTGAACGACAAGCTGCGCGACCAGCTGAACCACAAGAACCCCGTGGCGCTGGCGCACCTGGCCAAGAGCTACGACACCAGCTACAACATCACGCCGGAGTTTAAGCTGAACTACCGTCTGCTGGGCATCGACCAAGACCATCATCGACTGGACTACGAGGGCAAGGTGGTGTTCAACATCTTCAACCGCTACGACGACCAGTTCATGCCCCTCTCGCTGAGTACCAGCGGATGGAAGGACAACGGCAGCAACTCCTCGACGTCGAACTCGTCGAAGAGCCTCGGTGTCACCACCACCCATACGCTCACCTACACCCCCGCCTTCAGAAACAAGGACCACTCGCTGTCGATGATGCTGCGCGGACAGCTCACCAGCGGCACCTCGTCGTCGCAGGGCACCAGCACATGGGGATTGCCCTCGGGCACCATCGAGAGCACCGCCGCCGAGGGCATCATCAAGAGCATGTCGACCGGCAGCGGGCGCTGGCGCAGCATCTACTTCACCTACTCAGCCCACTATGCCTACAAGGGACGCTACATGGCCGACTTCACCGTGCGCCGCGACGGTAGCACCAAGTTTGGCGACGACCAGCGATGGGGTAACTTCCCCTCCTTCTCGTTGCGATGGAACGTCAGCCGCGAGCCGTGGTTCAAAGAGACATTGCCCTTCGTGTCCATGCTCTCGCTGCGTCCCGGATGGGGTATCGGCGGCCGCCAGCCCAGCTCCGAGGGACTCTTCTACAGCAAGTATGGCGACGGCCCCGGCTATCTCAACGCCTCGTCGAACTATCCCTCGAACATCCAGCTGAAGAACCTGAAGTGGGAGCAGAAGAAAACCTACAACTTGGGTACCGACTTCGGATTCTTCAACGAACTCATCACTGGTAACGTCGACCTCTATTGGCAGTACACCAGCGACCTGCTCATGACCAGCTATGGCATTCCCACCTCGTCGGGCTATCCCAACCTGTCGGTGCAGAACGCCGGCGACATGAAGAATGTGGGTTGGGAGTTCAACCTGAATGGTAACCAAATCATCAAGGCGGGCAAGTTCTCGGCCGACTTCAACATCACCTTCGCCAACAACAAGAACGAAATCACCGCCATGGACGAGACCTGCCTGGCCAAACTCAACCAAGAGTACGACCGCAGCGGACACACTCCGTCATACCTCACCCGTGTGGAGCTGAAGACCGCCCTCGGCAGCATCTATGGCTTCCGCTACAAGGGTGTCTATCAGTATAGCGACTACAGCGAGGTGGAGGTGCCCGGAGTGAGCGGCCCCAACGCTCCCGTGGTGCGCGATGCCGACGGCAAGGTGGTGCTCGACGAGAACAACATGACGAAGCCCATGGTCTACTGCTACGACGGCACGAAAGACGAGAACCGCATCTTCCGTGGGGGCGATGCCATCTACGAGGACATCAACAGCGACGGACAAATCAACGAGCTCGACATCGTCTACCTCGGCTCATCGCTGCCCAAGTTCACTGGCGGTTTCGGCTTCAAGGTGCGCTACGGACGTCTGCAGTGGAACAACCAGTTCAACTTCCGCTACGGCAACAAAATCATCAACCAGGCACGCCGCGACGTGGAGAAGATGATTGACAACAACAACCAGAGCCGCGCCGTGAACTGGCGCTGGCGTGTGGAGGGCGACATCACTGAAATCCCACGCGCACTCTACGATGCCGGCTACAACGCACTGCCCTCCGACCGCTTCGTCGAGGACGGCTCGTTCATCCGACTCAACTACTCGCAGCTCAGCTACAACTTCGACCCCAAGCTCATCAAGAAGTGGGGCCTCACACAGCTCTCGCTGCACTTCTCGGCCAACAACCTCTTTGTCATCACCAAATACTCCGGCGCCGACCCCGAGGTGGGCTATGGCTCGATGGGTATCGTCACCGACGGTGCCAAGACTCCACGAGCCAAGTCGTTCACTGGAGGCGTCACCATCAGCTTCTAAGGACCATATACGTTGAACGATAAACATTGATAGAGAATGAAAAAACTAACAATTATAAAGAAAATGACCAATGCAATAACGGTTGCTGGTTATTGCTTGTTGGCTATTGTGTTTTCGTCCTGCTCCGACTTCCTCGACATCCTGCCACTCAACGAGGTGGTGCTGGAGAACTACTGGACGGAGAAAGCCGACGTCAGCAGCGTGGTGAACAGCTGCTACGAGTCGCTCGAGCACAGCGATGCCCTCACACGCATGGGCATCTGGGGCGAGCTGCGCAGCGACAACCTGATGGCTGGCGACAACGCACCCACCGAGGTGAGGGAGATACTGAAGGAGAACCTGCAGCCCACGAACCCCTACTGCCAATGGGACAAGATTTACGAGTGCATCAACCGCTGCAACACCGTGTGCTACTATGCCCCCAAGGTGCAGAGCATCGACCCCAACTACCGCGAGGAGGAGATGCGCGCCAATGTGGCCGAGGCCGCCACGCTGCGCGCACTGGCCTATTTCTATCTGATACGCACCTTCCGCGACGTGCCCTATTCCACGCAGCCCAGCATCGACGACACGCAGACCTACGTGCTGCCAGCATCGAAGTTCGACGTCGTGCTCGACTCGCTCATCACCAGCCTGGAGAAGGTGAAGGACGATGCCGTGCGCCGCTACTACACCGACGACAGTCCCAACGCCTGGCAGAACTCCAGCAAGATTACGCGCTGGGCCGTCTACGCCCTGCTGGCCGACCTCTATCTCTGGAAGGGCGACTGGAACAACAGCATCCGCTATTGCGACCTCGTCATCGACCAAAAGCGCAAGCAGTATGAAGAGCTGCTGCAGCGCGAGGGAAGCCAGCCCAACATGGACCTCATCGACAGCATTCCCATGATTCTTGAGGCTCCGCTGGGAACCACCAACTGCGGCAATTCCTACAACGAAATCTTCGGCACGGGCAACAGCTTCGAGAGCATCTTTGAACTCTACTTCAGCAAGACGCAAAGCCAGAAGAACACTTGGGTGGACTCCTACTACGGCAACGAAAACACCAGGGGACGCCTCAGTGCCAATGCGCTCATGCTGATGGATGTGGTGAAGAACACCAACTCGCTGTTCAAGCGCTCCGACGGTCGCTTCTACGCTGCCACCAAGTCGGCAGGCTCGTCGGCACTTTCCATCGCCAAGTATGTGCGCACGTCGGTTAGCTTCACCACGAAGAACGTCACCACCGAGAACGACTTGCACCTCACCGACAACATGCGCAGCAATTCCGACAAGGACGCACATTGGATTATCTACCGCCTCAGCGACATGCTCCTCATCAAGGCCGAGGCGCTCATAGAGCGGGCACAGGATGGCGACTTCGACGCTGCCTTCGACCTCATCAACATTGTGAACAAGCGGGCCAACAACCTGACGCAGACGCTGAAGAAGGAAGACTACATCAGCTCGAAGAAGCAGATGGAGGACCTTGTGATGGAGGAGCGGCAGCGCGAGTTCATCTTCGAGGGCAAGCGCTGGTACGACCTGGTGCGACGCTCGCGCCGCGACGGCAACACCATCAGCCTGGTGGCCGCCGTGCAGAACAAGTTCGAGGAGAACAGCAATGCCATACGCATACGCCTCTCCGACCCCAACATCATCTACTTCCCCTACGCCAAGAGCGAACTCAAGGTGAACCCACTGCTCTCGCAGAACCCCGCCTTCGCCAACGGCGAGGACTCGCAGTATTCACGTTGAACGTTGGACGTTGAACGTTGAACGATGAACATTGAACATTAAAGAATAAGATTATGAACAGCAAGATATTCAAATCCATTTGTGCCATCTGCGCCTTCTGTGGCTTTGTGGCCTGCGTTGACAACGACGACGTGCCCGAGAACATGTACACCGCGCAGAAGATGACCGCCGCACAGTTCCTCGAGGCCAACCCCGAGCAGTTTGGCGACTTCACCGCACTGCTGAAGCGCACACCCTACTTCTCGCTCCTCACCACCTACGGCCGCTACACCCTCTTCGCAGCCACCAACGATGCCGTGGCCAACTTTGCCAGTCGGCGCGGCTTCGCCAGCATCGACCAGCTGCCGCAAGACCTCTGCGACACCATCGCGCGTACGCATATAATAAAGGAGGGAGCCTTCTTCACCACCGATGTGGTGGAGGGCACCCTGCCACAGCTGAACATGCTCGATGCCTTCATCGTGTGGTCGAGCGACTCCGACGTGGTGAACGACAACAAAATCATCTACTACGTGAACAAGAACTCGCGCATGCTGGAGTACAACGACTCGGTGACCAACGGCGTGGTGCACGTGGTTGACAACATCATCACCGCCAGCAATGACTTCCTGCCCGACAAGATGGAGGAAGACCCCTCGCTGACCATCTTCTGCGAAGCCCTGCGCCTCACTGGCATGGCCGACTCGCTCACCCGCTACATGGACGAGACCTACACTTGCGGCGACGACTCCGTCTATAACGGCACACGCGAGCGCTGCACCAACGGCAGCGACCTCTACATGAACTGCAAGTGGGTGGGCACCCGCTATTTCAAGTACACGGCGCTCGTGGAGCCCGACTCCGTCTACCATCAGCATGGCATCAACGACATTGAAGACCTGAAGGCCTACGCCAAGCAGGTCTACGACCAGACCTATCCCGAGGATGCCGGCCTCTACGACGATGACTTCAAGCACCGCAAGAATCCGCTCAACCGCTTTGTGAGCTACCACCTGCTCGACCGCGTGGCGCAGTACAACCAGTTTGTTATCTCCGGTCCCATCCGCGAGAAATGCTGGCGCTCGAGCATCGCCGACCCTGAGGAGTTCTACGAGACGATGTGCCCCGGCACGCTGGTGCGCTTTGCCAGTCCCGCCGCCGGTGCTGTCAGCGGACTCTATATCAACCGCCGAGGCAGCCAAGGCCGACTCTACAACAACGACCCGCAGTGCCGTGGTGTGAAGGTGCTCTCGCCCTCAGAGTCGGGATCCATCGACCAGAACGCCCTCAATGGTGTCTATCATTATATCGACGACATCCTCGTCTTCTCGCCCTTCGTGCGCGACGTCATCTTCAACTGCCGTCTGCGCTTCGACCCCGCCACCCTCAGCCCCGACTTCATGAACTGCGATGGCCGTGGCCGCCAAGGGTCCTCCGAGCTGCGCGGCTTCAAGCGTGGCTACGTCACCAATTTCGACTTCACCAAGGAGACCTTCCTCTCCGTCACCCCCGACCAGGATTTCTGGTGGTCGTTCCTCGGCCATGTGCTCTGCATCAGCGGCCGCTTCGACATCACCTTCAAGCTGCCCACCGTGCCCAACAAGGGAACCTACGAGATTCGCATGGGCTACACCCCTGGCGAAGAGCGTGGTGTCATCCAGGTCTATCTTGACAACAACCCCTGCGGCATTCCCATCGACCTGCGCGTGGGTGGTGGTGCTCCTGAGATTGGTGCCATCGCCGACACCGACGATGAGGAGCAGAACCGACTCAACGACAAGGCCATGCACAACCGTGGCTACATGAAGGCCATGGACTGCTACTTCCCCGGCGGCGGCGAGACGGCCATGCGCGAGCTGGGCAGCCCCCTGCGCCGCATCCTTGCCACCGAATACTTGGAGCCGGGCAAAGAATACTACCTCCGTGTGCGGCAGGTGCTCGACGACCCCATGAAATACTGGAACTTCAACTATTTGGAGCTTTGTCCAAAGAGCGTCTACGCCAGCCCGCAGGGTGAGGACACACACTAATACGTTGAACGTTGAACGTTGGACGTTGAACGTTGGACGTTCAAGAGTTGCTAAACAAAGAAAAATAAAAGAACATAACGATGGATAAACAATCAATCATTAAGAATGTGAAGTCAGGAAAGGCGTGTCTCCTTGGTGCGCTCGTCGCCCTCCTTTTGGGAGGGGGAGGGTTCGTTTCCTCCTGCTCCGATTGGGACGACCATTACGAGGGCAACGACCAGGCTGGCACCAGCGCCACCTTGTGGCAGCTGATGAAGAGCAACCAGCAGCTGAGCGACTTCTGTCAGGTGCTGGAGCAGACGAAAGTGTTTCGCATGCACCGCAAAACCGGTGTCAGCTATTCGCAGCTGCTCGATGGCGGACAGGCCTTCACCGTGGTGGCTCCCGTCAACGGCACCTTCAACCGCGACTCGCTGCTGCGGCTGGTGCAGACCAACCAGGGCGACTCGGTGGTGGAGAAATTCTTTGTCCTCAACCACCTCTCGCGCTCGTCGAGCTCCATCAAGGACGGCAGTCAGACGCTGCTGATGCTCAACGCCAAGCATGCCGTGGTGCAGAACGGGACAATCGAGGGCATCAGCGTGTCGCAGCCCAACATCCACGCCAAGAACGGTGTGCTGCATGTGGTCAGCCAGCCGCTGCCCTTCACCCACAACCTCTATGAGGCGCTCTGCGACCTGCCCGACATGAGCACCATCGGCTCCTTCCTGCGCCTCTACGAAGAGGACTACTTCGATGCCGACCACTCCGTGTCGATAGGTCTTGTAGAGGGTGTGCCCGTCTACATCGATTCGGTGATGATCGAGCGCAACCGCATGTTGCAGAACATCGGTCTGCTCAATGCCGAGGACTCCACCTACTGGGTGGTGGCCCCCACGACCGCTGGCTGGCAGAAGGCTTGGGACGAAGCGTCGAAGTATTTCGTCTACGACGAGAAGACGCTCAAGCGCGACTCGTTGCAGCAGTACTGGACCAACCGCGCCCTGCTCGACGATGCCGTCTTCAACATGAGCGACCAGCGCTCCACGAGCGACTCGCTCGTCTCCGTGCCCTGGCTCAACTGGCGCAAGACGTGGAAGGCCGGCCGCCCCATCAACCACGTCTTCCACCAGCCCTTCGCCGCCGGTGGCATCCTGCATGGAGCCGATGCCGTGTCTTGCAGCAACGGCATCCTCTACAAGGTCGACCAATGGCCGTTCACGCCCGAACAGACCTTCTTCAAGGAGATTTGGGCCGAGGGCGAAACCACATGGCTCATCACCAACGAGAAGGAGTGCAGCTACAACAGCCGCCGACAGGTGGCCGACAGCATCTCCGACAATGCCTACCTGCAGATACTGCCCCGTACCAACCTCTCCAACTGGGAACTCACCTTCCGTGTCGACAACACCCTCTCGGGCTGCTACGACATCTGCCTGGTGCTGCTGCCCAAGAGCGTGTCCAACCAGTCGGCCCCCGACGTGCGCCCCTGCAAGTTCAAGGCCACCATCAATTATGTCGACGAGCGTGGCGTGGCGCAGACCGACAACTGCGGCAACACACAGTTCCAGAACAACCCGGAGCGCGTCGACACCATTGTGCTGGCCGAGGCCTTCCAGTTCCCCGCTTGCAACTACGACCAGAACGAACTCAAGGTCAGCCTGAAGATACAATGCTCCATCCTGGCCCGCGAGACGGCGCGCTTTGCCCGCGAGATGTATCTCGACTGCATCTACCTGCGTCCCAGAAAATCTGCTAACAACCAATAGACTTTATGATTATGGAAAAGAAATCGTTGATAAGAAACTTAGCCAGAACGATAACGGTTATTGGTTATTGGATGATGGTGACGGTGCCCTCTGTGGCCCAAGACAACACACAGACCGTGACGGGCACCGTGGTCGATGCTGCCACGGGGCAGCCTTTGGCGGGCGTCATCGTGTCGGCCTATGGCAATCTGCGTCAGACCACGATGACCGACGAGCAGGGCCGCTATGAGCTGAACGTCCCCGAGCAGACGCGTTCGCTGCTGATGCGCGTCGACGGCTACAACGAGCAGCAGAACGCCATCGCCAGAGGCAAGGCCGACGCACGCCTCTACCGCGACGTCTTCAGTGCCGACTATCGCCAGCATATCAGCGCCACGCTGAGCAGCGAGGCCACCCACTTCGACAACAACGCCCAGCTGAGCATCGACCCCTTGGTGGCCCAGCAACTGGGTGCCGACATGCGCTCCGTCAGCCACGGAGCCATCCCCGGCATGGGCAACATGATGCTCATACAGGGCATCAACTCGCTGCACACCAACGCACAGCCCCTCGTCGTCGTCGACGATGTCATCATGGATATGCAGTATGGCCGCGAGATGCTCCACAGCGGCTATTTCAACAACCTGTTGGCCAACCTCAACGTGAACGACATCGAGAGCGTGCAGGTGCTGAAGAACGGCACCGCCCTCTATGGTGCCAAGGGGGCCAACGGCGTGCTCATCATCAAGACCAAGCGCAGCAAGTCGATGGCCACCAAGATTGATGTCACCATCAACGGACGCTACGAGCTGACACCACGGCTGCCAAAGATGCTCCAGGCCGACGACTACCGCCTCTATGCCACCGAGCTGCTCACTGGCAACACCAACCCTACGCTGATGAGCAAGATGAAATTCCTCAACAGCGACCCCACCTATTATTATTATAAGCAATACCACAACGAGACCGACTGGAGCAGCCTTGTGAGCGACAATGCCTTCTCGCAGAACTACGGCATCAACGTGCAGGGTGGCGACGATGCCGCCTCCTACAACCTCTCCGTGGGCTATGTGCTGGGCAACAGCACGCTGAAGGAGAACGACTACTCGCGCTTCAACATGCGCCTCAACAGCGACATCAACATCAGCAGCCGCCTCAGCGTGCGCTTCGATGCCAGCTACAGCGATGTCGACCGCTCGCTGCGCGATGATGGCGCTCCCGCCGAGCCTCTGAAGGCTGTCATCACCTCGCCAGCATTCATCGCCAAGGCCAAGTCGCCATTCCTCTCGCCCTACGCCTACGACAACTATGGCAACATCAGCCATTATCTCTCGGATGCCGACGACTATCTCGAAGGAAAATTCCAGGGACGTGGCCGCTTAGCCAACCCCGTGAGCATCCTCGAATATGGCGATGGACGCAACCGCAACTCCTTCGGCAACCGCCTCATCACCTTCGACATCACGCCTCGCTACGAGTTCAACCGCCACCTCTCGCTGCAAGAGCACTTCACGCTGGGGCTGGTGAACACCAACGAGAACTACTACCTGCCCATCAACGGCGTGCCCGACTTCTATATCGAGGGCCTCGACGAGGGTACCACCCTTGAGAATGTGGTGCAGAGCATGACCTCGCGCCAGACGGCCATACAGAGCGACACCCGCCTGAACTGGAAGTTCAACCTGGGCAGCTCGTCGTTCAACGTCATGGCTGGCGTGCGCTTCCTCAGCAGCGAGTACAAACTCACCTCGCAGCGCGGCTACAACGAGTTTGGCTCGGGCAACGACAAGACCCCGCAGATGTCGGGCTCGCTCAGCTTCAAGACCACCGGCGGCGCCGATGACAACACCCGCGAGCTGGCGTGGTATGGCTTGGTCAACTACAGCTTTGCCGACCGCTTCTACATCGACGGCGGAGTGTCGGCCCAGGCCTCTTCGCGCTTTGGCGACGATGCCTCCGGCCTGCGCCTCTTCGACAAGGTGTGGGGCCTCTTCCCCAGCGTGCAGGCCTCGTGGGTGCTCAGCAACGAGCGATGGCTGGCCGCCGCACCGGGCATCAACCACCTGCGGCTGAGCGTGGGCTTCGACGTCACTGGCAACGATGCCATCGACTACACCGCCTCGCGCTCCTACTTCATCGCCAAGCGCATGCTGGGCGAGAGCGTCAGCGGAAAAATCATCGGCAACATCGGCAACACCGACCTGCAGTGGGAGACCACGCGCCGCTTCACCGCCGCCCTCGCCGGCAACTTCATCGACAACCGCCTCGCCCTGCGCCTCGACGTGTTCAAGAGCTTCACCTCGAACCTCCTCTCGCTGCGACAGCTGGCCTACACCAGCGGACTGCAGCAGAACTGGAGCAACGACGGCAAGCTGCAGAACATGGGCTTCACCGTCAGCCTCAATGCCAAGCTCCTCGCCCTGAAAGACTTCAGCTGGGAGGCTGGCGCATCGGCCGGACACTATAAGAACAAGGTGACGGCGCTGCCCAACGGCAACCAGCCCATCGAGAACAGCGTCTATGGCGCCACCATCATCACGCAGGTGGGACAGCCCGTGGGACTCTTCTACGGACATCGCGCCCTGGGTGTCTATGCCACCACTGCCGAAGCCGCTGCCGACGGCCACTACACACTGCTGCAGAATGGCGACCGACAGTATTTCGAGGCTGGCGACGTGCGCTTTGCCGACATCGACAACAACAAGGTCATCGATGCCGCCGACCGCGTGGCCATCGGCGACCCCAACCCCGACATCTACGGCAACATCTACACCACGCTCACCTACAAGAACCTGTCGCTGCAAGCAGTGATGAACTATTCGTTAGGCAACGACATCTTCAATTACGAGCGCTCGCTGCTCGAGGGTGGAAGCCTCTTCCTCAACCAGACCACGGCCTTGGCCAACCGCTGGAATACCGAGGGACAGCACACCAGCATCCCCCGCGTCACCTACACCGACCCCATGGGCAACTCGCGCTTCAGCAGCCGATGGATTGAGGACGGCTCCTTCCTCCGCCTGAGCAATGTCACGCTGGCATGGAACATCCCCATACAGAGCACCTATCTGCAGGGCATCACCCTCTGGGGAGCCGCCTCCAACCTCTTCACCCTCACACACTATCTGGGCAGCGACCCCGACTGTGCCATGGCCACCGGAGGCATCCTCTCGCAGGGCATCGACATCGGGCTGCTGGGAGCAGGCCGCAGTTTCTCCTTGGGCGTAAACATCCATCTGTAAAAGGCTCCACACCCATCGTGTCCTTCCCCCGCTGCCGGTTGGGTGGGCGGTATATTTACCGCCACCTACCCCCCAAGGGATGGGAATAGAAAGAATAGCAAACAACGAAAACACCAAAAAGACAATATGGATATGACACAGTTTTTAGGCAAGAAGATAACCAAACTGTTCCGCTTCACGGTCTATACACTCCTCCCCCTTGCGGGAGGAAGCGGGGTGGGGGTCGCCTGCTCCGACATGCTCGACACCTCAAGCGAGCTGGTGGAGTTTCAGGAAGACAACACCCTGAACCACCCCACCGACAGCGTCTACAGTCTGATGGGCATCATCAACCGCATGCAGCTCATCGCCGACCGCACCGTGCTCCTGGGCGAGGTGCGTGCCGACCTGGTGCAGCCCACCAACGCCGCCTCGGCCGACCTGAAGCGCCTCGCTGCCTTCAACATGGCCGAGGACAACAAATACAACCAGCCCAGCGACTACTACGCCGTCATCAACAACTGTAACTTCTTCCTGGCTCATGTCGACACGGCCCTGCAGCGTCGTGGTCGCCAGCTCTTCATCAACGAGTATGCCGCCGTGAAGACCTTCCGCGCATGGACCTACTTGGAGCTGGTGAAGAACTATGGGCAGGTGCCCCTGGTGCTCGAACCAGTGATGACCGAGCGCGAGGCCGCCTCGTATCTTGATGGCAAGCGCGCCACCATCAAAGAGGTGTGCGACTATTTCATCGCCGACCTCACGCCCATGGCCTATGTCGAGCCCCCCGTCTATGGCAATGTGGGCGACCACCAGTCGGCCACATTCTTCATCCCCACGCGGGTGCTCCTGGGCGACCTCTGCCTCTGGGCCGGACGCTACAAGGAGGCCGCCGCGTGGTACAACAGCTACCTCAACGACCAGAAGGAGCCTCACCTGCTGAACCCACAGCGGCGCGTCGTATGGACCAACATCACCGACTTCCAGCAGCCGCAAAACGCCTACAACAGCACCAACAACGAGGAGAACATCAGCGCCATACCCATGGAGAGCCGAGTCTTCGACGGAAATGTCAGCGACCTGCAGAATGTGTTCAACTCTACGCGCGACAACAATTACTTCTTCCAGCTCACGCCCTCCAACGCCATGCGCAGCCTCTCGGCCAGTCAGGTCTACTGCATGGAGTACAAGACGCAGACCACCACCGACACCGTCTACGTGCCACGCACGGGCTTCAGCAACGACATCCTCATCGGCGACCTGCGCTTCTTTGCCAACTATACGCTGCGCTCCGAGGGTGGCCAGGATCCCTATTCCGAGTATTCCACGCTGCGCCAGACCATCAGCAAGTGCGCCCGCAACACCTCGGTGTCCACCTATCGTCTCACCATGGTCTACCTGCGCTATGCCGAGGCCCTGTGCCGCGCCCGTCTGCCGCAGTCGGCCATGGCCGTGCTGAAGTATGGCCTGTGTCCTGAGAACAATGCCGAGCGCATCGACAGCTTGGAGCGCGTGGAGGCCGGGAGCCTCATCACGTTTGATGCCAACGTCTTCACCAAGGAGGGCAGCATCGGCGTACACTCCATCGGCTCTGGCGACGCTGCCTGCAACGCCCTCTACGACCTGCCCATGCCGCCCACGCCACTGCCCACCCGCCAGGACACCATCGACTATCAAGTGCCGCTGGTAGAGGACCTCATCATCCAGGAGATGGCGCTGGAGGGTGCCTTCGAGGGCTACCGCTTCCACGACCTGATGCGCGTGGCCCTGCGCCGTGGCGACCCGTCGTATCTGGCCATTCCCGTGAGCCGTCGCAGCGGCCAACCCGATGCACAGCTACAGCAGTTGCTGATGAATCAGGACAACTGGTACCTGCCTCTGCCATAAAGTATCTGGCCGAGATCATCCCCCCCCTCATCGAGCAGGTGGCAAGGACGCTTTTTATTGTCCTTGCCACCTGCTTCTTTCGTAGATGATGCAGCCCCCAAAGTAATGCGCCCGATGCCGGATAGCCCAGAATTTCCGGATTATCCAGAATTTCCGAAATCTCCTGAATCTCCGGATTTTCCGGAGTGTCCTTCGCGGCCGAAAATTTGGTGGCGCTTTTTTAAAATTTGGTGGCGCTTTTTGAAAATCCCAGGCCCTGGGATTTTTAGGGGGAGTGCTCCTGCTGCAACTTTCATGCCACCATGTCTTGCCACCGCCACCAAAACTATTGCCTTCGTTGCCCCTTTTAGGGCTTTATCATGTACATTTGTTTCAGAAAAATATTATTTTTATTACAATTATTATACCGAATACAAAAATAAAAGTAAGCGAAACATACGCGGTAGCTTACATGCAAAAATATGCGTACCTTTGCAATGTGAAAAGAAAGAGGGCCACGAAACGTTGCTGCTGACAGCAATCTGCCCGAATGCATAGTTAAAGAAATACGACAGTAGTGATTTTCTTCATATAACTGCATTATTCATGGTTATTAGTTAGTAGTTAGTTATCGTTAGTTATGGTAAAACTAATCGTCGCGGTCGGCCTGTATGAGAATATCGGCGACCGCTTTTTCTTTTGTTTTTGTTCCTTTTGGAACATATAGAAAAACGATTGAAACATAACGATAACCCTATAAGGGCTTATATTCGTAACTTTGCACCATCATTAACAACTAACACAAACCTGAGTTTTTACCATAACCATGAAACAAGCGCAAAACTTCATTCGTTGTTTGGTCGTTGTGCTGCTGGCGGGCTGCACAAGTGTTTGCCCTTTGCTGGCGCAGATAGCACAATTCCTGCCCGGCGACCAGTTCTCGTCCAGTCTCATCTCCAGCCTTTGCCAGGATCGCCAGGGGTCGATGTGGATAGCCACCGACTATGGACTGAACCGCTTCGACGGATTCAACTATCAGACGTTCCTGCACGACGAGGCCGACTCCACGTCGCTCAACTGCAATTCGGCGGTGAGCCTGTTGTGCGACAGCAAGGGACGCCTCTGGGTGGGAACCACCCGTGGTCTCGACCGATTCAACCCGGCTACCGACAACTTCACACACTATCCTTTCCCCAACGGCGAGCAACCCCGCGTGACAAGAGTGTTGGAGCGTGGCGACGGCACGTTGCTTGTGGGAACGGCTGGCTATGGCTGCTTCAAGCTGCGTGACGGCGATAAACTCGAAGAGTACAACATCGAGGAGGCTTACGACTATGTGGGGCGCCTTTTCGAGGACAGCCAAAATCGCCTGTGGATGAGCGGCTTCGACGACCGCATCATCATGCACGACATGGGGCAGATACATACCTTCCACTACAGCGTGGGCGAGCCGCGCAGCTTTGTGGAGTTCGACGGCCAGCTGTTGGTGGTGTGCCAGCATGGCATACTGACCTTGAAAGAGGGGGAACTGCGAAAGGCCGACATCGACATGAGCGCCGTGGAGGGCAAGGACATCGTGTTCACCCATGCACAGAAAGACCTGCACGGTAATTTATATATAGGTACGCGCGGGCAAGGTCTGTTCTGTGTGAAGGCGTTCCCCGAATGCCGATTGCAGCCCATGGACATCACCGCCATGGGCATCGATGCCTCTACGGCCAAAATCACCACGATGACCATCGACCGCCAGGGCAACCTGTGGGCGGGCTGCGAGCGCAAGGGCCTGCTGCTGTTGCGACAGCTGCCTGTGCAGTTTGCCAACTGGAGCTTCGAGGCGCAGGGCATCCGCTTGGGCAGCACCATCAGCAGCGTGTGCGAAGGCGATGGCGGCATCTTCTGGGCCACCGTGCAGGGCGTGGGTGTCTATGGCTTCAACAGGCAGGGGCGCGTGGTGGCTCGGCCGAAGGCACCCGATGCCGTGGAGTTCATCTTCCGCGACAAGCAGCGCCGCTATTGGATAGGCACCGACGACGGTCTGTTCAGCTACGACCCCCTGTCAGGACAGTCGCAACTGAAGGTGACGTTCAACTGCGACAAGTTCAACGACATGACCAGCGACAACGAGGGAAACATCTACATCAGCACCTTCTCGCGCGGCTTCTGCGTCTATAACCCGCAAAGGGGGTCGCTGAAGAACTACAGCACCTTCGATGTGGACAGCGTGAATGGCAGGCTGTGCAACAACTGGGTGATGGGCATGAGTACCGACCGCCAGGGGCTGCTGTGGCTGGCCACCTCGTCGGGCGTGGCGTGCTTCGACCCTGCCACGGGCAGCTTCCGCTCGCAGGGCTGGGACCAGCAGCTCAACGGCACGGTGTGCTTCGACGTGTGCGAGCTGCGCGACGGCAATATTGCCATCGCCACCGACCAGGGGCTCTTCCTCTACGACCGTGCTTCGCGACAGACATTCCTCTTCCCCGGCAGCGAGGCGCTGAGAAACAAGGTTGTGGACTATGTGGTGCAGGCCAACGACGGCGACATCTGGTGCTCCACCTCGCAGGGCATCTGGCAATATTCGCAGGAGAGCCATTCCTTCCTCACCCACACCCACGGCTATGGCCTCAGCAAAAAGGAATACATCTATGGCGTGGGCATGCATACCGACGACGACATGATCTTCTTTGGCCACAACGACGGGCTCACCGTGTTTCAGCCCAAGGACATCCGCGAGAGCCGGCCTACGCTGGAGCCGCTACAGCTGACGGCATTCCGCGTGGCCGACCAATACGTGAAGGCCGGAACCATCATCAACGACGTGGAAGTGACCGGCGACGACGTGTCGCAGAGCGACCACTTCACGCTGAGCTATCTCGACCACACCGTCACGCTGGCGTTCTCGCAGTTCAACTTCGACATCCCTTCGAGCATCATGCTTGAGTATCGCGTGAACGATGGCAACTGGATTCACAATGCCGAGGGAAAGAACGAGATAACGCTGGGACACCTGCAGCCGGGAACCTATCATATCGATGCCCGCGCGCAGCAGGCCGGCGAGTATTCGCCCGTGAAGCAGGTGACGATCACCATCCGCGCACCATGGTATCGCTCCACGCTGGCCTACATCATCTATCTGTTGGTGGCGCTGGGCGTATTAGCATGGGTACTGATAGGAATGAACCGCCGCGCCAACAGGCAGCTGAACGAGGAGAAGATGAAGTTCCTCATCAACGCCACGCACGACATCCGCTCGCCGCTCACCATCATCATCGCCGCCCTGAAGAAGCTGAAGGAGCAGCTGCCCACTCTTGGAGGGGAGAAACCGTCGGGGCGCAGCAGCGGGAAGGGCCCAGCAGGAGCCTTGGACACCATCGACCGCAATGCCCACCGCATCCTCGACCTGGTGAACCAAATCCTCGACGTGCGCAAGATTGACAAGCAGCAGATGCACCTGCACTGCCAGGCTACCGAGATGGTGTCCTTTGTCAGCGCCGTGTGCAAAATGTTCGATTTCAACGCTCAAGAACGCAACATCAAGTTCCAGTTCCTGCACGATGGAATCGACCGTTTGGAGGCCTGGGTCGACCCCACACAGTTCGACAAGGTCATCACCAATCTGCTCAGCAACGCATTCAAATACAGCTACGACGAAGGCGAAATCACCGTAAGGCTCAGCACCGACGCAGAGCGGAAATCGTTCTCGCTGGCCGTGAGCGACAATGGCGTGGGACTCGACGGCGACAGCCTGAAGCACATCTTCGACCGATTCTACCAGGGCAGCAACTCACGACGCATGAACATCGATGGCACTGGCATCGGACTGAACCTCTGCAAGATGATTATCGACATGCACCACGGCACCATCAGCGCCAAGAACCGAACGGGCGGACAGGGGTCGGAGTTCGTCATCACCCTGCCGTTAGGCAACAGCCATCTGAAGCCCGAAGAGATGGAGACAAAGGTGGAGAGCACCAGCGTGCGAACGGTTGTGGCGAAGCCGCAGAGCGGCACCACCCACCACCGCGTGCTCATCGTCGACGACGACCAGGAGATAGGCAACTTCATCTCCTCGGAGCTGGGCCACTACTATCGTTTCACCGTGTGCAACAATGGCAAGGAAGCGCTGAAGGAACTGTTGCAGAATGAATACGACCTGGTGGTGAGCGACGTGATGATGCCCGAGATGGATGGCTTCACCATGCTGCGCATGATTAAGACGAACATGAACCTGAGCCACCTGCCCGTGGTGATGCTCACCTCGAAAGACGACGTGGCCAACCGCTTGGAAGGCCTGGAGCGGGGGGCCGATGCCTTCCTGGCCAAGCCCTTCGACATGAAAGAGCTGCACCTCACCATCGAGAACCTCATACAAGGGCGTCGACACCTGAAGGGGAAGTTCTCGGGGGCACAGCAGCAGACCGACAAGCTGGAACAACCCGAAGTGAAAGGCAACGACGAGTTGCTGATGGAGCGCATCATGAAGGTGGTGAACAAAAATTTGGCCGACAGCGACTTCAACGTGGAGATGCTGTGCCACGAGGTGGGCATCAGTCGCACACAGCTGCACCGCAAGATGAAAGAACTCACTGGACTCTCGACCAGCGAGTTCATCCGCAACATCCGACTGGAGCAGGCGGCCCGACTGCTGAAGGAACAGAAGGTGAACATCACGCAGGTGGCCTACACCGTGGGCTTCTCCAACTTGGCGCATTTCTCCACCATCTTCCGCCGCCATTTCGGCGTTTCGCCCTCGGAATATGCCGAAAAATGAGGCTTGGAGCAAAAACAAAAACTTACGGAACAATCAATAAAACGCATTTCTCGCAACGTATCTATCTTTGCACACAGAAATTTCAAAACATCTTTTTCTTTATTATTAACTAACAATTTACAACATGAGAAAAACTTACTTGATGATTCTTACGGCAGTGCTTTGCTTGCTCGCCGCAGGAAACGTGAGTGCAGGTGAGCGTATTCCGTTTGATGCGGAACACTTCACCTTCCACAACTACGATGGTTGGGGAGTTGATGCCGTCGAGACCGGCGAATATGCTGGCAACTTCCTGATTGACCAAGTGGATGGTTGCCCCATTGGCGACACCAACTGCAATGCGTGGGTCGACCTGGGTAGCTACACCAAGCTCTATGTGAAGATGGAGGGCGCCGACAGCAACGGCGAGCTGAATGGCTCCAACCCCCGTATCTTCATCAACCGCACCGCTGAGAACGGTCAGTTCAATGCCGACAAGGCTTCGTCGCAGTGTATCGTCCTGCCTAATGGCGGATGGGCCGGTGACTACTACACACAAGAGGACGATGGCACCTACGTCATCGACCTGAAGAAGATTGCCCGCGAGTGGGGCTATGTGCATTTCCACTCCATCAAGGGTTCCGCTTGGAACACCCAGGCTATCGTCTACAGCATCGAGGTGGAGAAGGCCGCTGCCGCTCAGCAGGTGGGCTGGATCAACCAGATCAACAACAGCGACATGGAAGGCGAGGATGCCAGCAGCTTCTTCTCGAAGACCGCTCAGAGCGCTCCCTACCAGTCGGAAATCACCGATGGCGTTGGTGTGAACGGAAGCCGCGGTATCGTGGTGGAAGCCACTGCCAAGGCTGCCGACGCTTGGGACAACCAGTTCTGGTTCCGCTTCAACGAGGCTGCTCCCGAGGGCACCAAGTATCGTGTGAGCTTCGACTATCGCGCCGACACAGAGGCTACGGTGAGCACGCAGGCACACAATGAGCCCAGCCAGTACAACTATTGGGACATGTTTGGCAACCTGACCTTCACCACTGAGTGGCAGACCTTCACCAAGGAGGGTACCGTGACTGCTCAGCAGGCACGAGGCGATGGCGGCACCAACCCCGTGTTCCAGTCGGTGGCATTCAACCTGAACGAGCTGGCCGATGCCAACAACTACTACTTCGACAACATCAAGTTCGAGGTCTACAAGTATGGCACCACCGCTGAGTTCTACATGGACATCATGAAGATCGACTTCGGCTTCGACACCAACATTTCCGAGCTGGTGGCTGCTTGTGGCAAGCCCCGTCTGCTCTTCCCGAAGGATATGGTGAGCGTCACCATGGACGGTGAGCCTCAGGACATCATGACCGTTGAGGGATTCCCCGATGGACGCTTCTACATCTTCATGGAAGGCACGCTTGAAGACGATGCCGAGGTGGAGGTGTCGCTGAAGAACCCCGCCGATGCTGCCTATCACTTGTTGTATCGCTCAGGTCCTGGTGGAGACATCACCGACTTCGCTACTCCCGCAACCTTCAATGATGAGATTGGTCTGGCCGACGATGCTTACTCCTACAACTATGTGAAGCCCGTCGTGATTGCCACTGATCCCGAGGCTGGCTCGTTCAACCTGCCCAACAGCCTGAAGCAGTTTAAGGTGACCTTCGACAAGAACGCCGACTGCGCACAGCTCGAGGCAATCCTGACCAATGGCGCACAGTTCAGCCAGAAGCTCAGCGTGACACCCGCCGATGGCTTTGCTGAGGAGGTGATTCTGACCTACGACGGCGAAGACCTGGCCAATGGCGAGTACACCCTGAAGCTCAACCACATCTTTGCAGAGGAGCCGCTGACGGACGACGACTACAGCACCTACGAAACATCCTTCTATATTGGTAAGGTGGAGTTCGATCCTGATGATGTTCCCACGGACGTGATTCCCGACTACTTCGCTACGACCAACGCTGGTGGTATTCCCGAAGGTTACATCGTTCTCTTCGGCGAAGAGGAGCGCACCTCTGAGGGCGGCGGCTACAGCAGTGGCTCGCGTATGTTCGACTTCGCCGAGGGTGGCGACTTCACAAAGGGTCTCTATTTCCGCGAGGGTTATGTAGAGTATGGAAGCCAGCCCGACCACGAACTGGCTCTCGAGGCCGGCAAGAAGTACAGGATGCACTTCAACACCGCTATGTGGAAGGACAACGGTACTGTCTGCACATTCGAAATCCTCAACGAGGCCGACGAGGCTGTGGTTTCGATGACCATTGAGAACAAGCCCAACGTGAATGGTAGCACTGCTGCTGTCAATGGCTCCACCTTTACGGAATTTGACTTCGTGCCCGAGGCTGATGGCAAGTACCGCGTGAAGTGGACGGCAAATGGCTTCGTGGAAGTGCTCTTGGCTAACGTTCTGATGAAGTACATTCCCAACCAGGTGGGTATCGAAGAGACCCAGCTGCTGAACACTGCTCTGGAGAACGCCAAGACCGTGCGCGACGCCAACAATGTTGACCGCTACACTGGCACTGCCTACGACAATCTTGTGTCTGTCATCTTGAAGTACGAGCTTGAGGCTCCCACCTACACCGCTCCGTCGTCATTCCGCAAGGCCGCCGCTGCCCTTGATGCCGCCGCTCAGGCCATGAAGGATCACCACAGCCTCTGCGACAAGTTCGACAGCGTTGTCCGTTCGGCCATGGAGACCATCCTCGCCAATGCTGAGAACAAGTTCGCCAAGACCGATCTCTATGCTACGCTGAAGGCTGAGGCTGAGCTGTACGCTACTGTCGACGAGGAACTCAACATCACCGTCACTCCCGAGAAGGACGACATCGTGATGAACAGGGCCATTACCAACATGGAGGCTCTTGCAAAGACTTGCTCGCTGCTCTTCACCGAGGGTCCCTCTGACGTGAGCAACACTGGTGTGAAGGTGCTCGTTGAGCGTCTGCGCCTGGGTGCTGAGGCTCTGATGTCGCTGGGTGCTGCTATCGACGACGAACTCGTGGTGGCTGCTGAGAATGCTCTGACCGACGACGATGAGCTGGTCGAGAAGATTAAGAACAGCCTGAAGGTGAAGCTCTATGGTCAGATCAAGGACGGTGCCGACCTCTTCCCCGTGCTCGAAGATCAGTACGACGACGAGGGCAACCAGGTGACGAAGAGCTACGACATGACCGTGTTCGTTAAGAACCCCAACATGTACAAACTGCAGACTGGCACGAACTACGCTGAGGGCAGCGTTCCTGGCTGGAGTGTTCCCGAGGGCTACAACGCTCCTGGACTTTCAGTAGGATGGGGTTCCGCTCAGGGTAGTGAGCAGATTGCCGAGGACTGCATGTTCCAGACATGGGGTGGCAGCTATCGCATCCAGCAGACCATTGAGGACCTGCCCGCTGGTGTCTACACACTGCGTGGTGGTTTCGGTGAGCGCATGAGCGAGGATGAGGCTCCCACCGCTCTCGACGACACCTACTTCTTCGCACAGACCAGCGACCTGGCTGCCATCGACGAGTTCGAAAGGGCTGACGCCGGCCGCATCGGTCAGGCCTTCCCGCACGCTGCTGAGGGTGGTCTGGGCAGCCTGGCCATCAAGGAGGTTGTCATCACCGACGGTATTGTGACGCTGGGTGTCAACGCTTGCAACGGTTCGCACACCTTCTTCAACGACGTGCGTGTCATCCTCACCGCTGCCGCTACTGGCTTCGACTATGCTAAGGCATACGAAGAGGTGCTTGCTGGCATCGACGAGACCACAGCCAACAACGTGAAGACTCGCGCCATCGCCATCTACGACCTCAACGGTCGCCGCATGATGAAGGCAGAGCGTGGCGTGAACATCGTGAAGAGCCTGATGAGCGACGGCACCGTCCGCACTCAGAAGGTGGTCATCAAGTAATCTCGGCGCTAAAACGCTATCAATAGGAAAGGAGGTAAACGCCCGCTGGGTGTTTACCTCCTTTCCTGTTCTTGTGGTCTCCCCGCCCCTGTAAGGGGAGGGGTGCGTTCAGTTGGATTTATGCGTACATTCGGTAGGGACGGACCTTGTGCCGTCCGCAAGCAATTTGCCCACGCGGACGGACACAAGGTTCGTCCCTACGGTGCCGTTCGGTTTTTGAAAGATGCGAAGCGTAGGCTGTGCCATGAACATTTCTTTCATTTGTTCAGAGGTCTTTGTCCCGGCTATGTTTTGAATGGTTAATTTCTGCTTAAGACAGGAGAGAAATTGTGAAGGGATGTGAAATAAAAATTTCTGAATTCTTACAAAAAAAAATTTCATTCTGGAACGGAAAATGCACACTATCGGCGGTTTGAGCAGGGTTGAGTGACGGGGGAAAAAGGCCTTTTAAGGCGAATTTTGCACAGCTGGGGCGGTTTTGTGCAGCCTTTTAGCCGATTTTTGGGCCGATTTCCGTTTCTGTAAGCACGCCCTATCAGAAAATGGCAACGCCAAATTTTTTTTCGGCGTTGACTTTTTCGAGCCATCGAAGGGGTTTTTGCGGCATTTTGAGGTCAATCGACTGAAAACCAGTCATTTGACGAACCCTCTCAAAATTCGCGTTTTTTCGGCCAAAAGTTTTCTCGTGGAAAATTTTTGAAATATGAGGGTCTTTAGCCGTTTTTGAGAGGCATCCGTTTTAATATATTTTTAAATAATGATCCGCAATCAGGTGCCAAGGACGCTGAAAGCGTCTCAATCACTTGATTGCGGATAATCATATATTATTAATTATGATTATCCGCAAAGAAGTGAAACTGACGCTGAAAGCGTCACCGCTCAATAGCCGAGGGTACGCAGTACCCCCGGATAGATGGATACAAACGGCATCGACCCTGAAGGGGTCGCCCATCCATTCAGATGGTAGTCACCCATGTGCACGGGCGACCCCTTCAGGGTCGATGTACCTCCCGTCATTCTATCCGCAGGTCGTTCCGACCTACGGCTATTGAGCGTGGACGCCTTCAGCGTCCTTGTCACCAGATTGCGGATAATCATTTTATTAATTATCGATCTGGTTTCGCGCAGAGTAATGATTAAAGGCTCTTCCGCTTTTTGGGGTTCAAGGCATAAGCGAATGATGGCGTAGCCACTCCCCCCGCTCCTGCAAGGCAATTGCAGTAGGGGGCAATTGCTTGCAGGGGCGGGGGGAGCTGCGGAGCCACATCGATGAGATGTGAATGAAGAAGCGTATAAGGGGTGGGGGAGGGGATTCTTATTACATTGTCACCTCCACGCGGTGGTTGCCTGGGCTGTAGGGAACGAGTGCTCCCTGCAGAGGCTCGCCGTCGAGGGTGACGGTTTTCACGCCCTTTTGGCTGCCATTGGGATGGATGGTGATGTCGTAGCAGGCCTCGCGGAAGCGGCGGCGCACGGTGTAGTCGCCAGCCGTCTGGGGCAGACAGGGGTCGATGAGCAGTCCGTCGTAGTCGGGCTTGATGCCCAGGATATACTCCGACACCGTGAGCCACATCCATGCTGCCGTGCCCGTGAGCCACGAGTTCTTGCCCTCGCCGGGGCGGGCGGCATCCTTGCCGGCCACCATCTGGCAGTTCACGTAGGGCTCCACCTTGTGCAGGGCCTGGTTCTTCTCCTCCACGTAGGAGGGCAGAATCTTGGCGTAGTGCGCCCACGCGTCGTCGCCGCGTCCGGCCAGACACTCGCCAATGATGACCCACGGGTTGTTGTGGCAGAAGATGCCGGCGTTCTCCTTGTAGCCTTCGGGATAGGAGCTGATTTCGCCGTACTCATAGATGTACTTCGTGAAGGCTGGGTTGTTCAGCACGATGCCGTGCTCGCACTCCAAGTATTTCTTCACCGAGTCGAGGGCCTTGTCCACCATGCCTTCGTCGGCTCCAATCTGTGCCATGGTGCACCATCCCTGGCTCTCGATGAAGATTTTGCCCTCTTCGCACTCCTTCGAGCCGATTTTCCGTCCAAAATAGTCGTAGGCACGCAGATACCACTCGCCGTCCCAGCCGTGGCGCTTCACGGACTCCACCATCGCGTCGATGGCGCGCTGCATGCGGTTGGCCTCCTCAGAGTATTCTGAATTTTCTGAGTATTCTGAATTTTCTGAATAATCTGAGTGGGTTGAACGCTCAGAAAGCTTTCTGCACAGCGCCACGTAGTCCTTGGCTGTGACCACGAAGAGGCCGGCAATCATCAGGCTCTCGGCCTTCGAGCCTTCGCTTTTGTTCTCGGTGGTCTGGAAACTCTCGTTGGGGTCCCACGAGAAGCAGTTCAGGTTCAGGCAGTCGTTCCAGTCGGCACGCCCTATCAGGGGCAGCATGTGTGGGCCCAGGTTCTTGACGACGTGGTCGAGGCTCACCTTCAGGTGCTCGAAGAGCGTCACCTCGGTGCCGGGCTGGTTGTCGAAGGGCACCATCTCGTCGAGGATGCTGTAATCGCCCGTCTCCTTCAGATAGGCCACGGTGCCAAAGATGAGCCAGCAGGGGTCGTCGTTGAAGCCGCCGCCGATGTCGTTGTTGCCCCGCTTGGTCAGTGGCTGATACTGGTGGTAGCAGCCGCCGTCGGGGAACTGCGTCGAGGCGATGTCGATGATGCGCTGGCGGGCGCGGACAGGAATCTGGTGCACAAAGCCCACCAAGTCTTGGTTGGAGTCGCGGAAGCCCATGCCACGTCCGATGCCGCTCTCGAAGAAGCTTGCGCTTCGCGAGAAGTTGAACGTCACCATGCACTGGTACTGGTTCCAGATGTTCACCATACGGTCGAGTTTGTCGTTGCCCGTGCGTACATTATATATATTAAGGAGGGCATCCCAGTACTGGCAAAGCTCCTGGAAGGCGGCGTCGACCTTCTCCGTGGTGTCGAGGCTGTTGATGAGGGCATGGGCTTTCTCCTTGTTGATAACCTTTGGGGCGCTGAACTTCTTCTCCTGCTCATTCTCTACATAGCCAAGCAGGAATACGAAATCCTTTTGCTCGCCGGGCTGCAGCGTCACCTCGATGTAGTGCGAGGCGATGGGGCTCCAGCCGTGGGCGTGGCTGTTGCGCGGACGGCCCTCCACGACGGCCTGCGGGGCCTCGAAGCCGTTGTAGAGGCCCACGAACTGCTCGCGGTCGGTGTCGTAGCCCTGCACCTCGGCATTCACATGATAGAAGGCGTAGTGGTTGCGGCGCTCGCGGTATTCGGTCTTGTGGTAGATGGTGGCACCCGGCGGAAAAGCGCCGGGCACAGCGGCTGGCGGCGGAAAAGCGCCGGGCACGGTGGCTTCTATCTCCACCTCGCCGGTGGAGAAGTTGCGCTGGAAGTTCTCCATGTCGGTGGCGGCGTTCCAGAGGCACCACTCCTCGAAGCTGAAGAGCTTCAAGCGCTTCACCTCGCTGCTTTGGTTGGTCAGCGTCAGCTTCTGCACCTCTGCCCATTTCTTCAGGGGCACGAAGAAGAGCACCGAAGCCTCCACGCCGTCCTTGCGGCCCGTGATGCGGGTGTAGCCCATGCCGTGGCGGCACTCGTAGAAGTCGAGCGGCGTCTTGCAGGGCTTCCAGCCTGGCGACCAGGCGATGGCGCCATCCACAATATAGAAATACCTTCCTCCATTGTCCATTGGCACGTTGTTGTAGCGGTAGCGGGTGATGCGGCGAAACTTGGCATCCTTGTAGAAGCTGTAGCCGCCGGCGGTGTTGGAGATGAGCGAGAAGAAGTCCTCGTTGCCCAGATAGTTGATCCAGGGCCATGGTGTCTGCGGGTCGGTGATGACGTACTCGCGGTGTTGGTCGTCGAAATGACCAAAGCGTTTCTGTTGTTCCATATTCTGTTGAGAGTTAAGTGTCATTAGTTGATGATGGCCACCCATCCGCCGCCGGGAGCCAGACTGATGTTGAGCTTGTCGGCAGCCTTCAGGCTGTGGCGTGTGTGCTTATAGTCCATGGCCTCCTTTTCGCGTATGGCGTTCACTCCGTCGCTGAAGATGTTGGCCTGGTGGTTGCCTGTGCTGAGGAACGAGAGGTCGAGCGTCAGCGTGCGCGGTGTCCAGTTGGTCATGGCGGCCACATACCATGTGCTGCCCTTGCGGCGGGCTATCGCCACATACTCGCCCAGCTCGCCACCGATGGCGACTGACTCGTCGAAGGTGGTGGGAATCTGTCTGATGAAGTCGGTCGACTCCTGCTCGCGCATGTATTTCGTGGGGCTGTCGGCCAGCATCTGCAGCGGTGCGTCGAAAATCACATACATGGCCATCTGGTGGCAGCGGGTGCCCTGGCTCATAGGATGTCCGTTGTTGCCGAAGAAGTTCTCACGTGTGGCATTGTCCATGGCCCCCGGCGTATAGTCGAGCGGTCCGCAGAGCATGCGCAGATAGGGGATGGTGACATCGTAGCGTGGCTGGTCGTGCTGGGGTCCGTTCCCTTGTCGGGGTTCCCATTTTGCATTCTCCAGTCCTTTCACTCCCTCGAAATTGAGCACATTCGGCCACGTGCGGTTCAAGCCCATGGGCTTCAAGCCGTGATAGTCCAACAGCAGATGATGGCGTGCGGCACATTCGGCCATACGGTAGGCCGAGGCGATGACCTGCTGGTCGTCGCGGTCGAAGAAATCCACCTTGAAGCCCTTGATGCCCATCTCGGCATAGTGCTTCATGTAGCGCTCCATGGCGGCGCTGCCATCCATGACATCGTTGCCAATCATGTTGCGCCACGAGCTCCACAGGATGATGCCCACGCCACGGCTGTTGCCATACTGCACCAGCGCGGGCAGGTCGATGGCGGGGTTGAGGTCGTCGATGAGCGACTCGCGCCCGCTCCATCCCTCGTCGATGATGATATACTCCAGATGGTTCTTCTGCGCAAAATCGATGTAGTACTTGTAGGTGGCGGTGTTCATGCCCGACTCGAAGTCGACGCCCCACACGTTGGTGTTGTTCCACCAGTCCCACGCCACCTTGCCGGGCTTTATCCAGCTGGTGTCGGCGAGACGGGAGGCCGGGGCCAGGCGCATGGCCATGTCGCAGGTGAGCAGCTGGGCATCGTTCTGCGTCACCACCACGGCGCGCCAGGGCAACATGCGAGGGCCGCTCAGCTTGGCAATATAGGGTGCCCGCTTGTCGGCAATCATGTTCAGCCCACGCCCCAGCACGCTCTGCTCCAATACCCATGGGGCAAATTCTGCCACCAGACTGTTGCCCTTGCCCTTCTTCAGCATCATGCCTGGATAGTCTTCCACGCCAGCGTCCATCACCACGGCTTTCTTGCCTTGGGGCAGACAGACGGCCAGCGGGGTGATGGCTATCGAGTCGGGGAACATCGTTGACAGCCGCTGCTCGTCGTAGTAGCTCTCGAACGAGAAGCTGTAGCGCTCGCCCCCGCGCAGGTCGTTCACGTAGGGGACGAAAGCCTGATAGTCGTCGGCGAAGCGGTATTCCACCGTCTCGCTGTCCACCTGCTGGGCTTTCTTGTTGCCAATGCCGATGCGATAGGCTGCGCCGTCGTCGTAGGCGCGAAACTCAACGGTGGTGCCTTGGCCGAATTTGAGCACCAGCAGCCCATAGCGGTCGTCCACCGTCTGCTTTCGATAGACGGGCGTGGCGAACGACGACTCCACCATTTGCTTCTTGGCCACGCTGCCCGTCGCGGCAATTAGGTGCTTTCCATCCACCACCGCCTGTATGGCCGATGGCAGCAGCACCTGCGTGGAGCCGCTCTTCACGGCCCACGTCAAGCCTTGTGCGTCGGTGGTGGCCGTCACTTCAATGTTTCCGCTGGGCGATGTCAGTGTGTACACTTTTGATGCTGCCGATGCAGCCGTGGCGCATGCCAACCACAACAGCCCTGCAAATAAATGTTTTGTGTTCATCTTGTGTTGTTGCATTAATAGTTAGTTGTTGCATGCAAAAGTACACAAAAAAAGCCGAAAGCGCAAATCTTTCGGCTATTAAGTATGCGTTAAATACTAACTTAGTGCGATTCGTATGCCGTAGGGGCCTACCTTGTGCCTGTCTGCATACGTGAAGAGTAACTGTGTGAAAAGCAATCAGAATTTCTTCGTCTGCTCGGCCACCTCAGCATTGATGCGGCCGATGAACTGCTGGATGGTCATGCTGGCCTGTTCGCCGCCACCCTGCTGACGCATGCTGACGAGGCCCTCGGCCTCCTCCTTCTCGCCCACGATGACCATGTAGGGGATGCGCTTCAGCTCGTTGTCGCGAATCTTGCGGCCCAGCTTCTCGTTGCGCAGGTCGATGGTGCCGCGCACGCCTTGCAGGTCGAATTGCTTCAGCACCTTCTGGGCGTAGTCGTTGTACTTCTCCGACAGCGGCAGGATGGCCACCTGGTCGGGTGTGAGCCACAGGGGGAAGTGACCGCTGGTGTGCTCGATGAGCACGGCACAGAAGCGCTCCATGCTGCCGAAGGGGGCGCGGTGAATCATCACGGGTGTCTTCTTCTGGTTGTCCTCGTCGGTATATTCCAGCTGGAAGCGCTTGGGCAGATTGTAGTCCACCTGAATGGTGCCCAGCTGCCAGCGGCGGCCGATGGCATCCTTAATCATGAAGTCGAGCTTCGGGCCATAGAAGGCGGCCTCGCCCAGCTCCACCTTGGCGTTCAGTCCCTTCTCGAGGCAAGCCTCCTGGATGGCGCGCTCGGCCAGTGCCCAGTCCTCGTCGGTGCCCACATACTTCTCGTGGTTGTTGGGGTCGCGCAGGCTGATTTGTGCCTCGAAGTTGAAGCCGAAAGCCGAGAGCACGATTTCGATGATGTCCATCACGTTTAGGAACTCCTGCTTCACCTGGTCGGGACGGCAGAAGAGGTGGGCGTCGTCTTGGGTGAACGAGCGCACGCGGGTCAGTCCGTGCAGCTCGCCGCTCTGCTCATAGCGGTAGACGGTGCCGAACTCGGCGATGCGCAGGGGCAGGTCGCGATAGGAGCGGGGCTTCCAGGCGAAAATCTCACAGTGGTGAGGGCAGTTCATGGGCTTCAGCAGATACTCTTCGTCCTCCTCGGGAGTGTGGATAGGCTGGAACGAGTCTTTGCCGTAGTGGTCCCAGTGTCCGCTGGTGACGTAGAGGTTCTTCGAGCCGATATGCGGGGTGATGACCTCCTGATAGCCAAAGCGCTTCTGCACCTTGCGCAGATGGTCCTGCAAGCGCAGGCGCAGCTCGGTGCCCTTCGGCAGCCAGATGGGCAGACCCTTGCCCACTTTGTCGCTAAACATGAACAGCTCCATCTCCTTGCCAATCTTGCGGTGGTCGCGCTTCTTGGCCTCCTCAAGCATCACGAGGTATTCGTCGAGCATCTTCTTCTTGGGGAAGGAGATGCCATAGAGGCGCTGCATCTGCTGGCGTGTGGCATCGCCGCGCCAGAAAGCTCCTGCCACGGCGGTGAGCTTGACGGCCTTTATCTCGCCAGTGTCCACCAGGTGTGGGCCTCGGCAGAGGTCGGTGAAACGACCCTGCGTATAGGTGGTGATGGTGCCGTCCTCCAAGTCCTGCTCGATGTGCTCGCACTTGTAGGTCTGGCCGTCGGCGGCAAAAGCTTTCAAGGCATCGGCCTTGCCCACCTCGCGGCGCACCACAGGCTCCTTCTTGCCTGCCAGCTCCTTCATCTTTGCTTCAATGGTGGGGAAGTCGCTCTCCTTGATCATCTCTCCGTTGGGGAGCAGCACGTCGTAGAAGAAGCCATTCTCCACAGCAGGGCCAAAGCCGAACTGGACGCCAGGATACAACTCCTGGAGCGCCTCAGCCAGCAGGTGGGCACTGGTGTGCCAGAAGGTGTGCTTGCCCTGCTCGTCGTCAAACTTATAGAGCTCAATCTTTGCGTCCTCGTTGATGGGGCGGTTCAGCTCTACGGTCTCGCCGTTCACGCCACAGCTCACAACGCTGCGTGCCAGAGCTGGCGAAATGCTCTCGGCAATCTGAAGTCCCGTCACGCCCTGCTCATACGAGCGAACAGAGCCGTCGGGAAAGGTAATTTTGATCATATCTACAATATATGTTTAAGTTTTAGCGGTGCAAAGGTACGAAGAACTAAGGGAAAAGCAAAATAAAATGATTTATTTCTTTTCTGTTTCGAGATAATAGTAGCTACTTGCTGGCGGTGTCGTAGTTGATGTGGCGGTGCTGGATGTCGCTGGCGCGATGCTCGGATGCTGCCGAGAGCTGGCCCTTGATATGGCGCTCCATGATGAGGCCACCGATGGGCACGCCGAAGGTGGCGCCCCAGCCGCCGTTCTCCACATAGACGGCCACGGCGATGCGTGCCGAGTCCATGGGAGCGAAGCCCATGAAGACACTGTGGTCGCGACCGCTGTTCTGGGCGGTGCCCGTCTTGCCACAAGGCTGGAAGTCGTAGTGCCCCAGCGCCTTACAGGTGCCGCCCAAAGCTGCCGAGCGCATGCCACGGGCTATCAGCTCGTAGTATTCGGGGCGGGCCAAGGTTCTGCGCGGCGTGGTGTAGAGCGAGTCGAGCGCCATGCCCTCAATCTGCTGCACCACGTGGGGAGTGATGAAATGCCCCCGGTTGGCGATGGTGGCCGCCAGGTTGGCTATCTGCAGGGGGGTGGCCGTCACCTCGCCCTGGCCGATGGCGATGGAGACGATGGAGAGGGCGCTCCAGCCATTCTTGCGATATTTGTCGTAGAACTGGCCGTTGGGGATGAGGCCCGACTTCTCGCCCGAGAGGTCGATGCCGAGCGGGTGGCCGAAGCCCATCGACACCATGTAGTCGCGCCAAGTGTTGATGGCATCCTGCTGGGTGGGATATTTCTCGCGGTCGCTGATCATGTGGTAGAGTCCCCAACAGAAGTATCCGTTGCACGACGTGCTGATGGCGGGCACCAGCGGCAGTGGCGAGCCATGGCCGTGGCACCCCACGCGCATGCCCTTGCAGATGAACCCGCGATAGCAGGGATAGAGGGTCTTGTCGGTGATGACGCCCTCGCTGAGGAAGGTGAGGCCCTGGGTGGTCTTGAAGGTGGAGCCGGGCGGATAGGTGCCCATGATGCTGCGGTTGAAGAGCGGCCGGTTGGGGTCTTGCTGCAGTAGGCGGTGACTCTTCGAGCGCTGGCGACCCACCATGATGTTGGGGTCGTAGGAGGGCGACGTGGCCATGCAGAGCACCTCGCCCGTCTGTGGCTCTATGGCCACGATGCTGCCGCGCTTGCCTTCGAGCAGACGCTCGGCCAGCTCCTGCAGGTCTTTGTCGATGCTGAGCGTGAGGTTGCGGCCCGGCACGGGCTTGTGGTCGAAAGCACCGTTCTGGTAGCTGCCCTGCACGCGGCCACGGGCATCGCGCAGCAGTATCTGCACCCCTTTCTCGCCGCGCAGCTCTTTCTCGTAGAAGCGCTCCACACCCAGCTTGCCGATGTAGTCGCCCGGCTGGTAGTAGTCGTCGTCCTCGATGTCGGCACGCGACACCTCGGCCACGTCGCCCAGCACATGGGCGGCAAACGAGTAGCCATACTGGCGGATGCTGCGCCGCTGCACGTAGAAGCCGGGGAAGCGGTAGCTCTTCTCTTGAAACACGGAGAAGTCCTGGTCGGAGAGTTGGCTGATGAGCATCTGCTGCGTATAGCGCGAGTAGCCAGGGTTCTTGCGGCGGTCGTGCATCACAGCGATGCAGCTGTCAAGCTCGCGGCGCGAGATGCCCAGCGTCTGGCACAGCTCCAGTGTGTCGAAGTGGTCGCGGGCCTCGTGCTCCACCACCATGATGTCGTAGCTGGGCTGGTTATACACCAGCAGGTTGCCATTGCGGTCGGTGATGACGCCACGCGAGGGGTACTCAATCTTTCGCAGAAAGGCATTGCTGTCGGCAGTCTTCTTATAGTCGTCGCTCATCAGCTGCAGGGCAAACAGGCGCAGGATATACACCACAACAATGACGATGGCCACACCAGCCACCACAAACCTGCGATATTCCAGCCCGTAGTCCTTCATTAATGACGAATTACAAATTACGAATTACGAATTACGAATTACGAATGACGAATTGCTACTTTCTCAAGCTTTCGAGCGAGAAGAGGAGGATGAGGGTGAGGAGGGCGCTGGCCCCGGCACACTGCAGCCAATAGGCCCAGTGGAAGAACGAGAACATCTCGAGGGCGAAGAACACCACGCAGTAGATGGCCACGAGGATGGTGGCCAGGGCTGCAAAGCGCCACAGGCCCAGTGTGGCTGCCGACGACTTGATGTTCTCCTCGGCCTCGCGGGGCAGAAACAGCTCGATGAGGAAGGGCTGCACGAAGCCCACCAGCGTGCACGATGCAGCGGCCACGCCCGGCGTGTTGGTGAACATGTCGGCGCTCAGACCCAGCGCAAAGCTCCACAGCAGGATGGCCCACCGTGGGTAGCCACGGGGAAACATCACGATGAAGTAGACGTAGAGTAGGGGAGTGGCACAATGAAACAGCTGGATGCGGTTCAGCACCAGCGCCTGGGCCAGAATCAGCGCCAGAAATGTCAGTAGTCGTCGCAGCGAGTCTATCGTCATATTGCTATAACGCTTTCAATGTTCACCGTTCAATGTTCAATGTTCACCGTTCAATGTTCACCGTTCAATGTTCACCGTTCACCGCACCAGCGCCATAGAGTCGCGGGCAGCCATGAGCAGCTGGCGACGCTCCAAGAAGGTGGTGTCGGTGATGACACGCACGTCGCGCAAGCAGCCAAAGTCGGTAGAGAGCTTCACCTTCAGCCTATACGACAAGCCGTCGGCCGAATTGCCGATGCTGGCAATCTGGCCCACGGTGATGCCCGGCGGGAAGATGCTGGAGTAGCCGCTGGTCTCTATCCATTCGCCCTCCTCGAACTTCGCGTGGCGCGGCACGTCGTCCATATAAGCCTCGGTGGGGTTGGCCCCATCCCATATCAGATAGCCGAAATAGCCGCTGCCACGAATGGCGCAGCTGACGCGCGAGTGGGTGTTGACCAAGGGGAGCAGAACGGAATAGTGGTCGCCAACCATATAGACGACACCCACCAAGCCCATGCCGCTCACCACGCCCATGTCGGGGCGGATGCCGTCGCGGCGCCCACGGTCGATGGTAATCAGGTTGTCGGGGCGGTTCAGGGTGCTGTTCACCACCTTGGCGGGCAGCATCAGCAGATGGCTGGTGGCGCTGGCCAAGGCGCTGTCTACGGCGGCGGTGTCGTGCGACTGCTGTTCAAGCAGCTTCTGGCGGGCTTGCCACAGGCGTTGCTCCAGCTCCACGTTGCGGGCTTCGAGCTGCCACGTGCGCTGTTGCAGGCTGAAGAACTGCTCCACCGCCGACTGCCACTCGTAGACCTTGCCGGCTACGGCGTTGGCCGACGACACCCACACACTGCCTTGGAAACTGTTGTAGCTGAACAGCAAGACCAAGCTGACCACTTCGAGCAAAAAGAAAAGCAGCCAGTGGAAATATTTCGTCAGAAACGCCAGGAGATTCTGCATCTCATCTCTTCAGGAAGTTGAAGTGATCCACATTCTTCAGCGCGATGCCTACGCCCTTGGCCACTGAGTGCAGGGGGTCTTCGGGCACGCGGAAGGGGATGTTGATCTTGTCGGTGAGGCGCTTGTCGAGACCGCGCAGCAGGGCACCGCCACCCGTCAGGTAGATGCCGTTCTTCACAATGTCGGCATACAGCTCGGGCGGGGTGTTCTCCAAGGCGGAGAGCACGGCGTTCTCAATCTTCGCCACCGTCTTGTCCAGACAGTGGGCTATCTCCTGATAGCACACGGGCACCTCCATGGGCAGAGCCGTGATGCGGTTGGGGCCATAGACCACGTAGTCGTCGGGGGCCTCGTCGCCCAGGTCGGTGAGGGCGGCGCCCACGTTGATCTTGATGCGCTCGGCCATGCGCTCGCTCACCTTCACGTTGTGCTGGCGGGCCATATATTCCTGGATGTCGGCAGTGAGGTCGTCGCCGGCAATGCGGATGCTGTTGTTGCAGGGGATGCCGCCCAGCGATATGACGGCAATCTCGGTGGTGCCACCACCGATGTCGACAATCATGTTGCCCTCGGGCTTCATCACGTCGATGCCAATGCCGATGGCGGCGGCCATCGGCTCCTTGATCAGATAGACATCGCGACCCTCGGCATGCTCGGCCGAGTCGCGCACGGCACGAATCTCCACCTCGGTGCTGCCCGAAGGCACGCCGATGACCATGCGCAGCGTGGGCGAGAAGAAGTGGCGGCCGGTGTGCACCATCCTGATGAGGCCGCGCATCATCTGCTCGCAGGCCGAGAAGTCGGCGATGACGCCGTCGCGCAGCGGACGGATGGTGCGGATGTTCTCGTGCGTCTTCTCGTGCATCATCTTGGCCTCTTCGCCCACGGCAATCATCTTGTCGGTGCGGCGGTCGAGGGCCACCACCGACGGCTCGTCGACGACAATCTTGTCGTCGCTAATGATAATGGTATTGGCTGTGCCAAGGTCGATGGCCAGCTCTTGTCGGAAACTGAAAAATCCCATACTTAGCCCCCTTTGTTAGGGGATTGGGGGGTCACTGAACAACCGCCCAACCCAAATGTTTATACTTTCTTTTATATCCTTAAAAACTAATCCTTCTAATAGTGCGAAAAGGTTCGTGTTCAATGTTCAACGTTCAACGTCCAACGTTCAACGTGTAAGAAACCAGTTGTGTATGGCTGTGTCGTAGTGGCTGCTCACACCAAAAGCCCGCTCGGCCAGCATGCGGCGCTGGGCCAGCGTGGTGGCGGCACCCTGACGGTTCACGATGTCGAGCAGCACGCTATATTCGGCCTTCGAAGGCACGATGACCACGTCGTTGAAGTTCTTCGCGGCGGCGCGGATGAGCGAGATGCCGCCAATGTCAATCTTCTCGATGATGTCAGCCTCCGAGGCACCGCTGGCCACGGTCTGCTCAAAGGGATAGAGGTCTACGACAACCAGGTCGATCTCCGGGATGTCGTAGTGCTGCATCTGCTGCTGGTCGCCCTCGTTGTCGCGGCGGCCCAGAATGCCTCCAAACACCTTGGGGTGCAGCGTCTTCACACGCCCGCCAAGGATGGAGGGATAGGTGGTCAGGTCTTCAACCTTCTGGCATTCATAGCCTTGCTCTTCAATAAATTGCTGCGTGCCGCCCGTCGACAGGAACTTCACGCCCTCGGCATTCAGCTTCTGCAACAGTTCGTCGAGGCCGTCTTTGTGGAACACCGAAATCAGCGCCGTCTTAATCTTCTTCGTCTCAGCCATATCTCTTACTTGTCTTTATTACGTGAAAAAATGAATCGGACTGCAAAGATACGGAAAAGATTTGAACTGACGAAGGGTTGGTGCAATATTTTTTTTGCCCCCCAACTTTTCATGCGCTATGTCATTTGTCGGAGCGCCATGTCGTCCTTAAAAATTTGGCGTTGACTTTCTCAAAAAAGTCAACGCCTTTTTCAAAAAAGTCAACGCCAAATTTTCAAAAGTCGAGCCCCCTTTTTTGTTTTCCGAGTAACGAATTTTGTAGGGCCCAAAATGAAGTCCCGAATAACACCTCCTAAACAAATTTGTTATATGGAAGCGAGAGTATCTTCGGCGATAGCCAAAGGTACGATTAAGCGAGAGAAAAGCAAAAGAAAAGCTTGTTTTTCTTTTCTTTCCCGAGCGACAGTACCTTCGGCGATAGCCAAAGGTACGAATAAGCGAGAGAAAAAACAAAAAGAAACCCCGGTTTTATGTCGAGCTGTACGGCTGAAAAGACGCTGAAAGCGTCTGGAATCTTCAAAAAACGCTACCGTCTTTTCAACCGTACCTTTTTTTGCGTCGACAACGATGGAGTGTGGATAAGGAGTAAAAACTGGTTGGCAGCGGCCGCTGCCATCATTGTTCCCGCCCGCTGCCATCATTGGCAGCGGGCGCTGCCAATCATGGGGGCGGCCGCTCCCAACCCAAACGGCACGGTGTTTTTCCCCGCTCCACCACGTCCGTCCCCAATTTGCAGTGGCCAAAACACGCTGAAGGGGCACTCGAAAAGCAAGAGCCAATAAGAACAACCAAAACAACGAATGAAACGAACTCCTTTCCAACGACGAATGACGACGGATTACGCGGATTTATTCCTTACAACGAATGAAACGAATGAGACGAATGAAGATGGATTACGCAGATTTATTTCTGAAAACGAATGAAGACGAATGATAATAGGTTCCACTTGAAAAAGTCCACAACAACCCTAAAACAATGCGGCTCCGCATTGTATTTTCACCATTACTGCCATATTGTGGACTTTTTCAAGTGGCCCCCCATCATTAACGGACGACGACCTTCCTGCCCCTTGCGATGTAGACGCCCTTGCGCAGCATACCCGTCCTACGACCGTCGAGCGCATACACCTCACCGATATCCTGCTGCGCTGAGATGTCGCTGATGCCTGTGGTGATGATGGTACCCATCTGCTGCCCCAGGTGCTCGTGGTTCTGCTCGTACCAGTCCTTCACGTAGGCCAGCTCGTCGGCGATGTCCTCGCAGAGTGGCACGGGGTTGCCGTTCCACTTGGCATACTCACGCTTCCATGCACCGGAACTGACGAACGTCTCGGCATAGTAGTCCAAGCGTCGGGCGATGTCGTCGCACGAGAACAGCGTCTCGCCATACTCCTCCCACTTGCCAGCCAGCAGCTGCGTGAAGTTGTCGAGGTTGCGACTCATCAGCCTGTTGTAGGGTGCCACGCTGTTGTAGCGCCTGATGCTGGCCAGCGCCTCGTAGTAGCTGCCGTCCCAGTTGCCGCCCAGCGACATGTCCATGTCCCACGGCGTCAGCAGGAAGCAGTGGCCCTTGCTGATGTTCTTCACCGAGAGGAACGTGTTCTTGTAGGCGTTGTCGCCCACGTTCAGCGCCATGGTGAACAGTGCGTAGTCGGCCAGGTTGTCGGCGTAGAACCAGTCCTGGTAGTTTTCGAGGAACTCTTCGTCGCTCGTCGCCTCCGAGCAGAAGTCAATCAGGTCCATCAGCGGCTGCCAAGCGTCCTGCGACGGGTAGTCCTCGGGGTATTGCAGCTCCCAGGCGTTCCAGGCAGTTGTGTCGGTGTCGGCCTCTTGGTAGCCGAGCAGCCAGATGTCGGTGTAGTCGCCCCATTCGTTGCCTTTGTAGAGCAGTCCGCGCGTGGTCACGGTGCCCTCGTCGTCCACCTGCGCCTTCTTCAGCCCCAACAGCTTGCGGTCCACCTTGTCGGTGAGGCAGTAGAGTCCGTGGTAATCCTTGTTGATGAACACCTCGACGAAGACGCCCTCGGTGCCGTTGCGGCCACCGTAGTCGGTGTCGTAGGGTGTGACGCTCAGCGCGTTCCACACGTCGAAGCACACACGGTTGCGCATCCGCGTGCGGTCGATGGCCATGGCGTCGAGGATCCAGCTGTTCTCCTCGCGGATGCCGAGGAGGTTGGCGTCCAGGTCCTCGCCGTTGTCATCGAGCAGCTTCACTGCAAACGACTTCTTGTCGAATGCGGTGGAGGTGCCCCCTCGGATGCGGAATTTGCAGTGGTATCGCACCGTGAGCTGCGTGGAGTCGGTCCTTCGATGCCAGTCGGCAATTTCTATCTCGCCGGGAACGTAACTCGTCCGGTTCAGGACGGTGTCGATGGTCAAGTTCACCAATGGCAGCGAGTGCTCGTTCATCTTCAACTTCAGCATGTCATACGCCCCAACCCTAAAGTGGTCGTTAGCATGTACGCTCACACCCATCATCACCACTGCTGCTAACAGCAAGAACAATCTTTTTAATCTCATTTTTATGATGAATATTTCAGGCCATTCAGGATGTAGGCATCCTTGCCGATAACTGATTCCCGTAGCGCCCTGCTTGGCTGGATTTGTCGCTTGAACGGGAAACCTGCGGCAAAGATACGAATTATGAATGGAACGCACAAATGTTTTCGCAGAAAAAGTAACGATTCATGTGGTTGTAATAGTACTTCTCATGCTCTCCATCAAAACGGGGGATTACAGTTTCGCAATATAGGAGTCCTATGCTTTCTGCAACAACGAATTTGACGAATTAAACGAATTCCGTGCGGCTCGTTGACTCATGTTGTCTTACAATGCCATGTCTTCTATGCTTCAAACCGTCTCTACATAAAAATTCGTTTAATTCGTAAAATTCGTTGTTAAGTAACGGTAAATAATAATTCAACTGTATAGGACGAAAAAAAAGAGGGTTCCCGCAACGGCGGGAACCCTCGGAATTTATTTACATCGATGGAATGTGGGTAGATTATTTCACAACTTTGCTCAGCGACTCCACCACCTTGGTGATACCCTCGTCGTCGGGCTTCACCTCCAGGATTTTGTTGGCATAGTCGAGTGCCCTCTTGTTGTCCTTCACGATGGAGTAGTAGTAGAACATCAGGTAGCGGTAGCTCTTCTCTAAACGGGTGTTGTCGGTGGCGTCGCGCTCCTCACGTGCCGTGATCTTCTCAATGAGCTGCTCAAAATAGGGCTTTGCCAAACCTTCCTTGCTGTCGGGGTCCATCATGGCGTTGACAGTGGCGCGCTGGAACAGACCATACTCAGCAGCATCGGGGAACTTCTCGATGAGGTCGCCCCATACTTTGTCGGTCTCCTGCAGGGCAGCAGTCTGCTGTTCCTTCTGGTCTTCCTCGGTGAAGGAGCGAGCATAGTTCATGTTGAGCGTACCCAGTCCGGCGTAGGCGATGGCATCGGGTTCCTTGGCGGTGTTCAGATAGTCCTTATAGCTGCTGATGGCGTTGGGGAAATCCTTCAGGCTCTTGTAAGCATCCGAGAGTGACTTGTGCAGGTCGGCGAGGTCGCTGTCGTCGGCTTTCAGGGTGAGTCCCTGCTTGTATTTCTCGATGGCCTGTTCGGGCTGTCCGTTGCCTACGAGGGCGTCGCCATAGTTCAGGTAGTCGAGGTGCGAGTAGTTGATGCTGTCCTTGTGCACCTTGGTGAAGAGAGCGTCGGCCAGGCTGACGGCCTCGTCGTACTTCTTCATCTTGTTGGCGCAGAACATGGCCAGACGTGTGAGTGTGCCGTTGTTGGGCTCCTTGGCCAGTCCGGCCTTGGCGGCGTTGTAGCCCTGCTCATACTGCTGCAGCACGAAGCAAGCGTTGGCATACTCGATGAAATCGGAGCGCGTCATCTGGCTGGTGGGCACCTTAGCGTAGGTCTCGATGGCGGGACCATACTTCAGCGACAGGTAGTAGATGTGAGCCTTGAGTGCGTCGACGGGATAGCTGGGCACCTCGCTGCGCAGCTGCTCGAGCTTGGCCACGGCGCCATCGGGGTCAATCTTGCGATACACCAGTGCATACTTGCGATAGGGGTCGGGATTGGTCTTGTCGTAGTAGATGGCCTGCTCGTACATGGCGGCAGCCTCGCCACCGTCGTCGCCCATGGCGGCAATGTCGCCCAGCAGCACGTAGGCCGGCGAATACTGGCGCTTCGATGCGTTAAGCGCGTTGTTGGCAGCCACGCGGGCATTGGCCGTGTCCTTGGCCTCGTAGAATGCGCGTCCGAAAGCCACGAGGTTCTCGGCGTTCTTCTTGTTCTTGCTGTAGAATGGCTTCATAGCCTTGACCATGTCTGCAGGCTTACTTTGGATAAGGTTCTTAACGGCAGCGATGTCGGCCTGAGTGCCGTCCTGTGCCAATGCGCTGGTGCTGCAGCTGAGCAGCATAGCGCCCATGAATAAATATTTTATTGCTTTCATAATTCGTTTGTTTTAAAGGGTTCAACTTATGGTTTGTATTCTTATGACGGCATTGCAGCTCGTCGGTTTATTTCTTTAATTTTTTTCAACGTTCACCGTTCACCGTTCAATGTTCACCGTTCATTTCACCACCACGTCGCGTAGCGAATACTCTCGCCAAGCGGGGAAGAGTCCTGCGCGTCCGAACACCAGTTGTCCCTGTTCGCCCGGATTCCAGCAGAAGTTGAAGAAGCGTCGTGGTGTGCCCTGTCCGCGCGGGTCGGTGCAGATGCCCCAGATGGTGCGGATGAAAGGATATTCGCCGGTGGCCAGATAGTATTGGTAGGGCTTGACGGCGTTGATGGGCGTGGTGCCCACCTTCATCACGGTGACGTTGCGCTTGAAGGTGACGTTGGTGGTGTCACGCTGGTCGTTGAGCCAGATGCTGCCCACGATGCCGATGGCATTCTTGTGGTTCTCCACATAGCTGATGACCTCTTGCGTGGTTTCCACGGCACGTATGTTGCCCGATGTCTTCATCTTCTCGCCAGCGAGGATGCTGTCGGTGCAGAAGCGTACCGAGCTCGACTGTGGCGTGTCGAATGCCAGGCGTATGGTGTCGAGCTTCGACTCAGGATATATTTCCTTCCATGTCGATACCTCGCCCTTGAGTATTTTCTTGAAGTTGTCCACCAGCATCAGCGTGTCGGGGTTGTCCTTGTTGACGATGAGTGCCATGCCGTCGTAGGCCAATGGCTGCTGGCGGGCTTTATGTTGCTTGTTTTTGATGATATTCTCTTCGTTTTGTGTCAACTTGCGCGTTGTGAACACAAGATAGACTTTCAGGTCGAGGAGGCTGTCGATGGCCTCCTGCTCGCTCATGTAGAGCGGGTACAGCTGTCGCTGTGTCTTGTTGTAGAAGCTGTAGAAAGCCTCGTCGATGACGGGGCTGATGCTTTTGTCGGCGGCAAAGAGCTTTGCCGTCTCATCGTAGTTGGTATTAGTAGGCTTGCCCCCACACGATGGGAGCAAGCCTACGATAAGAGTTAATCCAACTATTGTAAGAATGTTGAATCGTTTGTTCATTTGCGTTTACTGCAGTCTGAATGTTACAGGCACGGTGTACTTCACACGCACGGCTGAGCCGTTCTGCTTACCAGGAATCCAGTTGGGCATGCTCTTGATGACGCGCACGGCCTCCTTGTCGAGTGAGGGGTCGACGCTCTTCACCACGCGTACATCGGTGATGGAGCCGTTGCGCTCCACGACGAATGTGCAGACCACGCGTCCTTGGATGCCGTTCTCTTCAGCAACGACGGGGTATTTGATGTGGCTGCTGAGGTATTGCATCAGGGCTGCATCGCCACCAGGGAACTGGGGCATCTGCTCCACGACCTCGAAGATCTTGGTCTCTTCTTCCTTCTGCTCAACCTTTTCCACCACTACCTCGTTCTGCTTCAGCACTTGCTGTCCTTCGTCAGAACCTTGGTCGAAAGTGACCGACGAGATAGCGACGTCGCTCTTCTCGGTTTCGTCCTGCGTCTTTGTCACTTCCTGGGGAGCCTCATCGTCCATGGCGTAGTCGGTGAACTTCTCTGAGTTCATCAGCTGGTCCTGCTGAACCTGCTCTTCCTCCGGCTGGATGTCGTAGACGATTTCTTCCTCTTCCTGTTCTTCCTCTTCCTGTTCGTCCATCACCATCTCCAGGGCTTCTGTTCCCTCGTTGCGCTCATCGCTGGCAGCGATGGCGTTGGCGATGCCGCCCCAAGCGAAGAAGATGCCGACGATGGCTGCTATTCCCAAGAGGAGGCAGAGCATGGCCAAGTTGTTGCGCTTGGTGGTGTCCTGACGAATCTTATAAGCACCGTATGCCTCGTTCTTGCCTTCGAAGACAAGATCAATCCATTTCTGGTCTAATAGATCTATTTTTGCCATAGTTCTTTCGGTATTACGTTAGACATTTAGTACTTACTCTGCATTCTTCGGATAGTCCTTCAACTCTTCTGCTGCCTGCAGTCCGGGGAACTTGGTCTTTGCCGTTCCCAGGAGCTGGTAGTCCTGTTGTGTCATCTCGGCAATCACATATTTACCGATACAGCAAATCTGCATTTCGTCGAGAATCTTCACCAGGTCGTCGTAGGTGGCGGCATCAAGGGGTTTGATGTTCACCGAGAGCGTGGGAGCCAATTCCTCGGCCTTCTCCGTTCCGGCAGCCATCTCCTTGAAGATGGTGGGGAAGCGAGCCATGTCGAGGTCCTTCTGTCCGTTCTTCACCACATCGATGTGACCTTTCTTGATCATGATGAGTGCCTTGTCGTAGGTCTCATTGATCGAGAGCAGTGTGTCGGCGCCCGTGCTGGCTCCTCCTCCGATTTTTATCGTCGGGTCGTCCTTGGCGCTGGGCTGCTTGGCATACCATCCATCGAGGTCGGCTTTTGCATTGATGACTGCTTGCACGGGAGCGACGGCGGTCTTGTAGGGGTTGTAGCCTGAGAGCACCTTGCGGATGCCTTCCTTGCCGTATGTCACCTCTTCGAGATAGTCGATTTCGCCGAATTTCTCCTTCTTGTCGATGATGTAGCTATAGAGCTTTCCCTCTGGTGCGAGGTAGAGCGTGACGGTGAGTTCGGTCTTCGACTTGTCCTTGTCTTGCTCCTGCAAGTTTTGGTCCTTTGCCGGCATCAGAAGCATCATCATGTCCACCATCGGCGTGAAGTCGACTCGGACATTCATCTTTTTCTGTTTGCTTTCTTTTTTCTTAGCCATAGTTATTCTTCCTTTTTATACTGTGTAAGCAATTTGTAGCGGCTCTCGTTGATGTCCTGCAACTCGTTGATGACTTTCTTGAACGTTCCGTAAGGAGTGTCCTTGTCGGCCTTGATGCAAATCTCGAGCTTGTTGGGCGTGGTGTTGAGGTCAACGTCGATTGACTCACCCTTGTCCTTTTTGCGCTCCAGGTCTTTGTACCATTTCCTGTAGCCGTTCTTCATAGCCTTCACCCAGAGTTGGAACTCGCTGTAGATGTCCTTACCCGACTGCACGTTGGGGTTGGGGATCTCTATGACCGAGTCGAGGGGCAGTCCGTTTTCCTTCAGCATTTTGGATTTGGCCTCATGGTTGGTCATTGCCAAGTACTCAGCCATGCGCTCCATGGGGACTCCGAGCTGTGTCTCGGCCTTGAATACGGCGCGAAGGTCTTTGTTCTGTGCCCCCAGTTTGTCCTTATACTTGCTAAACTCCTTGGACAGCAGTGTGTCCAGCGCGTATTCCATCGTGACCACCTTGTCCGTGCCCATATAGACGCGTCCCAGCGAGTCGATGGTAATGTCGAGCGTCGCGGTCGACGGCACCTTCACCTCTGTGCGCGACTGTGGCGTGTTCACCTTCACCACTTCGTTCTTCACGAAGTTGGCGCTGAGCATGAAGAAGGTGAGCAGCAGCACCATCACGTCGGACATGGGTGTCATGTCGATCCAGACGTCGTTTTTCTTAATCTTCATTTTAGCCATAGTCGTAATGGTTTTAAGAGTGGGCTAATGTGAAAACTAAGCTTCGTCGGTGTGAGTAGCAGCGTAGGTCTGTGCAATTGAATAACCAATCTCGTCCAGTGCAAACGCAATCTTGTCGATGCGGTTAGTGAAGAAGTTGTAGCCTACCACGGCGAGCCATGAAGTACCGATACCGAAGGCCGTGTTAATCAGAGCCTCAGAGATACCAGCCGACAGTTCGACGGAGTCACCGCCACCGCCCTGTGCCAGAGCCTGGAACGACTTGATCATACCTACCACAGTACCGAGCAGACCGGTCAGCGTACCCAGCGTGACGATGGTGGCGATGATGGGGAGGTTCATGGTCAGTGTGGGCATCTCAACGGCGATAGCCTCTTCGTGAGCCTGCTGTATGCGAGCCATCTTCACTTCCTTCTTGATGCCGGTAGTAGCGTCGGCCTCTTTGTAAGCCATCACGGCAGCGCGAACCACGTTGGCCACGCTTCCACCCTGCTTGTCGCAGTCGCGGAGAGCAGCGTCGAAGTCCTTAGCCTTGATGTCCTTCTTGATCTTGCCTACGAATGTGGCGAGCTTCTCCTTACCGATGCACTTGCTCAGAGCGATGACGCGCTCGATGCACATGCAGAGCACGGTGAGCAACAGGGTGTGGATGACAGGCACGATGACACCGCCCTTGAAGATAGTACCCCAGATGTTCAGTGGGCTGCCGCCGTCGGGATCGCCACCCTCGAAGTTCGAGGCCTGACCGAAGTTGAAGAAGAAGTTGCAGAATGCAATGATAGCACAGACGACAATCACCCAGATGGCGTCTTTGATACCGATACTGCTTGTGCCTTTAGAGGCTTTCTTTGCTGCGGGAGCAGCTGCTTGCTGTGTTGCCATAAATTTTTTTGTTTTTAAGTTATTAAATAAATTAAGATGTAAAAAGTCGAAATGCCGTTAGTTACAATGCCATGCGAGCACTTGGTAAAGTGCTACACAGCATATTTCGCCACAAAGATAGTATAAAAATGTGGACTTCGACAGGATTTAACAACGTTTAACTCTCATTTTTTTCATTTCGCCAGCTTGGCGAGTGCTTCTTTGATGCGTCGCATGGCTTCTCGGATGTTTTCGTCGCTGGTGGCGTAGCTCATTCGGAAGCAGTCGGGGTCGCCAAAAGCGTCGCCTCCCACGGTGGCCACATGCGCCTCTTCGAGCAGGTAGAGGGCCAGGTCGGTGCTGGTGTTGATGGTCCTTTTTGTTGTGGCGGTGCCACAACCGACGGAACAGCCGTAGAAGCTGCTGCACTTGGGGAAGAGGTAGAAGGCGCCTTGCGGCACGTTCACCTCGAGGCCGGGGATGTCCTTGGCCAGCTCCACGATGAGGTCGCGGCGGCGCAGGAAGGCCTGCCGCATCTCTTCCACGCACTGCTGGCTCTGTTCATAGGCAGCCACTGCGGCCTTCTGGCTCACGCTGCACGGTCCGCTGGTGTACTGGCCCTGCAGCTTGTTGCAGCCTTTCACAATCCATTCGGGCGCGGCAATGTAGCCAATGCGCCAGCCCGTCATGGCGTAGGCCTTGCTCACGCCGTTCACCACGATGGTGCGCTCCTTCATGCCGGGGAACTGTGCTATCGACTCATGGTGGCCCACATAGTTGATGTGCTCGTAGATTTCGTCGGCCAGCACGAAGAGGTCGTCATGTTGTACAATAATGTTCGCGAGTGCGCGCAATTCCTCTTTATTATATACTGAGCCAGTGGGGTTGCTGGGCGAGCAGAGGATGATGAGCCGTGTCTTTGGCGTGATGGCAGCCTCCAGCTGTTGGGGTGTCATCTTGAAGTCTTGGTCGAAGGATGCTTGCACGATGACAGGGTCTCCTCCTGCCAGAAGCACCATCTGCGGGTAGCTCACCCAGTAGGGTGCCGGGATGATGACCTCGTCGCCCGGATTCACCAGAGCCATCACGGTGTTGCACACGCTCTGCTTGGCTCCATTGCTCACCAGTATCTCGCTGGGTGAGTAGTCGAGTCCGTTCTCGCGCTTCAGCTTGTTGCTGATGGCCTGGCGCAGGTCGGCATATCCTGGCACTGGGCTGTAGCGCGAGTAGTTTTGGTCGATGGCCAGCTTGGCAGCGTCTTTGATGTGGTCGGGCGTGTTGAAGTCGGGTTCGCCCACGCTCATATTGATGACGTCGATGCCTTGGGCCTTCATCTCGGCGCTCTTCTGCGACATGGCCAGAGTGGCCGATGGAGCCAGTCTCTGCAGACGATTGGATAGTTTAACCATGGTTGTAGTTTCGTTAAGTATCTTTTCAACGTGCAAAGGTAATCATTTATTTTGTGAACGCGAAAGAAAAATTCGATTTTCTTTTGCTTTTTCTCGTGGTTCTTCGTACCTTTGCAGCAATTTTCAATTCTATGAATTCGTGCAGGGATTATAACGAAGTGGCGTTTTAGGGCTTGCCCTTTCTTCCACCGCCTGCATCGGGGTGCTTGTGCAATGAACAATGAAAAGCCCAAGGGCGTTCTTCGCTCTGTCGACTATCTGACCATCGTCTTCTACCTGGGGCTGCTGGCCTTCGGTTGGATGAGTGTGTGCGGCGCGAGCTACGACTTCGGCACCGACACCAACCTGCTGTCGCTCGACACGCGCAGCGGTATGCAGATTGTGTGGATAGGCACGTCGCTGGTGCTGGCCTTAGTGATTATGCTGCTCGACGACCGCTACTACAGCACCTTCGCCTATGTGCTCTATGGTCTGATGCTGGTGCTGCTCTTTGCCACCATCTTCAATCCCGTGAGCATCAAGGGTTCGCGGTCGTGGCTGGTGCTGGGCCCCCTTCGCTTGCAGCCAGCCGAGTTTGCCAAGTTTGCCACTGCGCTGGCGCTGGCCAAGCTGATGTCGGTGCGCGAATACGATATCCACCGCTGGCGTGACTTCCTGAAGACGCTGGCCATCATCTTCGCTCCCATGCTGTTTATCGTGATGCAGCGTGAGACGGGGTCGGCGCTGGTCTACTTGGCGTTTTTCCTGATGCTCTATCGCGAGGGCATGACGGGCAGTGTGCTCTTCACCGCCGTGGCCGCCGTGTTCTACTTCGTCGTTGGCATCCGCTATAGCCAGCCACTGCTGTTCGACACCCCCACTCACGTAGGGCGCTTCGTGGTGCTGTTGGCCATCCAGGTGTTCTCGTCGGTGATGATAGGGGTGTATCTGCGCGATTGGCGCGAATCGCTCATCGCCATTGCTGCATGCGTGGGTGTCACTGTGGCCAGTTTGGCCTTCTCGGTGTATGTCATTCCTTTCGACATCTACTGGATTCAACTGACGGTGAGCGTGCTGCTTGTGGGCTGGCTGCTGTGGCGCGCCTATCACACCCAGCTGCGCAACTATCTGTGGATAGCGTTCTTCGCCGTGGGGTCGCTGGTGTTCTTCCATGGTGCCGACTATGGTCTCAACCACATGCTGCAAGACCATCAGCGCACCCGCATCAATGTGCTGCTGGGGCTGGAGGAGGATTTGCGCGGTGCCGGCTACAATGTGCACCAGAGTGAGATTGCCATCGGCTCAGGCGGTCTGGAAGGAAAGGGGTTCCTCAACGGCACACAGACCAAGCTGAAATACGTTCCCGAACAGGATACCGACTTCATTTTCTGTACCGTAGGCGAGGAGGAGGGCTTCATTGGCGCAGCCGGTGTGCTGGTGCTGTTTCTGTTGCTCATCCTCCGGCTCATCCACCTTGCCGAGCGCCAGCCCACCGCCTTTGCGCGCATCTATGGCTACTGCGTGCTCTCGGTGTTCCTCTTCCATGTGTTCATCAATGTGGGCATGGTGCTGGGGCTGACGCCCGTCATCGGCATCCCTCTGCCTTTCTTCAGCTATGGAGGGTCCTCGCTGTGGGGGTTCACCTTCCTGTTGTTCATCTTTCTGGCGCTTGATGCGCGGCGGAATTTGGCCCGGCAATAGGATTTAGGGGGCGGGATAGATGCTATAGACGGGATAGATGCTATAGACGGAATAGATGGGATAGAAAACAAGAATGGCTCAGGGTACAAATGATGTCCCTGAGCCATTAATGCGTGAAGATTTAGCGATGCTTACTTGGCGTAGAGGGCTACGATGGTCTCGTACTTCTCCTGCTTGCCACTGGTCTGCTTGGGCTCGCCAACCTTCTTGCCGTACTCGTAGACCTGCTCCAGCGAGAGCTTGCCGTCCTCGAAGTCCTTGCCCAGACCGGCGTCGAAGCTGGCGTAGCGCTCCTTCTTCATGGCGGGCAGCTCGCTGTTCTCCAGGATGTCGGCAGCGTTCATCAGCGCGCGTGCCATGGCGTCCATACCGCTGATGTGAGCGATGAACAAATCCTCCAGGTCGGTGCTGTTGCGACGGATCTTGGCATCGAAGTTGGTGCCGCCATTGCCCAGGCCACCGTTGCGGATGATTTCCATCATGGCCTGTGTCAGCTCGTAGTTGTCGATGGGGAACTGGTCGGTGTCCCAGCCGTTCTGAGCGTCGCCACGGTTGGCATCGATGCTTCCCAGCATGCCAGCGTCGACAGCGCAAGCCAGCTCATGCTCGAAGGTGTGGCCAGCCAGTGTGGCGTGGTTCACCTCGATGTTCACCTTGAAGTCCTTGTCCAGACCGTGTGCACGGAGGAATCCGATGACGGTCTCGGTGTCCACATCATACTGGTGCTTCGAAGGCTCCATGGGCTTCGGCTCGATGAGGAACGTGCCCTTGAATCCCTTGGCGCGTGCATAGTCGCGAGCCATGGTGAGCATGGTGGCCATGTGCTCCTTCTCGCGCTTCTGGTCGGTGTTGAGCAGGCTCATGTAGCCCTCGCGTCCGCCCCAGAACACATAGTTGGTGCCGCCCAGCTTGATGGTGGCGTCGATGGCGTTCTTAATCTGCACGATGGCGCGTGCCACGACGTCGAAGTCGGGGTTGGTCGATGCGCCGTTGGCATAGCGCTTGTTGCCAAACACGTTGGCGGTGCCCCAGAGCAGCTTGATGTTGGGGAACTGCTGCATCTTCACCAGAGCGTAGTCGGTGATCTCCTTCATGCGGCGCTCGTACTCGGCGATGGTCTCTCCCTCCTCGACGAGGTCTACGTCGTGGAAGCAGAAGTAGTTGATGCCCAGCTTGTCCATGATTTCGAAGCCGGCGTCCATCTTGTCCTTGGCGCGCTGCACGGGGTCGGTAGCCTTGTCCCACTCGTAGCTGCGGGTCTGTCCACCAAACTGGTCGGCGCTGGCTCCACCCAGTGTGTGCCACCAAGCCATGGCGAACTTCAGCCAGTCCTTCATCTTCTTTCCCATCACCACCTTCTCGGGTTCGTAGTAGTGGAAAGCCATCACGTTCTTACTGTCTTTTCCTTCGAAAGGAATCTTGCCTGTAAAGGCGAAATACTCTTTTGCCATAATTGTTGTTAGTTGAAAAAATAGAATGAAATTGGTATTGCTTTTTGTTTTCGTACGAGATTACATCTTGCCCAAAGTCTCCTTCCAATGGGCGTAGGCTGCTTGATACTCGTCGCGGTGGGCAGCGTCAGGCTCGATGACCTGCAGCTTCTCAAGTGTTGCGAAGGCCTCGTCGTGGTCGGCATAGATGCCGGCGCCGATGCCAGCGCCCTTGGCGGCACCCACGCTGCCGTCGGTCTCATAGAGTTCGATGGTGGCCCCGCTCACGCCAGCCAGCGTGTTGCGGAACAGGGGCGAGAGGAACATGTTGGCCTTGCCGGCGTGGATTTTCTTGATGTCCATGCCCATCTGCTGCATAATCTCCATGCCATAGCAGAAGCTGAAGACGATGCCCTCCTGTGCTGCGCGCACCAGATGCGGGCGGGCATGCTTGTTGAAGTTCAGGCCATGGATGCTGCAGCCCAGCTCGCGGTTTTGCAGCACGCGCTCGGCACCATTGCCGAAGGGCATGATGCACACGCCGTCGCTGCCGATGGGAGCCTGTGCGGCCAGGTCGTTCATCTCGGCATAGCCCATGTCGAAGGTCACGTTGCGGTGCATCCACGCGTTGAGGATGCCCGTGCCGTTGATGCAGAGGAGCACGCCGAGGCGGGTAGCCCCTTCGCCTGAGTGGTTCACGTGGGCGAAGGTGTTCACCCGGCTCTTCGGGTCGTAGTTCACCTCGCCGAGCACGCCGTAGACCACGCCGCTGGTGCCAGCGGTGGCTGCAATCTCGCCCGGATTGAACACGTTGAGCGAGAGGGCGTTGTTGGGCTGGTCGCCACCACGATAGGTGATGGGCGTGCCGGCCTTCAGTCCCAACTCCTGTGCTGCGGCCTCACAGACGCTGCTCTGCACGGAGAACGTGGGCACGATGTCGGGGATGAACGAGGCGGGGATGCCGTAGTAGTCGAGCAGGAAGCTGGCCACGCTGTTTTCCTTGAAGTCCCAGAACATGCCCTCCGAGAGTCCGCTCACGGTGGTGTTGGCCACGCCGCTGAGGCGCATGGCGATGTAGTCGCCAGGCAGCATCACCTTATATATTTTATTATAGAGGTCGGGTTCGTTCTCCTTCACCCAAGCCAGCTTGGCGGCGGTGAAGTTGCCCGGCGAGTTGAGCAGGTGGGTGAGGCACTGCTCGGCACCCAGCTCGTTGAAGGCCCGCTCGCCGTAGGGCACGGCACGCGAGTCGCACCAGATGATGGCGGGGCGCAGGGGCTTCAGGTCCTTATCCACACACACCAGGCCGTGCATCTGATAGGAGATGCCGATGGCCACGATGTCGTCGCCCTTCACCTGCGCTTCGGCCTTGATTTTCTGCAGGGCCTGTTTGCCATACTGCCACCAGGAGTCGGGTTCCTGCTCGGCCCATCCGGCCTTCACTGCCTTGATGGGAGCTTCCTTCTCGGGGAAGAAAGCCGACGCTACACACTTGCCGTTGTCGGCATTCACCAACGATGCCTTCACAGACGAACTGCCTACATCGAAGCCTAATAAATATCTTGCTGTCATAATCGGTTGAATGATGTTGATTCTATTTCATAATACGTTCAAAGCGCAAATTTCCCTAATTTTTTTCAATTACACAAGCAAAAACGCGAAAAAATGTATGTTTTTTTAGTATCTTTAGTATTAGAGGGGCTTCTCGCGGCAGCCGTTCGCGTGCTATTCGTACTTTATCGTGTCGATGCGGCGGAAGATGTTGGTGGTGGGGCGGGTGAATACCAGATACGAGCGACCACCAACCCTGACGACACTATAGCGCAGGTGGTCGTCCATCACGTAGCTGTTGCCCTTGTAGGCCAGCAGCCGCTGGTGGGGCATGAGTGCCGAGGTGTCTTCGGGCTTCAGACTGAATATCACTTTGTCAACCTGCTGCCCCTCGCTGACTCTCCACACATACAGTTCCTTGTTGGCATCCAGCTCATAATGGGCAAAAGCCATACTGTCGGTGGCTATCTTCTTGACAACGTCTTCGGGCAGGAACACCATCTGCTGCTTGTTGCAGAGCGTGGCGGCCATGCGGATGTTGGTGTCGTGCGCGTTGAACGCCATGTAGCAGCAATAGAAGCCAAACTCGGCTGATGGGTACACGTATCGCTCCCTACAGAAATCCATCATCCACGAATCGCCTTTCAGGGGCTGCTCCACTGTTATTAGCTCTTTTCCAGGCTCCATCATCTGCTGCTTGATATGTTCGCTATAGCGATAGTTCTGGCTTCGCACCACGATGGCGGGGATGAGGAGCGCGACCATGACGGCCGAGCTGGCGATGATGATGTGGCGATGCCACCGCTCGGCGATGAGGGTGCTCCACAGCTCGACCATCAGTAGCAAGGCGATGAAGTCGGTGAAGAACGCCACGCGCTCCAGGTTGGTGCCACACACGGCGATGATGCCCAGCGACATGGCAAGACACAAATAAGCATAGCGGAACTGCCACAACTTCTGTCGCAGCAGACTACGGTTCTTTCGGTAGAGATAGATGATGGTGAACAGCAGCAGCCAGCCAACCCTCATGTTGAGGAACAGGTTGATGGCCCCGCTCAACATTCTGTTGTAGAGCGTCATCCCGCCGTCGGCTCGGCTCCACAGGGCAGGGGTGAGGACGACGATGGCCGCGCCCACCATATACCAGCACAGATAGGGGAGGACGGCGCGATGAGCCACCTTCTTCCTCTCGGCGATGATGACGACCAGGAAGGTGATGGCCAGTGGCAAGGCCAACCCTTCGTGGCTGCTTCCAACGAGCAGCGACAACGGCGACAGCCACCAATGCTTGGCCGTCAGCGTGGCGTGGCCCAAATGTTTCAGATAGAGTAGGAAAGCCAAGGTGAACGTAGTGGTCCACAGGTAGTTGAACGTGCCCATGCTCCACAGCATGGTGGTGCGGAATCCCCGGGAGACCACAAACAGGAAGAAGCATATCAGCACCGAGGCAAACAGATGCTGCTTGCGCCCTACTGTCAGGCGGGCACCGAGATACAATAGTCCCACGAACAGCAGGGCGCTGATGACCTGATAGAGTTGAGGAGGGGCAAAACCCAGCAGTGCTTGGGCCACGCTGTGCACCACCCAGCGCCCATTCATGGTGTGATAGTGCACCCATTGCGAATGAACCAGGTCGCCGAAGCTGTCGACCAGCTGCAGCGGCTCGCTCTCGTTGGCACGCCACACAAACCGGTAGGCCATGTCGTCGCCCAAGGTGAAGGCATCGAGCAGTTGCAGCCACAACATGCACGCGGCCACCAATGCCATGTAGACGACATATACCTTCCGACTGCGGGTCTTCATTCAGAGGGGTTAGGAATGGCTCTAAAAGATTTGGTATGCGCAGAAAAGTTTATTTCTCATCGTGGTTTTATTGTTCCACGTCGTGGTTTTATCGTTCCACGACGTGGAATAAACTTTTGCTACGGCTTTTTCAAACTTTTTGCCGGAGCGACGGCTTTCAGCGATTGGGGCAAAAGGGTAATAAAGTCGATTTTTCGTCCGAGCTTAGATGCTTCACCGTATTCTGGACCTCTGGGTGCGTGTTCACCAAAAGAGTTCCTACTCGTGGGCGTTGGCGATGGCCTCCATAATCTTGGCCTCCAGCTCCTCACACAGTTCGGGGTTGTCCTTTAGCAGTTGCTTGGTGGCGTCGCGGCCTTGTGCCAGCTTCGAATCCTCATAGCTGAACCACGAGCCGCTCTTCTTGATGATGCCGTACTCCACGCCCAGGTCGACGATTTCGCCAAACTTCGAGATGCCTTCGCCGAAGTTGATTTCAAACTCAGCCTTGCGGAAGGGGGGAGCCACCTTGTTCTTCACCACCTTCACGCGCACCTGGTTGCCGATGGCCTGGTCGCCATCCTTCAACGTGGTCACCTTGCGGATGTCGAGTCGCACCGAGGCGTAGAACTTCAGGGCGTTGCCGCCGGTGGTGGTCTCGGGGTTGCCAAACATCACGCCAATCTTCTCGCGCAGCTGGTTGATGAAGATGCAGGTGGTGTTGGTCTTGGCGATGGTGGCCGTCACCTTGCGCAGTGCCTGGCTCATCAGTCGGGCATGCAGACCCACGGCCGAGTCGCCCATGTCGCCCTCAATCTCCTTCTTCGGTGTGAGTGCTGCCACCGAGTCGATGACGATGATGTCGATGGCGCTGGAGCGGATGAGCTGGTCGGCAATCTCCAGGGCTTGCTCGCCATTGTCGGGCTGCGAGATGTAGAGGTTGTCCACGTCGACGCCCAGCTTCTGGGCATAGAATCGGTCGAAGGCATGCTCGGCGTCGATGAATGCTGCTATGCCGCCCTGCTTCTGCGCCTCGGCGATGGCATGGATGGCCAGGGTGGTCTTGCCGCTGCTCTCAGGGCCATAAATCTCGATGATGCGGCCACGGGGGTAGCCACCCACGCCCAATGCGGCGTTCAGGGCTATCGACCCGGTGGGAATCACATCTACATGTTCTATCTGCTCGTCGCCCATGCGCATGATGCTACCCTTGCCGAAGTCCTTCTCTATCTTCTGCATTGCGGCCTGCAGGGCCTTCATTTTCTCTTGCTGGGGGGTGAGGGCTCCAACGCCCTCTTGTTCCTTCTTTGCCATAGCTTGGTGTTGTATTTGGGTGAATGATTGCTGCAAAGTTACTACAAATCCATCGACTGACAAAATAATTTGGCCAATAATTTTGCAGGTCGTGGAAAAAGCAGTATCTTTGTATCAACAAAACCGACCATGCCGATGAATACATATTTAAAAGTGAAGCACGCCCTGTGCTCTCTGCTGCCCATGATGCTGCTGTTGCCACTCGTGGGCCACGCGCAAGTGAACAACAATGTAGAACCCACCGCCGTCGACACGTCGATGGTGGGACGCCAATGGGGTGCCGACAGCACGGTGCTGGTGGTGCCCTATCGCCAGCTGGTGCTGTCGAGGCTCGATGCGCTGGTCGACGACTCGCTGATGGAGACCACGCAGCTGGGGCTGATGGTGTGGGACCTCACCGCCGACTCGATGCTCTATGCCCACCACCCGCGACATCTGATGCGCACGGCATCGACCATGAAGCTACTCACGGCCATCACAGCCCTCGACGTGCTGGGTGCCAGCCATCAATACAACACATCTTTATATTATAAAGGGAAGATAGAGCAGGGGCAACTGCGTGGCGACCTGATATGCCGTGGGGGTATGGACCCCATGTTCGGTCGTGGCGACATGCAGTCTTTTGCTCGGGAGCTGAAGAAAAAGGGTGTGAAGAGCATTCGCGGTCGGCTGGTGACCGACTGTTCGATGAAGGATGCCGAGAAATGGGGCGAGGGCTGGTGCTGGGACGACGACAACCCCACACTGTCGCCGCTGCTCTGCGAGGGCAAGCCCGACTTTGCCAGTCAACTGCTGCGCGAGTTGCGCTCGGCAGGCATCGCCACTAATGGTGTCACCATCGTTGGCGGCTCGTTGCCCGCCGATGCCAAGCTGATATGCACGCGCAGCCACGGCATCGACGAGGTGCTGCAGCAGATGATGAAAGAGAGCGACAACCTCTATGCCGAGGCCACCTACTACCAAGTGGCGGCCAGCACCGGCAGCAGGCCCGCCACGGCGAAGGATGCCCGAAAGGTGGAGATGCAGCTGATGGAAAGGGCAGGGCTGCAGGGCGATCAATATCGGTTGGCCGATGGCAGCGGACTGTCGCTCTATAATTACCTGTCGGCTGAGGCTCAGGTGATGCTGCTGCGCTATGTGTGGCAGCACCCTCAAATCTACAACCACCTGCTTCCCTCGCTGCCCATTGCGGGTGTCGACGGCACGCTGAAGAAGCGCATGCTGGAGACGGCCGCCCAAGGCAACGTGCAGGCAAAGACGGGAACCGTGACGGGCGTGTCGGCATTAGCCGGCTATCTCACAGCGCCCAATGGCCATCGCCTCTGCTTCAGCATCATCAACCAGGGCATCAAGCGGGCTGCCGAGGGCCGCGACTTCCAAGACCGTGTGTGCCAGGCGCTGTGCATGCCATGAGCACGCCCTGCTGCGCTTTGCCGCCGCCAACAGGGTGCTTCGCATGACTACCGAAAAATCCCAGGGCCTGGGACAAAAATTTGGAGCGCTCCAAATTTTAATTTGGCGTTGACTTTTTTTCCTTTGGAGCGCTCCAAATTTTGCCATGCGGCCACGTGGCACAAAAACCTTTGATTTTCACGAATTTATTGTCGCATGCCGCCGTGTTTGGCGCTTCTCAGCCAAAAGCCATCCATTGGGTGGCACCATTCGTGTAATTCGTGAGATTCGATTTAGCTTATTTGCAAACGCCGTCGAAGCTGATGGTGTCGCGATATTGGCCACGCACTTGGATGTAGGCTTGTCCGTTGGGATACAGCTCAAGGCGATAGACGTAGTGGTCTTCATCGCTGTTCACCAGCATCTCCAAGCGTGTCATGCCCCGCTTGTGGCGACTTTCAATCAGCTTCTCCACTGGAGCAGTGAAGTTGAGGCCCTGCGAAGGCGTGCTGTAGGTGGCCGAATGGTAGGCCTGGCCGTAGAAGGGGAGATAGCTCACGAGGGTGTCGCCACGCAGTTCCAGGTAGAAGTCGGGAGTCACCCTGTGGCTGCCATAGCGCAGGGTGTTCATGCCGCTGATGTCGATGTGCAGCCGACGCTGGGCGATGGCCGCGCTCATCTGTTCGGCTTTCAGGCTGCGCTCTTCGGCACGCTGTTGCTGGGTGGCGCAGGCGGAAAGGAGCAGCGTCGAGAGAAGGAAAGGGAGTGATTTCTTCATAAATGACGCAATGATAGAGAGGGGGCGACGAGGGGAGGGGGAATGCGGATGATGCGCGCTTATAAGCGCGCCACCCGACCAGAGATGCCGATTTCGGCCGAGCCATAGCAGCGGTGGTGCTGGGCATCGTAGACAACGCAGAATTGCCCCGGCGCCACGCCATGGATGGGCACGGAGGAGTGGACGATGAAGGTGGAGGGTGGAAGGTGGAGGGTGGAGGGTGGAGGGTTGAGGGTGGAGGGTGGAAGGTGGAGGGTGGAGGGTTGAAGGTGGAGGGTTGAGGGAGGAGGGAGGAGGGGGGAGGGTGGACATTCGTCGTTCAACGTTTCACGTTCAACGTTCAACGTCTCCAGTGTGGCGGCGTGCCATTCGGGTGTGTGGCGTATCTTGATGGTGACGGCCTCGCCCACGGGGGGCATAACGCCGTTCAGACTGTGGAAGTCGCGGATGAGGAAGTGCTGGCAGTAGGCTGTCTGCGGGTCGTAGCCGTGGCTCACATAGAGGATGTTGGCCTCGATGTCCTTCTTCACCACAAACCAAGGTCCGCCGCCCAGGCCAAGACCCTTGCGCTGGCCGATGGTGTGAAACCAATGGCCTTGGTGAGTGCCTATCTTCTTTCCCGTTTCCAGCTCTATCACGTCGCCCGGCAACTCGCCTAAGAAACGGCGCAGATACTCGTTGTAGTCAATCTTTCCCAGGAAGCAGATGCCCTGCGAGTCGCGGCGGTGAGCGCTCACCAAGTGCTCGCGCTCGGCGATGTGGCGCACCTCGTCCTTCACGTAGTGCCCAATGGGGAAGATGGCCTTCTGCAACTGCCAGTCGTCAATCTGCGCCAGAAAGTCGGTCTGGTCTTTCACGGGGTCGGGGGCGGTGCACAGCCACTTCAATGTACTATCTGACGATGTGCCATGCACTATTTCCGTCTCCGTCTGAGCGTAGTGGCCGGTGGCTATCAGGTCGTAGTCCTTGCCCCGCTTCTCGTGGAAGGCTCCAAACTTGATGAGGCGGTTGCACATCACGTCGGGGTTGGGCGTGAGTCCGGCACGCACCTTCTCCATGGTGTAGCGCGTCACCTGCTGCCAATACTCGCGGTGGCAGTCCACCACCTCCAGACGGCAGCCATATTTCGCGGCCACGGCGGTAGCCATTTCCATGTCCTCCTCCATGGAGCAGTCCCAGGCCTCCTGCTCCTCAGGGCCAATCTTGATGTAGAAGCAGTCGGGGTGCAGCCCTTGGCGTGCCAGCTCGTAAACCACCACCGAGCTGTCGACACCTCCCGACAGCAGCACTGCGATGCGCTTCGAGCGCAGTTCTTCGGCATTCATCATTCTGCTGGTTTATATGTTTCGTCATCGGGTGAGCGAGAACTTCACGCTGACACCGAAATCTTGCGTGGTGGTGGGATAGCTGCTGCTGCTGAGCAGGGGCGTGTTGGTCTGGCGGTCGTAGTAGGCGGTGAGCGTGAGGTAGCGCGACAGGGTGTAGTCGGCAGCCAGCGAAATCTTCAATGCCGAGTTGCCGCTGCTGGCCGAAGAGACACCGCTGGCGATGTCGCGTGTGATGGCGGCCTGCTTGCGGAAGCTGATGTCGAGGCGCGTGTTCAGGTCGTGGTTCACGCCGCCACGCCGATTGTTCGTCGTCTGCGACCTGTTGTTCTCTTCATCGGCGTTGCTGCCCTTCTTGCTGCCTTTCACCTTGCGGTGGCTGGTGCCAGAGCCGAAGAGGTTGATGTTGCTGATTTTGTAGCCCAGCCCTATCACCCAGTCCTTCGAGCGTTGCTCGTTGAGCTGGACGCTGGTCATCGAGAGGTTGAGCACGCGTGTCGTCTTGTACTCCAGTTTCACCGTCATGTTGTTTTTCAGTGTCACATCCATGCCCAGCAGGGGAGCGAACTGCTCGTTGATGCTGACGGTGGAGATGTTGTAGGGCGATGACGGGGTGTAGGAGCCGTCGGCGGCCTGCACATAGCCCAGGTCGCCCATGTACTCTATCCACGAGCTGTAGCTGGCGTAGGAACCGATGCTGTAGACGCTCTTGTAGCTGTGGTTGACATTCACGCTCTTGAAGTGGTTGGCAAAGAACGGAATCTTCTGCAGACCAGAGTAGCGAACCGTCCAGTTGGGCAGCAGGCGCGTCAGCGTAGGGAAGAAGCCCAGCCCCTTGCCAGCCCCCATGGTGTAGGTGCTGAGGAAGGCAGGGATGAGCACGTCGGCACTATAGGGGTCGACGGGATTCTGCGTTTGGGGAATGTTCTGGCCCGTCCTACCCGTCCGCCCGGTCTGGTCTGCCTGGGGATATTGCGCTTGCACACGGTCGCGGAACTCGGGGATGGCTTCGAGGAAGCGGTCGAAGGTCTTCGAGTGGTAGCCGTTGTTGGCGTCGCCCATGCCCTCTAATGCCGAGCCGATGGAGAGGGTGGTCATGTTGAAGGTGCCGCTGTAGGTGGTGGGCATGCCGGCATACATGAACTGCACGCTGCGTGCACGGTTCTCTGTGCGCGAGGCGTTGAGGTCGATCTTCAGGTCGCGAATGGGTTCCAATGTTGCTCTCAGCTGCAGGTCTTCTGTCGACTGGCTGCTGCTGGGCGTGGCCACGCTGTCGCTGCAGAGCAGCCACCCATGGTCAAGAGCCTTTTCTACATAGCTGTCGCCCGTGAGTCCAAAGGCGAAGTCGAGACCTGGCGAGAGGATGTCGCCCGAGTGCTGGCCCAGCATGTCGCCCACGTTGGGCATGAATCCTGGCAGCGCCATGGAGCGCTGGTTGCGATAGGTGAGGCTCACCGTGCGCACCATCATCAGCATACGGGCCGTCTGCTGGGCGGCGTTGTACCACCACTGGTTGTCGAGCGGTTCCTTGGGCGTGATGGAAATCTTTACTTTCAGCGAAGTGTCGGAAGCCATGTCTTTCTTCGTGGTGGATTTCTTTGTTGCCACGCTGTCGTTTTGCGAAACGATGGTGCTGTCGGCCGCTTCTGCTGCTTTCTTCGGTGGGGTGGGGCGCAGGTCTTTCATCCACACCTTAATTTTGTTCTCGTCGACGACCTTCCATTTCACCGGCACCACCTTGCCGTCAGCACCGCGTGCGCTGACGAGCAGTCGCTTCGACTTCTTGCCGTGCTGCACCTCGATGACAGAGTCGGGCAGCAGGGTGATCTCCTTCTGGAAGGTGTTCTTGTTCTTCGGCAGGTCCTTCTCTTCCTTGTTGTTTTTGTTGTCCTTATTGTCTTTGTTGTCCTTGCTGTCCTGCTGTGCAGCGTCCTTGTTGCCTTGCTGGGTGGAGTTCTTCGATTGCTGCGTGGGCTTCTTGGTGTTCTTGGTGTCGTTCTTCTTCTGTGGAGCCTTCTTGAAGCGCTCGTTGGTGGCCTTCAGGAAGGGGATGTGGTTGTAGAGCGTCTCCAGGTTGAAGTTGCCATTGAGCGTGACGTTGCGGTTGTTTTGGATGGTGTTGCCCAGGCTGGCACCGCTGTCGAGTTTGGTTCCCCTGAGCCATGAGTAGCTCGACTCGTATTTGGCGTCGAGTTTGGCCCAGTCGAAGATGGGGAGTTTGTCTAAGGGCAGCTGATAGCTGGCGCTGAACGACTGACGGTAGTCGAGCGGCGTGCCCCAGTGGCCAATGCTCTGCCAGACGGAGTCTTTCCAGGCTTGGTAGCGGTCGGCATAGAGGTCTTTGTTGATGGGCGTATAGGGTTCTTCTATCTCTGCATGCGTGGCGCTCTGGAAGTTCATGTGCAGGTTCTTCGTCAGGTCCCATCGGATGGAGAAGTCGCGGTTCCACAGGAACTGTTCGCTGAACGTGAGTGGCAGGCTGGGGTCTTCGGTGTTCTCCATGTCGCGCTCTTGCAGCTCATAGTAGTTGCGCGTGATTTCCATGTTGAAGCTGATGTTCTGCGGCAGATAGTTCAGCCCAAGGGCCTTGGGCAGCTGCATCCACTTCGACTTGCTCTTCGATTTCTTGAACGGCTCCCACGCCTTGTACACTGGCGAATAGTTGTAGCTGAGTGTGCCGCGCCACTGGTCTTCGTTCTCGAAGACGGTGGTCTCGCCCGTGGTGTTGCGGTGTGAGTGGCTGTAGCTGAATGAGAAGTTGGCGGGGTCGATGGGCAGCGGATGCTTCTTGTTTTTGATGTTCACGCGAGCATTCGACAGTGAGAAGTTGCGCGTGATGTGCTTGGTGACGGCGATGGACTCTATGCTGTCGCGCTCGCGGCGGTCGAGGGCCGACTCCAGGGCGTCGTCGAGGTCCATATCGGTGTCTAACGGGTTATACTTAGGGCTGATGGTCTCCTTGGTGTAGGAATAGTAGAGTGGCGCCGACACCTGCGCCTTGTCGGGGAAGAGCTTGCCCAACTCGATGTTGGCAGTGACGCTGTACGACTTCTCCGTTTCGGTGCTGCGCTGCATCACGGTCTGCTCCAGCCCGCCAAAGCCGTCGGTGATGTAGCGTCCCGTCATGTTCAGGCTTCCCAGGTCGCTCAGCTGCACGTTCATGGCTCCGCTGGCCGCCCATCCACCTTCGTTGTTGGCCTCGCGCAGGCGCAGTTCGTTGATCCACACTTCGCCGCTCTTCAGTGCCGGGCTGAGGTTGCGCACGCCCACCACCATCGTCTTCACTTCGCCCAAAGAGGGGTTTCCGATGATGCTGATGCGGTTGTTGGGCTTGTCGGGGTCGTAGTCGCTGAAGAGCTGTGTGTAGCTGGCGGTGCCCTCGGCGCGTGCTTTGTTGCGGGCCTTCTTCAGCGCGGTGAACACGGCGAGGTTCACGTCGAGCATGTTCTCTTGGGGCCACACGATGGGGCGGTCGCTGGCCACGTTCCAGTGGTAGCGTCCCTCGGGGGTGAGCTTCAGCGGGATGAGGTATTCGTAGTAGTTGCTCTTGTAGTCGCTTCCTAAGCGGATGAACACGGCCAGCTGGTTGTCCTCCAGCTGCGTGGAGTTGGGCACCAGGTGGTTGGCGTGGACGAACATCTGCAGCCGCTTGTATTGGCGCAGGTCGAGGTGGGTGTTGCGATAGACAGCCTTCGACTCATTCTGCGAGAGGTTCTTCACCGTGAGGCACAGCGACTGCTCGTTGTCCTCGGTGAGCTGCTGCTGGTTGGGGTCGGTCACTCGGGTGATGCCCGGTGGCAGCACATAGGCCACGGGCTGGCGCTCGGTGTTCTCCTCCACGTTCACAGCGCTCACCTCCAGCGTTCCCGTCTCGGTGGCGGCACTGGTCTGCAAGTTCTGCTTGTACTGTCGCCACTCGCCTTTCACCAGGTCGAGGCTGCCGAAGCGCAGCGTGATGGGCTGCTCGAAGCCCGTGAGGAACATGCGCATGAAGCGGATGCTGGTGAAGTCGTTGATGGCACCCACCTTGCTCTCCCACTCCTGCAGGGGCACACGATACTGATACCATCTGACGGTGAGGGTGTCGCCGTTGCGCAGCTTGGCGTTGTAGTCGCGATGGTCCACGATATACGAGTCGTCGCTTTTCTGTCCACGGTTGTAGGCCTGTAGCTCGTCGTCGCTGATGGGGATGCGATACTGGAAGTAGCGCTCATATTCGTTGAGCGTATAGTCTTGGTTGATGTCCTCCACGTCGGGACCACTCTTGTAGCTGGTGTCGTAGCTCTCGGTCTGGTTGTCGCTGCTGGGCGAGTTGCCCTGCGGGTTGTTGATGCGGCGATAGCGGTCGATGATGCTGCGGCGCTCGTTGTCGAAGTCGCTGCCACGGAAGTAGTGGTAGTCGTCGCCAGCGGGGTCCTGCTGCCATGCTGCCAGCAGCGAGTCGTTCTGCACCACGTCGCCAATCTTGCCCAGCCAGTCGGCATAGGGGCCGAAGGTGCGCTCCTCGTCGTTGGTGAGTCCGTTCAGTCCCACGTCCTGTCGCTCGCGGCTACCGCTGGTGGTGGCGAAGGCGTAGGTCTGCGTGGCCTGCTTGGGAATCTTTCCCCACTGGGTGGTCTCGAAGGCCGATGTGCCGTCGACGGGCATGCCGCTCTCGTAGAATTTCTTTCCGTCGCGCAGCACGTCCTCGCTCACCTCGCCCACGTTGATGTACAGCTCGCCGGCATGCTGGGCGGCAGTGCCTTCGGCGCGAGTGTAGATGAACGGGTCGAGGAGCCAAAACTCAATGTACTCGATGTTGGCCTCTTCAAAGTCGGTGGTGATGTCCATGCGGCGCATCATGCCGCCCCATCGCTGTGCGGGGTTGCGCAGGGTGCCGTCGGTATTGTAGTCGAGTGTGAGGTTGTAGGGTCCGCGCTCCTGGGGATAGTAGGTCAGGTTGAGCACGGGCAACGTGGAGGTGGCTCCGCTGTAGGAGCTTTGGTCGCGGTTGGGATACAGCTCGCGCACGTAGACCTCGCGCACATAGTGGTTCGACAGCTGGTTCAGGTCGCTCTTGATGTGTGCTGGCGTGAGGCTGCTGCTGCGTCGCGTGAAGATGGGGTCAACGTTGTACCACGATAGCAGTGCCCGCCCGTAGCCACTGGTGATGCCGTCCTTGTCGGCAGATTCGGCAAACATGGAGGGTACGGAGCTGAGCACCCATGCCTTGGGGTCGCTCACGTCGAGCAGGTTCTTGGTGCCCTCGAAGTCGTCGATGTAGCTGGCGTTGTCCTGCGTGCCGTGTGCCTTTCCGGCAATGAGTTGCGCAAACTCACCCGTGAGCGTTATTTGCGATGGCTGCGTCAGGTGCAGCAGGGGCAGTTTGTCGAGGGCATTCGTCAGCCACTGGCTCTCCTGCTTCCAGTTCAGGTTCAATCCCCACAGCGTGTTGTTCAGCGGCTCTTCGCCCATGCCCACCTTGGTGGTGAGCGCTTGTTCGGTCAGATGCATCAGCGTACCGCCCAGCGAGAAGTTCTTGTTGAAGTCGTATTCCCAATTCACGCCGAACATCGTCTTTCGATGCATGCCATAGTCGGTGTTCGACTCGCACGACACGTTCACGTTGGTGCCCGCATCGATGATGCTCTGGTTGAGGATGGTGACCTCGCCCGCCGAGTAGTTGACCGTGTAGTCGCTACCCTCGGTGAGGGTGACGCCGCCCGCCGTGACCACGACCGACCCTTGCGGCACATTGGTGGCGTTGAGCGAGATGACGTTGGCGGCCGTGCCCTTGTATTGTCCTGTCAGGATGAACTTGTCGCGCTCGGCGTTCTGCCGTGCCACGGTCTTCGTGGAGTCGTAGAGCTGGTCGAAGCAGTATTTGTCGGCCAGGTCGCCCATGCCTTGCTGTTTGAGATAGTTGCGCAGATAGTCGCCGAAGGGTTCGGCCGATGGCAGGAAGATGCGTCCGTCGCTGATGGTGTAGCCCTGCACAAAGTCGAACTGTCCGTTTGCGTGGGGCTTCATGTTGGCGTCCAATCGGTCCAGTCCCATCACCTTCAGCAATGTGGTGCTCTTCAGCGCCTCTTCGGGCAGATAGGTGAGGTAGGTGCCGGTGGTGTCGCTCTGGTACTTGATGTCGAGCTTGAACTTCTCCTTCTCCACGCGGTATGCCAGGTAGTAGACGTTCTTCATCATCAGGTCCCAGTTGCCCTGCGTGGGGTTGCTGCTGGTGTTCTTCAGCGACTTCACGAAGAGGCATTGGTTGGTCTGGGTGACGTCGGTCGAGAACTCGCCCACCTGGAAGGTCTGTCCGCCGTAGGTGAACTCGTAGGCCACGGCCAGCACCTGGTCGGTCTGCAGCCCCTGCTTCAGGGTGATGTATCCCAATGAGCTGTTCAGGCTGTATTCGGTGCTGGTCAGCAGTCGGGCGGCGGCCAGCTTCTCATAGTCCACTCCGCCGACCATTCCGTTGATGGTCTCTAACTGAGTGGACACGAGGTCGATGTTGCGCCCCGCCGTGTCGATGTTGGCCACGATGGTGCTGTATAGGTCGTTGGCTTGGTTGCTGGGCACGCCCTGGCTCGTGGCGCTCCAAATGGGGTTCTTGATGACGGCACTCTCGCCCAGGTCGGTGAAGGCCACGATGTTGCGCGAGTTCGACGTGGTTCCCGACTTGTTGGTCACCCACACCTCCACGCGGTTAATATTGATGCCCGTGGTCAGGTTGGGCAGCGTCTTCATGGCCTGGTCGTATTGCTGGCGGAAGAAGTGGCTGAGGAAGAAGTGGCGGTTCTCCTCATAGTCGGCCACGTCGATTTCGAAGGGAGTGGTCGACACGCCGCCCTTCGAGCTGACGCTGCTCGATGTGCTCTTCTTCTGTGATACCACGGTCTGCAGCTTCAGCTTGCCAAACTGCAGGTCGGTAGCGATACCAAACAGGCTGGCGGCACCATGCACCAACGAATTGTTCGAGGGGAAGGTGACATTACCCGCCTCCACCTTCTTGATGATTTCGTCCTCCTTGCCGTCGTACTTCAGCTTCAGGTTCTTCGTGTCGAAGTCCATGGTGGCCTCGGTGTTGTAGTTGAAGTTGAAGTTCACCTTGTCGCCCACCTTCGCGTTGGCCGAGAGGTTGATTTTCTCATCGAAGTCGAAGCTGGTGGTCTTTCGGTTGCGGATGGGCAGCGAGGGGTTGTCGATGTCTTTCTTGGTGAAGCCCATCTTTATCTCGGCCGTTCCCTGCGTCTTCACGCGCACGCCGCCGGGGCCGAAAATCTTCTCGGCAGGCCCCAGGTCGAAGTGCATGTCGCTGAACGAGAACTTGTCCTCGCCCTTCTGCTTCACGTTCTCTGCGTCCTTCTGTCGGAAGAACTGCTGGCGGGCGCGCCGCTCGCTCCACTTCAGATACTCCTCGGGCGTCATCATGATGGGCGTGTTGAGGTAGCCGCTGCCCATCTTCGAGCCGATGAAGTACACGCCCAAGGAGTCGTCGTACTCCACCTGCTGTTTCACGTTCTCGGGCATGCGCAGGTCGAGGGCGCTGCTGTCCAGGTCGGCCACCTCCACGGGAGCCGTGGGCTGCACGCGCCAGCGCTTGATGCGGATGGTGTCCTTGGGTGGTGGAGGAAGCTCCTCACTGCTTCCCACAATGGGGGGAGCTGGCAGCAGCATGGATGCCTCACCACTTGGCGAGAGCGAAAAGCCGCTGGGCGTCACGGCAAGTGCAGTGATGCTCAACAGCAATAGCAATATGTATGCAAACCGTTTCAAGGTGCCTTTTTCTTCTTTATCCCATGTCCCGTTTGGGGCATAGCACGTCTTATTTATAACGACCTCCCGCCCTAATTATTGTGTGGCACCAGAAAATATGTGGGGCGTAGGGTTGAAATGGAGCGCCGTGGCAAAGAGAAGGCTACCCTACAGCTTGGGAATACGCGATGGCAGGATTACATTCCGTTGTAATTTTCCCATCGCCACTTCAGAAATTCCTTGTTGATGAATTCGGGAATGACAATAAGTGGCGGAATCTGGGCACCGTAGTCCATCCGTGCCCTTCCTGAGAGTTCTACCGTGCCGTCAGGTGCTATGCGCAGGTGCCCCGTATCAAAGAGCATGTGGATGTCGAGTCGCATAGCAAATCCATTGGCAGCAGTATCTTCGCCATGGTACTTATATGGTTTGATATGAGCAGCCTCAAGGACTTCGGGCATGGTGACATTTGTGATGATGCAACGCTGGCATGCTGCAAGCACGTCTCTTCGGAATTGTGCCTGATGCGGACGATTCCGAACCGCCTGCATTCGTTTCCTCTCAACATCGGAAATGACATCCGACTCGTTGAGCTTTCTAATAGCCTGATCGATGGTGGGATTAATTGTTATCCCACTCAGAATGTTGCTTATTTCTTCTGCAATGATTTCATTGAAACGAAAATGTGCCTCATCGTTGCTGCCTTCTTCCATTATCAAATAGCCATAATACTGTAGGAAAAGCAGGAACTCCCTTACCATTCGTCTGTCATTCGACTTTTCGCAACAATCAGGCCATTGGCTGATGTCCAATTCGCCCGACCGATACCACCTAATAAAATTGACATAATCTTGGATGGCGGCCTGTGGGTAAGCGGAGAGTGGGACAATAATCTTCCTCGTCTCTTTGGTCGTGATATATCCTGTTTCCTTTGCAATAGATAGAAGCAGTTTCAGGGGCTTGACAATGATTCCTGCTTGGTGCCACTGACGACAGACTTCTTTCGACTGTATGTTGGCATTGGGCAGTTGATGGGTCATAATGGTAATAGCCGAAAATTCGGTTTGTGAGATGTCGTGGCGTGCCACTTTTCGACCGAATTCGGTCAGTTTAATCAACCCGTGGGTATCTTTGGGAATCAGGTTCAGCGATTTCCAATATTGTTGCGAATTGCGCATAATGTTGCGCTCGCCACCTCTTCCTGCCAAGTTCACTCCTACTGAGTCCTTGAGGTCGTGGGTAAGGTTTTGCAACTCTTGAGTGAACTCCTCGGAGTTATATGTAAAGCGCCCTTCGAGTTTTTCCATTCTAAAAAGCACTCCAAGCAGCACAACGGGATCATTGATGCTCTCCGTGGGTGCAAAAGTGGCCCATTGCCATTTGAAATCGGGAAATGGTTTTTGAGGGATAAAAGTTTTGTCTAACATTCGCTTTGCTGGTAAAGATGATTAAACTGTTCGGCCACGGCCTTTGCAAGCATAGGTGGTACGGCGTTTCCTATTTGGCGACAAACCGAGGAAATTCCTCCAACAAAATGATAGTCAAGCGGAAAACTTTGTATAGTAGCCAGTTCGCGGCAGGTCATGCGCCGTAGACCGTTGGGGTGGGGCAGGATGACCACGCCTCCTCGGCTGTCGCCCCTTGCAGTGACGGTAGGTGCGGGCTTGTTGGGGTCGATGGGGCGATGCCCTAAATATCCGTTGAAGTTGAGCTTGTACTTTGAATATACGTGGTTGGAAAGGTTGTTGGGTTCATCGGGATTAGGAATGCCTTCAAAAGCCTCTGCCACACTGACCCATTGGTGGCAGAAAACTGTTGCATGCTCAGCATGTGTGGGGTCTGGATAGACATACCGTAGATGTAGGTCATTGCGAACACCGATGATAACGACTCGATAACGCTTTTGGGGAACGCCGTAGTCGGCTGCATTCATCAGGCGGAACTGTACGTTGTAGCCCAATGAGCGGAAGTCGGACAGAATGTTTTGAAACACTTGCCCCTTGCCCAAACTCAAAATGCCTTTTACGTTCTCAGCGAGGAAAAAGCGGGGGCGCTTATGCTTGATGACCCTGATCATCTGTAGGTAAAGCTTATTGCGCTCGTCGTCTTCATGTCGGCCAGTATTGGCAACAGAAAAACCTTGGCATGGGAAACCGCCAATGACGATGTCGGCATCGGGAATGGACTCAGAAGGAATGTCGTAGATGTTTTGAAGCACTATATGGTCGCCCAAATTCATGCGATAGGTGTTCACGGCATCCTCGAACAAGTCGTTGGCCCATATCACTTGATGTCCCGCTTGTGTGAAGCCCAGGTCGAGTCCACCAGCACCGCTGAATAATGATACTACAGTCATTGGCTAAGCGTTGTTTCTATTCTTTTGAGTTCTTCTCCCAGTCTTCTGGCGAACAAAGGTGGCACGGCATTGCCTATCTGCCGATAGGTAGCTGTGCGACTGCCCAAGAACACAAAGTCGTCGGGAAATGACTGCACAGCAGCACTTTCGCGCACCGACAAGCGCCGCATGCCGTTATAGTGGGGTATGGCACAGACACCGCCTTTCCCGTTGCCTCGCGCCAAAATGGTGGGTGAAGGCTTGTCGGGGTCGGTCATGCGGTGAGCAGTAAAGTCGCGAAATACCACTTTGTATGCAGAGTAGGTGTGGTTGGGCACATCGTTGGGCTGATCGGGGTCTGGGAAATGGCCGATAGCCTCGCGAATGCTCACCCATGGTCGGCAGCCATCACCCTTGCCATGGGTTGGAGAAGGAAAATGGAATTGTATATGCTGGAACACGTCAAGGCGTTCGCCCACGATAATCACCCTTTGGCGTATTTGTGGCACCCCATAGTCGGCCATGTTCACCTGGTGCAATTGCACATGGTAGCCTAAATCTGCAAAGTTTTGAATGATGGCTTTGATGACTTCTCCTTTTCCCAAGCTGAGTATGCCCTTCACGTTCTCGGCGATGAAGTATTTGGGCTGTTTTGCCTCAACGACATTGCAAAAAAAATGATAGAGTGTATTACGCTCATCGTTGACCGTACGACGTAGGTTGGCCAAGGAAAAACCCTGACAGGGGAATCCGCCTATCACCACGTCGCACTGGGGGATGTCGTCGATGCAGATGTTTCGGATGTCGTCCAAGACAATATGCTGGCCTATGTTCTGTCGATAAGTGGCCACAGCATCAGCATCTACATCATTAGCCCAAATGATGCTGTTGCCAGCTTGTACCATCCCAAGGTCTAATCCTCCAGCACCGCTGAATAAAGAAACGATGTTCACTGTTGTTGCAATTTGGCTATATATATCGTTTGCTTTGTGCTGGCGCGCCGATGGAATGTCCGGGGTTCGCTACAGGCCAACCACCCACGCTCCAGCAATGTGGCTGCAAAGATACAAAAAAGAGAGGAAATAGCAAAACGAAAAATCGTTTTTTCTTGAAGGTGCCTGTGGATGCTTGTGCTATAGCGCGTGAACACAATTGTGGCTGGCTATGGGCCTATGCAAAATGAACGAGCATCAGGCAGGTTTATAGCCGCTGTAGCTCGTCGTAGATGCGTTGCACGGGCAGCCCCATCACGTTGAAATAACTGCCCTTGATGGCGGTGACACCTACGAAGCCTATCCACTCCTGAATGCCGTAGGCTCCAGCCTTGTCGAAGGGGCGGTAATGCTCGATGTAGAAGTCGATTTCTTCGTCGGTGAGCCGTTTAAAGGTGACGTCGGTGAGCACCGAGAAATGGCGCTGCCGATTGGCAGTGAGCAGACAGACGCCCGTAATGACTTGGTGGGTCTTGTTGCTCAGGCAGTGCAGCATGCGACGTGCATCGTCGGCATCGGAAGGCTTGCCCAGCACTTGGCCGTCGACCACCACGATGGTGTCGGCGGTGATGATGAGGTCGTTGGGTGCCATCAGCGGGCGGTAGGCATCGGCCTTCTCGCAGGCAATGTATTCGGCAATCTTCTCCACAGGCAGGTCTGCAGGATAGCTCTCGGCGATGTGGGGCAGCACGCGCACCTCGTAGTCGATGCCCAGTCCGGCCAGCAGCTCACGGCGTCGGGGAGAGTTGCTGGCGAGGATGATGTGATAGTTCTTTAGTTTTTCGTACATCTTTTCACTTATCACTTATCACTTACCCAAACTACCATCCGAAGGCGGTGGCATTCATCTGCCACAGTCCTTGGGCACGGAGCACTTGTTCGATGACGTCGCGGGCGCATCCCTGACCACCCCTGCGCTGGCTGATGTAGATGCTGGCCTCCTTTACCTCGGTGCAGGCATCGGCGGGGCAGACGGGACAACCCACGCGGCGCATCACCTCAAGGTCGGGCACGTCGTCGCCCATATACATCACCTCTTCGTCGGTCAGTCCATATTTCTGGACGAACTCCTCATAAGTGCGAATCTTGACAGAGCAGCCCGTGTAGACATCGGTAAGCCCCAACCCTTCGTAGCGCACCCGCACCGACGGCACGTTGGCACCCGTGATGATGGCCATGCGCAGCCCCAGCTTCACGGCCAGCTGCAGGGCATAGCCATCCTTGATGTTCACCGTGCGCATGGGCAGCCCGTCGGGTGCGAGGGGGATGGTCTCGGCCGAGAGCACGCCGTCAACGTCGAAGATGATGGCCCGAATCTTGCGCAAATCGTAGTTGATCATGCTGTTGTTATGCTGTTTTTGTCGAAATATCGTTATGTCGTTATCTCGTTATGTCGAAATGCCGTTCAATCGAAAAATCCCGTTATGTCGAAATCTCGTGGATGCTCTGGCTCATCAGGGCATAGACCTGCTGCATGCGCGGCTCCTGGCTGAGCAGCTGCATGTGGGCGGCCATGACGTTCTCGTCGTAGCGCACGGCGGGGCCAGTCTGTGCCTGACGTGGCTCCAGCTCATGCACCTTCTGGGTGGTCTCGTCGATGAGGGGGAGCATCACGCTGAAGGGCAACCCGTGCTGCTGCAGTATGTGTGCGGCCAAGGCATAGCAGTGGTTGGAGAAGTTGCAAGCGAAGACGGCGGCCAGATGCAGATAGCGGCGCTCCTCAGAGCTGAGTTCGTAGATGCTTTCGCTCAACGACGAGGACAGCTGTCGCGCCACCTGTAGGGCGTGCTGGCCATTGCCCTCGATGAAGAACGGCACTTGGGCGAAGTCCACAGGGCGCTCCTTGGAGAACGTCTGCATGGGGTAGAGCACGCCGTGGTGGGCGAAGCCTTGCAGCACCTGCATGGGCATGGAGCCAGCGGTGTGGAGCACGGTGGTTTGGCTGCGCCCCTGCAACAGCGCGTCGGCCACCTGCGGCAATGCAGCATCGACAACGGCCACGATGAACACGTCGGCTTGACGGGGCAGGCCGCTGATGCTGTTGGTGGCATCGGCCCCCACGGCATCGGCCAGCGTCTGCGCCGATGCCAGCGTGCGACTATACACCGCGCGTATGGCATGACCCTTGGCGTACAGCGCCTTAGCCAGTTGGGTGGCCAAGCGCCCCGCTCCTACAAACACTATTTCCATCCGTGGAAACTACTGCTGAGTGTTGAACTTGCCCACATGAACGTTCTCCCATTTCAGGCGGTCTTCGTTCTGTGGCTTGCGCTCGTCGGCTTTGTGTCCCACGGCGATGATGCAGAGTGCGCACAGGTTCTCGGGGATGTCGAGGATGCCGCGCACCACGGTGTCGGCGGTGGTGCCGTCGCTGAGTCCGCGTCCGCGCAGCTGCACCCAGCACGACCCCAGTCCCAGATCCTCAGCCTGATACTGCATGCTGATGGCGGCGATGGCGCCGTCCTCCACCCAGCAGTCGTTCTGCAGAGGGTCGCCCAGCACCACGATGGCCAGTGGGGCATCCTTCACAAACTGTCCGCCCATGTCCTTGGCATCGGCGAGCTTCTGCAGGTCCAGCTTGTCGTCGACCAGCACGAACTGCCAGGCACGCATGCTCTTGCTGGTGGGAGCCATCAGGGCGGCCCGCATGATGAGCTTCACGGCTTCGGGGTCTATCTCTTCGCTGGTGAATTTGCGGTGCGAGCGTCGTTGCTGCACCAGATCTTTGAAACTATTCATAATTATCTTTTGAACTTTTTAGTTATAGACTCTATAGGCCCTATAGGCTCTATAGATCTATAAAGACTATTTAGACTATTAAAAACTATTTAGACTATCCCCCCCTTCAACTCCTACGGGTTGCTGACGATGAGTATGCCGTTGGCTGGCGAGTAGTTGACGTTGCGATAGAGCGTCAGCGCCCGTCCTTTCTCGCCCGACTTCACGTAGCCGTATTCGCCGTCGATGTTGTAGATGCGGTGGCACTTGCCGCACACCATCTCCATCGCCTGCTCGCTGCTCCATGCCAGCTCGTGGTTGTTGTCGCAGTTGGGGCACATCAGGTCGTAGCAGCGCAGGGCACCAGATAGCGAGCGACCGATGACGAGGCCCTGCCGATAGCCCATCGCTGCATAGCTGATGCGCTCGCCAGTGATGGCCGTGTTCATCGCGAGGTCGAGGTCGGTGGCGGCATATTTCCCTCGGTTGGGCTGCAGCAGCAGGTGGGTGATGCCATTGCGCATGGCCGTTTTCACAATACAAAAGTCACCCCCCGTGCTGCCCACGGCTCGCGTGAGGGCCGACGAGGGGTAGAGGCTACAGTTGAAAGTGAAACGGCAATAGGCCGACGAGTACATGTTGTCGGCCTCGGTGCAGGAGGTGAGCGCTGCGCTAAATGACAAATGACAAATGATAAATGAAAAAAGGGCGGCCTTCGGCCAATATGATAAATGACAAATGATAAATGATAGAGCTGCCAGCCCCTTTAAAGGCCGACACGCACACCTGTGTCTCATCCTCTCATTATTCATTTTCATTTTTCATTTTTCATTTATCATTTAGGCCATCGGCCGATCGGCCGATGGCCGCACCAGTGCTTGCTCGGCTTCGGCTACGCGCTCAAAGCCAAAGCGGCTCATGGCCTCGGCCATCAGCTGCTCGATGCGGTCGTTGCAGAGGTTGCCGATGCTGCCCTCGTGGGTGTGGTGGATGTCCTTGCAGGGCTTGAAGCGACCGGCCTCGATGTCGAGGCCCACCTTCTTGTAGGCATCGCGGAAGGGCATGCCCTCGGCAGCTAAGCGGTTCACCTCTTCCACAGAGAACATGGGGTCATAGCGCTCGTCGTCGAGGATGTGCTCGTTCACCTCAATCTTGTTGATGATGTAGGTGGTCATGCGCAGACAGTCGAGCAGCTCGTCGAAAGCGGGCAGGAACACCTCCTTGATGATTTGCAGGTCGCGGAAGTAGCCGGTGGGCAGGTTATTCTTGATGAGCGTCACCTGCGTGGGCAGCGCCTGTAGCTTGTTGCACTTGGCGCGTATCAGCTCAAACACGTCGGGGTTCTTCTTGTGGGGCATGATGCTGCTGCCCGTGGTGCACTCGCGTGGCAGACGGATGAATCCGAAATTCTGCGAGTTGAACAGGCAGGCGTCGAAGGCCAGCTTGGCCAGTGTGGCTGCAATGGAAGCCACGGCAAAGCCGACGCCCAGCTCCATCTTGCCGCGCCCCATCTGGGCATATACCACGTTGTAGTCCATCGAGTCGAAGCCCAGCAGACGGGTGGTCATCTGGCGGTTCAGCGGGAAGCTGCTGCCATAGCCGGCGGCCGACCCTAACGGGTTGCGGTTCACGGTGCGCCAGGCGGCTTCGAGGAAGGGCATGTCGTCGCAGAGGCTCTCGGCGTGGGCACCAAACCACAGTCCGAACGAGCTGGGCATGGCCACCTGCAGATGGGTATAGCCGGGCATGAGCACCTGGCTGTGCTGGTTGCTCTTCTGGATGAGCTGATGGAAGAGGTCGGCCACGGCCTCGGCCACCAAGCGCAGCTCGTGACGGGTGAAGAGCTTCAGGTCGAGCAGCACCTGGTCGTTGCGCGAGCGACCAGAATGGATTTTCTTGCCCATGTCGCCCAGACGGCGGGTGAGCATCAGCTCCACCTGCGAGTGCACATCCTCGATGCCCTCTTCGATGACGAACTTGCCATCCATGGCCACTTGGTGTATGGCTCGCAACTCGCTCAGCAACAGGGGTAGCTCGTCGTCGCCGATGAGGCCAATGCTGTTGAGCATGATAATGTGGGCCATGGAGCCCATCACGTCGTAGGGAGCCAGCAACAGGTCGAGTTCGCGGTCGCGCCCCACGGTGAACCGCTCTATCTCGGCGTTGATGTCGTAGCCCTTCGACCACAGGAAACTGCCCCCAGCCTCTTTGTCGGCAGCGAGGGAGTCTTGGTTCTTCTCACTTTTCATGCTCACTTCTTAAACGTATTGAATGAGCGACAGGGCTTCAGCAACCTTTTCTACGCCATCCTGCAACGGGTTGCTCAGCATGGCACGCAGCACCAAGGGGATGTCGGCCTTCACCGTCACCTTCATCTTCGAGTTCTCGGCATCTACGGGCAGCACCTGAATCCACAGGTTGAAGGGTATGGGGCTTTGCACCGACTCGAACTTCACGCATTTCGGCTCTTCGCGTTCAACGATGCGCAGGGTGACTTTGCCTACGGGAGGCATGCTCACGCTGACGGCATCGCTGTCGAAGCTGAAGTCGTCAATCTTGTCGGTGGGCACCCGGTCGCGGATGCGCTCCAAGTTGCTCAGGTCGCTGATGTTGCGATATACATTTTCCTGCGGGTAAGGAACGTGCTTCACGCTGCTTTCAAATTGGGCCATAGCTTTTTATGTGTTTTTATAAAACAGATTAAAAACAGGAAAAACAGATAGAAAACCTTCGGATTGTTTTATTTTCGGTTTTACTTGTTTTTCCCTGTCTTTTTTTATGATTATTGTATAGATAGATGTGCAACAATTCCTTATCGAGGGGGCTAAGCCCACTCTGCGGGGTTCTGCCTCCAGGCGGCCAGCACGGGCATCTGCTCCTCGGTGATATAACCAGTCTTGGCGGCTTCGGCCACCACGTGCTCATAGTCGCTCAGGGTGTGGAGCACGACGCCAGCCTGACTGAACGCCTCGGTGGCCACGGGAAAACCGTAGGTGAACGATGCCACCATGCCTACTACCTGCAATCCGGCCTGGCGCAGGGCTTCCACGGCCTTCAGGCTGCTGCCGCCGGTGCTGATGAGGTCTTCCACCACCACCACCTTGGCCCCCTGTGGCACCTCGCCCTCAATCTGGTTGCCCATGCCATGGTCCTTCGGTTTGGGGCGCACATAGCAGAAGGGCAGCCCCAGCTCTTCGGCCACCAGCACACCCTGTGCGATGGCTCCCGTGGCCACGCCAGCCACCGCCTCGGCATCGGCGAAGTGCTCCTGGATGAGGTGGCACAGCTCCAGTTTCACAAACGAGCGCAGACGGGGGAACGACAGCGTCTTACGGTTGTCGGTATAGATGGGCGACTTCCAGCCGCTGGCCCATGTGAACGGCTCGGTGGGTTGCAGCTTCACGGCTTTCACTTCGAGCAGCTGCTGGGCAAAGATTTTCTTGATGGTATCCATAGATGATTCTGAAAATTTCTGCAAAGTTACGCAATCTTCACAAAGTCTGCAAGTTTTTGTTCCCTTTTTTCCTTCAGCCAGCTTTTTTTGTCCTCTGATGCTTGCTTCGTCTACGGACTTCTTGGACCTTTGGACGCAGCTGTCCTTCAGGGTCGATGTCACTCACATCCGTCTGTTTGGGGGTACTGCGTGCCCTCGACTACTGAACTGAGACGCCTTCAGCGTCTGGAATCTTCAAAAAACGCCACCGTCTTTTCAACCGCAGTACGAGTCATTTTCAGGTGGAGAAGGAAGTCAGAAGTCAGAAGTTCGTGCTGATACTGGAAGAGAAGATATGTTGGGAAAAGGGAGAAAGGTACGTGCAAGCTGGAGAGGTGCATCTTTAAAAAGGAATAAGGTGTGGGGTATTTTGTCGCCGTGAGCCGCCCGCAATTATTAGGGCGGGCGGCCTAATAATTTGGAGCGCCCGCCCTTATATGCTGGAGCGGTCGGCCGAAACTGATTTTTATTCCTTTGAGGAGTCTTTTGGGGAAAGTAGAGCCAGCGGCGGCTTGCAAGTACTTTCCACAGACGCGGGTTATCGCCCTCGCAAAGGCTGTCGAGGTAGCTCTTGGCAGAGTTGCGCTTCAATCCGCTTATAGAACAAAACTCACGGCCCAGAGCAATGCCCTGGGCCGTGAGTTTGTTGGCTCTTAAGGCCGTCTTTACCAGACACAAATAATCTTTGTTCACGCAGATGAGCAAAAGCGTCTATACGTTTTTGCACTTCATCGCCCGCCACATATAGTAGCCTCCCACGATGATGAAGGGGATGCTGAGCAGCTGGCCCATGTCGAGCGGCATGCCCTGCTCGAAGGCCACCTGCTCTTTCTTCACGAACTCCACGAAGAAGCGGAAGGTGAAGATATAGGTGAGGCAGAGTCCAAAATAGAAGCCCGTGCCCACCCGCTTCTGCTGGCGCCGATAGAGCCACAGCATGATGAAGAAGAGCAGCAAGTAGGCAATGGCCTCGTAGAGCTGCGCGGGATGGCGTGGCAGACCGTCGCGCTGTACAAACTCGAAAGCCCAAGGCATGGTGGTGACGTTGCCGATGATTTCACTGTTCATCAGGTTGCCCAAGCGGATGAAGCATGCGGTGATGCCGGTGGCGATGGCGATGTTGTCGAGCACCTGCCACAGCGGCACCTTCTTGTGCTTCACGTAGAGCAGCAGCGCCAAGATGATGCCCAGCGTGCCGCCGTGCGATGCCAGCCCCTCGTAGCCCGTCATCTTCCAGCCTTCGGCCGTATGCTGTATGGGCAGGAGCATCTCGATGAAGCCGTTCACGCTGGTGAGATAGTATTCGGGCTGATAGAAGATGCAATGGCCCAAGCGGGCACCGATGAGGATGCCCAGGAAACAGTAGATGAACAGCGGGTCGAACTTCTCGTCGGGAATCTTCTGGTCCTTATACAACTTCTTCACCACAAAGTAGGCCACTGCCAGGCCGATGAGCCAGCACAGCGAATACCAGCGGAAGGTGAGCGAGCCAATGTGGAAGGCATCAATAGAAGGATTCCACGTGATGTAAAGCAAGAAATTGGTCATAGCTATGATGGTTTAGCAAACATCAAGACAACAATTGGATTATCTCATCAACAGTCAGCCCCGTCAATTCCGCGATTTCGCTGACTGCCATTCCTTTGGATTTCATTTTTCGGGCAATATCTGCGGCCTTGTCTTGAGCACCTTCTTCCAAGCCTTTTGCCCGGCCCTCTTCCAAGCCTTTTGCCCGGCCCTCTTCCAAGCCTTTTGCCCGGCCTTCTTCCATGCCCTTTGCCCGGCCCTCTTCCATGCCCTTTGCTCGGCCCTCTTCCAGGCCTTTTGCCCGGCCTTCTTCCATGCCCTTTGCCCGGCCCTCTTCCAGGCCTTTCACCCGGCCCTCTTCCAGGCCTTTCACCCGGCCCTCTTCCAGGCCTTTCACCCGGCCCTCTTCCATGCCCTTTGCCCGGCCCTCTTCCAGGCCTTTCACCCGGCCCTCTTCCAGGCCCTTTGCCCGGCCTTCTTCCAAGCCTTTCACCCGGCCTTCTTCCAAGCCTTTTGCCCGGCCTTCCTCCAAGCCTTTAGCCCGGCCTTCCTCCAAGCCTTCTTCCAAGCCTTTTGCATGGCCTTCAAGCATCGCTTCGCCGCGAGCAGTTTCCATGGTGTTCTCAAGAATATGGAGACTCATCCTATAGCTGTCGTAGGCTCGTTGCTCCTCGCGGGTCATCTTCATGATTGCCAGTTTCTCACGAGCCTCTTTCAGTCCAGGAGCGTCCGCGTCTTCAGGGATGTCGCTCGTGCAGAGGAAATAAAGCCACTGGTCCAACGGCACACGCGACCATTTGTTGAAATCATTCACCTTCAGGATATAGTATTCAGGATATAGTTGATAGACATCGCTGACGTTGAATTTCTGTCGCTGATAAGGACTGAGGCGCAGCAGGTCGCCATTGTGTATTCCTCGAAACTCCGTCTTGCCTTGGTACACCACGTCGTCGCCTTGGCCAAGGTCGAAGTACACAATATTAACAGAGTATATCTTTTTGACATTCTCATAGTTCTGCCCTCCGTTGATATAGTCGGTGACAAGCTTCGAGGCCCCGAAGAGCATTCGCTGGAAATAGGCAAACTCTGGCTCGCCTTGCACTTCAATCAGTACCAGTTCCCCCTGCCCGTCTTCAGCCAAAAGGTCTACACGGTTATACTTGGCCTCATTGCGTTCCTTGTTGCTTTCACTCTCCAAAAGGCGGTGTATCTTCACGTTGAACTTCAGCAACGTTGTGAGGAAGCCCTCAAGCACGCCAAAATTGGCCTTGTCGCGCAGGATACGCTTCAATGCCCAGTCGAAACTGACAAAAGTTCTTTCTTTCATATATTACTTCAAAATATTTGGCGCAAAATTAAGCAAAAAAGCCGAAAGCGCAAAACTTTCGGCTGATTATTTGATGACAAACGACTTGATACGATTCACACGTTGAAGCGAAAGTGCATGATGTCGCCGTCCTGGACGATGTAGTCCTTGCCCTCGACACCCATCTTGCCGGCCTCGCGCACGGCGGCCTCGCTGCCATACTTGATGTAGTCGTCGTACTTGATGACCTCGGCACGGATGAAGCCCTTCTCGAAGTCGGTGTGGATAACGCCAGCGCACTGCGGCGCCTTCCAGCCCCGCTTGTAGGTCCAGGCCTTCACCTCCATGGGACCGGCGGTGATGAAGGTCTCGAGGTTTAGCAGGGCGTAGGCCTTCTTTATAAGACGGTTCACGCCGCTCTCCTCCAGTCCCAGCTCCTCCAAGAACAGCTGCTTGTCGTCGTAATTCTCCAGCTCGGCGATGTCCTCCTCGGTCTTGGCGGCGATGACCATCATCTCGGCGCCCTCCTCGCGTGCCAGTGCCTCCACTTTCTGGGTCCAAGCATTGCCACTCTTGGCATCAGCTTCGGCCACGTTGCAAACATAGAGCACGGGCTTGCTCGTCAGCAGGAAGAGATTGCGGGCGCAGTCCTGCTCGTCCTTGGTGTCGAACTCCACCACGCGGGCGTTCTTGCCTTGGTCGAGCGCCTCCTTGTAGGCTTTCAGCACCCCTACTTCCAATTTTGCGTCCTTGTTGCCTGCAGCGGCAGCCTTCTCGGTCTTTGCCAGACGACCCTCGATGGTCTCCAGGTCTTTCAGCTGCAGCTCGGTGTCGATAATCTCCTTGTCGCGGATGGGGTCGATGGTGCCGTCAACGTGGGTGATGTTGTCGTCCTCGAAGCAGCGCAGCACATGTATGATGGCATCAGTCTCACGGATGTTTCCCAAGAACTTGTTGCCCAGTCCCTCGCCTTTCGAAGCGCCCTTCACCAAGCCGGCGATGTCCACAATCTCGCACGTTGCCGGGACGATGCGTCCTGGGTGCACCAGCTCGGCCAACTTTGTCAGCCGCTCGTCGGGCACGGTGATTACGCCCACGTTGGGTTCTATTGTACAAAAGGGGAAATTGGCTGCCTGCGCCTTCGCACTCGACAGACAATTGAACAACGTGCTCTTGCCCACATTGGGCAAGCCCACGATACCACATTTCAATGCCATGACTTAATCAATTAATAATTTGCATGCAAAGGTACGAATAAGCAAGCGAAATGCAAAAGAAAAGCGAACTTTTCTTTTGCATTTCTCTCGTTATTTTGTAACTTTGCAAGCGAAATGAAGCATACTGAGAAGTGGACCACCGCCTTGCTGGCGCTGCTGGCAGCCGTGCTGCTCGCCCTTTGCGTGCGCAGCGTGATGCACGAACAGCAGAAAAGCGAACAACCAAACGAACAGAATGATGAACGAGATAGCTAATCCCTCACGCCGCCTCACCCTCCGCATTGGGCGCAACAGCTTGATGATTCTGGCACAAGACGCTGGCGATGCCCTGATCTTCGAACCCTATGTGGTGAAGAGCGGCGTCAGCATGGCCGCCAACCTGCGCGAGGCCTTCAAGCAAAGCGACCTGCTGCTGACAGTGCCTCCGCGCGTGCGCGTATTATTAGATAATGAGGTGCTGATGGTGCCCGTGGAGCTGTTTAGCGAGCAAACCATGGAGGCCATGCACCACCACGCCTACCCCAGTCGAGAGCAGGAGACCGTGTGCTTCAACGTGCTGCCCGACCTGAACACCGTGGCAGTGTTCTCGATAAACAAGGACTTGCGACTGGTGCTTGACGACCATTTCCGCGACGTGCGACTGCTGGCGATGATGCAACCCGTGTGGCGCTATATGCACCAGCGAAGCTTCACCGGCATGAGGAAGAAGCTGTTTGCCTATTTCCACGAGAAAAGGCTGGAGCTGTTCGCCTTCCAGCAACACCGTTTCCGCTTCTGCAACAGCTACGAGGCCGCTCACGTGAAGGATGCCGTGTTCTTCATCACCTACGTGTGGAACCAGTTGGCCATGAGCCAAGACGACGACGAACTGCACCTGATGGGCGACATTCCCGAACAGGAGGAGACGCTCGGCATGTTGCGCCGATTCCTGAAGAAGGTGATGATGGTGAACCCCGCCGCCGACTTTGGCCAGCATCCGGTAACAGCCATCAAGGGTATGCCCTTCGACCTGCAAACGCTACTGGCTAAAGGACGGTGAGAATTATCAATGATGTAATAACGTTTTGACGAAATAACGGAATAACGTTTTAACGAAATAACGTCATTACGAATTAGAAAACCAGAATTAAGACGGATGAGAATCATCACCGGGAAATACAAGGGGAGGCACTTTGACATCCCTCGCACCTTCAAGGCAAGGCCCACCACCGACTTTGCCAAGGAGAATATTTTCAACGTGCTCATGGGTTATCTTGACTTCGAGGGGCTGCGCGCCCTCGACCTCTTTGCTGGCACAGGCAGCATCACGCTGGAGCTGCTGTCGCGAGGCTGCAGCCAGGTGGTGAGCGTGGAGCTGGACCGCGACCACCATCGTTTCATCTGCGACTGTCTGAAGAAACTCGACGAACATAGCTGTCTGCCGTTGCGGGCCGATGTGTTCCGATTCATCAAAGGTTGCCACCAGCAGTTCGACTTCATCTTTGCCGACCCGCCCTACGCGCTGAGAGAACTTCCTCAGATTCCCGACCTGGTATTAGGAAAGAATCTGTTGGCCCCCGGTGGCATCTTCGTGTTCGAGCATGGCCACGACAACGATTTCTCGGCTCACCCCAACTTCGTGGAACATCGCAGCTACGGCAGCGTGAACTTCTCGCTGTTTAAGTGAGGGGTGAGAAGTATGGTTACACTCCGAGCAACGACGCAGGATGTAACCATACTTCTTACCTCTCATTTACCATTTCTCACTTCACTATGGCACCAGGACTTTCGTAATGGAAGATCTGCCGACTCCCACCAGATAGATTCCCGCTGGCAACGTGAACGAGGTGCTTCCACGGCCGATGGACTGACGAACCAACACTTGGCCAGCTGTATTGGTAATGGTCAATTCTGCATCCGCATCGGTCTCAATGCTGAGGCGATGGCGAGCAGTTCTGAAGTCGATACCTGTTGTCATACTGGCCACAGTCGACAGTCCACCCACGCTGACCGTTGCCGTCAACTTTTTCAGCGCACGCGATGCACCGTATACCAGGGCGTAGGTGGTGGCGGTGGTGCTCTTCAGCACAAACACCTCGCCGCCCTCGTCGAGGGTGCTGCGCTCTGCCTTGATGACCGAGCCATTGGCATCGTAGAAGTCAGCATGCAGCCCGGCAACAGAGAGATAATAGACCAGTGAGTCGCCAGCGGCTGTAGTCGTCTTCAGTCCCTGCATCTTTCCTCGGGTGGGAGCGTCGAAGGTCTGTTGCTCTCCGTCGTTCAAAGGCAGGAAATGGGGATCAACAGGCACGGTCATGGGGAACTCTTCCGACAGGACAGCCTGTGAGCCGATGCCCGCCCCGTTGAACGCCTGCAATCCGAAGAACACCTGGTCGTCGACGCTCACCATTTCGCTGGCTGCGTTGAAGCGATAGCCGTCCAACTGGTTGGGCAGCACATCCTTCACCTCTATCACCACGTCGGTCAGCTCCTGCTGGCTTGCCGCTGGCAGTTCTACGCGTAGGCGCGGTCCATGGTTGAACCAATATTCGTAGGCCGTCAGCTGGTCGCAGCCGGACTCAAGGTCGGGCACCACAAAATAGAGCAGTCGCGGTGCGCTCATGCGTCCGCCCTCGTCGGCCACTTGGTAGCCCAGCGTGTGCACGCCCTTGCAGAGCTGGCTCACGTCGATGTCGAGCAGCAGGCTACCATCGGCGAAGGCTCCCTGCTGCGCTTTGCCGAAGTCGTCAATCCAGTAGCGGACGGCGGTGAGCTGCTGTCGGCTCAGGTCTTCGCCGGGCACCAGGAAGAAGCGGTTCACGGTCTGGCCCTGGCGTCCCTGGCTGTCGCTGACCTTCAGCTGCAGGCGGTGCATGCCGGGGCGCAGTGCTGCCACGTCGACGTCGAGCGTCATGGCGGGCTGCAGGGGGCCGCTGACGGCGGTGCCGCGGTTGTCGTCAATCCAGTATTCGTAGGTGGCCAGGCCGTTGGCGGCCACGGTGGGGTCGCTCTTCAGAAAGAACCTGACGAAGGGCGCACTCCACCTCCCCCGCGTGTCGCTGACGCGCATGCCCAGGGCGTGGATGCCCAGCCTGAGCTGGCTCACGTCGATGGTCTGCTGCAGCGCAGCACCCGCCGCCCGGCTCTGGCGCGACGCAAACTGGTCGTCGAGCCAGTATTCCAGTGTGGCCGGCTGCACCTGCGCCCACATAGTCTGCGACAGACACAACAGCAAGGCGACGAGCATTTTTGTTCTGTTTGTTCTCATCTTTTTTGCTGTTTTTCGGGGTTACTCTTTGGTCTGGGCCTCGGCCTTGATGCTCACCTTCAGCGTGCCATTGGGCACGTCGCTGGTGTCGATGGTGCACTCGGTGATGCGGGGCAGGACGGGAATCTTGTTCCAGGCGTAGGTGCCTCCGTGGAGGCCCACCTGCGTGCCGTCGTTACCCATGTAGCGGTTGGGATACTTCAGGGCGAAGTCCTTGTCCTCGGCGTAAGTGCCGTCCTCGCCCTCGGCAGCCCACAGGCCGGCATTTTGCACGCCGTACCAGTTGCCGTTCTCGTCCTGACGTGGGGTGCCGCTGGCAACGAACACACAGTTGTAGGCAATGTAGCCTGTCTGTGGCGTCTTATAAAGAACACTGTTGGTGTAGGTGTAGGCTTCAAATTCATGATCCATGTTTAAACTTTCATCTCTGAGGATGCTATGGTCAACAACGATGGTAGATGATAATGTAAGTCCATCGATATAGCCTAAATGGCAATTGCTCACAAGCATGTTTTGTGCGATGTATCCAACGTTAAGACTGCAAAAAATATTGCCAATATGGCTCTGTCGGATTACAACGTCTTTAGAATTAGCTTGGTGATATAATCTGTCAGCATGACACTTCGCAATTGTCAGGTTACAGATGGGTACATCATGGTTATTACCTAATCTAACATCCCCGTCAACATAGAGTCCCTCCAAATGAACACCATTGGGCTGCTTCCCACCGTAAACCGTATAGCCATCTTCATTTACAGTATCCACTGGTTTCAGCTCGATATTGCCTTTTACGCAGGTACGGTTAGTCCCTGTAGCCTCGTCGCGCTCAAATCCCACGCCGTAGATGGCCACGGATTTCGAGAGGGATGCTGGAGCGCTGAAGTCGCCTGCCGACAACGTTATCACGCCCAGCGTGTCGGGTGCCGCAAGGTAAGCCTGCTTCAGCGCGTCCACGCCATAGAACACCGTCGTCCTGTCGCCACTTTGCAGCGTTGCCATCTGCTTGTCGGTCTGCTGCGCACTGGCCGTCAAGGCAATGCCTGCGGCCACGAATGAAAAGAAAATCTTTCTCATAGGAATTACATTTTGTGCCTATAGAAATCCCCAAGATTCGGCGGTTAAACTTGATTTTGGTTGGAAAACAGAAAGACGTGGGAAATCTGTACCTCTCGCTTATCCCGCGCCTCAGGCTTCTCGCATTGCCTCTGTCTATAGGATAAGCAATGCAAGTCAGCCCACGCCCAAATCATATCTCACACTCGTTCCACCCCAACAAAAGGCAGAACAGCGATTTCGATACGCCCTTCGTGGACGTCATTTCATCGCTCCTTTATAGACAGATTCAAATTTTGCGAGAATTTGAGGCTACAAAGAAAACGTCGTGTCAACGTCCTATTCTTACCATCGATGTCATGGCCCCGCCTACCCTATGGCTGACTTGGCCGTTGCAAAATTATGAAAAAGTTTTGAACCGCACAAATAAAAGCATGCTTTTTTATGGAACTTGCTGTTTTTTGAGAAAAATAGTGACACAAGGAGAACCTCCCTCTTGCATGCAAAAATTTGGAGCGCTCCAAATTTTAAAAAGTCAACGCCAAATAAAAATATGGAGTGCTCCAAAATTTTGTCCCAGGCCATGGGATTTTATCGCGCTATAGTAGCCAAGGGGAGTGGCAAACTGCGCGTTGTTCTTGGGTGGATGCAATCTTTTTGAAGTGGACATATTTATTATGATGTGGAAAAAAACGACGAAGTTTTGCTGTTCTGCAAAATAATCACTAACTTTGCACGCGAAAGCGTGCGAAAACGGGCTGTGCCTCAGCAATTCAAGCGAACCTGATTGTGCTTGCTCTGCCCTTGCGCCAAAATTCTAATCGCATACGACTATGGCAAAGTATTTGAATCCGAAAGCCGACCTGACTTTCAAGAAGATATTCGGCGAGCATCCACACCTCGTCATCAGTCTGCTCAACGCCCTGCTTCCACTGAAGGAAGACGAGCGCGTGGAGAGCATTGAGTATTGGCCAGCCGAGAAGATTCCCCGCCGCACTGAGGCCGAGAAGAACAGCATTGTCGATGTCTGCTGCCGCGACAACCATAAGCGCGAGTTCATCGTCGAGATGCAGATGACGTGGACGGAATCGTTCAAGAAGCGAGTCCTGCTCAATGCCTCGAAAGCCTATGTGGCACAGTCGGAAGTGGGCGAGGCATATCAGTTGCTACAGCCCGTCTATGCCCTGAATTTCGTCAATGCACCGATGAACATTGGTGCCGACGGCTACTATCACCACTACCAGCTGGTGCATCAGGAAAAATCCGACGAGGTAATCGACGGCCTGCAACTCGTATTCATTGAACTGCCAAAGTTTCAGCCGCATTCATTCTCCGAGAAAAAGATGCAGGTGCTGTGGCTCCGTTTCCTCACCGAAATCAACGAGAACACGTTGGAGGTTCCGGCCGAACTGTTAGAGAACCCAGATGTGAGCGAAGCCCTGAAGATTGTGGAAGTGGCAGCCTATACCCCTGAAGAAATGCGAGCCTACGACAAGTTTTGGGATGCCATCAGCACACGCAAGACGGAGCTGTTGGATTATGAACTCAAATTAGAGCAAGCCAAGGCAGAGGCTGATGAAGCGAAGGCAGAGGCAGAAGAAGCCAAAGCCAAGTTGAAGCAGAAGGACGCAGACACCGCCCGCAAGCTGAAGGCCATCCATCTCCCTGCCAAGCAGATAGCAGAAATAACGGGTCTCACAGTGGAGCAAATCGAAGCCCTCTGATTCGTGAAGTCTGTCTTGGGCACTAATTTTGCGGTGGCATGCGTGTGTTTTTGCGCATGTTTTTGCACATGTTTTTTGGTGCCTCATCTTTAATTTCTTACGAGATTGTTTTGTGCTTTCGCTAATTTTATGTAATTTTGTCGCGAAAAATCAAAAACAATCATCATAATGGCAACAACACCTGCTTTTAAGTATGCCCCTATGTTTCAGCTGGGCGAAGACAAGACCGAGTATAGGCTTCTGACGAAAGACGGCATCAGCACCGGCTCGTTTGAAGGCAAGGAAATCATCAAAGTGTCGAAGGAGGCACTGACGCTGCTGGCTCAGCAGGCATTCCACGACGTGGAGTTCATGTTGCGCCGCGAGCACAACCTCCAGGTGGCGCAGATTCTGACGGACCCCGAAGCATCAGACAACGACAAGTATGTGGCCCTGCAGTTCCTGCGCAATGCCGAGGTGGCCGCACGCGGCATCCTGCCATTCTGCCAGGACACCGGCACCGCCATCATCCACGGCGAGAAAGGTCAGCAGATATGGACGGGCTTCGAGGACGAGGAGGCCTTGTCGCTCGGCGTTTACAACACGTTCACGCAGGACAACCTGCGCTACTCGCAGAACGCCCCGCTGACGATGTACGACGAGGTGAACACCCGCTGCAACCTGCCCGCACAGATTGACATCGAGGCCACCGAGGGCGCCGAATACCGATTCGTGTTTGTGGCCAAGGGTGGCGGAAGCGCCAACAAGACCTACTTCTACCCCATGACCAAGGCCACCATCCAGAACGAGGGCACACTCATCCCCTTCCTCGTGGAGAAGATGAAGAGCTTGGGCACGGCAGCCTGCCCGCCCTATCACATCGCCTTCGTCATCGGCGGCACCTCGGCCGAGAAGAACCTGCTTACGGTGAAGCTGGCCAGCATCAAGTACTACGACTCGCTGCCCACTACGGGCGACGAGACGGGGCGCGCTTTCCGCGACATCGACCTGGAGCAGAAGCTGCTTGCAGAGGCCCAGAAGATTGGACTGGGCGCCCAGTTTGGCGGCAAGTACCTGGCCCACGACATCCGTGTGGTCCGTCTGCCGCGCCACGGTGCCTCGTGCCCCATCGGCATGGGCGTGAGCTGCTCGGCCGACCGCAACATCAAGGCCAAGATCAACGCCGACGGCGTGTGGATAGAGAAGATGGATGCCAACCCATCGGAGCTGATTCCCGCAGAGTTTGCAAAGGCTGGCGAAGGGCAGAACACCATCGAGATAGACCTGAACGAGGGCATCGACAAGGTGCGTCAGGAGCTGAGCAAGTATCCTGTCAGCACCCGCGTCAACCTGAAGGGCACCATCATCGTGGCCCGCGACATCGCCCACGCCAAGCTGAAGGCCCGCATCGATGCTGGCGAGCCGATGCCCGAATACTTCAAGAAATATCCCGTGCTCTACGCCGGTCCCGCCAAGACACCCGCTGGCTACCCCTGCGGCTCCATGGGCCCGACCACGGCCAACCGCATGGACCCCTATGTTGACGAGTTCCAAAGCCTGGGTGCCAGCTTGGTAATGATTGCCAAGGGCAACCGCTCGCAGGTGGTCACCGACGCCTGCCAGAAGTATGGCGGATTCTACCTGGGCAGCATCGGCGGTGTGGCTGCCGTGCTCTCGCAGAGCAGCATCAAGTCGATAGAGTGCGTGGAATATCCCGAACTGGGCATGGAGGCCATCTGGAAGATTGAGGTGGAAGACTTCCCCGCCTTCATCCTCGTCGACGACAAGGGCAACGACTTCTTCAAGACGCTGAAGCCCTGGTGCCCCAAAAAGTGATAAGTGACAAGCGATAAGTGATAAGCATGAAAAAGAATGGAACAACGGACTGTCAGAAATGGCTGCGACGGGTGACGGTGATGCTTGTCACTTATCACTTATCGCTTATCGTTTCTATAGCACAGTCGCGCTTTGTGCGCTACGACTGTTTAGGCAACGACACCACCATCGAAGAGGCGTATGACCGTTCAACGCTCAACGCCCAGCGTTCACCGTCGAAAGCCCCGCGCCGATTGCCGTCGCCAAAGACGCAGTGGGACTCCACGCGCGTCTATCCCGTGGCGGTGGTGCTGATGAGCTTCGCCGACCGCGATTTCGCGAGCGAGGAGCCGTGGGACCGCTACAACCGCATCTTCAACGAGGAGGGCTACAACGAGGGCCGTGGCCCCGGCTGCGTGGCCGACTACTTCAAGGCGCAGTCGGGCGGCATGTTCAAGCCCGTCTTCGATGTCTATGGCCCTGTGAAGATTCCCGTCAACAGCAACAAGAACGGCGATTATGGTGGTGCCAGCATACGTCAGGCCGTGCAGCTGCTGGCCGACTCGCTTGACGTGGACTTCGCCCCCTACGACTGGAATGGCGACGGCTCGGCAGAACAGATCATCTGCATCTATGCTGGATTCGGCGGCAACGAGGCGGCAACAAAGGGCATGGGCTTCATCTGGCCCAACACCAGCACTTTTGGAGCGCTCAAAGTGGGCAACACCAGCGTCGCGGCCTATTCGGCCAGCGCCGAGCGGTTCTACTCCACCGATGCTGTACGCCTCTGCGGCATTGGCACCATTTGCCATGAGTACTCCCACTCATTAGGACTGCCCGACCTCTACCCCACGTCGAAGAATTCCTCCGAGTTCAGCATCGTCGACGAATGGGACCTGATGGATGGTGGCAACTTCATCAACAACGGCTGGTGCCCCTGCAACTACTCGGCCTATGAGCGCCACATCTTGGGGTGGCTGCCGCTGGAGGAGCTGACGGAACCCACCGTGGTGGAAGGAATGAAGCCCGTCAGCGAAGGGGGCAAAGCCTACGTAGTGCACCACACCCAAAAAGAGTTCCTCGTCATCGAGAACCGCCAGTGGACGGGCTGGGACTTATGTGCCCCCGGACAGGGTCTGCTCATCGCCCACGTCGACGACATGCTCTCGGCTGGCAACTCGGTGAACAATCAGCCAGAGCATCATCGCTACGACTACTTCCATGCCGACAACATGAACTATGCCCAATGGGGTGACATCATCAGCGAGCGCCACCTCGGACGCACAGCAGGGCACTCGCCTTACCTGAGCGGCACGCCCTACCCCTGCGTGAACGACTCGGTTGACAACCATGAACTCACCGACACCTCGGTGCCGGCGGCAAAGATGTTCAACACCAATGCCAACGGCGACACCATGCTGGGCATGCCCATCACAGACATCCAAATTTCCTACGACAGCACCGTGTCGTTCATCTTCAGAAAAGACATGCTGGCCATCACCGACCTACAGACCAGCACAAAATCTGCTACGGCTTATTTCGACCTCAGAGGCATGCGCATCGCGCAGCCTAAGCCCGGAAACATGTATATCACCCGCCGCGGCGATGGAACCATAATTAAACGATTTTTTTAATTTTACTTCAAAAAACTAAACAACAACACATTTATGAGAGTCATCATTGAACCGAACTATGATTTGATGTCGCAATGGGCAGCAAATCACGTCATCGCACGTATCAACGCCGCCAATCCCACCAAGGAGAAACCCTTCGTGCTGGGTCTGCCCACCGGCAGCAGCCCCATCGGCATGTACCGCAATCTGGTGAAGGCTTGCCAAGAGGGCAAGGTGAGCTTCAAGAACGTGATTACCTTCAACATGGACGAGTATGTAGGCCTGCCCGAAGAGCACCCCGAGAGCTACCACAGCTTCATGGCCACCAACCTGTTTAACCACATCGACTGCCCCAAGGAAAACATCCACATACTCAATGGCAACGCCCCCGACCTGGCTGCCGAGTGCGCCCACTATGAGCAGATGATTGAGGAGGCCGGCGGCATCGACCTCTTCCTCGGAGGCATCGGCCCCGACGGTCACATCGCCTTCAACGAGCCGGGCAGCAGCCTCACCAGCCGCACCCGTCAGAAGACGCTCACCACCGACACCATCATCGCCAACAGCCGCTTCTTCGAGGGCGACATCAACAAGGTGCCCAAGACGGCGCTTACCGTGGGCGTGGGCACCGTGATGGCTGCCAAAGAGGTGATGATTCTGGTGAACGGACACGCCAAGTGCCGCGCCCTGCAGGCTGCCGTGGAGGGAAGCGTGAACCACATGTGGACCATCAGCGCCCTGCAAATGCACCAGCACGGCATCATCGTGGCCGACGACGCCGCTTGCGAAGAACTGAAGGTGGGCACCTACCGCTACTTCAAGGACATAGAGCGCCAGAACCTGCTCTAACCTTTCTGATGGCGACACCATCTGGCCACCATCGATTTTCATTTATTTGTGATTTATAAACGGCGCAGCCCTTCCCCAGCAATGAGGGGAAGGGCTGCGCTTCGTTTTTCGGTTCGCATATTCTTGCACATTTTTTATTTTTTATCATTACACTGGCGAGACCATCCCGATAATTAAAATATATTAAAATGGATGCCTCCCAAAAACGGCTAAAGACCCTCATATTTCGAAAATTTTCCACGAGAAAACTTTTGGCCGAAAATACGCGAGTTTTGAGAGGGTTTGCCAAATAACTGGCTTTCAAATGGTTAGTCTCAATATACCGCAAAGACTCCTTCGGTGGCTCGAAAAAGTCAACGCCGAAAAAAATTTGGCGTTGCCGTTTTCTGATAGGGCGTGCTTGCGGAAACGAAAATCGGCCCAAAATCCGTCTAAAATACTGCACAAAACCGCCCTGGCTGTGCAAAATTCGCCTTAAAAGCCCTTTTCCCCTCGCCCCTCAACCCTGCACAAACCGCCGAAAGTGTGCATCCTCCGTTCCAGAATGAAATTTTATTTTGTAAAAAATCAAAAATTTTCATTTTACATCCCTTCACAATTATTCTCCTGGCTTAAGCAGAAATTAACCATTCAAACCGTTCGGTCGGATTAATCAGATCGAGCGTGAGTACAATTATGAAAAATGATTATCCGCATTTAAGTGAATAATAGACCTTTCAGGGCCTTTGTGGCAAGTTTAGCGGCTAATCACCACCTTGCGGCCTTCATGGATATACAGGCCCTTCCTTGCGGGCTTGCCCTGCTGCTTCACGCCTTCGAGCGAGTGCCATGCGCCGTGCTGGGCGCTTTGCTTTGAACCTTCAATGTTGAGGATGCCCGTCTTGTCGCCGCCAAAGTCGAGGTTGAATGCCGTGAGGATGCGCACCTGGTCGTTGTCGCCAATCTTAAAATAGGCGCGGAAGGCACCGATGAAGGTGACATCTCCGCCATTGGGATAATAGAGCGTGCTCTCGTTGTCATCATTGACACCCAAGAAGAGGATGCTCTTGTCCTCCCCGCCGATGGTCATGGCGTCGTAGGTGCCGATGAAGCGGACGCGCCTGGCGCCCTGTGCCTCGTTGTCATAGTTGATGGGTTTCACTTGAGAGATGGTCACGTTAGAGAACGTGGGATTTTCAATTGTTCCCTCTGTCTCCAACCATCTGATGATGTAGGGCACGCCAGCGTTGAGCGTTGTGATGGGGTCGTCTTCGTTTTCGTAAAAATCGAGGTTGAGCGTCAGGCCTCCTTCTCCTTCCGTGATGCTGGCCTCAGTCAGTGTGCGCGCATCAGCTCCTGCTAATGGGCTGTTCTCAATCGTTACGTCGAAGGGCAGGCACAGCGTGTTCCAATTTCCGTTCTTATAGAGTGTGCGCCCCTCGAGCTTGACATTGGGGTAATAATCGCCCTCAGTAATGTTCTGGCTGTTCTCCTCACTGTCGTTCGGTAGAATGAGAGGTCTGGTGAAGCTCAGGATGACAGCGCTTGTTACATCTCTGTAAAGTTCTACATGCGTTTCTCCTGTGAAGATTTCAATACTGCTGCTAAAGTCGGCTTCAACTTCTCCATCATTCTCGTGGTTCCACAACTTAAAGGTAATCGGTTCATCGGGAACGTCGTAATGGATGTACATTGTCAAAATGGGGTACTCGTATCCTTGATTATCAGCCAAGAGCGCAGCTCCCCTACAATATCCAGCTTTATCAAAGGCTCCAACTTCCAAGTTGGTTGAGGTACAATATTCGCCGTCTATCTGGACGAAGGCGACAAGCTGGTTAGACTGAGAAAAATAAGGAGGAACTTCCCAATGCAACTGGGCTGAAGAGTAGCAGAAGGCGAGTGCCGCCATTAATGTTAGTAATACTTTCTTCATAGTTATGTTTTTAGAGGATTTCGTAACAATTTGGCTGCAAAGTTACGAAATTTTTTATACATAATCACAAAAGAACGTGCTATTTTTATACTCCAACTACAATTTCTTGCGTCTGCGGGCTGGTCGAAAAAGCGATTTCTACAAATGTGGACAGCCAAAGGTCGGTCCCTACGGCGGTGGCGGTCGTACGATTGAAAACGGACGGAAACGCATGCCCCACGGAAATTTGGAGCGCTCCAAATTTTCAAAAGTCAACGCCAAAAAAAATTTGGAGCGCTCCAAATTTTCGTAAACGATGGGCCTTTCTTTTTATTCGAAGTTCCGGTTTTTGGCGCTTGTTGACTCAATTTTGTTGCGGTGTTTCCAAAGCTTAATTGATGAGTCCACTGGAAAAAATCCACAGCCACCCAAAAACAAAGCGGAGCCCTTCCCCTCCCCGTAAGGGCAGGGTTCAAGAGGGGAGCGGCTGCGCATAAATAGGTCAACTGCTATATCATTGCCTAATGATATGAGAGAAAGCAATTGCGGAGCCATGCCCCGATGGGTGCATGGCTCCGCAGATTGCTGTTGTATCAATGTCTGGCTGCGCCAGCCGCCGCTACTATACCTTGATTTCCACTTCCACGCCGCTGGGGAGTTCGAGCTTCATCAGGGCGTCGACGGTCTTGGCGGTCGAGCTGTAGATGTCGATGAGGCGCTTGTAGTCGCTCAGCTGGAACTGCTCGCGGGCCTTCTTGTTGACGAAGGTAGAGCGGTTGACGGTGTAGATACGCTTGTGGGTGGGAAGGGGGATGGGCCCACTGATGGTTGCACCCGTAGCCTTCACGGCCTTCACGATTTTCTCTGCTGACTTGTCGACCAATTTGTGGTCGTAGCTCTTCAGCTTGATACGAATTTTTTGACTCATTGTTTTGATTTGTTGATTAAATAATGACTGTTTTGGCTGCCGCTAAAGAGTCATTTGCTCAGCGGGCAGACCTCGTTCCGTTCTTTTTGGGCTGCAAAGGTACGCATTTCCCCCGACATACACAATGCTACGCTTATAAGACCTGCAAAGATTTAACCATTTTTAAGTCTGCTGCGGCTTGGTAAGCCACTCACGCGGGGTCATGCCCGTGACGGCCTTGAAGTTGCGGAAGAAGGAGGCCTCGGTGGTGAAGCCCGACGACATCGCGACAATGGCAGTCTTCATACTGGGGTTCTGGCGCAGCAGCTCCTGGGCATGGCGCACACGGTATGTATTGACAAACAGCGAGAACGACTGGCCACGGAGGCTGTTGATGCACTCGCTGACGTAGCTGCTGTTTGTCTGTAGGGCCACCGCCACGTCCTGCACCTTCAGGTCGCTGCGCAGGTAGAGCTGCTCCTGGCCCATGAGCTGACTGATGCGCTCCATCAGTTCCGCAGCTTTCGTGTCTATCAGTGGAATGTTGGCCTGAGCAGCGCCAGCCTGGGCAGCAGCCGGTGGCTGCTCTGTCTGCGGAGCCACCACCCGGCTGCTGCGTAGGCGAATATAGATGTAGATGAGCAGGGCAAAGAGCACAACAATGCCGACAGTCCACAGCCACACTTGCTGCGACGTGAGGGCAGCGGCAGCTGGCTCGGTGGTGAAGTGGTAGAGCCACACGTCGGCCAGCGGCTTGTAGTTGTCGCCGGGGATGCCGCCCACCATCAGCAAGTCACCATCGGGCGTGACGACGGGTATGGTGATGGCAGCGTGCTCCATCGGGTCGGTATAGCAGAGCGTCAGTCCTGCTGGTTGCCGACCATAGTCGATGGCCAGTACATACTGGCGGTGGTACAGACTGTCGACGCCTATGATGTAGCCCCGCTGGCGCACGCTGTCGACCACGACCGGGCCTTTGTAGGCAATCGTTCCCCACTGGCTCCGCATCGGTATCGGGGTGGCCGTTGGCAGCAGCGAGATGACAGGTTCCCCCTGCTGGTTGCCCACCTTGAAGACTGCCAGTTGACCTGTCTTGTCGGTAGCCGTCAAGAGATAAGTGTCGTGGCCTATGCGGCAGGCATCACTGCTGAACGGCTGGTCGGTGTAGACCGGTCGCCACTGCTCTAACAGCGGCACACGCACGGCATCGCCCTTCAGACGGTCTACATAGATGGTGTCCAGGTGGCGGTCGCGCTCGTCATTGCCGCCCAGGATGAACGCCTCGTCGCCGCCTATGCGCAGTACGTAGGGATTGCTGCGCCCCTGCCTTACACTACGCAGATGCTGCACCTGGCTTTGCCCGTCGAAGCAGCCTATGGCATCGTCGGCATAGTGATTGCCGCTGATAATGATGCGCCCGTCGGCCAGCAGGGTGGCAGCAGCCAGCACGCGCCGACGGTCTAAGCAGCCAAAGCCCTCAAACGTGTGCGTCGACGGCTGGTAGCGCTCCACCATGAAGGTCTGCCCGATGCCTAACGGCTCGGCGTGCCCACCGCCTAAGACGACCTCATCCGAGCGCAGGACTACGGCAAAGCCATTGTCGTGACTGTAGGCCATATCCATCAGGTGCCACTCGCCGTCGGCGTAGTACTCGGCGGTGGGCGTTGGCACGAAGTTGGTGGTGTGGCCACCCGCTGCCGTCAGCTCGCCGTCGGCATAGAAGATGTTGTGCCCGCTGCGCGGCACGTTCATGCTGGGCAGACGCTCGGGCACAATGCGCACTTCGGGGCATGAATGGTCGATAGCAGCGCTGGCTTGCAGCGCGGCAAACAGCATGTAAAGCAACAATCGTTTCTCTATCGTCATCGCACAAGGGGGCAGCCTTGTAGGCTGTCAAAGTGGTGCAAAGTTAAGGAAAAGTGGGCGAATAGCCAAACCGCCAACGCCCATTTTTTCAGTTTTCCGTCGAAAGGATGTCAATACTCGCGCGAATAGGCCGGCTGGTCGGTGTACGTTTCGTTGGGATTGTCCACGTCAGTGCCACCGCCGGTGTAGGCAGCTTGGCGCACGGTGAGCACCAGCGTGTCGTTGGCGGCAACGAAGGTGACATCTATCTGGCGGGCATCAACCTCTAAGTTCTGCCTGCAGGCCACCACCACCTGGGGCGTGCCACCAGTGTAGGTGCTCAGTGTCGTGGTGAGCCATTTGGCTACACCGCCCTTGTGCGTGGCCTGTGATGTCAGGCCTGTCAGCTCCACCTGCTGCTCTGAGGCGTCGGCGGGCATGTTGCAAATCTTTGTCATGTGCTTGCCCTTGGCAGTGGGCGTAGGGGGTGTGGGGGGCGGCGTGGGTGTTGGGTCGTCGTCGCTACCGCCGCACGCCAGCAGGGTCAGGCATACTGTGAACGCTATGGAAAGCATCTTTATCGTCTTCATATTGCTTGAACTAAATTTGAATGATGGAGAATAATTACTTGATTACTACCTTGCGGCCGTCCTGGAAGTAGATGCCGGGCTGTGTGGGTTGTGTCACCCTTCGGCCCTGCAGGTCGATGTACAGTCGGTTGGCGGGCTGTTCAGTTCCAACATAGTCGATGGTGGCGGCTTCACCGTCGATGAGGTAGCCGCGGGCGCCGGCTGTCTTCGGCACAGCCAGCCAGGCCCGGTGGCCGTTGATGTTGAAGTTCATGCCATCGGGACCGCCCCAGAACCAGCCAAACTGCGTGGCCAGCGATGTGCCGGCAGGGCCGTAGGCCAGCTTGTAGTAGAGGTAGTCGTCGGGCGTTGAGACATCCTGACCGGTGAGGGCTGAGTCGTCGCTGCCGTGGAGCAGGTTGGTGCCTACGGTGCTGGCGGCGGAACCGTCAGCCACGCCGGTGAGCGTGTAGGTGGCGGCCTTCTTCTCGCTGGCCTCAATGAGAACGGCAGTGCCCTTCGGCACGATGCTGCTGCTGAGCGGCTGGTAGGTGAGGCGGTCGCCGCTGATGCCGCTGACGGTGCTGGCCTTCAGACCGGCGGGTAGCTGGTAGTCGACCTTGGAGTCGTAGAAGGTGGCATAACCGGCCTCGGCCACACGGAGGTCGTAAGTTGCCATGACAGGAGCGGTGCCGCTGGTGGTCAGTTCGGCCTCAACCTTATAGTTCTTCGGTTCGTTCAAGCCCACACGGTCGGTGGCGATGGCACAGAGGCCGTACTTCGTGCCCGTCTCGACGTCGATGGTGCAGGTGGTGCCGTCGGTAATAATTGCCACGGCTTCCCACTCGCCGCCGTTCTTCTGGGCGAAGACGGTGTAGTGGCCGATGCCGCTGGTCTGGTCGCTGCCGCTGACGGTGACGGTGAGTTTACCCTCCGACGGTTCCTCAGCCTTGACAACCTTCGATGTCGGGTAGTCGGTGTCGAAGGTGTTCGTGTAGGTATTGGTCACGATAGGCTCGTTGGCATCGAAGATAATAGTGGCCTTGTTGCTGATGGTGGAGCCACCCACGGGGTTGGGTTTGTGGTCGATGATAAAGCTGACGAAGCCCTCGCCGCGCCTGTTCTGGTCGTTGGGCAGCAGGAAGCCGTTCATCACGTCGTCAAGCTCATTACCGTTCGTCTCAAGCGATGCGAAACTCCAGTTGGCGACGCCCGTTGCAGGGTTGAACTGTGCGCTGACGCGCACCACGATGTCGTGGCCGTTCACCTTATAATTAACATCGCGCGTGAACTCCTGCGTGTGGATGCCGCCCACGACGAAGGTGGTGTCGGCCCAACCAAAACTGCCAAACGAGAAGGTCTCGGCATCGAGCTTCGTCAGGTCGAGCGTGTCGGTGACGAAGACCTCGTTGGCAGGTGCCGATGCCGTCGATTTGTTTTCGAAGGTAATCATGTAGGGCATCTGTTGGATGGGCTGGATGAAATGCTTGTCGTCGTCAGGTCCCCACGGGCCGGTCATCTCGTTGGGGTCGAGGCTTCCAACTCCGCGCGTCATGTGAGATTTGGGATTTCCGTTCAGACAGTCGCTCATGCCTTTAAAGTTCTGGTAGTTGCTATAGAGACTGTATGCCGAGCTCGCCAACTTCCAAGCTGCCTGAGCGGCATGTGCACCGGGGATGAGTTCCTCGGCACAGTTGAAGCCTACATCAATCACATTGGTGAAGAGCGTGCTCCATTTGCCATCCAGCCCCGATGCGGTGCTATAGCCAGCCTTGCCAATGCTCCAGAGGCAGGAAGCCCCGGGGATGAAACTGATGGCTGTCTCAAAAACAACCTTTCCCCACTCCATGGCGAAACATTCGCCCTGTTCTAAAGTGTAGGCAGCACGAGTCGTTGCAGCATCGGGGTCGTAAGGTCCCCAAGGCTGTTCCAGCCAGAAGCCTATCGTTATTGGGTCGTAGTCCATGGAAGACCCTTGTTTCGTTCGCATACGGAAAGTGCGCTGTTCAGTGCTGTTAGGACCAATATAGGGTATCATGAATGAATAGACGCGGATGCTGTCCTGTGTCTTTTCATCATAGGCCATTAGGTATTCGCCTAACTGCTGTGCAAGTTGCTGCGCGCTCTCACTGAGTTCGGGGTCGCAGAGGTAGAAGTCGAAATCAAATACCAGGTCGATTTGGCCATGACGATCGGGGACAATGAGAAACATTGGCACATTGTAGGCAGCGGTATTGGCTCTATTGCCATAGTTAATCGTATAGGTCTCGTAGCGGTTCCAAAGTTTCAAGAAACGGCTGCTCATGCTCATCCATACGTCTGGCTCTTCACTTTTCTCAACTGTCAGGGCTTGATACAGGGTGTCGGTGCCTACGATGACATCGTACTTGCCCAAGGGGGCCGTCGCAAGATTGAAGACGGCAGATGCCAGATCATCGAAAGAGGATATCTTGTCTGAGTTATAGCCATTGGGCATGTCCCATGTACCAGCAATCTCGGTGTCGCCCTGCTTTAGCGTCACGTGGGGCTTGGTGCTGCTGTTCAGCTTGTAACCTCCTTGAATGCGCACCCTGACGCCGGGCACTTGGCTTGCCACATTGGGGAACACCTTACTCAGTCCGCTGATACTGAACTGTTTCGACACTGGTGCGAAGGCGTTGGTCTCTTTGCCGTTGCCCTTGGCCACCATCCAGAAGGTGTAGTTGCCGCTGTGGCCGTTGTAGTTCACGCTCTCGTGCTTCTTCCAGCTCTCGTCGTAGGCACCGAGCGTCGTGGGGCTGGGCTTGAACCACCAGTAGACCTCGCCGTCGGGGGTGGCATCGTTCACATAGACGGTGGTGCCCTTGGTGTCCTTGGTCAGGGTGAAATCGGCCTTGGGCAGGTTGATGCCGTTGTGCTCCACGAGGGGCGCATCCATCAGTGGCACGGGGTCGTTTTGGTACTGGCTCTGGTCGCGCAGCGTGCCGTCGAAGGTGAGCAGCAGGCGGCAGTCCTTGTCCGAGGCGTCGGGCTTGCCGTAGATGTGGCGGTGAATCTCATCGAGCGTCAGCGCGCGGCTGTAGATGGCGAAGTTGTCGATGAGTACGTCGCCATCATTTTGTGTTCCCGAGCGTCCGATGAGGATGGGGTTGTTGCCCATCAGAATCTTGCCGTGCTCGGTACGCGTGTTGTAGGGCAGGCCGTCGATGTAGAAGTGTACGTTGTTCTCCGCGACGTTGGAGTCGTAGGTCATGGCCACGTGGTGCCACTGTCCCAATTCGCGGATGAGATACGTCCATGGCGTGAACAGACTGGCGCCATTGGACTTTTCGGGGTGTACGCAGCCGTTGAAAGAATATCCTCCGGGGGTGGCACCACCCGCCATGTAGTAGAACTCCAAGTACCAGCCATCAAACCCGTTTGAACCGCCAAGGCTGGCACTATTATTGTTCAAACTGGCAAAGCTGAAGAGACCGCCAGGCGCGTCGAAGCGCACCCACGCCTCGACGGTGATGGCCTCGCTGGTGGCCTCGATGCTGGGCGACATGGGGATGATGATGTCGTTCCTCACGGTGTTGGCCAGATGGTAAGCCATCTCCTTGGTTTTTGCAGGCACTTCGGGACGCTCCACACGGCGATGGCAGATGTTCCAGAAGTAGCCGTCGTAGCTGGCGATACCAGCCTGTTGGGGGCTGTACTGCATGAACCAGTGCTCGGTGCCCTCGCTGTCGAAGATCACGGTCAGTGCCTCGTTGTTCCAGTCCCTATAGGGGTCCCACGACTGG
>CADASP010000012.1 GCA_902790625.1 uncultured Prevotellaceae bacterium | reverse complement strand
TCGACACTCCGACATGGTGATGCCGCAGGCAGTAGCCATCTTATAGTAGGCATATTCTATGTTTCCGATGCCTTGCGGATTATCGGTTATCTCATTATGTTCGCTATATGTGCCTCCGTCGAACTTCAACAGCCAATATGAAAATCCTTCTGGTGCAGGAACCTGGCCAGAACGTACTTCTCCAGTTTCTTCTTTGAAGGCAATAATTGCCTTTGGCTTCGCACCGCCTGCAGACGTTCCAACTTTAAGGATGTCGAGAATCGATTTGTCGTTCTGGCGAATCAGTTCTTGGAATTTGCTCCGCTCCTTGAAGATGGAATCAGACAATGCCATCAGTTCCCGAATGTAAATTTCAGTCGATTCGTTTACGCCCTCCACATTGACAGCGGGAACAAACTCCAAGGCTCCCATTGCTCGTTTCCCCACGTAGCGCAATCGGTCGAGCGGAGTAATCATACTCTCCGTTTTACCTTGTTGTGCGAACCATTCCGTGATAAGTTGGCTACCAAACTTATCGGGGAGGGCATCAGCTATCAAACCAGGAAGACCGCTGAAACACTTCGTTCTTGCATTTGTGGGGAATGAGACGACACCACGGGTTCTTGCCAATGGCATCATCAGTGGGGCGATATCCAAGCCAGACCTGCGAAAACGGTCATCAAACTGGAAATCTGCATATCCTCTTTCATCATCCCACGACATGGCTCCTACGAGGTTGCCCCACAGGTATATCTGTATAACTGGTATTTCTTCCATTGCTTAATCCTTCTTTGTTCTTACACGCTTTACATGCTTGCCCTGCATCTTCAGCAGTTCCATTGGCGATGGCTTCTGCTCGGGTACAAGCAAGTCTAAGTTTTCAAGTAATCCAAGCGTTCTCATGACACTGATTAGTAATGAGAACGAAACGGACTGCCCGCTCTCTATCTTGGCGATGGTGCTTACACCAACGCCTGACTCCATGGCCAGTTCCTGCTGTTTAAGACCTCTTGATATACGATAAGCTTTTAGCCTCGACCCAAGCTTGTTCAATATGGCTGTATCACTAAGTTCTGTCCACATATTATCAATGTCTTATGTATTTCAGCTGCAAAAATACAAATAAAAATTGTAAATACAAAGATAAAAGTCAAATATATTACAAAATCATTGCAAAAGCAATGATTATACTCATTTTTGTTTAGATAATTTGCCCACGCAGAAAGCACGCAGGACCTTCAAATTGTTTGAGTGGCGGGCCAATTGACGAGGAACACCTTCTCGGTGGCGCGCGTCAAGGCGGTGTAGAGCCAGTGGTAGTAGTCGGGGGTGAGCATGTCGTCGGTCATGTAGCCTTGGTCTATGTAGACGTGCGCCCACTGTCCGCCCTGCGCCTTGTGGCAGGTGACGGCATAGCCATACTTCACCTGCAGCGCATTGTAATGAGCGTCGCTGCGCAAGGCGCGCAGCCGATCTTGCTTCAGGGGCATGTCGGCATAGTCGGCCATCACGTTGTTGTAGAGCTGTTCGTGCTGCTCGCGCGTCAGGGCGGGGGCCTCGGTGCCCAGCGTGCTCAGCAGCATGGTGGTCGTCAGCTCATAGTCGTCGTAGTCGGGCAACTGGATAGTGACCTCGGCAAAGCGGAAACCGTAGAGTTCATGTATATGCCGCACACGCTGCACCACGCAGGTGTCGCCATTGGCCAAGAACGACGGCGAAGTGCTGCCCGGTTCGGGTGCGGGCAACAGTCCGTAGCTGTTCTTCACAATCATCAGGCGGTCGCCACGGCACAGCTCTTCCTCGCGGTCGAGGATGGTGTTGCGGATGCCCCGGTTGTAGATGACGGCGCGCTTGTTCGAGCGGGTCACCACCATCGTCTCGTCGGTTCCCACATGGCTGTAGCTCGACGCGAGCGTCTCAATCAGTTCGCTGCCATGCACGTTGACGATATCGGCGAATCCGTGGAAACGAATCTTAGGAAGTGAGGGGTGAGAGGTGAGGGGTGAGAGGTTGCGGATGGCGGTGGCGTTGTAGAGGATGCCCGACTCCTGGCTCTGGCGCAGCACCTCGTTCAATGTGGCTTCGTGCACACTGAGGCCATAGCCACGCAGCACGTCGGCCATGAGCGCCACGCTGCACTCGTCGCCCACAGGTGGCAGCTGAGCCGCGTCGCCGATGAGCATCAGTCGGCAGTTCTGACCTTGGTAGACATAGCGCAACAGGTCGTCGAGCACAGAACCAGAGCCGAACGTAGCGTCGGTGGTCTGCGCCGAAATCATCGAAGCCTCATCAACAATGAACAGCGTGTCGCGATAGAGATTGTCGTTGAGATTGAAGGAGGAAAGGTCGCCAGCCGAGCGCTGGCGATAGATGCGGTGGTGAATGGTGAAGGCGGGTTGCGAGGCATAGAGCGCAAACACTTTGGCTGCTCGCCCCGTGGGTGCCAGCAGCACCAGCTTCTGGCGCAGCTCCACCAGTGCCCCCACGATGGCAGCCGCCAGCGACGTCTTGCCCGTGCCAGCCGACCCACGCAGCAGCATCAGCGCCTGTGGGGTGCGGTCGAACAGGAAGTCGGCAAACACACGGATGGCGGCCTCCTGCTCCTGTGTGGGCGTGTGGCCAAAGTGCTGGCGTATGCGAAGCGCAAGTTCGTCGCTGACCATGCTTCGTCAAACTTACTGACCACGATATTGGCGCAACTTCTGCATCCAATACTCACGCAGGTCGGTCCAGCGGTAATAAGGGTACTGTGTGGTGCTGACGGGCAGCGAGACCTCGCGCTCGTTGAGCAGTGCCTTCACCAGCACGTCGCCAGCCGAGCCGTTCCATTTCTTGGGGCGATAGAAGATGAGCTGGATGTTGCAACCCATGGGGAAAATGCGATAGTTGCGCCACACCTGGGCCAGCTGCTCCATGTCGTCCACCTGCCGACCGCAGTCGTCGAGTTCCATCAGGCAGGCCAGCGGCATCACGCACACCTCGTGGCCGAAGCGCAGCGTGGCCTGCGTCTTTCCCAGCGCCACACAGGTGTCGGCGGTCTGTATGAAGTTGTCGAGCAGGTTGGCTTGCGAGAAAGGCATGATGCCACCCGTGAGGGGCGATGCACCGTAGTTATGATACCACCCCGCATTGGTGATGAGCCACTGGTCGTAGATTTCGTCCTTGTTGAAGAGGTGCAACATATCGGGGGCGTTGTCGTGGCTCTGCATGTTGATGACCACCTCGAAGAGCTGCCGCATCAGCCGCCCTTGGTTGATGCTGTCGCGAACCCACTTCGGGTCGTTGAAGAGCACGCTCATCAGCCGTTCGGGATGCGTGTGGCGCTCGGTGAAGTCGCGATGCGCACGGTCGCCCTTGCCAGCATTCTCCTTCACCTGACCCTCTCTGTCCTGGTTCAGATAGAACTGCAGGGCATCGCTCACGTCGTTGTGTATGCGGGCGGTGGGGTTGGCTGCCATCAGCTCCTCGCACTCGGCAATCATCGAGAGGATGCAGCGGTTCACGGTGGTGGAGCGCGCATCGATGGCCACATTCTTGGCCTTGAAGATTTCGGGAAAGTGCTCAGTCATGCGTCGGCCAATGCCGTGGTGTTGTCGCTCGCCCACGGTGGTCAGGTCGCCCAACCGCTTGTAGGTGGTCTTGTTGAACAGTTCTAAGTGGCGCAGCGTCTCCTCACCCTCGCGTGTCAGTTTGCCGTCGCGCCGTGCCATGCGCAGTGGCTGTATCACGCGCTGGTAGTCGTTCTTTCCGATGAGCCAACGCGAGCCATGCCGCCCGTAGTGGGTGAAGTAGAAGGGCACATAACCTTTAGGGGCCTTGGTATACTTGAAGTCGGGCAGCTGCCGGTCGTAGTCCAGATAGTTGGAGCCGGCCAGCCATGGGTTAGCATCAATCTCTGCACGTGCCGTGGTGCCGCTGGTCAGCACTTGGCTTTGTGCCTGAACCGCCAGGCTGAGGGTCAAAGCCAGTGTGAAGGTTGTCAGTCGTTTCATGTTATATCTTTTCTTTAAGTTTGTCTCTACCATTATTGTTATTGTGTTGCAAATATACAACAATTATTTTTCTTGCACAATATTTTTCCGTTAAAATGCATGATTATTCGCAAGAAAAGTGTAACTTTGCAAAATAAACAAAATCCGACGAATGATGAAAAAGCTTTTCTTGGCATTATTGCTGTGCTGCGTCGCCATGCCGGGCTGGGCGCAATCTAAGTTTGGCGAGAAACCCCGTTTGGTGGTGGGCGTAGTGGTCGACCAGATGCGCTGGGACTATCTGAGCCGCTACTACAACAAGTTTACACGCGACGGCTTCCGCCGACTCATCGACGACGGCTTTTCGTGCAACAACTGCCTCATCAACTATGTTCCCACGGTGACAGCCATCGGCCACGCCTCGGTTTACACCGGCACCACGCCTGCTTTCCACGGCATCTGCGGCAACAATTTCTACATCGACGGCCATAGGGTCTACTGCTGTAGCGACGAGAACGAGCAGACGGTGGGCAGCGACAGCGACAAAGGCCGTATGTCGCCCCGCAACATGGTGGCCACCACCATTGGCGACCAGCTGCGGCTGCACACCGACTTCAAGGGGCGCGTCTTTGGCGTCAGCTACAAAGACCGCGCCGCCATCCTGCCCGCCGGGCATAGCGCCAATGCCGCCTACTGGCTCGACCTGAAGAACCGCTGCTTCATCACTTCAACCTACTACATGAAGTCGTTGCCCAAGTGGCTTCAGGAGTACAACAAGAAGCTGCAGAAGGACAAGGACTTCAAGAAGCTGGGCGAGGACATCGGCCTCTCGCCCCGCTGTGGAGCCATCATCACCGACATGGCCATCAACCTGCTGCGCAGCGAGCGATTAGGCAAGGGCGAAGAGACCGACATGCTCTGCGTGAGCTATTCGCAGACCGATGTCATCGGCCACAAATACGGCACACGCGGTGAGCGCACCGATGATGCCTATCTGCAACTCGACCACGACCTGAGCCGCCTGTTGCGTGCGCTCGACGAGCAGGTGGGGCGCGACAACTACCTGCTCTTCCTCACCGCCGACCACGGTGCAGCCCACAACTGGAAATATATGCAGGAGCACAAGGTGGCCGCTGGGCCGTGGAGGGTCAACGAGATGAAAGAGCGCATCTATGAGGCCATCAGCAACGACAGCGGCGAGGACGGTGGCTACATCGGCGACATCATGGACTACCGCATCTTCCTCGACTGGGAGATGATACGCTCAAGAGGACTCATCACCGCCGACATGGAGCATCAGGTGTTGTGGGAAGTGCAGAAGGAACCCGATATCGCTTTTGCCACTGTCTATAAGGACTTGGCCACCAGCGCCCTGCCGCCACTGCTGAAGGAGCGTGCCCTGATGGGCTACTATCCCGGCCGCTCGGGCGACATCGTATTTTTCCCCCGTCCAGGCTATTATGAATCCGGCTCATGGAACGAGCCTACGGGAACCACACACGGCGAGTGGAACCCCTACGATGCCCACATCCCCTGCCTCTTCTTCGGTTGGCGCGTGCCCCATGGAGCCACCAGCCGCCAAGTGAGCATCACCGACATCGCCCCCACCGTCTGCCAGCTGCTCCACATACAACAGCCCGATGCCTGCACAGGGCAGAGCATCGTGGAGATAACGAAATGAGAGAACAGGCATGGAAAGATTCTTCAACACGGCGGGGCCACAGACCCCCGACAGCTACACCATCGACCCACTGAGCAGAATTGACCTCGATGATGTGCTGACGCTCATTCGCCAGCAACGATACTTCGTGCTCCATGCCCCCCGACAGACTGGCAAAACCACCTGTATGCTCGCCCTGCGCGACTATCTCAACAGAGAGGACGACTACATTGCCGTCTATGTCAACGTAGAGGCAGGACAAGCAAAGAGAAATGACGTGGACAGCGTTGTGCGAGGCATCTGCGACAATCTGGCAGAAGAGTTCCGAGGCATCATCAAAAGCGACCTGCCGTTGCAGTTGCGCGACGAGGCAAGACAAGTTGATCCTTCCTCGATGCTCTCCACCTACCTACGTCGTTTGGCGGAGGCTCTCCCCAAGCCCATTGTCCTCTTCATCGACGAGATAGACGCCCTCGTGGGCGACTCGCTTGTCAGCGTGCTCCGACAGATTCGCGCCGGTTACTACAACCGCCCACAAAGTTTCCCACAGAGCATCATCCTCTTCGGTGTACGCGACGTGCGCGACTACCGAATCGTGCTCTCCAATCAAGACATCGTCACTGGAGGCTCGGCATTTAACATCAAGGCCGAATCACTGCGACTGGGAAATTTCTCGCGTGCTGAGATTCACAAGCTATACATGCAGCATACCCACGAGACAGGACAGCAGTTCGACGAAGCATGCTTCCCCATGATATGGAGTGCCACCGAAGGTCAGCCTTGGTTAGTCAACGCCTTGGGGCGTGAGGTGACATGGAAGATGCGCGAGAACCGCGACCGCACCATCCGCATCATCCCCGAGATGATTGACCGCGCCATAGAGAACATCATCTACCGGCGCGACACACACATCGACATCCTCATCGACAAGCTCAACGAGCCACGCGTGAAGCGTGTCATCGAACCCATCCTGTCAAACAGCGAAGAAGCTGCTGAAGGACTCATTCCAAGCGGCGACATCCAGTATGTGACCGACATGGGACTTATCCAGCGTGAGCGGGGGAAGAACATCAGAATCGCTAACGGCATCTACCGCGAAATCATACCGCGAGAGCTGACATGGAGCACGCAGGAAACGCTCACGCAGCAGCCTGTATGGTACCTGAACACCGACAACAGCATCAACATGGAGAAGCTGCTGACAGACTTCCAGCAGTTCTTCCGCCAAAATGCCGACTCATGGATAGGCCGCTTCAACTACGCCGAGGCTGGGCCGCAGCTCCTGCTCCAGGCCTTCCTGCAGCGTGTGGTCAACGGCGGTGGATACATCGACCGCGAGTATGGCCTTGGGCGCAAGCGTACCGACCTGCTCATCCGCAAACCGCTCACCGACCACTATGGCGGACCCGTGCAGCGCATCGTGCTGGAACTAAAAATCAAGCGCGGCAGCCTCGACAAGCTCATCGAGCAGGGATTGGTGCAGACTGCAGAATACATGGACATGGTAGGCTCCGTAGACGAAGGCCATCTCATCATCTTCGACCGCACGCAGGAGAAGACATGGGAGGAGCGTCTTTGGCACCGTCCCTACGAGCATCAGGGCCACACCATCATGGTGTGGGGCATGTAGTGCTTTTGGCACGGTGCCTCCGCAGCAAAATTTGGCGTTGACTTTTTGGAAAAAGTCAACGCCAAATTTCAAAAAAGCGCCACCAAATTTTGGCGAGCCAACACCATGGTGGCAAAAGTCGCAATTCTTTACGATTAATCACATCTTACATGATTGGGCATTGCCGTGTTTCCAACTGCAGTTGCAACTGCTTTGCCAAGCGGTCGTCGGCGGGCTGACAGGGCATGAACCCTTCGGTGAGCAGCACCTGCTGGCTGAGCAGCGTGAGGAGCGAGGCCATCAGGGGACGCAACCGATGCTCGTCGAGCTGTTGCATCAAGCGGTCTTCGTCGAGGTTATCGTCGTGCAGTGCTTGGGCCACTTCGCAAAGTCGAAGCAGCGAGGGACCATGGGCCTTGATGTCGGCGAGCAGGACGGGGATGGACTCATTGAACGTTAAACGTTGAACATTAAACTTCGGCGGAGCATCAGAATGGTCATCGTTCAACGTTGAATGTTCAACGTTCAATGGCACTGGCACTCTGTATCCTGCTGGCAGGTAGCAGTCCATCGGCTCTGACTCGGGCACGTCGACGGCCATCAGCTGCAGCCCTCTCGTCACCAGTGGCAGCACGCCCTCCAGTTGGGCGTAGGCTTGCAGCTGAGGGTAGTCGGCATCGGCGGGCAGGGGGTGTGGCGCCCATCGGGCATCGTCTCCGATGGCCACGCAGAGCAGCGTGGCAAGGGCTTGCCGCGAGCTGGGCGACATGAGTGGCAGCAGATAGGAGTGGGCCACGCGCTGATAGATATGCATCATCTGGGCAGCGCAGTTGGCGGGGGTGGTGGTGCGGGTGATGATGGGGTTGCGCACCGTCTCCACGTGTGGGTGCAGCTTCACCAGGATGTCATATTCCATGGGGCTGCGTGCCACCACCACATAGGCTGGCACGCAGGGCAAAGGATGACCGTGGGGAGTGATGATGAACCGCTGAACGTTGTGGTCGCCTATTTCGCTTCGCTTGACGAAGAAAGCTGGACAGCCATGTATGTGAACGATGTCGAAGGCAGGCTGGCGGTTTGCCACCTCCTTCAGCTGCGCCACCGTGGAAACCGAAGCGGCATGCACGCCTTCGCCCATGGCATCCGACAGCATAGCCACGTAGCGTGCAGCCATCGTGTCGTTCTCGTCGTAGACATGGAGGATGGAAAGCATGCGTGAGGAAGGGGGGGATGTCAAATCAGTTCATCGCTGGTGTAGGCTTTTGGCAACTGTCGGCAGTTGTACTGCATAGCCATGATTTCGCCGTAGGCTCCAGCCGAGCGGATGGCGAGAAGGTCTCCACGGTGTGCGGTGTTGAGGTCGATTTGCTTGGCAAAGACATCGGTCGACTCGCAGATGGGGCCTACCACGTCGTAGGCTTGCACGGGCAGGTCGCTGCTCAGGTTCTCAATCTTGTGATAGGCCTGATAGAGCGCAGGGCGGATGAGGTCGGTGAAGCCGGCATCGACGATGCAGAATTTCTTCACAGCCCCCTCTTTAATATATAATGTACGTGTGATGAGCGACCCCATCTGCGCCACCACAGCTCGGCCCAGTTCGAAATGCAACGTCTGGCCAGGACGCAGTTTCAATCGGCGGGCGTAGGTGTCGAAGTAGGCCTTGAAGTCGGGCAGGGGCACGCGGTTGGGATGCTGGTAGTCAACGCCCAGTCCACCGCCCACGTTGATGTGCTCCAAGCGTATGCGGTGCTGGTCGAGCTGGTCTTGCAGGTCGTTGATGCGGTTGCAGAGTGCCTGGAAGTCGCCCATGTCGAGAATCTGCGAGCCGATGTGGAAATGCAGCCCCACCACGTTCACATTTGACATCTGACGGGCTTGGGCGATGACAGTCAGCATGTCGCGCATGGCGATGCCGAATTTGTTCTCGGCCAGGCCAGTGGTGATATTGGCATGGGTGTGGGCACCCACGTTGGGGTTGAGTCTGAAGGCGACGCGCGCAACCTTGCCTCGCTCGGCTGCCAGCTGGTTGATCACCTGCAGCTCAGCCATGCTCTCCACGTTGAAGCAGAAGATATCGTTGTCGAGTCCCAGCAAGATTTCCCAATCGCTCTTCCCCACACCGGCAAACACTATCTTGCTGGCGGGGAAGCCCGCGCGCAACGAGGCTTCAATCTCGCCTCCGCTGACGCAGTCCACTCCCAGCCCTGCCCGTCGTATCGTCTTCAAAACATGGGGATTGGCATTGGCCTTCACGGCATAGTGCACGCAGAAAGCCTCATGGCGGCGCACTTCGCTGTTGATGGCCTCAAGCGTAGTGCGAAGCAAGTCGATATCGTAATAATAGAAAGGGGTGCGCAGTGCAGCGAAAGATTGCAGGGGGAATTTTCCTTTCATAATGAGAAGTTGGGAATTGGGAACTGGTAATTAGGAGTTGAGAGTTAGGAGTTGGAAATCTCTTTACCCCCAACTCCTAACTCTCCACTCCTAACTCCTAACTATTAAACAAGTGTTCACTGAGGCTTTGCAGAGCGCGGTGCTTGTCTTCTTCGCGAATGAGGAACGAGATGTTGTAGTTGGAACCGCCATAGCTGATCATGCGCACCGGCACATCCTTCATGGCGTCCATGATGCGCGTCTCGAAGCCGATGTTGCTCCAGTCGAGGTCGCCAACGACGCAGATGATGCACATGCCGGTGTCGACGGTGACGGTGCCATACTTCTTCAGCTCGTCCATGATTTCGCCCAGATGGGCGCTGTTGTCGATGCTCATGCTCACGCCCACCTCGCTGGTGCACACCATGTCGATGGGAGTCTGATAGCTCTCGAAGATTTCGAACACCTTGCGCAGGAATCCCGTGGCCAACAGCATGCGGCTCGATTTAATCTTGATGGCCATGATGTTGTCCTTGGCAGCCACGGCTTTGATCTTTCCATACTCCGTCTGGTTGCTGATGGTGGTGCCCTCGGCATCGGGCTGCATGGTGTTGAGCAGCTTCACGGGGATGCCGGCATACTTGGCGGGCTGCACGCACGTGGGGTGCAGAATCTTGGCACCGAAGTAGGCCAGCTCGGCAGCCTCTTCAAACTGCAGCTGATGGACGGGTTTGGTGTCGTTGACGACACGCGGGTCGTTGTTGTGCATGCCGTCGATGTCGGTCCAAATTTGAATCTCCTCGGCTCCGAGGGCTGCTCCCACTAATGATGCGGTGTAGTCGCTGCCGCCACGCTGCAAGTTGTCGATCTCGCCATAGGCGTTGCGGCAGATGAATCCTTGAGTGATGTAGACCTGGGCGCCAGGATTCTGCTCCATCACTGCATTGAGCTTCTCCTTGATATACACGGGGTCTGGCTCGGCGTTCTTGTCGGTGCGCATGAAGTCGAGGGCGTTGAGCAGCACGGCGTTGATGCCCTGCTCGCGCATGTAGTTCACCATCATGTTGGTCGACATGATTTCGCCCTGGGCCACGATGCTCTTCTCCTCAAAGCTGGTGAAGAGTTCCTTGGTGAACGAGCGCAGATACTGGAACTCGTCGCGCAGGAAATCGGTCGTTAGGGTGCGCATCTCGTCAGTGGCATAAAGCTCTTGCACATGACGCTCATATTTGCGCTCCAGAGCGTTGATTACCTCGTTGGCCCCGTCGGGGTTTTTCTTGTAGAGGTAGTCGCTGATTTCCACAAGCGAGTTGGTAGTGCCCGACATGGCCGAGAGAACCACGAAGACGGGGTCGCCACTCTTGGTGACCAGCTGGGCCACCTCCTTCATTCTTTGCGGCGTGCCTACGGATGTGCCGCCAAACTTCATTACTTTCATCCTATGCTGTGTTTTAGTTTATTCTTGCTTGGCTATTGCTTTCAAGTCGGACTAATCTGACTATTCCGACTATTCCGACTATTCCGACTGGTCGGATTGGTCGGTCTGTCTTGGGCCAATCGGATTCAGCTTCCCGCCACAGCACTCGTACACCGTGCCGGGGTATTGCCTGATGAGGGCTGTGTTGTGGGTCGACATGATGATGGCAGTGCCCTTGTCGCAAATGTCGCGCAGCAGCTGCATGATGCCTTTCGCCGTCTCTGCGTCGAGATTGGCAGTGGGTTCGTCGGCCACGATGAGACGTGGGCTGTTGAGCACGGCCCTGGCGATGGCCACGCGCTGCTGTTCGCCACCACTCAGCTCGTGGGGCATACGGTCGGCTTTGTCGGCCATGCCCACCATGCTCAGCACGTCGTCGATGCGCCCGCCGGGGTTGTCGCTCTTCTTCCATCCCGTGGCCTTCAGCACAAACTGGAGGTTCTTGCGCACAGTACGGTCGGCCAGCAGCTGGAAGTCTTGGAACACGATGCCCATCTGCCTTCGCAGGGCAGGCACATGCTTGCGCTTCAATGTCAGCAAGTCGCAATCGAGCACAGTGGCATCGTCGGCCTCGTCAACATACAGCTCCTGGTAGATGGTCTTCAGCAACGAACTCTTGCCCGACCCTACCCTGCCGATGATGTAGACGAACTCGCCCTCGTCGACCTGCAGGTTGACGTTGGCAAGCACATCCGTGCCGTCGAGTTGACTGATGTTGGCATTCTTGTAATTGAGGAGCACTGGGATTTACGATTTACAATTTTACAGATTTACGATTTCTCACCTCTCACTTCTCACTTCCCTTCGCCTTGGCCAGTCGTCGCTGGGCATCCCAGTTGGGGTCGTGGCGTCGTTTCAGCTCCAAGGCCAGGTCGTCGATGCGCAGCCCACGGCTGGTGAGCAGCACCATCAGGTGGTAGAGCATGTCGCTGGCCTCGTAGACCAGCTTTTCGTTGCTGCCGCCCACGGCCTCGATGACGGTCTCCAAGGCTTCTTCGCCCACTTTCTGCGCCATCTTGGCGGGGCCGTCGCGGAAGAGTCGCGTGGTGTAGCTGCCCTCAGGCATGTCGCGATGGCGCTGCTCTACCACGTCTTGCAACTCGCACAAGAAATCGATGGGACGTGGCTCGTTGCTTTCGCCCCAACAGGTGTCGGTGCCGGTATGGCAGGTGGGGCCATGAGGAATGGCCTTCACCAGCAGCGTGTCGTTGTCGCAATCCACCGACATACTCACCAGCTGTAGGGTGTTGCCGCTGGTCTCGCCCTTGGTCCACAGCGTCTGTCGCGTGCGACTCCAAAAGGTCACCAGCCCCGTCTGCATCGTCTTCTCGTAGGCGTCCTTGTTCATGAACCCCAGCATGAGGACGCTCTTCGTGTGAGCATCCTGCACGATGGCGGGCACCAGCCCATTCATCTTATCGAAATCTATGGTCATTTCCAGCTTTCCGAGGGTGCTAAGCCTCGCCATGTTTGCTTAATGATTGTCTATCAGAGCGCAAAGTTACGCATTTATGGTGAGAAAAAGAAAAAAAAGCTGACGTTTTTCTGCCAAAAGGCAAAAAAAGCTAACGAAAAGCTACCTGATGCCCCGTTTGTTGAGTGCCTGTTGGTAGCGGCGGGCGTTGATGTTGTGCTCGGCAAGGGTGCGGGCAAAGTTGTGGGTGCCACTGAAATCCTCCTTGGCGCACATGTAGAGATAGTCGCTCTGTTGCGGGTTGAGCACAGCCTCCATGGCCGTCACCGAGGGCACGCGGATGGGGCCGGGAGGCAGTCCGGCATACTTGTAGGTATTGTAGGGACTCTCCACCTCCAGATGTTTGTTCAATATACGGCGCAGGGTGAAGTCGCCGAGGGCGAATTTCACGGTGGGGTCGGCCTGCAGCAGCATGCCACGGTGCAGACGGTTCAGATACATGCCGGCTATCATGGGCTTCTCGGCGTTGTTGGCCGTCTCCTCGTCGATGATGCTGGCCAGCGTGGCCACCTCGTTGGGTGTCAGCCCTTGCACTTCGGCCTTCTTGCGGCGGTCGTTGTTCCAATAGTTGTCGTGCTCTTTCTGCATGCGCTTCATCAGGGCATCGAGGCTCACGTTCCAATACACCTCGTAAGTGTTGGGCACGAAGAGGCAGGCGATGGTGGCGGTGTCGTAGCCCCACTGCTGGCAGAACTGCTGATTAGTGAGCGACTGGGCTAAAACGGTGCTGTCGAGCATGAGTTTGGCACCGAGGCGAGCGGCCATGCGGTCCATGGTGCGCACTTCGGGCACGGTGAGCATCACGGGCGACTGCTGTGCATTGCGCAACTGCCTGAAGACATCGAGCGTCTTCTTGCCCGGCTCTATGGCATAGCGCCCCGTGCGGATATTGGCATCGTAATCGTAGTGGCTGGCCAGGCGCTGCAGCCCTTTCATGCCCGTCTCGGTAGAGACTGGCTTTAGTTTGGCAAACACCGAGTCGGCCGTGTCGTCGTTGTCTATATATAAATAATGTGTCTCTGCACCGGCCAGCAGCGTCGCCGCAAACTGACGATAAATGGTCCAAGCCCATGTGGCACCCATCAGCAGCAGGGCAGCAGCGGCCAGTAGCATATAATGTTTCTTTTTCATCCGAAATCTATTCTAAGGGGTCAATAGAGCAACAGCAGTCCAGCAAAGCCTGCCATCGCAATCATCTTGATGGGGTTCACCTTGAACACCTTGGTGCCCACGAACGTAGCCACGAAGAGGAACACGCTAATCCAGAACTGCCAGGGATTCTCTTTCGGCGTTGAGAAGTTCTCGGGCGTACACAGCAGCAACGTGGCGGCAGCGAGCAGGCCCACCACGGCGGGGCGCAGCCCTGCAAAGACGTTCTGCACCGTGGGGTGCTTCATGTATTTGAGGAACATCTTGGCGATGAGCATCATCAGGATGAGTGATGGCAACACCAGCGCAAACGTTGACACACACGACCCCAGCACAGCCATCGTCTCGCCCATGCCGGCGTTGTGCACAGCGGTGTAGCCACAGTAGGTGGCCGAGTTGATGCCGATGGGGCCGGGCGTCATCTGGCTGATGGCCACGATGTCGGTGAATTCGCTGGTAGTCATCCACCCCCAGTGGTGCACCACCTCGCCCTGGATGAGCGAGAGCATGCCGTAGCCGCCGCCGAAGCCGAACAGGCCTATCTGGAAGAAAGTGACAAACAACTGAAGGAATATCATGTCCTCAACAGGTTCTTTTTAACGGTTTTTTTTCCGAATTTTCGGAATATTCAGAATATTCAGAATTTTCGGAATTTTCGGAGTTTCCGGGATTATTCCGTGGGTTTTATCAGGGTGCCGTAGACATAGCCGCCGATGGCCGCCAACAGGATGACGAGGATGGGCGAGACACCCAGCAGCCAGATGGCCAGTGCACAAACGATGGGAATCCAGCACGTGCTCCACGTGATCTTGGCGCTCTTGGCCAAGTTGAACGTGGGCACGGCTATCAAAGCGACCACGGCGGGGCGTATGCCTCGGAAGATGCTCGCCACCACAGGGTTGTCCTGAAACTGGCGGAAGAACATGGCAATGAGCAGGATGATGATGAACGATGGCAGACACGTGCCCAGACAGGTGACGATGGCACCGGGCACCTTGCGCAGCTTGTAGCCGATGAAGATGCTGATGTTGGCGGCAAAGACCCCGGGACAACTCTGCGCGATGGCTATCAAGTCGAGAAACTCCTCCTTCGACACCCACTTGTGGCGGTCGACCACCTCGGTCTGGATGAGGGGAATCATGGCATATCCACCGCCAAGGGTGAACAGGCCAACACGGAAGAAAGTGGCGAAGCTCTGCCAATAGATGTTCATCAGCGTGTCTGCAACCATTTACGAGCGTTCACAAAGGCCTCCATCCAAGGTGTCACCTCGTCCATACGCTTGCCAGTGGGATACCATGCGTTCTGCCACGGGAAGATGGCACGCTCCAGATGGGGCATCATGCACAGATGGCGCCCATCGGCCGAGCAGATGCCTGCCACGTCGTAGTCGGAGCCGTTGGGGTTGGCGGGATAGCCGTGGTAGTTGAACTTGGCAATGACGTTGTAGTCGCTCTCCTTGCCGGGCAGCGAGAACTTGCCTTCGCCATGGGCCACCCAGATGCCCAGCTTCGAGCCGCTGAGCGAGCCAAACATCACGCTGTTGTTCTTGGGTATCTGCAGGGTGATGAATCCGCTCTCAAACTTGTGGCTGTCGTTGTGCTGCATTGTAGCGCCCTCGGCACCCACCAACCCCAGCTCCACCATGAGCTGACATCCGTTGCAGATGCCCAGCGAGAGGGTGTCGGGGCGGGCATAGAAGCGGTCGAGGGCCTCCTTGGCCTTGGGGTTGTAGAGGAAGGCGCCAGCCCATCCCTTGGCCGAGCCGAGGACGTCGCTGTTGGAGAAGCCGCCGCAGAAGACAATCATCTGCACCTCGTCGAGGGTCTCGCGGCCGCTGATGAGGTCGGTCATCATCACGTCCTTCACGTCGAAGCCAGCCAGATAGAGGCTGTAGGCCATCTCGCGGTCGCCATTGGTGCCCTTCTCGCGGATGATGGCCGCCTTCGGGGCAGCTTCGCCATCCTTCTTCTTCCATGAAAGGCCATAGCTGGCCAATGTGCCCTTGAAGCCACGGGGGAATTTCATCTCAATGGGCTGTTGCTTATAGTTCTCAAAGCGTTCGCGGGCCTTGCCGTTGAAACTCTGCTTGCGGTCGAGGAGATAGCTGGTCTTGTACCACACATCGCGCAGGTGGTCGATGTCGAGGGTTATCTGGCTATTTGCACTATTATCGTTCTCCTGACCGGGCCACAATATCACCAGCTCGCGGCTGTCCTCAATGGGATAGCCTATCTTGGCATAGCCAATGCCCTCGTCCTCCATGAATTCGCGGAACTCAAACTTGTGCTCGTCGCTCACCTGAATCACCACGCCGGGGTTCTCGGCAAAGAGTGCCTTGACGATGTCGCCGTCGGGGCAGAGGTCGTGCAGGTTGATGTGCAGTCCGCCCTCGGTGTTGGCGAAGCACATCTCCAAGAGCGTGGTGATGAGTCCGCCGGCCGAGATGTCGTGGCCTGCCATGACCCAGCCGCGCCTGATGAGTTCCTGAATAGCGTTGAAGGCATCGGCAAAGTAATCGGGATTCTCCACCGTGGGCACATCGTCGCCCACCTTGCCCAAGCTTTGTGCGAAGGCGGAACCACCCAGCCGCTGCTCGCAGAAGGAGAAGTCGATGTGATAGAGCGAGCAGCGCTTGTTGTTGTTCAGCACGGGGCTGACCACACGGCGTACATCGCTCACCTCGCCACCGGCGCTGACGATGACCGTTCCCGGCGAGATGATCTTCTCGCCATTGGGATATTGCTGCGAGAGCGAGAGCGAGTCCTTGCCCGTGGGCACGTTGATGTGCAGGTCGCAGCAGAAGTCGCTCAGGGCTTTCACCGCCTGATAGAGTCGCGCGTCCTCGCCCTCTTGCGAGCGGCAGGGCCACATCCAGTTGGCGCTCAGGCTCACGCTGCCCAGACCGTCGGTGAGTGGTGCCCACACGATGTTGGTCAGGGCCTCGGCCACGCTGAGCACGCTGCCAGCGGCAGGGTCGGCCAGTCCGGCCTGTGGGGCATGTCCCAGGGCGGTGGCGATGCCGCGTCGGCCACGATAGTCGAGGGCCACCACGCCACAGTCGCTCAGCGGCAGCTGCAACACGCCTTGGCACTGCTGGCGCGCAATCTTGCCCGTCACCGAGCGGTCCACCTTATTCGTCAGCCAGTCTTTGCAAGCCACGGCCTCCAGCTGCAGCACTCTCTCTATATAATCTATAAGGTCTATAGAATCTATCCTATACTCCACGGGGGCATAGTGGCGCTCCACGGTGTTGTCGCGCATCACGGTCTTGGGCGAGTGGCCAAACATCTGGGCCACGTCGAGGTCGAAGGGCTTCACGCCGTCGCCCTGCACGAAGCTGAAGTGGGCATCGCCCGTGGTCTCGCCGACGACGTAGAGCGGGGCACGCTCGCGCTCGGCTATCTGGCGCACGTGGTCGATGTGCTTCTCGTCGATGAGCAGACCCATGCGCTCCTGACTCTCGTTGGCGATAATCTCTTTCGACGAGAGGGTCTGGTCGCCAATGGGCAGCTTGGTCATGTCGATGCGTCCGCCGCATTCCTCCACCAGCTCCGAGAGGCAGTTCAGGTGTCCGGCGCTACCATGGTCGTGGATGCTGACGACGGGGTTGACATCCTCCTCGCAGAGGGCCCGCACCAGGTTGTAGGCGCGCTTCTGCATCTCGGGGTTGGCGCGCTGCACGGCGTTCAGCTCGATGCCGCTGCTGTAGCGACCCGTGTCGACACTGGAGACGCTGCCGCCACCGAGGCCGATGCGGTAGTTGTCGCCGCCTACCACCACCACCTTGTTGCCGGGCTGTGGCTCCTTCTTCAGACAGTCGCGTCTGGTGCCATAGCCCACGCCGCCAGCCAGCATCACCACCTTGTCGTAGGCATACTTTGTGGCCTCTGACTGTTGGGCTTCCTGATGCTCAAAGGTGAGCACGGAGCCGCAGATGAGCGGCTGGCCGAACTTGTTGCCGAAGTCGCTGGCACCGTTCGATGCCTTAATGAGAATCTGCTCCGGTGTCTGGTAGAGCCATTCGCGCACTGGCAGGATGTCCTCCCAGTCTCTGTTGGAGGGGAGTGAAGGTGACTCTTGACTTGCGGTAGCAGAAGAGGCTGATGCCCCTTTCACTCCGCATTCAGCGTCTTCCTTCAGTCTGGGATAGGCCGTCATGTAGACCGCCGTTCCGGCGATGGGCCAAGAGCCTGTGCCACCGCCCATACGGTCGCGAATCTCGCCGCCCGTGCCCGTGGCAGCACCGTTGAAGGGTTCCACCGTGGTGGGGAAGTTGTGGGTCTCGGCCTTCAGTGAGATGACGCTCTCGATGTCCTTCACACGAAACCAGTCGCTCGTCGACTGGTCGGCGGGGGCAAACTGCTCCACCACGGGGCCACGGGCGAAGGCCACATTATCTTTATAGGCAGAGAGAATCTTTCCTGGGTTCTCTTGCGTCGTCTTCTTAATCATCTGGAAGAGGCTCGACTCCATCTCTTTGCCGTCGATGATGAAGGTGCCTCCGAAAATCTTGTGGCGGCAATGCTCGCTGTTGATTTGGGCGAAGCCGAAAATCTCGCTGTCGGTCAGCGGACGCCCGTTCTGGCGCTCCAGACCGTGCAGGTACTCTATTTCTTCAGGCGAGAGGGCCAGTCCCTCCTGCTCGTTGTATTCCTCCAGGTTCTCCACATGCTTGATGGGTTCGGGCTTGATGTTCACGGTGAAGATGTCTTGGTCCAGCCCGTCGTACATGCGCTGCAGCATCTCGTCGTGGTCGGCATCCTTCGATGCCACAGGGAAGTATTCCTCTATGCGGTGTATGCCCTGCATGGCCATGTTCTGCGTGATCTCCACTGCGTTGGTCGACCACGGGGTGACCATCTCGCGGCGCGGACCCACGAAGAATCCGTCGAGCGTCGTGGCGCTGAGCTGCTCTGCCCCGCCATAGAGCCAACATAGCTTTTGTGTTTCGTCTTGAGCCAGCTGGTGGTCGGCCTGCGTGGCTATCACGCTCCCCGAAGGAGTTTTGAAGAAATAAATTGTCATCATGAATGTGTGGTTTTGAATTTGGGTGCAAAGGTACAAAGAAAAAAGAAGAACGAAGAAGAAGAGCCAATATTTTTCCTTCATGGGCGGCTGAAAATTTGACGGTGCTTTATGAAAAAATGGTGGTGCTTTTTTGAAATAATATTCATCCTCACTCATAAATTTGCCGCTGCCAATCATGTCCCCGCCCGCTGCCAACCTAAAAAGCATGCCCCTTTTCCCTCTGCGGTGCCTCCCGCTCCCTGTTTGTCGTGCGCCGCCTCTACTGAATGCACCCCATTTCGCTCGTCATCAGCCATGCTCACCTGCATGTCATCACTTTTTTTAGCCTACATTATTCATTGAAATGATTGGGAGTTGCAGGAGTTCAGACGATAGTTTTGTTGTCAGAGGATGACATGATGCAGAACTATTGTCAGAACTCCTGTACTCCTGCAACTCCTGCAACTCCATGAATCATCCAAGTTAGTGAATTGTTTGCAGATTCCGTAAATAATTCTACCTGCGGTTGAAAAGACGGTGAATCTTCAAAAAACGCCACCGTCTTTTCAACCCATACGGAATCAGGGGCGGGGTGGAGGCCCCAAAAAGGGAGCCACCCTTCGGCTGGATTCTTCAGAAAAAACCACGTAAGGTTGAAAAGACGGTAGCGTTTTTTGAAGATTCCAGACGCTGAAAGCGTCTCCGCTCAATAGCCGCAGGTCGTTCCGACCTGCGGCTATTGAGCGGAGACGGCTTCACCGTCTTTTCAACCGTACTCGAAAAGCCAACCGAAAGGCGGCTCCGTTCATCGGCACGAGTGCCGCTACTTATACACGCTCTATCCAAGCCAGCACGTCGCCCTTGCGCACCTTGGCGCCCTGCTTGGCGCTGATGTCCACCAGCTTGCCACCCAGTGCAGCGGGGATGGGCACAATCTCGCCCCATTTCTCCACGAGGTAGCAGAAGGTCTGACCCTCCTCATACTTCTGGCCGATGAACGGCTCGATGCAGGGGGCGCACTCGCCGTCGCCGTTGAACTCGTAGAAAATCTGTCCGGCCGAGGGGCATACCAAGGCGTCGGCCTTGGCGTGCTTCAGTGCGGCCAGTTCTTCGGGCTTGACCTTGGCACCGCCCAGACGGGCATCCTTGGCCTTCTGGATGTCGGCCAGCAGCTGCTTCTTCGCCTGTCCGCTCTTGAAGGGGCGATACTGCTCGGGGTGCATGGCCAGCTCGAACAATTCTTCGTTATCCTGACCGTAGTCCCAGCCGTTCTCGTCCATCTCCTTCTTGAAGCCGTCGAGGGCGTTGGGCAGCAGCGTGTGCGGGTCTACGTCGGTAAACTCGCGGCCCTGCTTCTTGGCCAGTTCCACAAACTCGGGGGCGATGGTGCCGGGCACCTTGCCACTCTTGCCAAGGATCATGCCCCAGATGGCATCGTCCATCATCACATAGCGGCCCTTGCCCTGCTCCATCGTGAGCAGGTTCATCAGGGCGATGTTCTTGGTGTACTGCGAGAACGGCGTCACCAGTGGAGGATAACCCACGCGCGGCCACACATACTCCACCTCGTTGAACAGCTTCACCAGCATGTCGTCCATCGTCAGCGTCGGCTCGCCCTTCTTCTCGCGCAGCTTGTTGATCATGCTCTGGATGGGACCCAGGTCGGCCATCATGCTTCCCATCATGCCACCAGGCAGACCGCTGCCCAGGAGCAACGACGACATGTGCTTGTTGGCAGGGTTGATGAAGTAGCCCAGCCAGTCGTCGATAAACTCCTGCGTCAGCGTGCGGGCTTGCATGTAGGCGTTCATGTTGATATCGGCCACCTCAAAGCCCTCGTTCTTCAGCATCGACTGCACGCTGATGATGTCGGGATGCACCTTGCCCCAGCTGAGCGGCTCGATGGCGGTGTCGATGATGTCGGCGCCGTTGTTGCACACCTCCAGTATCGAGGCCATCGATAGGCCGGGGCCTGAGTGTCCATGATACTGTATGATGATGTCGGGGTGCTTCGTCTTGATGCTCTTCGTGAGCGCACCCAGCAGGGCGGGCTGCCCAATGCCAGCCATATCCTTCAGGCATATCTCCTCGGCCCCAGCGGCTATCACCTCGTCGGCGATGGCGCTGTAGTACTCCACCGTGTGCACCGGACTGGTGGTGATGCAGAGCGTGGCCTGCGGAATCATGCCGGCGGCCTTGGCCCACTTGATGCTGGGGATGATATTGCGCGTGTCGTTCAGGCCACAGAAGATGCGGGGGATGTCAACGCCTTGTGCGTGCTTCACCTTATACATCAGCTCGCGCACGTCGTCGGGCACGGGATACATACGCAGGGCATTCAGTCCGCGGTCGAGCATGTGGGTCTGTATGCCCACCTCGTTAAACGGTTTGCAGAAGGCGCGCACGGCCAGGTTGGGGTTCTCGCCAGCCATCAGGTTCACCTGCTCGAAGGCACCGCCATTGGTCTCCACACGGGCAAAGCAGCCCATGTCGATGATGACGGGGGCGATGCGCTCCAGCTGATCCTTACGTGGTTGAAACTTTCCGCTCGACTGCCACATGTCGCGGTAGACAAGGCTGAATTTGATTTTCTTTTTTCCCATAGTTTTAAAATTTTTGGTTATCGTTTACTAAATTGTGTGCAAAGATAGCAAAAAAGAGTGATATGCGTGTAGGCAGAATGATAAATTATGTGAAAAAAGTGGTGGCGACAGCCATTTTATTGATTTTTTCCCCCGCTTATTCGTACCTTTGTGCCTGATATAAAACCACAACATGAAAAATATTTTTTTATCGGCACTCCTGATGGTTGCTGCACTTCTGACAGCAGCCTGTCATTACGATGCCAAAAAGGTGAAGACCTTGCCCCAACCTGTGCGAGATTCTGACGACGCCACCATCTATGCGCTGGTGTGCGACGGCACCAACGACAGCATCCTCGTCTACCTCAACGACCCATACGACGGCTCCGACCCCGACACGCTGTCCATCCTTGAAGCCTACAAGGCACACAGGGTGTTTGGCTCGTTGCGCGTGGGCGACAGAATGGCCATGCTGCGCGACGCCACCGACACCTCGCGGGTGAGCATGGTGGTGGTGACGCAAGACCTTCTGGGCCAGTGGTGCCAAAAGATGCTGCCCAAGCTGCGCCGCAAGGCTGGCATGGAAGGAATGAGCGAAGAAGCGTTGTTGGCCATGCAGCCCGACTCCATACGCCAACTGCTGAAGCAAGAGAAGGAGTATGGGTTCTCGCTCAAGATCGACAGCGCGGCCCTGCCCATAGGTTTTCGACTGAACATCAGCTCGGAGGATGAAGACAACCCACTGGTGTACGACCGCGTGAAGCTCTATCGCCAGTGGTGCATCAACAACGGAAAGCTGCTGCTCACCGAGGCTTTCACCGACTCGCTGGGCAACCAACAAGCATTGGCCACCGACACGGCCGAGCTGGTGCTGCTCACGCCCGACTCGCTGGTGCTCCGCATCGACAGCGTGGAGCAGGGGTTCTATCGCAAGCACGACAACGGAGAGTGACCATTGACATCAACGTTCAAAGTTATATAGTTATAGTTTAAAGTTCAAAGGTGATGATGAATTCTGACTTAATTGTCATCGGCGCGGGGCCTGGTGGCTACCGTGCCGCCGAGCTGGCCGCCAAGCGGGGCCTGCAAGTGGTGATTATTGAGAAAGACCAGGTGGGCGGCACCTGCCTCAACCGAGGCTGCATACCCACGAAGACATACGTGCACAGCGCTTCGTTCGAAGAGGCCGTGCAGCGCCAGCCACTGGTGGTGCAACAGTTGCGCAATGGCGTGGAGACGCTGCTCGGTGCCCCCGGCATCACCCTGCTGCGCGGACAGGCCGAGTTTGTTGATGCCCACACGGTGAGGGTGGTCACAGCGGCTGAGGGTGAATGGTGCGGACAGGCACCCAACATCATCGTAGCCACGGGCAGCAGTGCCAAGATGCTGCCCCTGCCCGACATCGACGACCCCCGCCTGATGACCAGCACCGAGCTGTTGCAAGCCACCACCCTGCCCCACCGTCTTGCCATCATCGGCGCGGGTGTCATCGGCATGGAGTTTGCCAGCATCTTCCAGCGCTTCGGCAGCGAAGTCACCGTCACGGAGTATCTGAAGGAGTGTCTGCCCATGCTCGACAGCGACATTGCCAAACGACTGCGCAAACTGATGGAGAAACGGGGCATCAAATTCCACATGAAGACGGCGGTGGAGCGCCTGGCCGACATCGATGCCGACGCCATCCTGATGGCCACCGGGCGCAAGCCCAACATACAGCCCGACTTCGCACGCGCCGGTTTCGACTACGACGAGCGCACGGGCATCCACGTGGACAACCATTTTGAAACCACCGTGAAAGGCATCTATGCCATCGGCGACGTGAACGGCCGTCAGATGCTGGCTCATGCTGCCGAGGCCCAAGCCAAGATGGTGGTGGAACATATCCTATTTAATCATATAGAAAGCCCAAATCGCCCATTACCCCCATTCAACCCAGCAACTCTGTCGAATATCATCCCCGCCGCCATCTTCACCCAGCCAGAGGCCGCCTGTGTGGGCAAGAGCGAAGACCAGCTAAAGCAGGAGGGCACACCCTACGAATGCCGCAAGGCCTTCCACCGCGCCAACGGTAAGGCCCTGACGATGAACGAGACGGAAGGTATGCTGAAGCTGCTGAGTCTGCCAGGTGCTGGCCGCATCGTGGGATGCCACGCCTTTGGTGCCCACAGTGCCGATCTGGTGCAGGAGGCCAGTGTGCTGATGTGCATGGGAGCCACCGTGGAGCAGCTGCGCTACATGGTGCACATCCACCCCACACTGAGCGAGATACTGCTGGCCGCCGCCGAAAGCTGACTTCTTCCCCCTATTCTCTTTACCAAACCTACGACATAAAAAATGAAAACCATCAACATAGCCGTGTTTGCCTCTGGCAGCGGCTCAAACTGCGAGAATCTAATCAAATATTTCAGCAACAAAGAGTGCGCCCGCGTGGTGCTGGTGGTGTGCAACAAGTCAGATGCGCTGGTGCTGGGGCGCGCAGCCCGTCTGGGGGTGCCCAGCGTGGTGGTGCCCAGGGCCGAGTTGACCAAGCCCGAAGTGATGCTGCCGCTGATGCAGCAGTACGCCATCGACTTCGTGGTTCTGGCTGGCTTCCTGCCGCTGGTGCCCACCTATCTCATCGATGCCTTCCCCCGCAAGATGGTGAACCTTCACCCCGCCCTGCTGCCTAAGTTTGGAGGCAAAGGTATGTGGGGGCATCATGTGCATGAGGCCGTAAAGGCTGCCGGCGAAACAGTGACAGGCATGACTGTGCACTACGTGACCCCCCAGTGCGACGAGGGCGACATCATCGCACAGTTCAGCGTAGACCTCGAACCCACCGACACCCCCGACGACATTGCCAGCAAGGAGCACGTGCTGGAGATGGAGCATTTCCCCCAGGTGGTGGAGCAGTTGGTGCTTCAAACTATATAAGACAAAACAGACAAGAGGCACTTCCCTGCAATGGAGTGCCTCTTGTTTATTATTCCTTAATGTGTAATAATGCCAAAACACAAACCAATTACTCTTGAGCAGCCACCCTCAAAGCGAGGAAAGCATCTTTCAATGCTTGAGACACAGAACTTGTTGGTTCCTTGAGCAAAAGTTCCTGATAGTTGTCGAGGAACTGAATGCGACGACGGTGGAAGAAATGAAGGAAGTGCCGCAGGAAGCCAATACAATCAAGGACGACGACTTCAGTACCCATTTCGCGGTAAAGACTTTTGGCATATTCGTCCACTTCGCGGTCTATTGGTTCGGTCGTAATGAAAATGTAATTATCTATATGAGAGCCATGCTTTCCCATCTTCTCAATGCCTTTTTCTATATCGGTTTTCAATACGGCCTTACTTTTCATTTCATAGCACGTGATGGTATCCTCTTCGGTCAGCAACGTAATCTCCACGTCGCCTAATGCCCCAGTCTGCCTGTCGGCAGCTTGATGTGAAAGCAAGTCTTTGGCTTGTTCGCCAATCAAATCTTTCACCGATGCGTAAGCTGCTGCCACCACCAACACAGGCAAACGACTTGAATTCTTGCATTTTATATGCTGCACTATGAGATTGACGATTTCCTCGGATGAAAGCATCGTTATTTCGCTTCCCGCCTTAATCTTGGCCAACTGCTCATGAAGTCTCTGTTCGTTCTCTGCCTTTATTATAATCAGATTACGGATAATTTCGAGCAATACAGACTCTGCTTTTTGTGGATAAAGTTCAACGTAAGCAATAACATCCATCATCCAAAAATAAGGCTCAGGCGGTCGACTCGTAGCAAACATCTCTCGAGCAAGAGGGCGGTCGATTTTCCTAAATGATGGCGTGAGAAACGCTGTAGTGGCATTGCATGGCAATTGATATTTCAACACGTATGGTTCAACTACGCGTTCATCATAGCCTCTGCCCTCATAAGCATCATCTCCACCAAGGGCGCTAATGGGCTTGTATAGATTGATTGACGGCTTTTCAATTTTGGCTACCATGCCTGACATCAAATATCTGATGGGAGCTTTGTTTTGATTGCGACAGATGTCGTGTATTGGCTTTTCTATGCGAGCCTCTACAAAACTATTCTTCCGCTTGGCGGCTTTCTTGTGGAGTTTATCGAAATCTATCATATTGTGTGATGCTGAGTTTTTGCCTACAAAAGTACAAAAAAAGAAACAACTTACAACATAATTACCAAAATTATTAGTATCTTTGCACCGAAAATGATTCCTATGATGATGGCAGACAACGAAAAGGACATTCGTACCGTATCGGTATTCTCTGGTGCAGGTGGGTTGGACATCGGTGCCATCCAAGCTGGTGCCAACGTGATATGGGCAAACGACATGATGAAGGAGGCTTGCCAGACTTATCGAGTGAACATTGGCAATCACATTGTCTGTGGCGACATCAACGAAAAGATGAAGGAACTGGACGGGTTGAACGACATTTCGTTAGTTATCGGCGGCCCACCATGCCAAGGCTTTTCTGTAGCAGGTAAAATGGACGCTAACGACAAGCGCAGCCAGCTCATTTGGAGCTATATAGCAGTGTTGAAGATGCTGATGCCTCGCGCTTTCATTATGGAAAACGTTAAGGCACTTGGCACATTGCAAAAATGGGAAGGGACTCGCAATCTCCTTATCAAAGCCATGCGCGACCTTGGCTATTCAGTGAACTTCATGGTGCTAAATGCCAAGGACTTTGACGTTCCCCAAGCCCGTGAGCGAATCTTTGTCATTGGGTTTCGTGGCGATTCTATGCTCATACCAGACCTTGAAAAGATGATAAAGCCTTATGGTAAGCCAGCAAAGACGGTGCGTGAAGTTCTAATGACCCTTGACAAAGCGGGAACCGGCAACAATCAAGACGTTTGCAAAGCCAAAATCACATTGGCACACCATCCTGTACTCCGTAAGACTCCTTACGCGGGCATGATATTCAATGGTCTTGGTCGTCCGCTTCGCCTTGATAGTTATTCTGCCACTCTTCCCGCGTCGATGGGCGGCAATAAAACACCCATCATAGACGAAGAGGAACTCTACAACAATTCAAAACCTTGGGTTGAAACTTATTTCGAAGACCTGTCTCATAACCCCAAAGCGCCTGAATCGACCAATGTTCCAGACTATCTCCGTCGTATTACAGTTGCTGAAGCCGCCCTCATCCAGACGTTCCCACGCGGCTATCAATTCCATGGCTCCCAATCGATGAAGTATACGCAGATAGGCAACGCCGTACCATGCAACATGGCAAAAGCCGTTGTTCAAATGGTCATTGATGTCCTAAAAGAAAAGAAGAAAATCTATTATAAACACAGGGAACAGGAAATGCGATTTGCATAAACCATCCAACCAGCGTCGTTCGCAAAAAATTGGAGCGTTCTATATTTTCGCCGCGCATGACCCATAAAAGAAAAGAGCGGCAACTGACAAGCGACAAGAAAAACGCCAGCGGCAACAACAAAAGCGCAAGAACATTTGGTTATTCCATTACAATTTGATAACTTTGCGGCCCAGAATTATATCAACTCAATAATCATATTCAAAGAATTATGGCAGAAATGAATTTTGGTGGCGTCATCGAGACAGTGGTCACCAGCAAGGAGTTCTCACTTGAGAAAGCACGCGAAGTATTGAAAGACGAGGTCATCGCCGTCATCGGCTACGGCATCCAAGGCCCCGGCCAGGCTTGCAACCTGCGCGACAACGGCTTCAACGTCATCGTGGGCCAGCGCGAGGGCAAGACCTTCGAAAAGGCTGTGGCCGACGGCTGGGTGCCGGGCAAGACGCTCTTCAGCATCGAAGAGGCCGCCCAGCGTGGCACCATCCTCTGCATGCTGCTCAGCGATGCCGGACAGATACAGGTGTGGCCCACCATCAAGAAGCACCTCACCCCGGGCAAGACGCTCTACTACTCACACGGCTTCGCCATCAACTGGAGCGACCGCACGGGCGTCGTTCCACCGAAGGATGTCGACGTGATTCTCGTTGCCCCGAAGGGCAGCGGCACCAGTCTGCGCACCATGTTCTGCGAGGGTCGCGGTCTGAACTGCTCGTATGCCGTCTATCAGGATGCCAGCGGCAAGGCCGAGGAGAAGACCATCGCCTTCGGCATCGGCATCGGCGCTGGCTATCTCTTCAAGACCACGTTCGAGCGCGAAGCAACCAGCGACCTCACCGGTGAGCGTGGCTCGCTGATGGGTGCCATCCAGGGATTGCTGCTGGCCCAGTATGAAGTGCTGCGCGAGCACGGACACTCACCTTCGGAGGCCTTCAACGAAACCGTTGAGGAACTCACCCAAAGCCTTGGCCCGCTCTTCGGCGAGCGCGGCATGGACTGGATGTATGCCAACTGCAGCACCACCGCCCAGCGCGGCGCCCTCGACTGGGCACCCCGCTTCCACGATGCCATCAAGCCCGTCATGGAGTGGCTCTACCTCTCGGTGAAGAGCGGCATCGAGGCACAGATCAGCATCGACTCGAACTCGAAGCCCGACTACCGCGCTGGACTGGAGAAGGAACTGGAGGCCATGCGCAACCAGGAGATGTGGCAGGCAGGTGCCGTGGTGCGCCAGCTGCGTCCGGAGAATAGTGTCGACTAAGCTGCCGCTCATTCGACAAAAACAAATCTCGTCCACAGAGGACACGGAAGACTCAGGTTATTCACTGTGCATTCTGTGTTCTTTGTGGATATTCTTTGTGACAAAAACATGCGAGAGGTGACAGAGATAGCGTCGCTGGACGACGCGAGGGTGCAGCTATTCGGCAACTTGACGGAGGCACAACTAAGGAACAAGGTGGAGCCTGAGAAGGGCATCTTCATCGTGGAGAGTCCGAAGGTGATACGTGTAGCGCTCGGCGCTGGCATGCAGCCCGTGGCGCTGTTGTGCGAGCGACACCACATCGACGGCGACGCGAAGGACATCGTGGAGCAACTGCCCGCCGACGTGCCCATCTACACGGGCAGTCGCGACCTGCTGGCCCATCTGACGGGCTACACGCTGACGCGCGGGGTGCTCTGCGCCATGAGGCGTCCCCAGCCACCTGCCATCGAAGAAGTGTGCAGGGATGCCCGTCGCGTGGTGGTCATCCACAGCGTCTGCGACACCACGAACATCGGCGCCATCTTCCGCTCAGCGGCAGCCTTGGGCATCAACGCGGTGCTGCTCACGCCCGACTCGTGCGACCCGCTGAACCGCCGCGCCGTGCGCGTCAGCATGGGCAGCGTGTTTCTGGTGCCGTGGACGTGGGTCGACGACCTCAGCACGCTCCATCAGCTCGATTTCAAAACGGTAGCGATGGCGCTCACCGACCAATCGGTGCCCTTAGACCATCCCAGCCTGAAAGCCGAACCCCGCCTGGCACTCATCATGGGCACCGAGGGCGACGGACTCCCCCACTCCACCATCAGCAAAGCCGACTACACCGTGCGCATCCCCATGCACCACGGTGTCGACTCGCTCAACGTGGCAGCAGCTGCCGCCGTCGCATTTTGGGAGCTGAGGGTATAAGTCACGTCAATGATAGAAGGTGACCCAATTGGTTCTGAACACATAGTTAGGAACCCATTTGCTTTCTGGGAAGATTTCCTTCACCTCCCCGGCTTCGTCGCGATACCACGCATAGTTCCAACCCATGCCCATATCCAAATAAAGGGCATGGGTTACTTTATAGTTGGTCAGTTGCTGCACGAACGTCTCGTACTTCATGGTTTTCTTCGCCTCGATGATGCACAACCGACCACCTTTCTCGCACAAAGCCCTGTAGATGCTCTTGCGGGGCCTCATCTTTTCACTGATAGGCCTGGCACTGCCATTGTAGACAATCAGCAACTGGCAGAAGCCCATGTTCCAACCACCAGCCTCGGTGGGGAAACTGGCTTTCCTCATGAACTTCCATTTGCCCTTGCCCCAGACGAAGGCGCCAGAATTGGCCTTGCAGCGATAGCCCTTCTTCATCGCCCCATTGCAGATATGGTTGTCGGCAATGTTCTGGTGCTCGAACTTCAACAGCAGCTCGCCCGTGAAAGCTGCCTCGCAACAGAACTCCACATCCTTCTGCGTCGGCTTTGGCATCTGCCCACACACCAAGTCCATCTTTGTGAACTCGGGATAATACACATTGAGATGGTCGGTCGTCTCTACATCCACCGCAAACGCATCCATCTGCAGGGCAAAGAACAAACATAGCATCAGTAGTCTGACCACGCCATCGCGCCACTTCGCTACAACAAGCACATTTGGGAGTAATTTCATAGAATCACGTAGTTTTTTACCTAGTTGTCGTAACCATTTATGCGCAGCAGCTCTATAAACATTGTCTTGTCTTATAGTAGAAGTTGTCGCGCCTCAGCTGCCGGAAGTCGCTGATGCCGTAGGGGATGCGTTTCACGTCGTCGTTCATGCTGCAATCGGTTTAGACTGCAAAGGTACAAAAAAACAGAGAGAAATGCAAAAGAAAAAAGGGCTTTTCTCACGCATTTACGAAATAGGTTGTTCTATTTGCTGTGCCCCATACCCCAAAACGCATGCGTTTACCATTGTTATCAATCCTACGGTTGCGCTTTTTCATATCTTGACATAGCGTTTGCCCCATTCGGCTATACACCAGAACAAACGACTGACGCTTTAGATGGCAAATGGTGTTCAAAATTTCCCCTGTCAAAAAGTTCACGAGAGGAACGCATTCTGGAATAAGGGACGGCTGGTTTTGGCCGCTTTTGGCCTTTTTGGCAAGGGCGGCAAACGCGAAAAAGGGAGTGGAAAGGCAAAAATTTGCACAGACGGGGCGGTTTTGTGCAATCATTTTTACGTTTTTCGCCCTGTTTCTCGTCTTTTTAAGCACGCCATTTTTTAAAAAGTCAACGCCGTATAAAAATTTGGCGTTGACTTTTGAAAGCCAGAAGAGCGTATTTTTCTCCTATTCAGCCTTAACCTTCTTTTGCTCAGCCGTTTAGCAAACCCTCTCAAAACTCGCGTATTTTCAGTCAAAAGTATGCTCGTTGAAAATAAACGAGTTTTGGAGGTGGTTGATTATTCATTTTCACCTCCAACTTAACATTCTTTCATAAATGATTATCCGCATCGAAGTGCATCTGATGCTGATGGCAGATAATGGATTCGCAGAACAATTACGGGACGTATAGCATCGGAAAAAGGACTCATTCTGCTCGTCAATCCATAAAAAAGCAGACATATCCTTGCCTATACCACTTTTTTTGGCTATCTTTGCACCACAATTGCATCGATTCGAAAACGATACCATAAAAACAGAAAAGACAATGAAAAGGATTCTCTATTGTGTGCTGACCGCCACTCTCATCATCCTTGGCCAGAATGCGCTGACTTCGTGCAAGAAATCCAGCACCAACATCCCGGCGACGGAGGAAACGCTTGGTCAGACCGAGAACGGCGTTGCGGCGCAACAGCAAGTCGAGGCTACCGAACTGATACGCACCAGCCAAAGCTGGGACGGCGCAGAATTGCCCGACTATCCGCAGGGACGCCCGGAACTGGTGGCCGTGAAATATGTGTTTCCTGCCGGTCAGAAACTGGGATGGCACCATCATGTAGCAATGAACTACGGTGTGCTGGTTCAGGGCGAGCTGACCATTATCGGACAGGACGGCCAGGAGAAAGTAGTCCACGAGGGCGAGGCTGTCGTCGAGATGGTGGGAACGGTCCACCACGGCGAGAACCGCGGCACAAAGCCCGTCGTCCTCTACATGTTCTACCTCTCGCAGAAAGACCTGCCGCTGGCTGTTCAGCATCCCGACATTCCATTGGAATAGCGCCACTCGACAGGCCATCGTATTCTTGCACCTTTGCGCACGAAATGAAATTCAAGCTCACATCGAAATACCAGCCCACGGGCGACCAGCCTGAAGCCATCCGCCAGCTCACCGACGGCGTGCTGCGCGGCGACCGCTCGCAGGTGCTGCTGGGCGTCACCGGTTCGGGCAAGACGTTCACCATGGCCAACGTCATCGCCCAGGTGAACCGCCCCACCCTTATCCTGAGCCACAACAAGACGCTGGCGGCGCAGCTCTATGAGGAGATGCGCGGGTTCTTCCCCGAAAACGCCGTGGAGTACTACGTCAGCTACTACGACTACTACCAGCCCGAGGCCTACCTGCCCCACACCGACACCTATATCGAGAAAGACCTGGCCATCAACCAGGAGATAGACCGATTGCGCCTGAGCGCCGTTTCGGCGCTGCTGTCGGGGCGCAGAGACGTGGTCGTGGTGTCGTCTATCTCGTGCATCTACGGCATGGGGAGCCCCAACGCGCTGTCGGAGAACGTGATAGAGATTCGCCAAGGGCAGAGCATCGACCGCAACGTGCTGCTGCGCAAACTGGTGCAGTCGCTCTATGTGCGCAACGACCTGACACTGGAGCGCGGCAACTTCCGCGTGAAGGGCGACACGGTAGACATCTACATGGCCTACAACGAGATTGTGCTGCGCGTGACGTTCTGGGACGACGAGATTGACAGCATAGAAGAGCTGGACCCCGTGACGATGGACCGCCTGGGCCGCTATGCCGACTACAAGCTCTACCCCGCCAACCTCTTCATGACCACCGAAGAGCAGACGCAGAAGGCCATCCACGACATTCAGGACGACTTGGTGAAGCAGGTGGCCTTCTTCCAAGAGCTGGGCGACGAGCTGAAGGCTGCTCGCATCAAAGAGCGCGTGGAGTACGACATGGAGATGATCAAGGAGCTGGGCCACTGCTCGGGCATCGAGAACTACTCGCGCTATTTCGACGGGCGCAAGGCAGGCGAGCGCCCCTATTGTCTGCTCGACTTCTTCCCCCGCGACTTCCTGCTTTTCATCGACGAGAGCCACGTCTCGGTGCCGCAGATAGGTGCCATGTATGGCGGCGACCGTGCCCGCAAGACCAATCTGGTGGAGTATGGCTTCCGCCTGCCCGCCGCCTTCGACAACCGTCCCCTCACCTTCCAGGAGTTCCAGCAGATGGTGCACCAGGTCATCTACGTCTCGGCCACGCCCGCCGACTATGAGCTGGCCGAGGCCGAGGGCGTGGTGGTGGAGCAGCTGATACGCCCCACGGGTCTGCTCGACCCAGAGATAGAGGTGCGCCCCTCGGAGCATCAAATCGACGACCTGATGGAAGAGATACGCCAGCGGCGCGAGCGCCACGAGCGCGTGCTGGTGACCACCCTCACCAAGCGCATGGCCGAGGAGCTGAGCGAATACCTGTTGGCCCACGACGTGCCCACGGCCTACATCCACAGCGACGTGGGCACGCTGGACCGCGTGAAGATTCTGGCGGGACTGCGCAGCGGAGAATACGATGTGCTGGTGGGCGTGAACCTGCTGCGCGAGGGCCTCGACCTGCCCGAGGTGTCGCTGGTGGCCATCCTCGATGCCGACAAGGAGGGCTTTTTGCGCAGCCGCCGCAGTCTGGTGCAGACGGCCGGTCGTGCCGCCCGCAACGTCAATGGGCGCGTCATCATGTATGCCGACACCATCACCGGCTCCATGCAGGAGACCATCGACGAGACCAACCGCCGCCGCACCAAGCAGCTGCTCTACAACGAGCAGCACGGCATCACACCCACGCAGATAGTGAAAGAGCTGGCTACTGGCGCCCTCAACCGCAATGACCGTCCTGACATCCGCGAGCTGCAGCGCTCGGCATTCAATGCCGAACCATCAACCATCGACATTGCCGCCGACCCCATCGTGGAGCAGATGACACGCCCACAGATGGAGAAGCTCATCGCCGAGACCACCCGCCGCATGAAGGAGGCCGCCAAGCAGCTCGACTTCCTGCAGGCAGCCCAGTATCGCGACGAAATCATCCGTCTGCAAAAGGAATTAGAATTGAAATAGCCATATTCAACCCCATTAACTCCATCAACCCCCCATGAAGAAAATACACCACATCGCGGCATTGGGCTTTGCGCTCATGCCCATGGCCAGCATGGCCGACCAAGGCACTTCTGGCATCAACGACAATGCGCCACAACTCAGCGCCACCAACATCGACGCTGTCGTGAAGGCCATGACCCTCGAGGAGAAAGCACAGCTGCTGGTGGGCGGCGGCCACAACGACTTTGTGGGCAGCGGTGCCATGCTGGGCAACCAGAAGAAGCTGGTGCCGGGTGCCGCCGGCATCACCGTGGCCATACCCCGTCTGGGCATCCCCGCCACCGTGATGACCGATGGCCCGGCCGGCGTGCACATCGATGCCAAGCGCGAGGGCGACCCCGCCAGCTATGCCGCCACGGGCTTCCCTGTGGGCACCTGTCTTGCATGCACGTGGAACACCGAACTGGTGGAGCAGGTGGGCGAGGCCATCGGCAACGAGACGCTGGAATATGGCTGCGACGTCATCCTCGGCCCCGGCATGAACCTGCATCGCAATCCACTCTGCGGCCGCAACTTCGAGTACTACAGCGAAGACCCTGTCGTCACGGGCATCATCGGCACCGCCATGGTGAAAGGCATACAGAGCCAGGGCGTGGGCACCAGTCCCAAGCACTTTGCAGTGAACTCGCAGGAGAACGACCGCACACGCGTAGACGAGCGAGTGAGCCAGCGCGCACTGCGCGAGCTCTATCTGCGCGGCTTCGAGATGATGGTGCGGCAGAGCCAGCCCTGGACCATCATGTCGAGCTATAACATCATCAACGGCGTCTATGCGCAAGGCAACCACGACATGCTGACCACCATTCTGCGCGATGAGTGGGGCTACAAGGGCATTGTGGAGACCGACTGGATAGGCAAGCGCGAGGGACTGCCCGTGGCTCAGGAGGTGAGCGCCGGCAACGACATGCTGATGCCCGGCTATCCGGCACAGGTGGAAGACATCGTGCGCGACGTGAAAGAGGGGCGGCTGAACATGGCCGACGTTGACCGCAACGTGCGCCGCATATTGGAATACATCGTGAAGACACCTCGCTTCAAGGGCTACAAGTTCTCTAACAAGCCCGACCTGAAGGCCCACGCCGCCATCACCCGCCAGAGCGCCACTGAAGGTATGGTGCTGCTGAAGAACAACGGTTGTCTGCCACTGAACCCCAACTCCACAAGCAAGGAAGGGACAAAGAGTGGTTTCAACGTGGCCCTCTTCGGTGTCAACAGCTACGACTTCTTCTTCGGCGGACTGGGTTCGGGTGCCGTCAACGTGCCTTATGTGGTCGACATGGTTCAGGGCTTGAAGAACGTGGGCATCAGCACCACACCGCTGCTCACCGAGATTTACCAGAGCTACGTGAAATATGCCAGCGTGAAGCTCAAGGCCGACATGAACCCGATGATGTGGTTTCTGAACACGGGCAAGCCCAAGCTCGACGAGATTGAAATCAGCGAGCGCTGTGTGCAACACGAGGTGCAGGAGGCCGACGCCGCCATCATCACCATCGGCAGACAAGCCGGCGAGGGCATCGACCGCATGATTGAGGGCGAGTTCAACCTGAGCGCCACCGAGAGGGACATGATATTCCGCGTCAGCGACCAGTTCCACGCACAGGGCAAGCCCGTCATCGTCATCATCAACAGCGGCAGCGTGATAGAGACCGCCTCGTGGCGCGACCGCGCCGACGCCATCCTGGTGGCATGGCAACCGGGCATGGAAGGCGGCAACAGCGTGGCCGACGTGCTCACTGGGCGAGCCAACCCCAGCGGACGCCTCACCATGACGTGGCCCATCGCTGCCACCGACCATCCCTCTACGAAGAACTTCCCCACGGGCTACGACATGTACTCCTACACCAGCATGGAGTCGTGGGGAATGCCTATCCCCTTCGTCGACTACGTCAACCACGAGGAGGACATCTACGTGGGCTACCGCTTCTTCGACACCTTCCAGCGCGCCGTGGCCTACCCCTTCGGCTATGGCCTCAGCTACACCACGTTCCAATATCAGAAACCCGTGGTGAAGGTGCAGGGCGATGCCATCACGCTCTCCATCACCGTGAGCAACACGGGCAGCGTGGCCGGCAAGGAGGTGGTGCAGGTGTATGTCAGCGCCCCACGCGGCCACATCGAGAAGCCTGTCCACGAGTTGAAAGCCTTCGCCAAGACGCGCCATCTGCAGCCCGGCGAGAGCCAGACGCTCACCATGCAGCTGCAGCGCCGCGACCTGGCCTCGTTCGACGAGAACGGCTGCCGCTGGCTCACCGAGGCCGGCATCTACACCTTCAGCTTCGCCGCCAACAGCCGCGAGGTGCGGGCCACCGCCACCGCCAAGGTGGGCGAATACACCGAAGAGGTGAACAACGTGATGGCTCCGCAGCAAGAACTGAAGCGGCTGAGCATACTTGATGCGGCCTTCGGCCTAAATAAAAATGATAAATGAAAAAACGCAAATAACGATGAAGAAACTGTTATCAACCCTGATGCTGCTGGTCACCCTCGCCACGCAAGCAGCCGAAGTGCCCCTGCTGCAGAACGCCATGGCACGAAAAACCACATCGCTCAACGGCCCCTGGCACTACATCGTCGACGTGCAGGAAGAAGGCTACTACGACTATCGCATGAACCCCACACGCTGGGGATTCTTCCGCAACGCCAAGCCACAAAAGCCTGAAGACCTCATCGAGTACGACTTCGACAAAGCAGCCGAGATGCAGGTGCCCGGCGACTGGAATACACAAGACGAGCGCCTCTTCTTCTACGAAGGCACCGTGTGGTTCAAGAAATCGTTCCACCATGAAAAGAAGGAAGGCCATCGCACGCTGCTGTATTTCGGTGCCGTGAACTACGAGGCCATCGTATATGTGAACGGTGAGCTGGTGGGTCGCCACATCGGTGGCTTCACACCTTTCAACTTCGACATCACCAACCAGCTGCGCCCTGGCGAGAACTTCGTCATCGTGAAGGTCGACAACAAGCGCAAGGCCGAAGCCGTGCCCACGCAAATCTTCGACTGGTGGAACTATGGCGGCATCACCCGCGACGTGCTCCTCGTCGACGTGCCTGAAACCTATGTGGAGAACTACAAGCTGGAGCTGAAAAAGGCCGATGCCAAAGCCAAGAAACGCGAGATTGCCGTCGGCGTGCAGCTCAACCAGCCTATTGCCGGTCGCAGGCTGACACTGCTCATCCCTGAGCTGAATGTGAATGAACCACTCGTCACCGACGACAAAGGATATGCCAGCCTGACCATCACGGTGCCCGCCAAGAAACTATCCCTCTGGTCGCCCAGCAACCCCAAGCTCTATCGCGTGGCGCTGTCGCTCAGCAGTGCCAATAGTTCGGTGGTCAGCGATATCATCGCTGACGACATCGGCTTCCGCACCATCGAGGCTCTCGGCAAGCAAATCCTGCTCAATGGCCAGCCCATCTTCCTCAAAGGCATCAGCATCCACGAGGAGAAAGCCCACGGCGGCGGCCGCGCCAACAGCACCGCCGATGCCCACGAGCTGCTGAGCTGGGCGAAGGAGCTGGGCTGCAACTTTGTGCGACTGGCCCACTATCCACACAACGAGTATGCCGTGCGCGAGGCCGAGCGCATGGGCATCATGGTGTGGAGCGAGATTCCCTGCTACTGGACCATCGCTTGGAAGAATCCGGGCACCTATGCCAACGCTGAGCGCCAGCTCACCGACATGATTCGCCGCGACGAGAACCGCGCCAACATCATCATCTGGAGCATCGCCAACGAGACGCCCCACTCTGCCGAGCGCGACAACTTCCTGAGCCGGCTGGCACAGCATGCCCGCAGCCTCGACACCTCGCGCCTCATCTCGATGGCGATGGAGGTGACGGGAGCATCCAACTACAAGAACCGTCTGCAGGACAACATGCACCAGTATGTCGATGTGGTCAGCTTCAACCAGTACATCGGCTGGTATCGCGACGTGAACGACGCCCCGAAGATGGAGTGGGAGATTCCCTACGACAAGCCCGCCATTGTTTCGGAGTTTGGCGGCGGCGCCAAGTACGGACTTCATGGAGAGAAGAACCAGCGCTGGACGGAGGAGTTCCAAGAGAACCTCTACATACAGAACACCGCCATGCTCGACAAGATTGAAGGCCTCAGCGGCACCACGCCATGGATACTGAAGGACTTCCGCTCGCCGCGCCGAGTCCTCGACGGCATCCAGGACTACTACAACCGCAAGGGCCTCTTCTCCGACAATGGCGAGAAGAAGAAAGCCTTCTACGTGCTGAAACAATGGTATGAGAAGAAGTAGGTGAAGAATGAATGTAGACGACATTAACAAAATCATCAACAGCAAGCCCAACCTGAGCACGGCACTGGGCATGGAATTCCTGTCAACGCCCAACCCCGACACCTGCATGGCCCGCATGCACGTGGACGAGCGCAACCGCCAGCCCTTTGGATTCCTGAGCGGTGGAGCGTCGCTGGCATTGGCCGAGAACGTGGCAGGCGTGGGGTCGTCGGCACTATGCCCCGGCAGCGCCTGTGTGGGTATTGAGGTGAGCGGCAGCCATGTGAAGGCCGTGGCCGAAGGCGACACCGTGACCGCCCATGCACGGCTGCTCCACAAGGGAACAACGTTGCACGTGTGGCAAGTGGACATCAACGACACCAGCGGCGACCTCATCAGCAGCGTGCGCGTCACCAACTATATCGTGAAAGGCAAATGAACAGTTTCGCCATCTATCGCATGCCCCACGCCCAGTGCTGCACGCTGGTGGAGGGCGAAGCCGTGACGCTGCCATCGCTGGCCACGCTTCACACCCTCACCGGATTCATCGTCGCCCCCTTCGTCGCCTCCCCACAGACACCCATCGTGGTCATACGCCCCGACAGGCCCGCACGCTCAGTGCAGGAAGGGGAGCAGATAGCTTTACCAACGAATCTGTTTACCCATCTCCCTCTTGGGGAGAAGCTGGGAGAGGGGCTTCCCACCTATGCCGCCGACTTTGCCACCTTCCATCGCGCCTTGGACAAAGGAGAGTTTCAGAAGCTGGTGCTGGCACGCCAATGCAGCGTGCCCAGAAGGCCAGAACGCCATCCCGCCGACGTGTTCCAGCTGGCTTGCCGCCTCTATCCGCGCATGTTCATCGCCCTCGTCAGCACCCCTATAACCGGCACGTGGCTCATCGCCTCGCCCGAAATACTGATAGAGCACAACGCCGACCATTGGCACACCATCGCCTTGGCTGGCACGAAGCGCGAAGGGCAGCAGCAGGACTGGACGCACAAGGACATGGAGGAGCAGCGGCACGTGGCCACCTACATTGCCGAATGTCTGAATCACCGAGCACACGACATTGTGCAGGAGGGGCCTTACACCGTGGGGGCCGCCCATCTGCTGCACCTGCGCACCGACTTCACTTTCAAGCTGAACGACGGCGAACAGCTGGGCAGCGTGGTGGAAGCCCTGCATCCCACCCCCGCCGTGTGCGGACTGCCCAAGGCCGAGGCGCTGCACTTCATCGTCGAGCATGAGCATGCGCCACGCACTTACTACAGCGGCTTCATGGGTCCCGTGGCCATCAACGAGGGCGACGGGCCACAGACACACCTCTACGTGTCGCTGCGCTGCATGCAAATCACCCAGCACGATGATCGCCTCTACGCTGGCGGAGGACTGTTGCCAGAGAGCGAAGAACAGACAGAATGGCTGGAGACCGAAGCCAAGATGGAAACCATGCGAAGGCTGTTGGACGTTGAACGTTGAAGGTGGAGGGTGGAAGGTGGAGGGAGGAAGGAGGATAGAAATGCGGTAGCAAATTCTTCACTCTTCACTTAAAAGAGACTCTTCACTTAAAAGAGACTCTTCACTTAAGATTGAGAATGTATTCTGATAAACATAGCGTCAACACGCTCACCGCCCTGCTGGTGGCCCACGGAGTGAAGCACGCCGTGGTGTGCCCAGGCAGCAGGAACGCCCCCATCGTGCACAATCTGAACGAGTGCCCCCACATACAGTGCTTCCCCGTCACCGACGAGCGCTCAGCTGGTTTCTTCGCCCTCGGCATTGCCCAGGCCACCGACCAGCCCGTGGTGGTGTGTGTCACCAGCGGCACAGCTTTGCTTAATCTGGCTCCCGCCGTGGCCGAGGCCAGCTATCAGCACCAGTCGCTCATCGTCATCTCGGCCGACCGTCCCGCTGAATGGATTGGACAACTCGACGGCCAGACGTTGCCACAGCCTGGTGCCCTGGCTCCGTGGGTGAGCAAGAGCGTAAATTTGCCAGAGGATGCACCACCCTGCCCCCCCTTCGCCCCCCGAGGGGGGGCACGATAGACCCAACGCCCCTCACAAAACTATAGTAGACCCCTCGGGGGCAGAAGGGGGGGCTTGGAGATGGTCTTACTGCAACCGCTTGGTCAACGAGGCACTGATGGATGCCACCGCCGACCATCACCCCTGCGTGCATATCAACGTGCCCCTCAGCGAGCCGCTCTTTCAGTTCACCACGCCACAATTGCCACAGGAGCGTGTCATCCACCGCTATATCCCCGCCGTCGACTACGACTGTCTGCCCCAAGCACTGCTCGACGACCTGCTACAGGCCGAAAGGCCGATGATCGTCTTCGGGCAGTTGTCGCCGCTGCGCTTCCACTACGAGGGTATGGAACAACTCTTCAGCCATGTCATTGTGCTCCACGAAGCCCTGTCGCCCCTCACCAGCATCAGCCATTTCGAAGATGTGCTCACCACTCACCCCTCACCCCTCACCACTCACCACTCACTACTCACCCCTCACCCCTCACCTCTCCTACCCGACTTCATCCTCTATGTTGGCGATGCCATTGTGAGCAAACGGCTGAAGCAGCTGCTGCGCCAAGCCAAGGATGCCCGCTGCTGGCGCGTCAACCTCACGGGAGAGGTGGAAGACACTTTCCAGAACCTGCGCGGCTTGGTGGTGGGCGATACCGAGGCCATCTTGCAATCGCTGAGCAACAAGCTGTCGAAGCACAAACTGACGCACGCTGCTGCCGACTATCGCCGCCTTTGGCTGCGTCTACTTTCAGAGACCAAAGAGCAACGCAACGCCATCCCACTGAGCTATGACGAGGATGCTGCCGTGAGACTCTTTGAAGATGCGCTCTCTCACCACTCACCACTCACCACTCACCCCTCACCACTCACCACTCAACGTCCAACGTTCCACGTCCACTATGCCAACTCCACCGCCATCCGCCTGGCTAACCGCTATGCCGTGGGGCATGCGGTATGGTGCAATCGGGGCGTGAATGGCATCGAAGGCTCGCTCAGCACCGCTGCCGGCTTCAGTGCTGCCAAGCCCGACGACCTCGTCTACTGCGTCATCGGCGACCTCAGCTTCTTCTACGACCAAAACGCCTTGTGGAATCAGAACATCGGCGGCAACCTGCGCATCCTGCTGCTCAACAACGGCCACGGTGCCATCTTCGACCATCTGCCCGGCCTCAGCCAAAGTGCCGCCGCCGACACCTTTGTGGCAGGTCGGCACACCGCCAACGCCGAAGGCATCTGCCACCAGAACAACATCGAATACGTAGCAGTGCACGACCTCGACCACCTGCGTCGCAGCATCGAATGGCTCACGGGCCCCACTTCCCTGCGTCCCAGACTGCTCGAAGTGGTGAGGGGGGAGAGGTGAGGGGTGAGAGGATACTTCTTCCGCTACGTTTTTCATCATTCTCATCTGGGCGTGCAAACTATTCTCTCACCTCCCACCACTCACCTCTCACCACTCACCACTCACCTCTGAAAGACGAGATTTTCTGCTGTTCCAGCGCAATAAATCGGCGTTTTCATAGTTTTATTAATGATGAAGAAGGTGCTTTACCTGTCGTTTGCCGTGGCCGTCGCCTTGGTGATGGCCTCTTGCTCTGCGCACAAGAACACGGCGCGGAGCAGATTCTGGCAGTCGTTCACGGCAAAGTACAACACCTACTACAACGGCAAGCTGGCTTTCATCGACGCGCAGTTGGAGAAAGAGAAGGGCAACAAGGACGACTACACCGAGCAGTTGCCCCTCTTCACCGTGGGCAACAAGAAGAGCCAGCAGATAGGCAGCGGCAACTACGACCGTGCCGTGGAGAAGATGGAGAAGACCATCAAGCAGCACAGCATCAAGGCCAAGCCCGAATGGAAGAAGAGCCGCCGCAAGACGCAGAAAGACCAGGAGTGGCTGTCGCGCCACGAATACAACCCCTTCCTATGGAAAGCATGGCTGATGCTGGGGCAGGCGCAATTCCAGAAGGGAGCCTTCGACGAGGCCGCCGCCACCTTCAGCTACATGGGCCGCCTCTATGCCACACAGCCCACCCAGGCCGCCATGGCACGCGCCTGGCTGGCCCGCTGCTACACCCAGCTGGAATGGATGTACGAGGCCGAGGATGTGATACGCAACCAGAGCCGCGACTCCATACCCATAGGTGCACAGACGGCGTGGAACCAGACACTGGCCGACTACTATCTGCGCACCGGCGACCTGGAGAGTGCCGTGCCCGTGCTGCGCAAGGTAATCAAGAAGGAGCGCCGCAAGACGCAGAAGGCCCGCGAGTGGTTCATCATGGGGCAGATACAGAACGCGCTGGGCAACACCCGCCAGTCGTACAAAGCCTACAACCATGTGGCAGCGCAGAACCCACCCTACGAGCTGGAGTTCAACGCCCGCATAGCACAGACCGAGGTGATGGCCGCCTCGAACTACCGAAAGATGATCAGCCGTCTGCGACGCATGGCCGCCAGCGACAAGAACAAGGACTACCTCGACCAGGTCTACTACGCCATCGGCAACATCTACCTCTCGCAAGCCGACACCATGAAAGCCATCTCAGCCTACGAAAAGGGCAACGAGAAGGCCACCCGCAGCGGCACCGAGAAGGGGGTGCTGCTGCTCACGCTGGGCAACCTTTACTGGCAGATGGAGCGCTACAACGACGCACAGCGCTGCTATGGCGAGGCCATCGGACTATTGGACAAGGAGCGACCTGGCTACGATGAGCTGGCAGCACGCTCGAAAGTGCTCGACGAGCTGGTGCCACACACCGATGCCATACACCTGCAAGACTCGCTACAGGAGCTGGCACAGATGCCCGAGGAAGAGCGCCTGAAAGCCATCGACCGGGTGATTGAGGCCCTGAAGAAGAAAGAGAAGGAAGAGGCCGACAAGGCCCGCATGGCCGAGGTGGAACAGGCGCAGCAGCGACAGGGGGCACAGGGCAACATGAACCGCCCCGGACAGCAAAACCAGCAGCAGGGCGCACAGCAGGGAGGCAAGAACGAGCAGTGGTACTTCTACAACCAGATGGCCGTGAACCAAGGCAAGCAGACCTTCCAGCGGCAATGGGGAAAACGCGAGAACGCCGACAACTGGCGACGCGCCAACCAAACGGTGGTGGGACTGCCCGAAAGCCTCGACACCGCCGAAAACCTCGACACGCCCGAAGGGGAAGCCACCGACTCCATTGCCAGCGACGCCACAGCACCACCCACCGACGACGAGAAGGCGACGGCAGAGACCGACTCGCTGGCCAAAGACCCACACAACCGAGAGTACTACCTGGCACAAATCCCCTTCACCGAGGAACAGGTGGCCGAGAGCAACAACATTATCAAGGACGCCCTCTTCCATTCGGGCGTCATCTTCAAGGACAAGCTCGACAACCTCCCCCTCGGCCGCAAGCAGCTGGTCAGGCTCACCACCCAATATCCCGACTACGAGCAGATGGACCAGGCGTGGTACCACCTCTTCCTGCTCTATTCGCGACAGGGGCAGAAGACGCTGGCTGATAGCTGTCTGGTGCACCTCAGAGACGAGTTCCCCGAGAGCGACTACACCACGCTGCTCTGCGACCCCTACTTCGAGGAGAACGCCCGCTTCGGCGTGCACATCGAAGACTCGCTCTATGCTGCCACCTACGACGCCTTCCGAGCCGACCAGCACGACATCATCGCCACGAACGCACAATTGTCGGCTGAGCGATTCCCCCTGGGCGAGAACCGACCCAAGTTCCTCTTCATCCACGGACTCAGCCTACTCAACCAGGACGACCCCAAGGGATGCGTGGACAACCTGAAGCAGGTGGTGGAGAAATACCCGCAGAGTGAGGTGGCCGAGATGGCCGGCATGATAGTGAAGGGTGTGCAGGAGGGGCGACAGCTCTATGGCGGCAAGTTCGACCTCGACGACATCTGGAACCGGCGCGACCTCACACTCGAAGCCGACTCCACAGCCACCGACACCCTCTCAGCCGAGCGCGACGTGCCATTCGTCGTCATGCTCATCTACCAGCCCGACACACTGGCACAGGCACAGGGCGTAGGTGTGCTGCAAGCGGAGAACCAGCTACTCTACGAGATGGCACGATTCAACTTCAGCAACTTCTTGGTGCGCAACTTCGACTTGGAGACAGAGCACCTCGAAGGCTACAACCGCATGCTCTTCCGAGGCTTCCTCAACTTCGACGAAGCACAGCAATACGTGCGACAGCTCAGCGCGGCACCCGAGCTGAAGGACATGCTCCGCTCGTGTCGCAGCGTGGTGGTGAGCGAGCAGAACATGCCCAAGCTGGGGCAGCGCTACAGCTATGCCGACTACGACGAGTTCTACGAGCGCACATTCATGCCACTACCCATCAGCGACGAGGATTTGCTGCAGATACCAGAATACATCGACCAGCCAGAAGAGGAGGACGAACTGCCTGAAGGGGAAGAAGATGCCGAAGAGACACCACAAGGCAATGCCGACGACTTCGACTTCGACGACCTGTTCTAAAGGACCCTCCCCCTTACCCCTCCCTTGTAGGGAGGGGAGTATATAGATTTGCCATTTGGTGTGGAGTCAGCAGGTCTATCCACTCCCCTCCCTACAAGGGAGGGGTAAGGGGGAGGGTCTGCAGGGGGAGGGTCTCCATGAGCGAACGCAACTGCTGGACGCCCTGGTGGTTGTTGTCGAGGGCTTCCACCTCGCTCAAGAATCGTTCAGCACGTTCCTTGTCGCCCATGCCATAGTAGCCAAGCGCAAGCATGTACTTGCAGTGGATGATGTTCTTCGTGTCTAAAGAGTCTTCCCATATAAGCAGGTCGGGCAGCGACACGGCGAAGTAGTCCATGGTGACGTGGTCGAAGAGGTGCTGCTTGCCATAGTTGATGAGCTTGTTGAAAAGGCTGCGGGCCTTCTCCTCTTGCCCCAGCGCACGGTGGCAAAGTGCGGCGTAGAAGATCTTGTCGGGCTTGGCATCGTTGTAGTACATGGCGGCAGCAGGCTCGGTGGGTCCGGCTGTCCCCTCTTCGTAGCGTCCGAGGAGATAGAGGAAGTCGTTTTCTTGCGCACCGTAGAGTTTGCCCTCGCCAAGGTGAGGCGGGTAGACGAGGCACTCCTCCAACAGGCGCTTGGCCGTTTCATCATCTTTCTGCGCAAGGGCTATTATCGCCAGCTCCACCCTGCAAATCTGGTATTGTGCCGATACCTTGCCTTCGCCACCCTCCCACGGATGGAACTGGTGGGCATCGAGTTTCTTCATCGCCTCCTTATAGCGGCCCAGTTGATTGAGCAGGGTGATCTCCTCAAGCACAAGGTCGTCGCGCTGCTGAATCAGTGCCGAGTGTTTTTGCAGGAAATCTAAACGCTCCTGATGAGGACGATGCAGTCGCTTGTAGAGCTGGTCGAGCTCCATCAGCACACGGGCATCGGTCTCGTCGAGGTGGAACGCTTTCTCCATATAGGCCAAGGCTTCGTCCTCGCGCTGCTGCTTGTTGGCTTCGCCGACAAACGGCGCGACTCGGCAATTGGTGCAAGCACCATTGCTCTCGCTGCTTTGTTTGTTGAAGCGGGCGAGGGCGAGGTTGCGCCAGACGGTGGGGAACGCCGGGTCGAGCTGCGCTGAGCGCTCCCAGTTCTCGATGGCGACGTCGTACTGCCGTTTGTCGTAGTAAAGACAGCCCAGATAGTAGGGTGCCCGTGCACCGTCAGGGTTGAATGTCTTGGCAGCCTCTAACACGAGGACATCCTCCAGACGGTTGGGGAAGCAGCAGTAGCTGTCGGTCTTTTCGGCTTGGCGGAAGCAGTCCTTGGCCTCGTCAAACTGTCCGCACATCGCCTTAAAGTAGCCTATATAATAGAATGTAAGAGGCGATGTCTTCAGCGTTTCCTCGGCAGCCGCGATGGTCAGCACCTGCTCGGCCTCGTGCCATAGTCCTGCCTGGGCATAGTCGAGCGCCAGCTCATGGTAGTTATACACGTTTCCGTGCATCATCGCCATCATCTGCTTCAGTACGTCATCGTCTTTTGTCAGCAGATATTGCTCGTAGAGAATGCCGTAGTTGAAATGGTCGAGCTGCAAGGATTCCTTGATGAGTGCGAGCCGCTCGTTCAGCGCCTTTGAGCTGCCCATCATCAAAGAACCTTTCTGCTTGCTTTCCTGTAGCAGCCGCAGCACAGTGGCCTTCAGGGCACGTGCCTTGTGGTTGCAACCATTGAAGATGAGGCATCGGTTCAGCTCGTCGAGGGCATCGTCGTAGCGTCCTTGCGACACGCTGATACAGGCTGCTTCAAAATAACCGGCATCGGCCCAAGCCTTGTTCCATGTTGATTTCCAGAACAGCTCGTACGCCTCGTGTTGGGCGTTTAGGTGGTTGGTCGTTTGGTCGTTTGGTCGTTTGGGTGGTTGGTCGTTTGGTCGTTTGGGTGGTTGGGTGGTTGGGTGGTTGGTCGTTTGGTCGTTTTGGTGGTTGGTCGTTTGGTCGTTTTGGTGGTTGGTCGTTTGGTCGTTTAAGGAGACTTGTGACTGCCCCAAACGACTAAACGACCAATCACCCAAACGACTAAACGACGAATCTCCCAAACGACCAGCTTTGTATTTCAGGCATAGTGCCAGGTTGAAGATGGGTTCGCCGTCGTAGGGGTTGGGGTTGCGCTTCTGCCAGATCTTCACCGCCTTTCGCAGATAGGGTTCGGCCAGGCCGAAGCGCCCACGACGCAGATACCAGAGGCCCGTCTGATTGAGGCATCGCACATCGTTGGGGTCGCGGCGCAGGGCTTCCTCGTAGTAGTCGAGGGCGCTCCACGTGGCGTGGCGGTACTGCTCCAGGTGTAGGCCCGTTAGGTAGAGTTGGTCGTTGGTCTTCGTGTCGGCAGGGGCGAGAGGTGCCTCGGCGGCATCGGGGATGGGGCGTATGTCGTCAGGCTCGGCCCGCCACAGCAGTTTGCCAACAGAGAACAAAAGGTCGTTCATCCCGCTGCCGTCGACATCCACTGTCTGCTCAAAGACTTCCTCTGGCGAGAGGGTCACAGTCTGGTCAAAATAGGTTTCGCCATTCTTGTGGCGCAGCGTCACCTGCACCGTTTGCTTTGAGGTGGCCAGCACCTTGAACACGACGCCCTTAGAAGAGGGGGCGGGCTCGATGTTCATCACGAAGTCTTTCGAAGCCTGTTTGACGATGCCCACCTCGCGATAGGGCATGAAGTACTGGGTGAACTGCTTCTCCTCGTAGGGCATCAGCCACGTGAAGTCGGGCTGGTTCTCGGTGTAGACACCCGCCATCAGCTCGATGTAGGGACGGAAGAGGCCCCCCTCCTGCTCTCCTGAGGGGGAGAGCCTATAGTCAGTCACCTCGCCTCTCCAGCCCCCCTCGGGGGGCGTTAGGGGGGCTTGGTCGGTCAGGTTGCGGTCCCATGCCCGTCCGAAGTCGCCGTTGCCCCACGTCCACTGCTTCTTGCCGGGCGAGTAGTGGTGGCTGGCCACGTGGAGCATACCGCCGTGGGTGTCGTTCTCGTAGCCGCCCTCGAAATCGTAGTGCGAGTTGACACCCATATAGCTTGTGGGAACGGGGATGTTGCGGTAGTTAGAGATGTCAACGCCAGCCGAGTAGTCCATCTTGTAGTAGGTGCCGGTGGCGATGGGGAACGACGAGACGGCCCGCTTGCCGTGGTCGAAGACGGCGTTGATGTCGGGGGGGAACACGCTCTGATACGCGTCGTTCACCTCCACGGCGGGGTTGGCCCACCAGAGGAAGGTCTGCGGCAGCGGCGTGCGGTTGCTGACGCGGCCCTGAATCTCCAGATAGGCACAGCCGGGGCGCAGCGTGAAGCCAGCCATACCCTTCTGGTGGAACATGCGCTCCATCTCGTTCACCCACACCGTCACGGAGCCATCGTCGTTTTCAACGATGGTGCTGTCGACGGGCATATAGGTCGAGGGACGGTGGTGCTGTGGCCAGTTGAACTCGATGCCGCCGCTGATCCACGGACCTGCCAGGCCCACGAGGGCGGGCTTCACAACGTGGTTGTAGTACACGAAGTGGCGCCGCTTCACCTTGTCGTAGGCCATCTGCACACGGCCGCCCAGTTCGGGCAGCACCATCACCTTGATGTACTCGTTCTCTAACCAGATGGCATGATACTCCTTGTCCACCTTCTCGTCGCTAATCGACTCAATGACGGGATAGGGATAGACAACGCCGCTCGAACCTTGATAGACACGCTTCTCAAGGTACATCGGACTCTTCTCGGGCCTCCCCACCTCGTAGGTAGGGATGGTCACTATTTCTCGCCAAGCTTTTACCATTTTCATTCTTTTTATTAAGCCTCACCCCCAACCCCTCTCCGATTGGAGAGGGGAGGATATAGACTTGCCACTTGATAGGAGCCTATATGCCCCCCCGGGGGGCAGGGGGAGGAGCTCTTACCCAATCAGTTCTTTTTCCAACTCCTCTAAACTTTTTCCCTTCGTCTCGGGACAACGGCGGTAGAGGAACACGAAGGCACAGGCGCAGATGGCACTGTAGATCCAGAAGGTGCCGCTGCTGCCCAGGGCTGCGTTCATCGAGGGGAACGAGAAGGTGAGCGTGCAACAGCCCACCCAGAGGGCGAAGGTGCAGGTGGCCATGGCCACGCCTCGCACACGGTGGGGGAATATCTCGGCCAGCAGCGTCCACGTGACGGGGCCGAGGGTCATGGCATAGGCCGAGATGGCGGCCACCACCAGCACCACCATCATAATGCCCGTTGTGCCCATAGCGTAGCAGGTGCCAAGGGTGAGGTAGATAAGCCCTAATGAGGAGGCACCCAGCAGCATCAACGTGCGACGCCCCCACCGCTCGATGGTGTAGAGGGCCACGATGGTGAACACCACATTGGCAATGCCCGTGATGACGATGTTGATGAACATGCCATCAACATCGAAGCCAGCCCCCACAAAGATCTCCTGTGCATAGTTGAAGATGACATTGGTGCCGCACCACTGCTGAAACACGGCAATGACAAGGCCGAGGAGGAGAACCCTCCGAAGTGAAGCGTCGCCAAGCAAAGAGCGGAGCGTGAAGGGTGAATGTGCTTTCAGCTTCTCAGTTCTCACTTTCAGCTTCTCACTTAAGAACACGGGACTTTCAGGGATGAAGAAGCTCATGACGAGGAAGAGTGCTGCGGGCAACGTCTCGGCCCAGAACATCCAGCGCCAGCCCCACTCCACGTTCCATGCCTGGTTCTCAGCCACTGCCGTGTCGCGTGCCAACAGCATGTTCACTATCTGCGCCGACAGGATGCCCAGCACGATGGTCATCTGGTTGAGGCTCACCATGCGGCCTCGAATCTGCGGCGGACTCACCTCGGCGATATACATCGGCGACAGGGCCGAAGCCACGCCGATGCCCACGCCACCCACGAAGCGGGCGATGTTGAACAGCGTGAAGTCGTTGAAGAGGCCTGTGCCGATGGCCGACACCGTGAACAGCACAGCCGCTGTCGTCAGCAGCGGTTTGCGACCATACCTGTCGGCAGCGGCACCCGCCACCATCGCTCCCACCAGACAGCCCACCAACGCCGTAGACATGGCCACGCCTTGCAACAACGGCGAATGCGAAATGCCAAAGTAGAGCTCGTAGAACGGCTTGGCGCCGCCAATCACCACCCAGTCGTAGCCAAAGAGCAAACCGCCCAAAGCCGACACCAGGCAGATGAAATAGACAAATCCTTTGCTAAAACTTTTCATCCTTTTTCATGTAGTTGATTCCTGTTTCGTATGTCTGGAGTCAAGGAGTGAGGGAGAGTGAAAAGACATCAAAAGCGCGTCGTGCTGCCTTTTGAGGATTCAAAAGACAGCACGAATGCCATTTGCATCAAATGCTACTCGTCTGCGGGAGCTTCTTTCTTCTTTTTCGGAGCGGCCTTCTTGGCAGCAGCCTTGGGCTTGGCCTCTTTCGCTGCCTTGCCCTCCAGCTTCTCCAACTTAGCCTTCAGGCGCTCTATCTCCTTGTCCTTCATCACGATTTCATCGCCCTGGTTGCGGATGGTGGTGAGCAGCGAGTTCAGCTCCTCGTTCTCAATCTCGAGCGGATAGAGCTGGTCGACCCTGTTGATGAAGTCGCCCAGGATGTTCATGTAGTTGGTGAAGGCGTCGAAGGGCCCGCTGTAGATGCCACGGTCGAGTCCCACGTTCGAAGGCTTGGTGGTCATGAAGCGGAAGTTGTTGGATGCCTGCAGGTAGTCCCAGTCCTGCATGATGCGCGGGTCGTCGGCGATGAGCAGACGGTCGGCCACGCTGTAGAGCTTCTGGAATGCCTCACGCTGCATGGCGTTGCCCAGCCAGCAACTGACGTCGCGCTCCTCGTCGACCCAGCTCAGGGTGTCGGGCACGTCGAGCTGGCCCATGCTCTTCACCTTCATGCAGATCTCGGTGGGGGTGCTGAAGGTGATGCCCTTCTGCTTGGCACACACGGGCAGCGCCTTGATGAAGTCGAGGATGTTCGACGAGAGAGGCTGTGCGATGCCCAGTGCCGACAGCTCCATGAAGATGTTGATGATTTGTTCCTCCTCGGGCAGACGTGCGATGCGGTCGATGTAGTTGTCGGCAAAGAGGGGATAGCCCTCCCACTCGGCATTGTTGAAGCGCAGCGAGATGTCGTCTGAGAGGTCCACGTCGCGCAGCAGGAGCTTCAGGTTGGGAGCCTCGTTGCAGTGGTAGACGTAGTGTGGCGACTTCCATCCGAGCACGTGCTTGGCACCCTCAGTGAGCATGCCCTTGAAGCCCAGGGCAGCAATCTGTGCGCCGATGTCGTCGCTGTAGATGAGCGACGAGTTGCGGGCCACCTTCGGCTCCTGTCCGAAGTATTCCTTTATCTTCTGCACCTGCTTCTTCATGTCGCGTGCGAAGCTCTCGGCATTGGCCAGCGACGAGAGGCCGTGGCTGTAGGGCTCTGCCAGGAACTCCACGCAGCCAGTCTCGTTCATCTGCTGCAGCTTCTCTAAAACTTGCGGGGCGTGCATCTCCAGCTGCTCAATGCCGGTGCCGCTGAGCGAGAAGGCCACCTTGAAGTAGCCGCCGTGGTCCTTTATCATCTGCTCCAGCGTGTTCAGTGCGGGCATATACGAGCGTGTGGCGATGTCGTTGATGCTGCGCTCATTCTCGTAGTCGTCGTAATAGTAATGGTCGGTACCGATGTCGAAGAAACGGTAGCGCTTCAGATGGATGATCTGATGTATCTCAAAATACAGGCAAATTGTTTTCATAACTCTTTTAAATGAAGAATGAAGAATGAAGAATGAAGAATTTGCTTCCGCTCTTCCTGCCTTCCCAAACGTTCATCCTGTTTTTTTTGATGTTATACTAAATAATTATTCTCTCTTGAAGAACTAAGATAGAAGCTGAAGCCTTAAGTCACCTGTGCGGTAGCAAATTCTTCATTCTTCATTCTTCATTCTTCATTTTGTTAATCCTCCCAGCCGAGGGTTCTGCGGTAGAGGGTGCGAATCCATGTGCCCACCTTCTCCCAGGTGATCTGGTCCACCTCGCGCTTGCCCTCCTCCTTCAGGTACTGGAAGAGCGACTCGTTGGTGCAGATGCTGTAGATGGCGTCGGCCAGTGCGTGAATGTCCCAGTAGTCCACCTTGATGCAGTTGTTGAGGATTTCGGCGCAGCCGCTCTGCTTGGAGATGATGCTGGGCGTGCCGCACTGCATGGCCTCCAGGGGCGAGATGCCGAAAGGCTCCGACACGCTGGGCATGACGTAGACATCCGAATCCTTCAGGCACTCATACACCTGCTTGCCGCGCATGAAGCCGGGGAAGTGGAAGCGGTCGGCGATGCCGCGCTCGGCGGCCAGCTGTATCATCGCGTCCATCATGTCGCCGCTGCCAGCCATGCAGAAGCGCACGTTGTGCGTGCGGTGCAGCACCATGTTGGCGGCCTCGACGAAGTATTCGGGCCCCTTCTGCATGGTGATGCGTCCCAGGAAGGTCACCACCTTGTCCTTGCCCGTGTGGTCGGGGCGCGGTATGGCGTCGTACTCGGCGGGCAGCGGATACACGGCGTTGTGCACGGTGAAGCACTTGCGCGGGTCTTGGTGATACTGGTTGATGACCGTCTGGCGCGTCAGCTCCGAGACGCACATGATGCAGTCGGCCCAGTCCATGCCGTTCTTCTCGATGCTGTAGACGGTGGGGTTCACCTTTCCACGCGAGCGGTCGAAGTCGGTGGCGTGCACATGTATGCACAGCGGTTTGCCACTCACCTGCTTGGCATGGATGCCGGCGGGGAAGGTGAGCCAGTCGTGGGCATGGATGATGTCGAACTCCTCGGTGCGGGCCACCACGCCGGCGATGATGCTGTAGTTGTTGATCTCCTCGTGCAGGTTCTGCGGATAGCCTCCGGCAAACTCCATGGCTCCGAGGTCGTTGACGCTCATATAGTTGAAATCGGCGTAGATGTTCTCGCGCAACTTGAAGTAGTAGTCGGGCGACATGATGTTGCCCACACGCTGCTGCACATAGTCGTGGCTGACGTCGCGCCAGGCGATGGGCACGGCATTCATGGCCACGATGCGGCAGGCATGCTGGCTCTCGTCACCAAAGGGATGGGGCAGACAGAGCACCGTCTCGATGTCGCCCTGCGCTTTCAGTCCCTCTGATATTCCGTAATTTGCTGTGGCGAGTCCTCCGAAGACGTGCGGGGGATACTCCCATCCAAACATTAGTACTTTCATAGTTCTTAAATGAAGAATGAAGAATGAAGAATGAAGAATTTGCTATCGCAACGCCCATCATCCACAGACATTCATTCTGTTATTATGTTTTCTATGTGTATTGGAAGAACTCCGACTGAAGCAGAAGTCTTCGCCTACCAGTGCGGTGGCAAATTCTTCATTCTTCATTCTTCATTCTTCATTTTGCTCATTTCTGATACGAATATTTCTCCAATAGCCTCATGGTGCGCAGGATCTCGGCCACGTTCATGGCGAAGCTCATGGCGCCACGCCCGTGGAAGGGCGGGTTGCCGTCGAAGAGTTCCGAGATGGTGCCGATGGCGTGGTAGTCTATCTCGTCCTCGTAGCCCACCATCTGTCGCTCCACGAAGCTCAGTCGTGTGCGCTTGTAGAGCTTCAGGCATGCCTCCATGTAGAATCCGCCGAGCCACGGCCAAGCCGTTCCCTGGTGGTAGGCATAGTCGCGCTGCGTCTGCGGACCCACATACATCGGGTTGTAGCCGCCGCTCTTTGGCGACAGCGAGCGCAGGCCCTTCGGCGTCAGCAGCTCGCGCGTACATATATCTACTACGCTTTTCATCTGCTGCTGGCTGAGCGGCGAGTAGTCGAGGGCCACGGCAAATATCTGGTTGGGGCGCACGCTCCAGTCCATCATGTTGCCATCCACATAGTCGAGCAGATAGCCATATTCGTTGACGAAGGTCTCCACAAACGACTGCTTGCACTTGGCGGCCATGGCCTCCAGGTGTGTGGCTGCCGATGGGTCGTTCTGGTCGGTGGCCATCGATGCGCAGAACTTCAGCGCGTTGTACCACAGGGCGTTGAACTCCACGATGTAGCCCGAGCGCGGCACCACGGGGCGGCCGTTGGCGGTGCTGTTCATCCATGTCACGGCTTTCTCGCGCCCGTTGCTGTAGAGCAGGCCATTGTCTTCGAGGCTCAGGTTGGGGTGGTTGCCGCTCTCAATGAAGCTCACGATGTCGCGCACCAGCTGACCGTACATCTCGAAGGCCTTGTCGCGGCCGGCATGCTTGGCATACTGCTGCACGGCCCACACGGCCCAGAGGGGCACGTCGGGCTGCTCCATCTCGTAGATCTTCACGCTCAGGGGCTTGCCCTCCATAAACTCGCGCAGTCCGCGCTCGGCCGTCTTCATCACCAGCTCAAAGTAGTCTTGCTCCTCAATGGCCAGTGTCAGGCCGGGCAGGGCGATGAAGGTGTCGCGAGCACGCGCCTTGAACCATGGGTAGCCGGCCAGCAGGTAGCGCTCGTCATCGTCGCTGTGCTCCTTGCTGCCGGGGCGCATCTGGCGGTTGTGGAACTGGTGGGCGGCGGTCACCAGGCAGTGGTAGAAGTTGTCGCGCGGCACGCGCTCGTCCACCTCCTCCTGGAACAGCTTCTTCAGCGTCGTGGTCTTGATTTGCGAGGTGCTGCCCGAGAAGACGATGCTCTCGCCCTTCTTTATCGACATCTCGAAGTAGCCGGGCACGTACAGGTCCTCGTTGCTGGCGTAGCCACGCTCCTGCTCCTTGGGATATTCAATGCCACGGTACCAGTCGGGCTGGAAGATGAACTCGTTCTTCTTCGAGAACTGCATGTAGAGGTCGGGATAGCCCTGATACATGCAGGTCTTGATGCCGCCGTCGATGGGTGTGTACTCGCGGCTGGCCACCATGTTCTCGTGTGTGAACTGGCGCACGCTGCGGAATGCCAGGAAGGGTCGGAAGCGCAGTGTGGTGGCCGAGTGGGCATCGTCGAGGGTGTAGCGGATGAGGATGCGGTCCTCATAGTGCTGGAAGATGACCTCCTTGCGCAGGATGACACCGCCCACACGATAGGTGGTGGTGGGCACCTTGGTGGCATCGAACTCACGGATGTACTTGTGTCCCTTGGGACTGAAATTGTTGCCCTGATACTTGTGGAGGCCCAGGTTGAACTCGGCTCCGTGCTGAACGACCGTGCAGTCGAGCGACGACAGCAGAACATGGTTCTCGTCGTTGAGCTCGGGCACGGGAACAACAAGCAAACCGTGGTACTTACGTGTGTTGCAGTCGACGAGGGTCGAGGCACTGTAGGCACCACTGCGGTTTGTGCGGAGCAGCTCGCGGCGAAGGCTTTCCTCCAGATTCGTCATCACGGCTTTCTCAAATCGCAAATTACTCATAGTGTGTTCCTATCTTAGATTTGTAAAAATGAAATTAGTCCTTGGTTTTAGATTTTATGCCCAAAGGTACGAACTTTTCTCAATATAACAAGCGAAATAAGATTCTTTAACTAAAAAAAATTACTGCGGAGCGGATTTGAAAAAACAAAAGGAAGCGCGGTTTGATTGGTCATCAAATCTTCTAAAACCAGAGGAGAGGCATCAAGCGCGGTTTTATTTGGTTGAATGCGCATGAATAGCTCACAAATTTGCATGAATGCTGCGCAAAAATAATACAACCTGCGGTTGAAAAGACGCCTTCAGCGTCTCAATCACCTGATTGCGGATAATCATTACAGGGGGAAACAGGAAAAAGGTTTTTATCTGTATTATTTGTTTTTATCTGTTTTGCTAACAAGAATTACCCCCTCGGCCAGATTTGCCGCCCGAACGGCACCGTAGGTGCACATTCGTGTTACGCCGTATGCAATATATTTTTTTGTCTGCGACGCTACACGAATGTGCAAGAATGACTCACGAATAATCATGAATGCTGCGCAAAAAATATTATTCACGGGTCATTCGCGGGCCATTAACGGAAATTTGCGTTGCGTCGCAGACATAAACATATTTTCCGACTGAGCGGGTGTGCATGAATGCTGCGCAAAAATATTATTCATGATTCATTCGTGATTCATTCATGCACATTCATGTTACGCCGTAGGCAATAATATTATTTCTACACGAATGTGCATGAAGAATCACGAATGTGCATGAATGCTGCGAACAAGAAATTATTCATGAACATTCGTGATTCATTCATGCACATTCATGTTACGCCGTAGGCAATCGAATCCATGTCTGCGACGCTACAAACATGCAATACAGGTTTCGCGCGTTGAGGCACCCGTGGCGAACCGAGTTGTTACGAAATTGAACACCCGACAGCTAAATACCGGAAAGAATGTCAACATTTTTCAAAACAAAATTTGTTCACGATTTCGAGGCAATCTGGAGCGAAAAAGACCCGTTTGGGAGCATTGTTCAACCCTCGCCAGACGAAAAACGGAGGGCGAAAAGCGAGATTTCTGCACATACGCCATGGTTGTGTGCACGTTTTTGGCCCCTATTTGGTGCCCTTTCGCGGTTTTGTAAGCACGCCGAAAAATAAAACGGCAACGCCAAATTTTTTTTCGGCGTTGACTTTTTCAAGCCAGCGATGCCCATTTTTCGCCAAATCCAGCCCAACAGATTGTATGACAACCATTTAGCAACCCCTCTCAAAATTCGAAAATTTTCGACCAAAAGTTTTCTCGCGCAGAATTTTTGAATTATGGAGGGGTAAAACGGCCGTTTTGTCAAAATCTTTTACGTCTCCCCGTCCTGGCAGGACTGTTCCGATATTAAACATTCTTGCTTCGACAAATAAATATAAATGAGTCCACTTGAAAAAGTCCACGGCCTAACAGAAACCATGCGTAGCCGCTCCCCTCCCCTCAACTACTCTTTACACACATTTGCTAGAGGATTCCCCGCTGCTCCCCCCGCCCCTTGCAAGGGGAGGGGCTGGGGGCGGGGGGGAACTCGGAGCAAGTGTGTATGAGTCGTGAGCCGACGAGGCGCACCCCTTCCCCGACCCCTCCCCTTGCACTACTCTTTACACACATTTTCCAGGGGATTCCCCGCTGCTCCCCCCGCCCCTGCAGGGGGAGGGTCTTTCCCCATCGGATTAAAAATCCTGATACCCAATGCGGTCGGATTACTAATCAGACCGAGCAGTATAGAAGAGCAGCAAAACCCACTTTAATGACATATAATACTTATAGAGCCTGACACCCCACTTCCATCTTTTGCCGTTGCAGTAATCATGCTAAAGTCTAAACCGACACCAGAGCTTTGATAAACGCAGGTGATAAATCCGTTTTCATCAACAGTGATTACATCGGGTTTGCTACTTGTCCAAGTCACTGACTTGTTTGTAGCATTGGCAGGCTCCACTATCGCTGTTAATTGTGCTGTGTCACCATTTCTCATCTGCTCCATACTATATCCCTCTATACGTATGCTCGTAACAGGAATGTTAGGGTTGATGACGGCATCGATGATGGTGGTGACGTCGGCAATGCTCACCTTGCCGTCGTTGTTCGCATCGGCGGCACCGTAGACGAACGATGCGGGTGCTTGCCCAACGAGGTAATTAGCCAGTGCCTCGGCGTCGTCAATGTCCACGGTGTTGTCGTTATTGACATCGCCTGGCAGCACTTGCTTCGCGGTGAAGTAGCCATCGGTGGAGTTGGCCATGCTGGCATCAGTCTTCGTCGCGTCGTACACTACAGCTCCCGAAAGTTTCTCACAGTAAGAGAACATACCCGTGCTTTCAAGTCCGTTCTTCTGCCAGTTGCAGTTGCTGTAGATGGTTGCGAGGTAGTGGCATTCTTTGAACATGTTAGACATGTTGGTGACCTCAGAGGTATCGAAGTTACTCACGTCGAGGCTCGACAGTTTGTAGCAATCAAAGAACATGTGCGACATGTTGGTCACCTTCGACGTGTTGAACCCGCTCACATCGAGGCTCTTCAGGTTGGAGCAATGAGCGAACATTAAATACATGGTGGTCACATTGGAAGTGTCGAAGTGGCTCACGTCGAGGCTCGTCAAGCTGGAACAGCTTTGGAACATACAAGACATGTCGGTAACCTTGGAAGTGTCGAAGTGGCTCACGTCGAGGCTCGTCAGGTTGTAACAACCATAAAACATATTGCTCATGTTGGTCACATCTTCCGTATTAAGATACCCTATGCCCGCGATGGATGCAAGATTATCCATCCCGCTGAACCAAGAATAGCAGCTGGTTGGGTGGGCATCGGCAAACGATGGGTCAAAAACAACGTCTTCAACAGATGTGCAACTGCCGTACCATTCAGGAGTATTGTATCCTGAATTGAGTTCATACACGGTGCCAATGCGAGAGTTCCTATAATAATCATAATAGAACGTTAAGGTCTTCTGGTCGGTGGAGAGCACGGCATAAGATTCTAACACAGCCTTTTTGAAGTAGCCGGACTTCCAAGTGAAATAGCCGTCGTATTGTGTGACATTCTGCAATGTGAAACCTTCTTCGGGATAGACGAGTGTGCAGGGGTTCTCTTCGGTGCCCACGCCTTGGCAGGCGTTACTAATGAGCCTGTTTGCCGCAGAGCCGATAACAAGCGTCCTCAGACCGCTGCAGTTCGACATCATACTGCTTGTATTTGCCGAAGAAGTAGGGAATCTGAACCCGCTTACATCGAGGCTCGTCAGGCTGGAGCAACCCTCGAACATCGAAGTCATGTTGGGCATCTTCGCCGTGTTGAACCCGCTTACATCGAGGCTCGTCAGGCTGGAGCAACCCTTGAACATCGAAGTCATATCGGTCACCTTCGCCGTGTTGAACCCACTTACATCAAGGCTCGTCAGATTAGAGCAAGCGTAGAACATAAAACTCATGTTGGTCACCTTCGCCGTGTTGAACTCGCTCACATCAAGGCTCTCCAGATTAGAGCAAGCGTTGAACATGCCACTCATGTTGGTCACATTCGCCGTGTTGAACCCACTCACGTTGAGGCTGGTCAGGCTGGAGCAACTGTTGAACATCGAAGCCATGTTGGTCACCTTTGACGTGTTGAATCTGCTCACATCAAGGCTCTCCAGATTAGAGCAAGCGTTGAACATGCCACTCATGTCGGTCACATTCGCCGTGTTGAACCCGCTCACGTTGAGGCTCTCCAAGCTGGAGCAACCGTTGAACATGCCAAACATGTTGGTCACTTCATCCGTCTTGAGATTCCCAATGCCGGTGATGGATGTGAGATTGCTCATGCCAAAGAACCATCTATAGCAGCTGGTGGGGCGGGCAAAGACGAACGAGGGATCGAAAACGACGCTCGTAACAGAAGCGCGATAGTTGTACCATCCTGGGTTAGCACTTTCTGTGTTGAGGCCAATGCCTTGTCGTGATGATTTCTGATCGTCAAAGTAGAACGTCAAAGTCTTGTTGCTATTGGATAGCACGGCATAAGCTTCTGGCACGTACTTTTTAAATGTGCCCGACTTCCAAGTGAAAGTATCGCCCGATGGGGTTGAGAAGCCATCGGGGACGATGAGCGCACATGGATTCTCCGTCGTGCCCACGCCAGAGCAGGCGCCATTAGAGATATAGCTTGCCGAAGAAGGGATGGCGAGCACCTGCAGACCGCTGCAACCATTCAGTAATAGGCTTGTATTATTGTGAGGAATACTGAAGCTTCTCAGGTCAAGGTTCGCCAGATGGGAGCAACCTGCAATCATGGTATTCATGTCAATCACCTTGGAGGTGTCGAAATGGCTCACATCGAGGCTCGTCAAGCTGGAGCATGCTCTGAACATGCTATTCATATTAATCACCTTGGAGGTGTCGAAATGGCTCACATCGAGGCTCGTCAGGTTAGAGCAAGATCTGAACATGCTATTCATTATGGTCACGCTCGCCGTGTTGAACCCGCTCACATCGAGGCTCGTCAGGTTAGAGCAATCGTTGAACATGCTATTCATATCAACCACCTTGGAGGTGTCGAAATGGCTCACATCGAGGCTCGTCAGGCTGGAGCAACCAGAGAACATGTAATTCATTTTGGTCACATTCGCCGTGTTGAACCCGCTCACGTCGAGGTTCGTCAGGCTGGAGCAACCGTTGAACATTTGGCACATGGTTGTCACTTCATCCGTGTTGAGATGTTCAATTCCCGTTATGGAAGCGAGATTACTCATGCCCGAGAACCATTTGTAGCAGCTGGTGGGGCGGGCATCAGCAAACGAGGTGTCGAACACGACGCTCTCAACAGATGTGCGGTAGTTGTACCATCCAGGGGTGTTGCTTCCTGTGTTCAGTTCATAGAAGATGCCACTGAATGGATTATTATCATAGCAGAACGTCAGGGTCTTATGGTCGGTGGAGAGCACTACATGTGGCTCTGGGGCTGACTCCTTGAAGTAGCCGGTCTTCCATTGGTAGACACCGTTGGCATCGGGTGTGGCGCCTGTGGTGAAGCCTTCGGGATAAATGAGTTCACAGGGGGCTTCTTCGGTACCCACGCCTTCGCAGGCTCCATCAGCAAGATTGTTGGCCGTGGCGGAGATGGCGAGCTTCTTCAGGCCGCTGCATAAAAAGAGCATGCCTGTCGACGTAGACGTAGTACTAAAGGTGAAATTGCTCAGGTTGAGGCTCGTCAGGCCAGGGCAAATCATGAACATGCCACTCATGTCGGTCACCTTCGCCGTGTTGAACCTGCTCACGTCGAGGCTCGTCAGTTTGCTGCAACCATAAAACATATTGCTCATGTTGGTCACCTCCTCGGTGCTGAACCCACTCACGTCGAGGCTCTCCAGATCGGAGCAAGAACTGAACATGGAACTCATGTTGGTCACCTTCGCCGTATTGAAGTTGCTCACATCGAGGCTCGTCAGCTTGCTGCAACCATTGAACATTTCACTCATGTTGGTCACCTTCGCCGTGTTGAACCCGCTCACGTCGAGACTCGTCAGTTTGGAGCATTTACGGAACATGTCACTCATGTTGACCACATTCGCCGTGTTGAACGACTCATCCACATAGAGGCTCGTCAGATCTGTGCAATAATAGAACATGGAACTCATGTTGGTCACGTTCTGCGTGTCGAACCCGAATAAATTGAGGCTCGTCAGTTTGTAGCAATTATAGAACATCTCACTCATGCTGGTCACGTTCTGCGTGTTGAACCCGCTCCCGCTCACGTTGAGGCTCTCCAGTTTATTGCACTCATAGAACATTCTGGCCATGGTGGTCACATTCTGCGTGTTGAACCCGCTCAAATTGAGGCTCGTCAGATTTCTGCAAAAATTGAACATGTAAGCCATGTCGGTCACCTCATCTGTATGGAGATACTCGATATTCTGGATGGTTGTGAGATTGTTCATCCGACTGAACCAGGCATGACAAGACGATGGCCGGGCACTATCGAAAGATGAGTTAAATACAACTTTAGTAATAGATGAAACATTAGCATTGCTACTCCATCCGGGGCTGCTGCTGCCAGAATTCAGGCTATACACAGTGCCTGTGTGATAGTCGCTCATGTTGTCGTTATAGAAGGTCAGGGTGTTGCCGTCGAGCACGGCATACTGCTGATAGTGGTATACTTGTGCCCACGCTCCCGCTGTAAACACAAAGGCCGTCACCATTGCGGCCAATAATAATTTAATCTGTCTCATATTGAAATTGTTTATTTAAGTTAGTTGCTATACGGTGCATGCGCGGTGGCCCGCCTTGGGTGTGGACGGCTTCGATGCCGCCAAGCAAGCCAAGTTGGTGCTACAAAATTACGATAAGTTTTTGGATTGGCCTCGCTTTTTCGCGGAAAATTTTCGACTTTTGTCTGTTTTGAAGTCATTTTGTTCAAAATAGACAAATTCGTGCGCGAAATAGACAAATGAAAAGTGAAGAGTCTCTTTAAGTGAAGAATGAAGAATTTGCTACCGCGCGGTTAAATGAAGAATGAAGAGTGAAGAATGAAGAATTTGCTACCGCGCGGTTAAATGAAGAATGAAGAGTGAAGAATGAAGAATTTGCTACCGCGTAGAAGAACGTCGCGAAGCATTCACGGGTCATTCGCGTGCCATAAACGGATATTCGCGTTGCGTCGCAGACATAAAAATATTTGCCTACGGCGTAACGTGAATGACCGTGAATGAAACGTGAATGAGCCGTAAATTTTAATTTTGCGGAACATCCGCTCGGTCGGTCACGAAGTGCATGAATGCTGCGCACAAAAAAATATTCAAGATTCATTCGTGCTTCATTCATGCACATTCGTGTTACGCCGTAGGCAAACTTTTTTGTCTGCGACGCTACACGAATGTGCATGAATGGCTCACGAATGTGCATGAATGCTGCGCCAAAATACTATTCAAGGTACGGTTGAAAAGACGGTGAAGCCGTCTGAAGTTTTCAAACAACGCCACCAATGTTCAACCGTACCTTGATATTATTCACGGGCCATTCGCGTGTCATTCACGGATATTCGCGTTGCGTCGCAGACATAAAAATATTTGCCTACGGCGTAACGTGCGCTCGGCCTTGCCGCTTGCTACCAACGGGACGCAAGAATAGCCGAAATAATACTTATGTCGTTCTTACCGCAGGGCGGACTTGAAAAAACAAAATAAAACCAAATAAAACCAGAAAAAACAGCGGGAGGAAACATCAAGCGTGGTTTTATTTGGTTTTTTCGTGTTTTATTTGGTTTTTTCCAAGTCGCGAAGCGTAGATATGTTTACACGTTGCGTCGCAGACATAAACATAATTGCCTACGGCGTAACGCAAATGACCGTGAATGAGCCGCGATTATTTGTTTTTGCTCAGCATTCAAGGTAACAAAGGAGTCCCTGAAACGTTAAAAAAACATATCGGCCCTCAGAATTGTGGGCCATACGGCGATGAATGTTGGCAATAATTCGTAAATTTGCATCGATGATTCATTACGCCCCGGCATAGGGCAGCAGAAAACCTAAACTTAACACATTAATTAAATATATGACCAACAATCTAAGAAGACTCCTGACCCGTCTTCGACATCCGCCTTGCAGCGCACAGCTATGTGGGATTAGGATACTAACTATTGAACAAAAAGACATCATCTGACATGAAGAAAAAGACTATTTGCCTCTTGGCCATGGCGAGCGCGTTGACCATGCAGGCGCAGACCATCACTGGAAAGTATGAGATTCCGAAAGTCCCCGACTGGGCGCGGAACGCAGTGTTCTACCAAATCTATCCGCAGACGTTCTGCGACTCCGATGGCGACGGCATCGGCGACCTGCAGGGCATCATCAGCAAGCTCGACTATGTGAAGAGCCTCGGCGTGGACGCCATCTGGCTGAACCCCTTCTTCGACTCGCCCTTCCACGATGCGGGCTACGACATCCGCGACTACTACAAGATTGCGCCCCGCTATGGCACCAACGACGACGCACGCCGGCTCTTCGACGAGGCCCACAAGCGCGGCTTGCACGTCATCTTCGACTATGTGGTCAGCTACACCGCCATCGACCATCCGTGGTTTGTGGCTTCGCAACGACAGGAGCCGAACAAATACTCCAACTACTACATCTGGACGGAGACCAACTGGGTGGACCCCCCACAGGAGTTTGCCGGACAGTTCATCAAGGGCTACGGCCAGCGCAATGGGCAGTTCATGCGCAACTTCTACTGGTGCCAGCCAGCGCTGAACTTCGGCTTCGCCAACCCCGACCCGGCACAGAAATGGCAGCTGCCCACCAACCACCCCGACGTGATGGCCATGCGCGAAGACCTGAAGCAGGTGCTGCGCTTCTGGATGGACATGGGTGCCGACGGCTTCCGCGCCGACATGGCGGGGGCATTGGTGAAGACACGGCGCATGAGGGGCAACGAGCAGTTCTACAACACCAACGAGAACGAGACGAAACTGTTCTGGCGCGAGATACGCCAACTGCTGGAGAAAGAATACCCGAAGGGATTCATGGTGGCCGAGTGGTCGTACCCTGCCGACGCACTCGACAACTGCTTCCACGTAGACTTCTTCCACTGGTTCCGAGGCTACAACGACCTGTTCCAGAAGGAGAGCTGGCGCATACTGAACGGCGTGAGCGAGGGGCACAGCTACTTTGATGCCGAGGGCCAGGGCGACATCAAAGACTTCCTCGCCAGCTACATGGACCAATATCGCAAGACCGTGGGCAAGGGCTACATCAGTCTGCCACTGGGCAACCACGACAATGCCCGCTTAGCCAATAGGCGCACCGACAAAGAGCTGGAAATCATCTATGCCTTCGGCTTCACCATGCCGGGCGTTCCCTTCCTCTATTATGGCAACGAGATAGGCATGCGCCAGCTGCCCAACGACTGGCCGCAGGTGGAGGGTGCCTATCAGCCACGCAACGGGGCCCGCACGCCGATGCAGTGGACCAGCGGCAAGAACCTGGGATTCTCAACGGGCGATGCCGCGAAGCTCTACCTGCCCGTTGACCCCGCACCCGACGCTCCCAACGTGGAGGCACAGGAGAACAACCAGCAGTCGCTGCTCAACAGGACACGGCGCCTCATCGCCCTGCACCACTCGGAACCTGCACTCGCCAACTACGCCGAGTTCGTGCCCCTCTATCCCAGTCAGGATTCGCCATCGTCCTACCCCTTCGTCTATGCCCGTGCTGCCGGCAAAAACGTGGTTTTGGTATTGCTCAACCCCAAGGCCGATGCTTCCATCGCCACGTTCAACATCAACGTGAAGTACAGTCGCACGAACCTCCTCGCTGGCGACAAGTTCCCCATCAACTACGACAAGAGCAGCGGCAAGATGACGGTACACATACCTCCCACCTCCTACGCCATCGTAAAACTGGTGAGGTAATGAAGACAACATCATAACACACAACAGGTTTCACTAACACTAAAAACAACATGAGAAAGATTCTTTCGCTGGCACTCGCTGCCACGACGCTGCTGGCCCTGACGGCCTGCACGAGCAAGAAAACGACTGACGTCGGAGTGAACAACTTCAAGATTGAACGTGGCACCAACGTGAGCCACTGGCTCTCGCAGAGCGAGGAGCGCGGAGAGACCCGCCAGCTGCACATCCAAGAGGACGACTTTGCCCGCCTCGACTCGCTGGGCTTCGACTTCGTGCGCCTGCCCATCGACGAGGTGCAGTTCTGGGACGAGGACGGCAACAAGCTGCCCGAGGCTTGGCAACTGATGACCAACGCCATCAACTGGGCCGAGAAGCACCACCTGCGCACCATCGTAGACCTGCACATCATCCGCTCGCACTATTTCAACGCCGTGAACGAGGGTGGCAGCAGCGCCAACACGCTGTTCACCTCGGAGAAGGCACAGCAGGACCTCATCAACATGTGGTATCAGCTGAGCGACGTGCTGAAGGGCTACAGCTGCGACTCCGTGGCCTACGAGTTCATGAACGAGCCGGTGGCCGAGGAGCACGAGCAGTGGAACAAGCTCATCCTCAAGGTGCACAAGGCACTGCGCGAGCGCGAGCCGCAGCGAACACTCGTCATCGGCAGCAACATGTGGCAGAGCTATGAGACCATCAAGTACCTGACGGTGCCCGAGGGCGACAAGAACATCATCCTCTCGTTTCACTACTACAACCCGATGATTCTGACGCACTACGGAGCCTGGTGGACACCCCTTGGCAAATACACGGGCAAGGTGAACTATCCCGGCATCCTCGTGTCGAAGGAGGACTATGAGGCCGCCTCCGACTCGCTGAAGCCGATGCTGGAGCCATTCACGACGCAGGAGTGGAACATCGACAAGATTCGCGCCGACTTCAAGGATGCCATCGAGGCCGCCAAGAAGTACGGTCTGCAGCTGTTCTGCGGCGAGTGGGGCGTCTATGAACCCGTCGACCGTGAGCTGGCCTACAAGTGGACGAAGGACATGCTGACCGTGTTCAAGGAGAACAACATCGCCTGGACCACCTGGTGCTACGATGCCGACTTCGGCTTCTGGGACCAGCAGAAGCACGCCTTCAAAGACAAGCCGCTGGTGGACCTGCTGATGAGCAAATAAGCGACAAGCCTGCGGGGCTTATCGAAATTCTGACAGCAGCGGTTGTGGTGATACCACAACAGACAGGACAAGTGTTCCGTTTGTTGTGGTATCACCACAACCACTCATGCTAAAACACGGCCTTCACAATCTGGCAGACATTGTCGGTCTTGGCCATGGTGTAGTAGTGGATGGCAGGAGCGCCGTGCGCCAACAGCTCGCGACTCTGGCGGACGGCCCAGTCGATGCCTGTCTGATAGGCGGCCTCGGCCGTCTTCGCTTGCTGCATCAGGGCGACCAGCTCCTGCGGGATGTCGATGTGGAAGGAACGGGGCAAGAGGTCTATCTGCCGCTTCGACGACATGGGCTTTAGCCCCGGAATGATGGGCACGGTGATGCCAGCCGCACGACACTGGTCGACGAAATGGAAGTACTGCTCATTGTCGAAGAACATCTGCGTGACCACATAGTCGGCACCAGCCTCCACCTTCCGCTTCAAGTACTGGATGTCGGTGTGCAGGTTGGCGGCCTCGTAGTGCTTCTCAGGATAGGCGGCCACGCCCACGCAGAAATTGGTGGCGAGGCCGTCCTTGACGGTAGGGTCGAGGTAGCGGCCACGGTTCAGGTTGCCAATCATGTCAACCAGCTCTGAGCTATGGCTGAAGCCATCCTTCTCGGCAATGAAGAAGCGCTGTCCCGGCAGGGCATCGCCACGCAGGGCCACCACGTTCTGGATGCCTAAGAAGTTCAGGTCGAGCAGCTCGCTCTCCACCTTCGACCGCGAGGCACCGCCACAGATGACGTGGGGCACTATCTCCAGCTGGGGGAAGCGGCGCATGATGGCGGCCACGATGGCCACCGTGCCCGGACGCTTGGCGAGCGTCATCTTGGTGTAGGTGCCGTCGGCATTGGGCACATACTCTATCTCGTCGCGATGACAGGTGACATTGATAAACGGCGGCTGAAACTGCATCAGCGGCTCAATGCTCTGGTAGAGCAGACTCACGTCGCTGCCCTTCAGGGGCGGCACCAACTCGAAGCTGGCAAACGGGCGTTTCGCAGTGCGAAGGATGTCAATGACTTTCATTCTATATTATACTTAATCTTGCAAGTATTTCGACAGCAGCTGCTCTCCTTCGTCGATGCTGATGCCACGGCGGCGGCAGTAGTCGGCCAGCTGGGTGCGGTCGATGCGCCCCAAGGTGAAGAAGCGCGCCTCGGGATGGGCGATGAAGAGACCGCAGACAGAGGTGGAGGGCTGTATGGAATAATGGTCGGTGAGGGTGATGCCCATCTGTTGCTCGGCCTGCAAACGGTCGAAGACGATGCGCTTGAGCGAGTGGTCGGGGCAGGAGGCATAGCCGAAGGCGGCACGGATGGCATGCTGGCCGCCATAGCACTGTTGCTGGAGCCACTCGGCACCTGCCTCGGCCAGACGGGCGCAGAGGGCATGGCGCATTAGGCGCTCGGCATCGCTGGCATCAGGGGTGGTGGCGTCGGCAGTGACGACGAACATGCCCACGGGGCTGGGGTGCTTCGTATCGAAATAGTCGGCCAGGCAACGGAAACGCCCCGAAGGACTCTGGCTGCGCAACATGGGCAACAGCTGGCCGTCGGCAGTCAGCACGATGTCGTTGCCACGGCGAATGGCCGACTCAAACCGCACCAACGACCTCACGCGCAGCGTGCCTTCGTCGATGGCTTTCTGCAGATACTGCTGTCCCTCCTTCAGCGTCTTCTCGGCCTCGGGATTCACCAACAGCTGGGGCAGGGTCTCGCCCTTGAAACCCCAGAAGAGCAGGAACATGCGCCAGTCGATGAGAGGGAGGAGAGCAGCCCCCCCTACTGCCCCCGAGGGGGATTCTATAGTTTTACCAAGCACAAAGTCTTTCATAGACTGTTCATGGGTTGCGCTTGACAGCTGGTCGCTTGCAACCGAAAAAACATGAGAAGAGGGGGCTACTGCCTTTTCATTGGCCTCTTCGTAGGGCACTATCTGCGTGTGGTGCTCATCGTAGGTGGTGCGCAACAGCTCCTGCTCGCTGCGCACGTCGGCGGCCACGGCATCGGCATCAAGTTCCATGCGCTTGGCCAGCACCGAGGTCTGAGAGGCATCGCCGCCATAGAGCACCAAGCCATCGTAGAGCGGGGCCAGCTTCACGGCGGTGTGCACAGCCGAGGTGGTGGCACCGCCCACGAGGATGGGCGTGCGCAGCCCTTCGCGCTGAAACAGCTGGCACAGCTTCTCCATCTCCTTCAGCGACGGGGTGATGAGTCCGCTCACCCCCACCAGCACCGGGCGATGCTTCTTGGTGGCCTCAAGGATGGTCTCGCCAGGGACCATCACGCCCAGGTCGACCACCTCAAAGCCATTGCAAGCCAGCACGATGCCCACGATGTTCTTGCCAATGTCGTGCACGTCGCCATTGGCGGTGGCCAACACCACGCAGGGTTTCTCCTTGCGACTATCGGCAGCGTCGGCCGCATCGATGTAGGGCTGCAGCAGAGCCACGGCGTTCTTCATCACCTGCGCCGACTTCACCACCTGTGGCAGGAACATCTTCCCCTGACCAAACAGCTGGCCTATATGCTTCATGGCCTGCATCAGGGGCTTTTCTATCACGTCGAGGGGGCGGCCATACTTCGCCAACGCCTCGGCCACATCATCGGCCAAATGGTCACTGATGCCCTTGGTCAGCGCTTCGGTCAGGCGCTCTTCGACGTTGAACGTTGAACGTTGAACGTTGAACGTTGCGCTCGGCGAAGAACGTTCAACGTTTTTTTCCCTTAATTCTTCGCTCACACCGACGAGGCGCTCAGTGGCCTCATCGTCGGTATTCAGGATGACATCCTCAACGGCCCGCAACAGATGGGGTTCAATATCGTCGTAGACCTGCAGCATGGCGGGGTTGACGATGGCCATGTCGAGTCCCTTCCTGACGGCGTGATAGAGGAACACGCTGTGCATGGCCTCACGTACCATATTATTACCACGGAAGCTGAACGACAGGTTGCTCACACCGCCACTGGTCTTGGCCAGCGGCAGGTGGTGCTTGATCCACTCCACGGCACGGATGAAATCGACGGCGTAGGTCTGGTGCTCCTTGATGCCGGTGGCAACGGTGAGCACATTGACATCGAAGATGATGTCTTGCGGCGGGAAGCCGATGCCCGTCAGCAGCTTGTAGGCTCGGTCGGAAATAGCAATCTTGCGCTCGTAGGTGGTGGCCTGCCCCTCTTCGTCGAAGGCCATCACCACCACGGCAGCCCCCAAGCGTCGCAGCTCGTGGGCTTTCTCCACGAAGTCGGCTTCGCCACCCTTCAGACTGATGGAGTTGACGATGCACTTGCCCTGCGCGTTCTTCAAGCCAGCCACCACGGTGGGCCAGTCGCTGCTGTCGATCATCAGCACGGCGCGTGCCACCGATGGGTCGTTGGCAATGTATCGGCCGAAGATCTGCATCTCTTGGCGGCTGTCGAGCATGGCATCGTCCATGTTGATGTCGATGATGCTGGCACCGCCTTCTATCTGATGACGTGCCACGGAGAGGGCCTCGTCGTAGCTTTTTGCTGCAATCAAGCGGGCAAACTTCCGCGAGCCAGCCACATTGGTGCGCTCGCCGATGTTCATGAAGCTCGCTCCTGTTACCTCGCCCAACGAGGGGATGCAGAGCGCGTCGAGTCCCGACAGCCACAGCCTTTGGTCGGGCGTGGCCGGCTGTCGAGGTGTCAGTCCTTTCAGTGCCTCGCTGATAGCACGGATGTGGCGCTCGTCAGTGCCGCAGCAGCCTCCCGCGATGTTCAGCAGCCCTGCCTCGGCCATCTGCCTGAGATGGGTGGCGGTGTAGGCGGGCAACTCCTCGTACTCGCCCATCTCGTTGGGCAGTCCGGCATTGGGATGGAGCGAGAAGTACACAGGCACACGGGCCGACATCTGCTCGGCAAAAGGACGCAGGTCGGCCACTCCAAACGAGCAGTTCAAGCCAAAAGAGAGCAAATGGGGGTAATGGCAGATGCTGATGAAGAAGGCCTCCAGCGCCTGTCCCGTCAGCAGACGTCCGCTGCGGTCGTTGATGGTGGCCGACACCATGACGGGTGTCTGCAAGTTCAGTCGCTCATTGAGCCGCTGGATGGCATAGAGGGCCGCCTTTGTGTTCAGTGCGTCGTAGCAGGTCTCGAGCAGCAGCACGTCGGCACCACCTTCAAGCAGGGCCTCGGCTTGCTCTTCGTAGGCGGCGGCCATCGTGTCGAAGTCCACGGTGCGCAGGGCGGGCTGGCTCATATCCGAAGCCAACGTGAGCGACTTGGCCGTGGGCCCCATCGACCCGGCCACCCAGACGTGGTGGTCAGCGCACTCGTCGGCCACGCGACGTGCCAGCTGGGCACCAGCCAGCGCCATCGCCCTGGCTTCGCCCTCGCAGCCGTATTCGTGCTGGCTGATACGGTTCGACGAGAACGTGTTGGTGCTGATGATGTCGGCACCAGCATCGATGTATGCACGGTGAATGGCGGCGATGGCTTCGGGAGCAGTGAGCGACAGCACATCGTTGTTGCCCACCAGCGACACAGGCCAGTCATGGAACCGCCCACGATGAAAGTCGGCCTCGGAAAGCCCCATGGCCTGAATCTTGGTGCCCATAGCACCGTCGAGAATCAATATCCGACGCTGCAGGGCAAGGCGTATATTGGCATCTTGCTTCATTACAGGGTGCAAAATTACAGTTTTTTTTTTAACTGGCCGTCTTTCCTCTAAAGAAAACTTAAATTCTTATGCTTAATGGCCTGTAATTGCCACTTTTTGTGTACTTTTGCATCGGTTTTAAAATCTTCGAAGATGAAAATAGCATTAATAGGCTATGGCAAGATGGGCAAAATGATTGAAGAGATAGCCCGTGGCCTTGGCCATGAGATTGTCAGCATCATCGACATAGACAATCAAGAGGAGTTCGACAGCGACCGTTTTGCACAGGCCGACGTGGCCATCGAGTTCACCAGTCCCACAGCCGCCTACGGCAACTATCTGAAGTGCTGGGAAAGGGGCGTGAAGGTGGTGAGCGGTAGCACAGGATGGATGAAGAGCCACGGCGACGACGTGCGCCGACGCTGCCAGGAGGAAGGCAAGACGCTCTTCTGGGCTTCCAATTTCTCCATCGGCGTGGCCATCTTCGCCGCCGTCAACCGCTATCTTGCCCGCATCATGAACAAGTTCCCACAGTACGACGTGGAGATGGAAGAGACGCACCACGTGCACAAGCTAGACCATCCCAGCGGCACCGCCATCACGCTGGCCGAAGACATCGTGGCCAACATCGACCGCAAGAACGCCTGGGCTGAGGACACCAACGACCCCGCCCTGCTGCGCATCGACCACATCAGGCGAGGCGAAGTGCCCGGCATCCACACCATCCGCTACGACAGCGATGCCGACCTCATCACCATCAGCCACGATGCCCACAGCCGCAAGGGATTTGCCTTGGGAGCCGTCATGGCCGCAGAATACACGGCCACCCACAGCGGTCTGCTCACCATCAGCGATATGTTTGATTTTTAATTCCAAGCGAGCCGGACATCACAGATTATCCGAAAATTCCGAATAATCCGAATAATCTGGAAAGACCAGAACAAACCAAAAGAAAAACAATGAAAAAAGAAAAGAAAAAACCAAACATGAAGCGGCAATGGGCCAAGTTCATCATCGTGCTGGTGCTCTATCTGCTGTTCCTATACTGGGTGAAATCGTGGATGGGCCTCCTGGTGGTGCCCTTCATCTACGACGCATATATCTCGAAGAAAATCAACTGGCAGTGGTGGAAAGACAGCGAAGGCCCGTGGCGCTTCATCATGTCGTGGGTCGATGCCATTGTCTTCGCCCTTGTGGCCGTCTACTTCATCAACCAGTTCTTCTTTCAGAACTATGTCATCCCCAGCAGCTCGCTTGAGAAATCGCTGCTCACCGGCGACTACCTCTTCGTGTCGAAAGTGAGCTATGGTCCACGCATTCCGCAGACGCCGCTCACCGTGCCCCTGACACAGCACACCCTGCCCATCGGCGGACTGAAGAGCTACATTGAGTGGCCACACTGGGACTACCGCCGCGTGAAGGGCCTGGGACATGTGCAGCAGAACGACATCGTGGTGTTTAACTATCCCGCTGGCGACACCATCTGCAGCGAACTGCCTTACCAGACGGTCTATTACGACTTGTGCTACCAGTTTGGATGGCAGCAGTATGAGGCCGCGCTGGGCCACCCTGCCAATCCCCACATGCTCGACAGCGTGGCACCCCTCGACCGTCTCAAATTCTTCAGCCAGGTATACGCTGCCGGCAAAGCCGCCATCAAGGCCGACTGGGCCCGCTTCGGCGACATCGACACCCGTCCCACCGACCGCCGCGAAAACTACGTGAAACGCTGCGTGGGACTGCCCGGCCAGACACTGGAAATCAAAGACCGCATCATCTACACCGACGGCAAAGCCAACAAAGAGCCCGACCTGGTGCAGTATTGGCACACCGTGGTGTTTCGCGAGGGTGCCACGCTCACCAACGACCTGATGAAGGAGCTGGGCATCACCTGCGAAGACCTGGGCTATCCCCCCAGTTCGCAGCGCGACGACATACGCTTCACCCGCCGCACGGTGGTGGATGGCATGCCGCTCACCAAGGCTGCCAAGGCCGCATTGGAACAGAACAAGAACCTGGTGGAGAGCGTGGAGCTGAACACCACGCCGCCCGAAGACGACTGGCGCCGCCTATACCCGCAGAACGGAAACATGCAGTGGACGCGCGACAACTACGGTCCCATCTGGATTCCGAAGAAGGGTGCCAGCATAGAGCTTACCCTCGACAACCTGCCCATCTACGAGCGCTGCATCAGAGCCTACGAAGACAACAAGCTGGAAGTGAAGAACGGCAAGATCTACATCAACGACAAGGAAAGCAGCAGCTACACCTTCAAGATGGACTACTACTGGATGATGGGCGACAACCGCCACAACTCGGCCGACTCGCGCTACTGGGGCTTCGTGCCCGAGGACCACATCGTGGGCAAGCCCATCTTCATCTGGTGGAGCAGCGACCCCGACCGCAGCATGTTCAACGGAGGCATCCGCTGGAACCGCCTGTTCCGCTTCGTTGACAACATCAAGTAGCGGTGGGGTGGGTTGTGGCAGTGCCACAACAAACAGAACGAACCAAAATGCTAAAAACCTTTCGATTCCTCTTGGCGCTGGCAGTGGCGCTGTTGCTGATGCTCGTCTTCAGGGCTTTGGCTTTCACCATCTGCACCATCGAGGGGAATGGATTGTCGCCCGTGCTGCTGCAAGGCGACCGCGTGCTGGTGAACCGCTGGAGCTACGGACTGCGCGTGGGCGGCAACGGTGGTCTCTTCGGCTATGGCCGCTTATGGCGACGCCCCGTCAGCCGAGGCGACGTGGTGGCCTTCGAGAACCCCCAGAACCCCAGCGAGGTACTGATATGCCGCTGCAAGGCACTGCCTGGCGACACCGTCAGCACAGCCGACGGCCAGATGATGGTGGTGCCCAGTACGAAGGCATGCGACAGCGCCGACCACTACTGGATGGAGGCCTTGGGCACAGAGAATGCCACCGACTCGCGCACGCTGGGCTTCATCCCCGAACAGTTCATCATCGGGCGAGCCACAATGGTTGTCTTCAGCCATGCCCCTGCCACATCCATCCTGAGAGGCTGGCGCGGCGACAGGCTTTTGCTGCCACTCTGATTCAGCATTTGCTTCATCCCAAAGAGAATATGGTTCTGCTCTCCACCACCTATTTTGGCCCTGTGCAATGGTATCAGAAGCTTTATCGGCACGGCGAGGCGATGATTGAGGTTTGCGAAAGCTTCCAAAAGCAAACCTACCGCAACCGCTGCCTCATCGCCACTGCCCAGGGGGTGCAAGCCCTCACCGTGCCGGTGGAGGGGAGCAAAACCAACCGACTGGTGGCCGACCTACGCATCAGCGACCACGGCAACTGGCGCCACCAGCATTGGCAGGCCATCACCAGTGCCTACGGCGACTCGCCCTTCCTGGAATACTACGAAGACGACCTGCGCCCTTTCTTCTTCGAGCATCAGTGGGAACGGCTCGTCGACTTCAACGATGCCATCGTGCGCAGGATGTGCGAGCTGCTCGACATCCATCCCGTTTTGAAGAATACCACAGAATTTGAGAGAGTTGTCGGCTTCGCTGATTATCGCGAAGCCATCAGCCCCAAGCATCCCCTACCCGACCCCGAATTCGTGTCGCGTCCATATTATCAAGTGTTTTCGCAGCGCCACGGTTTCCTGCCCAATCTGAGCATCCTCGACCTGCTGCTCAACATGGGGCCTGAAGCCATCTTCTTCCTCTAAAAAGCCACCAGCGATGTGCAAAAGCTCGCAGAGGCTGCCCCCACCATTGGGAGCAGCCTCTGCGAGCGAATTTCCGGAATCTCCAGAATTTCTGGAGATTCCGGCCCGGACTGGGGGTTACAGCTTCTGCTGCACCTCGATTTCCTGGAAGGTCTCGATGATGTCGCCTTGCTGTATGTCGTTGAAGTTGACGAGCGAGATGCCGCACTCGAAGTTGGTGGCCACCTCCTTCACGTCGTCCTTGTAGCGCTTCAGCGCATTGATGGCTCCGGTGAAGACCACGATGCCGTCGCGCACCAGACGTGCCTTGTCGGTGCGGTGCACCTTGCCTTCCACCACCATGGCACCGGCCACGGTGCCCACCTTCGAAATCTTGTAGACCTCGCGCACCTCCACCTGGGCGGTCACCTCTTCCTTTATCACCTTGTCGAGCATGCCCTCCATGGTGGAGCGCACATCCTCGATGGCATCGTAGATGATGCTGTAGGTGTTGATTTCCACGCCTTCGCTTTCGGCGAGCTTGCGTGCTGCCGACGACGGGCGCACTTGGAAGCCGATGATGACGGCCTTCGATGCCGATGCCAGCATGACATCGTTCTCCGAGATTTGTCCGACGGCCTTCGAGATGACATTCACCTGCACCTTCTCGGTTGAAAGCTTGATGAACGAGTCGCTGAGTGCCTCGATGGAACCGTCGGTGTCGCCCTTGACAACGATGTTCAGCTCGTGGAACTCGCCAAGCGCGATGCGGTGGCTGATGTCGTCGAGTCCGATGGTGCGCTGTGTGCGCAGTCCCTGCTCGCGCTGCAGCTGCTCGCGCTTGTTGGCAATCTCGCGGGCCTCTTGCTCGGTGTCCATCACGTTGAAGGCGTCGCCAGCCGTGGGTGCTCCGTTCAGTCCGAGGATGATGGCGGGCTGTGCGGGCCGAGCCTCCTGTATGCGCTCGTTGCGCTCGTTGAACATGGCCTTGATGCGTCCATGGCTGCTGCCGGCAATCACCACGTCGCCCACCCGCAGCGTTCCATTGCTGACGAGGACGGTGCTGACGTAGCCACGGCCCTTGTCGAGCGAGCTCTCGATGATGCTGCCCGTGGCCTTGCGGTTGGGGTTGGCTTTCAGTTCGAGCATCTCGGCCTCAAGGAGCACCTTCTCTAATAGCTCCTCCACGCCGATGCCCTTCTTGGCGCTGATTTCCTGGCACTGATATTTGCCGCCCCAGTCTTCCACGAGCAGGTTCATGTTGGCCAGGTCTTCGCGAATCTTCTCAGGATTGGCACCCGGTTTGTCAATCTTGTTGATGGCAAACACCATGGGCACATTGGCAGCCTGTGCATGAGCGATGGCCTCCTTGGTGGTGGGCATCACGCTGTCGTCGGCCGCCACGATGATGATGGCGATATCCGTCACCTGTGCGCCACGGGCACGCATGGCGGTGAACGCCTCGTGGCCAGGGGTGTCGAGGAAGGTGATCTGGCGCCCATCGGGCAGCGTCACATTGTAGGCACCGATGTGCTGGGTGATGCCGCCGGCCTCGCCAGCGATGACATTGGTCTTGCGGATATAGTCGAGCAGCGATGTCTTACCATGGTCCACATGTCCCATCACGGTGACAATCGGAGCGCGTGGCAGCAGGTCGTTCTCGTCGTCGGCCTCCTCGTGGATGGCGTTCTGCACCTCAGCAGAGACGTATTCGGTCTTGAATCCGAACTCGTCGGCCACGATGTTGATGGTTTCGGCATCGAGGCGCTGGTTGATAGACACCATGATGCCTATCGACATGCAGGTACCGATGACCTTTACCACGGGTACGTTCATCATGGTGGCAAGCTCGCTCACGGTGACGAACTCTGTGAGCTTCAGCACCTTGCTCTTTGCAGCCTCGGCAGCCATCTCCTCGTTCATGCGCTCGGCCACGGCATCGCGCTTCTCCTTGCGATATTTGGCACCCTTCTTGTTCTGCTGGGTCTTCGAGGTGAGGCGAGCCAGTGTCTCCTTCACCTGGCGTGCCACGTCCTCCTCGTTCACCTCGATGGGCTTGGGTGGCTGCTGCCCCTTCTTCTTCTTGTTCTTGCCTCCGCCCTGCTGCTGGTCGTTGAAGTTCTGGTTGCCGCCTTTGTTCTTTTTCTTGCCGCTCCCTTGTTGCTGGGCCTGCTGCTGTTGTTGCTGGCGTGCAGCCTCCTCGATGTCCACCTTTCCGCTGCGAATGCGCTCGCGCTTGCGCTTCTCGCCACTCTGGGCACCCTGCTGGGCCGTCTTCTGCTGTCCGGCTTTCTCTTCGCGCTGTTTGCGCTTTTCTTCCTTCGACTTCTTCTTCGGCCTCGTGCTTTGGTTGATGGTCGACAGGTCGATTTTGCCCAGCACGTTCACCTTCGGAGCCAGCTTGGCCTCGCTCTTCAGGGTGTATATCTCGGTGCGTGGAGCCTGTGCAGCCGTCTCTGCCTGGGGCTGCACGGCGGGCTTTGGCTGCTCGGCGGGCTTCTTCTCTGCGGGCTTGGGTTGTTGAGCGGGTTTCGGCTGTTCAGCGGGTTTTGGCTGCTCCACCACGGGCTTCGGCTTTTCCACGGGCTTCGGTTGCTCCACAACCGGCTTGGGTTGGTTCACCACCGCCGGCTGAGGCTCTTTCTTCGCCACAGGAGGTGCGACCTGCTGTTTCTGAACCGGGCTCTCGGCAGCAGCCTTCGGTTCGTTTTTCTTCACCGGGCTTGCCACAGCAGGTTGCTGCGGCTTAGGCTTGTTCAGCGTGTCGAGGTCTATCTTCCCCAACGGCTTGAACTGCTGTCGCTGCTTCAACTCTTCCTCCGTCTTGGTCTTCGCCACTGTCGAGGCAGCCTCGGGCTTCTTCTCCTTTGGCTTCTTGGGGAAGAGTTTGTCGGCCTGCGTCTTCACGGCTTTGTCGCTACTGAACTCCTCGACCAGAGCGGCATATTGCTCGTCGCTAATCTTGGTGTTGGTGGTGGCATCGTCGCGAATGTCGCCCAGGCTTGTTTTTTTCTTCAGGAAATCAACTGCCGTTTGAAGTCCTATGTTCAGTTCGGTTAATACTTTATTTAATCTTATTCCCATTCTTCCGAGCCCCCTAAGTTAGGGGGTTGGGGGTCTGAACATCCCCCGTTTTTAAGTTAAACTATTTCTCTATACGTAATGGCCCTACAGATAGGCTGGCTGGCTCGTTCAGACCCCCAACCCCCTAACTTAGGGGGCTCAGGTCATTCAAACTCTGCCTTCAGCACTTCGAGCAGATGGTCGACGGTCTCCTCCTCCAAGTCGGCCTTCTCGATGAGCAGTTCGCGGGGTGCATTGAGCACCTCCTTGGCAGTGTCGTAGCCCAGCGTCTTGATGGCATCGATGACCCACTGGTCGATTTCGTCGCTGAATTCGTCGAGATAGATGTCCTCGTCGTTTTCGTTGTCGTTGACCACGCGGAACACGTCGATGGTGTATTCGGTGAGCATAGAGGCCAGCTTGATGTTCATGCCGCCTTTGCCGATGGCCAGGCTCACCTCTTCGGGCTGCAGGTAAACTTCGGCCTTGTGCTTCTCCTGGTCGAGGGTGATGCTGGTCACCTTTGCCGGTGAGAGGGCGCGCTGTATGAAGAGCTGCACATTGTTCGAGAAATTGATGACGTCGATGTTCTCGTTGCCCAGTTCGCGCACGATGCCGTGCACGCGGCTACCCTTCACGCCGACGCATGCTCCCACGGGGTCGATGCGGTCGTCGAAGCTCTCCACGGCCACCTTGGCTCGTTCGCCCGGCATGCGTGCCACACGGCGGATGGCAATGAGTCCGTCGCTGATTTCGGGCACCTCGGCCTCGAGCAGACGCTTCAGGAAGTCGGGGCTGGTGCGGCTGAGCATGATGCGCGGATTGTTGTTCTCGTTGGTCACCTCTTTCACCAGTGCGCGCACCGTCTCGCCCTTGCGATAGATGTCGTTGGGAATCTGGTCGCTCTTCATCAGGTGCAGTTCGTTGCCCTCGTCGTCCATGAGCAGCACTTCGCGCTTCCACATCTGATACACCTCGGCGCTGATCACCGTTCCCACCTTGTCCTTATACTTCTGGTAGAGGGCATCGTGGTCGAGTTCCAGGATTTTCGATGCCAGTGTCTGGCGCAGGTTCAGGATGGCACGGCGGCCGAACTTGGTGAAGTCCACCTCCTCGCTCACCTCTTCGCCCACCTCATAGTCGGGCTCAATCTTCAAGGCTTCCGAGAGCGAAATCTCACGGTTCTCGTCCTGCACCTCATCGTCGGCCACCACCACACGATGGCGGTGAATCTCGAAATCACCCTTGTCGGGGTTCACAATCACGTCGAAGTTCTCGTCAGACCCGAACATCTTGGCCAGCACATTGCGGAAGCTCTCTTCGAGCACGCTCACGAGTGTGGTGCGGTCGATGTTCTTCGTTTCTTTAAACTCCTGGAAGGTATCAATCATGCTTGGACCCTTCTCACTTTTTCTTGTTGCCATTTTTCTAAGCCCCCTAAGTTAGAGGGTTGGGGTCTGAACCACCCCGTTTTTTTTGTTAATAATATATTTACATGTCCCCTGCAATAGGGAGGCTGGGCTGTTCAGACCCCCAGCCCCCCAAACTTAGGGAGCTTACTCACTTGAATGCCAGCAGATAGCGGGTGCTCTTCACCTCGTCCATGCTGAAGTCGCGGTCTACATCGACCTTCACGGGACGCTTCTTGCCTTCAGGCACCTGCTTCTCTTGCGTGGTGACGGTGAAGATGCGGCCCTGCACCTGCTTCAGCGTGCCCGTCAGCTTCTTTCCATCGGCGGTCACCACTTCCACTTGGTCGCCCACATGGTTCAGGTATTGCTGCTCCACCTTGAAGGGCTGTCCCAGGCCTGCCGAGCCCACTTCCAGCTCATAGTCGCCCAGCTCGTCGCCCACCCGCTCTTGCAGGAAACGGCTCAGATCGGCGCAGTCTTCAATCCACACGCCGTCGGCACAGTCAATCTCAATGACGATGCGCTCGTCGCCGTCCATCTGGATGTCCACCAGGAAGTAGTCGCCACGTTGCAGCCACTCTTCCACCAATGCCTTGATAGTTTCTTTTGTTATCATCGATTGTTTGGTTTAAAAAAGAATGAGGAGCTTTCGGAGAAGCCCCTCATTCCACTGAACGGGTGCAAAGGTACGCATTTTCTGCCGTTCCACCAAATATTTTGGCAAAAACTTTCGAAAATCTTCATTTCGACAGCCATTAATAATTCAAGTTTCGCATTCGCTCACTTCGAGGAGTAAAGGAGTAGAGGAGATGTGGAGGTAAAGTAGATTAGACTTTACGTTTCAATTTCCTATGAGCAGGAAGGAGAAAATGACAGCAGAACTATTGTCTGAACTCCTGCAACTCCTGCAACTCCCAATCATTTTTATTAATAATGTAGGCTAAAAAAGTGATGACATGCAGGTGGGCATTGTTGATGACGAGCGAAATGGGGCGTATTCGGGAGAGGCGGCGCACGACAAACAGGGAGCGGGAGGCACCGCAAGGTTGGCAGCGGGCGGGGACATGATTGGCAGCGGCCGCTGCCAATGATGGCAGCGAACGCCGCCAATGATGGCAGCGGCCGCTGCCAACCGAAATTCATAGAAAAGCGCAATGCGTGGCTCCGCGCAAGCTGCGAAGCACATTTTTTAACTGAAAAATTTCGTTTTACTCACATTTTTTTCGTACCTTTGCACCCTATTTTGAGACAAACCACAACCTCACGAAGGAAAAACGAGAGAAAAGCATTGCCACAACGCAATCATTGAAGCGTGGCAGCAAAAGGATAAATTCAATAATGACAGACGAGCAGATTCAGAACGAGAACTATTCGGCGAGTAACATTCAGGTGCTCGAAGGACTGGAGGCCGTGCGCAAGCGTCCGGCCATGTATATCGGCGACATCAGCGAGAAAGGCTTGCACCATCTGGTGAACGAGACGGTGGACAACTCCATCGACGAGGCCATGGCAGGATTCTGCACCCACATCGAGGTGACCATCAACGAGGACGGCAGCATCACCGTGCAGGACAACGGGCGCGGCATCCCCGTGGACGAGCACGAGAAGATGCACAAGAGCGCCCTGGAGGTGGTGATGACCGTGCTCCACGCTGGCGGAAAGTTCGACAAAGGCAGCTACAAGGTGTCGGGCGGACTCCACGGCGTGGGTGTGTCGTGCGTCAACGCCCTCTCCACACACATGATGTCGCAGGTGTTTCGCGACGGAAAGATTTATCAGCAGGAATACGAGAAGGGCATCCCACTCTATCCTGTGAAAGTGGTGGGCAGCACCGAGCTGCGAGGCACACGCCAGCAGTTCTGGCCCGACCCCACCATCTTCACCACCACCGAATACAAATATGATATTATCGCGCGTCGCATGCGCGAGCTGGCCTACCTGAACGCCGGCATCACCATCACCCTCACCGACCTGCGCCCCGACGAAGAGGGCAAACTGAAGGAGCCAGAGGTGTTTCACGCCAAGGATGGACTGAAGGAGTTCGTGCGCTACGTGGACCGTCATCGCACCCACCTCGTCGACGATGTCATCTATCTGAAGACCGAGAAGCAGGGCATACCCATCGAAGTGGCCGTGATGTACAACACCGACTACTCGGAGAACATCCACTCCTACGTCAACAACATCAACACCATCGAGGGCGGTACACACCTTGCCGGCTTCCGTGCAGCACTCACCCGCACCTTGAAGAAATATGCCGACAGCGACCCGCAGATTTCAAAGCAGATAGAGAAGGCGAAGATTGAGATTGCGCCCGAGGACTTCCGCGAGGGACTGACCGCCGTCATCAGCATCAAGGTGGCCGAGCCACAGTTCGAGGGCCAGACCAAGACCAAGCTGGGCAACAGCGAGGTGATGGGTGCCGTGCAGCAGGCCGTGGGCGAGGCACTGAGCTATTACCTGGAGGAGCACCCGAAAGAAGCCAAGATGATTTGCGACAAGGTGGTGCTGGCCGCCACAGCCCGCATAGCAGCCCGCAAGGCGCGCGAGAGCGTGCAGCGCAAGAACCCCATGAGCGGCGGCGGACTGCCCGGCAAGCTGGCCGACTGCTCGAACAAAGATCCCAAGAACTGCGAGATATTCCTCGTGGAGGGCGACTCGGCAGGAGGCAGCGCCAAACAAGGCCGCGACCGCCACTTCCAGGCCATCCTGCCCTTGCGCGGTAAGATACTGAATGTGGAGAAGGTGCAGTGGCACCGCGTGTTCGAGGCCGAGAGCGTGATGAACATCATACAGAGCATCGGCGTGCGATTCGGCGTAGACGGCGAGGGCGACCGCGAGGCCAACATCGACAAGCTGCGCTACGACAAGATTATCATCATGACCGATGCCGATGTCGATGGAAGCCACATCGACACACTCATCATGACGCTCTTCTACCGCTTCATGCCACAGGTCATCCAGGGTGGCCACCTCTACATCGCCACACCCCCACTCTACAAGTGCACCTACAAGAAGGTGAGCGAATATTGCTATACCGAGCAGCAGCGACAGGCCTTCATCGACCAATACGTGGCCGGCGACGAAAACAGCAGTGCCCTGCACACACAGCGCTACAAAGGTCTGGGCGAGATGAACCCCGAGCAGTTGTGGGAGACGACGATGAATCCCGAAAACCGCCTGCTGAAGCAAGTATCGATAGAGAACGCCGCCGAGGCCGACGAAATCTTCTCCATGCTCATGGGCGACGACGTGGAACCGCGCCGCGAGTTCATCGAGAAGAACGCCACCTACGCCAACATCGACGCATAGGAAGGACACCCAGCAGGGCCTATACGAGTCATAAGCACAAAATGCGCAGCCGCCCCACTCGAATGAGTGGGGCGGCTGCGCAACGTTTTGCCTACGGCTAACTCTTGCGACCGCTGCGGAACTCGCTGGGCGAGGCAGAGAGGTGCTTGCGCACAAACGAGCCGAAATGGCTCATATTGGAAAAGCCCAGAAGAGCCGAAATCTCCTTGATGCTCAAGTCGGTGCTCTTCAGGTAGAAGCGAATCTCCTCTACCGTATATTGAGCCACCCACTCCGATGCCGTCTTGTTCGAATATTTCAGGCAGAGCATCGTCAGATATTTTGGCGTGATGGCCAGCTGGCTCGCATACGAGTTGATGGGTTGGCGCTTCATCTTACTATTGGAGATGAGGCTGAGGAACCGGTTGAAGAGCACCTTGCCCTGCGAGGGCCGCCGCTCATGGCTCTCGCCGTGCGACTGAGTCATCATGAAGCAGAGTTCAAGCAGGAAGGCACGCAACAGTGCCAGCAGAATCTCGAAGGGCGACACGGGATGATTGCGCTTCAGCTTGGAGCGAATCAACGAGAAATAAAAGTCCAAATCCTCTTTGCTGGCCGCTGGTATGGGTATCAGGTTCACCTGATTCACGTAGATGGTGTGATGCCAGATGTCTACCTTGTGGCGCAGCAACGTCTTCACCAATTGGTCGGAAATACACACCACCTTGCATTCGAAGTCGGGACTATGCTCGCCACCGCTGATGTGCAGGTTGGGCGGACATATCAAGATGGTGTCGCTCTTCAGTTCTAAACCTTGGCCATTGGCCGTCATCTTTTGCCATCCTTGGCTGCAAGCCGCAATAAGGGTTGTTTTTGGCTTGAGTGGATAGAGCGGCGAAATGTCCTTTACAGAATCGAACACAACAACATCGCCATCGTTAATGTCGATAGCAAAATGATTGAGCTCAATGTATTGCATTTGCTCGCTATTAGTTACGTGGGCCATAAGCAATCAAAGTTGAGTGTGCAAATTTCAACATTTTTTTTCGATTTTTGATAGTCAATAAGCGACTATTTATGTCTATATTTACCAATATTTCCCTTTTTAGACAAACAATCTGAAATTTAGAACAATCGTTTTCCGTTTTTCGGATGGAAATACAACCAAATCTACGCCATTGAGGGCGAAGACGACAATGATGCCACAAAAACGGTTTTCCAAAGTTCTCAATGGGCAGTTTCCGACTTCTCAGTCGTACTCCTGCGCACTGCGTTGGCCACGCAACACGTCCAAGGCATTCAGCGCCAAGGCCTCCAACTCGTCTTCGCCCGGGAAGCAATATACGGGAGCCACCCAGTCGATGCGCTTCCGCAGACGGCTGATGACGTACTCCGAGCGGGCCAAGCCTCCGGTGAGCAGGATGGCGTCCACCTTACCGCAGAGGACGGCCCCCAGCCCGGCAATGTTCTTGGCAACATGATACACCATGGCGTTGAGGATAAGCTCGGCATGGGTGTCGCCATATTCGTTGATGCGCGTCTCTATCTCCATCACATTGGCCGTGCCCAAATGGGCGTTCAACCCTGCCTTCCCGGCAATGCGTTTCAGCAACTGCTTCTCGGTGTATTTGCCGCTGAAGCACAGGCGGATGAGGTCGGCGGCGGGCAAGCTGCCGGCACGCTCTGGCGAGAAAGGACCCTCGCCGTCGAGGGCGTTGTTGGCATCCACAGCACGGCCATGCTCATGGGCAGCCACGCTGATGCCTCCCCCCAGATGGCAGATGATGAGGTTCAGGTCCTCGTACTTCTTTCCAATCTCTTGGGCGAATCGGCGGGCGATGGCGCGCTGGTTCAGCGCATGCCAGATGCAGATGCGGTTCATCAGTGGCGAGCCGCTGATGCGGGCGTAGTCGTTCAGCTCGTCCACCACGCCAGGGTCGGCAATAAACGAGCGGCAGCCACGAATCTGCGAAGCGATGTCGTGGGCGATGAGGCACCCCAGGTTGCAGGCGTGGTTGTGCATGGCAATGCCCGAATAGGTGTCGTCGAGCATCTTCTGGTTGATTTCATACACACCGCCCGCGATGGGCTTCACCAAGCCCCCTCGGCCTATCACGGCATCGAAGGCAAGGGGCACACCCACGCGCTCCAACTCGTCGAGCACCAGCTTCTTGCGATAGTCGAGCTGCTCGATGACATCGTCGAAATGCGCCAAGTCCTCGTTGCTGTGGCTGATGCTGCGCAGCACCAATGGCTTCTCGTCTTCATAGACGGCCATCTTAGTCGATGTGCTGCCGGGGTTGACGGCCAGTATCAGCATACGCAAGCCAGGGCTAAGGAGTAGAACTTCGAGTCCACGTCGTCGGCACGCGATGTGAGCACCACGGGCACGTCGGGGCCTGCCAGGATGGCGGCGGTAGTGGCGTGGCAGAACAGGGTGATGGTCTTGTAGAATACGTTACCAGCCTGGATGTCGGGGAAGATGAGGGCATCGGCATGTCCGCGCAGTGGCGACGACAGGCCCTTCTTCTTCAGGGCGCGACCGCTGAGCGATGTCTTCAGGTCGAGCGGCCCGTCGACGATGCACTCGCCATACGTGCCCTGCTCGGCCTCCTTCACCAGCTCGCGATACTCTGCCGTGTGGGGGAAATGGCGCTCATCCACCTTTTCCGAGCAGTTGATGAGGGCCACGCCGGGCTGCTTGATGCCCATCGAGCGGCAGAGGCGCAGCACGTAGCGCAGCTGTTGCTGGCGCTGCTCCTTCGTGGGCTGGGGGATGACGGCCACGTCGGTCATGAACAGCAGTTTGTCGTAATCGGGCAGCTGGGCGCACGTCAGGTGCGTCAGCACCTTGCCTTGCTGCAGGATGCCCGTCTGCTTGTTCAGCACGGCACGCAGCAGGTTGTCGGTGTTCAGCATGCCTTTCATCAGCACGTCGGCCATGCCCTGGCGCACCAGCTCTACGGCCATGGCGGCCGCATCGTCGTCGTCGGTGGCTTTCAGGCGCGGCACCTCCTTCAGGGCACCACCCATCAATTTGGGGTCACCCACGAGGATAGGCTTCACAAAACCCTCGTCCATGGCTTTCCTCACCGCCCCCTGTGTCGATTCATCGTAGGGGCACACCACTGCCACCCGCTTTGGCTCCATGCCTCCACCAAGGTAGGCTATCAGCTCTTCAAAGTTCTCAATTGCTTTCATAGAGGTATTGGTTGATAGTTGCTTCTGCGTGCAAAGTTACGAAAAAGTCGAGAGCAAAACAAAAGAATCATTCATTTTTTTTGCCCTAACGGAGCAAGTTCCCGCTCACGGAGTGAAAAAACAAGAGAAAACGAGGGAAATGCAAATGGATGGGTTGATAGCAGACAAGCTACGGCGAAATCACAAAACAACTTGGGACATATAGTAACGGTAAAGACCTTGTGTTCGTCCGCAAACGTAAACAAAGTATCTTTTGCTGATGCGGACGGACACGAGGTCCGTCCCTACGGTCCCAATGTGTCACCAAGTAAATTTGGCTTTTTTTCTGAAACGGTTACTTGAAGGTTTTCAGCTCATAGAGTGCGTCCAAGGCGCGGCCCGTCTCGTTGTTGAAGAGGGAGGCGTTGTACCAGTCGCTGCTGAAGTTGCCAGTGGTGCCCTTGGCATTGGCTTCGGCATACCACCAGCTGAGCCCCTTCACCTGGGGGTGGCGCTTGAGCGTGGCAATCAGGTCGGCAGCGAAGCGCCGCTGCCCGTCGTTGCTGTAGGGGTAGGTGGCGCTGTAGTCGAAGGTGGTGCCGGGCACTGCCCACTTCCAGGGATAGCCCGTCTCCACGATTTGTATGGGCTTACCATAGTGGCGCTGCTCCAACTGCGTCAGCGCCGCTTCGAGCTGCTCCAGCTTTCCGTGGAAATAGGGGTAATAGCTGAGTCCGATGACATCGTAGTCGATGGCCGCCTTGCGCAAACGGTCGAAATAGTCGGTGAGGACGCTCACATTGGGCGTGCGCTCGCTGTGGATGATGATTTGCGCCCTGGGACACACCTCGCGGCAAGCGCGTGTGGCATGGCGAAGCAGGTTGAAGAAGCGGTCCCAGTTGGCCTGTGGACTGTTGGTGTAGCAGCGGTTGGTCTGGTTGTTGCCCACGGCGGCCTTGGTGCCCCAAAGCATGCCATAGCTGATTTCATTGCCCGTCTGTATGAAGTCGGGGGCTGCGCCCTCGGCCACTAAGTGGTTAAGGCATTGCCGGGTGTAGTCGTAAACCATCGTCAGCAGCTGCGCATCGCTGAGCGATTTCCATGCGTCGGGTGTCCACTGCTTGCCGGGGTCGGCCCAGGTGTCGCTGTAGTGGAAATCGAGCATCAGCAGCAGACCGGCAGCCTTCACACGACGGCCCAGCTGCGCCACGTAGTCCAGGTCCTGCACCACGCATTTGTCGGCGTCTTTCGATGGGTCTACGAACAGTCGCAGCCGCACCGTGTTCCATCCTTGCTGCTTCAAGAACGCGAGCAAGTCGTCAATACGGTTGCCCTGACGGTCGAAGAACTGCGCCTTCTGCTCCTCATACTTGGTCAGCATCGAGAGGTCGCCTCCCACGTAGCACTGTCCAGCGGGGGTGCCGAGGGTGATGCTGTCGATGGCGGCAGGCTGAAGCGACCCGTCGGTGAAGCTGAGCGCGGAGGCACTACGGGTGTCGGCACCTTCGCAGATGTAGAATGTCTGGGCAGCGGCTCGACAAGTCCAAAAGATAGCGATGAGGAGGCAAAGTGCAGGAAGAAATGCGGTGCCCGTGATGGCGATACGGCCGTTGTGATGATTCAAAAGATTCTTCATATCTATAAGTAGTTGTATAGCAGATGAATTATGGTTAATCATTATGGTCGAAGCGGATGGCTTTATACTGGTTTGGCATGAGCATTTTGTGCTATGGTGCCACTATATGAAAATTTGGAGCGCTCCAAATTTTTATTTGGCGTTGACTTTTTAAAATTTGAAGCGCTCCAAATTTTTGCAAACGATAGCCCTTCTTCAGACGAAAGCTCTTCGCGTGTCCCAAAGAAGGGGAGGGGCATTGCATTGTACTCGGTTTTCGAAGTGTACTCATATATAGAACACATCAGAACATCAGCTGGCGGGCGAAATGCCACACGACAATGCCAGCGGTGACCGAGACATTGAGCGAATGCTTGGTGCCCAACTGCGGTATCTCCAAGCATGCGTCGCTCGCATCAATCACCTCTTGGTGCACGCCTTTCACCTCATTGCCTAATACAATGGCATAGTGCCGTCCTGGCGCTGCTTCGAAGTCGGGCAACAGCGTCGCCCCTTCGGCCTGCTCCACACTGAGCACAGTGCAGCCACTGGCTCTGAGCTGCCTGACCGCCTCCACCGCCGAGGAGGCATATCGCCAGGTCACGCTGTCCTCAGCTCCCAAGGCCGTCTTGTGGATTTCGGGATGAGGCGGGGTGCCGGTGATGCCACACAGCACCACCTCAGATACGCGGAAGGCATCGGCAGTGCGCAGCACCGATCCCACATTGTGCATCGAGCGCACATCGTCGAGCACCACCGTGAGCGGCATCTTCGCGGCTTGGCGAAACTCACTCACCGTGAGCCGTTCTATCTCTATCGTCCTTAGTTTACGCATACATTATTATATTATAGGCAGACTGATGCCGCATATCTTCTGATACACGTCGAGGGCGTAGACATCGGTCATGCCGCTGATATAGTCGATGACGGCCATGATGCGGGCCTCGAGGTCGGGGTTCTCAATGTCGTACTGGCTGCTCACGCGACCTATCAACTGCTGCGAGTAGTAGCGGTCAGGGTGCTCGATGGCCTCCACCATCAACTCCATGAGGGTGGCCATGATGCGATAACCCGACAGCTCCACGTCGAGCACGGGCTGACTCTTGTAGATGCGTTGGCGCGAGAGAGCGGCACAATGGCGGTAGGCTTGGGCGGGCGTGTCGCTGATGTGGTCGATGAGCGAGCCTTGGAAGGTGCCGGCGAGGATGTCCTCCTCATGGCCGATAAACGTCTGCACGCACTCGTTCTCCAAGAGTCCGATGGTGCAAGCGCGCAGATACTGTATCTTCTCGTTGGCGTCGCTCAGCCCCTCGTCGACAATGCGCTGGGATATACGATTTCTGCCCATTTCATCGAAGAAACTGAGCATCAGCTGGGCCGTCTCGTCGTACGACAGGATTTTCAGTTTGTAGGCATCCTCCAAGTCCATAATCTCATAGCAGATGTCATCGGCCGCCTCCACGAGATACACCAACGGATATCGTGCCCAATGCTCAGGAGCCGTTTGCACAATGCCTAATTGGGTGGCCAACGACTCGTAGTGCGCCCGCTCAGTGCAGAAGAATCCGAACTTGTTCTTCTTGGCCACCGACGAGGGGAAGGGGTACTTCACGATAGAGGCCAACGTGCTATAAGTCATGGCGAACCCTCCCTTGCGGCGACCCTTGAAGCTGTGGGTGAGCAGTCGAAAGGCATTGGCATTGCCATCGAAACGGGTGATGTCGCTCCAAAACGCCGGGCTGACGCGCTCCTTCAAGCAGAGGCCCTTGCCCTCGGAGAAAAAGGTCTGGATGGCTTTCTCGCCACTGTGGCCGAAGGGGGGATTGCCCAAGTCGTGAGCCAGACAAGCGGTGGCCACAATCTGCCCAATCTCAGGAATCAGACTATCGATGAAATGGGGATTTTTGGCACACAGATGGCGCGCCACATCACTGCCAAGCGACATGCCCACGGAGGCCACTTCGAGCGAATGGGTCAGGCGGTTGTGCACAAACACGCTGCCCGGCAACGGGAACACCTGCGTCTTGTTTTGCAAACGACGGAAGGGTGCCGAGAATATCAACCGGTCGTAGTCGCGTTTGAACTCGGTGCGGTCGTCATGGCGCTCCTGATGGCGATGTTCCTGCCCCAAACGGCAGTTGGAGATGAGTTGTATCCAATCCATTTATATATTGTTTATCCGTGCTGCTTGTTCGAAATGTTGGCTGCAAAGGTACAAAAGAGTTGGCAGTAAACGGTTGTTGGAAACGAGTTTTTTCTTTGGAAAGAATAAAAATTGTTAACCAAACACACATTACTCCCCGCTATCCACGACTAACTCCCAACTTTTTCGTATCTTTGCAGCGAATTATGGTTAAAAACCTATACATCATCAGCGGATGCAACGGGGCTGGGAAGACCACTGCCTCCTATACGGTGTTGCCCGAAATCCTTGGCTGCAAGGAATTCGTCAACGCCGACGAGATAGCCCGTGGCCTGTCGCCATTCAACCCCACGAGCGTGGCCATCGAGGCCGGCCGACTGATGCTGCAACGAATTGAAGACCTGCTGACGCGTGACAAGAGTTTCTCTATCGAGACCACTCTGGCCACGCGCTCTTATGTGAACATGGTGCGCCGCGCCCGTTCACAGGGCTACCGCGTGAGTCTGCTCTACTTCTGGCTCAACAGTCCTCAGCTGGCCATGCGCCGTGTGGCGGAGCGCGTGAGCAAGGGAGGGCACGACATTCCAGAAGACACCATCACGCGCCGCTATGCCGCTGGCATACGCAATCTCTTCCAGCTCTTCGTGCCGCTGGTGGACTATTGGGCCGTGTTCGACAACAGCGACACGCCCCGCCGCACCGTGGCCTCAGGAGGGCTGAATGCCAAAACAGAAATCCTTGAAAACGTATCATACGAAAAAATGATGGCTTATGTCAAATAGAGAAGTGAAAAACTTTACCCGCAAATTAGAGTCTGGGCTGCGCATAGCCGAGATACGGATGTTGGAGGAAAAAGCACTGCGCGACGAATCCATCGTCGTGTCGTCGGCCGAAGGAGGAATCCAATACATTCCAGCCAAAGAAGTGCTGGCCATGTTTTAACACAGCAAAATCATCTACCACCGTGAAGTTGAAAATCGTCAACCGTGGACGTCAGCCCCTGCCAGCCTATGCCACGGAGCAGAGCGCTGGCATGGACTTGAGAGCCAACATCGACGAACCCCTCGTGCTGCAGCCCATGGAGCGCAGACTTATTCCCACTGGACTCTACATCGCCCTGCCCCCAGGGTTTGAAGCCCAGGTTCGCCCCCGCAGCGGACTGGCCTTGAAGCATGGCATCACCGTGCTCAACGCCCCTGGCACCATCGATGCCGACTATCGCGGCGAGGTGGGCGTGCTGCTCATCAACCTGTCGAAGGAGCCTTTCACCATCAACGATGGCGAGCGTATCGCCCAAATGGTCATCGCGCGCCACGAGCAAGTGGAGCTGGAACCCACCGACGAGCTTGATGAGACGGAACGCGGCGCGGGGGGCTATGGACACACGGGAGTGCGGTGAACGGTGAACGGTGAACATTGAACGTTGAACATTGAACGTTGAACATTAATGGTGAACATTGAAGTTTGATAATAATGAGAGTTTTTAGGAAAGGATTATCCATCAGGGAAAGGATGCGACGCTGGGCTATGCTGGTGTTGCTTTTTTTCCTTTTTCAGCCTTTCTCTTTCTCGCAATCGCCCAGTCGCGAGTACGACATCTTGTTCCATCAGGCCATGCTGCAGCGTCAGAAAGGCAATCAAGATGCCGCCTTCGACCTGTTGCGACGCTGCTTGGAGTTGCGCCCCGATGCTTCTGAGGCCAACTTCTTCCTGGCACTGAGCTATGCCGACATGGGCGACAAGGAGCACGAGCTGGCTTTCTGCCTGAAAGCCCACCAGATAGAGCCGCGCAACGTCACCTATATGGAGCGTCTGGCCTCGTCGTATCTCGACAACGAGCAACCACAAGAAGCCATCGCCGTGATGGAGCTGCTCTACGACATCGACCACGGCCGCGAAGAGCTGCTCGAAGCGCTGCTGCACCTCTACGGACAGCAGAAGGACTACGCCAAGGCCATCGAGACCATCAACCGCATGGAACTCATCAACGGTCCCACCGAGCGCACGGCACTCACCAAGTGCCGCCTCTACATCGAGATGAACGACGCCGACAACGCCATCAAGGAGACGCGCCGGCTGGCTGACCTGCACCCCAGCGACCTGCGCTACCGCACCCTCTATGCCAACACGCTACTCGTCACCGACCACGAAGACGAAGCCTACGGCGTGCTGACAAAAATCCTGGCCGAGGAACCGGGCTACCTGAGCGCCCAGCAGGTGATGCGCAACTACTACATCCGCCGTGGCGACGAGGCGGCCGCCGACTCGGTGAACCATGCCATCCTGCTCAATCCCAACGCCTCGGTGGAGGATAGAGCCGCACAGATGCGACAGCTCATCATTGAGACGGCACAAGAGGGCGGCGACAGCTCGGTGGTGCTCAACCTCTTCGACGAGATGCTCAGCCAGCCACAGCCCAGCGCCGACATTGCCGAGATGAAAGCCGCCTACATGCAACTGTTAGGCATGCCGCGCGACAGCGTGACGAAGGCTTTCGAGCGGGCACTGACGCTGGCCCCCGACCAGGCATCGGCACGCTTGCAGCTGGTGCAGCGAGCATGGGAGGACGAGGACGATGAGCGCATCATCAGCCTTTGTCAGGCTGCCCGACAGTACAACCCCGAGGAGATGGCGTTCTACTATTACCAAGGCATGGCCTACTATCGCCAGCAGGACACCGACCGCGCCCTGGAAGCCTTCCAGAACGGCATCAACGTCATCAACGAGGAGAGCATCCCCGAAATCGTGAGCGACTTCTACGCCGTGATGGGCGACCTGCTGCACCAGAAAGGACGTGAGCGGGAGGCCTTCTCGGCCTACGACTCGTGCTTGGTGTGGAAGCGCGACAACATTGGATGCCTGAACAACTACGCCTACTATCTGAGCTTGAAGGGCGAGCGGCTCGACGAGGCCGAGCAGATGAGCTACATCACCGTGAAGGCTGAGCCGAAGAACGCCACCTATCTCGACACCTACGCCTGGATTCTCTATCGTCAGCAGCGCTATGCCGAGGCTCGCATCTACATCGACCAAGCCCTGCAGAACGACTCGCTGCCAGGCAGCGTGGTGCTGGAGCATGCTGGCGACATCTACGCCCACTGCGACGACATGTCGGCCGCCATCACCCACTGGCAGAAGGCGCTGGCCGCAGACCCGGAGAACGCCCTGCTGAGGAAGAAAATAAAACGCAAAAAGTTTATCGCAAAATGAAAATATCCAACATCCTTCGACTCGCTTTGTTCAGCACAGCACTGGCCCTCACGGCCTGCCGCTCGCACAAAGACGTCGTAAAGGATTCAACGTCTGTGGTGTTCAATCCCATCCAAGACGAGCTGCTGAGCAGAGTGGACAAGCAGGCTCAGCGTGGCACCGTCTTTGTGGGTTCCAAGCTGAAATTCTCGGTGAGCATGGGCAGCAAGAAGATGTCGCTCTCGGGCAACCTGCGCATGAAGCGCGACGACGTCATCCGTCTGCAGCTGATGGCCTTGGGATTGGTTGAAGCGGCCCGCATGGAGTTCACCAAAGACTATGTGCTCTTCATCGACCGCATCAACAAGCAGTATCTCAAGGCACCATACGCCGACATCGAGTTTATGCGCAACAGCGGCATCAACTTCAACACCCTGCAAGCCCTGTTTTGGAACGAACTGTTCCAACCGGGCAAGGACAAGATCACTAACGAGGACATGAAGCACTTTACTACTTCGGGGCTGGACAAAGACGAAGCCATCATCAACTTCGAGGAGCACGACGACGGGCTGAAGAGCAAGATGTACTACAGCTGGATAGTGAACAACCAGACCGGGCGCATCAAGCTGACCAACATCCAGCATCGCGACCAAAAGCACGGCAACACCCAGCTGAACTGGGAATATCGCGACTACAAGAAGCTGGGGTCCAAGCTCTTCCCCTGCGACATGGGTGTGACGCTGACCACGCCGAAGAAAGAGGTGAAGCTCGACGTGAAACTGAGCAGCCTGAACAACGACGACGACTGGGACGCGAGGACCCGCGTGAGCAGCAGGTATCGCGAGGTGGACTTCGACGAGATTATGGAGCGCATCATGGCGCTATAGCAATCAGACGTAACGACTATGCGTAAGCTGCTGATAACACTGATGATGACTCTCGCGCTGACCGTTTCTGCACAGAACAGGAACAGTCGGCAACAGACACGCAAGCCTACGCAGAAGGAGCAGCTGCAAAACCAGAAGAAGAAGCTGACACAGCAGCGACAGGCCGCCCAACAGCGTCAGCGCGAGCTGGAGCAGCAGGTGAAGAAGCGCATGCAGGATGTGGAGGCGCTGGGCAGCAACATCGACGACAGCCGTCTCACACTCGACAGCCTGCGCTTGGCCATCGACACGCTGAACAGCCACATCAGCGTGCTCGACTCGCAGCTCGTGGTGCTGAAGCAAGAGCTGGAGGAGCGGCGACAGCACTACATCAAGTCGGCACGCTACATGTATCGCAGCCGCACCGCCCGCAACCAGATGATGTTCGTGCTCAGCGCCCGCAGCTTCAACCAGATGTATCGTCGCATGCGCTTCATGAACGAATACACCACCTACCAGCGGGCACAGGGCGAGGCGGTGAAGCAGAAGAGCGAACAAGTGGGGCAGAAGGTCGACGAACTGAACAAGGCCCGCAGCCACATGAGTGGACTGCTGTCGAAAGGTGAAGCCGAGCAGCAGCGGCTGATAGCCCGCCAAGCCGAGCAAAAGCGCATGGTGGCCGAGCTGCAACGCCAGCAGCAGACGGTGAAGAAGCTCATCATACAACAGCAGCAGGAAGAGGCCGCCTTGACCCGCCAGATTGACAAGCTGATAGCCGAAGAGCTGGAGAAGGCACGCAAGGCCGAAGAGGAGCGGCAACGCCGACTGGCAGAGCAACGCCGACGCGAACAAGAGCAAGCAGCGCAAGCACAGGCGAACAGCAGCACCAACCGGCGCAACACCGCCAGCAACACCAGCCGACGCAGCACCACCAACAGGCGCACCACCACCAACCGACGTGAGAGCTCGCCTGCCACCACACAACCCACATACACTCCGGCCGACCCCGACCGCAAGCTCACTGGCAACTTTGCCAGCAACAAGGGCCGGCTGCCCATCCCCATCACGGGCAGCTACCGCATAGTGCGCAACTATGGTCCCTACACGCTGGCTGGCGTCACGCTGAACAGCAGTGCCATTCATCTGCAAGGGGAATCCGGCGCACAGGCGCGCTGCGTCTTCGATGGCGAGGTGAGCAGCATCTTCAACCCAGGCAACGGCATGGTGGTGATGGTGCGACACGGCCGCTACATATCGGTCTACAGCAATCTGTCGTCGGTCAACGTCAGCATGGGACAGAAGGTGACCACCAACCAGACGCTGGGCAAAGTGGGGGCAAACAACACGCTCATCTTCCGTCTGCAAAACTGGGACAAGGTGCTCAACCCCAAGGCTTGGCTCAGGAAATAAGGCCTTGTTAGACACAAATGAATGCTGTCTAATGTTTTACAACGAATTATACGAATTAAACGAATTCCATGCGGATTGTGGAATCATATTGTCTTACAACGACGTGTCGTCTATGCTTCAAGCAATCTGTTCTACATAACAATTTGTCAAATTCGTCAAATTCGTCAAATTCGTTGTCGTAGAAAACGTAGGGCTCCTATATGACAAACTTGTAACTCTTTGTTTTGCTCAGGGGAGCCCCCGGTGGCGAACCAAGTAGTTACTGAATGAAGACGGATTACACGTGATGCCAGTGTAATCCGTCTTCATTCGTTGTTTGTAAACGATGTCTATGCTTTATCGGCGAATGCAGCCGCCTCGGCGGCGGCGATGATGTCTTCGCGCGAAGGCTCCTGCGGGTTGTGGGTGATGTCGGAGAGGTCGAATTCATCATCATCAGGAACCTCTGCCACGGGTTCCAAAGGCACCTTCTTTGGCTTGCTTTCCACCACCTTGTCGTCCACATCGCGGGCGGGGGTTTCAGCGACCACGTCTTCTTCCATTCGTGGTGCGGCCACGGTGGGTTCTTCCTCCATCTTAGTGCGCTCGCTCTTGGCCTGGAAGATGGCATCGATGAACTGCGGTTCACGGTGCAGACGCTCCAGCGTCTCTTTCGACGACAGCTGCTGAGCCTCTTTCTTTGAGTACCCTTGCGCTTTTCCTCCAGCCACGCCCTCAATCATCACTTGGAATCCAAAGACTGGCGACCCTTTCTCATCCATTGTCTGCTTCAGCATGCGATACTCTAAGCGCACACGGTTCTTCTGCGTCCACTCTAAGAGCTTCGATTTGAAGTTCACCTCCTTGTAGGCCACCTTGTCGATGTTCACCATCTCCTTCAAGATGCGCTTCTCCATGAAGCGGCGCACAGCCTGATAGCCTTGGTCGAGATAGATGGCACCCACCAAAGCCTCGAAGGCGTTGCCAGCCATATAGCTGTTGTGCGAGCGCTGCTCGCCACGGCTCTGTATCAGGTCGGTGAGGCCCATCTCGGTGGCCAGCTTGCCCAGCGACTCGCGGCTGACCAGCTTGGAGCGGGTGTTGGTGAGGAAGCCCTCGCGCTTGCCCTTGAAACGGTCGAACACGATGTGTCCCACCACGGCATCGAGCATGGCATCGCCCAGAAACTCCAGACGCTCATTGTTCAGCGGACGGCCCTTGTCGTTGCGCTGTCCGCTGCTTTTGTGTGTGAGCGCCACCTTGTAGTGGTCGATGCGTTGAGGATAGAAGCCCATGATGCGCTGCAGCGACTGTCGCAGTTCCTTGTCTTCCTGAAAAGGCAGACGCATGCGGGCAAGAAGATCTTTTATCATCATTCCGAATTACGAATTATGAATTCCGAATTACGAATTATGAATTACAAATTCCAAATTCCGAATTCCGAGTTTCTAAAACGTCATTCGGAATTCGGAATTCGTAATTGGTAATTCGTAATCCGCAATGATTATTCATATTTCTTGAACACCACGCAGGCATTGTGGCCACCGAAGCCGAAGGTGTTGCTCAGTCCGGCTCTCACGATGCGCTTCTGTGCCTTGTTGAACGTGAAGTTCAGGTTGTAATCGATTTCAGGGTCTTCGTCGCCCTCCTCGTGGTTGATGGTGGGCGGCACAATGTTGTTTTTCACTGCCAGCACGGTGGCCATGGCCTCCACGGCTCCGGCGGCTCCCAGCAGGTGGCCCGTCATCGACTTGGTGCTGCTGATGTTCAGCTTAAAGGCGGCGTCGCCAAACACCTCCTTAATGGCCTTGGCCTCGCTGATGTCGCCCACATGTGTCGACGTGCCATGCACATTGATATAGTCAATGTCCTCTGGCTTCATCTCGGCATCCTCCAGCGCGTTCTGCATCACCAGTTTGGCACCCAGTCCCTCGGGATGCGAGGCGGTGATGTGGTGTGCATCGGCGCTCATGCCAGCTCCAGCGAACTCAGCATAGATCTTGGCCCCACGTGCCTTGGCGTGCTCCAGCTCCTCGAGGATGAGGCAGCCGGCGCCCTCGGCCATCACAAATCCGTCGCGCGAGGCGCTGAACGGGCGACTGGCCTTCTCAGGCTCATCGTTGCGGGTGCTCAGGGCATGCATGGCGTTGAAACCACCCACACCGCTCTCGCAAATGGCGGCTTCGGCACCACCGGCCACGATGATGTTGGCCTTGCCCAGGCGAATCAGGTTGAAGGCATCGGCCAGCGCATTGCTCGACGAGGCACATGCCGACGAGGTGATATAGTTAGGCCCATGGAATCCATACATGATGGAGATTTGTCCGGCGGCGATGTCGGCAATCATCTTCGGGATGAAGAAGGGGTTGAACTTAGGCCCATCCTCGCGATGTGCGCCATAATAGCACACCTCCTCCTGGAAAGTCTTGATGCCGCCGATGCCCACGCCGAAGACCACGCCGATGCGGTTCTTGTCCACGCTCTCCAAATCCATGGCGCTGTCGTCGATAGCTTGCTTGGCAGCGATGAGTGCCAGCTGGGTGTAGCGGTCCATCTTGCGAGCCTCTTTCCGGTCAAGATAGTCGCTCACGTTGAGGTCCTTCACCTCACAGGCAAATTTCGTCTTGAAGAGGGTGGTGTCGAAGCTGGCGATAGGAGCAGCACCGCTGACGCCGTGCACCAGATTTTGCCACATCTCTTCAGGATTGTTGCCCACAGGAGTAACAGCACCCAAGCCCGTTACTACTACTCGTTTTAATTCCATAAAAATTAGATTTATTGGTTCCCTTGGTGAAAGGGATGAGGGATGAACAAAATATCCCCCTGAATTATTATGAATTGAGGGTCTGAATGAATACCTCGTTCAGACCCCCACCCCCCTAACTTAGGGGGTATTCATTATTTCTGGTTTTCCTCAATATAGGCGATAGCATCGGCCACAGTGCCAATCTTCTCTGCCTTGTCGTCGGGAATAGAAACTCCGAACTCCTTTTCAAACTCCATGATGAGTTCCACGGTGTCGAGCGAATCAGCGCCCAGATCGTTGGTGAAGCTTGCTTCGGGCTTCACTTCAGCCTCGTCAACTCCAAGTTTGTCTACAATAATAGCCTTAACTTTACTTTCAATTTCTGACATGATTTTTCTCTTTTAGTGTTAATAATGACCTCCAAGGGGAGGTGTTGCTTTGAAAATCGGGTGCAAAGTAACACAATAAATTTCACTTACGCAAGTTTTTTTGCAAAAATCTAACGCTTGTGTGCACACACAGACGCGATTGTGCAACTTTTTTTGACTTTTGTCAGCCTACCCTTACAATTATAGATATAAAGGAGGGGGGTGAAAATTACGATACTGACTTAAGCGATACGTCACCAAAACAGTTAATGGGACCTCTTAATAAAGTTCACAGACTGAACGCACCCCGCTCACTCAGTTGGATTTTGAAAAACAGGGAAAAACAAGAAAAACAGGAAAAAAGGTTCGTATGGTTGAAAAAACTGTAGCGTTGAAGATTCCAGACGCTGAAAGCGTCTTTTCAACCGTACCTCGAAAAGGGTTTTATCTGTATTATTTGTTTTGATCTGTTTTTCTAACAAGAATTATTTACGCCGCCAGATTTGCCGCCTGAACAGCACCGTAGGAACGGACCTTGTGTCCGTCCGCGTGGGCAAATTGCTTGCGGACGGACATGGGGGCCGTCCCTACCGAATGTACGCATGAATCCGACTGGAGCGCGGGGGCACCCGTGGCGAATTGAGTTGTTACGAAATTGAACACCCGACAACTAAAAACTGGAAAGAATGTCAATTTTTTTCAACGCAAAATTTGTTCACGATTTCGAGGCATTCTAGCGCGAAAAAGACTCGTTCGGGAGCATTGTTAAACTTTCGTTAGATGGAAAACCGAGGGGGAAAAGCCATTTTTTTGCACACACGCCATGGTTTTGTGCACGTTTTTAGCCCCTATTTGATGCCTTTTCGCAGTTCTGTAAGCACGCCGAAAAATAAAACGGCAACGCCAAATTTTTTTTCGGCGTTGACTTTTTAAAGCCAGCGATGCCCAATTTTTGCCAAATCCAGCCCAATCGACTGAATGACAATCATTTGACAAAACCCTTCAAAACTCGAAAATTTTCGACCAAAAGTTTTCTCGCGCAGAATTTTTGAATTATGGAGGGGTTAAATGGCCATTTTGTCAATATCTTTCACAAAACTCGTACTGGCAGGCTACTTCCGCTTTTGAACAATATGGGTGCCCTATTTGATGTCCCCTTGAATCAAAGTTGCTAATAGTTACAGCCTCCTCCGCCAGCACCTCCCATTGCAGGGGCGGGGGGAGCGGCAGACATACTCCGATAAAAAAATGTATAAATATTGTCCCTCCAAGGGACTACAAATTGGGCACCCTAAGGCGGAAATAGACGAAACAGACGGAATAGACGGAATAGACAGACCCGCAGGGGGGAGACGCTAACATTTTCGACAGATGTGTGCGGAGAATTTTTTCTTTTTTCTTGAAGAGATCCCCCCAAAAGGCAGGACTTGCCCCCGTGAACAGTGGCGCAACGAAAAAAAACTCTGAAAAAGATTTTATTTTCCAAAAAAAAGGCGTACCTTTGCGCACTGAAACAATGACCATGACTATGAAAAAACTTTATCTGCTGTTTTTCATGCTTGCTACGGTGTGGCCAGCAGCTGCGCAGAGTGTCTATAACGTTTTGGATTTTGGAGCCAAGGGCGACGGCGTCACCGACGACGCCCCTGCTCTTCAGCAAGCCATCGACCGTTGCAGCAGCGAGGGCGGTGGCCGCGTGCTGCTGCCCCGCATGCGCACCTTCCTCTGCGGTCCCTTAGAGCTGAAGAGCAACGTGGAGTTGCACATCGAGAGCACCTCCACCCTGCTGTGCAACCCCAACGAGAGCCTCTACACGCTGAGTGCCTTCAAGGACAACCGTGGCGAGGGCATGATGTGGCTGTGGGCCAGGGGTGCCCGCAACCTGAGCATCACCGGCCGGGGCACCATCCACGGCAACGGCATCAAGTTCATGGGCAGGGAGCTGAGCGACAGCTATGAGCTGAAGTCCCTGGCCGACCCCACCTTCGACCCCCGCCCCCACGTGCTGACACTCATAGGCTGCGACAACCTGCTCATCCGCGACGTCACCATCACCGAGGGTGCCTACTGGACAGTGCACCTGATAGGTTGCAACGTGGCCAACATCGATGGCATCAACCTGCTGAACAACCTGAAGATTCGCAATGGCGACGGCATCGACCTGGACCACTCGAAGAACGTGCGCATCGCCAACTGCCACATCACCAGCGGCGACGACTGCATCTGCCTGAAGAACCGCCGCGAGTGGGCCGAATATGGTGCATGCCACGACATCGTGGTCACCAACTGCACGCTGGCCTCGCGCTCGTGCGCCATCAAGATTGGCAGCGAGAACATGGACAATATATATAATGTGATGGTCGACAACTGCATCATCAGCCAGTCGAACCGTGGCTTGGGCATACAGAACCGCGACGAGGGAACGGTGACCGACGTGACGTTCTCGAACATCATGATGGACCTGCAGCTGTGGAGCGACGTGTGGTGGGGCAAGGCCGAGCCTATCTACGTGACCAGCTACCCCCGCGCCGACGGCAACAACAAGGACGCCAACTGGCGATTCCCCAAGGGCGAGACGCAGGGCCGCTGCGGTGCCGTGAGCCGCATCACCTTCAACAACATACAGGCCACCAGCGAGAACGGATGCTTCATAGGCGGCGACACCAGCGACAAGGTGAGCGACATATATATAAATAATGTGGTGCTGAACCTGCGCCGACTGACCACATACGCCAACGGCATCTACGACAAGCGCCCCTGCCGGGGCGAAGCCTTCACCACGGGCCGCGTCTATGGTGTCTACATCGAGCAGGCTGCCAACGTGAAGACCGAGGGGCTGGTGGTGAACAACTACCTCTCGAACTATGAGGGCAAGGTGAAGTATCCCGCCAACTCGCTCAATCCGGTGAAGCGCCTGAAGAACTTCGTCAACCGCACGGCTGGCGAACTCTCACAATAAAACTCCCACCACGTCACAAACAATTCCAACTATAACAAAAAAAATTATGCGAAACGTAACAAAGACATTCAGCCGCATGCTGACATTGGCTCTGTTGCTCATGGTGACAACCGTCGCCTGGGCTCAGCAGCGCGTCAGCGGCACTGTGAAAGACGCTAAGGGCGAGGCCCTCATTGGCGTGAGCGTGAAGCAGGTCGGCACACAAAATGGCGTGACAACCAACGTGGACGGCCAGTTCATCATCAACGTGCCCCAGGGTGCCAACCTGGAGTTCACCTACATTGGCTACAACCCACAGACCCTGCGCGCACAGAACGGCATGACTGTGGTGCTGCAGGAAGACAACCAGATGCTCGAAGAGGTGGTGGTCGTGGGCTACGGCACCATGCGACGCAAGGACGTCACCAGCTCCATCACCACGGTGAAAGCCGACGACCTGAACAAGGGCGTATTCACCGACCCCGCACAGATGCTGCAGGGCAAGGTGGCCGGCCTCACCGTCACCAGCAGTGGCGACCCCTCGGGCACGCCATCCATCACGCTGCGCGGTGCCAGCTCGCTGCGCGAGGGCGAAGCCATGTCGCCCTACTACGTCATCGACGGCATCCCCGGCGTCGACATCTCGATGGTGGCCCCCGACGACATCGAGAGCATCGACGTGCTGCGCGACGCCTCTGCCACCGCCATCTATGGCTCGAAGGCTGCCAACGGCGTCATCATCATCACCACGAAGAGCGGCAACGAAGGGCGCACCAACGTGAGCTACAATGGCTATGTGGCCTTCGACCGCGTGCTGAAGACCCTCGACATGGCCTCGGCCAGCGACCTGCGCAACAGCGGCATCAACATCTCGGCACAAGATGGCGGCGGCGACACCGACTGGCAGAAGGAAGTGCTGCGCACCGGAATCAGCCACAACCACAACGTCAGCATCAGCGGCGGCAGCCAGGCCGTGAAATACATGGGTAGCATCAACTACATGCAGCGACAGGGCGTGGTGAGAGGCACCGGTATGAACCGCGTCAACGCCCGCACCCTGCTCACCACCAGCATCCTGAAGAACCACCTCGACCTGAGCATCGGACTGAACGCCATGCAGGGCACCCACAAGGGCGTGCCCATGGCCACCTCGACCGGCATGGATGCCGGCAAGAGCGTGCTCGACGCCATGAACTACTACTCGCCCACCAACCCCGTGCGCAACGCCGACGGCTCGTGGTATGAGAGCTACATCGGCTCGGCCAACTACAACCCCCTGTCGATGATCAACGAGGACAACAACCGCAACGAGTGGCGGCGCATACAGTACATCACCAAGGCCACACTGAAGATTGTGGACGGCCTGACGTGGAACGCCAACTACTCGTACGACAGCGGGCAGAACACCTACAGCTGGTATCAGACCCACCAGACGCAGATGGACAAGGGCTTCGACGGACGCGCACACCGCGACACCTATCTGCGCCACAACCAGACCTTCGAGACCTACGGCAACTTCGACCGCACATTCAACAAAGTGCACAAGCTGGGCCTCATGGCTGGTTACTCATGGGAAGAACGCGTGGGCAACGACGGATTTGGCGTGACGGTGAACAACTTCTACAACGACGTGACCAACTTCTGGAACCTGCGCTATGCCAACAACATCAACGGCATCACCGACGTGCAAGGCTCGTCGCGCACCAAGATTCGCAACATCTCGTTCTACGGCCGTGTGAACTACTCGTTCAACTCGCGCTATATGCTGCAGGCCACCATCCGCCGCGACGGCAGCTCCGTCTTTGGCAAAGACCACCGCTGGGGCACCTTCCCCTCGGCATCGGTGGCTTGGAACATCGCCGAGGAGAGCTTCATGCAGAACCAAAACCTGTTCGACCAGCTGAAGCTGCGCGTGGGCTATGGTATCAGCGGTAACGCCATGGGCTTTGGTGCCTACGACGCCATCGCCACCTACGGCCTGAACACCAACTCGTTCGTCTATGTGCTCCCCGACGGCACCTCGAAGACCATGTATGGCATCCAGGCACAGAACAATGCCAACCCCGACCTGAAGTGGGAGAAGACGGCCATGCTCAATGTGGGCCTCGACTTCGCCTTCCTCGGCGGACGCCTCAACGGTAGCATCGAATACTACAACAAGAAGACCAGCGACCTCATCTGGAACTATGCCGTCAGCACCAACATCTATCCCGTGGGCTGGATTCGCGCCAACGTGGGCGACATCACCAACCAGGGCGTGGAGTTCACCCTGAACGCCACACCGGTGAAGACCCGCTACTTCCAGTGGCAGACCACGCTGAACCTCTCGCACAACAAGAACACCGTCGACAAGCTCTCCAACGCCCAGTACTCCGTTGACTATGTCGACCAGGGCAACCCCAACATCGGAGGTATATCGAGCAATGCCGACACGCAGCGCATCATGGAGGGCGAGCCCCTCGGCACCTTCTGGACCTATCGCCACGCTGGCTACGACGCCAATGGCAACTCGGTGTTCTACGTGGGCGACATCACCAAGCACCAGGATGCCAACGGCAACGTGCAGGCCGACACCTATCAGGATGCCAGCGGACAGTGGGTGACCTCGAACCCCGGCTACGACGACAAGTCGAATGTGGGCTGCGCACAGCCTAAGCTGGTCTACGGATGGAACAACACGCTGAACTATAAGAACTGGAGCCTCACCGCCTTCATCCAGGGCGTACTGGGCAACAAGATCCTGAACGCCACACGCGCCCACTACAGCTTCCAAGGCCATCTGGCAGGCGGCAAGAACGTGCTGGCCGACGTTGTCAAAGACCCGAAGTGGAAGGCCGACGCCAACGCCCACATCCCCGGCGACAACTACTTGGAGAAGGGCGACTACCTGCGTCTCTCGACCGTCACGCTGGGCTACACCTTCGACAAGCTGGCCGGATGGGCACAGTCGCTGCAGCTCTATGCCACCTGCAACAACGTGCTGACGCTCACTGGCTATAAGGGCATCGACCCCGAAGTGAACCTGGGCGGACTGACACCTGGCATCGACTACCGCGAGACCTTCTATCCCCACACCCGCTCGTTCATCCTGGGCGTGAAAATCAATTTCGATGCCAAGGTTGAGAAGAAAGCCATTGCCACTCAGCAGCAGGCACAGACCGTCTACGTCACCGACAAAGCCGAGGTCGACCGCCTCAACGACGAGGTCAACCGTCTGCGCGCCCAAGTGGAGCGCATGAGCAGCATCCACGTGGACCAGCCAAGGGTGAACACAGAGGTGAAGACCGTCACCTTCCCCTACCTCGTGAACTTCAGCATCGGACAGAGCGAGGTGGAGAACCGCGACAAGGTGAACCTGGAGACCGTGGCACAAATGATCAAAGCCACGCCCGACAAGAAATACACCGTCTATGGCTATGCCGACAAGCAGACCGGCTCGGAGGAGCGCAATGCCCAGTTGGCACAAGAGCGCTCGCAGAACGTCTACGACATCCTCATCAAGCAGTTTGGAGTGAAAGCCAGCCAGCTGGTGCGCGATGCCAAGGGTGGCGTCGACGTGATGTACCTCAACGACCCACAGCTCTCACGCTCGGTCATCATCTCTGAAGTGAAGTAAAAGATTAGCGAAGACAGATTATTTGAAGACAGTAAAAAATACGACCATGAACAAAATATTGAAAGTTTCTTGCGGTTGCCTGGTATGCTGCGGTTTTGCCGTAGCCATCGCCAGCTGCACCGACCTCGACGTCACCCCCGAGGCCCAATACACCGAGTACCCCTCGACCGAAGAGGCTGTTGAGGCACAGATGGCCGACGTATACTTCCACCTGCGTGGCACCCTGGGGCGCCGCTATATGGAGGCCCAAGCACTCAGCAGCGACGAGTGGGTGGGCATCTCCTTCGACGGCGACTATGCCGACGGCGGCATCTACGCTCAGTGCTCGCTCCACAACTTCGACGCCAGCAGTGCCTGCACGGGCTGGTACGACGACGTCACCGCCGGCATCACCAAGGCCAACAAGGTCATCGTGGCCATGGGTGGCGAGGAGAACGCCGCCACGGCTCAAGCCCGCTTCATGCGCGCCTTCTACAGCTTCATCCTCATGGACAGCTATGGCGACACGCCCATCCTGAACCGTCTCTTCAACGACGATGAGCAGATCAACCGTGCACCGCGTGCCGAAGTGGCACAGTGGATAGCCTCGGAGCTGGAGGCCATCATACCCCTGCTGCCCACCAATGTCGACGCTTCCACCTACGGCAAGCCCACCCGCTATGCAGCCGAAGCCCTGCTGGCCAAGGTCTACATCAACTGGCCCGTCTACACCGCCAGCGACGTGACGAAGTACGATGCTGCTGCCTACAGCAACGCTCACCTGCAGGATGTGGTGACACTCATCGACGACATCATCCAGAGCGGCAAGTTCAGCATCTCAGAGGGTGCCAACGGCTACCGTTCGAAGTTCTTCCCCAACAACGGCTCGCATATCAAGGACTTCATCTATGCCATGACCTACGACGCCATCAACGCCCAGGGATTCCAGTACTGCCGCCCGCGCATCTGGCGACAGGGACGTAACGACGGCGACGGCGGCCCCGGCTATTTCGGCAGCGACATCGGCAACAGCACCGGCGGCAACTTCAGCATCTCGCCCGAATTCTCCGACGTGCTCATGGCGCTGCCCACCGACGACCGTCAGGAGAACATCCTGGCAGGACAAATTTTCATGTACGACCCAACGACCTACGCTCGCACCACGACACCTTATAAATATAAGGGCGAGGAGATTGTGCTCGACAAGACCATCCGCCTGAAGTACACCGACGATGCTGGCGACCACTTCGTGGAGTGGGGTTCGCCCATGTCGGCCTATCCCGCCGACTGCGCCATGCTGAACACCGGCAAGAACGTGAAGGGCTGGAGTCAGGGCTACAAGAGCGTGAAGTACTTCGTCGTCCGCGAGGACTTCATCAACGGCCGCAACCAGAGCAACGACCTGCCCATCTTCCGCCTGGCCGACATGCTGCTGCTCAAGGCCGAGGCCATCGTGCGTGGAGCATCGGCCACCAACGGGCAGACGGCACAAAGCCTGTTCAACGAGATTCGCAGCTATGTCAACGCGCCCACCATCAGCGGCACGCCAACCCTGAACGACATCTATCAGGAGCGCGGACGCGAGCTGTTCGACGAGAACTGGCGCCGCAACGACATGATTCGCTACGGACACTACGAGGACGAGTATGGTTTCCACCGCCGTGGATTCCCCACCGCCCGCTTCGACAAGGAATGCCGTGTGTTCCCCATCCCGCAGGGCGTGCTGAACACCAACACCCACTGGAAGCAGAACGCTGGCTACTAAGCCGCTGCTGAAACACAAAAACCGACAACAACTACGTGCAGGGCTGCCAACACCAAGCGTGGGGCAGCCCTGCCGACTTTACGACAAGAACATGGAAAAGAAAAGAATTCTGATTGTGAACGGCCCCAACCTCAACCTCCTGGGCCGCAGAGAGCCTGGCATCTATGGCCAGCAATCATTCAACGACTTCCTGCCCCTGCTGCGCAGCCGCTATCCGCAAGTGGAAATTGATTATTTCCAAAGCAACAGCGAGGGTGCACTCCTTGACCGCATACAGCAGGAAGGCTTCAGCATCGATGGCATCGTGCTCAACGCTGGCGCCTACACCCATACCTCGGTGGCACTTCACGACTGCATACGCGCCATCACCAGCCCCGTGATTGAAGTGCACATTTCCAACGTACACCAGCGCGAGGAGTTCCGTCACCACTCGATGATCAGCTCGGTCTGCCGTGGTGTCATCTGCGGCTTCGGCCTCGACAGCTATCGCCTGGCCATCGAAGCCCTCTTAAACCATAGCCTTTAAACTAATAGACTATAGACTGTAGACTTTAGACTATAGACTATAGACTTTAGACTGTAGACTATAGACTGTAGATAGCCCACACCCTATGGTCGGGTGAGCCGCATATTTGCGGCTTCCCATAAGGAACCAAGCCACTCAAAGCATTGGAGATTGAAGACTATATCCTAAACCACATCGATGCCGAGCCGGAGCATCTCTACCGCCTGTGGCGGGCCACCAACGTGGAGCTGCTCAACGGGCGCATGGCCAGCGGCCATCTGCAGGGGCGGTTGCTGAAAATGCTGGTGCAGATGGTGCGCCCCCGCCGCATCCTCGAGGTGGGCACCTTCAGCGGCTACAGCGCCCTGTGCATGGCCGAGGGCCTGGCCGACGACGACTGCCGCGTCTACACCTTCGAGGTGAACGACGAGCTGGAAGACTTCACTCGCCGCTGGCTCAGCACGTCGCCCTTTGGCCATCGCGTGCAGTTCATCATCGGCGATGCCATCAGCGAAGCACCTCGCTTAGGCATCAGCTTCGACATGATTTTCATCGATGGCGACAAGCGTCACTACGCCGAGACCTACGAGGCGCTGCTGCCACTGCTCTTGCCCGGAGGCTTCCTGCTGGCCGACAACACGCTGTGGGATGGCCACGTATGCGACCCTGCCTACGACCACGACCAGCAGACACTGGGCATTCGCCGCTTCAACGACCTCGTGGCAGCCGACCAACGCGTGCAGAAAGTGATACTCCCTCTGCGCGATGGCTTGACACTGATGCGGAAAAAATAAGAAAATCGATTGATTTACATCAATTAATTTACAAACTTAAAGTTTTTGCCGCGAAAAAGTTTGCAAATAGAAGAAAATACCTCTAACTTTGCAAAGTGTTTTTCATAGTATTAGATTTAAGGTTAACAAAGGTTGGGTCACAGCGGTGACCCTTTTTTTATTCTTCCTCATTATTCTTGGCTCCGCCATTGAAGGCTCTCTGGAAGGAATCCCAGTCTTGAAAGCCGGCCAACAGCGACAGCCGGTCGAGCGTTTTGCGGTTGGGTTTGCGCAGCACCTCCTTTTCCACGGCCTGCAACAAACCCTTCAAAGACTTCTCCATCGTAAAAGCACTCCAAAAACTACATGTTCATGCCGCCGTCGACCTGAATCACCTGTCCGCTGATGTAGCTCGACATGTCGCTGGCCAGGAACACAGCGCAGTTGGCAATATCGTCGACGGTGCCGCCACGGCGCAGGGGAATCTTCTGGCACCACTCCTTGCGCACCTCCTCCGAGAGGGCTTGCGTCATCGCGGTGTCGATGAATCCTGGGGCGATGGCGTTGGCACGAATGCCCTTGGGCCCCATCTCCTGCCCTATCGACTTGGCCAGTGCAATAAGTCCGGCCTTCGAAGCGGCATAGTTGGCCTGTCCGGCATTGCCATGCACGCCCACCACGCTGGCCATGTTGATGATGCTTCCACCGCGCTGCCGCATCATGATGGGCACGCAGGCATGGATGAAATTGAAAGCCGACTTCAGGTTGACGCTGATCACAGCATCCCACTGTTGCTCGCTCATGCGCAGCATCAGTCCGTCCTTGGTGATGCCGGCATTGTTCACCAGGATGTCAATCCGGCCAAACTCCTCCTTCACCTGTGCCACCACCTGCTCCGTTTGCTCAAAGTCGGCAGCATTCGAGGCGTAGCTCTTCGCTTTCACCCCTTTGTCGGCAATTTCCTTCTCAGTCTCCTCATTCACTGCGAGGTCGGTGAATGCGATGTTGCATCCCTCCTCGGCAAACTTCAGCGCGATAGCCTTTCCGATACCGCGTGCTGCACCGGTAATCAGGGCAGTCTTTCCTTCCAATAGTTTCATTGTCTTAGCCCCAGGGTTGCTGGGTATAGTCTGAACAAGCGTGATTCCAGACGTAATTATTATCAATAATAAAATGAAGAAGGCTCGCGCTTGTCCGAGCCTCCGTTCCCCCCAGACGGGGTGTTAAGTTTTTCCATGTTTTCCCAGTGCGCCATACACGAACTTGGCCACTTGCGGCTTGGTGTCTTCCTCTTTCATGCCGTGGGCGATGCGGCCGTAGATGTAGGGCACCTCCAATCCCTTGATGCAGTAATGGCAGATGTCGGCCACCAGGTTCACATTCTCAATGTCGAACTCGCCCGCCTCCTTGCCTTCAGCGAACACCTTCCTGAAGAGCTCCACTTCGGCCAGGTCGAAGTGCTTGCGCACCTTTTCCACCATCCAGATGTTGCGGAAGAACTCAGCACGCAGGTTGCCGTTGCGCACCACCGTCTCGCGAATCATGTTCAGGTGGGTGTATATCAGCTCTATCACCTTCTCGTGGGGACTAATCTTGCGGGCCGCCACCTCGTCGAGCTTGTCGCTCAAGCGCTCCAACTCGGTCTCAATGACGGCATAGTAGATGTCGTCCTTCGACTTGAAGTATGTGTAGAGCGTACGCCGCCCTTTGCCCGATGCTTGCGCCACATCGTTCATCGTCGTCTTCTCTATACCGTTTTTGGCAAAGAGCTGGCGAGCCACGTCGACCAACAACTGTCGTGTCTTGGATATTGACATCTTCTTAGAGTTTTTTCTGATAATCACTTTTTTTGCACACCACCAATCACGTGTGCAAAATTACGCTTTTTCTTTTAAACTGCCAAGTTTTTTCCAAAAATATTTTAAAAAAACAGCTCGAACACGCAAAAACGAATCACAAGAGCACCTTTCACCACTTGTTTCCTGCTTTCGGCACCGCATATCTCGCAGCTGGGCAAAAGTAAGAACATCCCCTTTTTCAGTGCATGTAGACCAGCGTCGACTATTCAAAACCCTTGCGAAGCGGGAGTTCAAATTGCAAGAAAAAAGCATAAAAACAAAAAAACATGAGGAAAAATTTGGATATCTCGAAAAATAGCCGTACCTTTGCACCCGCAAATCAAAAATATCGCGGAGTGGAGCAGTTGGTAGCTCGCCAGGCTCATAACCTGGAGGTCGCATGTTCGAGTCCTGCCTCCGCAACCATGACTGGGTAACAAGCTAACAAAATGGCTCGTTGCCCAGTTTTTTTTGCAAGAAGGAAACACTATAATATTCATTCACTTATTAAAACACAAAGAGACTATGAAGAAATGGAATTTATGGCTTCTCGCAAGTCTGTTCGCAGCAGTATTCACATTGGCTGCATGCGGTGATGATGACGACGAAGACGTGACTCCTCCCCCGGGCAACGGCGCATCGGTCGGTGATCTTGAAGGCACTTGGAAGAGCCCAATAGCAGAAGATTTATACGGTGGGAAGGTTTACAACCCCGACAGCCTGTGGGTAAGAGCCACTTACGAGTTCCAAGGTAACATGTTACGTATTTCCTATTCAGAGAATGTTGGTGATTACTACGGTACCTTCACGCTCAAAGACGGCGAAATCACATTTGGCAAGCAGGTATATGGCAAACAGGTGACAGTTAAAGCAAAAGTGATCATGCTGTACGGCAAGCAGGCGCTTGTGCTCAAGATAAAACCCGAAAATGGCGAGGAGAGCATGGTCGACGAGGTGACCGAAGTGCTGTTCAAGAATGGCGTTGCTCCCAAGACGCTCGTTACCGACATCCAAGGCAAGTGGTTCTGGTATATGAACGGCAACAAGGACGAGGTTCGCGCCGCCATGATCATCAAGGACAACAACTTTGAAATGATTATCGGCGCATGGGGACAGAAGTACACCGGCACCTTCACCTACCAAGGCGGTGTGATGAAGCTGAACATCACCAATGGCTTCACCTCGCGCGAGCCGGGCACCGGCTATGGCAGTGGCTACGGCAACCTTGATCCTGCCACGCTGGAAGGCACCTGGAACGAGCTCAACAAGGAGCATTGGACGATGCAAGATGGCATGCAGACCTTTTTCATTGCCGCCACCACCGAGGCTTACGGCGAGATTGCCGGTCTGCCCGCAGTCTTCTACAAGCAATAAAGCGGTACGCAAAGAAATCTCCAAAAATCTCACACAAACCTGCGCCTTGTAGATTTTGTGAGATTTTTGGGGATTTTTGTTTGTCATCTGACCGTATTTTTGTACCTTTGCATCAAATTTACGAAAACGGCGTGACTATGGCATTGAACACGAACAAGAACCTGAAGCTCTACTACTCCATCAAGGAGGTGGCCGATATGTTTGGCCTCAACGAGAGCACCCTTCGCTTCTGGGAGACGGAGTTTCCCTTTCTGAAGCCGAAGACCAGCGGCGCTAACAATGTGCGGCAATACACCGAGAAGGACATTGAGCAGATTCGCCTGATTCACAACTTAGTGAAGGTGCGGGGCTTCAAACTGGCAGCCGCGCGCAAGCTCATCAATGCCAACCGCGACGGCAGCGACCGCAAGGCCGAAATCATCTCGCGCCTCATCGACATCCGCAGCGAGCTGCAACTGCTGAAGCGCCAGCTCGACGGTCTGCAGTAGTCTCCCCTGCCCTATTTTATTTGCTTCAATGCCAACTTCACCACCTGCTCCACGGGCAGCGTGGGCTGCTCTTGCAGGATGGCCACCACCACCTTCTGTGTGGGAGCCGGCGAGAAGCCCAGCATGGTGAGGGCAGCCACGGCCTCGTCGCGCACCGCATTGTTCACGGGCGCAGCCACCGTGCCACCGGCAGGAATCTCGTCGGCGATGCCCAAGGCCACAATCTTGTCGCGCAGGTCGACGATGATGCGCTGAGCCGTCATCTTTCCTATTCCCTTGATGCTCTGGATGAGCTTGGCATTGCCCGTAGAAATGGAGTTGCAAAGCTCATTGACGCTCATGCTCGACAGCATCATGCGCGCCGTGTTGGTGCCCACGCCGCTCACGGTGATAAGCAGCTGGAACATCTCGCGCTCGCGCTTCGAAGCGAAGCCATAGAGCACATAGGCATCCTCGCGGATGGCCTCGTAGACGTAGAGTTTTGCCTCTTTCTTTCCCTGGATGGAAGTGTAGGTGTTGAGCGAGATGCTCAGCCCATAGCCCACGCCGCCGGCCTCGATGGTGGCCAAGGCGGGTGTCAGCTCGGTGAGCTCGCCCTTGATGTATTCAATCATGGTTGGTAAACGTTTATCTGCTTACTAAACGTCATGACGTGCTGTTTTATTGCGTGATTGAGAAAAAAGGGCGGCAAAGATGGCTGTATCCGAAAAAAAATGCCTAATTTTGCACACATGGAACGAACATTCAATGCCGAGCAGCAGCGCGTCATCGAGGCCTGCGGCGGCCACCATCTGGTGTTGGCGCCTCCCGGCTGCGGCAAGACGGCCGTGCTGGCCGAGCGCATAGCATGGGCATACGAGCATGGGGTGCCCTTCAGCGACATGGCGTGCCTCACCTTCACCAACCGTGCCGCCCGAGGGATGAAGGAGCGCATTGAGGCGCGACTGGGACAGGCCGACGACCTCGACAGCCTGTTTGTGGGCAATGTGCACCGCTTCTGCCTCCATTTTCTGGCCGAGCAGGGGCTGATGGCCGAGCACACCGCCGTCGTCGACACCGACACCAGCATCAGCATCCTCACCGACTTTCTGGGCGAAGACGAGCTGCAGGTGCTCGACGACAACCGCTCGCGCCAGCGCTATTCGCAAATCATCAATCTGCAGCACCTGATGCGCCAAGTGCGCCAGGGCTATCCCAGCCAGCTCATCGTCCATCGCGATGCCCTGCCCGCCAAGCTGCTGCGCGAGCTCTGCAACGCCTTCCACATCGACTATTCGCAACAGAGCGCTGTGCAGCTCTACATGCACGCCGACCTCTATCGCGACGACGACACAGCCCTGCTGAGCAAGGAGGCCCGGCAATTGCTGATGCAGCTCTATGCCGCGCGCCAGTATGAGGCGTACAAGCAGCAGAACGACCTATTGGACTTCGGCGACCTGCTCCTCAACACCTATGACGCCCTACAAACAAAAGTCCCCCCTTCAGCTTCCGAGGGGTTAGCCCCCCCTACTGCCCCCGAGGGGGCTTCTATAGCTTTGCAACGGAAAGGGTCTATGGTAGCCCCCTCGGGGGCTGAAGGGGGGGCTAACCCCTCGGGGGGCGAAAGGGGGACTACGTTCCGCTGGTTGCAAATAGACGAGGTTCAGGATTTGAGTCCCTTGCAGCTGGCCATCGTCGACCATTTCACCGCCCCCGATGCCACCGTGGTCTTCTTGGGCGACCCCCAGCAGGCCATCTTCTCGTTTATGGGTGCCAAGACCGACACGCTGGCCATGCTGCGCCAGCGCTGTGGCGATGCCCACCTGCACAATTTTTATCAGAACTACCGCTCGCCGCAGTATCTGCTCGACGTGTTCAACCGCTACGCGCAGTGGCAGTTAGGCATCGACGCTGCCCTGCTGCCCACCACGCACAACCATCAGCCACAGCAGACTGGCGACTTGCAGCTGCTGGAGGCCCACACCAATGTGGACGAGGCCAACATGGTGGCGCGGCTCGTGCAGCAACTGCACCATCAGCATCCCGACGAGACCATCGCCGTGGTGGTGGCCTTCAACAGCGATGCCGACGAGGTGAGCGCCGCCTTAGGCACGCTGCCCCACTTCAAGATTTCGGGCACCGACTTCTTCGACACAGCCCCCGTGCGCCTGCTGCTGGCCCATCTGGGTGTGTGCATCTTCGAGCACAATTTCATTGCCTGGTCGCACATCTTCGCCGGACTGGGGGTCTATGCCTCGTGCAGCGCGGCCCGCCAGGCTGTGCGGTCGCTGACGCAGTTGGCCATCAGTCCCACCGACTTGTTGCTCTACGATGGCTCCACCTACGTGGCACAGTTTGTGGCGGCCTACGAGCAGCACGACATCGTGGTGTTCGACACCGAGACCACAGGCCTCGATGTCAGCACCGACGACGTGGTGCAGATTGCCGCCCTGCGCGTGCACCGTGGCCGGGTGGTCGACGAGCTGAACCTCTTCATCGCCACAACGAAGGAAATCCCACCCATGCTGGGCGACGTGCCCAACCCCCTCGTCGACGAGTATGCCCGCCATCGCCACCTGCAGCCCCGCGAGGCGCTGGAGCAGTTTGTGCTCTTTGCCCGTGGCTGCGACATCCTGGGCCACAACGCCACCTACGACTACCAAATCATGCACCACATGATGCTGCGCCATGCCCCCCACCTGAAGATGGCCGAGCTGTGGCCCACCTATTTCGACACGCTGAAGCTGACCCGCCTGCTGCATCCCCGGCAGAAGAGCTACAAGCTGCGCGACCTGCTGGTGCAGTTGCAGCTGCAGGGCACCAACTCGCACTTGGCCAACGACGACATCGTGGCCACGCTGAGCCTGATGGTGCATTGCTATGAGCGGGGCCGCTCCATCGAGGGCCGCCAGCGCGAGTTCCTCAGCCGCCACAAGGCCAAGGTGCAGCGGTTCCGCATGCTCTATGCCGAGCTGCACCAGCACACGTGCAAGACGTTGCCCCAGACCAACCTGACCGACCAGCTGCGCTACGCCTACCACTATCTGCTGGAGCGCAAACACATTCCCGAGCTGCCCAAGATGGGCCATCTGCTGCGCTACATCGAGAGCGAGTGGGACGGCGACATCAGGCACTATGCCGACCTCTGCACACTGAAGGAGGCCGACCTCTGCGGCTCGGCCAGCATGGAGGAGCGCATCTTCGTCTCCACCGTCCACAAAGCCAAGGGGTTGGAGTTCGACACCGTGGTGGTCTACGATGCCGTCGATGGCAAATACCCCAGCGTCTTCGCCCGCGATGCCGAGACCCAGCGCGAGGAAGCCCGCAAGTTCTATGTGGCCTTGACACGCGCACGCCGACGCCTCGTCGTCAGCTACTGCCACAACGCTGTCACACGATGGGGAGCTTGGTACGCCAAGGTGGCCACCCCCTTCCTGCAGAGCCTGCGCAGCTGCTTTTCTTGACAATAGCTTTATTCATGGAGTTGCAGGAGTACAGGAGTTTCAGGAGTTCAGACAATAGTTCTGCATCATGTCATCCTCTGACAACAAAACTATCGTCTGAACTCCTGAAACTCCTGAAACTCCTGAAACTCCAATTCATTTCTATGAATAATGTAGGATAGTCAATTTTCGGGGGTAAAAAATCAAATTGTGCGGGCGTATGACAGAATAAACCAATACCTTTGCGGCTGAAAAAACAACATCACATGAAGAGTATACTCGAAGGACGTCCGGCCCTGCAGGCCGAGATTGAAAAGATTGCCGAGGTGGCGGGCTACCTGTGGCAAAACGGATGGGCCGAGCGCAACGGCGGCAACATCACCGTGAACATCACTGAGCATGTCGACGACGCCATGCGCCAACTGCCAGCCATTGGCGACGCAAAGTCCATTGGCATCACCCTGCCCGCACTCCGTGGCTGCTACTTCTATTGCAAGGGCACTGGCAAGCGCATGCGCGACCTGACACGATGGCCCATGCAGAACGGCAGCGTGATTCGCATCTTAGACGACTGTGCATCCTACGTCATCATTGCCGACGAGGCCGTGATGCCCACCAGCGAGCTGCCCAGCCACCTCATCGTGCACGCCCGCCAGATTGAAACCGGCAGCGGCTACAAGGCCACCGTGCACACCCACCCCATCGAGCTGGTGGCCATGAGCCACAAGAAGGAGTTCCTGGGGCGCGACGTGCTCACCCGCATCCTCTGGAGCATGATTCCCGAGACGAAGGCCTTCTGCCCACTGGGCTTGGGCATCGTGCCCTACACCCAGCCAGGCAGCAACGCGCTGGCCGAGGCCACGCTGAAGGAGCTGGAGCAGTACGACGTGGTGATGTGGGAGAAGCACGGCGTTTTTGCTAAGGGCAAGGACGTGATGGATGCCTTCGACCAGATCGACGTGCTCTCGAAGAGCGCCAAGATATACATCAACGCGCGCTGCATGGGCTTCGAGCCCGACGGCATGACCGACGAGCAGATGCAAGAAATGACGCGCGCCTTCAACCTGCCGCGATGAAAAGAAACAACTACTAACTAATATAATGAAGTGCCCGTCGCTGTGAAGCGGCGGGTTCTTTTTTCGCAAACCTGTAAATTCCCGTTTTGCTGGGGAGCGTGAGGGCACCTGTGGTGAACTCCTAAATTACAAAATAGGCTGTTCAATTTGTTGTACCTTACAATTTGTAGAGATAATATTACAGACCCCACCCCTGCCCCTCCCCTTGAAGGGAGGGGAGTGGTATGCGCAGCAGTTCCCCTCCCTTCAAGGGGAGGGGCAGGGGTGGGGTCTGTAACTATTAGCAACTTCGATTCAAGGGAACATCAAATTGGACACCCTAATTACAAAACATGCAATTTAGGTTTCGCTCGTTGGGGCCAGCGTGGCGAACCGAGTTGTTACGAAATAGAACACCCGATAGATAGAAATCGGAAAGAATGTCAAAATCTTTCAACACAAAATTTGTTCACGATTTCGAGGCAATCTGGAGCGAAAAAGACCCGTTTGGGAGCATGGTTCAACCCTCGGCGGATGGAAAACCGAGGGGGAAAAGCCAAATTTTTGCACACACACCATGGTTTTGTGCACGTTTTTAGCCCCTATTTGGTGCCCTTTCGCGGTTTTGTAAGCACGCCAAAAAATAAAACGGCAACGCCAATTTTTTTTTCGGCGTTGACTTTTTCAAGCCAGCGATGCCCTTTTTTCGCCAAATCCAGTCAAATCGACTGAATGACAATCATTTAGCAAACTCTCTCAAAACTCAAAAATTTTCGACCAAAAGTTTTCTCTTGCAGAATTTTTAAATTATGGAGGGGTTAAATGGCCATTTTGTCAATATCTTTCACGTCTCCCCGTCCTGGCATGTCACTTCCGTTTTTGAACATAGGGGTGCCCTATCTAACGTTCCCTTGCACTACTTTTTACACACATTTGCCTGAGAATCTCCGCCGCTCAGTTGGATTTTGAAAAACAGATAAAAACAAGAAAAACAGGAAAAAAGGCTTTTTTTTGCTGTGTTTTTTGTTTTTATCTGTTTTTCTAACAAGAATTACATACCCTGCCCAGTCGGATTTGCCGCTCGAACGACACCGTAGGGACGGACCTTGTGTCCGTCCGCGTGATATCATTTCACTACGATTTTTTTGCCGCGATGCAAATAGACGCCCTTCTGGCCTTGAACGTTGATGCGGCGGCCCTGCAAATCGTAGACTTCGTTGTTCATTGTACCTTGTTCATCGCCCATCAGCGTAATGCCAATGCCCGACGACTCTTGGCCAATGGTGAGCAGGATGGGACTGTTGGGGTTGCCCTGCAGGTCGTCGCTGAAGGGGAGCGTCTCCACAATGTCGTAGCTCTTGTCCTCGCTCTTCACGTGCACGGTGAAGCGGATGGTCTCGCCAGGCTTGCCCAGCACGTTGAGCATCAGGTTTGTGGCACCGTTGCCACGCCAGTAGCCATTGCCTCGACAGTCGTCGCCGCAGAAGGCCATCACCTCGTAGTCGTCAGTATTGCTGGTGACATACCAATTGTTTCTCATGAGACGGGCCACGATGGGCATGCGGTCGGGCTGCCCGTAGCGGTCGTAGTAGCGGAACATGGGGAGCCCCGGCTGCTGGCTGGCCTTGCTCTTGATGATGTGGTCGTTGAGGTAGAAGAGCTTGTCCTTGCCCGACTTGAAGCGATAGGCGTTGCCCGGCTCCAGCTTGTAGAGCGTGCCTTCCCAGTGGTAGCCGTTCCAATAGTCGTTGACGTAGATGGCAAAGCCGTCGGTGCCCACCAGCACATCGCCCTCTGCCGGTTGTGCGTAGGCCAGGGCCTCGTCGAGCGTGAGCGCCTTCGTCATGGGATAAGGCAGCCAGTTCCAGCCCTCCTTCAGGTCGCTTACGGCCTCGCGCAGGTTCAGGGCATAGCCCTCCAAGAGCGCGTTGTGGGCCTCAGTGCTGTGCACCTTGTAGGCTGTCTGCGGCTGCATGTCGGCGACGGTGCTGCCTTCTGTGTCGATGACCTTGTCGGTGGCGCCGCCCAGACGGCTGGCGGGCACGCTCTGGCTCTGTGCGTGCGACACCCACATCCATCCTCGGCGCAGGTGCAGGTCGGTGCTGTCGCGGCGCACGGTATAGCTGAGCACCTTCACGTCGCTCTCGGCATAGCCATTGGCCACGGCCATGGCCTTCACGGTGGTGCTGGCATCGAGGATGAAGGGCCGTTGATAGCGGAACACCTTGTCGCTCTCCTGCTCGCAGGGACAAGTGCCGTCGAGGGTGTAGTAGATGGCGGCATCGGGCAGGTCGCAGCTCAGCTCAATGGGGGTGCCATAATAGAGTTCGGTGCCGGTGAGGTAGTTGGCACGCGGCATGGGCGTGATGAAGTCACTCTCGTCCTTCACGTTCACCACGGTGAGCGTCTGCACATCGGGGTCGTCCACTAACTGCATCACCAGGCCAGTGGCGCCGTGCATGATGCCGCTCAGGGTGATGGTGGCCTTGCCGTTGGTGTCGAGGGTGAGTTCGGTGGCGCTGGCTTCGGCTATGATGTCGCTCAGCAGGCGCACGCTCACCTTCTTGCCAGCGGCGGTAGCGGCGGGCAGCGCGCTGACGGTGATGGTGCTGGCTTGGTTGTACACCACGTTCACCAACGAGTCGGCGACGAGTCGCTCCACAGCCTGCAGAATGTCGAACTCCTGCTGGAAGTCGTCGCCCAAGGCGACACCGGCATAGCTCTCAGCCTGTCCGCCCACAGTGAGCGTCAAGGTCTGTCCCACGGGCAGCGGTGCACTGGGCACGAAGCGTAGGCGGGAGGCCAGCTGGAGCTTGCCCTCGGTCTCGGTCTCGAGCAGCTCCACGGTGCCCGGCAGGACGGTGCCGCCGCGCGTCACGCGGATGTCGTCGGTGGTGAGCGTCGATGTCTTCATGTACTTGTCGAAGCCCACGGTGACGGCCTGTTGCGTGGCCTTCACCTGGTTGACAACGGGCTGGGAGTACTGTTTCAGGTTCTGGTTCACATCAAGCTGTGGCGGGGGCACGGGCAGCCACTCGCTGTAGGCCGTGGTGTAGCCCGTCTTCTCATACTTCACCTGCCACTGGCCCATGGGCACATCCCAGCCATATTCGCCGTTCACGTCGGTGAACTGCGGGTTCTGCTGGGCGTAGTTCTCGGCATCCCAAAGCACGACGTTCTCGTGCTCGTCGCCATACATGTCCTTCACCGTCTCCTTATAATACACGGTGGCGGTGACGCCTTCCACGCGGTTGCTTTGCACACCCTCATAGACGAAGCCTGAGGGGTCGAGGATGGGATCAGAGCCAGGGCCGTCGGGGCCGGGAGGCGGCAACTCAGGATAGGGCGGGCAGCTTCCCGGGTCGATGCAGCAGGGCTGATTGCCCGAAGCGCCACCGTCAACATTGGTCACGGCGGTTTCGGGGCAGCACTTCTCCGGGTCGTCGCACTTCTTGCACTTCAGCGAGGCAAGCTCGGCCTTGATATAGGCCATGTTGTCGTTGAACTTCTTGTCGAAATACTCGTTGATCCAGTAGGTGGCACCAATCTTGGCTATCGAGAGCAGGGTGACGAGGATGCTGGTGCCCGACGACGCACCAACACCTGCCAGACCTGCGGCAGCACTATAGAGTGCCAGTCCGTCGGCGGCCACGTTGGTAATCATGAAAGTCATGGCGTGGTTGTGGAACGAGTGGATGTCGGCCCGCAGGTTGCTGGCGCGGACATAGTCATCCCAGCAGGGGTCGGGCACCTTGTAGTAGTACGCCTCCATCTCGCGCTGCTTCTTCAGCATGTCGTAGATGTCCTTGACGTAGGAGTAGAGTCCGGCCAGCGTTCCCACGCCGTCGCCCACCTTGAACTTGGTGAGGATGTTCTTGCATCGCAACAGCAGGCTGGCTGCTGCGTTGTTCTCGACGAGCAGCGCTTGAGCCTTGTAGTAGTTCCAGTAGTTGGCCAACGACGCATATTTGCCTCCCGTCTGCCGGATTTTTGCGAGCTGGTCCATCAACTTCATGTCACACTTGTTGAAGAGTTCAATACCCTCGTCCACAATCTTCAGCACGTTGTCGGCAGCGTCGGCAATCATGCCGAGGGCGGTGTTGAACTTGTCGAGCTTCTCCTGCAGTTCGCCGTATTTCTTTTCCATGTCGCTGGTGGCCTCGTCCCTCATGGGGCGCGAGGCGTTGGGCAGGTCAATCGACATCAACAGGTTGTCCTTCAGGTCGGCAAAGCTCCAGTTGGCAGGGCTGAAGCGTGCATACACCTTCGAGCCGTCGTTGAGGTTCACCACCTCGTAGCCCTGAGCCAGCAGCGTGGCCTCTGTCATGCCGTTGGTATTGCCGAAGGTAACGCCGTCGAGCAGGCCGCCCGCCTGATTCAGGCCCAGTGGTATCTCTCCAAAGCCCTCTGTCAGCCCGTCGTATTTCTCGTGCAGTGCCTTACTCTCAGCTTCAAGGCGGTCGAAGGCGGCGCTGCTGGTGTCAACATCTCCAGGATTGTCGTAGTCCAGTCCCTGACGCTGCATCAGCTCACGCAGGATGCTATCTATCTCGTCGCTGATAGCCTGCGGCACGTTGCCAGTGGTCTCCATGGCGGTTTTCTCCTGCTCCACCAGCTCCTCGAAGCGCTTGACGAGCGGGTCGGCCTGCACGGTGGTCTGGGTGGTGTAATTGCTGTAGACATTATCGAGCTTCGTGCGCGAGGCAATGGGTTCCTGGCGGTAGTGTGGCACGACGTTGACCATGTAGGGCAGGCACTCGGTGTTGAACTTGTCGTAGGCCACCCATCGGTTCTTGCGGGGGTTGTACTTGGCGATGAGTCCGCGCACACCGTTCTCCTTGCCCGAAGTATAGACGTAGAGTGCCACGTCGTAGACCTTCTCTGGGTCGTTGTCGGTAAGGTCGATGCTGAAGGTGAAGTCGGTGTTGTAGCCCAACTCATTCGAGAAGCCATAGCTGCTGGGCGTGGCGATGCCCGTCTCGCAGTCGAACACCACGTCGGTCTGCTCCAAATGTACGGGGTGATAGTTGAAGAAGCTCATGGTGACGGTCTTGGCCTTGATGGCGTAGGGGTCGTAGGTCACGTCGCGGGCTTCCGTCTGGTAGGTCACGTTCTCCTTGGTAATCTGTGCGGTGATGGTGTGGCGCGAGAGGGCGGTGGTGTCGGGGAGCATGAAGCTTGTCTGCCATTGTCCACGAGCATTGGCGGTGGTCTGTGCCACCTCGCGGCCCGCAGCCATCACCACGACGGGCGAGCTGGGAGCTGCCTTGCCCTGTGCCAGGATGGTGGGCGTGGTGGTCACCTCGGGCACGAAGAGCGTGGCGGCGGTGACGCTGAAAGCGCTGGCCTGCAGCTGGTCGCTGTGCTCCTCGCCATTCAGTGTGTAGGTCACCGCCACGTAGGGCTGCATGGTGCCAGTCGTGGTGGGGATGACGCAGAAGCGGATGCGGGAGTCGTCGCCACCCATGTCGGGCCAGTCGACGGTGAGCGTGCGCTGCCTCGACTGATACTGATAGGTGGTAGTGGTCTGACCTTTCATCACGCTGTTGTCAACCAACTGGCAACCGTCGGGCAGCTGCGCCGTCAGCTTCAGGTTCTCGGGCGTAGCACCTAAATCATCTCTGAACTTGGCCGAGGCCGAGATGGTGACGAAGTCGCCCACGCTCACCTGCGCACTGCCCACATAGGCGCGACTCTCGGCGAGGTTGCTGTTGAGCTGAGCCACCGGGCGCGGGATGAGATCGTGGTGCACCAAGGCTATCTTTCCGTTGTCCACATGCACCGTCTGGCTTAGGTAATCCTGGCTTTCAATGAGGCCGGCCAACTGGTCGCGGTGGGTGATGTTGGGCAGCTGGTTCATCTGCGACATCATCACCACTTGATAGGTATTGGAAGGCAGGTCCTTGAGTGTGCACACACGGTATTTGCTGCCAAACAGCTGACGGTGCACCAACTGACCGCTGGAGCTGTTGAAGAGGAGCACGCCCACATCGGTGGCATCAGTGCTGCGGAAACTGCACTGGATGGCTCCACGCTCCACCACATCAAAGCGCACGCTGGCCTGGCCGCTCTCGTCGATGGTCACCTGACGGCTCTGCTGATCCACCTTGCCAGCGGTATGATCGGCATAGACATACAGCTGCGTGCCAACGGGCAGGTTCTCGAAGAACGTGAAGCGCGGGTTCTGGTCGCGGTAGTCGGTGATGTAATGCCAACTGTACTCACTATCACGATACTGGAAGCGATACTTCATGTTCTTTTCCTCGGGATAGGTGTTCTCCACCGTGGCCTGCTGCCCCTCTGCCACGGCGGGCTTGTAGGTGTAGCTGATGTTGACGACGGTGCCTCCGGCTTGGCGAAAGGGCACGTTAAACGCGATGGAATCGTTGAAATTGACGTTGAAAGTCTTGGAGCCATAGATGTCGTGGCCGACGGTAACATTGGCCATGCCCTTCACCACGCTACCGGTGGCCACGCCCTGGGCGTTGGTGGTCAGCGTTAGGAAGGAGCCAGTCTCGCCGGTGACCAGCAGGTGGGTGACAGTGACAGTGGCATCGGCAATGCCCTCGCCGCTGTCCTCATCGCGGACGGTGATGGTGGCCGTGGTGCGGGGCAGTGGCTGTAGCGTCAGGGTGACGGCATCTGAAACAGCGCCCACGGCGATGGTGAGCGTGTCGGACTGGGTGTAGGTCATGGCCAGCTCGCGGTTCAGGCTGACGAGGCATTTCACTGTCTCGCCCTCGAAGCGGCGCGCCAGTTCATTGCCGCGCTGCAGGTAGCTGCCGTCGGTGCCAAACCAGGTGGCGGTGTAGCTGTCGGGGGCGGCGGTCGTGCTACCAGCTTTCACGGTGAGCCTCAGGGTGTGCGGGGCTTTCAAGCTGGCAAAGACGGTGCTCAAGTCCTCCTCGCCCACGCTGACATTGTCGATTCTGGCCACCTCGGCGCCACCTTCAGAGCGCAGCACCAGGTTGTAGACGGTGTTCACAGGCAAATAGCGGAACACGTATTCATTGCGGCTGCCGATGAGCAGACGGCGCACCTGACCGGTGCGCACGTTGGTCAGTTCCAGGTTCATGTCCTTATACTGGGCGATGGTGGCGGCATCGGGCGTAGGCATCAGCTTCACGCTGAGGTTGGCGAAGTTACCATCCATGGGGATCAAGGCAAACTGACTCCAGTCGGCATCATCCTGATAGAATGGTAACGCCTCGGCGGGCACGCGCACCACCATGTCCTTCGAGTCGGGGAAGGCGTTCTGCCCGTCGTCGATAGTCTGCCTGATGGCGCTGTCGTAGTGGGTGGCATGGGCCAGCTTGGGCGGCATGAGGGCAAAGATGCTGAGCACCTGCAGCTTGGTGCCGCTGAAACAGTTGGCATTGATTTGCTTTATCGTCGACGGCATCACCACCTCGGTCAATGGCAGATCCTTGAAATTATACCAACTGTCGCCGAGCGTCTCCATGTCGGTGCGGCTGAAGTCGAAGAAGGTTAAGTTCGTCATATTGCTCAGGCCGTAGACGAGGTTGTACATGCTGTTGTTCAGGCGTCCGCCCAATATGTAGCGCTTCACCTTGAGATAGTCCTCATTGCGGTTGAAGTTGGCGGGCCATCCGGCGCTGTAGAGGTCGATGATGAGGTCGCCAGTCTCCGGGTTCCAGCTGTTGGGGCTTGGCTCGCCGGGCGTGTTGGGGTTGAAGTCGTACTCCACCACGAGGTCTAAATCCTCGTCGGGCATGGTGTAGTCGAAGCTGTAGTTGCCGTTCAGCTCCTTCACCACTTGGCCGTTGGCCACGAGGCGCATGAGTTTCCAGTCGCCCAGACCGTTGTTGCGAAGGTAGCAGTAGGCGTTGATGGCTGCACCTGTGGGTACTTGGTAGTTGATGTCGACGGTATCGTTGTTGACATAGATATCAACCCTTTGCCGCTGTTCCTCGACATCGTAGTAGTAGCCCTCGATGCGTGCGGTCATAGTGGCGATGCCATCGGGCACAATCTTCATGGTGAGACGGTGGAAGGGAGTGGCATCGGCGGCCTTTGCTGTGAGGGCCGCAACCAGCATGACAAATATATAAATGTATCTCTTCATAGCTCTTATATATAATAATGTGTAAATGGCTTTACTTGCGGAATACGATTCTGCCGTTCTCGATGTTCAGACCGCGGCGTGGCTGACTGATGCGCTGGCCGCCCAAGTTGAACAAACTTTCGGGGCGCATGGGCGTGGCTGCCTCCACATCGGTGATGGCGGTGGGGTCGGCGTTGCCCAGGGCGATGACGAAGCGGTCGGCATAGATGCCGGCAGCAGCGGTGAAGGTAAAGCCCTCATTCGTCTCGCCCGAGGTGGAAGGATTGAGCAGCGTGCGGGTGTGCTCCTCGTTGTCGATGAGCCAGACGGGCTGCGAGGCGGGGAACGCCTCGCCACGAACACGAAGCGAGAGGGTGTAGGTGCCGGCTTCATTCAGCTGGAGGCCCAGGCGAATGATGCCGTCGCCGAGCGGGCGCTCGTTGATGGCGTAGGCAACGCCGCCTGCCTGTGTGTAGAGCAGGGCGGGCACACTGTCGGGAGCCACGCAGGGAGCGTCGCGCCCGATGTCGTAGCGCAGGGTGGCATCAGGGTTGATGACAAAGCGGGTGGTGGCCAGCTCCTCGCCTCCCGGTTCGTTGTGACGCAACAGTGTTGCGTCATACACTACCCGCTGACGGCGCTGGTCGGCGCGGCGCAGGGCACGGCTGCTGTTGGCCTCTTCGCCCTTGACGAAGGTGCTGTTATGCTGACGGCGCTCCTGCAGGAAGGTGAGGCTGCTCATGCCCTCGGGAGCCTGCACGAAGATGGCGCTCAAGGGGATGAAGACATACTCATCGTCGAGGGGGCTGATAGCACGGAACATCTGGTTGGTCCAGCGCGAGCCGTAGGTGAGCAACACGGGACCGTCGTAGTCGATGCCGCGCAGGTCGAAATAACTGCTGTAGGGGATGCCCACGAGGTTCCACCCGCTGTTGTGGGCGAATTCACCCACGTATGGTTTCAGGGGCACGGTGATATTACCGGCCTCAAAGACGTAGTTCTTGCCGCCGGCAAGGGGCTTCAGCGTCAGCGGTGCCCGGTCGCTGATGATCCAGCGACCATTGCCGTCCTTCACGGGCGAGTAGCCAGTATAAATGGCGTAGCCCTCGCCAGCGCGCAGTACCTCGCTGGGCTGTAAGTCAACCCAAGTGTGGTCGAAGTCGCCGCGTGCACGGGCGGCTCCGTCGTAGCGGCGCACCAAGACGGGCTGATTGTCGTAGCGCTTCGTGATGTCGCTCACGCGCACATCGAAGGGCGGTGTGAATATGGCCGAGAGTTTCTCGCCGCCGAAGTTCAGCATGTACGTCATCTGGTCGGCCTGCATCGTGCCGTGGTTGATGACGGAGGCGATGTTGTGGTTGCGGCGGTCGTTCCACCAATGTTCCACCTCATAGTCGAAGTCTAACTGGAAGTTGCCAATATGCAGGTTCGTGCCCTCCTCGACGGTGAGGCCGCCCGCAGTGGGGAAGTCGCCGTCGCTGCGCATCAGCATCATGTCGTGCTTTTGTTGCTGATAGCCCGACTGGTTGTCGATGGTCAGATAATTGAAGACATAGATGGTCTCAGGATCATAGCCCGTGAGGGGCTTGATGTTGGGTGCGAAGCTGCCCCACGCCGCCTGATAGGTGGCCAAGGAGCTTTGTGGCACATAGATGTCGGCGGTGGCGTTGGTGCCGAAGAAGATGGGTGGCATGGTGTACCACTGGCTGTAGATGCCGTATTCGGGCGGCATGGCGGCGCGTATGACGATGCTGTCGGGCTTGGCGTCGTTGTGCAATGGCGCCTGCACGGCGTTGACGGTGGAAGGCAGGTCGATGTACTGCAGGTTTTTGTTTTGGAAAGCGCTCTGATAAATGCGCAGGCAGCCTTCGGGCACCACGACGCGGCTGTATGTGTCGCTGTTGAAGGCAGAGTGGCCTATCTCCACAATCTTCGAGGGTAGGTTCACCTCGGTGAGCGGACAGCCCTCGAAGGCCTCGCTGCCAATGTAGGTCACGCCGTCGGGGATGTCGACCTGTGTGAGGGGACAGCTGTCGAAGGCACAGCTGCCGATGTAGTAGACGCTCTGCGGAATGTGCACCTGCGTCAGACTGGAGCAATACTCGCAGAGGTCGTTGGCCACCACGCGCAGCCCTTCGGGCAGTGTGAGGGTGGTGAGGCTCTTGCAACCATAGAAAGTAAAACTCCCGATGGAATCGACCGTGGCTGGGAGGGTGATGCTCTTCAGGCTTTCGCAGCCACGGAACGTGCCGTTGGGGATGATGGAAAACTTGTCGCCCGGCCACGAGAACGACTGCAAGCCGCTCTCGCGGAACACCTCGTCGCCAAGCTGCTTGACGCCGGTGGGGATGGTGAACTGCTTCAGGCCCTTGCATTGGTAGAAGGCTTGATGGCCTATACGCTCCACCGTTGGCGGCAAGTTGAAGCTGGTCATCAGCCTATCCATGCCGAAGGTGTAGTCGGGAAGGACTTTCAGCCCCGACGGCAGGGTGACGGTAGTGAGCGCTGGACAGTTGTAGAGCACGTAGCTGCCCAGGTCGTTCTCACCCGTGAGACCGTCGGGGAACGTGATGCGCTGCAGATGTTTGCAGTCGCGGAAGGCATGGCTGTCAATCTTCTTCATCGATGCGGGAAGGGTGATGCTGGTGAGGGCTGTATTCATAAAGGTGCTCCCACCAATCGTCTCCAATGTGGAGGGGATATTAATCTGACTGAGGCTCTCGCAATTGCGGAAACAGTCGCTGTTAAAGATTGTCACCCCCTCTGGCACGACCACCGTAGTGAGACTTGAGCAATCAAGGAATGCCCTCATGCTAATAGTGGTCACCGAATCGGGAATCACGATATGCTGCAGCGACTTACATTCCTCAAAGCAGCAGTAGGGCAGTTCCTTCAGCTTTGTTGGCAGGGTGACATCCGTCAGGCTGTCGCAGTACTCCAAGCACGAAGAGGAAAGCTGCTCCCAGTCGGCGGGGAACTTCACACTGCGCAACCGCTTTAAGTGGAACTGTGTGTAGGGGATGCTTTCCTTGGTGAGTCCGCTCACGTCGGCGGTGAGCAGGTTGAGGAGGCGGTTGGCCAGCACCTGCCTGTCGTCGTTGTTCAGGGTTCCCGAAAGGGTGAGGTGTCCGACGGCGAGCAGCTCGTCTTCAAAGTCGGTGTTGCCGTCCAACTGCTCGTGCAACAGCTGGAACAGCGTGCCGGGCATCTCCACGTTCACCGTGACGCTCAGCCCTCCTTGGGCCAGCGTCGCGCCCCATGCCGCGAGAGCGGCGCCGAGGACGGTAAGTAGTCGTTTCATCATCGTCGTTTTGTTTTATTGTTGATTATTATTCGAGGCAAATTAACGCTACAAAGATAACAAAAGCGACGACAAAAGGACTTGCATTATCACAAAATCCACTCTCAATTGTGATTTTGAGAGTCGAAAGTGCAGGTAGGAAGCGGCGACGGGCTGTAAATGAAAATTTGGAGCGCCGCAAAATTTCAAAAGTCGTTAGTTTTTGAAATTTTGCGACGCTACAAAATAACGCAATTCGGCGGTTTCTTAAATCATCCTTGCTGCTGGGCCAACCATTCCTTTGGCGTCATGCCCGTGACGGCCTTGAACTGGCGATAGAATGAGGCTTCCGACGAGAAGCCCGACTCAGTCCCCACCGCCGAGCTTTTCATTTCCGGATGGCTGCTGAGCAACTGCTTGGCATGCTCCACACGGTAGGTGTTAACAAACATGGGGAACGACAAGCCACGCTCCACCTTGATGCAGTCGGCAATGTATGTGCGGTTGGAGCCTAAGCGGTCGGCCACATCCTGAAGCTTCAACTCGCTGTTGCGGTAGATTTTCTCCTCTTCCATTAGCTGGCAGAGGCGCGCCAGCAAGGGCGAGACATCGCCACTCCCTTTCGGTAGGGGCTGGAGGTCACTCGGCTGGGATGGTTGCTTGGGGCGGTTCATCAGCAATACCATTCCTATCGCTGCCACGGCAGCTATGAGGAACAGCCACATCCACACACCAGCGCTTGCCTCGTCGGTTGTTGCCGAATCGGCTTTGCTCGAAGCCACGTGCAGGATGACGGCGGTAGCTGTAGGGTTGAAATTACTATCTGTTATGCCCCCCAACAGCGCCAAGTCGCCCTGCCGGGTGAGCACGGGGGAAGAAGCGCCCACGTCGGGCATCGGCTCCGAGCAGTAGAACGTCACAGGGGCAGGATTCTTGGCATATTCCACGCAGGCCACGCAATGGCATCCATCGGGAGTGCGGCCAACGAGATAGGCGCGCCCAGCAGCGCGGTCGGCAACGAAGGTGGAGGAATAACTGATGGAAAGCTGGTTTGCCACGATGGGAATGGGTTCAGTGGTAGGCAACAACGAGAACACGCCGTTGCTCACACGAACGACGCCCACCCTACCTGCCGTGTCGGTGGCCGCCACAAGATAGGAATAGTCGCCCGCCGCCTCGTTGCCAATGAAATAGTCAGTGCTGCGGTGAGTCTCTAAAGGTTTTATAGGACGCCACACCTGCAAAAGAGGTTCCGTGTAGGGTTGGCCATGCAGTCTGTCAACGACAATGGTGTCGACAGGCTGGCCATGCTCGTCAACGCTGCTGAAGATGATGGCATCGGTTTGACTGGTGCGCAATATGTAGGGAAGCGCCCGGTTGACAGACGCCTCCTTCACCGGCATGAACTGACGACCACCGTCGAAGCTCTCTACGCCGTCGTCGGCATACCAATTGCCAGTAATGACAACACGCCCGCTGTCCATCTCTATCCCTGTGGCAAAGCAACGCTTGCGGTCAAGACAGCCATAGCCCTCAAAAGTGTGGGTGGAGGGGTTGAAAAGCTCTACTGTAAAAGACTGGCCAATGCCTAACGGCTGCAGATGGCCACCTGCTATGAGCACCCTGCCCGACGACATCTGCACGGCAAAGGCGTGGTCGTGGTCGTAGATGGTCTTCACTTCCTGCCACTGTCCGTCGCGGAAGAACTCGGCAGTGGCCGTGGGCACAAAGCCGCTGGTATGGCCTCCCACCACCATCAGCTCGTCGCCAAAGGCAAAGGTGAGATGTCCGGCACGCGGGGTGTGCAGACTGGGCAGGTGGTCAATCTCAAGAGGAACGGCCAACAGATGCAGCGGCAGCAAGATGACGACCGCCAGCAGGCCTCGCAGCAGGATTTGTGTCACTCGGTGTAACATGAAGTGTTGGGTTTTCGGGTACAAAGGTAGGCAATATTTTTATAAGCACAAAGAAAAAACAGCGTTTCCTTTGCGCTTAGCAAATTATTGCTTACCTTTGCAAAGCTAAAAACTGAAAGCAATGATTAACCGACAATTACTGGAACCTGAGAGCATCGTCGTCATCGGCGGCTCTAACAATGTGCATAAGCCTGGCGGAGCCGTGGTGCGCAATCTGATGAGTGGCGGCTATAAGGGCGTGCTGCGCGTGGTGAATCCCAAGGAAGACGAGGTGCAGGGCATCAAGGCCTTCCACGATGCCAAGGAGCTGCCACCCACCGACCTGGCCATCCTGGTGGTGGCCGCCAAGTTCTGTCCGCAGTATGTGGAGTTTCTGGCTAAAGAAAAGAATGTACGCGCGTTCATTATTATATCTGCCGGGTTCAGCGAGGAGACCCACGCGGGCGCTGAGCTGGAGCAGCAGATACTCGACAGCTGCGAGCGCTACGGCTGCGCCCTGATAGGCCCCAACTGCATCGGACTGCTCACGCGCCATCACCACAGCGTGTTCACAAAGCCCATCCCGCAGCTCAACCCCAAGGGTGTCGACTTCATCAGTGGCAGCGGTGCCACCGCCGTCTTCATCTTGGAGAGCGCCGTCACCAAGGGTCTGCCCTTCAACTCGGTGTGGAGCGTGGGCAATGGCAAGCAGATAGGCATCGAGGCGGTGCTGGAGTATATGGACGAGAACTTCGACGCCGAGCGCGACTCATTGGTGAAACTGCTCTACATCGAGAACATCGCCGACCCCGACAAGCTGCTCTTCCATGCCACCTCGCTCATCCGCAAGGGTTGCCGCATCGCCGCCATCAAGGCGGGCAGCAGCGCCGCCGGCAGCCGTGCCGCCAGCAGCCACACCGGTGCCATCGCCAGCAGCGACTCAGCCGTGGAGGCCCTCTTCCGCAAGGCGGGCATCGTGCGCTGCTTCTCGCGCGAGGAGCTCACCACGGTGGGCTGCATCTTCACGCTGCCACGCTTCGAGGGCAAGAACTTTGCCATCATCACCCATGCCGGAGGCCCCGGCGTGATGCTCACCGATGCCCTGTCGAAGGGCGGCATGAACGTGCCACCCATCGACAGTGCCGTCGCCGACGAGTTGAAGACCAAGCTGCTGCCAGGCAGCAGCGTCGCCAACCCTATCGACATCCTGGCTACAGGAACCGCCGAGCATCTGGGCATCGCCATCGACTACTGCGAGCAGCAGATGCCCGACATCGATGCCATCATGGTCATCTTTGGCACACCCGGACTGGTGAAAATCTATGAGGTCTACGACGTGCTGCACAAGAAGATTCAGGAGTGTCGCAAGCCCATCTTCCCCATCCTGCCCAGCGTGAGCACCGCCGGTCCCGAGGTGCAGGAGTTCCTGAACCGAGGCCATGTGAACTTCAGCGACGAGGTGACGCTGGCCACCGCCCTCACACAGATTATGAAGACACCCGCCCCCGCCGAGCAGAACGTGGTCATCAACGGTGTCGACGTGCCCAAAATCAGAAGAATCATCGACAGCCTCACCCCCAACGCCTCTGCAACAGGAGAAGGAAGTGGCTACATCAGTCCCGACAAGGTGCACGACCTGCTTTCCGCCGCCGGCATCCCCACGGTGCCCGAGTTTGTCAGCGCCGACAAAGACGAAGTCATCGCCTTTGCCGACAAGGTGGGCTACCCCGTGGTGGCCAAGGTCGTGGGGCCTGTGCACAAGAGCGACGTGGGCGGCGTGGCACTGAACATCCGCTCGAAGGAGGTGCTCAGCGCCGAGTTCGACCGCATGATGCAGATACAGGACGCCACGGCGGTGATGGTGCAGAAGATGATACGCGGCACCGAGTTGTTCATTGGCGCGAAGTATGAGCCGCGCTTCGGCCACGTCGTCCTCTGCGGCCTCGGCGGCATCTTTGTCGAGGTGCTGCGCGACGTGTCTTCGGGCTTGGCACCACTGAGCTACGAGGAGGCCTTCAGCATGATTCATTCTTTGCGTGGCTACAAGATTCTGAAGGGCACGCGCGGCCAGCGCGGCATCAACGAGCGCAAGTATGCCGAAATCATCGTCCGCCTCAGCACCCTGCTCCGCTTCGCCACCGAAATCAAGGAGATGGACATCAACCCCCTGCTGGCCGACGAGCAGAACGTCATCGCCGTCGACGCCCGCATCCTGGTGGAAAAATAAAGGGGAAAAATATCATCAATAAAAATGGCGTTGACTTTTTGGAAAAAGTCAACGCCTTTTTTCAAAAAAGCGCCACCAAATTTCAGGAGGTCGCCACCATGCTCCTATGTCTTGCCCCATTGTTGGCATAGCGGCATCGTTTTTTTTTCAAAAAAAAGGCACTTTTTATGTCACAAATCGGTTATTTGTGTGTACTATATATAGAAATTATAACACACAAATAAAATGGAAACAATGAAACGGCTTTTTATGGCCTGCGGGCTGGCACTGGCACTGACGAACAGCCAGGCAGAAGAGAACATGGTAATCAACACACCAAGCGGCATGACAACGGTCTACCAGCTGCGCGACTTCACCAGCATCGATGCCGAAGGCGTTGTGCGCGTGCTGTTCACACAGGGACAGGGCTACAGCGTGGAAGTGGAAGAGAGCAGCGACCCCGACATGGAAACGAAGGTGGAAAAGAAGGGACAAACGCTCCACATCAGCACCAAGACGAAGACTCGCAACACGCACGTGGGTCCCAACGAATATCCCGTCGTGCTCATCACAGCGCCACAGATAGAGGAAATCATCCTGGGCGGAGTCACCCACTTCAACGCTGCCAATGTCACCGGCCATCAGCTGAACATCAACATCAGCGGTGCCTCAGAGATGGAGATAGGCCGACTGAAGTACAACGGTGTGAAGGTTGATTGTTCGGGTGCCTGCAAGCTGACGGCCGCCATCCAAGCCGACGACATGCGCATCGACTGCAGCGGTGTCTGCAAGCTGGCGCTCAACACCGAGGGCAAGACGATGAAAGTCAACAACAGCGGCGCATCGAAGTGCGACATCACCTTCGTGGGCGGCAGCATCGACTTCGACAACAGCGGTGCCAGCAAAGTGGACCTGAAGCTGGTGGACTGCATAGAGGTGAAGGCCCACAATAGCGGGGCATCGAAGTTCACCATCAGCGGCAACGCCGACAAAACAAAAATCGACGCATCGGGGGTGGCCAAAATCGACACCTCGCGCCTCAACCAATATTAGCCACGGGCATTGATTCCGGTTTTTCTGGATTTTCTAGATAATCCAGATAATCTAGAATATCCAGCCCACCAAGACCCTTCAGAGAATGGAACACCCCCAGGACATCCAAAGCGAGCTGCAGCGCATCCGCCCGATGCTGCTCAGCACGGCACGCCGCATCATGGGCGAGAGCGACGAGGCCGAGGACGTGGTGCAAGACGCACTGCTGAAGCTGTGGACCCTGCGTGCCACCCTGCTACGCCCCATCGAACCTTTCGCCACGGTGCTGGTTCGCAACCTGGCGCTCAACCATCTGCGCCGCCACAGTCGAAAACAAATATCTCTCTCGGAAATTGAGCAGATGGAAGATGCCACGCCGACCAGCACCAACGACGAAAAGACGGCCCACCTGATGCGCATGCTCGAGAAGCTGCCCGAGCAACAACGCCTGGTGCTGCGTCTGCACGACATGGAGGGCATGGACTTCGAGCAGATTGCCAGCATCACCGGCACACCCGCCGCCGCCCTGCGCCAACAGGCCAGTCGCACCCGGCGACATTTGCGCTTGCGCTATCTTGCCGCCATCTCGGCCGCCGTGGCCCTGCTGCTCATCCCACTCTTCGCCCTGCGCGCCTGGCAATATCACCAGTTAGAGGAGCGCTACGAGGGGTCCTACATCATCGTCAACGGACAGCGCTACGACGACCTCCGACAGATTCAGCCACAACTGCAACAGGCACTGCTGCTGGCCAGCCAGATTGAGACCGACATCAGTCAGCAGACACTCATCCGCCAGGCAGAGGCCGACGTGCTGCAGCGCATCAGCGACCCTGCCGAAAGAAAACACTTGGAACAGCTACTTAACGAATGAACGAACTATGAACAATCCGCTACGACACTGCGTCATAACCCTCATGCTCTGCCTGTTTGCCGCAATCAACGCCATGGCCCAAAACAAGATTGACAAGCAGATGGAGCAAATATCCACCGTCGGCTCGGCCACCTTCACCTCGGCCGTGGAGCGCGACCCCGACACACGCCAAGTGCTGAAGGTGGTAAAAGTGCTGAAAATCAGTGGCGGCTCCGCCAACAAGCTGTACAAAGCTTTCATGGACGAGCGCGACAGCGGCAGCTTCAGCGAACAGAATACTGAGACAGAACGCACGCTGACGCTCACCTGCGAGAGCAAAAAACAGGTGCGCATCTACATGCTGCACCTCACGGGGCGCTACTACAGCCACGCCCAGTGCACCGCCATCATCAAAAACAAAACGAAGCGATAACGAGGTTCATCATTTTACCGAAAAATAATCACCGAGAGAAAAAATATTTTGATTTGGTTGACGCTGCATCAAACCTTTTTTGTATCTTTGTACCCACATTGTGCAAAAATACAAAAAACACTATGATTCCAACCCCTATCAAGCGTGAAATAGTAGACCAGCTCATCAGCGAGCTGGGCATCCAAGACTTTACCAAGGCCACCATCCGCGAGGTGAAGCAGGTGGCAGCGCGTGCCGAGCAGCAGAGCGGCGTAGAGTATATCAAGATGGAGATGGGCATCCCCGGACTCCCTGCCGCCCAGGTGGGCGTAGCCGCCCAGGTGAAGGCCCTGCAGGAGGGCATCGCCCACAGCTACCCCGACATACAAGGACTGCCCGAGCTGAAGCAGCAAGCGTCGCGCTTTGTCAAGGCATTCATCGGCATCGACATCGCCCCCGAGGGCTGCGTGCCCGTGTGCGGCTCCATGCAAGGCACCTTCGCCAGCTTCCTCACCTGCTCGCAGGCGCAGCAAGGCAAGGACACCGTGCTATTCATCGACCCCGGCTTCCCCGTGCAGAAGATGCAGCTGCAGGTGCAGGGCGTGAAGTACGAGACCTTCGACGTCTACGATTTCCGCGGTCCCAAGCTCGGCCCGAAGATAAAGAGCTACCTGCAGAGTGAAAAGATCTGCGCCATCGTCTACAGCAACCCCAACAACCCCTCGTGGGTGTGCCTCACCGAAGACGAGCTGCAACAGATTGGCCAGTTGGCCACGCAGTACGATGTCGTCGTGATGGAAGACCTGGCTTATTTCGCCATGGACTTCCGCCAGGACCTGAGCGTTCCTTTCCAGCCCCCCTACCAGCCCACCGTGGCCCGCTATACGCAGAACTACATGCTGCTTATCTCGGGCAGCAAGGCTTTCAGCTATGCCGGCGAGCGCATCGGTGTGACGTGCATCAGCGACCAGCTGTTCCACCGCCATTTCCCCCAGCTGGCCCAGCGCTACGAGGGACTGCCCTTCGGCCTTGTCTTCAGCACCCGTATGCTCTATGCGCTGAGCAGCGGCACCAGCCACTCGGCTCAGTATGCCATGGCCGCGATGATGCGCGCCGCATGCGACGGCGAGTATCGCTTCCGCGACGAAGTGAAGGTCTACGGCGACCGCGCCCATAAGCTGAAGGAAATCTTCTGCCGTCACGGCTTCCACATCGTCTACGACCGCGACATGGACCAGCCCATCGCCGACGGCTTCTACTTCACCATCGGCTATCCAGGCATGACCAGCGGTCAGCTGGCCCGCGAGCTGATGTACTACGGTGTCTCGGCCATTTGTCTGGTCACCACGGGCAGCCACCAAGAGGGACTGCGCGTGTGCACCTCGTTCATCGAGGATCATCAGTACCAGCAGCTCGACGAGCGCATGGCCATCTTTGCCCAGAACCATCCATTAAATTGATGACCGAAAAGGAGATACAGCAAGAACTGGAGCGCATGCGGGCGGCAGGCCTGCAACCCTTGCTCTGCGACACCATCGTGCCACTGTCGGATGTGCCGGTGATGGCGGGTCATCCTGCCGAAGCTGGCGATGCCACCGCCAACCGCTATGTGCTGTTGCCCCACCAGTTGGTGGGCCGTCATCCTATGTTCCTTATCGAGGCCGAGGGCGACAGCATGCAGAACGTGGGCATCATGGCCGGTGACATGCTGGAGGTGCAGATGGACATGCAGGTGGCCGATGGCGAGGTGGTGGTGGCCGAGGTCGACGGCGCCTACACCGTAAAGACTTTCTATACCGACGATGAGGGCACCCAATGGCTGGTGCCCGAAAACGATAACTACGACCCCATCCTGCTCACGGGACACATCTGGCGTATCGTGGGCAAGGTGACGGGACTGCGGCGCGGCAAGCCCCAGTCATCGTTCAGCACCTGCGCCAAGGCGGTGATGCGACTGCGACGCAAGGTGGCCGAGGGCGGCGACAAGACGAGAAACAGCAAACTGCTCGACAGCCAGCCGCGCAACTTGGTGTTCAAGCAGTTCTACAAACGGCAACGCATCGACTATGCCGCCGTGCGCGCTCAGGTGGAGCGCGTCGTGCTGAAGCAGATGCGGCATCGCTACGAATGGTATGCCGCCTATCGCGTGCTGCTCGACCTGACACTGCTCGAAGAACTGCAACTCACCAAGTTCGCTCAGCAGATGCGCGAGTGGTTTCCCGAGGCTCCCATCGCCTGCACGGCCGACACGCTGGGCGACTATGCCGTGGGACACACCAGTAAGGCATTCACCTTGTGGGACATCGACACCTTCAGGAATGAACGCCGTAGCGGACAGTCGATGGCGGGCTTCAACGTGCTCTTCCATCGCTGCGAGGAGCTGCGTGCCGCCCTATTCCCACTGCCAACGCTCGACCTGGCACTGCCGTTTTAAGTGAGGCTGAGGGGCTGGGGGTGAGGCTGATATTTAATAAGATAGACATGGACAAGGGATGCTTGTTGATTAAGAATATCGGGCTGATGGCGGTCGACCGCCATGGCAAGCCTTTCGTGTGTGGCAAGGAGATGAGCCAGCTCGACATCGTACACGATGCCTGGCTGCTGATAGAAGACGGCAGAATCAAGGATTGGGGAACCCTCATCCAAGGGAGGGAGGCTTCCTTCGCAGAAAGCCCCGACGCAGCCGCCTCCCCCTCTTGGGAGAGATGGGAGGGGCCTTCCCTCGACGCGCAAGGCGGTGCCGTGCTGCCCTCGTTTTGCGACAGCCACACCCATCTGGTTTACGCCGACAGCCGCGAGGGCGAGTTCGTTGACAAAATACAGGGCCTGAGCTATGCCGAGATAGCCCGTCGTGGCGGCGGCATCCTGAACAGCGCCGACCGCCTTCACGCGATGTCGGAGGACGAGCTTCTCCGCAGGTCGATGCTCCGCATCGACGAAATCATCGGCAAGGGCACTGGAGCCGTGGAGATAAAGAGCGGCTATGGCCTGAACACCGCCGACGAGCTGAAGATGCTGCGCGTGATACGCCGCATAAGCGAAACGGCTCCCCTGAAGGTGATGGCCACCTTCCTCGGTGCCCACGCCGTGGCGCGTGGCTACACACAAGAGCGCTATGTAGACCTGGTTGTCAACGAAATGATTCCCGAGGTGGGACGGCAGCAGCTGGCCGATTTCATCGACGTGTTTTGCGACGAAGGCTTCTTCACACCCGCCGAAACCGCCCGCATACTCGAGGCGGGTGCCAAATGGGGCATGCGCCCAAAGATTCACGGACAGGAGCTGGCCGACTCTGGCGGCGTGGAGGTGGCCGTGGCCCACCATGCCCTCAGCGTGGACCATCTGGAAAGCATGACAGATAAGGACATAAAGAGCCTCAAAAGCCTCACCCCCAGCCCCATCCCCACTGCCCTGCCTGGCACGTCGTTCTTCCTGAACATGCCGTTTGCCCCTGGCCGCAAGATGATTGATGCCAGGCTGCCCTTAGCCATCGCCAGCGACTACAACCCTGGTTCCACACCGTCGGGCGACATGAAGTTTGTGGTGTCCTTGGCGTGCATCAAGATGCGGCTGCTGCCCGCCGAAGCGCTACATGCCGCCACACTCAACTCGGCTGCCGCCATGGGGCTGAGTGCCCACTACGGCTCCATCGCACGAGGAAAGGTGGCCAACGTCTTCATCACCCACCCCATCCCCTCGCTCGATTTCCTGCCTTATGCCTACACCACACCACTCATTCGCCACGTCGTACTACAAGGAAACATCATATACTAACCTCATCAACCAATTAATACTATGTACGGAAAAATGAAAGAACATCTCGCCAAAACACTTAGCGAGATTCGCGAGGTCGGCCTCTACAAGGAGGAGCGCCTCATCTGCAGCCCCCAGCGGGCCGCCATCGAAGTGGCCGGAAAGGAAGTGCTGAACTTCTGTGCCAACAACTACCTGGGCTTGAGCGACCATCCGCGCCTCATCGAGGCCTCGAAGCGGATGATGGACCGCCGAGGCTTTGGCATGTCGAGCGTGCGCTTCATCTGCGGCACGCAGGACATCCACAAAGAGCTGGAGCAGGCCATCAGCCAGTATTTCAAGACCGACGACACCATCCTCTATGCCGCCTGCTTCGATGCCAACGGCGGCGTGTTTGAGCCGCTCTTCACCGAGGAAGACGCCATCATCAGTGATGCCCTGAACCACGCCTCCATCATCGACGGCGTGCGCCTGTGCAAGGCCAAGCGCTACCGCTATGCTAACGCCGACATGCAGGAGCTGGAACGCTGTCTGCAAGAGGCACAGGCTCAGCGCTTCCGTATCATCGTCACCGACGGCGTCTTCTCCATGGACGGTAACGTGGCTCCCGTTGACAAAATCTGCGACTTGGCCGAGCAGTACGACGCCCTGGTGATGGTCGATGAGAGCCATAGTGCCGGTGTGGTCGGCAAGACGGGCCACGGCGTGAGCGAGTTCTTCGGCACCTACGGCCGCGTAGACATCTATACCGGCACATTGGGAAAGAGCTTCGGCGGCGCCTTGGGCGGTTTTACTACGGGCCGCCAAGAGATCATCGACCTGCTGCGCCAGCGCTCGCGCCCCTACCTGTTCAGCAACTCGCTGGCCCCCGCCATCATCGGTGCCTCACTCGAGGTGTTCAAGATGTTGGGCGAGAGCGACGAGATTCACGACCGCCTGGTGGAGAACGTGGAGTACTTCCGTGGGAAGATGATGGCTGCAGGCTTCGACATCAAGCCCACGCAGAGCGCCATCTGCGCCGTGATGCTCTACGACGCCAAGCTGTCGCAGGTCTTTGCCGCAAAGATGCAGGAGGAGGGCATCTACGTCACGGGCTTCTACTATCCCGTGGTGCCCAAGGGTCAGGCCCGCATCCGCGTGCAGATTTCGGCCGGTCACAACCGTGAGCAGCTCGACAAATGCATCGCCGCCTTCATCAAGGTTGGCACCGAGCTGGGCGTGCTGAAGTGACCTGTAGGCATACTGATATGGTTAGCAATAATTTGGCGTTGCCTTTATCGCTACTTATCAGTGTTTTTTAATTGGAAAATATGTTGCACTACTTGCACTGCTTACACCTAAGGGTAAGTCACCGTGCGTAAAAAAGTGAACGTCTTTTTTCAAAAAGTGAACGACTTTTTGAAAAAAGGCGTTCATGTTCAGGTGCAAGCAGTGCAAGTAGTGAAACATATTTTCTGGTTTTGTAACGGTAAAAAAATAATGCAAAGCCCCGACTTTCTCAAGCCTGGGCTTTGTTATGTCGAAAAGTTTTTGTACTTTTGCGACAAGTTCCAAAAAACATGGCAAAGATACGCTATCGTCCTTATATGACCAAACAAATTTAGCTTTTTCCGCAAAGAATCGATGAAAAAAATGCTGAAAACGGACCAGTACCAGTTTGAGGAAGGCTACTGCCAGGCGGTGAGGCGCAACGCCACGCAGGACAGCTTCACCTTCCTCTACTACGACCGCGACCACCTGGGCAACATCCGGCAGGTGACGAAGGACGACGACACGCAAAACGGGAGGGTCGTCCAGAGGATGGACTACTACCCCTTCGGGGCGCAGCTCTGCGACGGCACCACGGACGGCGACTATCAGCCCCGCCGGTACGGCGGCAAGGAGCTGGACCGCATGCACGGCCTGAACACCTACGACTACGGTGCTCGCCAGTATGACACAGCACTTGCCCGATGGGACAGGGTGGACCCGCTGTGCGAGAAATACTACAGCATCAGCCCGTATGTGTATTGTGGAAATAATCCTGTCATCAAGATTGACCCTGATGGAAGAGATCCCGTCTATAGCAGCAACGGTTGTTTTCTCGGAAACTCTAAGGAAGGATTCACTGGACAGATATATGTCTATACGGGCGATAAAACGTTAGACTTTGAAAAAATGAACAGAAATGACCTTGTTGGTTTAAAAGATTCAGGACTTATGACATATGAAGCGTTTATTAACTAAAGTTTCCCACCCCTGTTTTCTGCTGCATTTTAAGAGGACCTGATCCGCGTAACGTCAATAGAGAGAGATGTTCCCCGACTTGCAAAATTTATGT
>CADASP010000011.1 GCA_902790625.1 uncultured Prevotellaceae bacterium | reverse complement strand
GGAAACGCGAGCAGCGAGAAGCACAGGATGCCTATGAGCTTCAGCAGCGTTTCTTCGGCGGCGAGACATGGAAGACCGAACGGTTTTTCCCGAAGCCCTATTGAGAAATCCCGTGGTCATGGTTGTTGTGTGGGAGGGCTGGCGTTAAGTATCAGCCACGCGTCAGCCCTATTTTTTTAACCTTTAACTACTTGACAAACAATGATTTTCAGAAAGAATCAAATAAACAAAGACTCGGACGAAATCTCCTTCGCCGTGAGCTTCTCGTCGGCTGACGTCTGGAGGTGGTTCGGGCAGCTCTTCCAGCTCCTCACCAGCGGCGACGAGAAGAACGCGCCGTGGGCGATGGAACTCTTACACACGAAAGAAGACCTGACAGGATGGATAGCCCGCGAAGTCTTGAAGTGGATGCCCGCCAAGCACGCGGAGGCCATCGGCGCATGGGCTGTCCAACTTGCCGCCAAGCGTCGTTATATCATCCCCACCACGGGCGGCTACCTGCTGTCAGCAGCTGTCAGCAAAAAGAACGGAAGACCCAAAGAGTCATAATTTTGTTAATATTTTTCTACACTTTCATTTGCGCTTTTTGCTGCACCGCCTGTGAAGGTCGTGCAGCCGTTTTTGTAGTTTCCGTCACCACAACATCAAAACACCCTGCATCCTTTCGGTTTGGGGGCATCCTACACACGACATCGGAGGACTAAGAAGATGATGATACGCACGCGCGCACATGAGGGAAGGGCGACTCTTCACATGCCATTCTCAAAATTTCACCGTAAAGTCATGGTAAACGGAAAAAAATTTGTACCTTTGCAGACGAATTATTGCTGGCCGCCACTGTCCGTGAGGATGGGGCGGTTTTTCTTGCTACATTTTTGCTACACTTTTGCTACATTTTTGCTACATTTTTCTTTAATTTTGCTACATTTTGCTGAATCTGCAAAAAATTAGAATTTACATATAATGTTGATTTGCAATATTTTATGCAGTAAGTAAGATTTTTTAAGATTAAATAACAAACACCGAGTCCAAGTGTCGACACAGAATTAATCTCCAGGCAATACAACTTAATTGCCTGGAGATTTTATTTTATCCTACTTGACGCGTATTTGGCGTATTGGACAGATGTAGTGCCATCTGTCGGGTATCTGTCTCCCAATTTCGGTGTTTGTACCATTGCTTATATCATACCCTCAGAATGATTGCCAATCGGTTGTGCCAATTGTAACACCCATTACACACCTACCGTCAGAGGTGCTAAAGCCTGTGAAGGCCACCAGCGACTGTTCCGGCACAGTCTCGTCAAGGTCGTATGTACAAGCGGTGAGGTTCATCATTGCGATTGAAAGTAAACAAACGGACTGCCTTCAAGGTACCATACGGCAATATAGGAATAATCATAAAAGAAATTGCCATCATTACCATAATTATGTCTTCGTCAATAATCTTTGTAATTGACGATTATTATGCTAATTTCTTTCCTTCTTTTGAAACTTTTTGAAGTCAGAATAACGACTGTTATGGAAATTCCTTTCCTTCTTCTAAATCTTTCGAAAGATAAGCTCAGGACAAAAATCGGTCGGCAGCGGCCGCTGCCATCATTGTCCCCGCACGCTGCCATGATTGGCAGCGGCCGCTGCCAATCATGGCAGCGTGCGGGGACAACCAAAAAGGAGCGCTATTTTTCCCGACAAAACATGAGGACACCCCCAAAAACAAGCCCCCCCTTCAGCCCCCGAGGGGGCTACTATAGACTTTCGGTGGCGTTTGTGTCTATAGTAGCCCCCTCGGGGGCTGAAGGGTGGCTTGCAGGGTTTGCGGGTTTGCGAGCCTGTTTACTTGCACTGATGCTTTTGCACCTTGCGGTCGTGCTCGGTCTGCGCCTCGATGACGTAGACGCCGTCGGCGGGCAGACGGAAGCTGAACGTTGGCGTATTAGGCGTGGCCACCAGGATGAGGCGTCCGGCAGCGTCGGTGCAGCGGACGCTGGTGATAGGCTCCTGCGTGGAGGCGATGACCGTAGCCGTCAGGCCCTCGGTGAAGATCTGCAGATGGGTCTCTGCGGCGGCCTCGTCGATATCCAGACTGCGCACCAGGTAGTAGCGGTTCTGCGTCTGTCCGCTCACGGTGAACTTCATGCCCGACTCTAATGGTGTGAGCTTACGCTCCACGGCATCGTAGAAGGCCACCGAGTCGCCCAGCTGCTCCACGCCCTCGAAGGTCAGCGTGCACGGAGCCTCGCTGGCACTCTCCACGCCAAGCGGCAGGCAACGGAAGTCGTGGATGCTGTTGATTGTCGTAGCCAAGCGACCGCAGAGCGTATAAACCGTGGGCACTGCCGGCGACACCAACTCTCCTCCGACAATGAACGTCTCCGTGTCCTCAGAGGGCAAGAAGTCATCGCTGGCCCCTTCACGCTGCATCACGAGGGCACTGCTAAACAGATTATCGCGATGAGCGGTGATTACGAGGCCAAGCGCATGTCCATCAGCAGCACGAGTACGAGCCTTCAGCGGGAACTCATAGCCATCACCCTTCTTCTGCTTGTACTTGTAGATAGTCACAGTTTCTATGATGTCCTCCAATACGTAGTTCCCGTCAGCATCCACCTCGGGCACTTCTACCATTTGTTGAACTAGGGGTGTGCTGGGGTCGTCATCATCGTCAATCATCAATGGTATCTCTTCCGTGCTGGGGTCGTCATCATGGTCGTATGTTACTCCAACTTTTACCATTTTCTGTTTAGTACCTACTACGACATCAAACGGCTCACCGTCATCTGGCTCGCCATAGCGGGTCTGTGCTTGCATATCGGAAGTGAAAGTGATGGTAGTAGCTTCGCCTGGTGTAGTAGCCTGCACGAAGAATCCCTGTCCGGGAGCCACCTTGGCGTTGGCAGCAGTGAAATGATAGGTTGTTTCTGTATTGGGATCTTCACCCGTAACAACTTCTTCAGTGGGGCTGACCCAATCATCCCCGGCAATTCGCTGCACCAACTGCTGACCGTTGGGGGTTATTATCCAGTACTTCTGTTCCAATCTAGGGTTCTCAGCAAAGAACTTCTCCATGTCAAGGCCCGCCACGAACGGGTTCTCCACCAGATAGAAGCCCAAGTTGGAGATACCGGCAGAGACGCTTTCTGTGTATGGCTTCAGCGTCATGGGCAGGGCATTCTCTTCCACCCTCGTCGGTACACGGGTATAGGTACGCTGGTCGCCATAGCGACTGGCGGTCGTTTCAAGGCGCTGAATCTTTTTGTAGGTTGCCAAGCCCTCACCAATGGTAGGCAACAGCATGTCTGACTTCAGACGGCCGCGGTTCAAGGCTCGGTTGAGATTGGTCTGCACATCGTCGTAATCGTTTTCCCCAGTATCGCTCAGATAGGTGTCAGTGCCGCCATCGGCCGAGCCATCCTCTTCGAACTTATAATAGTCGTACATCGTATCTTCCTTTGGCAGACGGATGATAGACTTGCCTTTGCTGGCGTCATTGTTCTTCAGGTGGTTCATCACCATCACGGAGAAGCCACCCTTGGTGTAGTCAACAGTGGCATCGTTGTAGGTGTTGCTCCAGATGCCCTTCATGGCCACATTCACCTTCTTGTCGCCAAGCGGCTTGTAACCCAAGCGGTCGAGGTAATCGTCGGCATTTGTTGTACTCCAACTGTTGCCATTCCACGATCCTTGCTGGGGAGAGCCAGGCAAATTTCCATCTACGAGTGCTAAATCATCGGGATTGTCATTTGTAGAATAGTTTGCCCCCACCTCGTAGAGCACGGCCTTGGCCTTGTCCCAGCTGCGCTGGTAGATGGCAGGACTGTAGCGGTCGTAGCCCTCTCCAAAAGTCACAGGCTCGTAGTAGGTGGTCTTCTGCTGTGCCGAACCAGTAGGCGCATACCACTCGCCGGAGATGGTGCCCTGCAAGGGTGAGCCGAGCAGGTACCAACGCTTGTTATCAAGCTGATACTCCACCCAAGCGCTGTTATAGTTCAGCAGGTGGGCGTTCAGCAGCTCAGCACCAGGCTGGAAGGCAATCTCGTCGCAGCTGTTCACCTGGTACATCTCAGCGATGAGGTCGCCCTTGCGGCCCTTGTTGGAGGGTTCACCATAGGTCTCTTCCCACAGCTCAAAATGACGGGCCTGCATGTCGTAGCGCAGGATGGGCGTGGCTGTAGCCTTAGTAGCCACAGTATTATTCTCTTCGTTAGTGACGCTGCCATCCCACCCATCCTTGTCGCGCAGGTTGGGGAAGGGAGAGGCGTCGAGTGCAGTTTTACCAGCGAGCGCATCGTAGAGCTGCGGGGCGTCACCCCATTCATTGCTCTTGATGAGCACATGCGTGCAGTAGAGCGGCGCGAAGCCCTTGCGGAGCAGGCGGTCCTTGGCCGTGCGATAGTTCGTGTAGTTGGTAACGTAGTCCTTCAGTGGCGACGTGTCGGGAAGGTCGTCCGTGCGATACAGCTCATTGCTGTTCTTGCCGGCTCCGTTTTTCGGCTCCTCGGTCGTTTTGCCAAGGTTGCCGTCGGCGCGGCGCCAGTTCTCGTCGTTGTTCCAGTCGGTGTTGCCGGCACCGCCCGTCCACACCTCGTAGTCGGGGACAATCTTCAGGTTGATGAGGATGGTACCATCGCAGGTGTTCTCGCCTGGGCTCTCCTGGAACGGAAGGCTGAGCGTGTAGTTGTAGCCTTCGCGCACCTCGAAGTTGCTTGTGAAGTAGACGCACAGGCGGTTACTTCCGTTTTCATCGCTGCCAGAACCCGACTTCAGCTTGTCGATGGCTTGCAGCTGGACAATCTTCCCGACGATGGGCAGCGAACCCTTCTTCATGCTCTTGTAGATCTGCTTATCCCATACAGGGTCGTTGGTGGAGGACAGGTAGATGTTCTCGTCTTCCGACTTCTGGATGACCTTGTCCGACTCGCCAGACTGCACCACGGCGTCGCGGACGGGAAGCCAGAGGAAGTGGATGGTCTCGGCATTGTCAGAGGTGGGCATGTCGATGGTGGCAGCATCCGGCTCGCCATGCTGAACCGTCTCAAACTGCTCGCGCTTAGCCAAGCGGACACTCAGGATGGCATCGCCGGCACCAGAATAGTCATATCTCTCGAAGCCGTTCTCGCCAGGCACAAAGCCAGTCTTCAACGTCGGAGCCTTCTCGCCAACCTTCACACGCAAACCCTGAGGCTCGTCGCAGAAGAAGGCCACATAGTAATTCTTGTTAACAGTCAGTTCGACATTGTCAAAGAAATAGGTAATTCCATTTCCTGTTTCATCATTCCCATTCCACAGGTCGAAGGCGATGCTCTGGAAATTGTTATTCGGGGCCATATCAGAAGTTACTTCAATGTCCCTTTTAAAGTGTTGCCATTCTGTAGTGAAACCTAGGTTTCCGGCACCATTATAATAAATACAATTACTTGGTTCAGAATGGAACTGAGTATGCACAGTGGCAGCACTGCTGGCCTTATAATCAAACTCCAAATGGAACGTTGTTCCCACAGGAATCACCTCATTGGCACGGATGAAGAATTGGGTATCCCAAGCATGAGAATCGCCTGATGGAGCAGCAGCACTTGTAACATTTATGCCTCGGCTACCGTTCTTACCCACTCCACCACTGATAGTGGCGTTTGAATTGATATTATTGTAACGGGTGTAGAAGCTAGCTGTTTCAAAGCCCTCCATGGTGCCATTATTAATGATACTTGTCGGCCCATGAGGATTGAGCGACTGGTCGTACTGCTCATCATGGATGGGGCAGGCCACGAGGTAGAAGTAAGGATCGTCGGCAGCCGCCGGTGTTGCCGGAACGCTGATGGACTTCTGATGCAAAATCAGCTGACCTGCATCAACCAGCTCCTTCAGGTAGTTCACCATGGCCGGTGTAAGTGCTGGGTTAGAGTTTACGGCAGCATGACTCACGATGCCGTCGAGTGACGTGGCTTCGGGATAGTAGATGCGCAGCGTGGAGAGGGCCACGTCGAGCTTTACGCCATCTTTCTGCTGGGCGTGGTAGTTCTCCAGCGTAGGCAATACACCATTGGCCTTATCGCCCAGCCACCAGTCGTAGTTGATGTCGTTCATCGGCACTTCTACGCCATTGAAGTCGTAGCCCTTCAGATCGGAGACCAGCGTTGGAATCTGCCCCTCACAGACCATATAGTCGTTGGCATCTTCCGAAGCACCCAGTCCAATCAATGTATAGGGTGCCTCTATCTTGAATACAGTAGCCTTGCTACATGCTGAACAGATGTCGAAAATTCCATATACTTCGCTGAAATTAGTAACATGGTTGTTAGTGGGCACGATGTAATACTCAGTGTCCGTTTTCCAAGGCAGTACTGGATAGTTGCCGTTAAACACAAGCCAGTCGCCTTCGTCATCTGTATAGCGGAAAGTTGCTTTCTCCTTGTTGACGGCCTTGGCAAACGTGTACAACTCATTATTCCCAAAAGTTGTGTCCCACTCGAAATACATCACGCCAGCACCCATGTTACTTGTCGGGGTGGAAGAATCCCAGACCTCCTTGTCGCCTAACAGGGCTTCGTCAAAGGCAGCCTGATAGGCGGAGTCACTACCATCAAGCAAATATCTCCCCTCCTTGATAGCCAATGCCAAAGAATCTATGTTTTCATAGGTAGATTCCAGATGCTTCAAATCCCACAGTTTCTTGAGGAACACATCTTTCTCAAGGAATACAAAGCCTATTTTGGTTTTCCCCGAAGTCACATTAGCAGAACTCTTCAGCTTGTTGAAATTCACGTTCAGCTTCAGCAGACGCATGTCGACAACCGGCTCATTATTATCGTTGAGACTGACACAGAGCGGAGTATTAATATCTGGTTTCACCTCGGGTACAATAGTATACACCTCGACGTTGTCGAGCATGAAGTCACCACCATTGGAGCTCACACAGTTGTTGTTCACCTCCAGCCAATAGCGCTCATACTTGTGATCGGTGGAGAACTCGAAATAGAACTGCTGCCACACCACATGGTCGGCATTATTTCCGCTACCATCTACGCCAGCACTGTTAGTAACATCACCACCCGGTAGGTTATAACCATTGTCCAATTCATAGATTTGACCGGGACAGAAACGGTATATCGTAACGGTGTTGCCATAGATGTCTTCACCCTTCACTGTCAGCGTTATACTGCCAGGGCAGCGGTGTTCGCCATCATCATTATACCTGTTACAGCCTGAAATCCAGCCAGTACACATCAGCTGGTCACTGGCACAGAACTCACCCTCAAAGTCCATGGCGCAAATGTCACCCGGCTGCTCAGAGGCATCAATATAGAGGAATGCTTTTTGCATGCCTGGGTCGGCAGGAAGTTTATAGCCATAGTCGTCATCGTCGGCAGGCAAGATCTCCTTGTTATTGCCCCATGTTGTCATTTTTTTTGTCACAAGAGCATACGAGCCCCAGTTAGCGCCGTCGCCATCGAACGAATAGTTGGTGTGACCGAAAGTCAGGGGTACGGGGCTGGAGTTGTCAATGCTGCCACCGGCACCGCGTTCCCAGCCATCGTGGCGTGTGTTGCCGTCAGTGCTTGGACAATTAGCAGCTGTTGGGTAGTGATAGGTTTCGCCAACAGGATAGTCGAACGAGATCTTTGCGATGGGTTTTCCTGCTCTTTTCCTCAGCTCATTAGGATCACGGTTGGTCCCCTTCACCAAATTCACGCCATTGGCATAAGTAGTACCATTCTTGATCTCCGTCCACGGGCGAGTTGCCATATTTGCATCAAAGTATATGGTGAACTGAGCCAACTGGTATCTATTTCCGCCAGCGTTCAGATATACTCTGACGTAAGCAGGATTATCGGGTCCACAATTCTGCACGATGCCACTTTCAGGATAGCGGAACACCACAAAGCGGCTCTTTCCATACTCTGTTTTTTGATTTCGGGCTATTCTGTCATAGAAATAGAAGCCTTGATAGTCGTTATCGTTGCCTTCATCATTATACCCTCTAAGGTCAATGTTAGGATTGTATCCTCCCTTTCTGATTCCTGTATTACCAGGAACCACTTCTACCACAATCTTACCACCCTCATTATTATTTACGGCAGACACCAAGTGCTGGTCCAGATAGTCACTGAGTTCATCTTCACTCAGGTTCAACGATGCCAAATAGTCGTCATTGATTAATTGAGGGTCATCATATACCCAATAGTCAGAGAAGACATGTCGCACAGGAATGAACTCTCCGCGATAGCCAACCTTTTTGTATTTGGTATAGGGCACCTGCGTCCTGCCAAAGTGAAATTCCTTCTCCTCTAACCACTTGCCACTACCTTCTGGACATGCAGTAAGTCTCTTTGCCATTGCCTTGGCATCATTCATATAGAAAAGATAGCGCATGGTGAGTGAAGGCTCCCTCAGGTCACCCTCTAAGTGGTTAGTGCTGTTCAGATACTCCAAATCACTGTAACGCGATACGTCCACTGCCACAGTGAAAGGCTTACCATCGCTGTTGGTGAAGTTAAACCGGCGTTTTTCATAACGAGCGTATCCACCATCTTCGACATCAGTCCAGTCAAGCTTCTGTCCTGTAACCATGCCGTTCTTATAAAGGAAATACTGTACGTTGCCATCATCGCGAGTGTCCAGGCTTACGTGGGTCTTCAGGTTGTCGAGGTCCATCGACGTATCCTTCTCGTCGTAGTTGTAGAACCGCTGGAAGAGAATATGATCATTATTTTCATTCAGCACGGTAGGGAACTCTATCGTCTTTGAATTACCTTTTTTCACAAAGTGGGTAATCTCAAAATGGTTCGTCTTTTGAGTGCCTTTTTGCGGGTCATCAAAACCATTTCCATCGAAGTTCCACCATTCAGAATCCACATCAGTTGCCAGACCTTGTTTTCTAAGTCCCTCCTGATTGATGACGCCCGCAGCATATGGCCTCAGATACGACTCCTTGTGCTTCACATAGTAGTCAACAGGAATCTCTTTGGCAACTGGGCTGACAAAGAACCATTTAACGTTAAATTTCTCATCTATAAGCGTAAGATTTGAAATCAAGTCCGCTCCATCAGGATTATTGGGTTCTGTGACACCTCCCGGATTTGGGTATGGCCTGAGATATTCTCCAGAAGGATTTTTCAATCGGAATTTCGAATAATCATCCACCTGCTCCAACTGGAACAATTTCCGAGATTGTAGTTCCTCAGAGTAAGCCGTAGCTCCACCATTATAGTCTACCATTTGGGCAGTATTACTTTTTAGCTGTAGCAGCACCTGATAGAACTCGTCCTTGTTGGGCACGGGCACCTCCACGGGCATGAAGCCAGCCACCCAGTCTGTAGAATAACTATAATTCGAATTACCCCCCGACACCTGCGACACCACCGCACCATCGGTTTTGTTACACGACAAGGAAAGGGTGTTACCACCGCTGCTGAGCGACATGAACTTGATAGAGGTAACGGTACCTTCAGGGCTGTTCCATCCCGTCTTGATGGCATTCAAGTGAACGTAGGGGAGGTCTGACAGGTCTACTTCTGCTTTGCCGTAATTGCTGATGGTGGCGGTTCTCTCCTCTAATGGGCCACTGTTGCTTTCCTGACGGTTCATGAGCACGCGCAGCTGCACGCCGGGCGTACCCTCAAAGACAATCTTCTTGCAACCCGGCATGTTGGCGTAAATGAGGTAATCCACATCGCCTGTTCCGGCCACGGTGGCACCAGAACCAAGATTATTACCCACGTTGAAAGCCACCTGGGCAGTCGACGTTGAAGTGGCATCAGCCCCGTAGCCATTCCAGTTATAGAACTGACTGCTGGCCAACTGTGTGACATCGTACCTTGGCTTCACGAGAGTAACAGATGACACCTGTCCCGTGCCGCTATTTACCTTTATGGAATTCAGATGGGCGAAGGTGAGGTCTGACAGTTCAACTTCTGCCACGCCATTAGCACCTATGGTGCAACGCCTGTCAAGAAAAGCACCGCCCCAATCACCATCAGTGCCATCGGGTACATCACGATTCATCAGCACGCGCAGTTCCAAGCCTGACGTCCCCTCGAACACAATCTTCGTATAGCCGGTCAGGTCGGCATAGTGCAAATAGTGCACAGTCCATCCATCACCGTAAACCGTTCCGCCTGGATTCAGATTAGTCCCGTTGCCGAAGTAAACACCAACATTATGAGTCCCTGTAATCGTGGCATTTTCACGACATCCATCCCACTCATAAAACATGGCGGCGGTCAGCGGGTCTGCATCGAACTTGTTGTCGTTCTGTATACGAGTGTAGCGGTTTGCGCCGGGCATTTCAAGAACATACTTGCCATAGTCAGCATCCTTAGTTCCTAACACGCTGGCTCCATTACCATCATAGTTCAGGTATTCCTCAGTTCCGTACTTCTTGATATAGAACTTCTCGCTTGAGCCAGACTGTTCCAGCGTCCAGAGACCATCTTGGTGATAGGCGGCAAGGGTCGCCAGGGTGTTCCAGGCGTCGTAATACCACACTACTGATTTACGGGAGGAGACATCCGAGCGATTGTTGTCAGTACCGGAATAGGTCAGGTAGTGGTGAGCGGTAAAGCCCGCCGAATGACCACGTGTATCGGTGTTAGGATCAACAGGATTATTATAGTTGTCACGAATAGTCTCTTGCCAGTAGATAATATGTGCAACGTTGTCCTTCAGTTTACCTACACGTAGGCAGCTACGGGCATTGCCTTTGGTGTTATTCCAAATATCTACCCATATCTTACCGTTACTATTACCAGCCATGGTGTGACCCGTATCGGTAGTTGGGCCTATCTCATAGCCTCCGTCGTTGCGAGTGTAAAACGTGAAAGTGGCACCAGTTGCTTCGCTGTCAGAACTCTTATACGTATCATCTAAATCTAAATATGCCCAGTTGCCAATAAGGCTCTTCAGCTTGAACTGATTAGCCGTTCCTGTACTGACCAGTGTCCACTGGAGGTTCTTTACAAATGGCATGTAATCTTTTGACCGTAAGGCATTGCCTGTCCCTTGGTCTGACAGATAGGTGATGTCATTATTGATACGGAACTGTATATAGTAGTAATTCCCGTCGCCTATGACATCTCCAGGATTCTTGAAGTCAAAGGCACTGGGCATTGCTGCAAGTTGTTCCGCGTTCTGCGCCTGGGTCGGCTGCACATTGGTGAATGTGAGGACACCGAGCAGCAGAACTGCGCGGAACAGGGTGGTGGTATGTATGAGAAGCTTTTTCTTTATCATAGCTTATATCGTTTTTATTTTGTCAATTCTTCAATGCGGCAGCTGTGCTGCTTGGTGTCGCGGTCGTAGCTGATGCCCACGAGCAGTAGGCGGTCGGCATCATCGCGCAACTTGGCGGGATAGTCCTTGCGGTGTGTCTGGTCGATGACACAGCTGAAACGGCGCTCCGAAAAAAGCGTATTGTTGACAACGGTGATCAAGCCTGACTTGTCAACATATTCGCCGTTCCGCACGCTCTGGAATGCCGAGTTACCTATATTGATGTAATAACCCATCCTACTGTATTTGCAATGTCCAACGATTAACTCTTCCTCAGGATGATGTTGCAGGAGAAGGTGTAGGTGTACTGTTCGCCGTCGGGGCCCAGCTTCACCGTAATAGTAAGGGTGGTCTTATGGTCGCCCGAGGCATAGTTTGAATCAAGGTTGTTGTTCAATTCGCCGATGATGCACTGAGTGGCGGCATCGTATTCGAAAGGCTTCGTCAGTATCTTGTCTGCCTCCGCTACGTTGGTGCCGTCACTGTTTTTCCAACTGATAGACACGAACTCCACCTCGGGGTCGCTGAAGTCGCGCCATGTGGCATCTTCGTTTTTCTTGACGAAGGGCTGCAGGATGATAAAACCACCGGTGAGGAAAGTCGCCGTCAATCCATCGTTGCCATAGAGGACTACTGGGTAGCCGGCAATGGGCACGAAGGGCATGGCCTCGAGGCGTAGCTGCCAGTCGGTGAGCGTGACGGGGATATGTATCCAATCGTTGCGACGGATGACGTTGAAGCCACCTACTGTACCATTATGTGGAGTGGTGAAGCCATAGCGCAGCTCGGTGTCGTACCAATCGTTGCTATTGGGCTTCTTACGAGCAATCTTAAAGCGCAGGGAATATTGGTTGTCGTAGGTGGTGAAAGTGCCATAGCTCTCGTTGACGTAGAAGGAAATGGTGCCCGCGGGTGTGGTGGCGCCCTCAGCTGCGTCAAGTGTCAAGGGGGCGACATCGGGCTGATACCTCACCGTGCCATGGTCGCTGACAGCACTGGTGGGCAAGCTGACGGTGGAAACATTGGGATTCGCATTGTCGGTCAATGTCAAATCGTCCTTACTGATGAGGTAGATGCCCTTGCCTTCAGAGACAAGGTTGATGGGTTCCACCTCGATGCCCTTCACCTGCACAGGGCTATGCGACTTGTTGGTGAACAGGAACTCGAGCTTGGCCATCATACGCCACAAGATGAGGGGATCGTCAATAATGGTAGTACCATCGACTACAAGGTTTTCCTTTACCAGCTTGCCTGTCATGGGCAGCCCCGTCGTGGGCACAACGTCGATGCAGTTGACGATGGGGCGCATCACCTTATTCTCAAAATTCTCAGGCAGCGTGGTATTGGTTATGCTGCCGTTGGAGAGTGTCAGACCTGCTTGCGCCAGCATGTCGGTGGTGAAGTTGGCCAGACAGTAGAAGGTGAGATTGTATGTGCCGTTGCCAATAATGTCGCTCATCAGCGTAACTGTTGGGAAATAGTTCTTAGGCGCTCCTTCGTGGGCTTCGAGTGCCAGCGTGGTGCCGCTGATAACCTGTCTAATGGTGGTGCCGGTGCATATCAGTAGATGGTAGCTTTTGATGCTACGTTCGTCTTTCGTCCCTTCAAGCCATGGGTTAGTAGTGTGGACAGCACGCGTCTGCACCGCCTCAGGGGTGCTGATGGTAATGGCGAGCCGTCCATAGCCATCGGGCAGCTGTTCTTGCTGTTGTTCCTCTTCTGAGCAGCCCACTAACAGAAGGGCCACAAAAAACATTCCAACCAGAGATGTATAGCGCAGTCGTCTCATTTCGATACTAATTAAATGAATATTTCTGGATTCCACACATTTCGCCAGTCGTGTACGGCCATGCGCAGCCGCAGTCGACCGATGGCCGACACATGGTCGATACTGACACGGTAGATGTTGTTGCGCACGATGCTGAAGTTCATGGGAACGGATGAGGCACCCGTCAACTCACTGGTGAGATCGCTCCACTCATAGGTAGGATAAGGCCCCGAGCCGTCACGTGTCTCTCCCTGATGTCGCAGGAAGCCATAATGCGTCTTGCGGGCGAGGAAGCTGTTGGTGTTGGCATCATAGTAGCTGCCTATGAGCACCAAACCAGTGGCATAGGCCTTCAGGGGCGAGGCAGGCTTGAGGGTGTTCTCCATGGCATAAGCCAACACAAACACATTGCTTTTGTCGCCATCGCCTGTCAGGTGGGAGTTGATAGAGAGTTTGCTGGTTGTGGCTTGTGCATTCATACTCTCGCACGAGCGATAGTAGGGAGTAGTAGCCGTCCAAGCTGGTTCGTCTGCGACGCTGATGGGGTTGATATAATTCATCGCCGTCGCTGTCTTTAGGTTGGTCTTTGGGTCGGCGACGAAATTAGAGGCAGTCTCTTCAGCCAAATAATAATTTGGAGTTGAAGTATCCCAGTCAGCCCTTACACGTTTGAAGAAAAACTCCTGCTCGTTGAAGAGGTTGAAGGGGATGATGCTCTCCAAGACGAAATAGGTATAATCATCAACCTCGTATTTGTATCCCTTCACAGTCGTCGACTCGTTGTTGACTGTGACGTTATAGGTACCATAAGGAGCAGTCTTTGAGCCGCCAGCGTAGTTGGAGCAGTAGTCGATGCGAGCGGCGAGGCGCTCGATGATGATGGCACGGTTGACAGTGTAGGTGACAGAATTAGGAGTAGAAGTCTGGGTGACACCTGTGCCGCCTCCGAAATTGATGACCACATCCTGCTCGGATGCCATTGCAAATGTGTTGTAGTTGTCGGGGACATAGCTCGTACCCGTACGCTGACACAAAGCAGAGAGAGAGAGAGTTCGGTCTTGTATGTCGCTCAGATTGTCGCCCACGCTGGCCGCCATATAGCAATTTGCCAACACGATGACGTGATAATCCTTATTCTCACGCAGGTCAAAGTCGTCGACCAAACAGTCGCCGGTAGTGTAAATCACCTCCTCTCCGCCGCCATCGGTGTGAGAATGGCTGGTAGTTGCGCCAGGATCAAGGGCAGTACCACGAAACACGGGGAAATACCTGACGTATTGCACCTTAGCCGTTGACGAGCCTAAAGGACCATCAGCAAGGATAAAGGTAATGCCCCTAATGGCATTCTCACGTTCGAATCCAGCCTCACGCCCGTCGCCATTTTCACCACCAGCGGGAAGGGCACGAGTTGTCACCTGATGTCCGCTGCCAACACTGATTGTTAAGTTAATATATTGATTGGCAGACGAATCGACATAATATCTCTCGTCTTCATAATCTTCTGTCATCCACTGGCACGAAGCAAGCGCGGGGAGTAACAGCAGGAGTAAGCATAGTCGCCTCATATCTTGTACGTTGTTATATCCATTATTAAACCTATTCAAACAGTTCCCAACACCTTGGGGTATCGTCAGTATGGCACAACAACCAAATCACTCACACCAAGAGAAACTATAGCCCCTCTCGATAAGCTCCATTTGTCATGATTAATAGTAGTCGGCTGCAAAGTTACTACTTTTTTCCCATCTTGCGCCCTTAACGGCCAAAATATTTCTCTTAAATGAAATTTATTTAGCAATATTTAACCTTTCGTCAAAATCTTTGTGATTGCTGCAGAACACGAAAATGCTAACGTTGGGACATTTGCGTTGCGCCTTCCACGCACGACCTGTCTGTTGTGGCACTGATACGACAAGCTGAACAGGAAAGCCGCAAATGAAACGCGAATAGTGACAGATGACACGCAGATGAGCATTGTTGATGACGAGCGAAATGGGGTGCATCCAGGAGATTCGGCGCACGACAAACAGGAAGCGGGAGGCACCGCAGAGGGAAAAGGGGCTAGGTTGGCAGCGGGCGGGGACATGATTGGCAGCGGCCGCTGCCAATGATGGCAGCGAACGCCGCCAATGATGGCAGCGGCCGCTGCCAACCGAAATTTCTAAATGACGATGGATATAGAAAATGGTTATCCTTAAGTAGCAAGAGCTATCAGAGGACGAGCGCAGACCGTCAAACGGGTACATGCGGATAATCATGAAAAAGTTAGTTTCTCATCGTGAAATTCTCGTTCCACGTCGTGGAATGAACTTTTGCCACGGCTATTTCAAATTTTGGGTGGAGTTTTCCTTTCCTACGGCGTAACGCAAATGTACGTAAAATTGTGAATGAATCGTGAATTAGAGCATTGCGCAGCATTCACGGGACATTCACGGAACATTCACGGGACATTCACGGAAATTCGCGTAGCGTCGCAGACAAACTTTGTGCCTTCGGCGTAACGCGAATGTACGTAAATGACTCGTGAATGAGTCGTGAATTGTACGTAGTCTTCATGGGGGAATCAATGTCATCCAGCCATCAGTGTGTGACCATAAACATAAAAGAACGAACCGCGAATCATTCACGTCGTGATGATTCGCGGTTGTTCAGTTCAGATGATGATGGGTGTTCAGTTGACGACAACCTTCATGCGGCGGTTGATGCCGCCAGCAGTGCTGGCATCGATGACATAGATGCCCGGCGACAACTGGAAGGTGCAGGTGTTGCCCGTGTCAGACTGACGGAAGACGTTGGCACCGCCAAGGGTGACAGCGCTGACGGCAGTGAGGTTCGAAGTGGCCGTCACCGTCACCTGGTGCTGACGCACGCTGATGACGATCGCCTCCTGCGACGGGAGCGCGTCGATGCCCAGACCAGTGGTAGTGAGGAAATAGCGGCCATAGTCGTTGGGCTGCACACGGATGGTGCTCTCCTGCCCTACCTCGGTCTGCTCGCCAGTGAGGGCGTCGACGAAGTAGAGGTGAGAGGCGAGAGACGAGAGGTGAGAGGTCACCTTTACCTCGACAGGCTCGTTCTTTGCCTGCACAACACCGAAGGACACGATGTCGAGCTGCGGCCGCTGGTCGATGCTGACGGCCTGTCCGCCGTCGGCCACGGTGTAGACCATAGGCACGTCGGCGAGGTTCGAGTCGAAGAGCGTCTCTACGTCCTCACCTTCGCGGTAGTCGCCGTCAGCCTCGTCGCTGAGCAGCACCACGGCACTGCTTGCGCCCTCCGTGTCGGCGACGCTCAGGGTGAGCTGACGCGACGGCGACGTTTCAGGTATGGCGGGATAGTTGCCATCGATGGTCATTGCTCGGGTGAAAACGATGGCCGTGGCCTCGTCCTCGCCCTCGTCCAGCTCGCTGGCGGTCTTCTTCTTCACGAAGAACGCCTGCAGCGGACGGATGATGCCGTCGGCATTGTCATCGCCCGTGGCAGTGATGACTGTCGGCGTGGCGAGTGCTGCCGACGCCACGCTGCCATTGAATGTCCAATAACTGGGAACAAGTCCAGGCTGGCCCTTGAAGAACTCGTCCATGCGGAGCGAAGCCATGTAGGGGTTGCCCACGAGGATATAGCCGTCCTGCTGCTGCAGGTCGCTGATGTCGACGGTGAGAATACCATCGGCCTCTGGGTCGTCAACGACGAAGCGGTAGTTGTCGGTGATGCCGGCAGGATAGCGCGAAGGCAGCGGATAGCTCGTCCGGGGCGTGGTGGTCCTGACAACGCTATGTGTCAGCTTACCATCGGCAGGCGACGTATTGTCCCACTGGTAGTAGTCATACTGCGTATCAGCCTTGGGCAGACGGATGAGTGCTGGCACGTCGACCGAGTTGCTACCATCGGTCTTCACATGCTGCTTCCTGTCAGCGCGGATGCTGAAGCCGTTCAGCGTGGTGTAGGGCACCTGCACGTCGTTGTAGGTATGGCTCCACTCCATGTCCACGGTGGTCACCTTATCGTACACCAGGTTGGCGCTGTAGTCCGTCTGGCGGGCATCGGTAGTCTTGGTGTAGACCTTTGCTCCGTCATTGTTCCACGACCGCTGGTAGATGGGGTACTTCGTGCGGCTGTAGGCCGGCTGTGAGGTAACGGTGTGGTCGGCATCGGCATTGACAGCTGCCGTGTTGAAGCTGATGGGCTGGAAGGCCTCTGTCATCTGTCGTCCAGCCTTGTCGGTGGGTGTATCCATCGAGAGGTCGCTCATCGTCACGGGCACATACATGTCGCCAGCGTAGGTGTCCTTCAGCGGACTGCTGACGAGATACCACTTGTTGGCATTGACCTCCTTCTCCACCCATGCACGGTTGTAACGGAGTCGCTGCTGGCGCAGCAACTCGGCACCGGGCTTGAAATAGATTTCCTTACAGATGTTACCATAGAACTTCTCCACGTCGAAAGCCTTGCGGTCGGTGTTGAACTGCGTCATCTGCTCTTCGCTGCGCGGGTCATTGCCCCAGATATACTTTCCAGCTTGGTTCATCGACATCATGCGGTGGCCAAAGCATCCCTCTCCGCCCTCGCTGTGTGCACCATAGCGCACCAACATGTCGTAGCGGATATTCTCGGTAGGCTCGCTCGACAACTGGTTGGAGTAAGGGCTGGGGTCGGTCAGCATACGGGTGAGGTTCGGGTCGAGCAGACCACCGCCCTGTTGTGATATCGACGTCGACACCTTCGGCTCCTTAATCAAGCTGGGGGCGTGGTTGCCGCCGAGGATGGTGACGTAGGTGAACTTCATGGGCACGAAGCCGGGGTTGCCCGTCATGGCGGCATCGATCTCGGTGTCGTCGCTGTAGCCGTTGGGATGGCCCAGCGTGGCGGTGTTCTGATTGCGCGTGTCGACGGCATCCTTGTACAGGTCGCCGCGCACGGAGCGCTGCCAGTTCTGGTCGTTATACCAGTTGGCGTTGTAGAAGCCCGTAGGCGTGTCGACACCCGTGTCGTGCGACATGATTTCGGTAGACTGCCAGGTGGCGAACTCCGGCACCACCTTGATGATGAAGAACAGGTCGCCCGTGCAGGGGTCGGCAGCTTGGTCGTCCTCCTCGTCGACGAAGGTCGTGCCCACCTCATAGTAGTAGCCCTCGTGGAAGGTGATATCACACGTGCTGAAGTCGATGGGCAGGAACATGCGGTCGGGACCTACGTAGGCTCGCCCGCTGCCGATGTGCTCAGGCACCTTAATCTCGCCCACCTTGATGGGATTGGTGCTTGTGGGATTGCCATATTCGTCGGTAGCGATGGACGGGTCGTTAGTCTTTGCGAGGTAAAGCACCGTATGCTGGAAATAGATTCTGTTGCCGAAGCCATTGCCCTTGTTGGTGTAGCTGCTGACGGGGATGTGGAGCATGTAGTTGCTGCCACCTGTAGGTTTGGTAATCATTTTGTTGAGCTGCTCCAGACCGACGCGCACCGAGCGGATGTAGCCGTCGGGATAGTCCACATCGTCGAAGCCCAGCTCAATCTGCGGACCGCCGTAGGCAGCATCCACGTCGAAAGCGAACTCCAAGGGTGAGCAGACCTCACCACCGGTTGGAATCTCCTTCGTCAGCGGGATGGCCAAGTACTTATAAATACCAGCTTTTGTAAAGGTGCGCTCGATGCTGCTCGTGGCAGAGAGATAGAGCTTGCCCTCAGGACAATCCTCGCCACCTCCCATGTATTTCTTGATGAGGTTGTACATCGCCATGTGCTCCGTATCGTCATCAGCGGGCTTAGGAAGCTCGTCATAGACCGTGCCAGGAACAGCATAGTCTCTCTCCGATTCCGGAATACTTCTTTCAATCATGTCATTGCGCATCCAATCACGGAACGTCTGGAGGGCGTCGGCGAGAGAAATAACCTTCTCTCCAACCGTGACATTGATGCCCAAGAAGTCGGCTTTGGTCTTTCCATCGGCCAGCTCGAAGAAGTCGTAATTGAAGAAGGTGTACTTGTCATAACCGTCACCCGTAGGATAGTTGATGGCGATGTCGTACTTCTTTGTCACCGTCGTGGCGTTACAGCCGAATTCGATGTGTCCGTCGGTGGACTGTCCGTCGATGCTCAGATCTATGTACATGCGGTTGGGCGACACATCGTTACTGTAGATGGTACAGGCGTTGCCACTATAGGGTGTGCCCCAGCCGGTGAGGCTGCCGACCCTGTTCTCGGCGATGTCGTAGATGGACACGAAATACTTCTTGCCAGGCTCCAGATGGAACTCACGCTCGTCGAGCTGGAAGTACACCTTATCGTCGGTGGCATCGTAATAGAAACCGGTATTGGCTTTCGTGCCGTCGTGCAGGTCGGTGGCATTGGTGAGGAGATCCTCATTAAGTGGCACCGACACCACGCTATATTCATTGCTGGGCTGGTTATTCTGGTCGGTATAATAGCCCAGACCGGTGAGGACGTCCTCAGCGTGCAGCTCGTGGTTCAGGTCGGCACTGCGCTCCACGATGCAGAAGAACACGTCCTTCGTAGCTGCCGTGGTCAGCGCCTTGAGCGACTTCAGCAGCTGCTCGGCCTCGGCTACAATCTTCACCCTGACAGGGCCATCGTCGCAGATGTCGCTCACAATCCTGGCCTTCACACTGGCCTGGTGGGTGTAGAACGAGATCTGGTCGACGCAGTAGTCGGCACCATTGGTGTCCTCACAACTGTTCTCCACCGACACATAGTAGTGGCGCGTAGTTCCGTTGAGGATGTGGTGCAGGCGGGCAGGCAGCGTGGTGTGGCCATAGACCTGATGCCAGAAGCCCGTAGAGGCACCTTCCGAAATGATGTCGCCTGTCTCGAAGGTCACAACGGGCACACGCTTGCCATCCACATCGGTTGACACACGGAAGCGCACCTGCGGACGGGTGACGTTATCGGTCATGTCGGCCACGTAGGCGGTATAATAAATCTCGGCATCGGCACACAGGGCGGCATCAAACTCCAGTTCGGCGATGACGCGGGCCTCGTCAGAAGCATCGACATAGAGGAAGGTGCCATAGTCGTTGGCATCAGTGACCACATTGCCATTGGCGGCACGGGTGTGGGTGACGTCGTAGAGTTGCTCTCCCCACCACCACTGGCTGCCGATACTCTGGTTTTCAAAGTTGGCATCTTCCGACACGCCTGGCATGTTCATCGACTTCAGCAGCGTGTAATCGCCGTGAGTCGGAGAGATTCCATAGACACCCCAATCAGCGTACTTGTTGCTGCCGCAAAGGCCATAGAGCTGCGGGTAGCAGAAGCCATACTGGGCGTCGGGCCAGATGATGGGCACAGTGGCATAGTTTTCATTAGAGGCGGTGGGCTTGTTGAAACGCTCGTCCTCGTCGAAGAAGTTATTGAAGTCGAGCACCTGTGCCAAGGTGTGCTCGTTGTGCATATACTGGTCGGTACGCTCGGGCACCGTACGCTCGGTACCTATGAGCAGCGGCTTGGCATCGATGAAGTTAAACTCGTCCCATACCACAGGGGCCTCCGCAACACCATTGCCCATGCAGGCAATCATGTAGAGACGGTCGCCAGGCTGGATAGCCTTTTCTTGTGTTCCACCGCCATCAACGGCAGTGTAGGTGCCACCCAGGTCGGCCAAAGTGAAACGCCCCAGACGGGAGGTTTCGCGGCCATTCATCGGCACAGTATGCTTCCACAACTTGCCATCGTCATCCAGATAATAGGCATACCACTGCAGCTGGGTGCAATTGACAAGAGTAGTCTTGCTGTCATCGCTCCAAATCCAGTAGCTGCTGAGCTGCTGCAGGTCGGAGCGCATGGTGAACGCACCTGTGGTGCCGTTGAGCGACACCACCGTGCGACCGTTGTATTCGTAAAGCTCGGTATCTATTCCAGCCTTCAGATTGGCTTCCACAGCCTGTAAGCCTGTTGCACTTCCCGACGTATGGTCGACAGCGGCGTCTGCAATGTTGTTTGCAATTTGCTGAGCGGGAAGGATGTGATAGATGTAGCGCACGGAGAGCGTGGGCTCATGGACGAGATAGGTGAACGAGTCGTCCATGCCGTCAAGGTAGCGCGACACATCGCAAGCCACCAGGATCTCCTCGGAGTCGGCGCCCCAGCCATCAGGAGCATTGAAGCGCACACCGATGTTGCCATCGCAGGGATTCATACTGTTTTTGCCGTTCAGCAGCATGCCGAAAAAGCCTCGGCTGGGATTGCTGACATCTTCCTCGGTCAACTCAGGTCGGTTAGGATAAAGATGCAGCTCAGAGCCGTGGATGCTCAGATAATCAGATTTCATATCGGTCTGCCAGTCGTACCAGCGATAGTAGGCACGAGGCTCAGTGTCGTTACCTCCTCCAAAGTAATACTGCGAGGGCAGCATCAATGTCTTGTTTTGGGCATCGGCGGGGTCAAAGTAGACGTAGTAGTCAACGGTGTGCACGTTCTGGCGGATGTTGCCAAAGGTCTCTTCGGAGATGACACTATGCTCAAAATCCCACGACTGCTCGGTGGCGCCTGCAGTGCCCTCAACAGTGATGTAGTCACGATTGGCGGCCTCGTCGGTCTTGCCCATCTGCATAAGATACTTGTAGGCCTCGCCCTGATAGTGTACGAAGGGCAGATCGACGTAGTCGCTGCGCGGCTCAAGGTTGTAGATGTACTTCACCTGCAGTTGCTGCGGCTCCTGGGCGGGAATATCTTTGGGCAGGTGCTGGTTAGGCTCGGCCTGAGGCTCTGTATTCGTGGTCACCACGCATACCAAGCGCACTTCGTCGTAGTTGTAGCCAGCAGGCAGCGTGATGGTGGGGTCATAGCCGGTATCGGAAAGACCGCGAGGGTCGCCGAAGTGGCTCACGTCGAACTTGTAGCGATAGTAGCCGTAGGTGTTGTTCAGCGACGTGTAGGGCTCGTTGGAAATCAGCTCCTCAATCTGAATGCGGTTGCCATCGAGGTCCTCTAAGTACCAGCGGGCGTAGCCATTGTTGGCAAGACCTTCCTTCGTCACATCGCAGTCGGCAGACACCTCCAACCAGTTCTGGAACAAGTGAGGCTTAAACTGGCGCGTTGTCTCGTCGTAGATGGCTGTCTTGTACTTCGTCTTCACCGCGTTGATATTCTTAGCCTCGAAACCGTAGTCGAACTTGATGGTGTACTCGTAGTTGAAGTCGGGCTCGGCAGGCTGACCGGGAAGAGAATTCTGTTGCCCAGGCCCCACATTTCCATTGGCGTATTCCCAACGTGAGTGTTCATTGCTCCATCTCATTCCTGAGGGATTGTCGGTAGAGAGGGCCACATGTACCTGATACTGCGAATAGGTACCTACAGGAAGAGACAACGTGCAAGAATTTGGACTGCCGGCAAGTTGCCCATGAGTCATTCCGACATGATGTTCACCTATATCTGCCGAGCAGAAATACCAGCCGTAAACTTCTCTGTTGCCAGGGAGCACCTGCGCCTGGTTGTTACCATTGTACATTTGTGTCCATGAAAGCCCATTGGGGGCTACCGGCGTACCATCACTCTTCGTCAGCCACACACGGGCATAGACGATTTTCTGATTGGCGGGGATGTTCAACGCCTCATAGATATTGTCAAGAGGAACATCGTAAGTGGTAGTCTCCCTGGGAATCAGGATGGTTTCGCTGCCTTCAGTACCTTCATCCTTCAGGTCGCCCAGGAACTTCTCCATCGTATAGATGTAGCGCACATAAGGTACATTAGGCGTATCGCTTGTTGCCACCTCACAGATTAGGCGACATTGATCAAACTCAGGCCCACGGGGTTGAAAATTTGTGGGAGGATAGAAAGTGGGTGTACTCCACATCTGATTCCAATTTGCATCTGTAAAGTCTGTCCTTCCTGTCAACACTGCTTCATCAGTTGTTTCGTTTACAGCATAGGCACTGGCCACCTTAATCGTCCACGTGTCTGTGTTGCGCCCGGTTCCTGCAATCAACTGCTGTCGCTGTATCTGGTTGTCAGGTCCTCTACGCTCAACAAACCACCTGACATTCTGCCCTGCTGCGAGGTCTTTGAACGAGATGCCCCAGTCATCCTCTACATCTGTAGTAGAGGCATCGAGCTTCATACCCGTCTTACTCCATGGAATGGTGATTTCTATCTCTTTGGTGGTAGGTGTAGGATAACGGAATGTATAGGTGCACTTCTGCTCCCAGTTGGGCTCACGGCTGAGCGGAGTGGTATAGTCGTCGGGAATCATGGAGAGAAGCTCGGTGGAGTACAGTCCCACCACCTGGTAGCTCCTGTAGGCCTTAGGAGCAGTGAGAGTTACCGTAATCTTCGTCTTGTCGATGGGCTGGTCGTCACCGGGATAGATATAGAAGCCGTGCTCAGGCACGTTGCATGTGGTTACGGTGCCTCCATCGTAGCTCACGGTGAGCAGCCCTGTGGGGTCAATGGCATTGCCTTGGGCATCGGTAAGATAATAGCGAGCATACTTCACGTCGCCGCTCAGCGTCGGGTGGGCTAAGGATGGGGCCAGGGCCACATTCACCGATGAGGCATTGCGGTTCACCTCCTGCACATGCTCATCACCAGCGGGGCCGGTGCCTTCGAAGGCGGTGGGGTCGCTGATGGTGACAACATAACGCAACTTGTAGTCGGGGTCGGTGCCAGAAGAGGGGTCGTACTCATCGCAGAACTCGAACACTACGCTCCAGTTGACATAGTTGTTGAGGCTGGAGGACTGTGGCACATGGATGCCACCCACCTCAGCCACCTGAGCTGCCCAGCCGTCAGCGCCTTCGATGTAGGCAGGTGTGACAGTGAACGTGGTGCCATTATTGTCGTACTCCATGCCAGTGTAGAACCTCAGCACATTGTCGACATTCTGCCAAGAGCCCAAGCCCGACCATCGGATGTCGAACGACCAGCTGGGGCTGTTGGAGCCGTTGCCACCTGTAACGGGCTGCTTTACACCATTCTTATCAATCACATACCATCGACCATAGAGTGTCTTGGAGAAGTCGGACACCTGAGCATCGAGGCGTGTCAGGATGTCGCTCTGCAGGTTGAAGGCGGGGATGGACGTCTGCTCATTGTTCGCCATGTCGGCCATGACCTGGCGGGATATCTCCTTCTGGAAGGTGTAGACGCGCTTCTTCTGCCATGTCGGCTCCTGGGCACCCGTAAGCTGGCTGTCGGCCGACACCATCACCACGTTGTACTTCAGCATCTCGTCGGGAGTAAGGTTCACCCGCACACGCAGCTTCGACACGTCGATGCCCTCGGCCAACGAGAGGTAGTAGCCGTACTTCGTCCTTTCACACTGCACCACGTCGCTGCTGCTGCCATCGTAGGTGATCTGCAGGTTCTCGCTTGCCTCGTCATATCCTCCCTGCTTGGTCAGGTAGACACGCACGTACTTGGCATTGGCAGCCAAGGCATCGGTAAGGTCGAGCACGCGGTCGGCTGACTTGAAGGCAGTCACAGGAACCACTACCTTGTCGGCAGCAATGTCGGTCTCGTTTATCAGATCAAAGGGAGCAAGGCCATCTTCGTTGAAGTGGACTTCCACCTTCACCTTGTAGCCGTCAGCAGGGTCGGCGGCGGTGTGACTATTCTCGTTGGTCACCCACAGCTCGACAACACTGCCAAGCTGATACTTACCGACAGGGAAACGCAGATTTTGGTTTAGGGTCTGAGCCAAGGTGCTCTGTTCCCAAGAATTGGAACCAGCACTGTAAATGTATTTCTTGTTGTCATCGACATTGTGGGCGAAATTATTATTGTCGGTAAACTGGACGGAGGCGTTCCACGCGGTGAAGGGGACAAGATTTCCATCTTTAATTACATCCCACTTGGCAAAGCAGTTCTCGGCATTCAAAGTCCATGACTGCTCTGTGAAGTAATCCACAACAGTAGATTGAAGGTTAGCGGGATAATCTACCTGTCCTTCACTATCACTTGCCTGCACATAGATCTTAATGACCTTCATCGAGTTGTCCTGGAAGGAGATGGTGTACTCATAGTCGTAGTCGGGCTCGTAAGCATCTGCTGGAGCGCGGCGGGGGCTGTCGGTGCGGGCGAAGTCGGCATAGCTGATGGGGGCATCGACGGAGAGGGCAACGTGCACCTGGTAGTCGGTGTAGCTGCCGGGGGCTGCGAGGGTGACGTCGGTGAGGGTGATGCCATTCTCGTCGTAGAGGTAGTAGCCGTAGGTGGCGTCGTGGTTCGTGCCAAAGGCCTTCATGCCCGTGGGCACAGAGAGCTTGCCGACGGGGCTGACCATCGTGCCACCCTGCGTGAGCCATACGCGGGCGTACTTGGCACCGCTGAGGGTGGCGTGGCTCAGGGGCACGTCGACCGTGGCGGCACTGCCATCTTCGAGCGTCACCGTCTCGCTATCCGTGTTGCCGGTGCCCTTCAGCGTGCCGAGGAACTCCGTGCGGGTGATGCTGACGGTGTAGGTAAGGCTCTTGTCGGCATCATTCTCACCAGTCGCCGTCTCATAGAGGCGGGCGACGAAGGTGACGTTGCTCATGTTGGCGAAGGTCTGACCGGTGGGAGCATAGAAGGTGGCGTTGTTGCCATCCACGCTGTAGGTCCAGGTGCTGGCCTGACGGGCAGTACCCGTAGTGAGAGACTGGGCGGTGCCGCCGTCCTCTACCGTCCACACGACGTGGTAGTCGGTAAGGGTGGACAGATAGCCGCTGCCCTTATGGGTATCGATGTCGAGGGGCACGGTCATGGCGACGGGACTCCACTCCACCTCGCCCGTGGCCTCGGTATGGCTGACGGGGTACTTGAAAGTCCAGGTGGTCTGCGCGTCATAGTCCGGCTCGTTGACGACGGCTCCGCCATCGGTGACAGCGTTGTCGGCCGAGGCGACCATCACCACGCGGTACTGGTTGAGCGTGGCATCCGAGAGTGTCAACGTCACGGTAGGCGTCGAGGCGATGCCACTTTCATTATATATATAATAGCCGTATTCGGCATGACCGCTCACGGTGCTGACTGTGCCGCTTACGCTGAGCTTGCCCGTGGGGTCAACAGGTGTGCCGGTGACATCAGTCAGGTAGAAACGGGCATACTTAGCCCCGGTGGGCAGGGTGATGTCGGTCAGCTCGTGGCTCGTGGCGTTGGCATCAGCCAGGACGACGGGCACGGTGGTGGCCGTCACGCCGCTCTTCAGCTCGCCGAGGAAGTCCTTGGTGAAGGAGAAGGTGTAGCGCACGTTGGGCACGGTGCCAGCGGCGGTCTCGTAGACCTCGCAAACCACTTTGTAGGTATGGACATCGGCGTAGGCCATGCCGCTCGGGGCTATGAGGGCGGGCTTGCCCCAGGTGTCCCACTCGGTAGCGGTGAAGGTGGTCTGGCCGGTGAGCACTGCCTCGTTGCTGCTGACGGTGAACTTGTCGGTAGGCAGGTTCAGCACCCATGTATTGGCTTGCGCAGCCGTGCCAAGGGCCAGCGTCTGCTTCGTGGTGCCGTCGGTGACATACCACACAACACGCTGCTCGCGCGAAAGCTCGGCCCAAGTAACGTCCCAGTCTGTAGGAGCGCCCTCGGAGGCATCGGCCTGCATGGTGGTGCCCCATGCGATGTCGCCCGTCTTGTAGACGGTCTCTGTCAGTGCAGGTTTCACGAAACTATAGGTATAGCTCACGTCAATGTCTGGTTCCTCAGCCACGTCGTTGCCCGTGGCATTGATGTTGTCGGTAGTGGTGGCTAACCAGCAAACGACACTGTAATCGCGCACGTCGCCTCCAGTGCAGGACAGTGTCACAATGGGTAGGGTTATGTCGCTGCCGCCACTATAGACATAATAGCCGCTGGTGGCTTTAACGCAAGCAGTTCCACCATTGACAGTCAACTTATGTGCATTGTCAGTGGGCGACAAGGGCGTGCCGCTCTGGTCTACCACATAGAAACGGGCATACTTATAGCCTGTCGACGTGATAGCAGGAGTGGTCTTTGCCCCTGTCCAGTCAAGCGTAACAGAAGTTACGTCTGTGCGGCTGTCAAGCGTCTGAGTGATGTCGGTATTTGTGGGCGTGCCGTCAAACTCAAAGTCTACAATTATCGACTTGGCCAAAGAAACTTTTGTGAGATATTGTTCCCATCCTGTAGCTATAATCAAACCACTCTGATTTTTTACCTTATTAAGAAGGTCATCAAATTCAGACAGAGGTATCTGATAGCAATTCAACTCTTGAACATAATACTTGCCTTGAGGTATTGAAGTAGCCCCTGATTTAAGAACAGAGTTACTCCAACCTGTAGAGATAGTGCCAACACCGTTATCTGACGTATATATACGAAAAACATTATAGTCATCTAAACTGGAGGGAAAATCATCGAACGCTATTGAATTACGATTATTATGTGTGTTACCAGTCCAAAGTTCCCATTCCCCTTGTGCCGTGGCTCTGCTCCCCCACCCCATGAGGAGTGCGAGGACGAGCAAGGCCCGGCAGGCGAGGCCTGTCGTGGCTGTTGTGGTTCTGTAGTGCTTGTGCTTTTGCCGCCCAGCCAGCGGGGCGGCGGCAGCAGTGTGTTGCACTTTGTTGTTGTTGTTTATCTTAAAAATCTGTTTCATGACTTATGTTGTTTTTCTATCGTTAATTCTCAATCTTACCGTGTACAACGCAGAAAGCCCAGCAGGGGAATCCTGTCGGGCGATGGGAGGGGTTAGTATTATCTGAAACAGTTCGGTAGTGAACTGTCGATGTATGTGTTTTCATATCAATATGCCTATTTTGTTTTCTATTATTCATCTATATATGGACGCTCTGCGCTGTCGGCGCTGCCCAGCAGCAAGTCCGGCCAAGCGGTATAGCGGTAGTTTTTTATTGAGGGTTGCGCCGTGACTGCCTATCCCCACAACGAGCAGGCAATGACGACATGCCAACGTCCGAGGATGTCAGCATTCTGCAAGACATAGCCTTTGTCGACGAGCGACTTCACGGTTTTCTGCACCGCCGTCCTGCTGACCCCCGCGGTCTCGGCCAACTGCGTGACGGTGACATCGGGATTGTCGTGCATAGCCTGAAGGATGGTGCTCACGGTAGGGCTGTTAAAGGTGATGCGCTCGCCGTCGAACCACCAGGTGGTCTGCTCGCGTGCCGTCAGGAAGTCGATGGTAAACTTAATTTCACTTGTCACCAGACGGGTGAAATAGCTGTGGAACGGCTTTATCTGCTCGAGTGTGGCATGAGCGCCATCTGAAGGCACAGGGCCTACGCGGATGTCGGCCTGGTGGAGGGCTTCGAGATATTCCTTCTTTTTGCGCGACCGGACCACGACCATGGGATAGCCATGGCGCGAGAGAATGTAGTTCACCAGCAGACGGGCTATCCGACCATTGCCATCCTCGAAGGGATGAATACGGATGTAGCGGTAGTGGAACAGCGTAGCCAGTTCAACGGGGTGCATGGAGCCTTCACGCTCTGTGTCGTTGTACCAGTTGACAAGGTCGGTCATCAGCGCTGGGGTCTCTTCGGGCGAGGCATACTCGAAGCGATCTCCATAACGGGTAATGACGGAGTTGGGGCGTGTCTTGTATTGTCCGGCATGAATGGTGAAAGAAGTGTAGGCGCCTCCTGGAAGAGTGCGATGCTCCTCATAGTCCTGGCGCAGCAGTGTCTTGTGCAGCTGGCGGATGAAGGTTCCCGTTAGGGGATAGTCGCCGACACTGGCCTCTTGTTTCATCATCAGCAGACCGACGTTACTGGCTTTCATCTCTTCCAGATCGCGCATCCTGGCTGTCTGCACAACCTGGTCGAACATGAGAAGAAGTTCGGTCTGTCCGTATGTGAGTGTGTTGCCTTCGATATGGTTTGAATTGTAGTTAAAGTCAACAGTGAAAAGCTGGCTGAGCCGCATCTGATCACGCTCACTGAGTGGCTGCATGGCTTGCCACTGCGATAATACTTGCTGTAATTGACTGTTCATGGCTTCATACATGATGGTTTTGCGCTGCAAAATTAATGTTTCTTTTCAAATCGGCCAAGGAAAAAGCCAAAAAAGGTTTACAGTGATAACCTTTTTGGGGTTACAGCAATAGGTTGTACCACCAAATTTGGTGGCCTTGTACCACTTTTCTTAATGTTAAGGTCGTTACAGAATGTCAAAGAACGATGGTTGATCTATGTATGATTAGAGGACCGTTCTAATCTTTAAAAAAAGTACTCCGACTCTTCATTTTGCCTAAGCCGGAGTGCAGGGGTAATCATTCGTGGCAGTGCAGACGACAGGTGGGCCGAGCCGCAGCATAGCGACGCGCCAAACCAAAGTCCTGCTTCAGATGCATGTAGAAGCGGTAGATGAGTAGGCGGGCGACACTCTCCCCCTGCACGTAGACATTCACACGGAACTCGTGGTAGACGGTTTTGTCGGCGTTGTCTTCCTGCGGCGCTATCTGCCCGAAGATGTAGGGGCGGTAGGCGTCTGTTGACTTCGGCTTCCACTGCGTCACGGCATCGAGCATGGGGAAATCGCCCTGTGAGTAGGTCTTGCCGTCGGCGGTGTGTGTCACCTCGGCATCGAAGTTCGTGCCGTAGACGGGGAGAGCTGTGGGATAGACATTGTTAGCGGGCAGGCCAGTGGTGCCTGGAGCACCGTAGAACTTCGTGGTACCGCTGTTGAGGGCTATCGTCAGTGCAGCATCTTTTGCCAGAGTCGCGCCTGTTCCTGTTGTGGTGAAGGATGAGAAGGCGTTGGTCCAGTCGGCGGCAACTGCAGTAGCACCCGTCTTGTCAAGGGTCCACACGGTATTGGAGAAATTTCCCTTCGTAGCCGAGAATGTGATATCCTTGCCTGCCCAGGGGAAGGCTGCGGTGTTATTTTCCGTCCCGTCCCATGCTGCACCACGATAGACGTGGGGCACGAGGTGGAAGTGTCCGTAGTCGTGGAAGAGGATTTCGTGGAGGTTGGTGTTCGCGTCGATGGTCTTCACGCTGGCGGGGTAGACGCCGATGGCTGGGAAGTCGTAGGGCACCAGCTCCAGACGGTAGTTGTCGAGCACGATGGGGATGACGCGGTAGTCGTTGCGGGCGATGTAGGTCCAATCGTCCGAGCGCTTGGTCTCGGTGACGGGCGTGGTCGTCGCATTCTCGTTGCCGCCGGGGTTGGCAGGGTCTTTGGTGACGGTGAGACCTGCATCGGTGCCTGTGCTGACGAGGGCGTAACGGTAGTCTCCGTTAGCCAGCTCCACATTCAGCTCGAACTGCTTGCCGGAGGCCAGCTGGCTCTCGTTGACGTAGAAGGTGAACTTTTTAGCGTAAGTGCTATTGCTCTGCAGCTTGCCTATTTCGTAAGTATCTGAGGAAGCCACGGTGAGCGCCGTTGTAGGAGCATATTTCACCTCCTCGGTCGTTACGCCCGTATTGAGGTTGGGCTTGATGTCGCCGTGGGTAAAGGTCATCTCGTTCTCGTGACCATTGCCGTTATTATTCAGATTTGGCAACAACTTCAGGTTGTTGGCCGTTCCCTTGGTGATGTCACTGATAGATACCGACTTCACAGTGAAGTCCTCGCCATTTTCAGCTGGAACTGCAGTGTTATTGAAGAACACGAACTCCAGCTTGGCCACCATACGCACGACGATGAGGTCTTTCTCTATGGTTCCCTCTGCAGGAACTTCCAGCACCTGCTGGTTGCTCATGGGGATACCCTTTGAACCGAAGCCAAACGCGTCATCTGCCGTCAGGTCTGTTCGCGTTTTGCCATTGGCATTGATAGTGGCCGTTGCTGTTTGAATGGCGTTGTCGGTCAGTGCTGTTCCTGGCTCCAGACTACTGATACCAAGCACTGTTTTCAAACTGGCTTCGCTGATGTTGGCGAAAGAATAAACAGTGTAGGCGCCAGATGTCATCTCATAGTCTGTGCATACATTGTCGATTTCAGCGTTAGCATCAGTTGGTGTGCCGGCAAACTTGTACTGAATCTGGCCATTGTTGAGCAGCAGCACCGTCCAGTTGTACATCATCTCCGAGCGGTCGGTCTCGGCATTGTCGTCATTCCAGGCACGGGTGGTGTTCTCCATGTCGGCAGTGCCCAAGCGCAGGGTGACCAAGGCCGAGCCTTTGGCATCGCCGCCTCTGTTGTCCTCATCGTCCTGCTGACAGGCAGTGAGTGCGAGGAGGGATGTGAGTGCAAGTATAGAATAAATATGTAGCCGCTTCATCGTTTTCATCTTATTTCTTTAATGATGTATAAATCGTTGTTATGGGGCTGTCGGCTACATGATGATGGGCGTATGCACGAACTTATCCCATTTCTTGACCTTTATAAGTAGGGTGATTTTTGGATTCTCCACATCAGAAGTGATGCTCTGAATACAGATACGGTAGATGTTGTTACGCACGATACCATACTCCATGGCGACACTGCCTACAGCAGTGGCATCTGTAGGCATGTCTTCACCCCGCAATGCCTGGTAGGAAGAGGCCGTTCCTTGATGGCGAAGGTAACCGTAGTACACACGGTGTTCCGGGGTACCGGTTCCACCGGCATAATAGTCGCCCTCCAGGGCTAATCCTGTGGCATAATTATAGAGCAGCGATGCGCTCCAAAGGGTGTTCTCCATAGGATAGCCCACAATGATGTCCTCACCCGAGCGCCCGTTGTCGGTAAGTGTGGTGAAGCCTGCACTGCTCCCCTCGGCAAGCACTGCTGCATGGCGTGCAGCCACACTATGATACCGGCTGTTGTTAGCTAACGTGGTGACATCAGCAAGGGAAGTACCTCCCGAGGGCACCAAACTGGCAAGTGTATTTTGATAATAGGTGAGGTTTCCATCCGTTTTGTTCAGCGTTGCGGGGTCGATGACATAATTGGTGGTGGTCTCATCTGCCAAATAGGTGATAACACGGTCGTTGGTCATGTCTGATGCCAGTCGTTTGATAAGGAATTCCCCTCCACTGGTTCCATTGCCTGCATTGAGATTGAAAGGCATGACGCCCGTGAGCACGAAACGGTCATTTGTTGGGTCGCCATTGGATTTTTTCACGGTATACTCATAGCCTGGTGTGCTATAAGTATCTTTGTATCCATTGGAACCAGCAGCCCAGAAATCAATGCGGGCAGTGAGGCGCTCCACGCGAATGAAATTCTTGGCGCGATAATAATCTGCCGTAGGAGTAGAAGTGATTTCCCATGCATTGCCGTCGCTGAGTTGCATGGTATAGTCCTGCTCAGAGGTCATGATGAAATCTGAGAACTGCTCAGGATTATTGCTATTGTTAGAATTATAAATTTGCGTGAAGGTGTAGTTGCGCACTTTTTCCACCGTATTGAGGTTTTTCCCTGTTAAGTTGGCATTGAGTACAGCAATGACATGATAGGCTGATGCAGGTTTGATAGCCTCATCGAGCAGCTGGTCGCCTGTGGTGAATACATACTCATCAGGAGTGATACCTGGACGTGTATCGTTGTTCAAGTCAGCCTCTTCAGTTCCTGCATTATCGCGTTTAATGGTTTCTGGTGTAAAAACATAATAGACCTCATGCACTATTTGCGTTCCGCCCTGGCAATTAATGCCATTATCATCCTGATAGAAGAAAAAGGTTGCGCCTGTGACCGTATTCTCACGATGGAAGCCTGCCTCGCGTCCATCACCATTCTCTCCACCCAATGGAGTCTCCCCGGCACGTGTTGGATTATTGCCGGTATTGACGCTGATGCTGAAGTTGACAAAGCGCCTATTTAAATTATCATCAGAATTGATGATGCCATCATCCCAGGCGTGATCCTCGGTTATCCATTGGCATGCCACGAGCAGTGGCAATGCCAGCAACACCGACATCGCTTTCCAAACCCAGTTATTCATCATCATATTTTTATCTAAAAAATTATGGTAAAATATCGTAGCGGTACATTCATTATTTAAAGATCCACATATTGTATCCGTTTAGCCCATGACAGGATATCGATATGAATGTCGATAAAGAGCCAACGACCATTCTTGATGAAGAACTCCAAACGATAATCATATTCACGGTCGAGGTACTCTTGTGGCTGGTAAGCATTAATCTCGTATGCCGTGCGTCCTTGACTGAGGATGTAAGGCAGGTTGATGACAGCAACTTCCTGTCCTGTGCTCTTCTTGCGTATGCATAGAATGGCATTATCATCGGCATTAGTAGCGTTGTACATCATGCGATTGAACATCAAGTCATAGTGCGCCGAATGCTCATTGGCTACCAAACCTTTGCCATCAAAGATAGTAGTCCACTGTGCATAGGGTCTGTAGATGACACTGTCACCCCGCTGAACCAGATTATTATCACAGTCGAGGTAGGAATTGTCATCGATAATGAAGACATCATAGTCGGTGTCAACCACATTCTCCGGGGTATCGAGCTCTCGCAGCGAGATGTTCAGGTGCTTGGTGTCGCGGATGAGGCTCATGGTGGCGTAGGTGGGTTCTCCCTTGACCACGGTGACGGTGCTCACGCCGTTGCTCTTGATGCTGCCGTCGCGCTGCCAGGTATACTCGGTGGCAGCGGGGGTGAGCATGGCGGGTGTCAGCTGCAGAGGATGCTGGCTGGCGGGTGTGACGATGGTGCTGAGGGTGTGCCACAGGGTGTCTAAGGGTGCCACGGTGGACACGAATGTGGTGGCGCGAGTGCCGGGCAGTGCCACAACAGACGGGGCGAGTGCCGGCGCGGGGCTGTGGTCGAGGGTGATGGAGAGCTGCGAGCGCTGGTCGCCGATGGCGTCGCCGGCCACACGGTACTTGGCACCGGGTGCTGCGAGGGCGTCGCTGAAGTTCTTCTGCATGGCCACGGCGAGGAGGCTATAGGTGCCGGGCTGCAACTCTTCCTCAGAGATGTGTACATAACGGCCATATGCCTTGAAGAATCCGTCGCCGACGATCTTCTTTGCCACCATGCGGTTTTGGTCGTCGTAGACATAGAGCATCACAGCTCCGACGTGGTCCTTGAACATGTCGGAACGCTGTATGTTGTAGTCGTAGACAAAGTTGACATACAGGCCTGTGGGACAGTCTTCGAGGTCTTCCTTCATCAGGTCGCAGCCTGTGAAGGCGACCGCAGCAGAAGCTGCCAGGAGCCAGGTTTTCAGGTTCAGTCTTTTCATTATGTCGTTCTTTTTTTATTGTTCTCTTCGTCTATATGTTATCGAGTGGGCTTTTCGTAGGTTTCGAGCTGCTCTACTGTGATGCCCGTTGTCTGTGCAACGATATCTGGCTGAATGCCGACAGCCAGCATGCGCTGAGCAATCTTCATAGCAGTCTCTTCGCGACCTTGTTCATAGCCGTCGGCCTGTGCTGTCTCTATGACATCCTTCTCAATCATCAAGTTCTCCAGATGTCGCTCGTAGGCAAGCCTTTCGTTGCGTGTCATGTTCATCACTTCCAGCTTCTGCCGAGCCTCCTGAAGTCCAGGGGCGGTAGTGTCGGGGCTGATGTGCTGGTTCTTCAGGTAGTCGAGCCACTCTTCGAGCGGTGTGGTGGCCATTTGATTGAACTCGTTGACGCGAATGAGGTAGTACTCCGGGAAGACATCTGCCGTCGACGAAACTCCGAGGGCATCGCGCTCTTTCTTTGTCATCGTCAGACATTTCTTGGTGTGTACCCCCACGAACTGCGTGGTGCCATGGTAGAGATAGTCAGTGCCTTCACCGAGATTGAAGTAGAGGATGTTGATACTGTACACCTTCTTCACCTGATTGTAGGTCTCTCCGAGGCAGATGTGCTCGGTGATTGCTTTGCTGACACCGTAGAGGATGCGTTCAAAATAATGCACCTCGCGCGACACCTGCACCTCCACGATGATAATCTCGCCGTTCTCGTCTTTAGCCTTGATGTCAACACGATTGAACTTATCAGTGGCATCTTGCTGGTTAGCCTCGCTTTCGAGGATTTCGACGATGCGCATCTGACGGCCTGTGAGGACTTGGAAGAGTCCTTCGAGGATGCCGAAATTCGCCTTGTCGCGGAGCATTCGCTTCACGGCCCAGTCGAAACTGATGATGCGCTTGTCGGTCATTTGTTGATATTTTGTTCCTTATTATTTATTCTGTGTGTTTGATGTCATTGGGCCATGAGGCTGAGCTCCTCTTCGGTGATGCCTGTGGCCTGTGTGATGATGGCCTTGTCTATGCCGGCACTGAGGAGGCGGTGGGCGATGGCCCTGGCACTTTCTTCCCTGCCCTCGGCGCGCGCGGTGGAGATGTCTTCTTTCTCTATCATGAGATTTTCGAGGTGACGGTAGTATGCCGCTTTCTCGTCGTCGCTCATATTCATCTCTGCCAGTCGTGTCCTTGCCTGCTGCAGCCCTGCCGTTGTGGTATCGGGACTGATGCGCTGGTTCTTCAGGTAGTCGAGCCACTCTTCGAGCGGAGTTGTGGCGACGTCGTTGAACTGGTTGACACGCAAGAGGTAGTACTCCGGGAAGATGTCGGCAGGTGTTTCCACCTTCAATGCCTTCCTCTCCTTGTCGTTCATCTTCAGCGTGTCGTTGGAATGTACTCCGACGAAGTTCGTTGTTCCGTGATAGAGGTAGTCACTGCCTTCGCCGATGTTGAAGTAGAGCACGCTGATGCTATATACCTTCTTCACCTGCTCGTAGCCTTGTCCGAGTGCGATATGCTCTGTGATGGCCTTGCTGGCTCCGTAGAGTATGCGTTCGAGGTAGTGTATCTCACGATTCACCTGCACCTCGACGATGATGATGTTGCCGTTCTCGTCCTTGGCCTTGATGTCGACACGATTCTTGCGTCCCTCTGGTAGCAAGCGAACAAAGTTCGAGCGGAACTTGTCGGTGTCGCTCAGCTGGTTTGCCTCGCTTTCGAGGATTTCGACGATGCGCATCTGACGGCCTGTGAGGACTTGGAACAGCCCTTCGAGGATGCCGAAATTCGCCTTATCGCGGAGCATTCGCTTCACGGCCCAGTCGAAACTGATGATGCGCTTGTCGTCCATTATTTTTTATTATATGGTGTGTACAGAGGATGTCTGCGCACGTTGTGTTCACATTTGGTGGATGCTGGTGTGCATCGATGTACGGGCTGTTTGGCGGGGCGGTGCCCTAAGCCTGCCGGTGCCCGAAGTGTTCCCGGCTGTGTTGCAGCCTGTGTAGGCACGCTTGTTTTTTTAAGGAAGTGGCCGCCCCGCCACTCGCGAGGAGGGGCGGCCAACGTTAAAGGGTATTCATGTCAGGCCAGTGGCCTGAAAGAGAATGCAGGATTTAGAGATCCCAAGACTGAGTACGCTTTGCCCAGCTGAGGATGTTGATCTGCACAGCGATGTAGCCGTCGATCTCATCATCGGGAGTGGGATCCTTGGAGTAGTCGGTGGGAACAGCCTCACCCAGATACTTGATCTTGTTGACCTTGATGTCATACCAGTTGTTGCGGAGCATGCCATAGCGGCCAAGGTAGTTGTTGGCAGCAGTTGCAGCAGTAGCTTCAGCAGTACCTACGGTAATATTGCCGATTGAACCAGGATAGGAGCCATTTGCCAGCGTGGGAGCCACAACATTCGTATAGCCAGTTGTTCCCTCCCAAGTCTTCCACGGAGTGAGCTGGTCGCCGAAGTGCTTCACACGAATGGTGTAGTAAGAAACACCACCCTCATAGCAGAGGATAGAACCATCATTAGCAGATACGCCACCAGTGATTGTATTGTTCTTGTAGAGCTTGACAACGTCAGCAAGAATGTCAGCATCAGCAGGAATCTTAGCAACATCGGCATCAATCACCTTAGCCTTGCCAGCAGCCAAGAACGTAATTGCAGAAATGTTCTTGTAGCCAGCAGCATCACGTGCGCTCAGAGTGACCGTGAAGTCAGCTGAAGTGAGAGTCTCGCCGGTCTTCAAAGTCAGGTTCTTGCTCTTGACAAATTCGAGGGCCTTATTCTGGATGAGCGTCAAAACGTCAGCCTCCTTGTAGATCATGCTCTTGTTGCCATTGATGATGTAGAGGTCGTCAGCAGTACTTCCAACCTTTGCAGTCACCTTCAGGCGAACCAGCGTGGTGTTGTTCACCGACTGGTGAGCCACGTCGAAGGTATTCTCGTAGCAATACTGCGGATGCGTGTCACCGAACTCGGTAGAAAGAGCAGCATCGTTTACAGTCGTCTTTGTCAGCTCGTCAGCGATGAGGTCGCCAAACGTTGCAGGCGAAGCCAAATCCTTCGTGTAGTTAGGATCCTTTGCCCAATAAGTGCGATACTTATAGGCACCAGGATTACCCTCTACGATTGGGGAGATACCAATATAACGGTATTTGTTAGCCTTCCCGTTGATGATGGAAATGAAGTCGTCGTGCCCCTCAGTCGAACGCACATAGTATGACTTTTGGTTCGTCTGGTCGAGCACCCAGCCATCGATGGTAATGTTCAGGTCAACAGGAGTAGCACCACCGTTGTACTGAGTGTCAAGCGTTGCCTTTGCCGGTGTTCCGTTGACGGTCACCTTTGCCATACCACGCTCCACATAGATCTCAGCGCACTTGCCATCGCGAGCCTCTTGCTCTGTCTCATAGACATTCTCAATCACAACCAGTGTCTGCGTCTTGGCACCAGTAGGTACGGTAGTGCTGGAACCATCTTTGTCAGTAAGAGGCGAATTGGCCATATAGAAGCCATTTTGGGTCATCTCCATGGCTGCAGTCTGGGCACCCGTAGCGTTAGTTGCAATAGTCTTTTGGAAATCGCCGAAAGTGCCAGAGAATGCTGCACCGCCAACCTCCAGAGCGCCTGAGGCATCAAAAGCAATCAGGTTGTTCTTGTTCAGGATAACCAGAGCGAGGTCACCTTCTGCAACGGTCGTACCGACTTTCTGCACAATCTTCGTGCTGTAGTCCGTCACCTGCTTGTCGCTGGACATTGTCCAAGGCTCAGGATTGATCTGGTAAGCAGCGACGAAAGTAGCATCAGCCTCTTTTCCACTTGCAGCGGGACGGAAGACAATCAGGGTAGCGTCGTTGACCTTGTACTCCGACTCCATACCGTCGTTCAGCTCGAAAGTAGCAGGATCGTCGGCATAGTTGTTGTCATCGGTCACATCACTACGGGTAGCGAAACCGTTGTCAACGGGCAGATTGATGTTGAGGGCGATGAACTGCTTTCCGCCGTCCTCTTCGACATTGATGGGCTGCACTTCAGCAATCTCATCCTTGTCACTCGAGCAGGCGCCGAGGAAGAGTCCGGCGGCTGCGAGCGCAAATAAACTTAGTTTTTTCATAAACTTTTGTTTTTAAAGAGTTAATAATAAAGATGAATTAAAAAAAATTGATTTGTTGTTTCTTTGTTTTACTTTTGTTTGCCGGTACGTGTAATTGTTTTGGGGGGTTAATGAATTCGTTATGCTGTTGGGATGGGTGTGGTTCCCGTAGCTTTAGCTATTACCTTCGGATCGATGCCCGCATCAATCAGCCGCTGTGTCATTTCTTTTATTGCCTTTCGTCTTCCTTCTTCCAGTCCTTCTTCGAACCCGTCGTGTCGAGCGGTTTCAAACGACTCGTTCTCGTTCATCTGTCCAATGAGCACCCGCTCGTATGCGAGCCGTTCCTGATGGTTCATGCGCAGGATGTTGAGCTTTTCGCGAGCCTCCTGAAGGCCTGGTGTGGTGGTGTCGGGGCGAATGCGCGCATTCTTCAGGTAGTCCATCCACTCTTCGAGGGGTGTGGTAGCCATGTCGTCGAATTCGTTGACACGTATGATGTAGTACTCTGGGAAGATGTCAGCGGCCGTCTTTGTCACGATTGCCCCATTCTCCTTGTCACTCAGGTTGAGTTGGTCGTGTGTGTGCACCCCGATGAACTTTGTTGTGCCGTGATAGAGGTAGTCGTTGCCCTCTCCGAAGTTCATATAAAGGATGTTGATGCTGTAGACCTTCTTCACCTTCTCGTAGCCTTCTCCAAGACTGATGTGGTCTACTATGGCCTTACTTGTGCCATAGAGTATACGCTCATAGTAGTGTCGCTGGCGGGTGAGCTGAACCTCGACGATGATGATGTCGTCGCTTTGGTCTTTAGCCATGATGTCGACACGATTATACTTGTCGTCCTTGTCGTACTGGTTCCCCTCGCTCTCGAGGATCTCGACGATGCGCAGCTTTCGCCCTGTCAAGACTTGTATGAGTCCTTCGAGGATTGCGAAGTTCGCCTTGTCGCGAAGCATTCGCTTCATGGCATAGTCGAATCTAATGATGCGCTTGTCATCCATATATCTATTTCACATAGAGTTCTTTTCTTTGTGCTTAGCGGCGAATACGCCGCCCACCCGACCGGTGGAGGGGAGGGGCACGGGGCTACTGGGTGAGGAGGCGGATGGCCTCGCGGTTCTTGGCCACGTTGATGCCCTTGCGCTCTGCTGCGTCGAGGTGACGCTTGGCGGTGTCGTAGTTGCCCTCTACGATGTCGATGACGGCACGGAGCTGTTCGGCGGCACCGCCGTTGCCAGCATGCTGCAGGAGCGTCTTAGCCTTGAGGATGTCGCGCTGCGAGAGAGCGACGGCAGCGAGGTTGACGTTGGCCGTCTCATCGTCGGGATAGTAGTTGAGGGTGGTCTGCATCACGCGGTTGTACTCGTCGCTGAAGGGCTTCATCGTCTGTGCCACCTGCCACAGCTCGTGGCGTGAGAGCTGGTGGGGCTTGGTGCGGTAGATGTCGAGGCACTCCTGGATGGTGTTGAACTGCTTGATGTTGAAGGTGATCTCATAGTCGGAGCGGCGCAGACCGGGATAGATGTTCTTCAGCAGGTACATATACTCCTGCGGGTAGAGCTTCTTGATGCGTGCCTCGGTGGCGTCGGCTGTCTTGGCGATGACGGTGCTATCCTGCTGCAGCAGGTCGCTGACGATGTTGGCAATCTCGCTCTTGTGGGGCAGCAGGGTGGCATCGAGGTTGGGCAATGCCTCTTGCAGACCTAACCAGTTCTCGGGTGTGGCCTCTGCTGGAGCGAAGGCGCTGACGGGCAGCTGATAGTTCTGCCGCAGCCAGTCTGTGAGGCTCTTGGCGCGGTTGGTGGCCAGCATGTGGTTGTGGTTATAGGGCGACTCCGGGCTGGCCCAACCGTGAATCTTGATGCGGTTGACGGTGATGTTGGGGTCGGCGACCATGATGTCGAGCGTGTCGGTGATCTTGCGCAGCTCGCGATAGTTGTCCATATAGTCGGGCTTCATCTCCCAGCGGTCAACGACGAAGGTGATGTAAGCCGTGCCATGCAGCTCGCGCATAGGCTTGTAGGTGTCAGGCTCCTGGTTGGCCAGCTCTGTGAGCTCCCATGGGTCGAGCTGCTTGAGCGTGGCGAGTGGGAACTCCTGGTTCTTCTTCTTGTCGCCGCATCCGCAGAGGTCGCATTCGAGCAGCACCTGTGCGTTCTGGTGCCATGGCTGTCGCTCGATGGCATCGGTGTAGGCGTATGTCTGCTCGGTGCCGTTGTAGCGGCGTATCTTCTCGCAGTTGTCGCGATAGAGCTCGTCGATGCCGTCGCGCTCGAAGATGATGTCCTGTGTGCGTCCGCTGACGATGAGCGTCTTCATGCGCGTGACGAGGGTGGTGTCGTCGAGCGAGCGGATGACGGGTGTGAATGCGCGGTAGCGGTTACTGGGCACGCGCAGGTTGTCGAGCACGATGTCGAGTGTGAGGATGGTTCGCCCTTCGGCGGGTGTCACCTGCAGGTTTTTCGCAGCCACCACATCGTTGTCGTCCGAGAGGCGCAGTGTGTTCTGCGCGCGGGCGGTGGTAGTGGCCAGCAGGGCGGTTGCTATGATGAGGAAGTATTTCATTGTATTGATGGGGTGAATGGGTCTTATGGGGGGAATGGTGTTAATGGGCGTGATGTGGGTCAGCTGTTAGAACATATATACTAATGAGAGGGCTGCCTTGGTGGGGCCCACATAAGTCTTGTCGCCACTACCCTCTTTATATTGGCAGTTGGCGCATTTGAACTTCTCGTAGTTGATGTATGCGGCACCGAACCCAATGGCAGCCTCGAAGTTGAAGTGCTGCGAGAGCACCCACTGGTAGCCGTAGCTGACGCCGGCTCCGATGTACCATCCCTCGAAGCGATGGTCGCGCAGCTCTTTCCACCATCCGAGTGGCATTTTGATGTTGCTGGCGCTGTACTCGCCTCCGAAGGCATGAACGCCGACGAAAGAGCCGTTGAAACGGTGGCAGAACCAGTAACGATACTCGGGGTTGACGATCCAGTGCTTGAGGTACTTTCGGTCGGCGCCGTGATTAAACTTAAAGGGGTTGAGTCCATAGAACACCTGCATGGAGTGCTTCTTGCCCACTCCCATCTCCAATCCGAGGTTAGGTGTGGTAGTTGCGTCATAGAGCAGGTTGGTCTTCAGGGCCACTTGCTGAGCATGGCAGTCAGAGGGACTGATGGTCGCTAACAATATTGAACAGACGGCCAAGAGCGCGGTCTTCATTCGCTTCATAAGTTAATTCAGTTTATGACGTTTATCAAAATGCCTATTGAGTTCTACAAATCAGCCGCAAAGTTAGTATTTTTTTTGATAAAACAACACTTTTATTTACATTATTTTATCATTTAGCCGCATTTTTAACAGAAATTATACAATAGCCAAAATAGAGAGGAGCGAAGGAGATTTCCACTTTTGGACAGCGAAAGGAGAGAAAAGCGACAGTGGGACAAAGGATTAGAGGGCGGCGGCATCGCTGTCGCGTGCGCGCGTATATAATATATAATGAGTGGAGGCAGGAGGGAGAGAGAATGCCCTGGGCGGGCTTGCCAACAAAGGGCGCGCGAATACGCGCGCCACCCAACCGGGGGGGGACGAGGGCGCGCGAATACGCGCGCCACCCAACCGGGGGGGGACGAGAGCGCGCGAATACGCGCGACACCCAACCGGGAGGGGGGGCGAGAGCGCGCGAATACGCGCGCCACCCAACCGGGGGGGGGGGCGAGAGCGCGCGAATACGCGCGACACCCAACCGGGAGGGGGCGGGGAGGCGGGGAAGCAGGGGCTGGAAATAATTGGAGCGCTCCGGGTAAAAATTTGGCGTTGACTTTTGAAAATTTGGCGTTGACTTTTGAAAATTTGGCGGCTCCAAATTTTTATTCCAGGGCGTGGATTTTTTCTGGGAGATGAAGACAGGGGAAAAACGCTGGGGGAGCATCATAGTTTCGATGAAGATGGGGGCTACGGATGAGGGCGAGAGGGTGAGAAAGGGGCGGTGGATGAATAAAAAAAGTTAAATGCGGGAATTAAAATGGCGGGAAGCGAGTGTTAGTGGCAACTTTTGCTTAATTTTGCGGCTGCTATGGGTATACTGTATATCGTTCCCACGCCTGTGGGTAACATGGAAGACATGACGCTGCGCGCCATCCGCACGCTGAAAGAGGTGGACGTGGTGCTGGCCGAGGACACCCGCACGTCGGGCATCCTGTTGAAGCATTTCGACATCCACAAGCCCCTGCTGTCGCACCATAAGTTCAACGAGCACGGCACGAGTCAGCAGGTGGTGGCCCGGCTGTTGGCGGGGGAGAACATGGCGCTGGTGAGCGACGCGGGCACGCCAGGCATCAGCGACCCGGGCTTCTTCCTGGTGCGCGAGGCCGTGCGTGCGGGCATCGAGGTGCAGACGCTGCCGGGGGCGACAGCCTTCGTGCCGGCACTGGTGAGCAGCGGCCTGCCCTGCGACAGGTTCCTCTTCGAGGGGTTCCTGCCACAGAAGAAAGGACGGAAGAGCCGCATAGAGGCCCTGCGCGACGAGCCACGCACCATCGTGCTGTATGAGTCGCCCTACAGGGTGCTGAAGACGCTGCAACAGTTGGCCGAGTGCTTCGGGGCGGAGAGACAGGCAGCCGCATGCCGAGAGATATCGAAGGTGCATGAGGAGTGCGTGAGAGGGACGCTGGGAGAGCTGACGGCACACTTCACAGAGACGGAGCCGAGAGGGGAGTTCGTGATTGTGGTGGCGGGGAAGGAGTGAGAGAGAGGGGGAAGCGCAATGGAAGATATTCATTAACCTAAAATAGAATGAAGATGAAAAAACTGTTATTGATGGCACTGATGTCCGTGGTCATCAGTGGCTGCGACGAGAAGAAAGCCGGACTGGCAAGTAAAGGCGAAGGCAGTGAGGCATCGGCGATTGAGGAGCTGCAACGTGAGAACGAGATGCTGCGCAACGACCAGGATGAGCTGCTGTCGACGCTGAACGAGATTGAGGACGGGTTCCGCGAGATCAACGAGGCCCAGGGACGCCTCACCGTGGCACGACGCGGCGAGGGTGCCAGCGCCCGTGAGCGCATCAAGGAGAACATGCAGTATATCCAGCAGACGATGGCGCAGAACGCTGAGCTGATAGAGAAGCTGAAGAAACAGATGGGCGAGGGCACCAAGAAGAGCAAACAGCTGCAACACACCATCGAGAACCTGACGGCGCAGATGGAACAGAAGACTGCGGAGATCAACCAGCTGCGACAGGAGCTGGAGGCGAAGAACATCCGCATAGACGAGCTGGAACAGCAGACGGCGACCCTGAACGAGAACCTGAACAACCTGGAGCAGCAGAGCCAGCAGCAGAGCCAGACCATCAACCAGCAAGACCGACAGATCAACGCCGCGTGGTATGCTGTGGGCACGAAACGTGAGCTGAAGGACCATAACATCCTGCGCAGCGGTAAGGTGCTGCAGGATGGCTTCGACGCCTCGTACTTCACCGAGATTGACATCCGCGAGATGAACCAGCTGAACCTGAACTCGAAGAAAGCGGAGCTGCTGACCTCGCACCCCGCCGCCTCGTATACGCTGGCGAAGGGCGCGAATGGGCTGTATACGCTGCAGATCAACGACCAACGCCTGTTCTGGAGCACGAGCAAGTATCTGGTGGTGCAGGTGAAGTGAAGGAGATGAGGAGTTCTTAGGGGAACGCCGATTTATTTCTCCGCGCGGAAAGGGAGCCGCCCTTTGGATGGATTCATCCAAAGGGCGGCTCTTCGGGATAGATGCTATAGATGCTATAGATGACATAGACGGATAGGCGGGATGGATGCTATTGGCGGGAAGGAGGGGATGGTGAGCCAAGAATTATGCTAAAAGGGGCACTAAAGTAATGTTTTTTTCCAAAAGACTTGCGGGTGTGGTTTTTTTTAACTAATTTTGCATGTGATGAACCATAACGTAATAAAACACTAACAAATGATGAAACTAAAACTATTCTCTTGCACCCTTCTGCTGGCTGGTACCCTGACGGCCCAGGCCCAGCACGTGATGGACGTGAACACCAAGAAGTTGGGCGCCGCCGTGCAGCCCACGATGTATGGCATCTTCTTCGAAGACATCAACTACGCCGCCGACGGTGGCCTGTATGCCGAGATGGTGAAGAACCGCTCGTTTGAGTTTCCCGAGCGTCTGATGGGCTGGCGCGCCTTCGGTCGCTTCGAGGTGCGCGACGACGGTCCCTTCGACCGCAACCCCCACTATGTGCGTCTGCGCTACAGTGGGCATAACGACAAGTTCACTGGTCTGGAGAACGAAGGCTTCTTCGGCATCGCCACCTTCAGAGATGCCACCTACCGCTTCAGCGTGTGGGCACGCTGTCCCGAGGGCGGCAGCTCGACATTGGAGGTGAGCCTCGTAGACAACGACACCATGGGCGAGGATCAGCGCTTCGCCACCGCAAAGGTGGAGGTGAGCGGCAAGGAATGGAAGAAATACACCGCCGAGCTGAAGAGCCCACGCACCGAGCCGAAGGGTGCCCTGCGCATCTTCCTGGCTGGACGGAAGGCCACCACCGACGTGGAGCACATCAGCCTGTTCCCCACCGACACATGGAAAGGTCGTGAGAACGGCATGCGCCGCGACCTGGCCCAGGCGCTGGCCGACATGCACCCCGGCGTGTTCCGCTTCCCCGGCGGTTGCATCGTGGAGGGCACCGACCTGGCCACGCGCTACAACTGGAAGAACACCGTGGGACCCGTGGAGAACCGTCCGCTGAACGAGAACCGCTGGCACTACACTTTCGGTCACCGCTTCTTCCCCGACTATTTCCAGAGCTACGGCCTGGGCTTCTTTGAGTTCTTCCAGCTCTGCGAGGACTTCGGCTGCGAGGCACTGCCCGTGATCAGCTGCGGACTGAGCTGCCAGTTCCAGAACCCCGACCCCACGAAGCCCGGCGTGCACGTGCCCGTGGACCAGCTCGACGAGTACATACAGGATGCCCTGGACCTGGTGGAGTTTGCCAACGGTCCCGTCGACTCGAAGTGGGGCAAGGTGCGTGCCGACATGGGGCATCCCGAGCCTTTCAACCTGAAATATCTCGGTGTGGGCAATGAGCAGTGGGACTACGACGAGCAGCACGGCGGCTACGGTCCTGTGTTCACCGAGCGACTGAAGAAGTTCAACGACGCCCTGCGCGCCAAGTACCCCCAGCTGAAGCTCATCGGCACCACCGGTCCGAACAGCGAGGGCTGGGACTTCGACCTGCTGCAGCCTCGCATGAAGGAGCTGAAGGTGGACCTCTACGACGAGCACTACTATCGCAACGAGCAGTGGTTCCTGACCCACGGCCTGCGCTACGACAGCTACGACCGCAAGGGTCCGAAGGTGTTTGCCGGCGAGTATGCCTGCCACGGACGGGGCAAGAAATGGAACCACTTTGAGACATCACTCTACGAGGCCGCCCACATGACAGGCATCGAGCGCAACGCCGACATCGTGCACATGGCCACCTACGCCCCGCTGTTTGCCCACGTGGAGGGCTGGCAGTGGCGCCCCGACGCCATCTGGTTCGACAACCTGCGGTCGTTTAAGAGCGTGAGCTACTACGTGCAGCAGATGTTCGCCATGAACAAGGGCACGAACGTGCTGCCGCTGACCATGGGTGGCAAGCCCGTGGCCGGACAGGAGGGACAGGACGGGCTCTTCGCCTCGGCCGTCTTCGACAGCCCCACCGGCGAGGTCGTGGTGAAGGTGGTGAACACGTCGAAGCAGCCACAGGAGGTGGTGCTGAACATCAACAACATCAAGGGCGAGCGCACCGCCCAGACCATCACCCTGCAGCACAATGGCTCGTGGGACGACGAGAACACGCTGGAACAGCCGGAGAAGATAATGCCCCGACTGGGCACGATGAACTGCACCGCCGGTGCCAAGAACACACTGGTGGTGAGCGACCAGTTGCCCGCCATGACCTTCAGGATCTATAGGATGAAGAAGTAAGGGGGGATAGTAGGGATAGTATGTATAGTTGACATAGTATTTATAGTTGATATAGAAAAGAGAATAATTGTTGTTGACATGAATAATCAGAGCAAGGCGCTGCTGGAAGAGAGAATCGTGGCGGTGCTGAAGACCGTCTACGACCCGGAGATTCCCGTGAACATCTTCGACCTGGGCATGATATACAAGATTGACGTGCACGAGGATGCCTCCGTGGAACTCGATATGACCTTCACCGCCCCGAACTGCCCTGCCGCCGACTTCATCCTGGAAGATGTGCGGACAAAGGTGGAGAGCCTCGAAGGCGTGAACGGCGCCACCGTCAACCTGGTGTTCGAACCCGCCTGGGACCAGTCGATGATGAGCGAGGAAGCCCGCGTGGAATTAGGGTTTGAATAAGTCAGAGGTGAGAGGTGGGAGGTGGGAGGTGAGCCGACAGATAGAAGACACGGACCCCACCCCTACCCCCTCTCGTTGAAGGGATGGGAAGGGCTGCGCATTGAAACGCGAACAAATAGAAATCACTTAATATGAAGCCTATCTATTTTCTTTCCGATGCCCACCTGGGATCTTGGGCCTTGGAGCACCGACGCATGCAGGAGCGGCGGCTGGTGCGCTTCCTCGACAGCATCAAGGAGAAGGCTGCCGCCATCTATCTGCTGGGCGACATGTTCGACTTCTGGTTTGAATACAAGTACGCGGTGCCCAAGGGCTACACCCGCTTCTTAGGTAAGCTGTCGGAGCTGACCGACCTGGGCGTGGAGGTGCACTACTTCGCCGGCAACCACGACATCTGGACCTTCGGCTACTTAGAGAAGGAGTGTGGCGTCATCCTGCACAAACAGGCCATCACCACCGAGCTGTATGGGAAGGTGTTCTTCCTGGCCCACGGCGACGGGCTGGGCGACCCCGACAAGAAATTCAAGTTCGTTCGTTACCTCTTCCACAACCGGGCGTGCCAGTGGGCCTTCTCCACCATCCATCCCCGCTGGGGGATCTGGTTCGGCCACACGTGGGCCAAGCGCTCACGCATGAAGCACCCCAACGGCGAGGAGCCACCCTACATGGGCGAGGACCGCGAGTACCTGATACGCTATACCAAGCAATATATTCAGTACCACTCGAACGTTGACTACTTCATCTACGGCCACCGCCACGTGGAGATAGACCTGCAGCTGACGAAGAAGGCTCGCGTGGTGGTGCTGGGCGACTGGATCACGCACTTCAGCTATGTGGTCTACGACGGGCAGCACCTGTTTCTGCAACAGTATATTGAGGGCGAGAGCCAGGTGTGAGCCACCGCAGTGAACGCCAACGAGGATTCATACATCATTATGCCTTGAAATGAAAGAATTTGTCATCTCAGAAGCCAAAACCGAGACAGCGGTGCTGGTGGGACTGATTACCCCCCAGCAAGACGAAGCCACCACCCGCGAATACCTTGACGAGCTGGAGTTCCTGGCCGAGACGGCCGGTGCCACCACCATGCGCCGCTTCACCCAGCGCGCCAATGGTCCCAGTCAGGTGACCTATGTGGGCAGCGGCAAGTTGCAAGAGATTAAGAATTATATCAAAGAATGCCAAGATGCCGCCGACGAAGCTGCCGATGATGCCGAATGGCCCAACGGCCAGCGCCCCCAGCCCGTGGGCATGGTGATCTTCGACGACGAGCTGAGCGCCAAGCAGCTGCGCAACATCGAGAAGGAGCTGCAGGTGAAGATTCTGGACCGCACCAGCCTCATCCTCGACATCTTTGCCATGCGTGCCCAGACCGCCGAGGCCAAGGCACAGGTGGAGCTGGCGCAGCACCGCTATATGCTGCCCCGACTGCAGCGTCTGTGGACCCACCTGGAACGTCAGGGAGGCGGCAGCGGCGGCGGTGGCGGCAAGGGCACCGTGGGACTGCGCGGCCCCGGCGAGACGCAGTTGGAGATGGACCGCCGCATCATCCTGCATCGCATCACCCTGCTGAAGCAGCGTCTGCAAGAGATTGACCAGCAGAAGACCACCCAGCGCAAGAACCGTGGACGGCTGATACGCGTGGCGCTGGTGGGATATACCAACGTGGGCAAGTCGACGCTGATGAACCTGTTGGCGAAGAGCGACGTCTTCGCTGAGAACAAGCTCTTTGCCACCCTCGACACCACCGTGCGCAAGGTGACCATCGAAAACCTGCCGTTCCTGCTGGCCGACACCGTGGGATTCATCCGCAAGCTGCCCAGCGACCTGGTGGAGAGCTTCAAGAGCACCCTCGACGAGGTGCGCGAGGCCGACTTGCTGGTGCATGTGGTGGACATCAGCCACCCCGGCTTTGAGGAGCAGCTGAAGGTGGTGGAGCAGACGCTGGCCGAGCTGGGCTGCGCCGAGAAGCCCTCGATGATTGTATTCAACAAAATCGATGCCTACCGCTGGACACCGCAGGACGAAGACGACCTGACAGAGCCCACACGCGAGAACATCTCACTGGCCGAGCTACAGCGCACCTGGATGGCCCGCATCCAAAGCCCCGACTTCACGACGGCCAGCGACTGCATCTTCATTTCTGCACGCCAAAAAGACAATATCGAAGAGCTTCGCGCGTTATTATATAAAAAGGTACGCGAGCTGCACGTGCAGAAGTACCCCTACAATGACTTTTTGTACCAAAGTGAGTGGGAGGAGTGAAAGGGAGTGAAAGGGAGTGAGAGGGAGTGAAAGGACGTTAGATGAGGAGGAGTGAAAGGGAGTGAAGGGAGTGAAAGGAGTGAGAACACTATATAATTTGGAACTGTTTATACAATCATATAATCGCATGATACTATATGGATTTCAAAATGTGATAGCATGGCAAAAAGCACATGCTTTTGTCATAGAAGCTTATCGGGTGACAAAGAAGTTCCCCGAAGATGAACGTTTTGGCTTGACATCACAATTTCGCCGGGCTGCAGTATCTATAGAAGCCAATATAGCAGAAGGATATAAAAGGATAAGCAAAGCAGATAAACTTAGAATGCTCAACATCGCTCAGGGAAGTCTTGAAGAATGCCGGGACTACTTGATTCTATCAAGAGATATTGCATATATTGACGAAACTGATATTCAGCTACTTTACAATTCATTGGAAGAAGCCAGCAGGTTCTTGAATTCTTATTGTAAAGGAATAATAAACAACAATGGAATCAAAGACTGAAGCCAAAGGACTGATGTCCCTTCACTCCCTTTCACTCCTTTTCACTCCCCTTCGCTCCAACTAATCAACCAACAAATATTAATATGAACTACAGACAACTAACTCAAGACGAGATTCGGGTTTTAGAGCAGAACGTGTGCTGGGCCGAGGACTGGACACGTGTGCTGGTGCATGAGGAATTCCGGCCGTACAACTTCCATCGCGTGATGTTCTACGGCGACATCCGCTTAGGACGTTTCGAGAAGAAGATTGAGGTGGCCAAGGGCTTCTTCAAGCACTCGGGCATCAATGACGCCACGCTGCGCAACGTCAGTGTGGGCAACGACTGCCTGATTGAAAAGGTGGGCAACTTCATCAACAACTACACCATCGGCGACGACTGCTACATCTCGAACATCTCGACGCTGGAGACCACCGAGGGTGCCAGCTATGGCGCCGGCTCTACCATCAGCGTGCTCAACGAGATGGGCGACGGCAACGTGACGCTCTTCCGCGAGCTGAACTCGCAGTTGGCCGCCTTCATGGTGAAGCACCACGACGACAAGGCATTGATGCAGCGTCTGCACCAGCTCATCGACGACGAGGTGCGCATCTCCACGCCCGACCGCGGCATCATCGGCAATCGCGTGAAAATCATCAACACCAAGGACATCACCAACACCGTCATCAAAGGCGACTGCGAAATCAGCGGTTGCGCACGACTCAACGAGTGCACCATCCTCAGCAGCGAGGATGCCAGCGTGTTCATCGGCACGGGTGTCATCTGCGAGAACAGCATCATCTGCGACGGCTGCAGCATCAACAACTCGGTGAAGATGCAGGACTGCTTTGTGGGCGAGGCCTGCCAAATCACCAACGGCTTCACCGCCGAGGCCAGTCTGTTCTTCGCCAACTCGTTCATGGCCAACGGCGAGGCCTGCGCCGCCTTCTGCGGCCCCTTCTCGGCCAGCCACCACAAGTCGAGCCTGCTCATCGGCGGACAGTTCTCGTTCTACAACGCCGGCTCGAACACCAATTTCTCGAACCACGCCTACAAGATGGGGCCTATGCACTACGGCACGCTGGAGCGCGGCACGAAGACCGCCTCGGGCAGCTATGTGCTGATGCCCGCCACCATCGGCGCCTTCAGCGTCTGCTTCGGCAAGCTGATGCACCACCCCGACACACGCAACCTGCCGTTCAGCTATCTGATGGCCTACGGCGAGACGATGTACATCGTGCCCGGACGCAACATCACCACGGTGGGTCTCTACCGCGACATCAAGAAATGGCCCAAGCGCGACAAGCGCTCAAAGTTGGCCAAGAAGAGCATCATCAACTTCGACTGGCTCAGCCCCTACACCGTGGGCGAGATTGTGGAAGGCATCAAGATTCTGGAAGCGCTGCGCCAGGCCAGCGGCGACAACGTCACCACCTACAACTTCCATGAATACGTCATCAACGCCTCCAGTCTACAAAAGGGCTTGAAGTACTACGACATCGCCCTGCGCATCTATATGGGAGCCGTGCTGAAGCGCGCCACCAAGGAGGGATTCTTCGGCAAGCCAAAATCGGAAGTGGGCAAAGGCCCTTGGTCCGACCTGAGCGGACTGCTCACCCCCGTGAGCGAGGAGCAGCGCCTCATCGACGACATCAACAATGGTGCCATCGACAACATCACCCAGGTGCTCGACCGCTTCGACGACATCAACAACCGATACAGCGACTACCGCTGGGCATGGAGCTACCAGCTCATACTTGACTACTACCACCTGACGGAACTCGACGAGCAGGCTTGTGAGCGCATACGCGAAGACTATGTGCAGGCTCGCCGCGCCTGGATAGCCGAAATCAGGAAGGATGCCGAGAAGGAGTATGCCATGGGCGACGTTGACCGCGAGGTGTTCGACGATTTCTTGGAGAAGCTCGACCACGAGATAGACTACGAGAGCTAACGGCTCTTAGGCATGAAGGAACAGCATCATTGGCCAAACGCCGATGCGAGAAACAGAAGAAGCGCAGTCTTTTGGCTGCGCTTCTTCTGTTTTGAACTTGCAAAGGAGAGGGAGGGGGCTTCGTCATCTCAGCAACTGGCGGGCGAACTCGATGATGGTGTCGCGGCCACGCCGGAAGTCATCGTCGGTGAGGCTGACGTAGTAGTCGGGTTCGATGCCGAACTCGGTGGAATGGCGCTGGGCGTCGTAGGTGGGCACGGCTGAGAAGCGCACGCTCCAGCCATTGGGCAACGACGACGAGAAGGGCATGCCAGCACCGCCGCCGGTATGGTCGCCCACCACCTTCACCTGCGGCAGAGCCTTCATATACATGGTGAACTCGTTGGCCGCCGAGAAGACGTGGCGGTTGGTGAGCACCACCACGGGCTTGTGCCAGCGGATGTTCTTCGAAGGCTCCAGATAATGGGGCTGCAAGTCTGAGAAGTCGTTGTGGCCTGGTCCCGTCTTATGCTGCGTGTAGCCCACGAGGGTCTTCTCGTGGCAGAAGCGGGCGGCCAGCATGTCGGCATTGGTCAGGTTGCCTCCCCCGTTGCCCCTGATATCGATGATAAGCCCTTGGCAGAGCATCAGATGCATCAGCACCTCGTCGAGGTTGCCCTCGCCGAAGCCCGATGTGAAGCTGTCGTAGCGCACATAGCCGATGTTGTCGTCAAGGATGCGGTAGTCCAAACCGCCAGCAATCCTGTAGTCGGTGCCCAGATAGACGCGCAGCAGCGAGTCGCTCAGATTGGCCGGATAGTCTTCGAACCAGCTCCAATAGCGTCCGTAGTCGTGGGCCGCCGAGAGGTTCACATGCCCATCGCGAAGCTCGCCCAGCATCTGGCACAGCACCTCGAAGAGCTGCAGGTCGTTCATCTTGTCGTTCACGCGTTCCTTATACTTATAGTACACCTGCTGCCAGTCCACTCCCAGCTCATGTTGCTTGTAGTCGAGGAAGCAGTAGTGCTCGTCGATGATGCGCCACAGCGCCTCGAAATTCCCCGTCGGTGTGTCGGGCAGTTCCTCCTCGTCGACGCAGGACGAAAGCGTGAAGCAAAGCGCCACACAGAGCGCTACGCTGAAGGACAAACGGAAAATGATAAATGATAAATATCGGTTCATTGACGGGATGGCGGAATAACGATATAACGAAATGACGAGATAACGAAATGACGGGATGCCGTTATAACGAAATCACGGTATAACGACATCCCGTTATCACTTCTTCTTCACGGGATCGCAGGTGAGTCCGCAACCCAGTTTCTTGAAAATCTTGCGGTCCACCTCGCTCAGCATCACGGTGCTGTGCACCTGGCACCCCTTCAGCTGTGGCAACTGCTCCAGCGCACGGCGGCAGCGCTCATCGCCCTGACTCAGCACGCTCAGCGCCACCAGCACCTCGTCGGTGTGCAGACGTGGGTTGTGTGCACCCAAGTATTCGGTCTTCGTCTTCTGCACGGGTTCGATGAGCGACTGCGGGATGAGCCTGGCCTCGTGGGGGATGCCGGCCAAGTGCTTGGTGGCGTTGAGCAGCAGGGCGGCAGAGCATCCCAGCAGGGGCGAGCTCTTCGATGTGATGATGGTGCCGTCGCTCAGCTCCATGGCGGCGGCGGTGTGCCCGCTCAGCTCGCGCTTGGCGGCTGCGGCCACGGTGACGCGGCGATAGGCGGTGGTGATGTGTGCCTGGTTGAAGAGCAGCAGAATCTTGTTCACCTCGCGCTCGTTGTCGGCACCGTCGGCCAGCTTGTTGGTGGCATCGTAGTAGCGGCGGATGATTTCCTCGCGACTGGCATTGCAGCACACCTCGTCGTCGCTGATGCAGAACCCCACCATGTTCACGCCCATGTCGGTGGGACTCTTGTAGGGGTTCACGCCGTAGATGCCCTCGAAGAGCGCGTTGAGCACGGGGAATATCTCGATGTCGCGGTTGTAGTTGACAGCAATCTTGTCGTAGGCCTCCAGATGGAAGGGGTCGATCATGTTCACATCGTTCAGGTCGGCGGTGGCAGCCTCATAGGCGATGTTCACAGGGTGTTTCAGCGGCAGGTTCCACACGGGGAAGGTCTCGAACTTTGCATATCCTGCGTGGATGCCTCGCTTGTTCTCGTTGTAGAGCTGGCTGAGGCACACGGCCATCTTGCCGCTGCCGGGGCCGGGAGCGGTGACGATGACCAGCTCGCGCGACGTCTCCACATAATCGTTCTTGCCAAATCCGTCTTCGCTGGCAATAAGCTCCACGTTGTGGGGGTAGCCGTCGATGAGGTAGTGCACGTAGCTGCGGATGCCCATGCGCTCCAAGCGGTGACGGAACTGGTCGGCGGCATGCTGGCCGTTGTAGTGGGTGATGACCACGCTACCCACCATGAACTGCCGACTCTGGAACTCCTCGCGCAGACGCAGCACGTCCTCGTCGTAGGTGATGCCCAGGTCGGCGCGCACCTTGTTCTTCTCGATGTCGTCGGCTGAGACCACGATAACAATCTCCAAGCTGTCGCGCAGCTGTGCCAACATGCGCAGCTTGCTGTCGGGCTTGAAGCCGGGGAGCACGCGCGAGGCGTGGTGGTCGTCGAAGAGTTTTCCACCCAGTTCCATGTAGAGCTTGCCGTCGAACTGGGCAATACGGTCGCGAATGTGTTCGCTCTGAATTTTGAGGTACTTCTCGTTGTCGAATCCTGTCTTCATCATCTTTGTGTCTGCATTGCGGCTTTTCGATGCGAAAAATAAGTTAAGGGGCCACAATACGGGATGCAAAATTACGAAAATTCTTTCAGACAGCCAAAGCAATTCGTGGGTTTATTTGAAAAAAAACGCTTGCGGCTGGAAAAGGCACCGACGGGGAGAGGATGGAGAGGAGGGCAAAGGACAGGGAGGACTACAGCAGATACTCCAGACGCTTGAAGGCGGGTGCCAGCAGCGTGGTCTCCACCTCCTGACCACCGGGCGAGCGGAAGATGCAGCGGCGCTGCTTGGGCAGCAGGTTGCTCACATGGTGGATGTTGAGCAGCGTGCTGCGGTCGGCACGCACAAACACCTCGGGGCTGAGCATCTTCTCCAAGGCACCGAGGCCCATCAGCACCATGTCGTTGTGGTGGAAAGTCACCAGCTGCGAGTAGTTGCCCTCGCCCTTGAAGTAGGCGATGTCCTTCACCTCCACCACGACGGTACCGCTGGCGGTGCGCAGGGTGAGCCGCTCGGCAAAGGTCTTCTCCGTCATCTTCACAATGTCCTTGGCCAGCTCGCTGTCGGCCTCGCCGATGGCTTTCTGGCGTATGGCCTCTATCTGCTCCTCGCGCTGGATGTTCTCGCGTTGCAGCTTCACCATGCGCTTCCGGTTCACCCTCTTCTCATGCCAACGGGTGGCGGCCCACACCATCAGCGACACAGTTAGCAACACCAGCGCCCACACCCACCAGTGCTGCCACCACGCCAGCGGCGGGGCGATGTAGGTGTCTTCCTCGCTGTAGGCCAGCAACTCTTCGGGGCGGAAGGAGGTCATCTGTTCTATGCCGGGCAGCCACACGGTGCCGTCGTCCTCTTCGGCCATCACCGCCTTCAGCGGTTCGGTCATGGTGAAGCCATTCAGGTGGTTGAAGAACCGCTGGTCGCTGAGACGACCCTTGTCGTCGACATGGCAGACAAACAGACCGTCGACAACCGCCGCCACCAAGAAGCCCCGTGGCGACAGGTGGAGCGAGCGCACCTCGTGGCCGCTGAGCTGCGGCATCTGAGGGGTGAGTGATGCCACATGACCGTCGACCACGCAGAAGAGCGAGTCGGCCGAGGCGAAGAAGATGTTGCCCCGCTGGTCGATGGCCAAGGCGCTGACAACGAGTTTCTGTTGGCCATATTCCACCTTGCTCATTTGACGGTTCTTGTCGATGCAGTAGAGTCCCCCGCTGCTGCCTATCCACAGCTTGCCGCTGGCATCCTGTGCGGCGCACCACGGATGTATGATGGTGGTGGTCAGCGTGTCGATGGTGGCTGTGGCGGGGTCGTAGGCGCTGATGGTGGTGCGGCTGCCCACAATGACCCGGCCCCATGCCGAGGCCACAAACTGGTAGCGGTCGCGGGGCAAGCCTATCCAGCGCAGGGTGGCGGTGGTGTCGTTATGCGTGGTGATGGCCACCACGTCGCCATTGCCGGCCATGAACACCTCATCGCCCACCTTGGCAGCACTGGGGGCATAGAACTGTTCGGGATTGTCGTCGACGATGGTGGTGGCGCCCCGCTGACTGCGCACCATCAGCTTGCCGTTGAGCGTACCCATCAACAGTCGTCCGTCGCCACAAGCGGCCACGGCTCTCACAATGTCGTTCTCGTCAGCAAGTTGATGATTGGTGAAACAGCGGGTGAAGAAGCAGTAGACGCCCTGATAGGTGGCCACCCACAGGCGGTCCCAGCGGTCGACGAGCACGTCGCGGATGAGATTGATGCCCGTCACCACCTGGTGCACGCCCTCGCCATCGCAAAGATACACGCTGTGCTCGTCGGCCACCACGCAGTCCGTGCGTATCTTCCTCACCGTCAGTCCATAGCTGGCCGCCGTCCAGTCGGCCTGGGTCAGCAGTCGCAGACTGTCGCCCTGCCAGGCATAAATGCCGTCGGAGGCGAAGGCCAGCAGGGCCGAGTCGGTGCGCAGCAGGGTGTAGACGTCGGTTTTGTCCCACAGTTTGGTGGGCTGTCCCCCGTCAGGCTTCAGCAGGAAGGTCCCTTGCTCTGTGGGGGCTATCGCTTCGCCTGATTCGGGGTCGTAGTAGAGCTTGCGGTCGGGGGTCATCGTGTCGAGCAGTGGATGTGCCAACACGGGGGTGATGGTCTGCCGCGTCATCAGGCACAGCCGCCGCTGCTGCTCCAGGCTGTCCTCCATCAGCACGTAGCCGTTGGGCAGGCTGCCGGCATTCAGGTTGTTCAGCAGCCAGTGGCCATCCTCGTCGAGGGGCAGCGGCTCCACGCCGTCGTAGTCCACCGTCCACTGCCGGAAGAATCCCAGCGCCCTCACCTCGCCATGGCCATGCAGGGGAGCACCATTGTCATCGACCTCGGCAAACCCCACGATGTTCAGGCGGCGACCCTTGAGGAAGGGGGTGAAGGCACGGCCATCGAAGCGCACGAAGCCCGACAGCGTACCCACATATATATATCCGCGCGAGTCTTGCCACAACCGTTCGGTCTGCATCTGCGGCAGACCGTCCTGCACGGTGTAGCGCCGATAGGTGAGGTCGCTCAACATCTGCCCCCGCATCAGAAGGCAGCAGCCGAGTGCCAGCATCAAAAGGATGGTTCGCCGCGTTGTTTGCATGTTGCAAAAGTACGACAAAAATACGGAACGGGCAAAAAAAAGGCAAAAAAATGTGGAATTAGGCATTCAGTTCGTCATTCGCAGGGGGCAGTTCGTCAAAAAACGCCATTTCAACGGTTATTCTTTTGCTTTTTCTGCTTAAATTTGCAACCAGATTAATTCATCAAACACGTATCATTATGAAACAAATTCAACGTTACTTCAAGAGAATTTTGCTCTCACTGCTCGCGCTCATGGCCACCGCCATGGGAACGAAGGCCGACGACATGACCGCCACGCCGCTCACCTTCGAGGCCGTGGAGGCGGGGACGATCAACATCGTCAACCCCAACTTGCTGACGATAGAATTCAGCAAGGACGGTGCCACATGGACTGCAGCCAGCAGCAACCCCATCAGCATCCCCGTGGCCGCTGGCGACCAGGTGCGCTTCCGAGGCGACAACCCTGCCTATGGCATGTTGGCACCCGACGAATGGAGCTTTAAGGAGCAGTACACCCGTTTCACCGCCACCAATGATGTCTATATTTATGGCAATGTGATGAGCCTCATCAGCTCCACGGGCTATCCCACGCTCACCACGCTGCCCATCGTTGGAGGCGACGAGGAGTGGGATATGGATATCAACCTCGCCTTTTTGTTCACAACTCCTGTATCGGAAGACGATTGGGCACCCAAGGACAACACCACCATCAAGAACCACCCCACGAAGGACATCGTGCTGCCAGCCATGAACGTCACCCGCAGCGGCTATATGTATATGTTCTCCGGCTGCCAAGGGCTGACGCGTGCGCCAGAACTGCCCGCCACCGACCTGGGCTGGGGCTGCTATCATCAGATGTTCTCCAACTGCATCAACCTGGAGAGAGCGCCCGAGTTGCCCGCTGCCAGCGTTCCCTCGGAGGGCTACAGCTGGATGTTCAATGGTTGCACGAAGCTGAACTACGTGAAGTGCCTGGCCACCGACATCTCTATCGAGGGCTGCACGGGTGGATGGCTGACAGGTGTAGCTGCCACGGGCACCTTCGTCAAGGCCGCAGGCATGAACGATTGGACAGTAGGGCCGCAGGGCGAATGGAACGAGGTGGACGGCATCCCCGAAGGCTGGACGGTGGAAGAAGCCAGCGAAGCCACTGACATGGCAGGTGAGCCACTGACCTTCGAGGCCGTGGAGGCAGGAACCATCACGGTGAAGTACGATTACTACGGCGACGCCCCCTCAGGGTACATCCAGCCCATCCAGTACAAGCTGAACGACGGAAGCTGGACTGAGGTGACATGGGATGAAGACATCGCCTTGGCTGCCAACGATGTCATCAGCTTCCGTGGCGACAACCCCAGCTGCTACGACTCGGAGAACTGGGAGCACTATTATTTTGTCTGTTCCAACGACTGCTACGTCTATGGCAATGTGATGAGTCTGCTCCACTCCACGACATTCGCCACCGAGACCACACTGACCGACGAGTATTGCTTCAGCGATTTGTTCTGCAACCAATGGGAACCGAACACCACCATCAAGAACCATCCCACCAAGGACATCGTGCTGCCAGCTACGACGCTCACCGACTACTGCTACAATTCGATGTTCAATGGCTGCACTGGTCTGACACGCGCCCCTGAGCTTCCTGCAAAGGTGATGACCGCGTATTGCTACAACGATATGTTCAACGGCTGCACATCACTGACGGCTGCCCCCGCGCTGCCGGCCACCACGCTGGCCGAGGGCTGCTACACCTTCATGTTCTGGGGCTGCACGGCGCTCACATTGGCTCCGACGTTGCCCGCCACCACACTGGCCAACATGTGCTACGACGGCATCTTCATGAACTGCGAGAACCTGGCCACAGCCCCCGCGCTGCCAGCCCCCATCCTGGCCGAGGGCTGCTACTCCGAGATGTTCATGGGCTGCACCAGCCTGACGACAGCCCCCGACCTGCTTGCCGAGACCTTGGTAGAAGGATGCTATAGCATGATGTTCAACGGCTGCACCAGCCTGAACTATGTGAAGTGCCTCGCCACTGACATCTCGGCCGAGAACAGTACTTACGGCTGGCTCACCGGTGTGCCCGCCACGGGCACCTTCGTCTTGGCCGACGGTACCGACTGGAGCGTGAAAGTGCCTACGACCGACTATGATGACGAAATTCAAATCAACGGCATCCCCGGAGGCTGGACCGTCACCACCGAATCGGGCACCACCACCTACGCCTTCACCGTGCCCGCCTCGGGCATAGGCACCTTCAGCGCCGACGAGGCCGTCGTCGTGCCCGCAGGGCTCACCGCCTACTACTGCACTGCCTTCGATGCCGATGCCAGCACCATCGCCATCCAGGCCATCGAGGGCGACGTGATTCCCGCCGCCACCGGCGTGCTGCTGCGCGGCGAGGCAGGGCAGACCTTCGCTCTTGAAACCACCACCGAGGCCGCCGAGGCCATCGCCGACAACAGCCTCGTGGCCGTCACCACCGCCACCCATGTACTGGCTACTGATGGCGACTTCACCAACTTCATGCTCACGGGCGGACACTTTGTGAAGATACAGGAGGCCGACGCCAACGTGAAGATGCCCGCCAACAAGGCTTATCTGCAGATTCCAACGGCCAGCATCGTCAGCGTAGCACGCCCCATCACCCTGATTTGGGACGAGACGACAACCGCCATCGCCGACGCAGAACGATTAACGATGAACAATGAACGTGCTTACGACCTGCAGGGCCGCTGCCTTTCGGAATTCGGAATTCGGAATTCGTCATTAAAGAAGGGCCTTTATATTGTCAACGGAAAGAAACTATATATTAAATAAGGAGGAGCAATCATGGAAAAGAAGAAATACGAAATGCCACGTTGTGCCATAGTAGTCGACGACGAACCCTTCATGAACGCCGTTAGCGTCGACCCCAGCGGCTGGGGCGACCAGTCAGGCGCCGAGTCGCGCAGTTTCCGCAACAAGCAGTGGGACGACGATGACGACATGGGGTGGTGAACGCACCATTGGCGAGGAAAGGAACGCATCTTTCGAAGCAAAGACAAAAAAAGTGACAGATTTCTTGGCAGCTTGCCAATTATTTCCTAATTTTACAACCGAATATTAATCACCAACAAACAATCATTATGAAACGCAAACAATTACTAACAACACTCGTACTGCTGCTCACAGCGCCCTTGTGGGTCATGGCACAGCAGTACTGGGAGAGCGGCACCAGCAAAACAGGAGCGGTGTCGAAGAACGTACACGACGTGTGGTACACCATCAGCCTGCCTGAAGACGGCGAGGTGACCATCACCCATGAGCCACTGGGCAACATCAGTGGCGAGAACATCACGCTCTATGCCGTCGTCGACGGCGAGAACGTGCAGCGTGACTTCAGCTGGGTGGACGGCTCGAACCGCACGTTCAACTGTCCGAACCTGAAGCCGGGCATCTACAAGGTGAAGATGCACGCCAACCCCAGGAACGACAAGGCCAGCGGCACCTACCGCCTGACCTACGTCTTCACCGCCCCGACGGTGAAGACCGACCCCACGCCCAATGCCACCTGGGACGACTGCCCCCTGCTGCAGAGCGGCGTGACGCTGGGCGGCCACATGGGCTATGCCTATGCCCCGGCCGACGTGGACAACGTGGACTGGTTCAAAATTGAAGTGCCCAAGGACGGCAAGGTGCAGTTCGAATTCCGCAGCGCACCCACCCTCACCGTTGGCTATGTGGAGCTTTGCGCCCTCAATGCCGAAGGTACCGACGTGATGCGCCGTGGCGGACAGTGGCTCGACCATCCCGACTCCACGCTGGTGTTCGAAGTGCCCAACTGCCAAGCTGGCACCTACTATTTCTATATGCCACGGCGCGGCGGCTACGGCATCTACCACCTCACCTACCGCTTCATCCCGCCTGTGACCGACAGCGACCCCGAGCTGAACGACACGTGGCAGACGGCTACGCCACTTGCCGACGGTGTGCTACAGAACAGCCACCTGGGCTATGCCTACAATAACAATCAGGATGTGGTCGACTGGTACTCCATCGAGGTGCCCGAGGACGGCAAGCTGACCATCGTCGCGCGCAGCAACTCGACACTTACCATCGGCTATGCCGAGCTGTGCGCGCTCAATGCCGACCAGACCGGCGTGGATCGCCGCAACGGACAGTGGCTCGACTATCCCGACAGCACCCTGGTGTTTGAGACGCCCAACGTCTCGGCTGGCACCTATTATCTCTATATGCCGCTACGCGGAGGATACGGCACCTACACCGTGACCTCCTATTTCACGGGCCACAGTGCCGAGGCCGACCCAGAGCCCAACGATGAATGGGTGTCGGCCACCCCGCTGCGACAAGGCCCCGCCGTGACGGGCCAGCTGGGCTACGACTACAACAACACGAAGGACATATACGACTGGTACAAGCTCAACGTGCCCGAAGAAGGCAAGATTACGCTGACCATCAGCAGCGAAACGACGCTAACCATCGGATATGGTGAAATCTGCGTGCCCAATGCCGAAGGCACCAGCACCATCCGTCGCAATGGCCAGTGGCTCGACCATCCGGGCGACACCCTCACCTTCGTGCTGAACAACGCCGCCGCTGGCGACTACTATCTCTATTTGCCCCTGCGTGGAGGCTACGGCACCTATTCGCTGCAATACACCTTCACCCCCTGTGCCATGGCCAACGATGCTGCCGACAATTACACATGGGACACTGCCGCCATCATCGAGTCAGGCACCACCAAGGATGCCCGCTTAGGCTATGACTACAGCAACTCACTGAACGACCACGACTGGTTCCGCCTCGACGTGCCCGAGGAGGGTGCCATCCAGCTCACCATCTGCAGCGAGACGACGCTCACCCTGGGCTACGCCGAAATCTGCGTGCCCAATGCCGAAGGCACTAGCACCATCCGTCGCGACGGCAAGTGGCTCGACCATCCGGGCGACACCATCACCTTCTCGCTGAACAACGCTGCCGCCGGAGCTTACTATCTCTATATGCCCCACCGTGGCGGTTACGGCGGCTACACCGTGAAGTACGACTTCATCCCCTGTCCCATGGCCAACGATGCTGCCGGCAATTACACATGGGACACTGCCGCCATCATCGAGCCCAGCACCACCAAGGAGGCCCGCTTAGGCTACGACTACAGCAACTCGCTCAACGACCACGACTGGTTCCGTCTCGACGTGCCTGAGGAGGGCGCCATCCAGCTCACCATCTGCAGCGAGAAGACGCTGACCCTGGGCTACGCTGAAATCAGCGTGCCCAATGCCGACGGCACCGGCACACTCAGACGCGACGGCCAGTGGCTCGACCATCCGGGCGACACGCTCACCTTCAAGCTGAACAACGCCGCCGCCGGAGCTTACTATCTCTACATGCCCCTGCGTGGAGGCTATGGCGGCTATCGCATCACCTACGACTTCATCCCATGCGCCATTGCCAACGACATCGCCGGCAACGACTCGTGGGAGAATACCACCCTCATTGAGAACGGCACCATCACACAGGGCCGCCTTGGCTACGACTACAGCAATTCCTTAGACAATCAAGACTGGTATCAGTTCGTGATGCCCGCCGACGGCTCGGCCAGCTTCATCATCCAGTCGGAGAAAACGCTTACGCTGGGCTACGCTGAAATCCTCGCCCTCAATGCCGATGGCACAGGAACAGTCAGGCGCGAAGGCAAGTGGCTCGACTATCCCGACTCTGCCCTCGTCTTCAAGCGCGACGACCTCGCCGCCGGCACCTACTATCTCTACGTGCCTCATCGTGGCGGCTACGGCGGCTATACCGTGAAGAGCACCTTCACCAAGAACCCGTTCTACCAGCAGAAGATGACCAACACCGACTTTGCCAACCGCATCACCCTGCAGGAGGGCGTGCCTGTGCAGGGTACCATGGGCTACGCCTATCGCGGTAACGACGCTGCCACGGAGGCATGGTTCGACCTGGGCCTGATGCACGGAAGGCAAATCGACGTGACGGTAAATGTGGAGAGCAGCCACTCGCTGTCCATCGGCGTTGTCGGAATCTATAAGTACAAGGGCGACCGCGACGATGGCGCACCCATCCTCGAAAGGGTGAAAGACCTGCGGCTGGAGCGCAGCTCGGGCACCATCAGCTACCTCGACAAGAACACCGAGGACAGCCACTACATCTTCTATATGCCCCGCTACAGTGGCTACGGCGGCTATGCCGTCACCTTCGGCAATCCCGTCCAGGAGGGCCAGGCCAATGTGAGCAGCGACATCGCCGTGATGACTGGCGGCCGCAACACCGTGCGCAAAGGCGTGCCCTGCGAGAATCCCATCACCATCACCAACACCTCGGCACAGAAGACCGGCAAGTTCCTCGTCAGCATCACCGCCACCGACAACATCGACATCCTGGGATTCCGCATGCCCAGCAACCGAGGCACGCAGTATCTGCCCGTCGACAGCGTCACCGTGCTCGACGGCGCCACCTGCCAGCACACCATCGTGTTCCTCGTGCCCAGCCTCGACCCGTGGGAGAGCTACACCTTCACCATGGTCAGCGAGGGTAAGGGCGACATCGCCTACAGCCGCGACTACACCGAATTCTACAGCGGCAAGAACAAGATTGTGGTCAACTCCACCACCTTCGCCGTGGTGGCCATCCTGGGCAATGTGGAAGGCGCCGACCGCCACATCAACGTGAGCGACTACGTGGTGCACCGCCTCGGCGACGTCTACGAGCTTACCGGCGAGCAGCGACTGAAGGTGTCGCAGCTGATGGACCAGCTCAACGACGAGAAGGAGCAGACGGGCATGGCCGCCTACAGCGTGCTCGAGCTGCTGAAGCGCGCCTCCGAGCTGTGCGGCATGGACCTCATCGATGCCACCTGTCCCCTCATCAGCCTCATTCGCCAGCACGTCTTCGGATGGATCTACCAGACCGACATAGACGATGAGTTCCTCGACATCCTCGACGGCAAGGCCGCCATCAACGATGTCGTTGCCTCGTGGGATCCCAACGAGATGGTGGGTCCTGCCGGCGTGGGCGAGCAGCACTACATCGGCGAGACGCAAACGGTGAACTACCGCATCCTGTTTGAGAACAAGGCCGAGGCCGGCGACGCCGCCTACCGCGTGCGCATCAGCGACGAGCTCGACGAGAACGTCTTCGACGTCTCCACCGTCCGCTTCGGCGAGACCAGCCACGACGGCGTGGGCTACAACTGGGTGATGAAGCGCGAGGGCAACAAGCTGTCGTGGGACATCCAGGGCATCGAGCTGCCGCCCAACGTGAACGCTCCCGAGGGCGAGGGCTACGTCAGCTTCTCGGTCGACCTGAAGCCCGGACTGAAGGATGGCACCGTGATCAGCAACAAGGCCACCATCATCTTCGACAAGAACCTGCCCATTGAGACCAACGTCTACTCCAACACGCTCGACCTCACACCACCCGTGACGGTGATGGCTTCGGCCGACTACGACCCGGCTGCCAACACCATCCACGTGAAGTGCCAGTCGCAGGATGCCGCCTCGGGTGTGCAGAGCTATCTGCTCTTCGCATCGCACAACGGAGCCGACTACGCCTACTACGGACAGACCTTCGCTGGCGAGATGGACTATGCCGTGGAGAACTATGTCGACGGCGACGCATACTCGTTCTACGTGCTGGCCATCGACAACGTGGGCAACACCGAGAACGTCACCCCGCAGGGTGTGCAGGCCATCACCGGCATCAACGGCGTGCGCTTCGACCACAACGCCACACTGCGCATCTACACCACCGACGGCCGCTACGTGGGCACCAACCCCGCCAATCTGCCAAAGGGCGTGTATGTCGTCGGAGGCAAGAAGTTCGTGGTGCGTTAAGCCGCATGCTCAACCACCATCCTATGAAAAGCCGAACCCTGCCGGGTTCGGCTTTTTCATTCTGATGGGAAAGAGCTGAAGGGTTGAAAAGACGCTGAATGACGATTTGCCCGCTTTAGGTTGCAGCAGAAGCCCCGGAGGGGCAGCGGATTATAGGCAGGGGTGTAACCCCTGTGAAAGCAGACGGAACGAAAGCCCCGGAGGGGCGACAGAGTATCCCACCTTCACAGAGATGCGCCCATGCCTGGACGATTGGTGCTCACCATCGGACAATTGGTGCTCACCATCGGACGATTGGTGCTCACCATCGGACGATTGGTGCTCACCATCGTCTTCCGCCGCCCCTTCGGGGCTTATACGTTCATTATAATCGTCCTAAATTATTCACTTATATGCGGATAATCATTTTTCATAATTGTACTCACGCTCAATCTAATTAATCCGACCGAGCGTTTTGAATGGTTAATTTCTGCTTAAGCCAAGAGAAAAATTGTGAACGGATGTAAAATGAAAATTTTTGATTTTTTACAAAATAAAATTTCATTCTGGAACGGAGAATGCACACTTTCGGCGGTTTGTGCAGGGATGAGGGGCGAGGGGAAAAGGACTTTCAAGGCGAATTTTGCACATCTGTGGCAGTTTTGTGCAATATTTTAGACGATTATGGGGCCGATTTTCGTTTCCGCAAGCACGCCCTTTCAGAAAACGGCAACGCCAAATTTTTTTTCGGCGTTGACTTTTTCGAGCCATCGTAGGGGTTTTTATGGCATATTGAAGCTAATCAACTGAAAGCCAGCTGTTTGACAAACCCTCTCAAAACTCGCGTTTTTTCGGCCAAAAGTTTTCTTGTGGAAAATTTTCGAAATATGAGGGTCTTTAGCCGTTTTAGGGAGGCATCCGTTTTAATATTTTTTTAATCTTCGGGGTGGTCTCGCCAGTGTAATGATAAAAAATAAAATGATTATCCGCAAAGTAGTGCAACTGACGCTGAAAGCGTCTCAATCACTTGATGCCACCAATTTTCAACCGTACCTTCTGTTATATCTCGCCTATGGCGTAACGCGAATGGCCGAGTGCTCGGTCATTCGCGTTACGCCGTAAACAAAGAAGGAACAATTTTGGGGGATTCAGGTTTATTTCAGCTTGGGCTTCAGCTCGTCGGGGCTTTCGCGGGTGAACATGTCAACGGGCGGGGCCTGCTTCTCAAAGAAATCGCATATCACCTGAGGCTCCAACGTGATGGCGGGCTGGAAATCGGGGCTTTGCATGTAGCTCAGGATGGCGTGGCGCATCTGCCGGGCCACGGGGCGCTGGTCGAGGTTGCTGGTGATGTCCATGGTGGTCATGAGCAGACGGCCCCCCAGCACGCGGGCCTCGATGAGCATGCCCAGCTTGCGGCTGATGTGCCACGTGTCGATGGGCTGTATGGGCGGCTGATAGGTGGCGGGCAGCTCCATCAGGTTCATCACCTGCGCGTGGTTGAGCAGCTCCCACCAGTTCAGGTTGGACCATGAGTCGGTGGGGAAGCCGTGCTTGAACAGCGGATGCTCCGTGTCGATGTAGGCTCCCGTGGTGTGCGGGGGCCGCATCTTGAACCATGAGGTGTTCCAGAACACGGGCAGGTAGTTCTGCTTCACGTCGCTGCCCAGCGTCACCCGCCCTGCGGCGGTGATGAGCACGGTGCCACCAGCGCGGAGCGTGTCGAGGGCGGCAGGGGTGAGCGACTCAGCAATGAAGGGAGTGGGACCCTCGGAAACAGAGGCGGGAGCGGCAGGATACACCCAGAAGTCGTAGCGGTTCTGTATGAGGTTGCCCATGACGAGCGTGAGGGTAAACTTGGTGGGGTTCTTCACGCTGCTGAGGGGGAGGCTGATGGTGCCTAATTGTGTGTTCTTGCCGATGGGTAATGGTTTCACGCAGAGCGTGTCGATGGCAAAGAGCGAGAAGTCGTCGGCATGAATCTGATAGACGGTGGGACAGGGCAGGACATCACCGTAGTAGGCGTTCATCGCCTCCACGGCCACCTCCAACCGCTCGTTGTTCTGATAGACGAACTTGGGGAATCGGGCCAACACCACCATCCAGTTGCAGAAATTGCGCCACTCGCGGCCGTTCACATATCCTTTCTCCTTCCAATGCACGTTGAGCGGCCCCACAAGGGCGCTGCCCTGTCCGCTGTAGTCGTTGAGCGACAGCAGCTGGAAGCCGGCGTAGTCCTTAGTGCGCAGGTTGCGCTCTATCTCGAACTTGTAGCAGAGCGTCTGCAGCTTTCCGCTGGCCATGAGGAACTTCTCGGCTTGCGAGGCCATGCCGTTCTGTGCGAGCAGGTCGCGAAACACTTCCAAGTTGCGGGCTTTGTATGCCCCGGTGTATTGGTCAATCTCTTTGAAGTCGGGGAAGGCGCACCACTGCCCCTGCTCATGGGCGATGATAGGAGAGTGGTTGGGCGACAGGGATTTATAGTTCCTTGGGAACTCCATCTGGCTGTAGTAGTCATCGTCGCTGCTGGGGGCATGGCGGTCCCAGTCGAGTCCTCGGGCACCGCCTTTGACGTGATACTCCGAGCCATCGTCCCACGCCCATCCGCCTCCAACGCTGGCCCCGCAGTAGATGCGCGAAGGGTCGTAGCGGTGCATCTCGGCCACCCAGTCGTTGCAGTAGGCCACCCAGTCGCCAGCCGGCTCGTTGCCAGCGGCCATCATCACGAAGGAAGGATGATGTCCGTAGGTGTCGATGATACGCTTCGACTCTTCCATCAGATACTTGTCGATGACCTGTCCTTGGCGCAGCTTCACGCCGTGGTTGGGCCACGAGGGTCCTTCGGGCTGCAGATAGATGCCCACCTCGTCGGCAGCCTGGAAGGCGGCCTCGGGGGGGCAGTAGCTGTGGAAACGGATGTGGTTAAGCCCATATTCCTTGCACTTGCGCATGATGGCGAGCCACGACTCCTTGTCGGTGGGGGGGTAGCCCGTCTCGGGGAAGCAGCAGTTCTCTACCGTACCGCGCAGGAACAGGGGGCGGCCGTTGATCTTCAGCTGACGGCCATCGGCCTCGATGCGGCGCAGGCCGATGGTGGTCTCGTAGACGTCTTCACCAGCCTCGATGGTGAGCTGATAGAGGTTGGGGTGGAACTCGTCCCACATCTTCAGGCCCCTGCTGCTGGTGACATCTGTGGAGTCGGAGAGCGAGCGGTAGGTGTGGAAGGTGAAATCGACATCGTTCTTCCCCTCTACGTTGACAGAGAGCCGCTGCAGGTTGCGCCCCGGCTTGCCGTTGACGATGGGGGTGATGGAGGCATTGGCCCAATAGTCGTAGAGGGGGAACACCCGCAAATAGGGCACATGGTTCTCCAGCTCTACGTGCACAGTGATGGTGCTCAGGTCGGCCGAAGGCATCACGCGGACGCTCTTCACGTTCAGCTTCCTCCATTGCGACTGCAGCTCTATGCGCCCCGTGATGCCGTTCCAGTTGCCCTGCGTCTGGTCGGTGACGCTGTGCGAGTCCTGCCCTACCCCCACGTTCTCAACGCCATTGTAGACGCGTATGGTGATGTCGTTGCCCTTGCCCGCACGGATATAGTTCGTCACGTCGTAGCGATGGGGCGTGCTGAGCGACAGCTGGTGGCCCACCTCGCGGCCGTTCACGTAGACGGTGGTCTCGATGTGGGGGCGCTCCAGGAAGAGCGTGATGCGCTGTCCGCGCCAGTCCTTGGGCACGTAAACCTTCTTATGATACCAGGCAGCGCCCACATAGTGGCGCTCAGGCGTGAGGAAGAAGGGGAACTTCATCTGTCCCTCGCGGCGGTAAGGCTCCATGCGAGGATTGAAATAGTAGGACGAGTCGTAGAGCGACCCCGTCCACTGCGTCTCGGTGGAGACGGGCGTGCCCTTGTCGTTGGTGAGCATGGAGCCTGGGAGCATGATAAAGTCGTGGAACTTGGTGCGAATGTGGGAAGCATTCGTAGCGACGGGGTCGCCGATTTCGAAATCCCACGGGCCGGCCAGACTGATGACCTGCTGAGCCTTCGCTGCGCCAAACGGCAGATGAAGGATGATGAATGCTAAAACTGCTGCCAGCGATGTGCGTCTCATTTGTTTTCTCTTTTTTATTGCAAAGGTAGCCTTTTCCCCTTGATTCTCCTGTGGGAAATGCCCTACAATCGTGTAGGGATTTCCCTACTGCAAGGGTTCTATCGTGATGCTGTTCACTTGTTCGCCTGGCGTGGTGTCGGCTTCGCGGGGGAAGTAGACGGGCATGTCGGGCTGCAAGGGCAGGATGCGCAGCTCCAACTGCTGGGTGCCTTGGGGCAACCGCCACAGGCCATAGAGGAACGGGCGGCCATAGTAGAAATTGTCGGCCACCAGCTTCCCATCGGCATAGAGGCGGGCCACGTCGCCACGGTAGTCAATCTTCAGTAGCTTCTTCCCCTCGGTGGCGGGAACCTGGATGCGATAGACGGCGGCCTGCTCAAAGTCGGCATCGGTAGGTTCTTCGGCCACGCGCTGCACACCCATGCTGATGAGGCGCAGGGGGCCGGCCTCACGCAGCTTGGAGTAGGAGGGGCTTGCCAGGTTTTCTGAATCTTTCGGATTATTCGGATTATTCAGATTATTCAGAATATTCGGATTATTCGGAATATTCGGGCTTCCCGAAGCCTCCAGCCCGAAGTGCTCGGCTTCTTCGCGGGTGAGCAGATAGAGGTTCTTGTAGACGGGTTTCGCCATGCCCAAGGGCTTCAGACGGCGCAGGGTCTTGCCGTCGAGCATGCTGATGGTGGTGGGGAGGCCGGGAATCTGCATCAGGTAGATCTTTCCGTCGCGCTTGGCCACCAGCTGGGCAGTGGCATAGCGGATGCCGTCGATGTTGAGCGGCAGGATGGCCATACATCCAGCGGGGATGGTGAGCGCAGGCAGGTCGACGCCACAGGCTCCTATCCGCACGCCCTTTTTGGCCGTCAGGTTTTGCAGACGCTCGTAGTTGTTGATGAAAATGAATCCCCGCTCAGGACCTTCACCCTTGATGGGGTGCACGCTGCGCCAGCACCAGCGCAGATGGCTGTCGTCGCCCTTCTTGATGTCTTGCGCCACGGGGAACTGTGCCTCCATCGTAGCCAGCTGCTCGCCCCAGTAGCGCATGAAGAGATGCAGGGGGCGCAACATATAATAATGGGGATAGGTCTGCCCGAACTCGCCCAGCGGAGCCTGGAAGTCGTAGTTCTTCACGGGCATGTCGTTGTAGTTGGTGGCCAGCGTGCGCTGGTGCTCGTTCAGGGTGGTGAGGCCGTCGGGGTTGGTGCCCCCGTGATACATGTAGTAGCCCAGCAGGTTGCTGCCGCTGCCCAGCTTCACCAGTGCCATGGAGTAGGCATCCTCGGGATAGAGGTAGGGTCTGCGATGATAGGCCACCATCATGCCGCCGCCCAGCTCGCAGGTGAAATAGGGGTAGCTATGCTGAGGATTAGGGGCTGGACGTTGAGCATTGGCATTGGAATAGTCAAACTGCTCGGTGGCGATGGCATCCGAGAGCGGCGAAGCCTTGAAGTTGAAAGCCTTGTAGTAGTTGCCAGCCGTCTCTTCCAGCGAGCGCTCCCAGAAGCCGTCGGCATAGTCGCCATAGAGGGGCAGCATTTCGCCGTAAGGCACGGGCTTCGACAGCTCAGGCCAGCCGGTGCGGGTGTAGAAGGGCAGGTCGAAGCCTATCTGCAGGGCGATGCGCTTCAGGGCCATCAGATAATCGCCCGAACCACGATACTCGTTGTCGAACTGGCAAGCCATGACCGGCCCGCCATCCTTCCACTGCAAGCCCTGCACCTGACTGAAGATTTGCCGATACAGCTCTTCCACCAGGGCGAGGAACCCTGGGTCGGTACTGCGTGGTTTTATACGCGTGCCAGTAGCCTTCTGGCTCTGGGCGAACACCCAGTCGGGGATGCCGCCGCAGCGCGCCTCGCCATGGCAGAAGGGGCCTATGCGCAGCACCACAGGCAAGTCGGCATCGCGGCACACCTGCAGGAAACGGCGAAGCGAGCGCTGCCCATCCCAACGGAAGATGCCCTGCTGCTCCTCGACATGGTTCCAAAACACATAGGTGGCGATGACGGTCACGCCGCCAGCCTTCATCTTCGCCACCACATCAGGCCACTCATCGGCAGGAATGCGCGAATAGTGCACTTCGCCCATCACAGGGCACACACGGCGACCGTCAATCATCAAACTGTGACGATCCCACGTCACTTGCGGGATGTCTTTGCCATAGCAGAAAGCCGTCGACAACAGACAGAGAGCAAACAGGATTCTTTTCATCTGATTAAAAAAGGGGGAGTGAAAAGGAGTGAAAGGGAGTGAAAGGGGGAGTGAAAGGGACGATAGCTCTTCAACGTGAAGTCTGACGTCACTTTCACTCGCGCCGATGAATGTCGGCTCACTCCTTTTCACTCCAAACATGTAAAACTTGAATTGATGAGCAACTTTGGATGGGCAAAGTTACGAACAAACGGGCTAAAAACAAAGAAAAACAGGATTTTATTTTGCTTTTAGCCACGGTTTTCGTACCTTTGCACACAATTTCAAACATTTACTATGGGAATATTAGGAAAAATATTCGGTCGCAAGGCGGCCGAGGGCGAAACGAAGATAGGCGGCATGGAAGACTTCATGATGCTCATCCGTGTCTACTTTCAATCCGAGATAGCATCGCTGCTGCACATCACCAACCTGGCTGCGCTGCCCGATTTGCGCATGTTTAAAACCACGCTGAAGGTGCCCACCCAGCAGGGACGGCTGGGCGTGGGCGAGAAGGCACGCTGCAAGAAGATGCTCAAGGAAATGTATCAGATGGACGACCAGTTCTTCAAGGAGATCGACCAAAGCATCGGCCGCCGATGCAAGAAGCTGCAAGACGTGCAGAACTATCTGCTGCTGTTCCAGGCCTTCGTGCAAGACCTGATGATGCTTACGGGCAACCTGATGAAGTTCAAGCTGCGCATGCCCAGCTTCTTCAAGAAGGCCCTCTACGCCATGACGCAGAAGACCGTGCACGACATTTTCACGAAGAACGACTATAAAGACGCTGGCGTCATCAAGACCGTGCTCAACGTGCGCGAATACAACAAACGGCTGGGCTTCTCGGAGAAGTGGTGCACCGATTTCGTCCACCGCGTGGTGATGCTCGCCAAGAAAGAGCCTCGCAACAAAGACAACGAGAAATGACAAGCTGAAACGGGTGCAACAGCGGAAAAACAAGGCATTTTAGCCCACAAAAGGTTAAACCTTGTTAAACTTATTGCCGTTTTGCGACCCTCATTCCTCATATCTCACGAATATTGCCTAACTTTGTAGGATAAAACCGTGGTCATGAACCAAAACGAGAAAGAATTAGCAACGTTCCAGACACGTGTCAGGCAGATGATCCTCCGTTTCCAGGAGTTGAAACAGGAGAACCGAGATTTGTATGCCATGGTGGAAGAGAACGAACAGCAGATTGAAGAGCTGAAAGCTAAGCTCTCGCAGAAGGAGCGCGACTACGAGTCGCTGAAGATGGCACGCATGCTCCAAATATCGGAGGGCGACCTCGAAGGAGCCAAGGAGCGGGTGGCCAATCTCATCCGCAACCTGAACAAATGCATCACCATGCTCAGCGACGAGAAGTAGCAGCGGCACCATCACCAGGCCGCTCCTGCACCACAACACACACCAACGATGCCGGAAGATAGCACAGAGAAACTCAAAATAAGGTTGCACGTCTACGACGAAGACATTGCCATGGTGCTGCACAACCGCGAGGATGAGCAGTACTATCGAGCTGCGGCCAAGCTCATCACAGAGCGCTATGGGGCCTACGCACAGGCCTACAAGGGGAGGAAGAGCGATCACACCATCGCCCTGATGACCCTCATAGAGATTGCACTGCGATACGAGAAAGAGCTCAGCAAGAACGACACAACCCCCTATGACAATATTCTCCGACAGCTCACTTCCGAAATCGAGGACACGCTGAAATAACAGAGAATATTAACATTATAAATCTTATGAGTCCAATACTAACAATTATCATTGCCGCGGCTGCGCTCATTCTCGGCGCCGCCGCTGGATACTTCCTGTTCCTCAAAGTCGTAAAGGGGAAGTATAACGAAATGATTGAGGCAGCCAACAAGGAGGCCGAGGTCATCAAAGAGAAGAAACTGCTTGAAGTGAAGGAGAAATTCCTCAACAAGAAGAGTGAGCTGGAGAAAGAGGTGCAGCAGCGCAACCAGCACATCCAGCAGAGCGAGAACAAGCTGAAGCAGCGCGAGCTGAGCCTCAACCAGCGCCAGGAAGAGCTGGGACGCCGCAAGAACGAACTGGACAACCAGCAGAACCGCATCGACAACGAGAAGAAAGCACTCGCACTGAAGCAGGAAGAGCTGGGCAAGATGCAGCAGAAAGAGCGCGAGAAGCTGGAAGAGCTATCGGGACTGAGCGCCGAGGAAGCCCGCAACCGACTGGTGGAGAGCCTGAAGGACGAGGCCAAGACCGCTGCCGCAAGCTACATCAACGAAATCATGGACGAGGCCAAGCTCAACGCCAACGCCCAAGCCAAGAAAATCGTCATCCAGACCATTCAGCGCGTGGCCACCGAGACAGCCGTGGAGAACAGCGTCTCCGTGTTCCACATCGACAACGACGACGTGAAAGGTCGCGTCATTGGCCGCGAGGGCCGCAATATCCGTGCTTTGGAGGCTGCCTGCGGCGTGGAAATCGTTGTTGACGACACGCCCGAGGCCATCGTCATCAGCGGTTTCGACCCCGTGCGCCGCGAGACCTGCCGCCTGGCCCTGCACCAGCTCGTCGCCGACGGCCGCATCCACCCCGCTCGCATCGAGGAGGTGGTGACAAAGGTGAAGAAGCAGCTCGAAAACGAAATCATCGAGACGGGTAAGCGCACCGCCATCGACCTGGGCATTCACGGTCTGCACCCCGAACTGATACGCATCATCGGAAAGATGAAATACCGCAGCAGCTATGGGCAGAACCTGCTGCAGCACGCACGCGAGACGGCCAACCTCTGCGCTGTGATGGCCGCCGAGCTGGGCCTGAACCCGAAGAAAGCCAAGCGCGCCGGATTGCTGCACGACATCGGTAAGGTGCCCGACGAGGAGAGCGAGATGCCACACGCACTCTACGGTGCCAAGATTGCTGAGATGTACAAGGAGAAGCCCGACATCTGCAATGCCATCGGTGCCCACCACGACGAGATGGAGATGCAGACCCTGCTGGCACCCATCGTGCAGGTGTGCGATGCCATCAGCGGTGCACGTCCTGGTGCACGCCGCGAGATTGTGGAGGCCTACATCAAGCGTCTGAACGACCTGGAGGCCATCGCCATGAGCTACCCCGGTGTGACCAAGACCTACGCCATTCAGGCTGGTCGCGAGCTTCGCGTCATCGTCGGCGCCGACAAGATGGACGATGCCGAGACCGAAGCACTCAGCGGACAGATTGCCTCGAAGATTCAGAACGAGATGACCTATCCCGGGCAGGTGAAGATCACCGTCATCCGCGAAACACGCTCAGTGGCATACGCGAAGTGATTTTAAGTGATAAGTAAAAAGTGATAAATGATAAGTGGGCTGCGCATTGTTCGATGCGCAGCCCACTTTTCGTTTCTACTTATACCTTTATCCGATTATCCACAAGCAGCTGGCAACGACAATGAAAGCAACGGTTGCCCAGCTTGGCAGATAAAACCATAGCGGGGTTGGGCTATGCCACAACAAACGAAACGGGCACCAAGGATGTGAGAGGGGAAGAGCTGCGCATCGTTTTCGAAGGGAGAATTTTAGAAGATACGGAAAGTGAGAATTGAAAAGTGGGCTGCGCGTTGTTGATGCGCAGCCCACTTTTCAATTCTCATTATTCACTTTTCACTTAAAAAGGCTTCACTCTTTCATGTCGCCTTCAATGTAGAGGCGAGTGATTTCCACAGCACCATTGGTGCGGACGGTGATGCTCTTCTTGAAGTGGCCCAGCGCTTTGCCAGTGCCATTGTAGGTGACATTGATTTCGCCCTTCTGACCCGGCTTGATGGGTTCCTTGGTGTACTTGGGCACCGTGCAGCCACAGGAAGCTACTGCCTGGTTGATGACCAAATCCTGCTCACCTACATTGGTGAAAGTGAACTTGGTGCTGACGATGGGGTTCTGCTTGGAGAACTCGCCAAAGTTGTGCGACACTGCGTCGAACTTAATTTCGGCCGGCTTCTGAGCCAGCACTGCCGTTGCGCTACAGATGAGCAGCAAGGCAAAAAGTAACAGTTTCTTCATAGCGATAAATGTTTGTTCGTACAATTTGGACGCAAAAGTACTAAATAGTTAGGAGTTAGGGGGCAGAAGTTAAGAGTTTTTATGCTTAGTTAACTGTTGGGGCATAGTTCTTAACTATTTGAAGAGGAAGTCCCCCTCAGAGGTCGACAGGGGCTTTTATTTCACCAGCTTGTAGTATTCTGTGGCCCCCAGCAGGAAGCAGCCCGTGCCATAGTCTTCGAAATCGGGGATGCGGGTGTAGCTCAGCGGCTGTCCAGCTGAGGGGTCCTTGCCCGTTCCCTGCATCCAGCCCAGGAACCCATCGGGATGCACAGCCTTGGTGGCCATGGCCTCCCATGCACGGTCGCAGGCAGGGCGGTAGTCGGCAGCCTTCAGATAGCCCTTCTGTATGCCCCATGCCATACCATAGAGGAAGAGTGCGGTGCCGCTGGTCTCGGGCATGGCATAGTTGGTGCTCACCAAGCTGGGGTTCCAGAATCCGTCGGGGCGCTGGCAGCGCAGCAACCCTTCCGACATCAGCAGGAAATCTTTCTTCAGCTCCTTATAAGCCTTCGACTTCTGCGGCAGCACATTCATGCAGCGCACCAGGGCGGCATACACCCATCCGTTGCCTCGGCTCCAGTAGCACTGCTGGCCGTCGGGTTCCTTATAGGGCGGCACATAGTCGGCATCGCGCCACCACAGTCCCTCCTTCACATTGAAGAGGCCACCGCCACACTCGTTTCGACTCCAGCGATACATCATCATGCCGTGGTCGAGATAGCGCTCGTCGCCCATCAGCTGATACATCTGCATATAGAGCGGCATGGCCATCTGAATGGCATCAATCCATGTCCACCAGCCATAGAGCGAGCCGTTCTTTGGATTCGGTGTCTGCATCTGGTGTTCCAGGTTCGCCCGTACATTATTCAGTTCCTTGCAGTCAAGCACATAGTCCTTGTCACGGCACCGTCCAGTATAAGGCAGCAGCTCCACGTAGGTCTGAGCGCAGCACTGGTCGTCGGCGTCGCATGTGTTCACGCCATTGCGCGGGGTCCACTGGTGGAAGTCGGCCCAGGTTGTAGCATAGTCGATGTAGCGCTGCTGCGGGTCGATGTCTTGCAGTGCCATCAGCCCTTCGTAGTACACGGCGCGCGTCCACAGCGAACTGGGGCGTATGCGCTTCCAGTTGGTGGGCACGGTGGGGTCTTCATACTTCTTCATGAAGTAGTCGTTGGCTCGACGGGCCACGTCGAGCACCTCGCTGGCCTGGGGCTGCGCCACCGAGGGCAGCGACAACAGGCACAGGGCCATCAAAAAGAGTCGTTTCATGTGGTTGGGTTGTATTAGTAAGTAGTTCATGTCATCGCTTCGTGCTGGCAAAATTACAAATTTCCGCAAAAACCACCAAACAATTTGGCGAAGAAGTGCGTCGACGGCTAAAAAAAGGGGCAGATTTTGCATTCGCTATCGTCGACGAGAATTTGGAGCGCTCCTTTTTGGAATTTGGCGTTGACTTTTTGAAATTTGGCGTTGACTTTTTGGAAAAAGTCGCGCTCCTAATTTCGGTTAGCTGCCAACGGCTTGTATATCCGCCTGTTGCGTTTAGCTTTTTCGATGGCTTTAGAGCCAGAAATGCCCCTCCTTACTCCTGCTATGGATGAAGAATATGATTATCCGCATTCTGCCGTAAGTGACCTTGAAGGGGGGGCCGTCACACAATAGCCGAGGGCACGCAGTATCCCAAGAATGGCAGGATATACATCGCCGCTGTTGATGGCGATTGAGCGAGGGCACAAATTTGAAAATACATTTCTTTGAAGAAATAAACGAATTATTTGCGGAATCAGCAAACAATTCGCAAAAAAAGTGATGACATGCAGGTGAGCATTGTTGATGGCGAGCGAAAGGTTGGCAGCGGGCGGGGAAATGATTGGCAGCGGCCGCTGCCAATGATGGCAGCGAACGCCGCCAATGATGGCAGCGGCCGCTGCCAACCGAAATTTACAAGTGATGATGGAAAGGATTTGCATATTTTCACCCGTACAGGCCCGCTTTTTTCAACCTGATGGTTGAAAGGACGGTGGCTTATTTGAAGATTCCATGCCTGCTTGAAATGAAGGCACACCTTTCGATGATAGAAGGATGACATTTGTCACCACCCGTTATCGTTTCATCACCTTGCGCCCACCTATTATATAAATACCCGATGGCAAACGGTCTAACGCATCAGCATGGCCGCAATGCTGCCCTAACATCGTAAACACGCCATCGCTGACAGCATCAGATTGGAAGTACTGGGTGACGACACCATCCTGCTCATCTTCAGGCTCGATGTTATAGACCATCATCTGTCCAGTCCGCAGGTTTGCCGACGGTGTATTCACCACGTTGAGCAGATAGTACCCATCCGCATAGCCACCCCATCCAAGGTTCATGTGATAATAGCCGTCGACACGATATCCATCTACAAGAAACACATGAGCCCACACCGAAGGGTCTTCGGCACGATAAAGCACAGGCAGCCCACGCTCCAAATTGTCGAAGAGCACCTCATCGAATGCCTCAGGGGTAGAATAATCCATGTCGAGCCATCCCATCTGATCCTTATAACCGAAATAGAGATGCAGCTTTTGAGTGTCAAAATATCCGTATGTGATATTAATGCCAAAATCAGCTTCGGCAGCCAGGGCATTGTAATACATCAGAGTGGCCACTGCCTGGTCTTCGTCAGGCGTATTGGCACGGTATTCCAGCCGCATCTTCTCATACTCAAAATGAGCCTGTGAGAAATCTACCGACAGTTTCTTTCCTTTCCACACATAGGCGAGGTGCCCCCTACCCTGCTTGGGCCATTGGTGGTAATACATCAGCTGTGCGGTTGCCGTAGCCACACACCCCGTTAGAGTGCTATTGCCTTGGTAAAGTGGGCAAAGGGCATTGTAGGGGGCCCTTTGATCCCAATGTGTGAGGATAAGAGGACCTACATCCAATCGGTCGTCCTTTGGAGTGGCCTGTCTGTACTCGCCTGCACCGCTTGCCACTGCACAGGTTATCTGCTTTTCATAGCTTTTCAAGAGTCCTTTAAGCCCATCGGGAATGCGGCCATAGTCAAAAGAGCCATTGTCAGAATAGCCCAACACTGGTGCAGCACAGTCGTCGGCTGCAGCAAGCACAAACCCCTCGTCGTCAGATGTATTGAAAACATAGAACAGGGGTCGGCTATCCATCTCTGCCGTATACGCCAGCCTCAACTGCCCTGTCTCTACTTTGCTGGCACGACGACCATGCTGATATAGTTGGTTGAGAAACTGACTTGCCGACTGTCGTGCACTGAGTTCATCGACAGGCAGAGCACTACACACACTGCTTCCAACAGAAAACAGCAGCAGCAACAACGATTGGCGTTTTCCTAAGCGCCATGCAATTTCTATCATTCTTTGATGCATTTTTCTGTTATTTTTATCCTTAAATAATACGTTCATCACGACGAATACTGCTATCGAATGCAAAATTACGAAAAACGCAGCATAAAACATGCAATAATCCGAAAAAAAATGATAAGGTTTACTCATCTTTCTCAAGTTGAGTAAGGAGTTGAGGAGTAGAGGAGGTAAAGTAGTAAAGTAGAAGCTCTCAGAACCTGAAAAAAGAGCGCAAAGACTGGAGTTGAGTATCGTTCATCGATTGCCTTTTGCAAGAACATTGCCGTCTGTACGGCAAATTAGCTCCCTCGCTGAAAAAAAAAGGACATTTTCTTTTGTCATGCGCTCTACTTTTCGTAACTTTGCACACGATAAATAATTAGACTTCGAAAAAACCGAACGAAATGAAAAAGCTATTGCTATTCCTGGTGCCGCTGCTCGTGCTGAGTGCCTGCACCAAAAAGAACTACGAGGAAGTGAAGGGCGACATGTCGCAGACGCGCATCTACACCCTGAAGAACGGGCTGAAGGTCTACCTCAGCGTGAACAAGGAGGAGCCGCGCATACAGACGTTCATCGCCGTGCGCACAGGCTCGAAGAACGACCCCGCCGAGACCACCGGCCTGGCGCACTATCTGGAGCACCTGATGTTTAAGGGCACCAACAAGTTTGGCGTCACCGACCCCGAGGCCGAGGCCCCTCTGCTGGCCGACATTGAGCAGCGCTATGAGCAGTATCGGCAGCTGACCGACCCCGACGAGCGCCGACAGGCCTACCACGGCATCGACTCGGTGAGCCAGCTGGCAGCACAGTACTTCATCCCCAACGAGTACGACAAGCTGATGTCGGCCATCGGTGCCGAGGGCACCAACGCCTACACCTCGTTCGACGTGACCTGCTACGTGGAGGACATCCCCAGCAACGAGGTGGAGAACTGGGCCAAGATTCAGGCCGAGCGTTTCCAGAATATGGTGATACGCGGCTTCCACACCGAGCTGGAGGCCGTCTACGAGGAGTACAACATCCACCTGGCCAGCGACCAGGACAAGGTGTTCAACGCCCTGTTGGCCAAGTTGTTCCCCACGCACCCCTACGGCACGCAGACCACCATCGGCACGCAGGAGCACCTGAAGAACCCCTCCATCAGCAACATCAAGGAGTATTTCAAGAAGTGGTATGTGCCCAACAACGTGGCCATCTGCATGGCTGGCGACCTGGACCCCGACGCCACCATCGCCATCATTGAGAAGTACTTCGGCCAGTGGAAGGCCGGCGACGACGTGGCCCAGCCCGTGTTCGACGAGCAGCCCGTGCTCACCGCTCCGCAAGACACCACCGTGGTGGGACTGGAGCAGGAGATGCTGTGGCTGGGATGGGCCTTCGACGGAGCCGCATCACTGCAGGCCGACACGCTGGAGGTGATAGAGCACATGCTGAGCAACGGCACCGCCGGACTCATCGACCTCGACATCACCCAGCAGATGAAGATGCTCGCCGCCGAAGGTGGCACGGTGAATGCCCGCGACCATTCGATGTTCCTGATGATAGGCGTACCACGCGAGGGGCAGACGCTCGACGAGGTGCGCCTGATGCTGCTCGACGAGATAGAGAAGCTGAAAGCCGGCGACTTCAGCGACGACCTGCTGCCATCGGTGGTGAACAACCTGAAGCTGCAGTACTACAACTCATTAGAGAGCAACCGCGCTCGTGCCAGCATGTTTGTCGACGCATTCATCAACGGCATGCCGTGGGAGCAGCACGTGGGACATCTCGACCGCATCAGCGCCATCACGAAGGAGCAAATCTGCGAGTTTGCATGTCAGCACTTCACCGATGGCTATGCCTGCGTGAAGAAGCTGCAGGGCATCGACGAGACGCAGAAGAAGATTGACAAGCCACAAATCACCGCCATCCCCACCAACCGCGACCTGGTGTCGCCCTTCGTCGAGGAGATACAGAACACGGAGGTGAAACCCATCGAGCCCGTCTTCGTAGACTTCAAGAAGGATTTGACCTTCGGCACGATTGCCGACAAGCTGCCCTATGCCTACGTAGAGAACAAGGAGAACGGGCGCTTCGCGCTGCAGTTCCACTACGACTTTGGCGAGGAGACCGACGTGCGCTACAACTACGCCGCCGACTACATCGACTACTTGGGCACCGACAAGCTCACGGCCGAGCAGCTGAAGCAGCAGTTCTACAAGCTGGCTTGCAACTTCCACATCTCGGTGGGTGCCCGCAACATCAACATTGGCCTGAACGGACTGGCCGAGAGCATGCCGCAGGCACTGGAACTGCTGGAAGACCTGCTACAGAACGCCAAGGTGGACACCGACGCATACATGCAGTATGTGGCGCTGACCGAGAAGGCCCGCCAAGACAACAAGCTGAACCAGCAGGCAAACTTCAGCCGACTGGTGAGCTACGGACTCTATGGCCCCTACAACCCCTACCGCAACATCCTGACCACCGAACAGCTGATGCAGACCGACCCGCAAGAACTGCTCGACCTGCTGAAGGGGCTGAAGGACTATGAGCACACCGTGCTCTACTACGGACCGCTGAAAGCCAACGAGCTGCAAGACGTGCTGGCACAGAAGCACCAGATGGCCGACAACCTGAAGCCCGCCCCGCAGGGACAGCACTACACCCTGCAAGCCACACCTGAGAACGAGGTGCTGATTGCGCCCTACGACGCCAAGAACATCTACATGCGCATGGTGCACAACGAGCTGCGCCCCTGGAACCCCGACGAGGATGCCGTGCAGGCACTCTTCAACGAGTACTACGGCGGTGGCATGAACACCATCGTGTTCCAGGAGCTGCGCGAGGCACGCGGACTGGCCTACAACGCATTTGCACGCTACATGGATCCCGACTATGAGGGTGAGCCAGAGTACTTCTTCACCCACATCATCACGCAGAACGACAAGATGATGGACTGCGTGCGCCAGTTCCACCAAATCCTGGACACCATCCCGCAGAGCGAGACGGCCTTCAACATTGCCAAGGAGGCGCTGACCAAGCGGCTGCAGAGCCAGCGCACCACCAAGTTCGGACTCATCAACGCATGGCTCGTGGCCAAGCAGCTGGGCATCGACTACGACCGCAACCAGCGCATCTACGAGGCACTGCCCGCACTGAAGCTGCAGGACATCGTGAGCTTCGAGCAACAGCAGATGGCCCACAAGCCCTACCGCTACATCATCCTGGGCGACGAGCGCGAACTCGACATGAAGTCGCTCTCGAAGTATGGACCCGTGCGCCGCATCACCACGAAGGAAATCTTTGGCTATTAAAGCCCTCTGTACAACGAAGGTTATGGTCATGTGCAGCCTTTTCTCTCCTTCCATAGGGAGGGGAAAGACTGCTCGACCAAAACCATCCTGCCGTTTGCGCCCCTAAAAGGAGCCATTCAACTACTCACCTAAAAGAAGACAAAAAAATGAACTTCGGAAGATTATTATTAAAGATTTTGAACATCGCCAAGGACAGCATCGACGACTCGGCAAGAGAAGCGGCCCCCACACGACAGGCTCGCCCAGCACAGCATGCTGCCGCACCCACAGTGGAGCGAGAGAAGACCGCCGAGGAATGGGAAGCCTATTTCAGGGAAATACTGATGAAGGATTTCCCGTCGTTTACGATTCGCGAGAAAGTAGCGGTCACCGATTTGGCAGGATTCGCCACCGACGAGTTCCAACTCTACAAGACACGCCCCTGCCAAGCCTACAAAGCCGAATGGGGACAGCCCTACACCTTCGTGCTGCAGAATGGCGGCATAGCCAAAGCGGTGGTCATGCTCGGCAACGGCCACACCCACGACAGCAACGTGAAGTACTTGATAGCAAGGATGTATGCCAAGAAGCTGGGCATTCCCTACATCAACTTCTATACACAGATGCCCAACGAAAGAGGCTATGTGATTGGACGCATTCGCAAGTTCTTGGGCTAATCGAAACAGAAAAAGGGGATGCAGCGATGACTGCGCCTGCAAAGGAGGCAGCCTTGTCCGCACAACTATGTTTTGCAGGCAACAGGACAAGGTATCCTCCCGTGATCTGCAATTTTGCAGATTCAAAACCATTCCCCTTTTTCTTTCCATTTCATGGACAGCATCTTAACGCAACTCACTCAACAGCAGACGTGGGAGGACTTTCTGGCCTACCGTCTGCTGAAAGGGCGTTTCACATGGCATGAGTTTGACGAAGCCGACAATTATGTGGAACGCGAAGGCTATCTTCCGCTGGCACAGAAGATAGCCCAAGGCGAGGGCTTGGGCATTCCCAAGAAGATGGTCATCAACAAGATGGGGACGGGCAAGAAGCGCGTGGTCTACAGGTATGCGCCCGACGAGATGACGACGCTCAAGCTCATCGCCTTTAAGCTCTACGACTACGACAGGTGTTTCGCTCCCAACTGCTACGCATTTCGCAGGGGGGTGAAAGCCTGCGATGCCGTCTTCAGCATCAACCGCGCCATCAGAGACCGAAAGATGTGGGCTTACAAGCTCGACATCCACGATTATTTCAATTCCATCTCCATCGACATCTTGCTGCCTACATTGGCCGAAATGCTGGCTGATGACCAGCCGCTGTTCCAATTCTTCAAGACCATGCTGACCGACGACAGGGCCATCTACAACGGCACCACCATCTGCGAAAGCCACGGCGTGATGGCTGGCACGCCCACATCGCCTTTCCTTGCCAATGTGTATCTGAAGGATGTGGACTGGCATTTTCATGATGCCAACGTGGTCTATGCCCGCTATTCCGACGACATCATCATGTTTGCCCCCGACCGCGAGACACTTGGAGAATACAAAAGCCAGATGGCTGAGCTACTCAAGAAGTATCAACTTGAAATCAACCCCGCCAAAGAACAAATCTATTCGCCCGAAGAAGCCTACGAGTTTTTGGGATTCAAGTGCCACGGCCGTAGCATAGACATCTCGGAGGCCACGAAGAAGAAGATGAAAGGCAAGATAAAGCGGGCCACCAAGGCACTGATGCGCTGGAGCAACAAGAACCAGATAGGGCCTGAAAAGGCGATGAAAGGACTCATCAACCATTTCAACCGCGTTTTCTTTGAGAACGACGACTCCGAGACGCTGACGTGGTCGAGGTGGTTCTTCCCCGTCATCAACAGCGCCGACGGTCTGAAGGGCATCGACCACTACCTGCAACAAAACATCCGTTTCCTCAGCACGGGGAAACACAAGAAGACCAATTACAAAACTGACTATGCCCAGCTCAAGCAGATGGGATACAAGAGCTTGGTGAGCGAGTACTATCGATACAAGTCAGAAAGCAATCTGTGACCGTCCCTACAGCAAATCACTCAAACAGCTGAGCCCAGGCGAGGAACTTCTGCACGCCCTCCTGCCCGAACTTGGCCAGGCTCTGGGCGGCCTGCTCCACGGTGAGCACACGCTGGGGGCGCGACTTGGAATAGAACTTGTCGGCATAGCACACCAGTTGCTCTTCCATCGTCTGCGGCTCGTAGTCGGCCGGGGGCAGGGGCAGCTGTTGCTGAAGTATCTGCTGGCAGGTGAGGCCGGTGCCGGTATGGCGCTCGCACACTCGGGCATGGCGTTCCAGTCCTTCGGTTCTGAGCAGTTCGCCGCCTATCAATCCGTGGCGGATATAAGGCTCGCTGCCCATGCAGAAGATGCCGGGGGCGTGGCACCAGCGGATGCCGATGTCGTGGAGCATCGCCGCTTCCTCCAAGAAAGCAGTGTCAAGAGGCAGCTCAGGGTGGCGACGAGCCACCAGCAGACAGCGGTCGGCCACCTGGCGTGAGTGGAGCAGCAGCAGACGGCGCAGGTCGTCGTCTTCGGGATAGTACTTGTCGATTATCGCTTCGTATGACATATTCAAATTGTTTCTAAAACATTTCGTATGGAAGGAAAAGTTTATTTCTCGACGTGAAATTCTCGTTTCACGTCGTGGTTTTATCATTCCACGTCGTGGAATGTAACGGCTTTTTCAAACTTTGGGCGTAGCTTTCACCTGTTTTGGGCGTTGCCCTATCTGCTTGATGCCGTAGAGAAATAAAACAGACACCCACGCAAAATCTACTTTCAGATGCAGAATGTAGAATCTGCAAATATAAATGACTGATAATCATTTTGAATTCCTTTGTTTTAGTGATGCTCATTGTCATTTCTAACCCTTTTTTGAGAAACGTATTTGATGACGAAGTTTCATCGTCGGAAGATAAAAGGTTTAGTTTAGGTTATGGATATTTAATATGGGGATAAACTAAACTGCACCATATTCAAACCTATCTGCCCCTTTCTCTTTCTTTTTTGGACGGCACACAAATCAAATGTTACGCGGAATCGTGGAACTCGTAAAAACATTCTACAGAGCATCATGTACAT
>CADASP010000010.1 GCA_902790625.1 uncultured Prevotellaceae bacterium | reverse complement strand
CAATCAAACAGCATTGGAACATAGAACCACTTTCCAAATAGTATGTAGAACACTTGCAACTATTTGAAAATTAATCTATTCGCTTTAATATTTGGCACACGAAGGCTAGTTTTTCCGGCACTCGTGTGCATATTTTTTTCCCGGAGAAATCAGCAAAACCTCAATAAAGATAAAAGAACTATCAGCGAACACATCATCAATATCGGCACAAAGCTGGCAAAATTTCTTATAGTGAACTCAATGACAAGTGGGTTCGCAATGAGAAGTTTAGTGGTGGCATCGACCTTTCCAAGCGAACCCTTCATAAATGGATTGATGTTATCTTTGATACGTTTGGTATAATTGTAGCTAATGAAGGTAAGGGCGAATACAGATATTATCTGGAGAATCCAGATGAGTTGAAGAACGGTTCGATGGAGCGATGGCTTTACTCCGTGAATAGTGTCAGCAATGCTTTGATGGAACATAAGTCGTTGCATGGTCGCATCATGCTGGAGAATATTCCATCGGCAGAGAATCATCTGGACACTATAATGACTGCCATGAAGAACAACCATCGCTTGCGCATTATCAGCCATGATTACTGCGAAAACAAGGATTCTCTCCTTATCGTAGAACCATACCTATTGCGACTCTGGCATCAGCGTTGGTACATCGTTGCCAATACTGTTAACACGAATGAGGTTCGCAGATATTGTCTTGACCGTATTGTTGACATGCAGGTGATGGATGAGGTATTTACAATGCCTGACGACTTCTCGGCAGAAGAGTTCTTCCGTGATTGCTATGGTGTGATGTCGGATACGTTTGGTCCTGAAGCAAGAGTTGTAAGATTGAAAATAACAGCTTTCCAAGCAAACTATGTTCGCGACCTCCCTCTTCACGAAAGCCAGCAGGAGATTGAACGCAACGATGAGTACAGCATCTTTGAGTTGTTTGTCCGTCCAACGTACGACCTTTACCAGGAGGTGCTGAGAATGGGGACACAGGTAGAGGTGCTCGAACCCAACTATATGAGGGAAGAGATTCTTGAAATGATAAGAATAATGTATAACCAATACACCAAGTAAGACATGAAGTATTCAGAAGAGTTTATTCAGCTCATCGATGAAACTGAGAATGGTGAGTTTATCGGATTTGGCAATCCTAATAGGCAAGGAATGTGGACTTGATTTGACGAATCATGTTGATAAATTCGTTATCGTCACCTTTATAGATGACGGATGAAGTTAATGCAGACTTCTTCAATTTGCCCTCTTTGACAAGTCGTTGCTTCTCAGCTTGAATCTGGTCAAGCAACTCTTGGGCAGTCCCTTCTTCTGCAATCTGTGGTACAAGTCTGCCTTGAATTGCTTCTTGTAGAACAGACTTCTTTAATGTTTCGTTTATCGAATTGTTGAGACTTTCAAGTTTTAGAAAGCTATTTGTGTATTTTTCTAGACATGGCTCAAGAATCCGTATTTTGTTCACAATACGACACTGTTCTTTGTATGGTGGTAAGACCATGAGCGTATTAGATATTGCCGAAAGAACCCAGTTCTTGTTGCCAACACCTCTAGTATTTTCACTAGCTTGATTCTGTACTAAAGGACTTTGAATCAGATAAATCAAATATTCAGGATTCACAAAATCATGTGAAAATTTCGCAAGTGCTAGACTTACAAATATAGAAAAATCACTTTCCGTATCTATTATTAGAGGGATGCCCGTAGTTCCTACTTTTGATAATAACAAATCACCCTTTTGTGGATTGCATCTTTTTGTTAAAATATTGTGTTCTTCTTGTGATATATATATTGTATTATTAAAGTTAAGTTTCCCTGAACTCATATCCTTAACAGATATAAAAGGGATGCCATAGTCTTGATACTTTGGTGTAGAATGAGTGCCATCTGTTAGAGAAAGATAGAGAGACGAGAATCTACACCATTCCCAACCAGCAGGAATGTCGAAAGGAATCTCTTCGTCTATGCACTTCACCTCTCCCGTAGCGAGTATCTTCTCATAATAGGAATTACACAAACTTATTTATCATGTTATAATGGGGACTATTCCTCATATCAAAATAATAATCATCATGGTAGAAAAGTTTAAAGAGTTCCTGGTTATATCGAATATGGCCAAGAACACCGTTTCGGCATATATTTATGCCGTAAACGAATTTCACTCAAAGCACAAGAGTGTAAAAAAGAACGAACTTCTGCTTTACAAGACTTATCTCATTGAGACTTTCAAGCCTAAGACAGTCAATCTGCGTATTCAGGCATTGAACAAGTATCTTGAATTTCTTGGAAAGTCAGATTTGCGTCTTAAATCGGTCAAAGTACAGCAACGTAGTTATTTGGAGAATGTTATCAGCAATGCGGATTACACTTTCCTAAAGAACAAACTAAAGAAGGAAGACAACACAGAATGGTACTTTGTAGTACGTTTCCTTGCAGCAACAGGTGCAAGAGTGAGTGAACTGGTGCAACTAAAAGTCGAGCATGTTAATGCTGGATATTACGACATCTACACCAAAGGGGGAAAGATACGTCGTTTGTTCATCACCCAAAAATTGAGAGAAGAATCAATAAAATGGCTAAACTCCAACAAAAGAGAAAGCGGTTATCTGTTCTTGAACCGTTTTGGAGAAAGAATCACAACACGCGTACTATAATAATATGGTATAGTCTAGCCTCCGAACTTGCACATCAATACCCGTATTTCCTCAATGTACAACTGCGACAGGCTGTCGCAGTTTTAGATTACTATCGAAGAAAGTATACACGAAAGTTATAATAACAGCTTAGGATCTGCACATTTTCATCGATTTTGAGGTGTAAGAAAGTTAAAAACGTTAAATCTTCGTCTTTTTCATCCTCCATTAAATCCACATAATCACTTTTCTACCGTTTTAATCAAAACAAATTGGTACACAACAAGTTGCAAATACTTTGGTTGCTCTAACCTGACGAACGTGAATGTTCCTGTAACTGATTATTCCTCTTTCTGCAGCAATAGCGTTGTTCGTCTTATTGCGTCTGCAATAAACAAGCCTGTTCATTTGATAGATGAAGAAGGAAATGAAATAAAAGAGTTTGCTATTCCTGATGGGGTTACTAGCATCGATAGTAAAGCGTTCTACAACTGCTCCAGCCTGACGAGCGTAACCATTCCTAACTCCGTGACCAGCATCGGCAGCTCTGCATTCTACAACTGCTCCAGCCTGACGAGCGTGACCATCCCGAACTCCATTACCAGCATCGGCAGCTCTGCGTTCATTGGCTGCTCCAGCCTACAGTCTATTGTGGTGGGCAACGGCGTGACAAGTCTACCTGATTACGTGTTTGGTACAGGTAATAGCTTGAAGTCTCTCACCATAGGGACTGGTGTGTTGTCAATTAATTCAAATGCTTTTAGAAATGGCGACTATTATTACAAGCCTGTAAAGACCATCTGGCTAACGAACACACCTCCTAATGGGTATGGAAATGCGGCAGGAACCGTGAACTATGTGGCCAACAACCTTTATACCAATCTCAACAACAAGATTGAATATCCCTTCCTTAGTTCTATGTTTGAGGTGGATGGGGTAAAGTACGTCCCAGTCAGACCTTCAGACAGGACTTGTGATGCCATTGACTGCCTTTATGACGAAAGCGCAACCAATGTCAATATTGGAGAGAAGGTATCATACAGGGGAGTCGAAATGACCGTCAAAGGTGTTCGGCAGTATGCCTGTTATAGAAACCGATATATTAATAATGTGGAGTTGAGCTTCAACGGTGATGTGGAGGATAATGCTTTTTATGGCTGTACTAACATCGGCCAAGTATCAGCTACTAATGGAGGCAATATTGGAGCTTCTGCTTTCCAAGGAATCACCAGTGTGTTTACGGCGAACATCAACAACAGCGGATACCTTGGTGAAAAGGCTTTCTATGGGAGCACAGGTTTGAAGACATTACAGGTGGGTAGCAACGTCACCGACATCAAAGTTTCAGCCTTTTATGGTTGCACGGGTTTGACCATTGCACAACTCACGAATAAAGGCTCCATTGGTGCAAGTGCTTTCCAAGGCTGCAAGGCAATGACAAGTGCCACGCTTGGTGAAGCCGTGACAAGCATTGGGAACGAAGCATTCTCGGGATGTTCCTTGCTCCAAAGCATTATCATTCCCAATGCCGTTACATCCATCGGCCGATATGCTTTCTCCGATTGCTTGCAGATGGTCTCTGCGAACATTGGCACTGCTGTTAAGACAATTGGAACATCTGCCTTCTCTGGTTGTTCATCACTGCCTAAGATAGAAATCCCCCAGTCTGTTACCGACATCCAGAACTATGTCTTTCAGGGTTGTACCAGTCTACGGAATGTTGTGATGGCCGACAGGTCTACCATTCTATCATTAGGTAGCAACGGCTCTTCACCCCTCTTCTCATCGTGTCCGCTTGACTCGGTATATATCGGTGGTAACATCAGCTACAACACGGGCAGCAATTATGGCTATTCACCTTTCTATCGCAACACCAGCCTCCGCACGGTGGTCATCACCGACAAAGAGACGGAAATCTCGGATAATGAGTTCTACGGTTGCACCAACCTGCAGGACGTGAAGATTGGCGACGGCGTGGAGAGCTTCGGCAACTGGGCCTTCTCAGGCTGCTCCAGCCTGAAGAAGTTCTCGTTTGGCATGAACGTGGAGCAGATAGGAAAGGAAGCCTTCAGCGACTGCACGGCGATGGAGGCCATCACCAGCCGCTCGCCCGAACCGCCCGTCTGCGGTTCACAGGCGCTCGACGACATCAACAAGTGGAACTGCACGCTGACGGTGCCCGCCGGCAACATGGCTGACTATCAGGCCGCCGACCAGTGGAAGGAGTTCTTCTTCATCGTAGAGGGTGAGCCGGTATACAAGTATATTGCCATCAACATTGAGAAGAACGATGGTGGCAAGGTGCTCATCAACGGCACGGAGACGCCAGAGAGAATCAAGAAAGGCAGCGATGTGGAGTTGCAGTTCGTGCCCGACGAAGGGCACAGCCTGGGACAGGCCGTGGTGAATGGGGAGGACATCACCGAGCAGGTGGTGGAGAGTCGCTACACGGTAACTGAAGTAAATGGCGACCTGACCATTAAAGCCACCTTCACCGTCAACCAATACACGCTGACCTACATCGTTGACGGCGAGGAATACAAAACCTACGAGGTGGACTACGGCACCGCCATCACCCCCGAAGCAGCACCCGAAAAGGAGGGATATTCCTTCAGCGGCTGGAGCAAGATACCCGAAACCATGCCTGCCCACGACGTGACGGTGACGGGAACCTTCAGCGTCAACCACTACACGCTGACTTACCTCGTTGACGGCGAGACATACAAGACCTTCGAGTTGGACTTCGGCACCGCCATCCCCCCCGAAGATACACCCGAAAAGGAAGGATACTCCTTCAGTGGCTGGAGCGAGATACCAGAGACCATGCCCGCACACGACGTGACGGTGGCGGGAACCTTTAGCGTCAACCACTACACGCTGACCTACATCGTTGACGGCGAAGTGTACAAAACCTACGAGGTGGACTACGGCGCCGCCATCACCCCCGAAGCAGCACCCGAAAGGGAGGGCTATACCTTCTGCGGCTGGAGCGAGATACCAGAGACCATGCCCGCACACGACGTGACGGTGACGGGAACCTTCAGCGTCAACCACTACACGCTGACCTACATCGTTGACGGCGAGACGTACAAGACCTTCGAGTTGGACTTCGGCACCGCCATCACACCCGAAGATGCGCCCGAAAAGGAGGGGTACTCCTTCAGCGGCTGGAGCGAGATACCAGAGACCATGCCCGCACACGACGTGACGGTGACGGGAACCTTCAACATCAACAGTTACACGCTGACGTATATGATTGACGGCGAAGTGTACAAGACCTACGAGGTGGTCTACGGCGCCGCCATCACCCCCGAAGCAACGCCCGAAAGGGAGGGCTACACCTTCAGCGGATGGGGCATGATACCCGAGACCATGCCCGCATACGATGTGATAGTGACGGGCACCTTCAGCATCAACAGCTACACGCTGACGTATATGATTGGCGACGAGGTGTACAAGCAGGTGGTGTACGAGTATGGTGCCGCCATCACGCCGGAGCCACAGCCAGAGGGCGACTACATCACCTTCGAATGGGTGGACCTGCCGGAAACGATGCCAGCACACGACGTGGTGGTGTATGCAAACTTTGAGTCGGGCATCGTCGACATCATGGCCTTGGTGGCACAGGGCCGTGCCCACATCTACACGGTTGATGGAAAGCCACTGGGCCGTCTTCAGAAGGGGCTGAACATTGTGGTGATGCAGAACGGCACTGTGCGGAAGGTGTACGTGAAGTAGCGAAGAGCAACGTACACCACCTTGGTTCACCACGGGAGCACGGGGCACCCTACCCCAGCTCCTGTGGTGAACTGATTACTATTTGCATCAGATAGGGGCAGCCCTGCAGAGGCAACAGAATTTTCCTACCGCTCTTGCCCCGCCGTTAAATAATGCAAAATCGCTTCTGAGCCCCTTGGCTTTCCAATAGATTATTGTATATTTGCAGAGTATTACAACAGTGCATGTATATCGTGCTGGCCGACTTTCCCGCCCTCAGCAGGGGGCGTTGCCCATGCAAGCCACGCAGCTGGGAGGCTCTCTTTTCAGCAATGGCGAGAGCCTCAACGCTGTCACCCTGCCTACACGATAAAAAGCATGCGCCAAGGGAGCGTTTGTATCGTTCAATTAACTACCATCGATGAAGATTATTCATGTGGATATGGATCAGTTCTTCGCGGCTGTAGAGCAGCGTGACCATCCTGAGCTGAAGGGCAAGCCGATAGCGGTGGGCCACGATGCTGAGCGTGGCGTGGTGTCGACAGCGAGCTACGAGGCCCGGCGCTATGGGGTGCACTCGGCACAGTCCATTCTGGTGGCCAAGCGGCTGTGTCCGCAGCTGATCATCGTAGAGCCGCACTTTCAACGGTATAAGGAGGTGTCGGCACAATTGCACGAAGTCTTCCACGACTACACCAACCTGGTAGAGCCCATATCGCTCGACGAAGCCTTTCTCGACGTAACGGAGAACAAGAAAGGCATGGAGTTGGGAGTGGACATTGCCCGCGAGATGAAGCAGCGCATCCTTGAGACGACAGGACTGACGGCATCAGCGGGGGTGAGCTACTGCAAGTTTCTGGCAAAGATTGCCTCCGACTGGCGCAAACCCGATGGGCTGACGGTGATTCACCCTGACCGGGCACTGGACTTCATTGCGCAACTGAAGGTGGAGAAGATTTGGGGCGTGGGCCAAAAGACGGCGGAGAAGATGCACCGCATGGGCATCTTCACAGGCATGGACCTGAGGAACACGTCGCTGAGCCGACTGACTCAGGAGTTCGGCAAGATGGGGCAGGTGTTTCACGACTTCTCACGAGGCATCGACCACCGTCCTGTCGTCAGTGAGTGGGAGCGGAAGAGCGTGAGCTGTGAACAGACCTTTGAAACTGACATCAGCGAAAACGCCGCCGTCACCATCCACCTGTATCATACGGTGCTGGAGTTGGTCAGACGCATTGAGAAGAACGACTTCGAAGGTCGGACGCTTACGCTGAAAGTAAAGTTTGCTCACGCTCGACAATATGCTGAGTTCCACGAATTCCGGCAAATCACCCGGAGCATCACCGCTGACCATGTGCTTCGCACCAAGGACGAGATTCTTCCGTTGGCCAAGCAGCTGATGCAAAGCGTAGAATTCCACTCACACCCCATCCGCCTGTTAGGTTTGGGAGTGTCAAATCAGAAGGCTTCGCCTCAACACGAAGAACCACAATGGGTTGAGCTGGAACTGGAGTTTGAACCATGGCCAGAGGGTTGACCATCGATGGAACAAGGGGGGAGTGCCGAACCACGCTCGCCTACTCGCCCGCCTTTCAGGGTCACCCACGGCAGTATACGGATAATCATTACCTAAAAAAACGACGGTTGAAAAGACGCTGAAGTCTTCAAACAACGCCACCAATTTTCAACCATGCAGGTTGAAAAAACTGGGGTCACAAGAAAAAAAACCTCTTTTTCTTGCGCAAACAAATCCTTTTTGCTACTTTTGCATTCGAATAGCGTACGAAAGAACAAAACTATCATCAAGATGAAAGCAACAGAGCAGACACTTCAGCAGATTGACCGCGCGCTGCGCAAGACGGCCGAAAAATTCCCTTCTACCGAGGAAGCCACACAGATGACCGACATCCACCTGCGTGTGACGCAGGAGTCGGGCGAGCTGGTGGCTTTCGACGACGACGACCGTGAGCTGATGCGCTGCGTGGTGGAACAATGGATTGACAACAAGGACGACGACTTCTACACCGAGGTGGCCAGCCTGCTGCGCCAGCGCATCGAGGGCATGAAAACGCTGCTCGACAGTCTGTCGATATTGAAGCCTTTCTCGTTTGTGCTGGAAGACGACGACCGCGAGGTGCAGGAAGAACTATATATGGTAGACGACGACATCGCCTTGTTGCCCCCTCTTTCTCTTGACAACCTCGACAGCGACCTCGACGAATTTCTCGACCACCTGCTCAAATCCTGACGTCCTGCTCTGCCGCTTAGTGTGATGAAGCCCCAGGCCATTATCAGCTTTGTGAGTCGCATCGACACGTGGCGCTCTGTCCACGTGAGCGACCGCATGTTTGTGCTCTTCCTGGCTTTCCTGGTGGGCCTGCTCTCGGCCGTGGCCGCCTATGTGCTCCACTGGCTCATCAACATCATCGTGGCAGGGCTGACGGGAGGCTTCGACGCCACCTCATTCAACCTGCTCTATCTGGTATATCCTGTGGTGGGCATCCTGCTCACCATGCTTTTTGTGCGCTATGTGGTGAAGGACAACATCTCGCACGGCATCACCCGCATCCTCTATGCCATCTCGCAAAACCGCTCGCGCCTGAAGGCCCACAACACGTGGACGAGCGTGGTGGCATCGGCCATCACCATCGGCTTTGGCGGTTCGGTGGGTGCCGAGGCGCCCATCGTGCTCACCGGCTCGGCCATCGGCTCTAACCTGGGCAAGCTGTTCCGCCAGGACAGTCGCACGCTGATGCTCCTGGTGGGCTGCGGTGCCGCTGGTGCCATCGCGGGCATCTTCAAGGCCCCCATCGCCGGACTGGTGTTCACGCTCGAGGTGCTGATGATCGACCTGACGATGGCCTCGCTGATGCCCATCCTGGTGAGCTGCGTCACCGCCACCTGTTTCACCTACATCTTCAGCGGCGATGCGGCTCTCTTCACCTTCCACCTCGACGACTCGTGGACCGTGCAGCGCATCCCCGCCTGTGTGCTGCTGGGCATCTTCTGCGGCCTCGTCAGCCTCTATTTCATCAGGGCGATGGGCTTCTGCGAGGGCATCTTCGCCCGCTTCAAGGACAAGCCGCTGGTGAAGCTCATCATTGGCGGCTCTGTGTTGTCGCTGCTCATCTTCCTCTTCCCGTCGCTCTTTGGCGAAGGCTACAACAGCATCAACCTGCTGCTCAACGGCACGGGTGAAGCCGACTGGGGGCAGATTCTGAACAACTCGCTCTTTGCCGGACAGGAGCAGCTGCTGGTGGTCTATGTGGGTCTGGTGCTGCTGACGAAAGTGTTTGCCACGTCGGCCACCAATGGCGGTGGCGGCTGTGGCGGAACCTTTGCCCCCTCGCTTTTCATCGGCTGCTTCAGCGGGTTCCTCTTTTCGCGCCTGTGGAACATCTACGAGCTGGGCGTTCATGTGCCCGAAAAGAATTTCGCCCTCATGGGCATGGCCGGGGTGATGTCGGGGGTGATGCACGCTCCGTTGACAGGCATCTTCCTCATCGCTGAGCTGACGGGCGGCTACAGTCTCTTCCTGCCACTGATGATTGTGTCGGTGTGCAGCTATCTCACTATCATCATCTTCGAGCCCCACAGCATCTATGGTGCGCGCCTGGCGAAGGAGGGCAAGCTCATCACCCACCACACCGACCACGCCGTGCTGACGCTGATGCAGCTCGACAGCGTCGTCGACCGCAACTTCATGTCCGTCAGCCCCGACACGGAGCTGGGTGCCATCGTGCATCGCATCAGTCGCTCGCGCGGAAGCGTCATCCCCGTGCTCGATGCTGCCGGCTGCCTGCTGGGCGAGATCGACATCAAGCGGATACGCCACGTGGTGTTCCGCATAGAGCTGTACCACCACTTCACTGCCAGCCAGCTGATGCAGGAGCCATCGGCCGTGCTCACCGACAGCCTACCCATGACAACGGTGATGAAGACCTTCGACGACACGCGAGCCGACCATCTGCCCGTGCTCGACAGCGACAACCACCTGAAGGGCTACATCTCGCGCCAACGCGTCTATACGCAGTATCGCAAGATGGTAGCCGACATGAGCGAAGACTAACCGTTATTTCTCCAGCTTGATGTTAACGTTTTCTTGGGTGATGTTCTTGCTATATTGGAAGGTGGCATCATGCTGCGCACTGATGTAGATGTCCTTGAGGTGGATGCCGTCGATGGGCATCTCGGGCAGTCCGTTGAACTCCATAGCGAACCCGGCATGATGGCACACCACGTTGCGTATGTCGATATTGCGGAAGATGGGCGTCTTTTCCGTCACGGGTTCTGCCACCACCGTTGGAGCCTGACCGCCTTCGGCCAGCACCTCGGCCACCGACTTGCCGCCATAGTACATGTTGAAGGTGAGGGCATAGGTGCTGATGTCGGTCATGGTGATGCCGTCGATGAAGATGTTTTCCACCACGCCACCTCGTCCGCGTGTCGACTTGAAGCGCAGTCCCACATCGGTGCCCAGAAACTGGCAGTCCTTCACCAGGATGTTGTTCACGCCTCCGCTCATCTCCGAGCCCACCACAAAGCCACCATGTCCAGCAAAGACGGTGCATCCACTGACGACAACGTTCTCGCAGGGGCGGCCACGCCGACGGCCGTCGGCATCCTTTCCGCTCTTGATGCAGATGCCGTCGTCGCCAGCGTCGAAGCGCGAGTTGATGATAAGGGCATTGCGGCACGACTCCAAGTCGAGGGCATCGCCGTTCTGTGCGAAGGCAGGGTTGCGCACCAGCACATTGTCGATGATGATGTTCTCGCACATCAGCGGGTGGAGGTTCCATGCGGGTGAGTTCTGGAAGATGACGCCCTGCAGCAGCACGTTTTTGCACCCCACGAGGCTCACCATGACGGGGCGTAGGAAGCGTTTCATCTGCTGCCATTCCTCTTCGCTCTCGGCCTTGGGCACGTTCATGTCGGCCTTTGCCTCGCCTTTGGCATATCCCTCGGAGGGCACCCAGTAGCCTTTTCGCAACTCTTGACTGCCGGGTTGCGCCAGCAGGGCCTTCCAATGCGAATCGGTGACTTTTGACTTCTTCACGGGGCGCCAGTATTGTCCGTTGCCGTCGATGGCTCCATAGCCGGTGATGGCGATGTTGGTCTGCCCCACGGCACTGATGGGGGACTGGCAGCGGCGGGTGTCGAGGCCTTCAAACGAGGTGCTCACCAGTGGATAGAGGCTCTCGTCGGCAGCAAACTGGATGACAGCGCCATGCTGCAGATGCAACTCAATGTTGGAGCGCAACACGATGGGGCCGGTGAGCCATAGTCCACGAGGCACCACCAGACGGCCGCCACCCTGCGAGGCCAGCTCACTGATGGCACGCTCAAAAGCGGCGGTGCACAGCGTCTGGCCCGTGTTGTCGGTGGCATATTTGCTCAGCAGCACCTCGCGCTGGGGAATCAGTGGCGCTGCCACCTCGTTCATGGCAAAGGGCAGTTGCTGCGTGTACTTCGTGTAAGGGTTCTGGGCTCCTGCCACGGCACATGTGACCGCCAAGAGCAGTGTGCAAATGATTTTCTTCATGTTTGGTAGTCAGTTATTATTAGTAGGTCAAATTTCGCATTCGCTCAACTTCGAGGAGTAAAGGAGTAGAGCCCCCCCTTTCGCCCCCCCGAGGGGGAAGCCCCCCCCTACTGCCCCCGAGGGGGCTTCTATAGTTTTGCGGGTCGCAGGGGCTATCGTGCCCCCCTCGGGGGGAGAAAGGGGGGCTTCAGGGCTTGTATTCGAAGTGCTGATAGTCCTTGACCGTCTTCCAGTCGCCTCCCCATTTGAAGCCCTGCTCAGCAAAGAGACGGAAGCAGAGGTCGCCCCGCTCAATCTTGTAGGGGAATTGCTTTTTGCGGTCGCAGTAGGGCTTCCCCGTGGCAGGTTCCACTACGCGCGCACCATTCTTCTTATAGCGTATGTAGGGATTGTAGAGCGTGTTGATGTCGATGGCCAGTCCGCGGGCATGCAGTGAAAGCGAAGTGCTGCCCGACACCACACGATAGCAGAAGCACGACGAGTTGTTGGCGCGCATCTGCTGCTCGTCGTTGGCATCATACTCATCGGGCAGCACCATGCGCTCAATGGGATAGTGCTGCTCATAGAGTGTGCGCAAGATGGCCACCACGCGGTCGGCAATCAGCTTGTTGCACACCATCTCGCCGATGTGGGTGTGCCCTTCGATGTCGATGTGCAAGGCCTTCACATGGCGCAGGTCCGAGCGGCCGATGTGAGGGTTGGGTTTGAAGGTCTTCCCTTGCATGCGCATCCAAACGGCATCGGGGATGGGTTGGCTGAGGAAGCATGAATCGAGTCCGCCAAAGGCCTTTACGGCCTCCACGCTCACTGTCTGCCCTGCCTGCCACTGGCTCAGCGCCACCAGCTCGGCATCGACCACACGCTGTGCTTGCAAACCGATGCCGACGAGCATCAGCAAGGAGAACAGGATGGTTTTCTTGTAGGTCATCATATTATTCATATCTCATGGAACGAGCGGGATGAATGCGCGACACCAGATAACTGGGACCCACCAGCACCAACACGCTGATAAGCAGCGTGGCCACGTTGAGCGCCACCACGAGCGGCACATCAATCTCCATGGGGGCCTCGCTCACGTAGTAGGTCTGTGGGTCAAGCCTTACCAAGCCGGTAGCCTTCTGTAGGAAGATGATGCCCAGACCCAGGATGTTGCCCCACAGCAGCCCTTGGCCAATGATGAATGTGGCAAACCAGAGGAAGGTGCGCCTGATGGTGGCGTTGCGGGCGCCAAGGGCTTTCAGCACACCTATCATCTGCGTGCGCTCTAATATAATAATGAGTAGTCCGCTAATCATGGTGAAAGCTGCCAAGGCCACCATCAGCCCCAAGATAATCCACACGTTGATGTCGAGCAGGTCGAGCCACTGAAACACCTGCGGATAGGCTTGGTGGATGGTGAGCGAAGTGAGCGTGTTGCCTTGGCTGTCGAGTCGTCCGCGGGTGACGAACTGGTCGATGATGTGGTCGTCGACATCTGCCAGGCGGTCGAAATGCTCCACCAGCAGCTCAACGCCAGAGCATTGGCTTCCCTTGAAAGCGTTGCGGCGGTTGGCCACGTAGAGGTCGCAAAGGCAGAAGAGGTCGTCGAAACGCTTCATGTTCGTCTGATAGACACCGCTCACCCGAAAGGACAAGCGCGACACGTGGTCGCCGATGAAGTAGGCATAGATGGCATCGCCAGCATGCAGCTGCAGCTTGTCGGCCATGGTCTGCGAAATCACTAGTTCGTAAGGATGCTCCTCCGAGTTGGCCTCGCCCTGCAGCGGGTTCTTGTCGGTGAACTTCGGCATAGCGCCCTCCACCATGTTCTCTTGCAGGAAGGCGGTGTCGTATTCAGGCCCCAGTCCCTTGAACATCACGCCCAGGAAATCGTGGTCGGTCTTCAGGATGCCCTGCGCCATGGTGAAGCGCTCCACATGGCGCACGCCGGGGATGGCTTGCAACACCTGCGACAGGCCGTCGTCGACGCAGATGGGCAGCCCCACATCGGTGCCCACAGAGCGCACGTTCAGTATTTGAATGTGGCTGCCAAAGCCCACCACCTTGTCACGGATGGTGTGCTTGAACCCCAGCACCACCGCCACCGTGACAATCATCACGGCCAGGCCGATGGCCACCCCCGCCGTAGCGATGCGAATGGCAGGGCGGCTCACCTTGCGGTGGTCGTCGTGCTGGCCGTAGATGCGGCGGGCAATGAACAGGGGCAGATTCATTCTGACAATCTGATAATTGGAACAGCCATTCTGGATGGGCTGAATGGAATGGAAGGACTGGAGCGACCAGAAAGCAGTCAGCCTACCACTCTTCCCGGATAGGCCTCTAAGGCCTTCTTCAGCACAATGAGGGCACGCTCCAAGTCGTCTTTCTTCAGCACATAGGCGATGCGCACTTGGTCGCGACCAGCACCGGGTGTGGTGTAGAAGCCAGCGGCCGGGGCCATCATCACCGTTTGTCCCTCGTACTCAAACTCGCTCAGACACCAGCGGCAGAATTTCTCGGCATCATCCACAGGCAGCTTGGCCACGGTGTAGAAGGCTCCCATGGGAATGGGCGAGTAGACGCCGGGGATGCGGTTCAACCCGTCGATGAGGCACTTGCGGCGCTCCACATATTCGTCGTAGACATCGCGGAGATACTCCTCGGGGGTGTCAAGCGAGGCCTCGGCCACAATCTGGCCGATAAGAGGCGGCGACAGACGGGCCTGACAGAACTTCATCACGGCAGCGCGCACTTCCTTGTTCTTGGTGATGAGCGCGCCCACGCGGATGCCGCACTCGCTGTAGCGCTTCGACACCGAGTCGATGAGGATGACGTTCTGCTCGATGCCCTCCAGATGGCAGGCCGAGATATAGGGCGAACCAGTGTAGATATACTCACGGTAGACTTCGTCGCTGAATAGGTAGAGGTCGTATTTCTTCACCAAGTCGCGTATCTGGTTCATCTCGCGGCGGGTGTAGAGATAGCCCGTGGGATTGTTGGGGTTGCATATCATGATGGCCCGCGTGCGCTCGTTGATGAGCTCCTCGAACTTCTCCACCTTCGGAAGCGAGAACCCCTCGTCGATGGTGGTAGCGATGGTGCGTATCTTGGCACCGGCGCTGATGGCAAAGGCCATGTAGTTGGCGTAGGCGGGTTCGGGAACGATAATCTCGTCGCCAGGATTCAAGCAGCTCAAGAAGGCGAAGAGCACAGCCTCCGAGCCACCGCTGGTGATGATGATGTCGTCGGCCGTCACCTGGATGTTGTACTTGGCATAATAGCCCACCAGCTTCTCGCGGTAGCTGAGATAGCCCTGCGAAGGCGAGTACTCCAGGATGGTGCGGTCGACGGTCTTCAGCGCATCAAGGGCTACTTGGGGCGTGGGCAGGTCGGGCTGGCCGATATTCAGATGATACACGTGGATGCCACGCTTCTTGGCAGCAGCAGCCAGCGGAGCCAGCTTGCGGATGGGACTTTCGGGCATCTCATGCCCACGAACAGATATTTCAGGCATCTATTACAATTCGGTATTAAAATGTTGACGCTTGTCACATTTGAGTAATGACGCTGCAAAATTAATAAATAATTTCTGAATCACGAAATTTGACGTAAACTTTTGAACAAAAATATGATTCAGCGCAACCCTGCGCCCCTGCAAAGGCGCTCAAGGCCCACTATTTTCCTGTATTTTCAATATTTTTCAAAAATAATTGGACAAAAACTTGCAGGAACGAAAAAAAAGCCGTACCTTTGCACCCGCAAAACCGAAAGGGATATCAAAATGGTGCCTTAGCTCAGATGGTAGAGCATCGGACTGAAAATCCGTGTGTCCCCGGTTCGATTCCTGGAGGCACCACTCCTCCTTTCATTATGAACCGCCGAAAGTGTAAAAGCTGGAGGCGGTTTTTTATTGTTTATCAGCAAGTTACGAATTTTGTGCGTTTTTGTGTGTACGTGAGTGGTTTGCCACTTGCACAACACTTGCACAACATCGCCGTTTATTGCTCGTTTTACGGCTCTTTTATCGCTTTCAGTATTGCATAGTATTGCAGCGTTCCTATGTCGGTGTTGGTTGCTATGCCCATTTAGGGCAAAAGGTGCTGGCGTGCTTCCCAGCAAGCCAACACCGACACACCATAACAAACATTGTGATTACTCTGCTTCAGACAATGTGAAGTGTTCTGCAAGTGCTTCACGCAAGCGCACGAACACTTTACACACGTTAGCAAGGTCTGCAACGGTCTCGCGTCCTTTCGTACTGCGCAACTGTTCAACAGCTGTGGAGTTGGTCAGCAGCTCAATAGCATTTTCAATTACTTTAGCTGCTGCAAGGCCATCGTTCAGCAACTCAGTATCATTCACAATGCCACGGAGAACTTCGTTGTAAGCGGCTTCGTTATACTCAGGATTGCTTCTTAATGCTGTAAGCTCGTAGTTCATCAGCATAATACGGTCGGCCAACAAATTCAAATCGTCAACACTCTCCTGCAACTTGTTTTGCTGCATGTCCTTAACGCTTGTAGTCTGAAAGTCCATGATTGCGTTGAGCAACACTTGTTCGGGCTTTACGCTGTCGAGCGTGTCCTGCACGCGCTCCAGCAACTTTGATACTAAACTCATTTTTTCCATTGTGATAAAAATTTAATTGTGAAACTTATATAAAACTGAAATGTCGTTCTTATCTGTCTGCGCAAGGCAGGCGTTGCCCACCCTGCGCGTTCTTACATTATGCTGCTTTCAAATACTTCTTAATCTCGTAAAGTACAGTACTTAGCGACTTGTCACGCTGTCCGTAGTACTCGCTTTCCATCTGTATGCCAACAGCTGCACAAAGGCTGGCTTGCTTCTTCGTCAGCAATTCACTTGCAACGCTGTTCATTGTCTCGTAGCTCATGCCGCCGTACTTCATTACGATTTCCCAAAGTTGCTCATGCTGCTTGCGCTCCTTTTCCTGCTGCCGGGCAAGTTGCTTGGCTGCACTAACGCGCTGTGCGTTCATCTTTACCCATAACCTGCAAAACTCGTCCTTGTCAACATCGCTGGCCATGTAAACCTGCTCGATTGCGCTGTATTCCTCTGCGCTAACCTGCATTCCAACTCTCTGTGTAAATTCTTGTTTTGTCATAATCGAAACGCTATTTGTTATGTAATACTTTATTTTTATGATGCAAAAGTAGTGAAATAAATTATAATAACCAAACAAATACACTATTTTAACACCATTTAATATAATGTATTACTTTATTTTATATAAAAATAATAACTTTGCAGCAAAATTAAGCGAAATAAAGCGAAACTAAGAATAATAAGAATAATTTAAGCTTAAAATATGGAATACAGAATTAAAGAGATTGCACAAACAAAAGGTGTGTCACTTAAGCAGCTGGCAGAACAATGCGGACTGTCAACACCATCATTATACAACATTGCTAACGGCAAACTTGCGCCCAAAGTGTCAACACTTGAAAACATAGCCAACAATTTAGGCGTAGCCATCACTGACTTGTTTAAGCTGCCCAAAAACAGCAATCCGTATTCACACAAAGACGGTCGCTTCATTATAACCTGCCCTTGTTGTGGGCAAATGATAGGTGTCAATATCGACTTTTCCACATTTTACAACTGCCAAAGCACGCATAGAGGTGAAATAATCGCTACCCGTGAACAGTAAAAACCCATTGCACAGTTCTTATGTCTGCGCAATGGGCCAACTAACAACTATGGAAACTGAACGATTAGAGCTGGTCGAGTTTTCTATCCATTGACTCCAACGTTTTTGCCATTTCCGGCAAGACCTTTGTTGACACGTCAATATTCTTTAGGTGGAACAACATTTCAACACCTGTTTCGCGGATTTCATCTACATTCATCCCGATTTGGAGTATGCCGGCTCGATTCAATGACACTTCTTGCGCCAATCCTTGCAAAGCCGTTGTCTGCGCGATGGATTGAACGAGTATGCTTTCACCTGTTATCTGCAATGCAGTGAAGCGTCCGTTAAGCTCCTGCCCGGTGTCCTCGCCAAGCTGCTGCCATGCGCCCGACGAGCCTTGCTGCTCATACGCTTCACTGCCTGTAATGTCGAAGCCACGAGCCTTAAACTGCTCGTCGATGTATGTAAGCAAATCCTGTATGACAGGCATTTGCCTTTCCGCATTATTAAGAAGCTGGTCTGTAGCAACCATTATTTGGGAAGTCAAGTCTTTTTCATTAACAAGCCCCATAGAATACGCTTCGTAGAGGTTAGCAAGCTTGTCTTGGAAACCGTCAAACACCTTTGTCAGCAGTGCTTGCTTAATCATTTCCTTTGCAATGTCGGCAAACGTGTCAGACGCATACTTTTTGAAGCTATCCATTACGTCCTTGCCGTCTTTGAGCCAATCCCAAAGCGCATCGGTCATGTTGTCCGTAAGCGGGGCGTACATTTCGGATATGTATTCCTCCAGCTGCTCACGGAACTTGTCATATTCCTGCTTAAGCTTGATAAGTTCCTCCAGCGTAGCCTTTGTTTCGCCAACGAGCTTGTCACCGTACTTGTCGATAACAGTCTGTGCAAGCTGTACGTCAATCATGCCGTCGCTGCCAAACAAGTCTTTGCCAAAGTTAGCTTTAACCCATTCGCGCAAGACCTCCGTGCGCTGTGAATGGCCACCTATGCCCGTGCCAAGGAAACCGCTGCTTGCTTCCCGTGTTTCAATACGCAGGTTTTTGATTGCTGCTGTCGTGCCTTCGTCATAGTTGAGCGTGTCAAGCAATGCGCCAACGCCCTTTCCGATTAAGCCTTCTGCACCACCGAACAAACCAGTTATGCCCCAATCCATAATCTGCCCGAGCAAGCTGTCCTTGTCGATGATTCCCATTTTGTCGAGCGCACCCGTAATGAGCTTTCCCGGTATGCTCACAATGTCGGAAACAAGGTTGCCCAGCCACGCAAGCGCACTTGTGAGCCAGCCGCCACCATCTTCGTTTTGGTAGATGGCCTGTGCTTCGTACATCTTTGCCATATAGCTTTCCAAGGCCATGTTGCTGTACTCGTACATGTCCTTCAAGCTTGCAAGTCCTGTTGTGGCAAACCAACGCTTTTCCGCGTTTGTGGCTTCAATGACAGCGAGCTTGTAGTCATTGACTGCATCACGCAGCTGGTTAATCTCCTTGAACTTTTCCGCATACGCCTCATACTGCGAGTGCGCATCCTTGAACATGCTGCTTATCTGCTGGAAAAGCTGAATAGCAGCACTGATGATTGTAAGGATAACGCTTGCCTTTTCCAGCGTAGAAAGTGCAGCAACGCCCGTTGCAGTGACAGCCTTAATGCCGTCAATCGTCTGCGTCATAAACGTCATAACGTTGGCTGCAATACCCAATATCTGCCCTTCCGTGCCGCCTATCGCGTTGCCGACGTTGGCTATTGCATCCGCAAGCTCGTTGACCTTTTCAAACGTCGATTTAAGGGCTTTCTTGTACTTGTTCTTTGCCTTTTCGACATCATCCGTTGCCTGGCGTTCCTTTTTCTCCGCATCCGCGAGTATCTTTTCAGCTTCAGCAAGCTTGTGAGCGTCACCTGCCTGCTTTGCAAGCTTGACGTTCTGACGAGCACGCACGACGTTTGCAGACGCAATGGAAAGCTTTTGCTCTGCTTCCGTAAGCTCCTGTGCGGACGTAGTGAGTGCCACAAACGGGTTGCGGTTGTTAAGCTCGTCGTACATCTGCTGCAAGGTGCTGGTGTACTCACGCAGCTTTTCGGGGTCAAGCGACGTTGCAGCTGCCTGTTTCGCTTCTTCAAACTGCTTGATAAGGAACTCCAGCGTCTGCGTCGATGTGTTGCCCAAGTCCTCAAAAGCACGCACATAATCGGGCGTTTCCTTAAGCTGCTGCAAGGAAAGGTTGGCTTGCTGCTCATTGTGCGTCTGCGCTGCTTGCGCACGGCTACGGGTGAGTGCTGCCACCCTGTCAGTGTCGCCACGCTCCTTTGCTTCGGCAATAGCTTCGTCAATACGCTTTAAGGCATCTGCATAGTCCTTGTCTATTTGCAGCTTCTTGTCGGTGTAGGACTGATATTGCTGTATCAGTGCATCTTCATTAGCCTGTTCCATCAATACACGCTGCTTGTTAAGCGCATTTGTGTCTGCAAGTGCCTTTGCATCTATGGCGGCAATGATGTTTTGCGTTTGACGTTCTAATTGCGTCCTACGCTGCTGGTAGCCGCTTTCGTCAAGTCCACTGTTACCGCCTTTGTAGCTTGCTTCAAGGTTAGAAATAGCCTCATCGCCGGCTTTACGTGCTGCGCGTCTGTCAATCTCTGCTTGTGCTTCAATGCGTTCACGTTGCAGTTGCTCCCAGCGTTTTGTTCCCTCACGCTCAATTTCAAGTTCGCGCTCTATACGCTCTTTAGTAAGTGCCAGCAGTTCATCGTTTAATTCCACTGCTGACTTGTATTGTTGCGTTTGCTTTGATGGTGCTGGTGTTCCTGTTGTTGTAGTTCCACTATTTGGCTTGTACGTTGAAACTCCCAAACTCTCTACAATGCGCTGCGCTTCTTCATTCAATTTGTCACGTTGCTCACGCAAGCCTTGCACATCCTTTTCCGCTTGGTCAAGTGCGCGTTTGTTAAGCTCGTCAACACCTTTTTGCGAGAGGTAGAAATCATCGGAAAAGAAGCCGCCTACCATGTTGGCGTACTGTGTATCGCCTATATGGTTTTTGAAGTTGGCATAAGCGGGGAAAAGCTCTTTGAACTTACTTTCACTTAACTTGTCACCAACCTTGTATGTCTGTCCGTTGAGTGCATCGTTGTACGTTGCAGTGATTTTGGCAGCGTATGCAGCAGCACGCGCACGCAGGTCAAAAGCTTTTATTATTGCGTCCGTATTTCCTGCGAACACACGTTCCGTTTCCTCTATGCCCTTAAGTTCAAAGCCCAGGTCGTGGAACTTGTCTGTGTTGTCCTTAATCCACTGCGTCTTTTCCTTTGCAGACTTTAATTGAGTGTAGGCATGTTGTAGTTCACGGTACTTGTCAATAGTAGTAGCAAGCTTATTATGATACGTGTCATAGAACTGCTTTTCACGCTCCTGCACACGCTGCAATTCTTCTTCCTCCTGCTTTGCTTTTCGCGTGCCAATAGCAAAGGCTGTAAGTGCGCCAACGACTGTGACAATGGCAGTAGCAAGTAATACGTAAGGATTGGCTTTAGCAATAGCGTTGAAAATGCCCTGTGCAACAGTTGCAGCCTTTGTTGCGACAATGTTACGGCCTTTTGCAGCGGTTTCTACGTCCGTTGCCTTTGCAGCCGCCCATGTTTGCAGCGTGTTTATTCCACGCATAAGGGCGCTTTGACTTTGTAGGGCCGTCTGTGCCTGTGTCAGAAAGTTTGTTGCAGCTAATGAGCCTTGTATAACAGTCTGTGCGCGTGCCAAGTCCTGTTCACTCATTCCAAATGCTGCTGCCGCGCCTTGTGCAGCACCAAACCCACTAATAAGCAGATTTAAGCCCTCAGTAACTCCAGCAAATGCCGCTGTGTCGTTTGCATCGTGCTTGATAGCTTCGTTTACATCGTCCATCGCATCGCGCAAAGTTGCAGCTTTGCCTTGCAGTTCATCCAGTTTTGCCTTTAGTTCCTGCCCCTCTGCACTTGCACGTTCCTCGTTGCTCATTTCCCTATAAGCAAGTGTTAGACGTACAATTTCGTTTCGCCATTCCATAAGCTGCTGCCGTGGGCTGCTGCTTGTGCCGCTGTTTGATGTTTCGGGCAATGGCGTTTCACTTAACTGTCGTATTGTTTCCATAAACGTCTTTATGGAAGTGACAGCCTCTTGCACACGCTGTTCTGCACGCTGTATCTCATTCTTTGCCCATGCTTCGGTTTCCGTATCACCGTCGGAAATTGCCTTTGTAAGTCGTTGTTTAGTCTTTTCTATATAGTCCAAATGCGACTTTACAAAATTCACGTTCTTTGAAACGCTGTCACCCAGCTGCTTTGCACTGCCTCCGACTTTGCCGCCCATATCCTGCGCCTTTGCTGCAATGGCTTCAAGTCCAGCAACGAGTTCTGCATTAGCTGCTGCCGCTGCTTGGGTGGCTTGGGTGTGTGCTTGGGTGGCTTCCGTCGCCTGTTCCGTAGCTGTTGCTTGCTGCTCTACTGCATCAATGACAGTTTGCCCGGCATCACCTGCTTCATGCAATGAAGACACGAAGCCGTCATAAATGCCTTTCAGTTGTGTTGCTGCATTGGCTGCTGCTGTTTGTGCTGCTTCCAAATCCTGAATCTGTTGCGTGTGAAGCTGCAAAGACTGTCGATTTGTCTGTAGCTGTCCCTCTACACTTTCAATGGCTTTGTTCAGCTTATCAAACTGCTTACTGCCAATGACTGTGCTATCACGTTCATTCTTTAGGCTTGCCAGCTCCTTTCCGAGTGTAGCGTAAGACTTGTTAAGAGCTTCAACTTCTTTCTTTGCTTTCGCAAGTTTTTCGGGCGTGCCGCTAACGGCTGCATCCGTTTCTTTCATCGCCTGCCGCAAAACGTTCATTGCGGCTGTCAGCCTTGCGGACAAGTCCTTGTCTGCACTGCTGCCTATTTTGTCAAGTTCTCGCTGTAACTTCGCACTGGTTTCCTTAGTCACAACTCCGACACGTTGCAGGTCGCCCACAACGTCGGTTATTGACTTGCGTATATCGTCAATGTCAACGATTGCTGATAGTCCTAATACGTCTGTCTGTCCCATAGTTGTTTTGTTTTTTGTTCCGTTTTTGTTCCGTTTGTCCGCACATATACTCACATGTTCATTCTCCTGCTTCTAACACACACAATTTCGGTGTGTTGTGCAAATGTTGTGCAAGTGTAACCACACACACAAACACACACACGAGGGCAAATGTTCATAACATGCTGAAACAGAACTTAATTCCATCTTCTTCTGTTGCTTTTTTTATCAAAGGGGAGTGGTCTTATAAAGACTTGTCACCCTTGCTGTAAATAACTTCCCACACTTCTAAATCACAATCATTAAGAGTGCGCACGCTGCCGCTGCAAGTATGAGCCAAAACAAACACCCACAGCCCATTTCAAGCCGCTTGCGCCTTGTTTTGTCTGCTTGTATGGCACCATCGCCCTTAGTACCTACAATAAGCACATTTACTTTGTGCTTTTTGCCGTTCTCGTCGGTCTTTTCGTAAGTCCGACATTTTGCCTGCAAGCGGCTTTCCGTCCTGCACGCTTGTTTATTCTGTGTTTCCATCTTTCTTTGTTATTTAGTCCGCAAATATGTCTGCAATCAGTTCTTTTAGTCTGTCCTGTAGGTAGAAGTTCGTCAAGTATAGGACATTGTAGCCCTTGTCCTCAACAGCTCTTGCATACTCCATTGGCGCAACTATTATCAAGCAATAACCCTTAGTTGAGGTTATGCCCTTTTCTGATGCAAACGCGCTGATTCTGTCATTAACAAAATCACTCGTCACTTGCCTTTCCCCTTTTTTCACTTTATTCTGCCCTATGTGCATTGAAATCGGCTGACCGTCTTTGTACAATGCAAAGGAAATAGTGTTCTTAAGGTTGGCAGTATGGTCTTTATAACCTTTATGCTCCTTACTGTATGTCACAGCTTCCTCGGCAATGGCCAACAGTTCCATTTCAAGCCTATCTTCCAAGTCACGCTTCTTTTGAAGCAACTTTTCTTGAAGTGCTTGCAGCCCTTTTAGTTCCAACTCAATTTTTGCCATAGCTTTACTTAAAAATGCTGCTACTCACCTTTCAGCTTTCCCAGCCTCACACAATGGAAATATTACTTGTAGTGCTTGTGGTAGAACTTTTCAAGTAAATCAATCGCCGTCAAGCAAGTCTGAAATACTGCCCTCCTGCTGGTGGTAGTAAATATCAGGGTTGTTTTCCCGTCCGTTTACTTCTTGGAACATACCTATCATATCCTTGCTTTCTTTGAGCTGCTGTAGAACGTCAGGCATCTTTGGCTCCGGGCGTGGTTTTATATCAATGCCCGCAACGTCCAAAAAGCGTTTAGTGGCTTCAAGTTCTTTATTTAACTTCTGTTCCTCGATGCGTTCACGTTTAGCAACACGAGGATCTTTAGGTTCTTCGGGTGCCGGCTGTGTCTGCTCGTAAACTGCACTAAGCATTTTAAGCACATCGACTTCCTGTTGCTCTGCCGATTGTTCTTCCTGTTGTTCTGCCGATTGTTCTTCCTGCTGTTCTGCCGACTGTTCTTCCTGCTGTTCTGCCGACTGTTCTTCCTGCTGTTCGTATGGGTCAACGCCCATAGCCCGCATAAAGCTTACAGTAGCTTCTTGTTCTATTTGCTTCTGTGGATTAAGCTGTTCCTCTGTCTCCTGCTCCAGCTCAACTTCCTGCTCCGTGTTATCAATTATTTCTGCCATTGTAAGTCCTCCTTATTTTAAGTTTACAATCTGTTCGTAGTCAACACCTTCTTCAAAGCCTATTTCGCCAAAGTGGAATGCGACAAAGAAATCAGTACTAAGCTTTTTCTTTGCGAAGCTGTCAGGTATCATGTCATAGAGTTTCTTCATTTCTTCGTACACCTTTACGTGCTGGCTGTAAAGGTCAACAGCAGCTTGCGACTTGAAACGTACTGTCGTAAATTCATCCATGCGTTCCTTGTAGCCGCTGACATATTGCAGTTGGCCGTCTTTGAACTCCAAGACTTGAAACAGCAGTCTTAGCACATCATTACTATTTGTCGTTTTCTCAAAGATGATTTTGCGTATTGGCAGCTGATAACCCAAAGCCTTCGCTTTTACAGTATTCAGCTTATCCATTGCGCTTTCCATAATGAACTCGTTAAGCCCAGCTGTGCGCTGTGCAATCTGCTCATCTAACAAAGGCCAGCTTACGGCGGCAGCTTCTTCGTTTGTAACAGCTATATAGCCATCTTTTGGCAAGGTTTCGTAGCCATCATCAAGTGCCAATGAAAAGCACTCGTACAGCAAATCTTTTGACACGCTAAAGCCTCCTTGCTTAAGCGCGTCAACTATCTTTGGCGTTGCTGTCAGCACTGCACGCCCAGCAATGTTAATCACTTGGTCGTAGAGCCATTTCTTGTGATACATAATGTCACCGACTCTTTTTCTTTCTAATCTTTCCATAGTCGTTTGTTCTTTTATTCTTACGTTGTCGTACACTGTCTATTACCGGCCTTGCTCGTTGTCGTACTAATTGTTAGGTATGACTACATGCGAAGGGGGGCGACCTTGCTAATGACTGCTTGCAACTATCGGAATCCTCCAGCAAAGCTTTTTGCTTTAGTTTCATGCTGCTTTCAGTCGTTTTGTAGGGTTTGACATGTGATAGAACTCTCATAAACATTCGCTTGATTGCTTTTATTGTTCTTTCCTGCTTTTTTCCTGTTTTAACGCATTTTTCATCAGTCGATGAAGTCAGGTACACGCACGCTGACCTTGACAAACGAGCTTGTTACTTCTGCATCGTCGTTAGTCGAATAGCTTGCGCTGGTAACTTCAACGCCTGTTTCACGTTCATACTCCTTAATCAGCTGCGTAATGCCGTCACGTAGCTGCTGTGTGCGCCTCGAAAGGTCGCGCTGTTGTTTACTTCCTGCTTCCAACATAGTAGTACTTTTTGTTTGGTTTTATTTTTTCTTAATGTCGTAAACTTCTTCCACTGAATGTTACTATTTTGCAGCAGCTGAAAAGCCTGTCGAGTGTGCGCGTGCCGTACTTTTCCACAATTTCATCTTGCGTCAAGTTGGTTGTGACTACAAGTAACTTTCCTTTCTTCTCAACACTGTCTATAAGTTCCGTGAACACATTACGACGCTCTCCGTACTTTACACTTTCGTTTTCAACTCCTAAATCATCTATACACAATATTTTGCAGCGGAATACTTCGTTTTGCCTGCTGTTTAATTCGTAGCTGTTGAAAAGGTTGTAAAACAAGTGACGTTCTGCAAAGAACAATGGCAGTATGCGCGTAGCGACGAGCGTTTTTCCTTGTCCGCAGCTCCCGGCAAGCAGCAGCCCTTTTCCTTTGTTGTCAGAAAGCCAATCAGCTATAAGCTCGTATTCGGGTAGCCATTGAGGTTTCTCGCCCTGCTGTGCAAGCATATAGCGCAGTCCGTTTGCAAGACGCTTGCGTGCGTCTGCCACTTTGATGAAAACACGGTTTGGCATTTCAAAGCCCGTGTCCTTAAGCCTTTCCAGCAAATTGCCTATCTTTTCCATTTCGGGTATTCCTCACTGATTTTGTCCGTTGCGTGTGCCGTGTGTGCATTGCCGCTTTTTTGCTTATAAAGCGCAACCAATCCAGCATAATTGCCAGCCATACTGTTTTTAACAACAGCGATGGCATCGTGACCACTTCCATTGCATAAGTCACACAGCTTTTCGTATGCAGCTATTAAAGAGTTTATGTCCTTGTAGCTTTCACCACGCTCGCGCTTGTAGTTCAGCCACATGAAAAAAGCTTCTTTATATTCTTCTTTTAGAAAAGAGAAATCAAACTTTTCATAGCCCTTAGGATTATTATTATCTGTATCTATGTCTTTTTCTTTATCTGTATCTGTGTCTTTATCTGTATCTTGGAACATTTGGGAAGAATTGCTCCCATTTGTTCCCATTTGGGAAGAATTGCTCCCATTTGTTCCCATTTGGGATGCTTTGCTCCAGCGCACAGCATTTGCCTTTTCGCTTGCTTCCTTGCGTTTTGCACAGACTTCATTATAATGCTCAGTATCACGGTCAATCTGTTCTTTAATGAAATCAAAAGCACAATCAACTACTTCGTCTTCGATGGAAGGAGTTATGCCATTAGCATAAGCAAGTATTGCCTTAAATAGAACTCCAGCACGGTCATCATGCCACTTTTCTATTTTATTATACAAATCAGCGTAAAGGACAAAGCCTTTTTTCTTCGGTCTCGGCATAACTTATCCCTCCTTACTCTTTACGAAGTTGTTTATCTCTGACAGCTTGTATTTCTTCATTCCGCCAACGTCAACTGCGTGCAAATGCCCAGCTTTACCCCACCTCCAAAGCGTTGAAGTGTCAACGCCCAGCATTTTAGCGGCTTCTTTGCCCGTAAGGTAGCGTTCTTTCTGCTGTTCTTTTAGCTGCTGTTCCGCTTCTATACGTGCTGATTTCAACAGGTCATGGGCAAACTCTTTCAAGTCTGCTGCACTCACTATCAGCAAAGCACTGCTGCTGTCGTTCAAAATCTCATTCAACTTTCCCATTGTTCTGATTGATTTAGAAGTTATCGCCTGTGAGCATCCATGTATGCTTGCAAATCGTCAATAAGATATAAGGTACGAGCCTGCTTGGATGTGCCTGTCTTATAATAATGAATGTCACCGTTTTTCTTCAGCTTATCCAGCGTTCTTGGACTAACGCGAAGGAACGCGCACGCTTCTCGAGAATTAACATACATTGTACTTGTCGTAAAATCCATAATCTTGCTTTTTTTAGAATTATGATGCAAAATTACGTTCCTATACGCATTTTTCCACAAATACAAGCAACTGCGTGCAAACAACCTATTACTTTTAATATATACTTACAAATTTCCTAATAATTTTAAGAGTTTTTTTAGAAAGATACAAAAAAAGCCGCAACTAAGTGCGGCTCATAGTGCAATCAGTATTGCGTTAGTAGCTCTTAAGACAGGACTTTTTGAAGTGTTCAACTACTGTTGCATTTTAGCGAAGTGTGCAAGAGCAAGCGCAAAAGTTCTGCCGTCTTGTTTCGTTGCTGTAGGCATACACTTGGAAAAACCAACACGCCCAAACCGAGCTCATTGTGTGCGTCGTTATGGGTTATCCGAATAATACATGACATAGAACTCCTTGAAAGGCTCAACAGCATCAGCCATAGAGTAAGCTGTCCGCGCATAGCGGTTAAACAACAGTGCTTTTAGCGACAATGGCACATTGTCATTAGCTGCAAAGCTGCCCAGCCCTGCACGCTGGTAGTCGTCCACATACTCGGCATAAACAAACACCTCATTCTGAACCCTACACATTTCATTCACCCAAAAGCTTTCATAAAACCAAAGCATTGCCTTGTTTTGGTCTATGCCATCATAGGGGTTTGTTGCTTCACCCTTATAGTAGCGACATAGCTTTAAGTAGCCTGCACGTATATTTGCACTACTTGACAATTTTACTTCACTCATGTTTGTTCTTTTATAAGGTGCATATACTTGAAGCTGTATTCTGTGTTTACAGCTCCGCTTGCGCTCACTTCAATGAACATGGGCAAGCCCGTAGGCTCGCCCGCTTTTGCAACGCCGACAAAGATGTGCTTGCCGTCCTGCGTGCCAATATATGCTGCTGATTCAAAGCCAGCGTTCTGCGCTGCTTTTATAGCGTGATTTGTCGCTTCTTCACGTACCATATATAAATGTAGTATAGAAGTCCTTAACAACATCTTTCATTTCAGCTGGCAGGAACGTCATAGCACGCTTTTTAATGCTGTCGGGTATGCCGTACAAAGCTTCAGCCATGCCGCCCACTATTGCGCCCAGCGTGTCACTGTCGCCGCCCCATGCCATAGCAAGCCTTATTGCGTCCTCAAAGCTGCTGCTGTCGTACATGATACGCAAAGCAACCGGCACAGTGCCTTGGCACGTCTCATCAAACACTCCACGCTGATACCGTACACTTGCATCGTAGAATAGCTGCTCAATACTGCGCACACACTCCTTGTTTTTGCCGTTTTTAAGCGTGAACACGGCCAAAGCAGTAGCCATAGCGCCCTTTATCCCCTCGGGGTGGTTATGTGACACGCACGCGCTTGCAATAGCTTCACGTAGCACGTCAGCAGACTTGTCAAACGCCCAGGCAATAGGACTAACACGCATTGCAGCACCATTGCCAAAGCTGTTGTACGGTTGAGGCTCTGCGCTGGCTATCCAACGCGCAAAGCTGCTGCCATAACTGCCCATCGGGTGCGGGAACTGCCTGCACCATTTATGCAAGCAGTCCTTGTAGCTCCCATTTCCCAGCACTGCATCCGCAACAGCAACAGTGCAAATAGTATCGTCTGTGAAGTCGCATTGCGACGTAAACAGTTCAAAGTCGTAGGCTTTGGAGTTGTTAAACTCGAAGCGTGAGCCTACTATGTCACCAATAATTGCTCCTAACATGTCAGTCTATTTTATCTACCAAATCTTGCTTTGTTTCCAAGTCAATGTCCCTGTAGCGGAAGAAAGCTGTACTGTTGGCTGTATGCCCCGACAAGCTTGCAACCAAATCCACGTTACCCACCTTCTTGTAAAGATTACCTACGAAAGTACGGCGTGCCAAATGACTGCTGGCAATGTCACAGATAGGTTTGATTTCCTCTTTGCCCGTCGTGCTGTTGTAAATCGTTACTTTACGTGTTACTCCACAGCGTTTGAATATTTGCTTAATGCGCACGTTGTACTTCTGTTCCTTGATAAACGGCAGCAGCTTGCCGTCTGTACGCACGCCATCATAATAGCGCATCAGGATTTCTTTTGCCCTGCTGTTAAGAGGAACAATCACAGTACGCGGCTTTTCACGTGAGGTCTTTTGTGCAATGTACTGAATAGTGCCGTTTATCACGTTTGCAGGTGTGAAGTTGTACAAGTCACTAACCCTGCATCCGACAAGGCACTGAAACACGAATATATCACGCTGCACAGCCAAACGTGGGTTGTCCGTCAAGTCAAATTCTGCTATCTTATTGCGTTCAGCCAGCGTAATGTAATAGGGCGTTCCGTAGGTTTGGCTTGGCATGTCAAACAGCGCAAAGGGGTTGTTTGTCGTGCGCTGGTGCTTCATTGCCCAGTTCCACACAGTACGGAACACTTTCAGCATTTTGCAAATTGAGTTCTTGCCACGCTTGCCCGGTCTGCGCATCTGCGTTTCATTAAACACTGCTGCATATATTGGGGTGTATTCAGGCAATGGCTTGCCTTTCTCGTCAAACAGCGTGTACTCGTCTTGTAAGAAGTCCTCAAACTCGCTTATGTTCTCGTCGGTGAATGTGTCGAATGACACTTTGAACTGCTGCCCTGTCTCTATTGACAAGAAGCGTTCAAAACGCTGCAAGCAGCTCTTTACAAGCCGCACAGACTTGCAGTAGCTTTCCGTTGGCTGCACTTCGCTCATGTAGTCGTCGAAAGCGTCAAACAACGTTTTTTCCTTTGGCTTGTGCTTGTCAGGGTGTAACTCTTTATCGACGAGTAGGGCAAAGCCCTTGCTGTCAATGCTGGTTTTGTCTGCCGCTTCGTCGTACACTTTTAACAGCAGCTTTTTGAAAATCAGCACTCCATTGTCAATGCGCGTCCGCTCTGTTTTGGGACATGCGACCTTTGACTTTACTTTCTCTTTCTTGCTATCCCACCAATCAGCGTTAAGAATGATTTCCGACTTGTAGAATAACTGTGTTTTGCGTCCATCGCTCAAACGAAAGCGCAAGTTTACGTTCAAATCACTTTTTGCGCTTGAAGTACGCACAAAAGCAGTAACAGTTGCCATAACTGAAATGTCTTGTAAGGTTTTCATTGTTACTTTGTCGTATCTTCTTGCCTTTCGGTTGTGCAAAGATAGTAAATTCGCACAACATTTGCACAACACAATGGCAAGCCTTTGCAATGTTTAGCAATCTTTTGCAATACTTATAAAGAAACCTAATAAGCCTTACTTTTTCAGCTTTATCTTTGGCGAAGTCCCGATAAACTCGTAATTTTGCAGAAAAATACACCCCAAACGGGGGCTAATGAAACATCGGACTAACCTTGCAGGGCTTTGCACTCTTATAGTCCTGGAGGCACCACTCCTCCTTTCATTATGAACCCCGTGAAGACTTAGGTCGGAGCGGGGTTTTTCCGTTCACAGATGCCAACAGGGACCGCCCCACATCGGGACAACCTTCCTACGTTTTCTTCAACAACGAATTTGACGAATTAAACGAATTTGACGAATTGTCATGTAAAACTGTCTGCTCGTAGCATGGAAGACATGGCATTGAAAGACAATAGGAGCCAACAAGCCGCATGGAATTCGTATAATTCGTAAAATTCGTTGTTAAAACTATTGGAGTCCTACGTTTTCTTCAACAACGAATTCGTTTAATTCGTATAATTCGTTGTTAAGACAATCAACAGTTGTGTTGTTACGCAGTTTTCTTCTGACAACAAATAAGAGCATTCAGGGGATTGCGTAGTTACGCCTCCCCATGACACGCTATCTTGATGTTGCGCTGACGGCTTGTGGCGTCCAGTTCTTGAAGAAGCGCAGCACCTTCTCCTGGTTGTAGCCTTGTCCCTCTTCAAGGAAACTCGAGTCCTGAATATGAATCACCTTGCCATCTCCGTCGAGCACGACGAACACGGGGAAGCCAAAACGCCCACAGTTATCCAATCGCTTCATCAGCGCTGCTGCCTGTTGCTGTTCCCCACCCGACTTACGTGGATTGTAATTCACGTGGATATACTCAAAGTTCTCGTCGATGACCTGGCTGATGGTGGCGTCTTTCGTGATGAAATCGGCAAACCGCAAGCACCAGGGGCACCAGTTGCCACCCACCTGACAGACGACGAACTTACGTTCGAGCTTGGCTTTCGCCACGGCCTTGTCTATCTGCTCAATGGGGTTGATGTCCTCGTCATAAACCTTCTTCAAGCTCGTCTGTGCCTCAACCTTGAAAGCCAAAAGCACGGCAAACAAAAAAGCCAATATCTTCATCTCTTTTGCAAAAATCATAAAGTATCTGAATATTGGGCACAAAATTAATGCTTTTTCCCCAATAATCATTATCTTTGCAATAAAAAAAACGAATAACGTGATGAAAGTTGTAAAAATGCTGCTGACCGCGATGCTGACGGTCACCCTGTGCTCTGAGGCGATTGCACAAGATTTCCGCAACGCGAATATGCCGGAAGGATCGTATTCGCCAGTGACCAACGTAAACCGCAACGGCTATCCGCGCGTGTTGCCCGACAACAGCGTGATGTTTCGTGTGAGCGCACCGCAGGCGCAACAAGTGCAGATAGACCTCTGCGGCACGAAGTACAACATGCAGCGAGGCACCGACGGCACATGGACAGTGACCACGAAGCCGCAGGTGCCGGGATTCCACTACTATTTCATGATTGTAGATGGCGTGTCGGTGGCCGACCCTGCAAGCCAGACGTTCTTCGGATGCAGTCGCTGGTCGAGTGCCATTGAGATCAAGGAGACGGGCATGGACGACTTCGAGGTGCACGACGTGCCGCATGGCGAGGTACGCACAGTATATTATTATAGTAAGGTGGAAGAGTCGTGGCGACCGCTGATGATTTATACGCCCGCCAACTACAGCACGGCCAAGGCTGAACTCCCGGTGGTGTACATCCAGCATGGCGGTGGCGAGGACCATCGAGGATGGATGGAGCAAGGACGCACGGCTCAGATAATGGACAATCTGATAGCTGCCGGCAAAGCCCTGCCGATGGTCGTGGTGAGTTCCAACAGCAACGTGCGCTCACGCAACGGAGGCTTTGGCAGCGGCTACAGCTGGGAGGGGATGCAGGCTTTCCGCAGTGAGATGACAGACAACATCATCCCGTTTGTGGAGAAGAACTACAAGGTGAGAAAAGACCGCAAAGGACGTGCCATGTGCGGTCTCTCGATGGGAGGCGGACAGTCGTTCTACATCGGTCTGCGGTCGCCGGAGGTGTTTGCCAACGTGGGGGTCTTCTCTACGGGCATGTTCGGAGGCATCCGGGGAGCGTCCAACTTCGATTTGGAGAAAGAGGTGCCCGGCATCCTGACGGATACGCGAAAGTTCAATCAGCAGTTTGATGTGTTCTTCGTGACTTGCGGAGAGCAGGACCCCCGCATCGAATACACGCGTGACATAGTGAAAAAGATGCGCGAGAAGAACGTCGGGGTGCGCTTCAACTCCTATCCTGGCGACCATGAGTGGCAGGTGTGGCGCAAGTCATTCCACGAGTTCGCGCAATACCTATTTAAGGGGGAGTGAAAGGGACAATAGTTCGACCTGTACGGTTGACCGCTCAGTCCCCTAAACTCAAGACTTCACTCCCTTTCACTCAAGACTTCACTCCATCGGCTCGTTAAGATAGTCTTGCATGGCCTCCCTAAAGCTGAACGAAGACTCTTCCCCGTCAGACTCATCGTAGAACCTGATGATGTCGTGTACGCGCCATTCACCATCCTCGCAACAGAGGGCGAACTTCTGGCGAACAGTCTGAACGGAGCTGTAGAGCGTGAAGCTCACCTCTGCCCTACCCTCTTTGGCATCCAACTCTTCAATCTTTATGTCGCGAGCCTCCAAGTCATCGGGGTTGGTGTCCTGCATCATCGTCCAATATTCATCGTTGAAGAAGCCTATTTCCTCTAACTGCGAGTCTTTCTCATTTACCGCAGCCACCATCTTCCGCCAAGCGCTACAGGCAAAGCGCCTGTCGATGTCGCCTTCGTTACGGGCTTCGGCAGCATACAGGTCGTTGATAAGACCTACGATTTCTTCCTTTGCCTCCTCATCCTTCGAGTCGCTGACATCAGCGCTCTCGGTTTGCGTCTTCTTTCCTCCGCAGGCCAAAAGCATCAGCAGGGCGGAGATCATCAAAATGTTCTTTCTCATCATATAGTTTTATTTTAGTGATATAATAAAATTCGCGACCTGTGCGGTTGCGGCTATTGAGCGGCGTAGGGCTTTTATGATGCAAAAAGCCCCAGTTCTGCCATAGGAAGCAGAACTGGAGCATGAATGAATCAGATGAATGAGGGTGATGCCGATTCGATTCTCGACATATCGCTCACTCGATGACCACCAGGGCGTCGTCTTCCATGACGCTCTCGCCCACCTTCACGCAGATGGCTGTTACCTTGCCCGACTTTTCGGCCTCCAATGCATTGGCCATCTTCATGGCTTCAAGCACGATGACGGTGTCGCCCGCCTGCACCTCATCGCCCACGGCGACTTTGATGTCGGTGATGACGCCGGGCAGCGGAGCCTTGATGGCGTTGTTCTTGTCTACTGAAGCCTTGTCGGCGGTAGGCTCGCCACCCTCGGCGGGTGCGGCGGCGGCAGGCTTGCCCAGCACCGGCTTCTTCTTCTCAGGCTCGGCGGGGCGCTCCATCTCCACCTTGTATTCTTCACCATTCACGGTGACGTTCACCTGGCAGTCGTCGATGTCGCCAATGCAGACCTCGTACAGCTGGCCATTAATGGTATACTTGTATTCTTTCATTTTGATTTGAGGTTTACGGTTTGGGGTTGAGGTGTTGTTGAGGTCCTACGCTCTGTCCGCGCCAACCTCAGCCCTCAGTTCCCAATACATTTTTTAAGGATGGGCTGTCATGCTGAGGGCGTAGCCATTCCACTGCGTGTTGTGCTCAGCGATGGTGATGATGCCTGGCTCCACGTCGTGAACGTTGTTGCCCAAGTGCTCGTGCAGTGCAAGGGCGATGGCAGCATATACTTCGTTTGCTTTCATAATATAGCCCCCCTCTTATCCCCCCCGAAGGGGAGACGACCTAAGCGGGGACGATGGGTCTGGGGTTCAAGCTCCTCCTCCCCCCGCCGAGGGGGGGAGGCGAGGAGGGGGCTTTACATCGGTATATTGCCATGCTTCTTGGCAGGCAGGGCGTCGCGCTTGGTGGCGAGCTGAGCCAGGCCGCGGCAGATGCGGAAGCGGGTGTTGCGAGGCTCGATGACATCATCGATATAGCCATACTTGGCAGCCTGATAAGGATTGGCGAAGAGCTCGTTGTATTCGTCCTCCTTCTCGGCGATGAATGCCTTCACATCCTCGCCGGCCTCCTTCTTGGCCTTGGCCTCCTTGGCATAGAGCACGGCGGCGGCACCGGCGGCACCCATCACGGCAATTTCAGCCGACGGCCAAGCGTAGTTCAGGTCGGTGTGCAACTGCTTGGCGCCCATCACGATGTGGCTGCCGCCATAGCTCTTGCGCAGGGTGACGGTGATCTTGGGCACTGTGGCCTCGCCATAGGCATAGAGCAGCTGGGCACCGTGCAGGATGACGGCGTTGTACTCCTGACCCGTGCCGGGCAAGAAGCCGGGCACGTCGACGAGCGACACGATGGGGATGTTGAAAGCATCGCAGAAGCGCACGAAGCGGGCACCCTTGCGCGAGGCGTTCACATCGAGCACACCAGCATAGCAAGCGGGCTGGTTGGCCACGATGCCCACGCTCTGGCCGTTGAAGCGGGCAAAGCCCACGATGATGTTCTTGGCAAACTTGGGCTGCACCTCGAAGAACTCGCCGTTGTCGGTGACGCTGGCGATGACCTTATACATGTCGTAGGCCTCGTTGGGGTTCTCGGGGATGATCTCGTTCAGCGAGTCCTCCATGCGGTTGATGGGGTCGTCGCACTTGCGGCGCGGAGCCAGCTCCATGTTGTTCGAGGGGATATAGCTCAGCAGCGTCTTCAGCATCTGGATGCCTTCCTCCTCGGTCTTGGCCGTGAAGTGCGTCACGCCGCTCTTCGTGGCATGCACACTGGCACCGCCCAGGTGTTCCTGGTCGATGTCCTCGCCCGTCACGGTCTTCACCACCTTCGGGCCAGTGAGGAACATGTAGCTGGTGTTCTCCATCATCAGGGTGAAGTCGGTGAGTGCGGGGCTGTAGACGGCACCGCCGGCGCAGGGTCCAAAGATGCCGCTAATCTGCGGAATGACACCGCTGGCCAGGATGTTGCGCTCGAAGATCTCGGCGTAGCCAGCCAGGGCGTTGATGCCCTCCTGTATGCGTGCGCCACCCGAGTCGTTGATGCCGATGACGGGAGCGCCCATCTTCATGGCCATGTCCATCACCTTGCATATCTTCTGGCTCATGGTCTCGCTGAGCGAACCGGCATGCACGGTGAAGTCCTGTGCGAAGACGAACACCAGGCGGCCGTCGATGGTGCCGCTACCTGCCACCACGCCATCGCCGGGGAACTGCTTCTTCTCCATGCCGAAGTTGTGGCAACGGTGCTCCTTGAACATGTCGTATTCCTCGAACGAGCCTTCGTCGAGCAACATGTCGACGCGCTCGCGAGCGGTATACTTGCCGCGCTCATGCTGTTTCTGTATGGCTTTTTCACCGCCGCCCAAACGGGCCTTCTCGCGGTTCTCTATCAGTTTCTTGATTTTGTCTAATTGCTTGCTCATTGTTTCGATATTACGATATTTCGTTATTTCGTTATCACGACTATGCGTTATCACGTTATCACGCCTCCTGAGCCATCACGCTCACTCGGGGTGCTCGCAAAGTTCGGTCAGGATGCCGCAGGTGCTCTTCGGGTGCAGGAAGGCGATGTTCAGGCCTTCGGCGCCCTTGCGCGGAGCCTGGTCGATGAGGCGCACGCCTTTCTCGCCCACCTCTGCCAGTGCGTTGGCAACGCCATCCTCGATGCAGAAGGCCACGTGATGCACACCCTTGTTGCCCTTGTCGAGCCACTTCTGAATGGTGCTCTCGGGGCTTGTGGGCTCCAGCAGCTCCAGCTTCACCTCGCCGCAGCGAAGGAAGGCGGTCTTCACCTTCTGGTCTTCCACCACCTCTGTTGCATAACACTCCAAACCCAGCACTTCAGTAAAGAAGGGTAAACTCTCTTCGATGCTCTGGACGGCAATGCCCAGATGCTCAATGTGTGAAATTTTCATTGTCTTTGTAGTTTAAGCTTAAAAATGTGGTGCAAAGTTACGAATTATATCCGAAATAACCTACTATAAACATTTAATTTTATATAAAAAAGTGTTTTCCTGCCTACGGCGTAACGTAAATGTGCATGAATGCTGCGCCAATAATAATATTCATGAACATTCGTGAGTCATTCATGCACATTCGTGTTACGCCGTAGGCAAATCAATCCCGCTCGGTAGGATCTAAATCCGACCGAGCGAGGATGAGCGGGAGCGGGGTTAATTTGGTTTCAGAAGATTTGATTATCAATCAAATCGTGTTTTATTTGTTTTTTCAAGTCGCGAAGCGTAGAACACCCAGCAAGGCCCATCTTGGTGCAAAACGGATACAAACAAAAAGAATCGCAAGTGCTTTCTGGTAAGCGCCTTGCGATTCTTCGTGTGACTCCCGCGGGATTCAAACCCACAACCTTCTGATCCGTAGTCAGATGCTCTATTCAATTGAGCTAGGGAGCCATCCTTTTTGTTTTGCGGGTGCAAAGTTACGCACTTTTTTTGGTTCCTCCAAATTTTTCGCCACTTTTTTTGAAAAAAAATGAAATGCGACGGTTTTCGAAGGTGACAATCCCTGCGGGACGGCCTTAGAAGTTATAGCTGAATCCCAGCGAGGAGTACTCCTTGAACTGCCAGTAGCCCAGGTCGTCATCCCACTTGTTGGAGTCGTCGAATCGCGGGAAGAGGAACAGGTTGGCCGAGATGTACTTCGACACGCGCAGTGCGAAGGTGTTCTCCCACTCCAGCTCGGCGCGGTGATAGCTGGTGAATCCGTAGAAGCGTGTCTTCCACGACACCACGTCGTTGATTTTCCACTCCAGGGCTGCCGTCACCTGCGAACCGAAGTCGGTGAGGTGGTGCTTGCCATCGTCGATGCCATAGCGGCCGGGGAACCAGTCGAAATCGTCGACCGTTTTCTCGTCTTTCTTCTTCCAGAACTTCGAGCGGTCTACATAGCGGTAGTTCACGGCGAGGGGCGAGAGGTTGATGGTGCCCGTGAGCTTGTCGTTGAGGGCCTTCACCTTGTATTCCATACCAAGACCCAAGCTGATGTTCAGCGGCGAGAGGAAGTCGGAGTAGGTGCGGATATCGTTCGACTTGAAGCCTCGCGAGAACTGGGTGTAAGCCAATGCCTGGAAGGTGTAGTACCACTTGTTGGCAGCTTGCAGACCCACCTTTCCCGTGTAGCGGATGAGGTCCTCGTTGGCTTTGAACTTGTGCACTTCGTCGGTGCGCGATGTCTGGAATCCCAGCTTCATCTCCAGCTTGTTGTCCCACTTCCACTTCGACTTGTTGTCGTAGTTGGCCTCAAGCGTCAGGCTGCCCACTGCGGCGTAGTTGCTCTCACCGCCCTTGTACCAGTTGCCGGTGACGTAGTTCTGCATGAACTGCAGGAATCCGTCGCCCTTGCGTGTCCAGAACTTGGGTTTCTCCACGGCCACCGCCTCTTGCTCCACCCGTGGGGCCTCGGGCATAGGCTCCGACTGGTCTACCATCGTGGCATCCTGCACGATGGGCTTGTCGATGATGTCCTGACGCAGCTCGCCGGCCTCCTCCTGCTCGGTCTCGGTGACCTCCACCAGGTCGGGACGGTTCAAATACACGTGCATCAACGCCTGGTTGATGGCTTGGCTCACCTCGTCGGGGTCGTCAGAAGCTATCGACAGCTGGTCGCCAGCTACTGCGTGGTAGAAGGTGAGCGGTGCAAACAGTTTGTAATACTGCCCATTGCTGACGGGCTCTTTCTCCGGGGCGGCGCTGGCGCTGAGCGCCACGACAGCCGCCATTGTTAACATGGTTTTTCTCATAATTGGTGCAAAGTTAAGCAATAATAACTAAACCGCCAAGTTTTTTGCCCTTTTTATTTCACTCCGTAGCGTTTTTGATTCGCTTTGTAATGAATTTTATGCCTACGGCGTAACATGCGCTCGGCCTTGTCGCTTGCTACCAACGGGACACAAGAATGTGCATGAATGAAGCACAAATGAGTCATGAATAATATTCGACGGTTGAAAAAAAACGGCGGGGGCAGTTATTTTCTTCTCCCATTCTGCTCGTTTGTTGTTTTTTCTTCGTACCTTTGCACCCCGATTTCGCGTGGCATCCATCTGCCATTGCGCGAACATTATATATATAATAGCATAGAAACAATTACAAACCGAACAAGATGAACAAAAATACTATTACCGGCTTTGTGCTCATCGCCTTTGTGTTGATTGGCTTCAGCTGGTGGAGCCAGAAAGAGGCGGCCAAGCAGCAAGCAGCCATAGAGGCCGAGCAGGCCAAGATGGACTCCATAGCCCGTGCCAACCCTAAGCAGACCGACACCATCAGCCTGGCTGAGCAGGCAGCACTGAAGCAGCAGGCCGACAGCAGCCGCATCTTCTTTGCCGCCATGCAGGAACAGGAGGGACAGCAGGTGGTGCTGAAGAACGACAAGGTGGAGCTGACCATCGACACGCGCGGCGGCGTGGTGAAGAAGGCCAAGGTGCTGGGCTACAAGGACTACAGAGGCAACCCCGACGTGACGCTCTTCGAAGGCAGCGAGCAGATGCTGAACTTCACCCTTCCCACGAAGAGCGACAACATCGGCACCGCCGACCTGAACTTCACGCCCACGGCAACAGGTGCCACCACTGCCACGCTCACGGCCGAAGGTGCCGATGGCGCGCGCATCGTGATGCAATACGAGCTGGGCGACGGCTATCTGCTGCACTTCGCCATCCGCACCGAGGGCATGGACGGACTCTTCGAGCCTGGCCGACAGCTGATGAGCGTGGAGTGGCGCGACTCGTGCCGCCAGCAGGAGAAGGGTTACACCTTTGAGAATCGCTACACCTCGGTCACCTACAAAGACCGTAACGGGGGCACCGACCATCTGAGCGAGGGTGCCGACGACAACGAGAGTCCCGAAGAGGCGCTCGACTGGGTGGCCTTCAAGTCGCAGTTCTTCGCATCGGTGCTGATTCCAAAGACGCAGTTTGAGAAAGGAGCCTACTTGGCCAGCACCATGCACACCAAGGAGTCGCACTATCTGAAGTCGTTCCAAGCGCAGCTGAAGACTCCCTTCAACCCGCAGGAAGCCACCGAGTTTGAGATGTACTTCGGTCCCAACGACTTCCAGATTCTGAAAGGCATCAACAAAGAGAGCCGCTTCGGGCGCGACCTCGACCTCGACGACCTGGTCTACCTGGGCTGGTGGCTCGTCAGCTGGATCAACCGCTGGTTCACGCTCTACGTCTTCGACGGCCTCACCGCCTTGGGCCTCGGCATGGGCATCGTGCTCATCCTCATCACCCTGCTGCTGAAGGGACTCACCTTCCCCATGGTGAAGAAGAGCTATATGTCGAGTGCAAAGATGCGCGTGCTGAAGCCGAAGATTGAAGAGGCCACGAAGCAATACGACAAGCCAGAGGACCAGATGCAGAGGAGCCAGGTGCAGATGCAGATGTATTCGCAGTATGGCGTGTCACCGCTGGGCGGCTGTCTGCCCATGCTCATCCAGATGCCCATCTGGATTGCCATGTTCTTCTTCGTGCCCAATGCCATCCAGCTGCGCGGCGAGAGCTTCCTGTGGATGCAGGACCTCTCCACCTACGACCCCATCTTCGAGTGGTCGAAGCCCATCTGGGGCATCGGCGACCACCTCTCGCTGACGTGCATCCTGTTCTGCGTGTCAAACGTGCTCTACAGCTACATGACCATGCGCCAGCAGCGCGACCAGATGATTGGCCAGCAGGCGCAGCAGATGAAGATGATGCAGTATATGATGTATATCATGCCCGTGATGTTCTTCTTCATCTTCAACGACTACAGCAGCGGACTTAACTTCTACTACTTCATCTCGCTGTTCTTCTCGGCTGCCATCATGTTTGTGCTGCGCCGCACCACCGACGACGCCGCCCTATTGGCCAAGTTGGAAGAGAACTACAAGAACAACAAGAACAATCCGAAGAAGAAGGGTGGCCTGGCCGCCCGCTTGGAGGCCATGCAGAAGCAGCAGGCCGAGATGCAACGGATGCGAGAGCAGATGAAGAGACGATAAGCCCGCAGCAACTACAACACACCCCCCACAAAATCCGACACAGCGATTTTGTGGGGGGTGTTGTCGTTAGGAGGAGGGAAGGAGATAGGGATTATGATAATCGAAAAAACTTGCCATGCAAGTCCTAAGTAAATTACCCCAACTCCTCTCCTACACCCCAAACTCCTAACTCCCAAACTCCTAATTTCTAACTCCTAACTTCTAACTCCAAACTCCCTCATCTCCTCCTAAAATGGGCATTGCGAAGTGAAGCTCATCCTTTCTCCTGTGGCGGGGTGGACAAACTCCAACGAGGCGGCATGAAGGCAGAGACGCTCGGGGGCATCTCCGTGCGGATGACCATAGAGCGCGTCACCCACGATGGGCGTGGCCAGCCCCTGCTGATGGGCACAGTGCATGCGGAGCTGGTGCGTGCGCCCAGTGTGTGGCTCCAATGATATGCGCGTCCGCCCGTCGCTGATGTCCATCACGCGATAGTCGGTTATGGCTTGGCGACCATGCTCGAAGTCGACCACTTGCCGTGGACGGTCTGTGAGGTCGGGGCGCAGGGGAAGACTGATGGTGCCGCTGCCCCTGACGATGCCGTCGAGCAGTGCGACGTACGTCTTTCTGACGGTGCGATGCAAGAACTGCTGTTGCAGATGATGATAGGCATCATTGGTCAATGCCACCACCATCAGCCCGCTGGTGTCTTGGTCAAGGCGGTGCACCATATACACCTCGCCGTACCTCTCGCCAAGCATGCTTTGCACCGACGGCTCGTCGGTCTTGCCGGGCACGCTGAGCAGTCCCGAAGGTTTGTCGACAACGACGATATGCTCGTCTTCCTCAACGATTTTTAGCTCTATGTCAGCCATTTTCTTCCCCTCACTCTCCACGTTCATCCCGGTGAGCATCCACTCCAGGATGGGCTTGCACTTTCCTCGGCAAGCGGGGTAGAACATCCCTTGGTGGCGCACTTCCATGCGTGGCGAGCGCCCCATCCAGAACTCGGCCATGCACAGCGGCTTCAGCCCGTTGGCGAAAGCATACTGCAGCAGCTTGGGTGCGCAGCACTCGCCAGCCCCGGCGGGTGGCACACGCTGTGGCGTTGGGGCGAAGATGTCGGTCAGTGTGCGTTGTTCGCCTCGCCCGTTGAGCATGCGGAACTGGCCGAAAAGCCACCGTTGCAAATCGTCCGACCGCCGTTTCCTTTCTGCCTTGCGCTCGGCGATGGCTTCCTCCAGCGACTGCAGACGACCTTCTGCCTCCGCTATTTGTTGTTTCCAACGCATCTTTATCCGGTGCAATTCAGCTTTCTGGAACTGGCTTTCGCGCGTCAGCTCCGCTTCGTCGACCGACCCTCTGCGGGCATCGCGAGCCGCCTTGGCTTCGGCCATCAGCTTCTTGTAGTCGTTCACCTCCTGCTCTGCCTGAAGCCGAAGTGCCGCAAGAGCGTCCTTCGCCTGTTGCAACGATGGCTGTCTCTCCAACTCGGAAATCTCTCTGTTGATGCCAGTTATCACTGCCTCTTTCTGCTTGAAGTAGCCGTCCTCTTGCAGATAGTCGAACACGGCGGGCACGAACCACGGCCAGTCTTCGCGCCCACCTATCTGTCCGCTATAGGCGGCCAGGAATCCCAACTCACCCGTTGCCGGAGCTTCGCACACCAGCACGCCGAACATCTTTCCCGCCGCCACCTCCGCCTGCCAGTCGTCGCGGCCCTGCACACATGCCGTCACCTCCTCAGCCGCCAGCTTGCACAACGGGTGAGGAACATAGCGGAACGGATTGTTCATCTGGACAGGCCGTTCCTGCGCAGGGGGCAAAGGGTGAAAAAGGCTCATCGGCTGCAAAGTTACATCTTTTTTCTTATCCACCATCATTTAGCAAAAGAAAAAACGACGAAGCAAGGCAAGAAAGCGGCGGCGGCAGAACAAAAATGTTGAGTTTTGTTTGCTGCTTCTTTTGTTTTTTCGTATCTTTGCACATCATAACACATCCATACAAATGCCACTACGACTTCCCGACCGATTGCCGGCCATCGACCTGCTGAAGAGCGAGAACATCTTCGTGATGGACGACACGCGTGCCCATTCACAGGACATACGTCCCTTGCGCATCGTCATTCTCAACCTGATGCCGCTGAAGATCACCACCGAGACCGACCTCATACGGCTGCTTTCGAACACGCCGCTTCAGCTCGACATCAGCTTTATGAAACTCCGTAGCCATACGCCCAAGAACACGCCGATAGAGCACATGATGATGTTCTATCGCGACTTCGCCGTGATGCGGCAGGAGAAGTTCGACGGCATGATTGTCACCGGCGCTCCCGTGGAGACGCTCGACTATGAGGACGTGGGCTACTGGGACGAAATCACCGACATCTTCGACTGGGCCCGCTCCCACGTCACCAGCACCCTCTTCATCTGCTGGGCTGCACAGGCTGCGCTCTATCACTACTATGGCGTGCCGAAATATGGTCTCGACAAAAAGATGTTTGGCATATTCCCACAACACATGCTGCTGCCCCGCCTTCCCATCTTCCGAGGGTTCGACGATGTGTTTATGATGCCCCACAGCCGCCACACCGAGGTGCGCCGCACCGACATTGAGCAGCACCCGGAGCTGACGCTGCTGGCCGAGGGCGACGAGAGTGGCGTCAGCGTGGTCATGGCGCGTGGTGGCCGAGAGTTCTTCATCACAGGCCACTTAGAGTATGCACCGCTGACACTCGACGGCGAGTACCGGCGCGACCTTGGCGTGCGCACCGACGTGGGATTGCCTCGCAACTATTACCCCAACGACGACCCCTCGCGACTGCCCGTCGTCAGCTGGAGGGCACATGCCAACCTGTTCTACAACAACTGGGTGAACTACTACGTCTATCAGGAGACGCCATACGACATCTCGTTGATCAGTTAGGAGTGAGGAGTTAGGAGTTAGGAGTTAGGAGTTAGGTGTTGTGATGAAAGAATTGGAACTGTTGGCACCGGCCAAGAACTTGGAGTGTGGCATGGCGGCTATCGACCATGGCGCCGACGCGGTCTACATCGGACCGCCACTCTTTGGTGCGCGTGCTGCTGCCGGCAACAGCGTGGCCGACATTGCCACCCTCTGCCAGTATGCCCATCAGTATGATGCCAAGGTCTATGCCACCGTGAACACCCTGCTCCACGACGACGAACTGCCCCAAGCCCTTGAGCTGCTTGGCCAGCTGGCCGATGCGCAGGTCGACGCTGTGCTCATCCAAGACATGCGCCTGGCCCCCAACCGCTTGCAGCCCCTTCGCCTCGGTTTCCACGCCTCCACCCAGGCCGACGCGCGCACCGCCCAGAAGGTGGAATGGCTGTGGCAGCAGGGCTTCAGTCGCGCCGTGCTGGCACGCGAACTCACCATCGACGAGGTGGCCGCCATCCACGCGCAGGTGCCGCAGATGGAGCTGGAGGTGTTTGTGCACGGTGCCCTCTGCGTCAGCTACAGCGGACTCTGCTACGCCTCGGAATATTGTTTCAACCGTTCGGCCAACAGGGGCGAGTGTGCGCAGTTCTGCCGAATGAAGTTCGACCTCGTCGATGCCGATGGCAACGAGCTGCTGCATCAGCAGCATCTGCTCTCGCTGAAAGACCTGAACCTGAGCCACCACCTGCACCGGCTCATCGAGGCGGGCGCCACATCTTTTAAAATAGAAGGACGGCTGAAGGACATCGCCTACGTGAAGAACGTCACGGCCGCCTACAGCGAGCTGCTCAACCAATACATCGCACATCATCCCGACCGCTACGTCAGGGCCTCGCGCGGACGGTGCACCTACACGTTTCAGCCCCATCTCGACCGAACATTCAACCGTGGCTACACCACCTACTTCGTCGACGGTCGCCAACCGGCACAGGCTTCCTTCTTCACGCCCAAGGCCATAGGCCAGCAGGTGGGACAGGTGAAGGAGCTGCGACCGCAGTGGCTCACCGTGGCTGGCACAGCAGCCTTCGCCAATGGCGACGGCCTGTGCTTCTTCGACGACCAGCAGCAACTGCAGGGGTTCCGCGTGAACCGCGTCGAGGGCAACCGCCTCTTCCCTCAGCGTATGCCCGAAGGCTTGCGTCGCGGCATGCCCCTCTTCCGCAGCAACGACCAGCAGATGGAGCGCACGCTGGCCAAGCCCAGTGCCGAGCGCAAGATTCCTGTGGTGATGAGCCTCCGCGCCACGCCCGACGGCTTCGCGCTCTCCATGGACGGCCACACGGTGCAGATGGCCATCGAGCACCAGCAGGCCAAGAGTCCTCAGCGGCAGAACATCATCGACCAGCTATGCCGCTTAGGGGGAACACCCTACGAGTGCACCCACGTGGACTTGCCCGACGACTTCAACTATTTCATCCCCAGCAGCCAGCTGGCAGCAATGAGGAGGAGCCTTACCACCCAGCAGACCCACCCCCACCCCCTCCCTAAAGGGAGGGGAGTATATAGTTTTGCCGCCCCCCCGGCAAACGGCAAGTCTATCTACGCCCCTCCCTCACAGGGAGGGGATGGGGGTGGGTCTGCTCCTTCGGATTTACTGATGCAATGCCGCTACTGCCTCCGCCACGAGCTGGGCTACTGCGTGAAGCATGGCGGACGACGACCCACGTGGCATGAACCACTCTCGCTGCGACTCGCCGACGGACGTACCTTCACGCTACAGTTCGACTGCAGCCAATGCCAGATGAATGTCAAGGCGGGCTGCGGCCTACGGCCTAAATGACAAATGACAAATGAGAGATGAGCGAATGACACGAGAGATGAGTTTTCGGCTTTTGAGGAAGCTGACAACTATTTCATTGCTCATTGTTCATTTGTTATTTAGCGTAGTGCTATCCTCCTGCTATCGACAGCCCTCGCCCACACCCGACGGCTGGGTGCCTACAGCCGAGCAGGTTGACTCCGTGTCGTTCTACACCACCCACCACTACACGCAGAACTACAACTTCGTGGTCACGGCCGACTCGCTGGCGCTCATCGTGCAGCAGCCCGGCGAGGCCGTCGTCGGCATGCGTGTCGACACCATCCGCGTGCTGCGCCACGACCGGCTGGTGGTAGCCGACATCGCCACCTTCGCCTCCGACACCATCGACAGCGTGTGGGTGCAGGTGGCGCGCGACCAGCTCACTATGGGCTGGCTCCACGAGGGCGACCTGTTGGCAGCCGTGGCACCCGACAACCCCGTGTCGCGCTTCATCGACTTCTTCTCCGACAGCCATCTGCTCATCATGCTCGCCGTGGTGGTGCTCTGTCTCGCTCTCTATGTGGTGGGCCGACTCTATCGCCGCCACGCTCCCATCGTTCACCTGCGCGACATCCCCTCGTTCTACCCCACCCTACTCTGCCTATTAGTGGCCGTAGCCGCCGTCATCTACAGCACCATACAGCTGGCCGACCCCGAGTCGTGGCGCCACTACTACTACCACCCCACCCTCAACCCCTTTGCGTTGCCGCTGCACCTGGGCGTGTTCCTGGCCATCGTCTGGGCATTGTTTGTCGTGGCCGCCGCCGCGCTCTACGATGTGTTCCGTCTGCTGTCCACAGGTCAGGCGCTGCTCTATGTGGTGGGGCTGGCTGCTGTGTGCAGTGTGTGCTACGTGGTCTTCAGCGTCTCCACCCTTTTCTATGTTGGCTATCCCCTATTAGTGGCCTACGTCGTCTTTGCCCTGCTCCGCTACATCAGGCACAGCCGCCCACGCTATGCCTGCGGACAGTGCGGCCTGCCCCTGCGCTCGAAAGGGCCATGCCCACGATGCGGCGCCATGAACGTTTGAACTCATAGGCATACGCCCCACAATCATTTGGAGCACTCCAAATTTCATAAAGTCACTCGCAGCCCGAACATAAAAAAATATTAAAACGGATGCCTCCCAAAAACAGCTAAAGGCCCTCATATTTCGAAAATTTTCCACGAGAAAACTTTTGGCCGAAAAAACGCGAGTTTTGAGAGGGTTTGACAAATAATTGGTTTTCAGCCGATTACCCTCAAAATACCATCAAAACCCCTTCGATGGCTCGAAAAAGTCAACGCCCAAAAAAAATTTGGCGTTGCCGTTTTCTGATGGGGCGTGCTTACAGAAACGGAAATCGGCTCAAAAATCGTCTAAAATACTGCACAAAACCACCACGGCTGTGCAAAATTAGCCCTAAAAGTCCTTTTTCCCCCGCCCCTGAACCCTGCACAAACCGCCGAAAGTGTGCATCTTTCGTTCCAGAATGAAAAATATTTTTGTAATAATTCTGGAATTTCCATTTCACATCCCTTCACAATTCCCCCCCCCTGTCTTAAGCAGAAATTAACCATTCAAGACATAGCTGAAACAAAGGCCTCTGAACAAATGAAAGAAATGTTCATGGCACAAATTACGCTTCGCGTCTTTCAAAAAACCAAATAAAATACGATTTGATTGTAATCAAATCTTCTAAGACAAAAAATAATCATGTTTTTGTTGGTTTTATTTGGTTTTATTTGGTTTTTTAAAAGACCGCTCTGCGGCAGATAACACTGGGAATGAATTAATGAGGCCGATTCGCTGATGTGTTGAACTGAAGGGTTGAAAATAAATATGCGCAACCGCTTGGTTGGTTGCAGAAGTTTTTGTAAATTTGCAGCACGAAATCACTAATTAAAAAGATATGAGTATAACCGACAAACAGACAAAGATATACGTGGCTGGCCACCGTGGACTGGTGGGGTCGGCCATTTGGCGCAACCTGCAACAGCGTGGATTCACCAACCTGGTGGGACGCACACACAGCGAACTGGACCTGACCGACCAGCTGGCCGTGCGCCGCTTTTTCGACGAGGAGCAGCCCGAGGCCGTGGTGCTGGCAGCTGCCTTCGTGGGCGGCATCATGGCCAACTCGCTCTATCGCGCCGACTTCATCATGCAGAACATGCAGATGCAGTGCAACGTCATCAGCGAGGCTTATCGCCATGGTGTCAAGAAACTGCTCTTCCTGGGCAGCACCTGCATCTATCCCAAGAATGCACCGCAACCCATGAAGGAGGATGCGCTGCTGACGTCGCCGCTGGAATACACCAACGAGCCCTACGCCATCGCCAAGATTGCGGGCCTGAAGATGTGCGAGAGCTACAACCTGCAGTATGGCACCAACTACATCGCCGTGATGCCCACCAACCTCTATGGGCCGGGCGACAACTTCCACTTAGAGAACTCACACGTGATGCCCGCCATGATGCGCAAGGTGCTACTGGCTCACCTGCTGCACCAAGGCCAGTGGCAGCGCATCAGCCGCGACCTGGACTTGCGACCCGTGGAGGGCGTTGACGGCAGCTGCAGCCACGAAGCCATCAAGGAGGTGTTGGCCAAGTATGGCATCTACGACAACCGGGTGGTGCTGTGGGGAACAGGCAAGCCCCTGCGCGAGTTCCTCTGGAGCGACGACATGGCCGACGCCTCGGTGCATGTGCTGCTCAACGTAGACTTTGCCGACATCGTGGGCACGCCCCGCTACAGCTCGGTGCACTATGGCGCTGCCACCGACGGGGCCGTAGACCGCAACCACTCGCAGGGAAGAGGCGGCGCACTGCCCGCATTAGGCGAGATTCGCAACTGCCACATCAACGTGGGCACCGGCAAGGAGCTCACCATCGCCAGCTTAGCAGGACTGGTGGTGAAGGCGGTGGGCTTCGAGGGCTACGTAGAGTTCGACGCCTCCAAGCCCGACGGCACCATGCGCAAGCTCATCGACGTGAGCAAGCTGCACAGCCTGGGATGGCAGCACAAAGTGGAAATTGAGGAGGGCGTGGAGCGCCTGATGCAGTGGTATGTAGATAGCACCAACGGCTGAGACTGTGTGTTTGGTTGAGGAGTTTGGGAGTTTGGACAATAGTTTCTCCGAAAGTACATCTTTATGCCCTTCCTCACATCTGAGTTCTCATCCCAGTTACCAGCATCCACAAGCTACAGGAAGTGAATAGGTTAACGTTTAACGGTTATTGGTTATTGGTTAACGGTTATTGGTTATTGTTTAATGGAATACATACTTACGCCCCCTCCCCTACTGCATAGCACGGTGAAGCTGCCCCCCTCGAAGAGCATCTCCAACCGAGCACTCATCATCTATGCCCTCTCCGACTGTTGCATCATGCCCGACAACCTGAGCGACTGCGACGACACCGAGGTGATTATCCGCGCGCTGCGCGACAATCCCGACATCATCGACATCGGGGCTGCGGGAACGGCCATGCGCTTCACCACTGCCTACCTCTCGGCCACTAACAGCGGCCATCATCTGCTCACGGGCACCGAGCGCATGAAGCACCGCCCCATACGCATCCTCGTCGACGCGCTGCGCTATCTGGGTGCCCACATAGAATATGCCGGCGAAGAGGGGTTCCCCCCGCTGCGCATCGAGGGTCGACGGCTGCAGGGCGGCTATCTTGAGGTGGAAGGCAACGTGAGCTCGCAGTACATTTCGGCATTGCTGATGATTGGACCGCTGCTGGAAGAAGGACTGACACTGCACCTGATGGGCGACATCATCTCGCGACCTTATATCGACTTGACGCTGTGGACGATGCGCGAGTTTGGCGCAAAGGTCGACTGGACAAGCATCGACACCATCAGCGTGGCGCCGCAAGCATATCAGCCACGGGCTTTCTACATCGAGAACGACTGGAGTGCGGCCAGCTATTGGTATGAGATAGTGGCACTGTCGACCGACGATGAAGCCGAAATAGAGCTGGAGGGACTGATGGATGGCTCGAAGCAGGGCGACTCGGCGGTGCGCTACATCTTTAGTCTGCTGGGAGTGAGCACGCGCTTCGCATCGCGAAAGAATGGGCAGCCCACCACGGTGACACTGCGCAAGAGCGGCCACCGCGTGACCAGGCTGGAGCTGGACTTCAGTAATGCCCCCGACCTGGCGCAAACCATCGTTGTGAGCTGCTGCGCACTGGGCGTGCCGTTCCACTTCACCGGATTGCGCACACTGAAGATAAAAGAAACCGACCGCATTGCAGCCTTGAAGACGGAGATGGCCAAGCTGGGATATGTGCTGACAGATGCCAACGACAGCGAGCTGAAATGGGACGGAACCATGGTGCCCTGCAGCGACGACACACCCATCATCGACACCTACAGCGACCATCGCATGGCATTGGCCTTTGCACCCCTGGCCCTGCGCCGCCCCATCGCCATACGCCATCCGCAGGTGGTCACCAAGTCGTATCCACAATACTGGGAGCACCTGCAGCAAGCGGGATTCCGCATCACTGAGCACGAGTAAACAGAAACAGCCACAAATGCAGTTCGTCATTATTTGTCTGCTTTCGCTCCTCGCGCTGGGAGTAGTGGCCGCCTTGGCCTCGATGTTTACAAAAGGCGGCACCGACGAGCCGGTGGTAGAAGCCCACGGCGACTGCTCCACGTGCAGCGGCGTGGCCACGGGCGAATGCAAAATAGGATGCTTGCTGGAGGAGAAGCGCAAAAAAACAGAGAGTTGACCCAGAAGCCCAAGCCCAAGCCCCTCCAAGCCCCTCCCCCCGCCCCCCCCTGGGGGGGAGCATATAGTTCTGCTATTTGCTTTCCGATAGCAAGTCTATATGCTCCCCCCCAGGGGGGGGCGGGGGGAGGGGCTTCGGGGGGAGGGGCTGCTTGGTCTTCCACTCACCTTCTCCCTCCGGGGAAGAACCCACGGGGTGCTTGGCGGTTGGGGTCGCTGGCCTCGGGATAGACCACGCGGTAGTTGCCGCTGAGGTGCATGAAGGCGAAGAGGCGCAACAGACCGTCGTAGTAGGCATCGAAATAGCCGTCGTCGAAGGGCACGTGCTTGGCGTTCCACAGGGCGTTGATGAACTCACGACTCTTCTCGTGACTGCACATCACCGAGGCGGCAGCCGACGTGGCCACCAACCCGATACTGTGGCGCAGCTTGCGGAAGCCGCCAGCACCCAGGATCTCGTTGCCCTCGGGCAGCGTGCCATCCACACGATACTGGTCGACAAAGTCGTTGATGCCCTGACTGTAGAGGAAGTTCTGAATCTTCTCGCCATACTGCTGCTGCCACTCGCGGTCGGCACAGCTCCACTCATAGTCGAGGGCGATGTTCATGGGCACGCGCCAAGAGTCGTAGCGGAAATTGCTGCTTCCATTGCGCCGCCCACCAAAACCAGCCATCAGCGAGCCGTCGTAGTTGCACATGTCGGGGTTCAGGCCCGTGGTGTCGTTGATGGCCTTGTGCAGGAACTCGCGACTCTTGCGTGCGCAGTCGAGCCAGTAGTCGCTCCGCCCATCATCGGCCCATTTGGCCCATACCTCGTAGAAAGCCGGAATATGATATGAGGGGTCGGTATAGCGCTGGCCGAAGCCGTCGGGGGTGAAGGTGATGAGCTTCGTCTCAGGGTCGATGAGGAACATGCGCTGCGGACCTTGCTGTTGCTGCTGGCCTCCGCCAAAGCCGCCAAAACCGCCGAAACCGCCCTGACGGGGTTCGGGCGTGTATTCCTTGGGCATGGTGCAGTTCAGGATTCGCTGGGCCTCGGCCTTGTAGTCGATGCCCGTATCATTGCCCCAGCGGTTGCTGGCGAAGAGGAGCGATGTGATGAAGTAGAGCTCGCCATCGCTGGCAGCACCGTCGCTATTGCGGGTGCCGTCGGTGCGGCAGCTCCAAGCGAAGTAGCCCTCGCGCGTGCCGCTCTGGTGCTGCATATACTTGCGGCTCCAGCGCCACAGACGGTCGAAGATGTCTTTCTTGTCGAACTGCACGGCAATCATCAGACCATACGACATGCCCTCGGTGCGGGCGTCGTGGTTCTTGATGTCGCTGATGTAGGCCATGCTGTCGCCCACTTCGAAATACACCTTGTTCGGGCCATAGAACACATCGTTGAACACTTCCTGCAACTTCTGGTCCACCTCTTCGCGCGAATAGCCCACCTCAGCAAACAGGTTGCGATAGCGTCCCGTCTCGAAGCCACCCTGCGTCCAGGGCTTGCCGTCGAGCAGGAAACGGTCGATATATGCCTGCACCAAGGGCCACTGCACCTGCGGCAGCTGGCAGTGGCCGTGTCCGCCGATGATGTCGCAGCCAAAGCGGTCGGCAATGCCGAAGCGCTCCCACACCTTCACTGCAGCATCGGCCGAGACCTGCATGGCGGGGTCGGTGAGCCACACATAGTCGGGGTTGCCGAGCAGCAGCAGGGCACGGGGGCACACCATGGCGCACAGCTCGTGCTGGTCGTAGGGCAGACGATAGACGCTGTCGCCGTGGAAATGCTCGCGCTGGCTCTCGAGGAACCAGTGGTAGTCGGTCTTGTCGAGGTCTTCCACGTTCTCCTTCGACTCGTGGCTGGCACGCCAAGCGGCAGCGCCGCCACCACCCGGCTCCTGGGCAATGGTGAGGGCGATGCGCTCGTCGAAGGCACCGCAGTAGAGGGCCATTTTGCCAGCATAGGAGCAGCCGGTGACACCGATGCGGCGCGTGTCGATCTTCGTCACGTCGGGTCCCAGCTGTTGCAGTCCGTCGATGAGGCGGCTCATGCCCCAAGCCCACTCACTATAGGCACCATTGTCCTTCAGCTTGGGATAGAGACGGTCGAAATGGTGGCCACCACGGTCGTGGTGCTGGCCAAACTGCTTATAGTCGTTCACCTGAGCCGACTGGAAGGTGGTGGTGGCAATGGGGCGCCCCTGCATCAGCTGACGGGGAATCGCAATCATGTCGGTGCCAATCATCAGGGCGTAAGGGGGCTGGCCGGTAGTGGGATACTGCAGGTGCGACTTCAGGGTGAGCGTCTCCTTGCCCACGGTGACATCGACAATCAGCGTGTCGCCATCCATGCGGGCCTTCACCTGATTGGGTTTCACAGTGGGCTTCGTGCCGATGCCGTAGTGCTGGATGAGCGAGCCAATCTCGTTGCGGCGGCGCTCCCAGTCGCTGAAGTCCTTCACGCCCTCCAAAGCGTCGGGCAGACTGCGGATGACGGGCAGCTTGTCGGGACTCACAAATTTCTTCAAGGCAAACTTTGCGCCAGTGTTTTCTTGGTCGTAGACACGGGGCTGGGCTGCTGCGCCAGTGAGCAGCAGCATCGCGCCAAGGAGGCTGAATAATCTTTTCATGTTGTTTGTCTTTAACATATTGATAATTTCTGCAAAATTACGAAAAAAAACTGAAAAGCCGTTCACTTTTTGTAGCTTTTTTGCAGCGTTTGTTTCAATTCACCTCTTACCCATAAGCACAAAGCGGGGAACACCAGCGTTGGTGCTCCCCGCTCATGAGATGAATAAGGTAGTTTCTAAATGTGCTTACTTCACAACCTTCTTGCCATTGACGATGTAGAGGCCCTTCACGGCATCCTTCACACGGCGGCCCTGCAGGTCGTAGATGACATTTTCGGGCTGAGCCACGCTGACGCTGTTCACACCGCTCATGATCTTCTCATAATCGGCAGCAGGAATGAGCTTGGTGTTGAACACATAGTTCCAGTCGTTGTAGGTGAAGAGCATCTTGGTTTCAATACTCTTTCCGGCAAAGCTTTCAGTGCCAAAGTTGTCGATGAGGTAGTCAGCCTTGTTGTCCTTGCTGTCTTCGTTGGCAGTGATGCATATTGCTCCATCATCCACCAAATAACCTTCATCGTCAATGAAGACACCTGCTGCAGCCTGCTGCTTAGGCGAGTATTCATCATCTTCAGTAGCTGACTTGACAGGCAATTTCAGATGATCATCACCCAGTATGTTGGCGAAGTCGGTACTTTCGAGCAGATTCATGCAGTTGGTGAAGTCAATTGTTGCCGTGGCGCTCTCAGCTCCTGGTTCAGGAACAGGCAAGAGGATGTCTTCCTTACCTAATGTGCGCTCAGCGTCGGATACTTCAGCCATGTTGAACGAGAACTCATCGAAGCGGAAATAGTAGTTGACAAGCTCATCCTTATTCTTGTTGCAGTTGAAGGCGATGGTCTGGCAACCCTTGCCTTGGCTCCTCATGGCTTCCTCCACTACAATTTGCTGCCACTCGGGAGTACAATGCAGTGCACCGATAGCTTCATAGTGAACATAATCACCCGGCATGTTGTGCAGCTGAGTGTCGATGTCAGCTTCATGATCGGCGCGATACCACATCACCAGACGATACTGCGAGTTGGGGATGAACTTATGAGGAACAGTAACGAAGAACTGGGTCTGCCAGTCGTCAATGCCGTAGCCGCCATTTTGCATCTTACAGGTATCACCATTCTCAAAGATATGATACTTCAAGTGGTCAATGGCGGGTTCTCCATTCTCGTCAAGAACGGGATTGCCCTCATCATCCAGTTGTGGTTTGTCTTCAAAGGCATTATAGCAAATAGCCGTGACGTTCAATGCAGACTCACCGTCGACAGGATCCATGACAACACGGGCTTGAATGTCCTTTCCCGTAGCACCATCACGCCCAGTAAAGGTGGTGTAGTTGTTCACCTTATCGGCAGACTCGGTACCATGGCGCAACATGTTGAACCAACGGTCGAAATCCTCGGGTCCCTTCGGTTCGCGCATCTCCAGTTTCACATCGTCGAAATAGATGACGTTGCCATCAGTCATAGTAGAGAGGTTGAAAGCCACTGACTGGAAGATTTTGCCATTAGCCGACTGTGTATGGTTGGCATCCACCGTAGCGTCGACCTCAATCGTAGTCCACTCAGTACCGTAATTGCAGTTGCCAAACAGTTGATAATAGTTGTAGTCGCCCGGCTTCCAGTGAGCCTGCGTCTCAAACATACCCGACTTTTCGGCCTTCACCTTTAGTTTCATGCGCAATTCCTTGCCTTCGGGAATCTCCTCATTGGCATAAATAAAGAATTGGCAGTCCCATGAAGCGAGACTGGTCGAGTTGTTAGGACAAACCTTGTTGCCTGCCTCGTCAGCCTCTGCCTCACTACGCACAATCACACGAGCACAATGGTTGTTGGGGTCAGCCGGGTCTACTACAATCTCGGCAAAACCTTGGAACTGGCCTTTGTCATCATAGCGCTGCTCCGATGCCTCGTCAAAAGTGACACCCTCGCGCCAGTCGTGGCACCAGAAGCTGCTCCACATGGGATCGGCCTCGCCCTCCATGTCGCCATTAACGACCAGATTCTGCCACTCACTCTGTGCAAAAGCACCGCTGCTCAACAATGCAGCTGCAATAAGCGTAAAGAATTTTTTCATAATGATTTGGTTTTAATTGTTAATAAAATCGCAATATTTGGCTGCAAAATTATGTAAAAATGGGCGAAAACGGTTCTTTTCAAGTCACACAAACTTTTTTTTATGTAACAAATCTTTGCGGAACGATAAAAAAACAGTAACTTTGCATGCAAAATGTTACACAAAATAAACTTACAAATGAACAAACTGCTGCCTGTGATGATTGCTTTACTGTGCCATATCACAGCAAACGCACAAACGGGCAAATTCTTCAATAACGACCAACTGTCGAGCAGCTTCGTCACGCAAGTATATGTCGACCGTGAGGGATTCCTGTGGATTACCACTCGCGACGGCATCAACCGCTACGACGGCTACCAATTCCGGGAATTCAACAACCAGAATGATGCCGACAGCACGCTGACCAGCAACTATGTGAACTGCATGGTGCAGGACTCCACGGGCCGTTTCTACTTTGGCATGTATGGCGCCCTGCAGTCGTGGGACGGCAGCAGGTTTCACGACGTGTCGATGCTCAACCTGCAGGGCGAACCCAGCTATTGCTATGCCACCTGCTTGCTGCAACGGCGCAACGGCGACCTGATAGCCGGCACCAGCGGACTGGGCGTGATGCGCTTTGAGAACCCGCAGACGGCACGACAGATAGGCGGCATGCTCTCGGCCCTGCACACGGTGAACTCGATGCTGGAGGACAGCCAGGGCCGGCTGTGGATGACCACCGACCGCCACGGTCTGGTGTGCTTCGACGGAGAGAGAGCCACACACTACCTGACCATGCGCAACGACCTCTACGGCCTGTGCGAAGACAAGGAGGGGCGCATCTACGTGGGAACGTCGAACGCCGGCGTCTACCAACAGCAGGGAAACAGCTTTGAGCACATCGAGGCCACGGGCAGCAAGGCGGTGTCGGCACTCTATTGCGGGCACGACGGACATATATATATAGGTTATGATGGCGAAGGACTGGCCATCTATGCTCCCGAGACTCGCCAGCTCACCGACAACCCATTCTTCAGCCTCGAAGTAGACCTGGCCAAAAGCAAGGTGGCATCGCTCACCGAGGACCAAAACGGCAACCTGTGGATAGGCATGATGCAGAAAGGCATCTACAAGCAGCCCATCATCCAGCACGGATTCCACTACACCGGCCACCGGCTGGGGCCGCAAAACATCATCGGCAACGCCTTCATCATCTGCTCATTTTTCGACAGGCAGGGACGCACATGGGTGGGCACCGACAAGGACGGACTCTACTGCGTCAGCCCCAACCGCCAAGAAGCACGCCACCTGCGACAAGGCTACCCATCGGTGGTGATGGCGATAGCCGAGGATGCCAATGGGCGCATCTGGGTGGGCTCGTATCAAGAAGGATTCGGATGGATCGACCCCACCACCATGGAATACCATCGCCAGCCCTACCCTGCCGACGACCATCTCATCGTGATGGACATACAAATAGACTCCCACGGCAAGATGTGGATGGCCACGATGAAGCACGGCGTGCTGTGCATGAACCTTGCCGATGGCAACATCAAGAAATACGCCGCCGACCCACTGGCGCCCTCGAACCGACAGGTGAACAGCATCGCCAACGACTATGTGTCGCAGCTGGCACTCTCGCCCGACGAGCAGCGCCTCTACGTGTCGACATCCATGGGCCTGTGCTGCCTCGACATTGCCAGTGGCAGCTGGACCAACGCCTTCGGTGGCAACAGCCTGTACTATGGCACGCCTGTGCGCTTCGTGCGACAAGTGGGCGACCGCCTGTGGGTGGGTTCCAACCAAGGCCTGTGGTGCCTCGACACTGCAGGCAACGAGCTGAAGCGCTACACCCGCGAGCAGGGGCTGTGCGACAACGGCGTCGCGTCGATAGAGCCCGACACCCAAGGACGCTTGTGGATAGGCACCAACCACGGTCTGTGCTGCCTGAACCCATCAAGCGATGCCATCCAAAACTACTACGTCGACGATGGGCTACAGAGCAATGAGTTTGGCGACAACTCTTCGTGCCAAACCCCCGACGGCACCATCATCATGGGCGGCACCGGCGGTCTCACTTGGTTCAATCCCGCCAGCATCGAGCATTCGGAGTGGCGTGCACAAGTGCAGCTCACCGGATTCTTCATCAACGGACAGCCGGTGAACCGTGCCACCCTGAGCGGCGGCAGGCCCGTGGTTGACACCACCATCATCGCCAGCAACCACTTCCATCTGAGTTATCAGGACAACAGCATTGCCGTACAGCTCTCAACACTCACCTTCGACAACCCCGAGCACACCACTTATTTATATAGTATCAACGGCGAGCCTTTCAACCGACTGCAACAGGGCACCAACATGCTGTCGCTCTCGCACATGTCGCCCGGCACCTACCGCTTCCGCGTGAAGGCCGAGCGCTGGGGCACGCCCACCGTGAGCGAGCGCACCTTCACCGTTCACATCGGCGCACCGTGGTATCGCTCCACCTGGGCCTACATCTTCTATGCCCTCGCCCTATTGGGCGTGGTGGCCGTGTTCCGCTACGACCGCCGCCGCAAGGAGCAGGAACGGCTGAGGCTGCAGGAGCATATCCACGCCGAGGAAATGGCCGATGCCAAGCTGCGCTTCTTCATGAACATCAGTCATGAGATACGCACCCCCATGACGCTCATCGCCACCCCCTTGATGTCGCTCCTCAAGAACGAAAGCGACCCACAGCGCCGCAGCACCTACGAGACGATGCAGCGCAATGCCAACCGCATCTTGGCCCTCATCAACCAGATGATGGACTTGCGGAAGATTGACAAAGGGCAGATGCAGATGCGCATGGCCGAGACCGACCTCGTGGCCTTCGTCAACGATGTCCACTCGCTCTTCAAGCACCAGGCAGCCGCCCGCCATCTGTCGCTGCAGTTCACCCACGACTGCGAGCAGCTTCATGTGTGGATCGACCGCCAGCACTTCGACAAGGTCATCGTCAACCTGCTCAGCAACGCCTTCAAGTTCACCCCTGCTGGCGGCCACGTCAACATCGGCATCGACCACGACGAGAGCCATGCCCGCATCATCATCAGCGACGACGGCGAGAAGATACCCGAAGACAAGCTGGAACGCATTTTTGAGCGTTTCTACCAGAGTCCGTCGAAGGTGAACGACCGCAATGTGGGCACGGGCATCGGCCTCGACCTCACCCGTGCCCTCGTGGAGCTGCACCATGGCACCATCAGCGCACAGAACCTGGAACAGGGGTGCCAGTTTACCGTGGTGCTGCCATTGGGCAACGCCCACCTGAAACCCGAGGAGATGACCACCGAGACGGAACAGCCCCAGAGCGAAGCCATCGCTGAGCAAGAGGCCATTGAGAACGAACAGGAACTGCTGAAATACGAGCAAGAGAACAACGGCAAGGACTCACCACAACGGGGCACCAACGAGCGCAAGGTGATAGTGATTGCCGAGGACGACGATGAAATACGCCAGTTTCTGACCGCCGAGCTGGGCACCCACTACGATGTGCATGCTTGCAACAATGGCCGCGAGGCCTTGGGCGAGGTTTATCGTTCGCATCCCGACCTCATCATCAGCGACATCATGATGCCCGAAATGGACGGTTACACCCTCTGCACACGTCTGAAGAGCAATGCGTCGACCAATTTCATCCCCATCATTCTTCTCACGGCCAAGAACCGCGACGAGGACAAGCTGGAAGGTCTGGAGACCGGTGCCGACGTATACATGGCCAAGCCCTTCAACATCGACATCCTTCGCCGCACCGTGCTCAACCTCATCAACGCCCACCAACTCATGCGAATCAAATACTCGAGAAGCGACCAACTGGAGAAACTGATTGACGATGTGCAGGTGCCCAAGTCGCCCGACGAGAAACTGCTGGACCGCCTGATGGCCACGGTGAACAAGCATCTCGACGACAGCGAGCTGAACGTTGACATGATTGCCGACGAGGTGGGCATCAGCCGCGTTCACCTGCACCGCAAGATGAAGGAACTCACAGGGCAGACGCCCCACGACTTCATCCGCAACCTGCGCCTGAAGCGCGCCGCCACCCTGCTGGCCACGCAGAGCATGAACGTCACCGAGGTGATGTATGCCTGCGGCTTTGCCAACGCCACCAGCTTCAGCACCATCTTCAAGAAATTCTACGGCATGACCCCTCGTGACTACATGCGCGAGCACGAGAAGCGATCGTAGGGGGGCAGAGAGGACACGAGAGGAAGCAAGAGGACACAGAGACATTTCAAGCTCTATGTCCTCTTGCTTCCTCTCGTGTCCTCGGCTTCTACAGATACAGCCCGAAGGATAGCGAGCGGAACTTGATGCCGCCGTCCTTCAGCACATCGTCGTTGCTATATTTCACATAGAAGGGGAAGTCGGCCACGCTCATGTTCAGCATCCAGTCGATGGTGATGGGACGCTGGCGGATGTTCTTTTCGATGTGTTTCACCTTGTCGCCCAGGAACTTGTAGCGCGTCTTGATTGAGGCATAGGTGTTGAAGTTGACAACTGGCCCCAGGCCGATGGAGAAACCGTTGCCGAAGTTGTGCTGATAGCGCAGGGTGGCGGTCAGCGAGAACACCTTGATGCGCGAGAACTTCGGCTCGTACTCCAGAGGGAAGCGCTCCACGGTGACGTTGCCGTCGGGAGCCTTGGTGAAGAGCTGGTCGTCGGTGATGCGGTAGTTCTTCCAGTCGATGCCGAGGCCGAAGGAGATGCAGTTGCGATGGTGGCGGTCAACATAATGGTCCCACTGCGCAACGGTGGCGAAGAACTCCCACGACTTGAATGTGCTGAAGTCCAGGCGGTCGTCGGCATGTGTGGGTGCCGTGAATCCCACGCCGAGGTGGGCCGTCAACACGTTGTAGTAGGGCGTGTGGTCGTTGCCATCGTCGTCGGTTCTCCTGCCGAGCTTCACCGAGGGGATAAGTTCCCAGTGGTCGCGGCTGATGCTGGTATGGCTCTCGTAGTTGGCATCCACCAGTCGGATGGTGTTATGATAGACGAAGTCGTCGTCGCCCTGCTTGCCATTGACGATGACGCGCTGCAGCGAGTCGTTGCTGATGACGGTGACGCGGCGGGGATGGTTGATGACGAGGGTGTCGGTTTGCGCCCCTGCGGGGCTAATGGATAAAGGAAAAAGGATAAATGATAAAATGATGCGGTTCATAATCGTTTTTATTTTAATAGTTCTTCTAATTGTTCAAGGCTGCCCACGGTGCCCTCCATATAAATGACAGTCACCTCCCACTGGTCATGTCGGCTGTCCCACTGCTCCTGAAAGCAGAGGTAACGGTTCTTGCCGCCGCTTGAGGGCATCTGCATCTTGCAGGTGTAGGTTTTCCAGCTGTGGGGGTTCTCACGGTAGGAGCGCATGTCGATGCAGTTTTTCACGTCCTGGTCCAAGAGCTGGCCCAGCAGCTTGTTTTCCTCACTACTGACGTTCATGCGCAGACTGCGGTAGTAGGTGAGCTGGTACTTCTGCAATGTCTTTCCCCTCACGCGGGTCTCAATCATCCGCTCCTGCGGGATGATGCGCCCTTGGAAGAGTTCGTTTATCTTCAGCCCCGTCTGCGCCTGCGCCAGGCAGGCGGTCAGCAATAATGCCATCATGATAAGGAATCGCTTCATATTTCTTTCTGGTTTTGTTTATTCGTTGCGAAACATCATCCTCAGTTGCTCCTCCACCACGTTGCTGCCGTCGTCGGCCAGTACGGCCATTGTCTTCTGCATCTCGCCGAGCACCACGTCGCGGTCGGTGGTGCGCTCGCCGTAGATGTAGGCCACGCACTCGTCGTCTTGCTGCAAGCTGTTCATCAGTACGGTGCCTACAGTAGCGATGAGCAGGGCCACTGCGGCGGCGGCCAGCCAGCGAGGCCAGCGCTGCCGCTCTGGTTGTGGAGGTTGTTGCGATGGTATCGCAACATACTGGACAGCGGCGAGGTCGAGGAACATCTGCCTGAGCGGCTGCAAGTCGGGGGGGAGGGATGGCTCGCGGCTGTAGTAGTCGTAGAGTTCTTGCTCCTCGTCGAGCGTGGTGTTGCCGTCGAAGAAGCGGTCGGTGAGTGTGCGTATTCTAAGGATGTTGCTCATATTGCTTCAGGTATATTTGTCTCACTGTCTGCCTGGCGCGGCTCAGTGCTTTGCGTATGGCCACCTCGCTGCTGCCTATCAGGTCGGCAATCTCGTTCATTTCCATTCCCTCCAAATGGCGCAGGCGGAGGATGGTCTGCTGTAGGGTGGGCAGGGTGCTGATGACGGCCATCATGCGCTCTATGCGCTCGTCGTTGTCAGCTTCGCCAGCCTCACTGCTCTCGGTCAGCATCACCGTGGGCTTCCTTTGGCGCACCATGTCGATGCAGAGGTTGCGGGTGAGTCGCAGAGCCAGCGCGTCGAAGGGCTGTCGCAGTTCGCCAACCATCTGCCACAGCCGCAGCAGGGCATCCTGCACCACGTCTTCGGCATCTTCGTCGCCCAGATAGCGTCGCGCCATCAGCATCAGCTGGGGCCGCAGCCGCTGGGCTTCCTCCTTGAATTCCCCTTGCGTCATTTATTGGGACTTGTTTATTCTATATACGAAAAAACTGTCGTTTTGTGACATCATGACCGTTAAAAAATAATTGATTATCCACAAAAATACCACCAGCAAGCCCGCACATGGTCTATCTGCCGACAATAATGGACGCCATAAGCATCAATTGATGGCACGAAAACCAAGAAAAGGCCTCCCAAAGTTTGAAAAAGCCGCAGCAAAAGTTTATTCCACGCCGTGGAATGATAAAACCACGACGTGGAACGAGAATTTCACGACGAGAAACAAACTTTTCCGTACAGGTCAGTCAGCATCGATTGGCTCGTAGCCCCGTGTTATGGTGGAGCGTGAGGCGGAGGTGTTGTCCCGGGCCTGCTTCGGAGTCAGGCTCTTGGCGGCTTTCTTGTCGTAGGCTACTTTGCCGTTCTTCCAGCTCTTCAGAATTTGCCATTCCATAGGCACCATCATGTCGCCCTTGCTTTCGATGATGACGATATGATGTTCAGAGTCTGTCGTGCTGCCGGGTATCGGGCTACGGTGAACATAGATGTAGAAAGAAGAAGGCACTCTCTTGGAGTCGAAGGTATGGAACATGTCCTCCAATGCCCTTGACCTGTGCGCTGGAGCCCAGCGTGTAGACGGTTCCCCACGTCTCGCTCTTCAGCTGGCGGGGCGAAATCGTGTTCGAGCGAATGACAAACTCCTCGTTGTCCCAATCCTTCTTCTCAATGGTATAGGTGCTGTCGTGATAGACGTAGAACTGGCGGGTGGTGATGCCTTTTTGTTTCAGGATGGGCTGAAGCAGCCGCTTGTATGCATCCTTGTCAAACGGTGCGCGCTCTTTCGGCATTTTGCTCACGCTGTCAGGGGTGTACTCATATCTGAACGTGGCGTATCCCTTGAGTCGCCACGGACTCACGTCACTTCCCGGCCAAGGGTCGTAGCCGAAGGTGATGATTTCGGGGGCGTTATAATAAAACACATCCCTGTTTCGTCGATAGGTCTGCATGGTGTCGCCGTTAGCGTATTCTCCCAAGGCGATGGTATAGCGCACGCTGTCCACTCCACCCCGGTGGTACTCCCAGCTGTAGCTCTCCTTGGCCTCGTCGGTGAGTTGCTGGCATGTGCGGCGCATGGCGTCATACGCCCGTTTCAGCCGCAGAGTCTCCATCTGGCGCACGCTGTCCAGCTTCAGTGCCTGTAAGTCCCGTTTAGGGTCACCTGTCGGAGGTGTAGGCTGGTAGTCTTTCATCAAGCCGCCGCCTATCATGATAGTCTTATGGAGCCTACCGTCGTAATAGTAGGAAACGCGAACGCTTCTTCCCAACGCCTCCATTTCGCTCACGAGACTGTCAATCTTCGGATGGCCTTGCAGGCGCTGCTGTATTGTTCCCTGAGCGTGCCCTGCGCAGAGGGAGATGATGATGGCAATGAATGCCATAGCTGTTCTTTTCATATCGTTTCAGTATTTTGGGGTTATTCATTAGTAGGTGTCGTCGCTCAGCGCTGTTTCCACTTGTTGGGTCATGCGGTTGCCCCGCTCTCTTATTTCCCTTGTCATTTGCAGGTAGTCGTCTTGCAGACTGCCGCTCGTTTGCAACATCATCTCCATGGCCAACCGCTGCTCTTCCTCAACGATTGTCCATTCTGCGAGGTAATTCTCGTCGACGGCAGGCTCCTCGATGGTTTCCGTCTGCGTTTCTCGTTTTGCCATATAATGCTTGGGCGGACGAGACATTTGCAGTATCTCCTTCACCTTGTTAGCAGAGTCGGCCTTCTCCGTGCTTTCTCCTTTCTGCAAAGGTCGTTCCTCCACTTTCTTGGTCTCCGTCGGTGGGGCTACCATCATGGTGTCTGCTTGCGCCACAATACTGGGAGCGTCGCCATCACGGTCATTGATATGGACGCCTATGGAGAACAGCAAAGCCATGGCGGCAGCGATGCCGATGGCGGGGTAGAGCCACAGGCGGCGGTGCTTGGGCTGCTGGTTCTGCTGCTCGATGCGCTCCATCAGACGGTCGGTGAAGTCGTCCGTGAGCGTCATCCTTTCGGCGGCCTCGGCGCGTTGTTGCATCACTTGGCGCAAGGCAGTGTCGTGGTGTAGGTTATTCTTTGTCATGGTTTTCAAGGGCTTTGATGGTGAATGCCAGTCGTTTGCGAATCCATTGCAGACGCGAGCGCAGGTAGCCTTCGCTGTGGTCGGTGATGAGGGCGATGTCGCTGATGGGACGGTCGTCGTAATAGTAGAGGCTGAGCAGCAACTGGTCGCTGGGCTGCAGTTCGGCCACGGTGCGTTCGAGCAGAGCCATCCGCTCTTGACGGGTATCGCTCAACAGAGCGTCGGCCTCAGCATCGGGGATTGCGTCGAGCAGCGCCTGATTGGTGTCGGCAAATTGCAGTTTATGCGCTCGGCGGACGTGGTTCATGGCGGTGTGGTAGGCAATGGCCATGAGCCAGGTGTGGAAACTGGACTGCCGCGCGTCGTAGCGGTCGAGACTGCGGTAGGCGGCCATCAGCGTGTCCTGCACCACGTCCTCGGCATCCTCTGGCGAGGTGATGATGCGGCCCACCATCCGCAGCACCTGCTGGGCATAGCGGGCTATCAGCTGGCGAAACAACCCAGTCTGGCCATCGAGGATGCGGCGGATGAGCATTGTCTCGTCCTGCGGGGTTGGAGGCGTATGGGCTGTGTTCGCTTTCATTCTGTTCTTTGCTTTCTACTTATATATTATACTTTTTCGAGAAAATATATAATCGCCATCGTAATAATTAGCAAATATTAAGAGAATCTTTTGGGGCCATCTCAGTTCAGGGCACAAAGCGCCCCCCTCCTTTTCCTCCTTAACTTCTTAGAGAGACTTCAATTTCTAAGGAGTTAAGGAGGAAAAGGAGGAGGGCACTGCGCGTCCTATTTATGGTTCATTTTTTTGCCGTGTGCCATGTCGACGGCCATGCGGATGTTCTCTATCGAGGTGCGGTTGTCGATGGTGCATTCGGCTCCCAGCATGTAGTGGGCGGGGCGGGCAGCAAGCAGACGGGCCACCTCGGCTTTCACCTCTTCGGGGGTGCCCTTGTTGATGACGCCCTTGCGCTCCAGTCCACCCAGCACGATACGGCCAAACTGGCGGGCGGCATCGTTGGGCGTGTAAGGCTTGCCAGCCACCACGTTGGGGGTGTTGACAATCTCGCCGAGATAGCTCTCGAAGCGGTCGAGCGAGTCGTAGGGGCCTTCCCAGTCGCAGATGTGCAGGATGTTGCAGTGGGTGCCGGTGGTGCACTCGGTCATCAGCTCCATGTCGAAGGGACGGATGAAGCGCTCGTAGAAGTCGGGCACCTCGTTGTAGATGGTCTCGCCACCCTGGGTGGGCATGAAGAAACCGTCGATGCCGATGGCCTTGGCCTGGCGGACGAAGCCGAGCAGGGCGTCGTTGTAGATGCGCAGGGCACGGAGCACCTCGTCGGGGGCTTCCTTGGCCCAGCGGATGACCGACGGGATGCCAATCTGCATGCGAAGGGTCTGGAAGGCGGAGTAGACCGTGGGGATGACCATCGTCTCGCGACCAACGATGTCGAACACCTCCTTGACGATGTCGATGGTGGGAGCGTAGAAGTCGGCGGGCAACGGCTGAATCTTCTGCCAGTCGGCCAGCGTCTGCATCTTGAGCTTCGGTTGTTGCTGCTCAAACTGTATCTTCAGCAGGTCGACGCCCGTCAGGTTGAGATGGCGCACGTGGTAGTAGACGGCATCGCGCCCCTTGCCAGAGGGGAAGTGCATGAAGAACACCGTGGGCACGTAGTTCTCGAAGGTCTTCCCGTCGAGCAGCTGGTTCATTATCTCGCGCTTCGTGGTGACGTTGAGCCTCTCGCCTCCTCTATTCGGCCATTGGAAGGCTTCGGGGGCTGGCTCCACCTCAATGGTAAGCTCCTTTCCGGCAGCCAGGTCGCTGTGGTTGACAAACCATCCCTTGAGCGGTTTGCCGCCTACGAGGATTTGGCGTATCTTCGTACCTTGGCCCTTGCGGACAATGGTGAAAGTGGTACCTGCATGGGGCAGGTCGAACTCCACGCGGTCGAACAGGGGAACAGAGACGATATACTGCGGGGCGGCAGGCGAGTAGGTGTAGATGCCCAGGGCCGTAAGGGCATACCAGGCCGACATCTCGCCGCCGTCGTCCATGCCGGGCAGGGCCAGGTGCTCAGGACCGCGGCCGTAGTATTCGTTCATAATCTTGTTCAGCACCTGCTGACTCTTCTCCTGACGACCCACGAAGTAGTAGGTGAAGGGGATGGTGTGGCCCGGCTGGTTGCCCTGGCAGTAGTTGCCGATGAAGCCCGAGAAGTTGTCGGCCTCATAGTCGCGGTAAGGCTCGGTGAAGAGCGAGTCGAGCTTCTGCTCCACGGCCTGTTTAGAGGGATAGAGGCCCACGATGCCTTCAGGGTCGTGGGGGGCGTAGAACAGCGAGTTCCAAGCGTTGGCCTCACGATACTGGTAGGCATAGTAGGGATAATAGGGGTCGAAGTCCTTGATGAACGAGCCGTCGGCGATGCGACCGCGCATAAAACCCGTCGAGGGGTCGTAGACGTTACGGTAGTTCTTGGCCCGCTCCATGAGCAGCCGCTCGTTCTTCTTGTCCTTCAGTTCATGGGCCACGAGGGCCACGGCATAGTCGTCATAGGCATACTCTAAGGTCTTGGTCACGGCGGCCTTGTATTCATTCCAAGTGGGAACGTTGAAGGTGTCCTTCTCGGCTATCCAGCCCTGCTGCATGTATTCCTCTAAATAGGGGCGGGCGCTGCTGGGCACGGTGGCGTTCTTCAGCATGAGCTGGTAGGCCCGTTGCAGGTCGAACGTGTGCAGTCCGCGCAGCCATACGCCCGAGATGAACGTCGAGGCATGGTCGCCGTGGAAGTAGGTGGGCATGAAGCCACCCTGCTTCTCGCCACGCTCGATGGTCGACTTGATGACATCGGTGGCCACCTGCGGATGGAGGATGCTTAGCAACGTCAGCTGGTTGCGGGCCTCATCCCAGAAGGCGGGGTTGGTGTAGTATTGGAACGACGTGTCCTTGATGGTCTGTCCTCGCTCATCGCGGTATTCGCCGTTGACATCGCTGCGCAGCGAGGGCCAGAGGAAGGCTCGGTAGAGCGTGGAGTAGAGCATGTGCTGTTGCTGCTCGGTGCCGCCGCTGACGCGCACGTGGCCCAGCAGCGTCTCCCACTGGCTGTCGGCCTCGCGGCGTACCTGGTCGAAACTCTTGGAGGCGAGTTCGGTCTCCAGGTTCAGCCGTGCATTCTCCTGCGAGGTGAACGACAGGCCTACTTTCACCTCCAACGGCATGTCCCCCTTGCTGTTCTTAAACGTGATGACGCTGACGGGGTCGCCAAAACCGCGCTCCTCGCGCACCTCGTCGATGTCGTAGTTGGTCACGGCGTAGAAGTAGACTCCATCCTGACGGCCCTGAAACGTGCGCTGCCCCACCTTCGTCACCTCACGACGGCGCGGACGACCGTTGGCACGGGTGATGTCGATGAGCAGCAGTTTCTCGTCCTCGGGACGGAAGGTATAGCGGTGGTAGCCACAGCGAGGCGTGACGGTCAGCTCGGCATCTACACGATAGCGCTCCAGGTAGACCTGATAGTAGCCCGGACGGGCGGTCTCGCGGTCGTGGCTGTAGTGCGAGGCATAGCTGTCGGCGCGGTAGAAGCCGGCCTTGGTCACGGGCAGCATCGGCACGTTGAGTAGGTTCCAGTGGCCCATGGCGGTGTGGGCAAAGCCGTAGATATTGGCATCCTCGTATTGGTAGCCGCCGCCAGAGCCATACTTCGTGACGGGTGTCAGCTGCACCATACCGTTGGGCGTGGTGGCACCGGGGAAGGTCTCACCGCCCCAGGGGCGACGGTCCTTCAGATAGGTGAAGCCCAAGTCCTTGGGTGTCCACAGGGTGGTGGTGCCCAGTCGGGTGTCCACACGGTCGGTGATACTGCCCGCCAAAGTGGGAAGGATGAAACAGCTGAGAAAGGAGAAAACAAATAATCGCTTCATCATGGATTAGTATTATACGGAGGGGCGGGGGGAATCCCAATGGCCTATGTCCATCGCCCTATTGGCGCAATAACTTTTTCGCTTGCTCCATCGTCTTGATGACGTGGTCGCTCCATGCGTCGAAGTCGGGGTCTTCAATTTGCTCTTCTGGATGTTCCCGCAGATAGGCCACTGCACGGCGCACGCCCTGGCTGAAGGGTGTGGTGGCGCAGAATCCGGGGACGACGCGCTTGAGCTTGCTGCAGTCGAAGACCACGGTGGCGGCCTTGTCGCCCAGCAGGTTGCCCTCCAGGTCGTAGGCCGCTGGGGCGATGTCGGCCAGGCAGCGCGAGGCGATGTAGTAGGGCTTGAAGTCCACGTCCAGGGCATCGGCGATGGTCTGGTAAATCTGGTTCCACGTCAGCGACTCGTCGGACATGATTTGGAATGCCTCGCCGATGGCTTGCGGATTGCCGAGCAGACCGATGAACCCGCGTGCGAAGTCCTCGTTCCACGTCAGCGTCCACAGCGAGCTGCCGTCGCCATGCACAATGACGGGCTTGCCCTGCATCATCCGCTTCAGCACCTGCCAACTGCCCTTCGTGCCATGCACGCTGACGGGCACGCCCCGCTCGCAGTAGGTGTGGCTGGGGCGCACGATGGTCACGGGGAAGTCCTGCTCACGATAGGCCCGCATCAGCAGGTTCTCGCAGGCTATCTTGTTGCGCGAATATTCCCAGTGCGGATTGGCCAGTGCTGTGCCCTCGGTGATGACGTGCTGGCGCACGGGTTTGTTGTAGGCCGATACCGAGCTGATGAAGACGTACTGCTTCGTCATGCCCGTGAAGAGGCAGATGTCGCGGGCCACCTGTTCGGGCAGGAAGCCAATGAACTCGCACACGGCATCAAACACCTCCCCACCAGTCTGCTGGGCCAGCAGGTTTGCCACATCGTCGGGGTGCTCGTTGATGTCGCCCGTCACCAGCCTAACGCCCTTGGGCAGTTCTGCACTACGGTTGCCTCGGTTAATCAGCCACAGCTCATGGCCAGCAGCCGCCAGTTGTCGGGTGATGGCACTGCTGATGGTGCCCGTTCCCCCAATCATCAAAATCTTCACGTGTAGGTAATCTTTGGTTTTTAGTGATGCTCAAAAACAACTTTATTCGTTGCCTCTTATTGCTTCCTATTTGATGTATTTCACTTTCCCTTCGTCACGTGGCTTGGCCTCGGGCTGTTCGTCGGGATAGCCGATGGCGATGATGTAGTTCAGCCGGTAGTCGGCTGGGATGTCTAATCGGTCGATGAAGAACTTGGCATCGGCGTTCGACAGCAGGAAGCGCACGGGGCCGCCCAGGCAGCAGGTGCCCAGCCCCATGGCCTGTGCGGCCAGCATCATGTTCTCGCCCAGCAGCCCGGCATCCAGCTCTCCCCCACCCTTTGCCGGTGTGCAGACGCAGATGAGGTTGGGTGCATTGCGAAACATGTTCTTGAAGTCCTTGTCGCGCTTCACCTGCTCAGCATTGGCCTTCTTGTACACCTCGGTCACGTCGGCTATCAGCTTCTGGTCTTCCACCACGCGTACTATCCAGGGCTGGCTGTTCATGCCGCTTGGCGCATTGATGCCGCAACGCACCACCGTCTGCAGCTTCTCGTGCTCCACGGGCTTGTCAAGATACTTGCGCACCGAGCGGCGGGCCATGATGTTGCTCAGCACGGGGTTCACCTCCATGCAGATGTCGGCCTCCACGAGGCTCATCGGCTCCGTAGGCTCATAGCGCTTCAGCACGCAACCATCGCGGGCAACGAGGAACTTGGTGAAGTTCCACTTGATGTCCGACTTCTCGGCATAGTTGGCATCCTGTCGGCGCAGCATACCGTCCATCATCTTGCCCCTCTGGTCGTTGGCATCGAAGCCGCCGAAGCCCTTCTTTGCCTTCAGGAAGGTATAAAGCGGCGACTCGTTGGCGCCGTTCACGTCGATCTTGTCGAACTGCGGGAAGTGGATGTCGAAGTTGGCCGTGCAGAACTGGTGAATCTCCTGGATGGTGCCAGGAGCCTGCGCGCCAAACTGGTTGCAGGGGAAGTCGAGGATTTCGAAACCCTCGGCACGGTATTTCTCGTAAATCGCCTCCAGCTCGGTGTACTGGGGCGTGAAGCCGCAGCGCGTGGCGGTGTTCACTATCAGCAGCACCTTGCCACGGTAGTCAGCGAGCGACACATCGCGGCCCACATCGTCTTTCACTTTGAAGTCGTAAATACTCTGCGCCGAGGTGCCCAGCACACTGGCGACTGCCAACAGGCAGATGGTCATTAGTCTTTTCATATCTCTATATATTTAATAATGTGTAGATAATCAAGTTTAGTTTTTTCGGCAACAGCTCCTCCCTCTTCCTCATGCAGAAGGATGCCGCCGCTTCTCATGCAAAGATAGGATAAAATCTTTACTTTCCAGCGATTTGCGAACAATCTTTAAGCATATTTAACGGCCAAGCGTTTTTTCATGATTTCCTTTTGCGTTTCCCTCGTTTTTTCGTCACTTGGCCGTCTCCGACGGCGAATTTACTCCGTCTCGGCAAAAAAAGGAACGAGTTCCTTTGTTTTGCTCTCGACTTTTCGTCGCTCGACGCTCGCGTCGCTTGCTTTTTGCAAGAACTTTGCCGTCTCCGACGGCGAATTTACTCCGTCTCGGCAAAAAAAGGAACGAGTTCCTTTGTTTTGCTCTCGACTTTTCGTAACTTTGCAGCAACTTTTTCGAACAACGAGAGCAAACAAGGAACCAACCCCATGCCGCCGTGTCGGGTGCTTTTCCGCCCGATACCCACGGGAAGTGAGGGGGGGGCGGGTATTCTGCTGATGATTACATTCACCTAAAAGTAAGAATATGAGAACTAAACTAAACATCCACGAGGAGGCGAGCCGCTGTCTGCTCTGCCACGACGCCCCTTGCACCCAAGCCTGCCAGACAGGCGACCCCGCACGTGCCATTCGGGCCATCCGTTTCGACAACCACAAGCAGGCATTGCGCTGGGTGAGCAACTGTAGCGATGCCGACCTGGAGCGTGCCGAGCAGGCGTGCATACACTACAACTGGCCCTTGCACATCAAGGAGATGATGCGCAGCCTACAGCACGACGACATTGACGAGAGCCGCTTCCCTCAGCTCGACATCCATTTCTGTGGCATTCCCTGCGAGAATCCGTTCTTCCTCGCCTCGTCGGCCGTGTGCACCAACTACGAGATGGTGGCGCGCGCCTTCAATGCCGGGTGGGCTGGCGTGTTCTACAAGACCATCTGCATGCAGGAGATCAAGGAGGTGTCGCCACGCTTCGATGCCATGCACAACAATGCCACCCACGGCGACTTCTATGGCTTCCGCAACATGGAGCAGCTGAGCGAGAACCCCGTCGACATGGATTTCGACATCCTGCGCCGCCTGAAGCGCGACTACCCCACGAAGGTGGTGGTGGCCTCGATCATGGGACAGACCGAGGAGCAATGGATGGCGCTGGCCAAGATGGCCGAAGAGGCTGGATGCGATGCCGTGGAGCTGAACTTCTCGTGTCCGCAGATGAAGCACGCGGGCATGGGCAGCGACGTGGGCCAAAGTCCTGAGCTGGTGCGCGCCTTCACGGCTTGTGTGAAGAGCAGCGTCAGCATCCCCGTCATCCCCAAAATGACGCCCAACATCACCCATATCACCGAGCCGGCCGAGGCCTGCGCCGAGGCGGGTGCCGATGCCATCTCGGCCATCAACACCATCAAGTCGGTGACGATGGATGTCGATGCCGCCGTGTCGGGGAGGCGCACCATATCGGGCTACTCAGGCCGCGCCGTGAGGCCCATCGCCCTGCGCCACATCCTGGAGCTGTCGGAGCTGCCAAAGAAGATGGAGCTGAGTGGCATCGGAGGCATAGAGACCTGGCGCGATGCCCTGGAGTTCATCCAACTGGGATGCAGCAACGTGCAGGTGTGCACTGCCGTCATGCAGTATGGCTATCGCATCATCGACGACCTGGTGCTCGGCCTACAGCGCTATATGGCCGAGCGCGGCATCAGCCGTCTGCAGCAGCTGGTGGGCGAGCAGGTGCCGTCGTTCCTGAAGCCCGACAACCTGGACCGCGGCACCATCATCTACCCCAAGTTCAACAAGGAGCTGTGTGTGGGGTGCGGTCGCTGTGCCGTCTCGTGTGGCGACGGCGGTCATCAGGCCATCGTCTTCGACCACCAGGAGCGCCGTCCCCATCTCATGGGTGCCAAGTGCGTAGGCTGTCACCTCTGCCGCCTCGTCTGTCCGGCAGGTGCCATCGGCGTGACGAAGCGAACCGTCAAGGTGGCCCGGTGAACGGTAAACATTGAAAGGTGAACGGTGAACATTGAACGTTGTAGGGGCAGGTCTTCGGAAGAAAATCCACCGCAGGGACAGAGCTTGCCTCTGTCCCCCCCCAAAAAATAGTTCATACGCAGAACTAACGTCCCTTCACTCCCCTTCACTCCCCCTTGTTGCAGAGGTTAGATTGTAAGGTTGTAAGGTTGCGTAACTGCTTGATAATTCCATGCATTACGTGAAAATCATCTTAAATCGAGTGGTTTAAGATTGACTGCACACTCCCAGCAGGAGTGTGCAATAGTTAGGAGTTACGAGTTAGGAGTTAGGAGTTAAGCTCGCTGAAGGCAACTCCTAACTCCTAACTCCTAACTCCTAACTTCAAAGAGGGGTGAGGGGCTACTCCACACCATGGCAGGGCAGTCCGAACACGTCGGCCACGGCCTTGTAGGTCACCTTGCCCTCCACGATGTTCAGGCCCTTTGCCAGCGACGCGTCGTCCTTGCAAGCCTGTCGCCAGCCCTTGTCGGCCAGTGCTATGGCATAGCGCAGGGTGGCGTTGGTGAGTGCCATCGTCGATGTGTTGGGCACGGCTCCGGGGATGTTGGCCACGCAGTAGTGCACGATGCCGTCTTCGATGTATACGGGGTCGCTGTGGGTTGTGGGTCGTGAGGTCTCGAAGCAGCCGCCCTGGTCGATGGCCACGTCGACGAGCACCGTTCCGGGTTCCATCAGTTTCAGCATCTCCCTTGTGATGAGGTGGGGTGTCTTGTCACCCGGCACGAGCACGCTGCCCACCACGATGTCGACCGTCGGCAGCTGCTGGCGGATGTTGTGCTCCGTCGAGTAGAGCGTGTGCACGTTGGCGGGTGTCTCGATGTCGAGCTGTCGCAGACGGGGCAATGAGATGTCGGCGATGGTCACGTCGGCACCCAGTCCGGCGGCCATCAGCGCGGCAGCCTCGCCCACCACGCCACCGCCGAGCACCAGCACGCGGGCAGGGCCCACGCCAGGCACGCCGCTGATGAGCTTGCCCTTGCCGCCCTTTGTCTTCTGCAGGTAGTAGGCCCCGTTGAGCGTGGCCATGCGCCCCGCCACCTCGCTCATGGGCTGCAGCAGGGGCAGCGAGCCGTTGGGCAGCTGCACCGTCTCGTAGGCCAGGCATACGGCGCCGCTGCTGAGCATGGCCTCGGTCAGCTCCTTCTCGCACGCAAAGTGGAAATAGGTGAAGAGCAGCTGCCCCGCCCTCACCAGCTCATACTCCGGCTCGATGGGTTCCTTCACCTTCACTATCATGTCGCACTCGCGGTATACCGCCTCGATGGTGGGCAGGATGCGGGCACCGGCCTTCACATACTCCTCGTCGGCGAACCCGCTGCCCTCGCCGGCCGTGTGCTGCACGCTCACCTCATGGCCGTGGCGCACCAGCTCCGACACTCCCGCAGGGGTCATGCCCACGCGGCTCTCGTTGTTCTTAATCTCTTTTGGAATTCCTACTTTCATCGGTCTTTAGTGTTTCAGTTAAACATACATCTACGCCGCAAAGTTAGGCATTTTCCGTGAATCTGACAAGAAAAGTGAAGAATTTTTAATCATTACCCTGCGCGAGACCACCCCGAACATTAAAAATATATTAAAAGGGATGCCTCCCAAAAACCGCTAAAGGCCCTCATATTTCGAAAATTTTCCACGAGAAAACTTTTGGCCGAAAAAACGCGAGTTTTGAGAAGGTTTGGCAAACAACTGGCTTTCAGATGGTTAGTATCGAAATACCACAAAAACCCCTTCGATGGCTCGAAAAAGTCAACGCCGAAAAAAAATTTGGCGTTGCCGTTTTCTGATAGGGCGTGCTTGCAGAAACGGAAATCGGCCTAAAAATCGGCTAAAATACTGCACAAAACCGCCCAGGTTGTGCAAGATTCGCCCTAAAAGTCCTTTTTCCCTCGCCCCTCAACCCTGCACAAACCGACGAAAGTGTGCATCTTTCGTTCCAGAATGAAAAATATTTTTGTAATAATTCTAGAATTTTCATTTCACATCCCTTCACAATTTTTCTCCTGTCTTAAGCAGAAATTAACCATTCAAAACATGGCCGAAACAAAGGTCTCTGAACAAATGAAAGAAATGTTCATGTCACAGATTACGCTTCGCCTCTTTCATAAACCAAACAAAACAAGAAAAGACAAAAGCTTACTTATAAATGATGTTAATAATCCTGCGCTTTTGCGCTGCGTCACACATTATTTATTTACCTTTGTGGGCGCAACTACATCAACCGCGTCAACGGTGAAGCCAACGAAGCGGCCCGAACCCGTACACTCAGGCACCGTGAGGAAAATGGTGATTCGCTGACAGTCCCCGCAGGGGGCGCTCATGGAGAGTGGAAGGGGAGTTTTTGCGGGAAAAAAGCATCAAATATGAAAAGGCTACTATTCTTAACGCTTCTGGCGGCAGCGACCATTGCCAGCGCACAGCGCGAGTATGAAATCAGCGTCGAGAGCAAGCAGCCGTCGGGCATCATCAACGAGATGCTCTACGGCCAGCTCTTCGAGCACATCTATTTCTCGGCCAACAATGGCGTGTGGCAGGAACTCATCCAGGAACGCTCGTTCGAACCTGAGCAGTTTCCGGGCATCCATCCGCGCGACGGCTATTTCGACGGCTGGTATATGGACGACGACATGGTGCTGCACTCGCCTACACGCTATGAGCAGCCACTCAAAATAGACAGCATCGACACCAGCGACTTCGACCTGACGATGGACGTGAACTGGCGTGCCTACAAGCTGGCCCGACGCGCATGGAGCGGGGGGCTGATGGACATCCGCTTCGCCTTCCGCAACAAGGCCGACGGCTCACCCTACTATGTACGCATACACGACCCGTATTACGAGGGCCGCACGTTCACCCCGGCGCAGACGCAGTCGCAGATTGACGCTGCCAACGAGGCTGCTGCACGCGCCGCACTGCAGCAGCAGAACTCCACTGCCGACTTCTCCATCTGCCAGATGGAGGTGCGCCAGTCGCAGGGCTTCGGCGGGCGGCCGGGTCGGCGCATGAACATGCTGTCGCCCCTGGCTTCGGCTCCAGCCACGAAAGAGCAGGTCAATGAAAGCAGGCAATGGCACAAGCTGCGCATCGAGAGCCGAGGCAGCAAGGCTACCGTCTATTGGGACGGCCAGCAGGTGCTGACCTACGACGGGCTGGAACGCGCCGACCGCAACTTCGTGACGTTCTGGGTGAACTACACCGAGGCCACCTACCGCAACATCAAGCTGACCACGCCCAACGGGGCGGTGCTGTTCGAGGGCACACCCGGCGACGTGAAGATTCCGGCTGTGGCCCAGCAGTGGACGGCCTTAGGCGAAGGCGGCAAATACCGACTGGTGAAGGACGATGCCGTGAATATGCGCTATTCGCAGGAGATTACAGCAGGAAAGACTGAGGCCGGCATCTTCCAAGGTCCGATAGATGTTGATGGAGATAGTTTTGTAGGCTCCATCTATGCAAAAGGTAAGGGAGAGTTGACCGTCGGGCTGCGCAGCACGAAAGGCAATATCGTCGCCCGCCAGACGTTTAAGGTGAGCAAGGAGTGGAAGAAATATGAATTTACGCTCGTTCCCCAGATGATAGAAGGTGAGGACGGTCATTGCAGAATCTGCGTGGATAGCATCCCGACACCCAGTTCACTTGTAGAAGTCGCCAGTGCCCTGGGCTTAGAGAGCGTCAAGAAGATAACGAAGTTTAGCTGCGACTGCGACTTCGTCATCATGGTGAAGAACGGAACGGTACAGGTGGATATGGCCACCATGACCACGCAGACGGGAAAGAATCTGGGGGGATTCCGTCCCGACATCCTGCAAGCCGTGAAGGAGCTGCACCCCACCTGTCTGCGTTGGCCGGGCGGCGGTTATGTGGCGCAGTACGACTGGAAGTGGGGCATCGGCCCACAGGAGAACCGCGAGCGCTGGGCACACTGGATGTGGATGGACTACGACCAGAACTGCTTCGGCACCGACGAGTTCATCCGCTTCTGCCGTGAGGTCAACTCCGAGCCTGTCATCGTGGTGAGCGTGAAGTTTGAGCGCCCTGCCGAGGAGTACGACAGCATCCTGCAGGACGCCCTGCACTGGCTGCGCTACTGCAATGCTCCCGCCACCGACGAATGGGGAGCGAAGCGTGCCGCCAACGGACATCCAGAGCCTTACAACGTGAGGTACTGGGAGATAGACAACGAGATGTGGGAGATGGGCATCGACCGCTACGAGAAATGCGTGCGCGACTTCAGCACGGCCATGCGGCAGATTGACCCGAGCATCAAGATTATAGCCTGCGGCGGATTCCGCGAGGATGGGGATTTCATCAAGCGCAGCGGCCGCTACTTCGACTATCTGAGCCTGCACCACTATGAGCAGCAGGGCGGCTATGCCACGGGGCCCGCAAGGCTGGGCCAGCAGTACGACCGCTACGCACAGATGATTGCCGACGGGCCTAACCCCAACATCAAGCTGTTCATCTCGGAGTGGAACCTGAACAGCATCGACTGGCGCACGGGCCTCTTTGCTGGTGGATTCCTGAATATGTGCGAACAGCGCGATGTGGTGGCCATGGGTGCCGCTGCGCTGTTCCTGCGCCGTACTGACGCGCCCGACTGGAACAACGCTTTCATCAACTTCGACTATAAGGACTTGTTCAAGGCGCCCAACTGTCAGGTCACCGAGCTGTGGTACGACCATTTCTCCAAGTACCGTCTGGCCTTCAGTGGCGAAACGGGCGATGTCAGCGTGAGCACCACACTGTCGGAGAATGGCGCCGAGGTGATAGTGAAGGTGGTGAACCCCACCGAGGAGGCGGCCACCCTGCGCATCAAGGGCGATTGGCCAAGCGTGGCAGGGGCTGCGTTCGACTATTACGCTCCCGGCTCGCTCACAGGGGCCAACAGCATGGCGAACAAGCATGCTGTCGAGCTGAAACATACATCCCCCAAGATCGAAGGCAGCGATGTGGTGCTCGTCGTGCCCGCCCTCTCTGCCGGTGTGCTGACCATCACCAAGTAATGCCCCCTCGCTATGTTGCGCAGATGGGGGCATACACAGCGAGAGCCGGGATTGCAGATGCAGTCTCGGCTCTCGCTATGTGCTGGAAAGGGCGTTGCTCAGTTGCTATGAGGCGTTGGCGTGAATGACGGAGCTAATAAGCCTGCTTGTCGTGGATGAACATGCTTTTCAGTGTCATCCAAACGATGCGCAGGTCGAGCCAGATGCTCCAATTCTCAATGTACCAGATGTCGCGCTTCACACGCTCCTCCATCTGCCACAGCTCTTTCGTCTCGCCACGGAAGCCCGTCACCTGTGCCCAGCCGGTGATGCCAGGCTTCACGAAGTGGCGCACCATATAGGTGCCAATCTGCTGTGAATAAGTCTCGGTGTGGAGCAACATGTGAGGTCGTGGCCCCACAATGCTCATGGTACCTTTCAACACGTTCCAGAACTGTGGCAACTCGTCGATGTTATATTTGCGCATGAAGCTGCCAAAGGCAAACTTGCGCGGGTCGTCCTTCGTTGCCTGTAGCTTGTCGGCATCAATGTTGGTGTGCATGGAGCGAAACTTATAGCACATGAACACCTTGCCGTTGATGCCTGTGCGCTGCTGACGGAAGAAGATGGGGCCCGGACTCTGCCATTTGATGATGAGGGCAATAAAGGGCAGCAGCGGGAGACACAGTAGGAGGGTGAAGATGGAATAGGTGATATCGAACGCTCGCTTCACCATCCTGTTGGCAAAGTTCTCTAACGGCACTTCGTGGGTGGTGAACACCTCCATGTCGTCAAGAAACTCCCGTTTCAGGTTCAGGTCCAGTCGCTCCTCGGTGGCCGGTATGTAATAGAAATGTATGACGTGGCTGTCGCAGTAGTCTGACAACTCCTTCAGCTTCTGCCGTTCGTTTCGTGGAAGGCAGACATACACCTCGTCGCCCAGGTCGAGCGTTTTGCCCGCCTTGAGCTCTGCCATCAGCTCTTGAAGCGTCCCCTTTCGGCTAAGGCTCCCGTTTCCCTTCTGACTTTCGCTGATGTCGCTGTCAGCATAGTATCCCATCACAAGATAGCCCAGCGTGGGGTTGTTGTTGAGCTTGTCGTAGAGGGTGAGCAGCACGGGGTCGGCGCCAATGAATGTCACCGTTCGGGTGTTCATACCGGCGCGGCGGAACCGTTTGATGGCGCTTCTTTCTATCAGCCGCACCAAGGTAAGCATCAGCATTTGGCATAGTCCTATTTGTACCAGGAGCCAACCGACAGGCATTGAACTGTCGACAACTTTCATCACCAAATATGCTACGATGGTTTGAGTGGTGCTGAGTTCAAAGACCCTGCGCAGGATGTCGCCGCCAGAGATGAGGCGCAGGTGTATGATGGTGCTGAACTTCCACTGCGCCAGCAGCATCGCCATGATACACACCACCCAGAACGTCTCGGTCGTGTGGTTGCTCCACTGGCTCATGGCAGGATGCTGCCAGCGGAACAATAGCAGCAAGCCGCATAGCAGCAGTATGTCGCCCACAATGACCAACCGCTTGATGAGTGTGTTCGTTTGGTTGTTACGTCGGGTCATTTCATTTTCTCTTTAACGATTCTGAAGATAAAGAGCGGATTGCCGATAATGTATCTGCGCCACATGCGCTTCGGCTCTTTCGCCAGGCGGTAGAGCCATTCCTGGGAATGGCGTTGCATCCAGAGTGGCGCCCGTTTCGCGGTGCCCGCATAAAAGTCGAACACCGCCCCGATGGTACCCACGTGGCAGTGGATGTCCAGCTCTTTCCAATGCTGCCACGTCCATTTCTCCTGTTTCGGCGCGGTCATTCCAATCCACAGCAGGTCTGGATTCACTTGGTTGATGGCATTGATGATGGCTGTGTTGTCCTCGTCTGTGAACTCAGACTTGAAGGGTGGTGAAAAAGTCACTACCTCTATGTTTGGATAGTCCTTGGCGGCCCGTTCCCGTATCTTCGCCAGCACCAGCTCTGACGACCCCATAAACATCACGCATGGATGACGGTTGCTGTTCTCGCTGAGTCGGGCCATCTCGAAAGCAAAAAAATCCCATCCTGCTATTCTCTCCTTCGGCAGAGTCCTCCCCTTGAGCCATCGGCATGCCTTCACGATGCTCGCCCCATCCGGCAACAGGTAATCGCCCATGGTCAAAGCCTCCGCAAATGCTGCATCCTTCTGCGCCACGTTATATGAGTGCGCATTAATGGTGTTGATGAGCACCTTGCCCTCAGGAATCATGCCCAGTTCGCTTTTTGAGCCTACTAAATGAAGATCAGACAGCCTTAGCATTTTTTTTCAACACTTCTTCATACAGCAATACCATCTTTTGGGCTTTGCTTTCCCATGAAAGCTTCTCTGCTCTTTTCTGGCAGTTTTTTGACATTGCTGTTAATATGTTGCGGTGGTAGTACAGATACTCGATGGCTTTGGAAATATTTAAAACTGATTGGGCAGGATTTGTAAGTGGAATCTTTATGCCGATATCATCTGTAACACAATCGCCTTGGCCACAGGTTTTAAAACAAATAATGGGTAGTCCGCAACTTATTGCCTCTAAAACGACATGGGGCGTCCCTTCTGCAACACTGGTGAACAGTAGTACGTCTGCTTGATTCATGATGTTAAATACCTCATCGTGGCTAATGGCACCATGAAACACACAATGGTTGGAAATGCAGAGTTTTTCAGCTTCCTTTCTATGTACCTCTTCGTCACTTCCAACTATATGAAATAACAGGTTGTCTTTCATAGCCGTTTTTACGGTTTTGAGTGCTAACGATAGTTGCTTCCGAAAGTCTGATTTCCCTACCCATAGAATGTCAAAGCTGTTCTTCTCCTTTGTGCGTTTTTGGCCTTGGATGACTGATAATCCCGTCTCGTTAACTAATCGACTGTCAACGCCGAAGTATTTCTTGAAACTATATACTGAGTTAGACGAGGCTGACAATAAAGCAGCCGATGTTCTGACTGCTTCTTTTACTCTTCGGTTATATCTTAGTTGCCATCGGGTAATGCCGTTTTTAAGTCGAAGGAATAGTCGTGTCTTCCACGGGGCTTCAGCAGCGTATGCCATAGGAAAGGACTCTTTTGCATCTACGGGTCCCCATACAAATGGGATGCCCGTTTCTTGACTTATCTTCCAAAGATATCCAGGTTCACGGAATCCAATCATGTTTAGTTGATGCAGAATGTCTATAGCCTCATCTTCGCAAATCTTCCTTGCCAACTCCAAAGTCTTTTTCTGCCATTCCCTGTAGTAATAGTAGAAACGCCAGTCGCCTTGGTTCCAACACATCCGCCTGACTTTCTCCGTAACAGGAAGATAATAGAAATGCATGTTTGCACCCTGAACTAACGTCGGAACCATTTCCTCAATCTTGTCTCGGAACTCACCTTCCGTTATAATGTGTAGTTCGCAATGCTTTGCCAGGTTTACACACCAGTTCCACCCCATCCCTGGCTCACTGCCCATATTTGGTGAGCATGCGTATGCACTAACTAATACCTTCATTGTAGATAATCTAAACAACTATTTTATTTGAACCTCCAATATTATCTTTGGATGATTTGCTGGAGTGCATCAGGTAGATGAACTACAATTATCTTGTTCTTTGCTTGTCAGTGAATGATAAATGGCAGTCATTTCATTACTAATTGTGTCTGCTGAAAAATGTTCATATACAAATATTCTTGAATAATCAGCCATGTCCTTTCGCGTGCCTTCATGCTCAATGATGTATGAGAGTCTATCTGCCATACCTTCCCAGTTACCGAAATCAAAAACCAAAGCGTTGCGGCCATCCTCCAGCACGTCAGGTAAACCGCCTACGGGAGTCGTGACCACGCAGATGCTGTATGCCCATGCTTCCAGAACCACCATGGGGAATCCTTCTTCGTAGGAACACATGCACAAGATGCTGGCTTTGCGGAAGAACTCTTCTTTTTCTTTTCCGACGATATAGCCTGTAAACGTTACGGTGTCCGCCAGCCCCATCTCCTTCGCCATTCGCTGATAACGCTCCACTTCACCATTGCCCAGCATGTAAACCCTCCAGTCAGGATGCTGTCTTCCAATCTTCTGCCATGCTTTCAGCAACAGGTCAGGAGCCTTATTGTCATTGAAGTAGGCCGCCATGATGATGATTTTCTCTTTCTCTTCAAAGGGTACTTCCGGCACTTCCTCGCAGGCGTTATATAATACGGTGGTGGGAGTTGTGATGTCTGCGTACATCTCTTGGAACAGCTTCTGCCACTTCTTCGCTAACAGAATGATGAGGTCTGCCCGCTTCAGGCACCACAGGAACAGCCTGTTTTGCGTGTGGTCTTTCAACTGGTTGCCCATGTGGATGTGCATGATGATGTGTTTCCTTCCTAATAGTGCCAGCAGGAATATAGGCATCTGGATGATGAGGCAGATCCTGTCGGGAACGGTATGGAAATGCACGATGTCGTACCGCCAAATAATAAACAGTGCCAAGATGTTGGCTTTCACTGCGTACCACAGTTTCCACAGATAGTTGCGTTGAATCTGCGTGCCGAGCCAATAGCAGTTGAATTCTTTCCATGCGGGTGTCTTCTTTATCAACCGAATGACAGAAGCCACACCTCCTGCACTCTGCTCGGCAGAACCGACGACCAACACTCTTTTATTTTCCATATAGTAGCCTGTCGTTTTCCTTGGCTTGTTCTTCAGTAAAGCGCATCTTGATGAGTTTGGCGGGTACGCCTCCGATGATAGAGTAGGGTGGAAACGATTGTGTCACCACCGCTCCGGCAGCGATGATACTGCCATGGCCGATAGTTACACCTTTCAGAATGGTAACGTTGGCACCGCACCACACATCGTCTTCGATGACCACAGGGGCATCGTTTTCGGGCAATTTGTCTTCTACAGTTATATCGATGATGTATTTGCCAATGAGGTCTGATCGGTGGTCGCCAGTAATTATGGTGGGATGGGGGCCGAAGACTACTTTTCGCCCTATGGTCAGCGTGGCATTCGTACAATAGAACGTGCTCCCTTTCGGAATGGACGTCCCATCGCCTACAGACAGGTTCTTCAGTCCTTTGATGTCAGACGACATCGGGCGCAAGTAGACTCCTTTACCACAGTGGTGCATTGCCCGTTTCCAAATCGGACTCCAGAGCTTATCCCACAGATAGCTTGGTACCAAGCTAATTTTAGCCAGCAACTCGTATGTTTTCATCCTATATGATTGGAGCATTTGGGGCTTCTGGGGCTGTTGTGATTTCTGGTGACAATTCGTTTAATTCGTCTGATTCGTTATCGTCTTCCAATTCGTTGTTCCTGTTGGCATTCAGACATAACCCCAACAGCATGCAGTAGCCCATGCCTTTGCCTGAGAGCCACGACGTGTCGGCCGTTTGTTCGATGGCAAGGCAGAAGAAAACCATCAGTGCTATTCGGTAGTAGTGCATGTCCTCAATCTCGTTGATGGCTTTCAGCCTACGTTTCCAGAAGATGCAGAAAAGGATGACCCCCACAATGCCATACTGTGACAATGTGGGGTAGAAGGCATCGCATATAAACCCGCCTCCTTCATCGAGTCCCCAAATGCTATTCAACTGATAGTCATAATAAAGCGATGAATAGTGTACCCAAGCACCATTTGTGGCAAATGTGCCCATGCCAGGCCCAAGCGGGAAGTAGTCCCATAGAATGTAAAGTGATGTCTTGTAGGTCATGGGGCGTGCCAAGGCTGCATTGCTCCACCCTGACATATAATAGATGTCGAAGCGCTGCCATACCACTGCTATCACCACTGCCATCAGCAAGACAACAGCAATGGTCGTCTTGGGCGACTTGAAGTCTAGTTGTTTCTTTAGGAAGAACAGCAGCGCAATAAAACACACTACCTCCCCCATGAACTTATACTTCGGGGCCAGCATGCCTGTCAATACGATTGCAGTCGCAATCAGCTTGTTCTTTTGTGTATGCTCTTTGAATAGATACCATGCCATGCCCGTACAGATAGCCAACTGCCCCAGAACGGGGAACTCAACTTCTACTCCCCTTTGAGTGGTCTCGGGATGGAGATAAATCCATGATGCTAATGTGATGACCATCGATGTCAACATCCATTTCTTTTGACGTTCTGTAAACTGGGGATTCAGTATCCATGTACAGAAGATGATGGAATAGGGTCTTATCTGTTGCACGAACTCTATCCATACAGCTCCAGCTACATTCACTTGCATGAAGAGAGAATATACCACATAGAAAGCCAAGATGCCCAGGAAGGTGAAATACTCTTTCCAAGGCTCTTCGTTGGTGTCAGGATTCCTCCTTTGATAAAATGTATAAACGATGAGCAGGGCCGTCATCACCTCGTCGATGCTTTGAAATCCCGGCAGGTCGTTATACGCGATGCAGGTGGGAAAATAGATAATCCAGTATAGGGTAAAGAACCTTGTAATCGAGTTCATTTGATTATGTATTTTCTGCGCTTGATTCTATTGTTTATATAAAATAACCATTCTGGCATAATACTACGAATTCGTTCCTTCAGCGTTTTCTTTTTACTTTCATTCCACGATCCCATATACCAATGAATGCTGTGTGTTTTCTTGGTGACACGCAATCGACCTGAAATCACATTGACGGGCGCAAAGAATTCATGTGGATAGATGGTTATGTCACCCACCTTTTGAATGCCTTTTTTGCTCTGCAGGCCCATCTGTACCAGCACTTCCGTCGTATGGGCAACAATGGTTTTAGTCCAAGGCGAAAGGTGGGATATGTCAAAGGTCAATTCTTTATAATACGTCATCATTCGTTGTAAAAATGGATGCCCCTTGTCCATACCGAATCCAAGTCCCAATGCTACTGCAAAAGCGTATTTTGGGGCATACCAGCCAGGCGTATTTGATCCGTCTGGGTCAACCTCAAACCCCATGAAGTTGCCTCGTTCTATTATGTCATCCATCGGACGTATCACCTCCACGTCCGTATCGAAATAGATTCCTCCATAGTGATAGAGAATCCAGAACCGCGCATAGTCGCTGACAAACGCATATTTCTTTTGTCTGTATGCTTCAGCCGTATATGGAATGATGTTTACGTCGAAGTTGTCCTCGTTCCATTCCCGTATTTCGTAGTTAGGCAAAAACTTCCTCCATGACGCAATACAGCGTAGGGCAAGTTCTGGTAATGGATTATGTCCGAACCAACAATAGTGTATGGTTTTGGGTATCATAAACAGGGTATTAACTTCTGCGTAATAGCTCGTGAATATAGAAAAGCATTGACGTCAGGTCGTGAGCGTTTCTGAATGGTTGATTCGTCATCAATAATCATTTGTATTGCTTTGGCCATATCTACATCATTCTCCTGCTCAATCTTTGTTCCAAACTGCCAGTTGTTACTTGCAGTTTCAGCCCCTCCTACATCTGTGCTAATGATATAACAGCCAAGTGCTGCTGCTTGACTGAACACATTTGCAAACCCTTCATGTCGTGCAGAGGACAAATATACTTTAGCTCTCAGAAAATAGTTGAACAACTCTTTTTGGTCATATATCAAACCTGTAAATATTATCTTGCCAATTAAATGTGGATTGTTCTGAAAAAATGATTTTGCATATTGTTCTATATTCGCGTTTTTGTCAATGCAAAAGCTGTCTGTCAAGGGCCCGATGAGATATACCTTCCAATCATTTAGATGTACTTTCCCCAAGGCTTTTAACAGCATTTCTGTGTTCTTTTGATAATTGCCTATTCTTCCCACAGAAATCATAATGTTTTCTTTTTCTGACCATGGCCGTATCTGTAATCCAAATTCGTTGAATAGTTCATCATCCAAACAGGGGTAAAGAGAAACCAATCCTTGCCAATTGTACCTTTTGAAAGCCTTTTGCATTATACCATAGGCTCTTTCATTGGCTACAAGAAACTTCACATGGTTGAAAAAATGACTTGCAAGTTTTCGTTTTATCCAGGCTGCGAGTCCGCTACCATATACTGTTCCTGTTTCAAAAAAGTCTTGAGCCTGAGGTTCTTCCATATCTCCAAACACAATAATTGAAATCTTTGGGTTCAGTTTCAGAAGAATCCAAGTTAGTAGCATGTGATGGGCAGAGCATCCGCAGAAAAACAAAGAATTTGTTCGTGAGGCATAGGGTAGGACATACAATATCCAGTCAAACATCTCTTTTGTTTTGGATACTTTTCTTCTTGAATGTCCAACTAACACGGCATTCCGATAGCATTTGGGCAATTCTGCATCTCCTTGATTACTACCATAGATAATCTTTAATGGAACATGTTGAGCGCGAGCTAAATAATAAGGAATCAGAAAGACATCCTTTGTTAGGTACATTTTCTGAAATGTTGCCAAGTATGCTATGTTTTGTTCTCTGCTCATCTTTCAAACCTCATAGCCTATTTCCCGTAACCATTCCATGATAGCTTTTATTCGCAAGCTCCAGTCTGCTTTTTCCAATGCCACAGCCCTGTTCCTGTCTACCAGTTCCTGATAGTCTTCGATATGACGAACAATGCTTCTTACTTGTTCTATGATGCATTCTTGCTGCAAATGAACTGTTGGGTCATAGCCTATCAGGTCTGTCAGTTCTTTTGGTGCACGACCTAGGATGATTGTGCCCGAAAGCATACATTCCCAATAGCGTTGGGTTAAGGTCTCAATATTTCCGGCTAATTCCGGCTGCATGTCACAACGTGGAATGCTCAAAACAATTTTTGAGTCGGCCAATGAATTGACAAGGTCTTTGCGAGTGTGCAAAAGCGTTTTCTCGTCTTTGCTACAGATAGAGTGTATGTCGTCGCCAAAATTAACGCTCCCCCATAGCTTTGCCACGCGGCCATACTGTAAGATGTCAATATTGCGTTTCGACAAAGGCTTTTCAGCGTGAAAAGTAATAGTGTCAATTCCTTCTGTGATGGTCAGGATGTTCATGTTGGGAAAACGCCGACGAAATTCGTCCGCAGTCTGCGATGAGGTGAAAATCGCTGATTTGACATCATGTGAACGAAACCATTGTTCTGTAGAGTTCCAGTGTTTTGGCCAGCAATCCCATAATACAGGGATTATTTCACGCCAGCCCCACCAGGGAAAACAGTCAATGTCCAAGCTAGGAGGTTCGGCAAAACATAATACGGCCTTTTGGGAACTTCTAGGTGTTATTTTTTCAAATAAAGGAAGTAGGAATCGCAAAGACTTTAGTGAATAATAAGACGCAGCTTTCTTTCCACTTGCATCAACCCATGCATAATAGGGAGCCAACTTGAAGTTGCTGTTGTTCGCATACTTCATTGGTTCCATCGAAATAACTCTCTTGTGCATCTTTTGTTATGAATTTCCTACAAAAAATAGTTGGTGAATTGTAGGCAAAAGACATCATGTTTCGTGTCTTCCCTTCTGAAAACCTGTGGTTACGCTGCAGACTATTAAAATATCGTCGGGTCTTCTTTAGTTTGCGTCGCAGACGCTACATTCCACGCCGTGGACGCTACATTTTATGTCGTAGACGCTACAGTCCACGACGTGGACGCAAGAATTATGGACGCATTAAGATAAACCAGCTCGCCAATAGGATTACATGCAATCGATATACAAAAGCCTTCGGAGATAGCCTTTGAATTGATGGTAATGTCTGTGAAAAGCCGAACCCTTTTCTCTTTTCGTGAAGTAATTGCAAAACATCTGGTATGCATGGATGCTCTCACGAACAGGAGTGTCTTTTATTACTATAGGATGCTCATAGCAATCGGGAGCCATAGCGTCAGGACTGTTTTTGCAATGCGTACCAGTACCATCCATCCCATCGTTGACAGTTAAGGAATGACCTGGATAAAAAGATAGCTTTCTTTTGAGGAAAAGAGAGGCGTAGAACCGCACATACCATGAGTCTACCAAGCCCACCTTTTGACAATATAAGTTCCCATAATTGCCGCAACCACCTCCAACGTCAAACTTCCTTTTCTTGAAACGCAGTCTGCGAAGGAGAGGCTTGGGGTTGGTTTCGAGTAAGTCCCATGCGCGTTTCCACGTGGCCCATCCCCAGCACTGGAAATACATTAGGAAGAATGTCTCTGGCAGTTCCCCTTTGACCGGAGGGACGTAAGCGGAGATGGTGCCCACGCGGTCGTCATCTTTATATTTCTCCAAAGCTTCATTCATGAATTGCAGGAAATAGGGCGAGAGGATAAGGTCGTCTTCGACAACAATGATTCGCCCGTATTGGTTGATGACTTCAGTGATACCGGCAATCAAGCTGTTGGCCAGCCCCCAGTTTTTCTCACGCTCAATGATGTGGATGGACTTAAAGCCGGTGATGGCGTGGATATAGGTTCGGTTCTCCTCCACGCCTTTCCGCTTCTCTTCGGTTTTGGGCCCGTCGGAGAAGATGAACAAGTCAGACTCTGCCGCTTCCTTGTTCTTTAGCAATGACTCTACAGCGGCCTTTGTATGGTCGGCACGGCAATAGGTGAAGAGGGCGATGGGGGCGTAGGTCATGATTTGTTTTTCTTGATTTTCCTTTTAATTCTATAATAAAGGTTTACCAAGTAGATGAATCTGTTTAAACACCATCGCATGGCTTTGCTTTCCCGATATGATCGGCCGAGGACAGTATAAAATGGTGAAAAAAGGAAATCTATTTCATCGCTACCGACAAGCATGGAAGGTGTTCTGAACGATGACTTGCATCGGAGAATGGTTTGAGCAGTTTCGTTAATTATTGCTTTGTCTTGACGTATCTTCCTATATATATCTTTGTTGCAAAACGGTGAGTAATCAAGATGAGGGGTGAAATTGCTCCTCATGTGCCAGAAATGTACAATCTTCGCATCATAAAGATATTCTATGCTCATGGCTACTTGGCAGTTGTAGACATCGGGCAGACACTCGATGATATATCCATGTTGTTTGTCAGTACACAGCAATGCACGTTGATCGGTGCTATTCCCCTTGTTAAATGCAGAATGCTTCCAATTCTCGTTCCATTTCCGGAAAAATCCACGTGTTAGTTGGTTGTCTTTCACCAGCATGCAACCAGAGTTGAACCAATAGGGACTGTCGGAGGCGTCAACATCAAATATTCGTTTTACATCTGTTCGCACATAGTCGTAAGTCAGATGATTCTTGAAGGAACCGTGCAATTCTGGCACCATGGCGATATTTTGAACGGGTAAATTGTCCACATCGTCTAAAGGGCCTGTAATCACGGTGTCAGTATCTATGAACAGGAAGTTTCCGTCAATCAGATTCCTAATAGAAGTCTTTATTTCTCTGGAGCGGTCTTTCGTGGGATAGTTTTCAGGGACAGGGATCACTTTTGTCTCTGTAATCAAAGATGCCAACGAAGGCTGCTGGCTGATGCGCTCTGACGTTGGGTCGTCAGTTAGAACAATAACCCTTTCTGATGGATGGTATTGACGAAGGGAATATAAAGACACCCATAGCTCCTCTAGATAATAGTCTTGTTCTGAGCTAACTAATACATATACGAATTGAGTTCCCATTTCCGTTTGCACTTCTTGCTATAATCTAGTTGAATTTGGTTTCCCATCTCAAGCAATGCCTCTTCTGTGTAGTCGTCGTCGCGACCTGCTGCTGAAGTAAAAGTCAATTCTCCAAAATAAACCTTGCCATCAATCTCGTAAAAATCAACGCGAACCTGCTCAAACCCATCTCCCAATATGGCTGCATATTCTATCATCTTTTCCAGATTCTTTGGTTTGGGAATATGGGTTCCATTCCTGGCTTTCTCGCTAATCCAGTTGGTGAGAGGATTCCAATTTAAATCGTATAATCCAAAATCTCCGGTGTTGGTCATGGGGATTCTATTTGCCCATGTACCAATGCAGAATGGTTTCCCATTGAATACTTTGATTTTATAATCAATGATTCCCAGAGGATGATTCGTCTCTAATAACTGTTCAGCAATGAAACATGGTTCTATTGAAAGATAATGAGGTTGGGCAGACGAGATGAATTTTCTTGCCCCTCCGCCGTTCAATCTTTTAATAATGGCTTCTTTGTCTATTGTCGCATTATCTGTTACAATAACGATGTCGCTGTTTCCGTTGTTGGGCTTTAGAACATATTTTGATGGCAGACTTTCAAAATCAATGTCTTCAGCCTTGTCCCATTTTCCATAGATGGGGACTAACAGATGTTCAAGTCCTTTACTTTTAACGTATTCTCGTACCCGGTACTTGTCGGTATACAAAGACCAAAGGCTTGTGTCAGTGTAGAATGCAAGCCAATTAATTTTTTCATTGAGTGTCTTGGGGTCTTTCCAGTTAATCCAACGGTGAAAAACATCTCTGTACAGAATGTCTGCTAATTTCCTGGGATTATGATATTGAGCCCAACGGACGTATCTGTTCCTGACATTCCAATAGATACTCTCTTTTATCTTCTTAAATGCGCTCATTCTATTTTGACAATCGAGTCTTAATGGTACGTTTCACAAATTGTCTTTCTTCATGATTCAATAAGAGAATGTAGGAAAGAAGCAATGATAAAGGACAACTAACACAGCAGAGCAGGATTAGGTGAGGAATTGAATCGTTCAGAAGGGTATTAAACCAATAGGTAGAAAGCCCAACTAAGACAATGACCAAAAGGGTTGGTCTAAGTACCTTCTGGAAATAGTCGGAAAAACTATAATCAGTTAACCGCCCTAATGTGTAATGCTGAACACCGTAGGCCAATAATTCCCATAAACTGATAATGGCAACCGTCCATACGGGCGACGCTCCCATCTTCATAATAATATATGCAGCAGCTAATTTAATAATCATCAAGCATGAAGTAATAAGCCCAAACTGCCTGATTTTCCCCGTTGCGAGTCCAGAAACAAATAAGGGATTCCACATCGTTTGTATGACCGACTGTATGATTAATATCTGGATAAAAGCAACGCTGTATTCGGGAACCATGTTCAGCCACAGTTTTAGCACATAATGGCACTTTATGAACAAGGGCAGCATCATGGTGAATAACAGGATGAAAATGAGCTTCGAACCACTGTACATCAGTTTTGTCATATAACCATACTCTCTGGCTCCGTATGCTTTGGTGATTGCAGGATTCAAGGCCGTGCTGAAGTTGCCTGTGAAACCTTTAATGACGCCAATCACCTGACCTGCTATGGCCCTGGCTGCATTGACCACCGGACCAAAAAATATATTGAGAAGAATCGTTAAACCTTGAGTGGAACAAGCCCATGCAAAGACCCCAAATAAATCCCAGCCGGCAAATGAAATCATTTCCTTGAACAATTTACGTGGAAAATGAATGGAGTATCTGCACTCTTTGAATGTCCTTTTACAGTATATTGTATAGATGACACGATTTAAGATAAAAGTGCACATGTACATAAAGCCGAAACTAATTAGCTTGTCGTATGGGGAAATGACCAACAAATAGACTATAAGTAGCTTTAGGATGGTGTCCATGATAGAGAAATATGCATAGATGCTCATTTTCTCGTGGGCTATTACCTCTGCATTATAGGGTACAGTCATGACCGCTGTGGCTGTGGAAATCATCGTGAACTGAAATACCCAGAAGGCTGCCTCCATTCGCTCGGGAGGAATCACCAATTTGTTGTATAACAGCCATAAACCTACAACTTCTCCGATGATGACAACTAAAACCAAGATGATAACATGGATGGTGATACTGACACTGAACACATGGCGAAGCTCCTCATCGTCGTTTCTGCTCATGGCTATGTTGAGGAAACGTTGTGTCGCTGTGTTCATGGAGTACATCAGGAACGACAAAAAGGAAATGGTCCCTGCCACAACGTTGTTGATACCATAATCAGAAACTCCAAGAACATTCAAAGTAATTCTGCTTGTGTATAAGGTGACAAGCATGGTAAATGCCATACGTAAGTATAGCACAAATGTGTTCTTGAAGATACGGGTGGTTTTTGAATTCACTGCAAAAGTCGCAATATCATTACATCTTCCTTTGTCACACACTTCTCCTCTGCATATTCCAGGAAGTCGTCGAGGTGGTGTAGGTCGGTGCCGAGACAGGAATAGGCTCGTTGATGGAGAAGGCGGTGGGCCTTGCGGGCTACGGACTCGCCGTAGGCACCGGCAAGGGAGAGAATGTTCAGCTGCAGCTTCACATCCATGTCGCGAAGACGGCGGTAGTCGGTGTCGTCCATATACATATAGCGCTCTGGGTGGGCCAGCAGTGGCGTGTAGCCCTTCTTGCGGATACCCGACAGGATGTCGTAGAGGCCCATGGGCGGATGGAAGTAGGAGGTCTCGACTAATATGAATGAAGAGTGAAGAGTGAAGAGTGAAGCGCTCGACCTTTGGTCGCTTGCTACCGAATGGACGCAAGAATTTGCTTCCGCTTTCACACTTTGTACCTCATAGGGTAAGAGGTCGTCGTCGGCCAGCCGCTGCATGAAGAGCGTGTCGAGCATGTGCTCCGCAGCAAGGTGAAGCGAGAGCTGAGGGGTGAGAGTTGAGTGTTGAGAGTTGAGAGTTGAGAGTTGAGAGTTGAGTTCTGCAAAGCGCTGGCGCAAGTCGGCTGGCGTGTTGGGGATGTCCTCCATGATGTGTGGAGTGAGCCAGATCTCGCTTACTCCCAGCTCGGTCATCTTTTGCAAGGCTCGCAGCGCCTCGTCCATCGTCTGGATGCCATCGTCCACGCCAGGCAGGATATGGCAGTGGCAGTCGGTCATGCCTTGCAGCAGTCCGCTCTCAAGGATGGAATAGCGTTTTTTCTTGATGAAGAACATGGTTATTTGCCGTAATAACCGTAGCCGTGGCCCTTGCCGTAGCCGTATCGACCATATCCATAGCCATATCCGTAACCGTAGCGGTGGTATCCATAGTGGTGTTCGGCATCGGTGGCGTTGAGCATGATGGCCATGTTGTTATATTTCTTCTCCTCGTAGTTTCTCTCCAGTTCGGGCAGCATGGCACGCTCCAGCAGACCTGCACGTATGATGAAGAGCGTGATGTCGGCCTCTCGGCTGATGATGGTGGCATCGGCCACAATCTCCACCGGGGGGCAGTCGATGAAGATGAAGTCGTATTCCTGGCGCAGCTCGTCGAGCATGGGTTTCAGCTTGGGCGAATAGAGCAGCTCTGTGGGGTTGGGGGGCGTTTTACCCATTGGCAGGAAGTCGATGGCCTCTCCTCGCTTGCTCTCCTTGGCAGCTTCGCTGTTCTCCTCTTCAGCCACAGCCAGCGACTTGCGTACGATAAGTTCGTGGTAGTCGTCGGTCTGTCCGCCCAGATAGTTGGTGAGCCCCTTCTTTGGCGAGCCGACGAACTCTGAGAGTGAGCCTCGGCGCAGGTCGAGGTCAATGCAAATCACCTTGCTGCCGCGTATGCCAAAAGAGGCACCGAGGTTGGCACAGACGAATGTCTTTCCTGAGCCTGGGTTGAACGAAGTGAACATGATGATGCTGCTCTTGGAGGTGGCCGATGCCTCTTTGGCCATTGTCAATGGGCCTTTCACCATAAACTCCAGGTTGGTGCGCACCACTCGGAAGGCTTCGTTGACGATGTCGCGTTTGTGGCTCCTTACCACAATCTGGTAGCCGTGCTTGTTCGTCTCCTCTTTCTTTTTCGGCTTCCACAGGGGTAGTTCACCTACGTAGGGAATGGTGAGGTTTTCTATGTCTTTGCGACCTCTCACCTTGCTGTAAGAGTTCTCCCGATAGATGAAGAAGGCGGCGGGCAGAGCCATTGCCAGCGCGAAGGCAATCATCAGGATTTTGTTGCGCTGTGGCGAAGTGGGCTGGCTGCTGCCGAATGGCTCGGCGATGATGCGGGTGTTGTAGGCGGTGAAGGCTTGGCTCAGCTCGTTCTCCTCGCGTTTCTGTAGCAGGAAGAGGTAGAGGCTCTCTTTCACTTTCTGCTGACGCTCAATGGACAGCAGGTGGTTGGCCTGGTTCGGGTTGGCCGACAACTTGTTGAGTGCTTGGCTGTGCATCATCTGCACGGTGTTGAGCTGTGTGCTGAGCGTGGCCTGGGTGTTGTCGAGCGAGTTGATGATGGCACTCTTCAGGTTTGCCAGCGTGACGTCGAGGTCGGCCACCAGCGGGTTCTGCTCGCTGCTGTTGGCCACGAGGTTGTTGCGTTGCAACAGTTTCTCGTTGTAGGCAGCAATCTGCGACTCCACGGCGGCGTTGCCGATACCCGAGCTGGCGGGCAGCAGCTGGTTGGCATGCGAGGGGTCGGTGACGTAGTTGCGCACGTAGCGCACCATATACAGCTGGTTGCTGATGAGTTGTCGCTGCTGGTCGGCTGCACTCTCCTGGCCCATGGCTTGGGCGGCCACCGCTTCCACGCTGGGCATGGCGTTGGCGCTCTTGTATCCGGCAATGTCCTGGTCTACATCGCCCAGCTCCTCCTCAATCACTGCCAGTCGCTCCTTGATAAATTCGTTGGTCGATATGCTGATTTGGTTGCGGTTTGCCACCCAGTTCTCGTTGTAGATGTTGACGATGGTCTTCAGGATGTTGTCGGCCTGAGCGATGGAGTTGTCGGTGCACTCAATGTCGATGATGTTCTTTGTCTGTGGTTTCAGGCTGGCCGTGATGAGGCTGCCGTAGTGCTGCGAGGCCTCCACAAACCCCACTCGCTTCACCAGTATCTCTTGGCGCATCTCTTTCTTATAGTAGAGCGAGGGCTTCAGCAGCATCTTGCCGATGGGTGTCTGCGTGGTGTCGTTCATGTGGATGTCGAAGGCCCCGGCTAAGGGTTCGCCTTGCAGCATCATCTCCGAGATGTTGGCGGTGTTGTCGCCAGTCAGCTTCAGCTTGAAGTCTAACTTTACGTCGTCGGCCAGGTCGATGAACTCTATCTCCACGGGCAGCGTTGCAGCATAGAGTGTTTCGTCGCGGAAAAAGCCGGGACGGCGGTAGCTGATGTCGAGGTGCAGACGCTTCACCATCTCGTAGATGGCGGCTGGCGAGTGGATGGCGACTATTTCGTCGGAGATGTTCGACGAGAGGTTGTTCACGCCCAGGTCTTCTATCAGCTTGATGTCGTTCGACTTCTCGCCACTGTTCTTCACCAGGATGGAGGTGGTTCGTGTGTAGATTTTCGGTGTGCGGAGCAGATAGAGTGTTGCAGCTCCCATGAAGAGGACTAATGAGAGCACGAACCATGGCCAGTGGCGCAGACACACCATCAGCATGTCGGTGATGCTGAGCGACTCTCTGCTGGGTGTCCGTTGGCTGTAGGCAGTTGTCTTTTTGGTTGCCATTTTCTGTTGTTTGGTGGTTATGTTGATGTTTAAAGTGAAGAGTGAAGTAGCCCCCTTGGGGGCAGAAGGGGTGCTCACCACTCACTTCAAGATGTTATATATCAACAGTGCTGTTGACATCAGGGTCGAAAACATGCTGAACCAGAAGCTTGGCGTGAACGCACTCGACCCCATCACCGTGCTGGCGCGTTTCGCCTTGTCGTTGGGCTCCACGTAGATGACATCGTTCTGTCGGATGTAGTACACCGGTGAGTGATAGATGTCTTCCGCACTTGTCAGGTCTACCCGGTAGGGCACCTGCTTGTCGCCCTCTTGTCGCATCACCAGCACATTCTTTCGCAGTCCGTTAATTTCCAGGTCGCTGGCCATGGCGATGGCATCAAGCAGGGTGATGCGGTCTTTGTTGATCATCTTCACTCCCGTCCCGGTGCTGCCCAGTACTGAGAACGACATGTTGTAGAAGGCCACCGTGACCACAGGGTCCTTGCAGAGGCTCTCGCCGATGAGGCGGTTCTTGATGGTCTTGCCCACCTCGTCGCGCGTCATCCCCTCTATCTTGATGTTTCCCAGCACGGGGAAGTCAATCTCGCCATTGCTGTCAACGGTGTAGGGCGCGTAGTTCTGCCCACCGGCCGTCATGGTGTTCATCGCTCCGTTGCGACCTGAAATATTGAACAGGTTCATCAGCTGTTCATCTCGGCTATGCACGAAGATGCTCAACTTGTCGCCGGGATAGAAGCGGATGTAGCCGTCGCCCTGTGTCTGGATGGCTTCGTTGGTCTTCACATCCTGCAGATAGGCGATGTCAGCGGGTGTCTTGCACGCACCGAGCAGCACTACTGCCATTAGTAGCACAAATGTAGTCTTTTTCATCTTTCTATGTTTTTTGTTTCTTCTTCTGTCAGCAGTCTCATGTAGCCTCTTGGAACGTCCATTATTGCCACCGCCATCTCCTTGCCTATGGGAATAACGATGCCACGGTTGCCCCTGATGCGCTTGATGCGTCCCACCACTCCAGCAAATGGCCCCTCGGTGATTTGCACCTCCTGGCTGGGCTTGCAGGCGTAGTTCATGTTGTCGAGAAACACCACCTTCTCGTTCTCCTCGGCGGTGACGCGTTTGAAGTCATCCATCCTTTTTTCCGAGATGTAGAGCGCCTCGCTGCGCTTGGCCAGCTTCTCGTCGAACGACGGGTGCATCACGAAGCGCAGCGGCTCGTAGTCTTCGTGGCTGCTCTTCGCCCGCTTCAGCCGCTCCAACGAGGAGTGGACAAAGATGTAGTTCACGAGATAGGGCACGAAGTCCATCTTCGTGGGGCTTACTTTGATGAAGCGCATGGGGGCATAGGTCTCGTCAATGTCATCGTCGTTGCCCATGAGGTCCATCAGCGTCTTCAGGCGCGAGAGGCTGGAGTTCCTTATCCGCATAACAAACCAGTGGGGTTCGTTTTCTTTCAGCATGTTGTCAACAGGGCTTTTGGCGTAGGCACATTTCTTGGGGTCACCACATCGGGGGCATGTGGAGACGAAGTAGGCATTGTCCGAGGGCATTGTCTGTAAATGTACTGAATGCCAGTGACATTGATAGGCAATCGTGATGGTTGGTTCCCGATGGACTTTATTTAGATGTCTTGAAATGTCGGCTGCAAAATTACAATAAAAAACGCACAAAACAGGCGTTTCCTCCGAAAAAAACACCTGCGGCATCATTTTATTGACGAGAGTTGTAAACACTTTTGACATCACGCCCAAGTAAACTCATTTGTGCCTTTTTCGAGGGGGATCATTTTTGCTATATGATCCAGGCTCAAAGTGAAGCATTTGCTACTGCGATACCGCGCCAGCCCCCTACCCCTGCAAGTGGACTACCCTTTATGCACTTATCCTATCAAAAGTGCCCCCGCCGCTCTTCTCCGCCACTGTAAGGCAATTGCTCCCTCCTCGCAATGTTTTTCGAGTGTCGCCTCAGCGGATTTAGTCCACCGCAAATTGGGAACAGGCGATGGGGAAGCGGGGAAAAACACCGTGCCTTTTGGGTTGGCAGCGGACGGGGACATGATTGGCAGCGGCCGCTGCCAATGATGGCAGCGGGCGGGAACAATGATGGCAGCGGCCGCTGCCAACCGTTTTTCACCTTGTCCACATTGTTTAAGTTGTCGGCGCGACATCGCTTGCCACCAAAGTGACGCAAGAACACCAAATTTTCAATTGGAATGCTCCCAACGAGAATTGTGGCTTCTTCCAGTGAAAAGGTTTGTCAGCAAATGGAAGAAGTTACTCCTGCAACTGCGTAGAGACCTGAGGGGCTGTCCCCTCAGTGGGCTTGGGACAAATGACGAGTTTCTACTTTCTTTCATGTAACATTTTCTTTGCCGTATGTAGCATCGGCGTTCCCTCGTGCCTCTGAATCCCCAAAATTTCTGCATTTTTGTCTAAAATTGACAGTGGGCACCTTCATTTTGTTAAAAATAGACAATAATGGTTCGCGTTTTTATTCGTAAATTTGCAAGCGGAAACCATTTCCTATCATAAATAAGTGTGTGAAAACCGTCCTGCGGATATTTAATGACGATTATATACTTAAAACATACGATTATGAAAAAGATTAAATTATTGTTGGCTCTTTTCCTGCTATGCGTGGGAGGAGCACAGAGCGTGTGGGCTCAAAAAAAACATTTTGTAAAAGTGGAGGAGCCTGTAACTATCGATAATCTAACATTTGATATTTATGAAATACATGAATGCCCTGAGGGTAGTATAATTTGGTACCAAAACAGCTTTTATGCTGTGCTAACGGGCATCAGTGGCACAGAGGAGAATGTTGTGGTTCCATCTACCATAATTAATATGTTTTATTCGGTTTTATATGTCAATGGTACCATTTCGAACAGTTATGTCAAGACCTTGACTTTTGAAAGCGGTATTCGCTTTGCTGGAACTCTCGATAGTGATCCACCATACGACCGTGAGGATTATCTATTTGTCGGACACTTAGATTGTCCGAATCTTAATACCATTATTTTTAATGACAAACCTAATTTGAATGAATTTCAATATGCCACTACTATTCCTGCCTTGCAATGCCCAAACCTGAAGGACATCTATTTCAAAGGTAGTTCTGTGCCAGATTATTCTACAATATATGGTCTTCCTCCAACTTGGGATAAAATCTGCACGGCTCCTGCGGCCAACATTACTGCGCATGTGGCTGCTTGGACGCAGGAGCAGTGTGACCAGAAGCATCTGAGCGCCAATATATGGAAAGAGCTTAAAGCCGTGGTGCCCTATATCACTACACATACCGCAACGCTAAGTAGCAACGGCGGTGGAGAGATTCAGTTATGGAGGAATTCATTCACTGATGGTCTATTGGAATACACTCTTAGTAGCAATGGTGGGCAGGAAACCATGACGCTCTACGATGACTCCCGCAAATACGAGCTTCATATCTACTATTCTGGACAAAAACCAAAACTGATACGCAACGGAACGGAAGTCAACACTATCGTATCGGACTTCGGCTACTGCTACTATAAAGAGTCCGATCCGATGGGCGTCGATAGCTATCAGGTCGTCTATGAAGGGCCTCGCAGCCTTCGACTTGTCAATTTCGGCAATGGTAGTGTTAAGCTCACTGGTAAAGTGAACGGGGCGACAAAGAGTCATACTATAAATGGAGCTATAGAAGCATCTTATAGCTTTGACAAAACACAGCCTGTCAGTGTGGAGATAACTCCGGAGAACGATTATAAGGTGCGGAAGATAGTACATTGGGGTTCTATACCAGTGCCATTTGATGAGAATGAAACTACTGGAGTTGCATCAACGGTTTACCATTTTGCCAATGATGGTACAGAAGAGTCGTTGAAAATTTACTATCAGAAGAAAACCATCCCCGACGGTACGCAGTTCAATGTACACATGTCGGTGGAAGGGGCACAAGGCTCGTGCCATGTTAATATAGGCGATGGAGAAAACGATTGGATAGACAATAGTAATACCATTCCTTATGAAATGGAACCAGGAGAGATGTTCGATGTGATTGGCGTCTACGACTCAGATGAAGACCAGTATGTGGAGTTCTGGACCGTCTATGATTTTGGAGCGTATCAAGAAGAAGGAATCGTTAACTCAGTCAAGGTATATGCCAATGGTGTGCTTGCTCAAGCTGTCGATACCAATCCTGATGCAGGAGACCACTATAATATACCACTTGACGGTGGCGACACGGACATACGTGTTGTCTTCGAGAGCAATGGTCGCCAACTGTCGGGAAACAATGGCAGCGGTGGCACTCTGGCTATCTACAAGGAAGGCAGCGACGAAGCTTTGTCAACCTACCCATCTGGAAGGTTTGTTTGGCTCACTCTGCCAAAGACAGGAACTTACTATGCTGTTGTCACGCCTGACATGGGGAAGGCCGTGACGGCAGTCCTCAGGGATGGTAAACTGTTGCTTTCGCCCAACAGCTTCCTGCAAAGCGATGGCACCTATCGCATACCCTTGGAGAAATTTGGCGAAGGAGAAAACTCCTATCAGCTATCCATAGCTTATGGCGACGAGTCCTACTACACATTTGACCTTGCCGTAGTGGGCGACGGCTCGCTGACATGCATTCCTTTCAAAGAGGAAGACGGAAATATTCAGGCTATCCGTGAGGTGACGGCATCCGAGACGGAGGGACGCAATCAGATGGTGAAGGCCTATCGCAACGAGATGGGTGAAACCGGTTATGTTGAGTTCCACTTGAGTGTTCCCCAGGAGGGCGAAACCGTGAAGGTGTATTTGGATGGCGTGGACGTAACAGACAAATTTGCCTTAAAGGATAATCTGAACAATCAGTATCTGCTTGGATTTATTTCGTCGACACCTGCCGAGGGACAACTGTGTGAACTCAGCTCTGCATCGGTGCTGGCTATCTACGAGAAAGATGCCAATAAGGTGACCTGGAAGGCTGCTATGGCTGGAGATGCGGGCAGTTATTGCAGCGTTTCGATTATGGTTGACGGAGGAACTGCCGAAATTTATCTCAATTCCTCATCAACCCATCCAGGAACAAACACGTTTGACCTTTCAGAGACAGGGACAAGTCTCCAATTGTATGTCTATGCTGAACCAGACAAGAATGTTCAATTGCTCTTTAACGGCGATGACTACACCGACTTGCTTGAGGAGGAAGGTGAAGAATATGGTCTTATGGTATATAAGATTGAAGGCGACAACTATGCCCAGTTCTTCGTCGATGGCGACTGGATTGTCAATTTCACGAAGAAACCCGCAGTTGATATGCTGACGGCCTCGCTTGTGCCGTCTAATGGCTGGTTATTGTATTTTGGTGATGGCAATAATATTTCGGATTATGGTAATGATTCGAGAATTGTGAAATTCCAAAAGGGCAGCGATGTCGTGATTTCACCTTATAACCTTATTCCTGGTATGTATGATGTTCACCTCTATGTGAACGGAGAAGACCGTTTTGATGAGCTTGAAGACAACGAGAATAATGAAAAAGAGCTGCGCCTGCAGAATGTCACCGAGGACCTCGTGATAGAAGTGAAGTATGAATTGAAGTCTGTCGATATCTCTACGTTCTCCTCCAAGGGCGGTACAACGACAATCTCTTATACTGGTACTGATGATACCGTACGTAACAAAACCTTAGAAGTTGACCAATTGGGTCAGTGCTATTCGATGAAGCCCCATTCTGATGTCACCTTCACTTTCCACCCACAGGATGGCTATGAGTTGGGACTGGTGCTTTATGAATACGAACGATCAATTGGAGACGACTGCGATGTGCAGCAGCAGAATGATGGTTCGTATAAGTTCGTGCTGCCTGCCGAACAGTTTGTGAAAGCCTATCCTTCTATCACTGTCATCTACAAGAAGATCGGCACTGAAATGAACTACGATGTGAATGGTGACGGCGATGTGACCATCACCGACGCCGTGCTCATCGTGGACGAGATTTTGAATCAAGAACCCTAAATTCACTCGTGCGGGAGGGGGGAAAGTCCCTCTCCCGAGCTACGCTTGCCTACCCGCCTGTCTGTTCGCCCCGTGCGCGCGCAATAAATATAATGTGTAATAATTAACCCAATAAATCTATACCAATATGAAGAAGCTGAGCATACTACTCGTTCTGTTGCTCTCGATGATGTCGAGCACCGCCATTTCGCAATTCTTCACTCTTCACTCCTAACTCCTAACTCCTAACTCCTCACTCCTAACTCTTCACTCACCCGCCCGACTTTGTCATTGGGAACCGGGTTAGCCGTCTTTTCAACTGCACAGGTCGAAAAAAAACACGTCTCCCTTGCATTTTTTTGTGATATGATGCGGGAATGTCAGCAGAAAAGTGTATCTTTGCAGCAAAGTGTACGTTAATGTCGGAAGCAGACACACTGCCGGTGCCTTGGTGGCATGATTTAGGCTTTTCTAATCAAATAATAAAATAATGACCAAAAGACTATTCTCCATTGTGGCCACCCTGTTTGTGGCCATCGCCCTGACAGCACAGAGCCAGGTGAAGTATGTGTTCTACTTCATCGGCGACGGCATGGGCGTGAATCAAATCAATGTCACCGAGACCTATCTTGCTGCCTTGAAGGGTAAGATAGGCTTTGAACCCATCCTCATGTCGAGCCTTCCGGTGGTGGGCATGGTCAACACCTACTCGGCCACCAACGGCGTGACCGACTCGGCGGCTGGCGGCACCGCCTTGGCCACAGGCAAAAAGACGAAGAACGGTGCCATCGGCGTGCTCGAAGACCTGGAGACGCCGTGCAACAGCATTGCCGTGTGGGCGCAGAAGGCTGGGGCTGCGGTGGGCGTGGCCACCAATGTGGCCATCACCCATGCCACGCCAGCCTCGTTCTATGGCCATCAGCGCGACCGCAACATGTATTGGGAGCTGGGGCAGGACCTCTGCAAGAGCGGCTTCGACTTCTTTGCCGGCTGCGACTTCCACAAGCCCAACACCAAGGAGGGGCAGCCTTCGCTGCGCGAACAGGCCAGGGCGGCGGGCTACACCATCTTGACCGGCGGCTACAAGGAGTATCAGAAGAAGGGGCGCAAGGCCGACAAGCTCATCATGCTGCAGAGCGACTACCAGAACGAGAAGCTGAACAGCGACCACATCCCCTATGCCCTGGACCAGGACAAGAACGACCTGACGCTGGAGCAGATCACCCGCGCCGGTATCAACTATCTGATGTCGAAGCAGAAGAACGGGTTCTTCTTCCAGATTGAGGGCGGCATGATCGACTATGCCTGTCACCGCAACGACATCGGCAATGTGGTCAGCGAGGTGCTCGACTTCGACAAGGCCATTCGCGTGGCCTACGAGTTCTACGAGCAGCACCCCGACGAGACCATCATCGTCATCTCGGCCGACCACGAGACGGGCGGCCTCGTCATGGGCAGAGGCCCCTACGAGCTGCACACCGACCTGCTGAAGTATCAGACCCGCAGCATCGACGAGACGAAGTGGATGCTGCACCAGCTGTATAAGAAAGCACCCGCCAAGTTCACCCCAGAGCTGATCGACAAGCAGGTGAAGACCATCCTGGGGCTGGGCGGTGCCATCGAGATTGACAAGAAGCAGCGCGAGCGCATCGACAACCGCATCGGCGACATCGAGAAGGCCATCAAGGAGGGCGACAAGGTGAACGACCGCATCAACGACCTCTGCGAGACGTGCAAGAAAATCCTGAGCGAGGTGGCACTCATCAGCTGGGCCAGCGGCGGCCACAGCAACGGCTATGTGCCCGTATATGCCGTGGGGCCCGGCACCGAGGTGCTGCAGGGGCGCATCGACAACATCGAGATTGCGCCCGCCATGGCTCGCATCGCGGGCTACCAGATTGAAGACTAATCGTCTTGATGATACTCTCTCTTATTCTCTAACCATCGCTCACGTTCATGGTCATGCCCTCCATAGCGATAGGAGGCTTAAGGCGAAGAGTCCGGCCCTGTTGTGTGTGATACAAAAAAACAAAACAATGCAAAAACAAATGATTGTGGCACTGGCCCTGTGGGGCACAGTGCCATTCGCCAGTGCACAGACCGATTCGCTGGCATTGCAAGAAGTGGTGGTGACGGGGTCGCGTCATGCCACCGCAGTGAGCCGTTTGCCCATGAACGTGACCGTGGTCACGCGTGAGCAACTGACTGAAAACCATCAGCAGAGCATCCTGCCCACGCTGTCGCAGGAGGTGCCGGGCCTGTTCATCAATGGCCGTGGCGTCATGGGCTATGGCGTCAGTGGCGGTGGCAGCGGCTCGCTCAACCTGCGTGGCCTCTCTGGCGGCTCGCGCGTGCTGGTGCTCATCGACGGCCATCCACAGTATGCCAACATCTTCGACCACCCCATCGGCGATGCCTATCAGACCATGATGGCCGACCGCGTGGAGGTGGTCAGCGGCCCGGCCTCGGTGCTCTATGGCTCGAATGCCATGGGCGGCGTGGTGAACATCGTGACGCGCAGGATGCACCACGATGGTGTGCGCACCCAGCTCAACGTGGGGGCGGGCAGCTATGGCTCGGTGCAGGCCGAAGCCACCAACCAGGTGCGGCAGGGACGCTTCAGCAGTACCGTGGCGGCGCAATACAGCCGGACAGACAACCATCGGCCCAACATGGGTTTTGAGCAGTATGGCGGCTTTCTGAACCTGGGCTATGACCTCAACGAGAACTGGACCACCCGCCTGTCGGCCGACGTCACCCACTTCAACGCTTCCCATCCCGGCACGCTGGCCAGTCCGCTCGAGGAGGCCGACCAGTATATCACCCGTGGCGTGGTGAATGCCTCGGTGAGCAATCATTTCGATGGACTCGACGGAACGCTGATGGTCTACTCCAACTTCGGGCGCCATAAAATCAACGACGGCTATGGCCCCAGTGCCAACAACAACCAGCCCCGTGCCAACCTCTTCCGCTCGAAGGATGCCCTGACGGGCGTGTCGTTCTTCGAGACCATCCAGCCCTTCGAGGGCAACCACACCACCGTGGGTGCCGACTATCAGCACATCTACGGCTATGCCTACAACACCAGCCGTGCCGACGGCTCGCTCATCGCCACCAACTACAGGGCGGGCACGGGCAAGAGCTACCGCAACGAGTGGGCCGCCTACGTCGACTTCCGTCAGGATCTCGCCGAGTGGCTCACCGTCGATGCCGGTCTGCGCTACGACTGGCAGAACGTGTCGGGCGGCGAGTGGGTGCCGCAGCTGGGCCTGGTGGCCCGTCCTGTGAGTGATGGCGTGCTGAAGCTCACGGCCAGCAAGGGATTCCGCAACCCGTCGATGATGGAGCTCTACTTCTATGGCACCAACGGCAACGTGGAGCTGAAGGCTGAGCGCATGTGGAACTACGAGCTGTCGTGGCAGCAGACGCTGGGGCGCTTCTCCTACAAGGCCAACGTCTTCTACCTGAAGGCCGACAACCTGGTGGGCACGGGCGTGAAGCCCGATGGCAACGTGGGGCGCATCAACACGGGCGCCTTCGAGAATGCGGGCTATGAGCTGCAGGCGCACTATCGCGTCAACCGCCATTTCGCCGTCCACGCCAACCGCAGCTATATCCATCAGCAGGAGGGGCGCGAGCAGACGGGAACACCCGAATACGTCGACTACTTGGGCATCCGCTGCCACCAGGGCCGTTTCGACATCAATGCCGGCACCCAGCACGTCAGCAATCTCTACACCGGCAGCGCCACCGAGCCTTATCAGACCTTTACGCTGGTCAACGCCGCCGTCACCTATAGCCCTGCTGACCATCTGAAGCTGTGGGTGCGCGGCCAGAACCTGATGCGCCACGACTATGAACTGTTGGCGGGCTATCCCATGCCTCTTGCCACGTTCATGGCTGGCGTGAATGTTGATTTTTAACAAAATGCTATGAAAAAAGTGATTAACACCGCAAAGGCCCCGGCAGCAATAGGGCCTTACAGCCAAGCCATCCAAGTGGGGAATCTCGTCTACACCTCTGGCCAGATTCCCATCGACCCGGCAACGGGCGCATTTGCCGAGGGCGGCATCAGGGAGCAAACGCGCCAGTCGCTGACAAATGTGCAGGCCATCCTGGAAGAAGCAGGTCTGACGATGGGCAGCGTGGTGAAGACAACCGTGTTCATGGCCGACATGGGCGACTTTGCTGAGATGAACGCCGTCTACGCAGAGTTCTTCCAAGAGCCATACCCCGCCCGTTCGGCCGTGGCGGTGAAGACCTTGCCCAAGGGGGCGCTGGTGGAAATCGAAGTGATAGCCGAGGTGTGAGGCGAAGGTTCGCCTGTGTCTTCCATCTCTCCCTGACACTTGGGGCAGGTGCGCTTGTCCCATATCCGGATATTGGCGCTGCCGCACTGCAAGCAATTATTCAATTATCCATTTATCCATTTATCCATTAGCCTATATCCTATAGGCGTTAATTATTATAGTATATAATAATTAAAACATTTTTCAATATATCGACGAGGGAAAATGCGAAATATGGAGGTGGTAAATGGATAAATGGATAAATGGATAATTGGATAATTTGCGTTTCCAGCAAATATACTGGGTTTTTCAGCGATTTTGCCCCCAAATAGTGTTTTTAAGATTGATTGCACACCCCCCAGGGAGAGTGTGCAAAAAAGCGGGAGGAAGCCCCTCCCCCCGCCCCCCCATGGGGGGGGCAGATAGTTTTGCGGGGGCATTGGGTCTATATGCTCCCCCCCAGGGGGGGGCGGGGGGAGGGGCTTCACTCCTCGCTCGACCTTTGGTCGCTTGCAAGGCAAGAACTCCTAACGCAAGATTCCTGCACCAATGTCAGCAGAAATGCGTATTTTTTGCAGCCGACATGCTAAGGGGAATACCCCGTGAAGGCAGACGGAATGAAGCCCCCCCCCCGGAGGGGGCGACGGAAGACGATGGTGAGCACCAATCGACTAAGCAGGGGCACCGCCCCCGTGAAGGCAGACGGAATGAAAGCCCCCGGAGGGGGCGACGGATTACAGGCAGGGGCATCGCCCCTGTGAAGGCAGACGGAATGAAAGCCCCCAGAGGGGGCGACGGATTGTTCTACCCTCTTATGGGGGTATAGAGGCGATGCCCCCTACCTTTATTCCGTCGCCCCTCCGGGGCTTCTGCGTTCATCATCATCTCAAATTATTACTTTGAAGTTAGAAAAAGCGGTAGCAAAAGTTTATTCCCCGACGTGGAATGATACCCCCCCCCGACGTGGAACGAGCATTTCCCGACGAGAAATAACTTCGTCCGGTTGAAAAGACGGTAGCGTTTTTTTGAAGATTCCAGACGCTTTCAGTGTCCTTTCAACCGTACCTCGAATAACTTTATGATTATCTGCCATAATACGGCATTCAAGTCCACGCAGTGAATGATGAGTGCACTCCGCCCCCCGCCCTTCTCCACTAAAAAAAAACACCCCCCAAACAATGCGCCGTCTTTCGCGAGTGATGCTTGGTTTTCGGAGTGGACTGAATGATGGATGCCGAGGCATCCTTTGGTGGCGCGCATGCGATGGTTGTCTGCTTATACTCATGGCGGCGGCTGGGCTGGGCGATGGCGAAGGTGGAGAACGGCACGCTGAAGAATCTGCGCTACGAAGACATGGTGATAGGATTTGCACTCTATGTAAACCCCTCAACGAAAATGACTTACAAGCGTACGGATTATTAGGCGGAAAGATAAGTGGGAAAACCCTTGCTCGCGGCAAGGGTTTTTTGTAACTTTGCACTACAGTTCACTTAATGTTTCACTAATTCCTTTCAAAGCCATGTTAAGAATTGACCTCTACAAGAACAAGAACCAGGAGAGCCGCCAGTATGGCAAGGTCTATGGTCGCGTCAACAACTTGGAGCCTGTGGGCATCGCTGAGCTTTCGCAGCACATCCACGCCCATGGTAGCCCCTTCACCGTCGACACCATCTATGGTGTGCTGATCGCTGCTTCGCGCTGCATCCGCGAGCTGGCCCTGGGTGGACAGCCCGTGAAGATTGACAACCTGGCCATCTTCAAGGCCAGCGTGATTTCCACTCCCGCCGTGAGCGTGGAGAAGTTCGACCTGCAGCAGAACATCAAGAAGACCAAGCTGCTCTGCCAGGCCACTGGCGACTGCGTGCCCAAGCAGTTGACTGCTTCCAGCTCGCTGATGTACACCTCGCTGGCCCAGAAGCTGAAGAATGGCGAAGCCACCCTGTCGAACGAGAAGGGCAAGTATCTGGAGACTCAGGAACCCTAAAAGAGTGAGGAGTGAGGAGTGAGGAGTGAGGAGTTGTACTCGCACGAAACAACTCGTAGCTCGTAACTCCTAACTCCTAACTCGTAACTCCTAACTCGTAACTCGTAACTCGTAACTCGTAACTCCTAACTTATGAGTGCTCCAGGTAAGAAATGGGACTTTTGGATCAGGCTGATAGCCGCCATCGTCTCGGCCATTGCTACCTCGCTCGGCGTCAGCTCCTGCATCGGGTTGCTCGGCTAAAGTAATTGAAGAAATCTCTTCTGTGTGTGTTTTCATGTTAGTTAGTTTAGGTTGATGTCGCCGTGGGCTGTGAAGCTCACGGCGATATTTTGGCCCCGCAAAACTAAATGCTCCCCCCCATGGGGGGGCGGGGGGAGGGGCTTCCTCGCCCCTCTTTTGCACACTCCTGCGGAAGGTGTGCAATCCATCTTAAAACCACTATTTTAGGGCAAAATCGCTGGAAACCCCAGTATATTTGCTGAAAACGCAAATTATCCAATTATCCTTTTATCCATTTATACTTTTCATTCGTGCCCTTCGTCTGCATTCGTTGTTTTTTCAGGAGGCTGCAGGCGCGGTGCTGTGCTGCTGTGCGAAAATAATCATAAATGGGGATTGCAAGCGTTGGAAAAAAGTTGTACCTTTGCACCCGATTTTCGTAACGACCCGATTTATGAAGAAATGTTTTGTATTGTTGGCGCTGGTGGCCGCCATTGCTGTTGCCGCTGATGCGCAGCGCCAGGAGGCCATGAGGCAGACGGTGGCGCAGCTGGCATCGCAGGAGCTGGGCGGGCGCTACCCCGCCACGGCTGGCGACACGCTGGCATCGGAGTATATAGTGAAGCAGCTGCGCAGCCTGAAGCTGAAGCCCGTGGTGAAGGGAAAGAAGAAGAAGGGATACTACCACGACTTCGCCTACGGGAAAGAGGTGGAGCGCACCACGCACAACATCATCGGCGTGCTCAAGGGCACCGACAAGCGCCTGAAGAACGAATATATTGTGGTGGGTTCGCACTACGACCATCTGGGACTGGGCGGCAAGGGCTCCGGCTCGCGCCGCCCCGACACCTTGGCCGTGCACCCCGGTGCCGACGACAATGCCAGTGGCGATGCCGTGGTGCTGGAGTTGGCCCGACATTTCAAGCAGGTGGGCGCACCACGCAGCATCATCTTCGCCTTCTTCGGCGCCGAGGAGCAGGGCCTGATAGGCTCGAAGCAGTTTTTGGAGTGGATGGGAAAGAGCGACGACAGGCGCATCAACCTGCCCGCTGGCAAAGACGGCATGGTGGCCATGGTGAATCTTGACATGGTGGGGCGCATGCGCGACAACGCCCTGAGCGTCGGCGGCACCGGCACCAGCTCAGCGTTTAAGGCCATGGCGGAGCAGACCGCCGCGCAGACCCACCTGAACATCAGTTGCACCCCCGACGGCTACGGCCCCAGCGACCATGCGTCGTTTGTGGGGGCAGAGATTCCCGTGCTCTTCCTCACCACCGGCGGCCACATGGAGTATCACACGCCCGATGACGCTGCCGCCACCCTGAACTACGACGGCATGCAGCAGACACTCGACTTCGCCAAGGAGCTGATAGCCCGGATAGCGAGCATGCCCACGCGCCCCGACTATATCAACGTGGCCAGCAGCCAGCGGATGAGCCATGCCAACCTGAAGGTGACGCTGGGGCTGATGCCCGACGTGATGGGGCAGAGCCGCATTCCGGGACTGCGCGCCGACATCGTGGTGGCAGGGAAGGCGGCGCACAACGCTGGCATCAGGAGCGGCGACATCATTCAGGAGATTGACGGCAAGCCCGTGAACGACATGAATGGATATATGGAGCGTCTGTCGGAGCTGGAGCCCGGCACCACCATCGCCGTGAAGGTGCTCCGAGGCGAGAAGACAATGACCTTTCAAGTGCACTTAAGCCCCGCAAAGAAATGAAGAAATCGGTATATTGGCTATTGGCCGCCCTGATCACCCTGGTGCTGAGCTTCTACCAGCGCATGACGGGCCCCACGCATGCGCAGCGCGTTGACGTGGAGGTGAATGGTGAAAGCTGCAAGCTGAAATTGCCCCGCAGCGGTGTGCAGCACGATGTCAGCGTGGCGCTGACGGACGTGCCGCAGACTGTTGAGGCACAGCTGCACTACCGCCGCTATCCCACGGCAGATGCCTACACCACCGTGGACTTCGGTTGGAGCGGCGGCGGCGATGGCCAGCCAGCGCAGTGGCAGGCCATGCTGCCTGTGCAGCCCGTGGGTGGCAAGCTGCAGTATTACCTCACGGTGGGCGGAAAAGACTATCTTGCCGACGAGCCGGTGGTGATACGCTTCCGCAACGATGTGCCCGCCTCCATCCTGGTGCCCCACATCCTGCTGATGTTTGCCGCCATGCTGCTGGCCGTCTATACGCTGCTGCTGGTGCTGACGCGCAAGGAATACGCCCGCTGGCTGAAGACGACGGTGGCGACGCTCTTCGTGGGCGGCTTCATCTTCGGCCCTCTGGTGCAGCATGCCGCCTTCGGCCCCTGGTGGACGGGATTCCCCATCGGCACCGACCTCACCGACAACAAGACCCTGCTGTCGTTCCTGTTCTTCATCGCGGCCCTTGCCACCCTGAAGTGGAAGCACAACCGCTGGGTGGTGGGCTTGGCGGTGCTGTTCATGATTGTCATCTTCAGCATCCCCCACAGTGCCTACGGCTCGGAGTATGACTACGCCAAGCAGGAGCTGGGCACAGAGAAATAAAGACTATACTAGGCATTGAGTAACCATTTTATTAATTTCCAATTTATGAAATTCAAAAGTTTAATGACAATGATGGTGGCCGCTGTGGCCATCGTGATGGGCATGAGTTCATGCAGTAGTGACGACGACGAGCCGGAGGTGGCCGTTGCCGAACAAGTGGCCGGTTCTTATGATGGCAATGAGATTTTCGTGGTCGATAACGAGGAGTCGTCGAACGATACCAAGACCTACCAGTTTGTCAAAGCTACCGACGTGTCCATAGACATGACCATCCCCGAGGTGGGCATGGGCATGATGACCATCCCCTCGCTTTCGGTGAAGGGCATCACCCTCTCAAAGGACGGCAATACCATCAAGGGAAGGCTCGCATCCTACGAAGGCACTTTGAAGGGTGCCGACGGGACGGACAAGGCCTATACCGTGAGTGACCTGACGGCCTTGTTCAGCGATAAGACTATCGTCGTGACTTTCGCCCTGAAGTATGGCAGGATGCCATTCCCCTTTGCCGGAACATTTACAGGAACCAAGAAATAAGTGGTGACAGGGCGCTTCAGATTTTTCCTATTGGCTGGCATGGCATGGGCTGTGCCAGCTATTCCACTCTCTGCGCAGACCACCATCCGCGACTCGGTCAACCTGGAGCCCGTCGTGGTGACGGCCTCGCATTCGCCCAAGGCGCTGAAGGATGCCCCCGTGGTGACACGGCTCATCACCCTGCACGACATCAAGATGGCCGATGCCACCAACGTCCAGGACATGCTGACGCACGAGATTCCCGGCTTGGAGTTCGGCTTCGCCATGAGCCAGGAGACGTCGCTCCGCATGGGCGGCTTCGGCGGCAATGCCGTGCTCTTCCTCGTCGATGGCGAGCGCATGGCGGGCGAGACGATGGACAACGTGGACTACAACCGGATGACGCTCGACAACGTGGGGCGCATAGAGATAGTGAAGGGGGCTTCGTCGGCCCTCTACGGCTCGAATGCCGTGGGCGGCGTGGTCAACATCATCAGTCGGGAGAACCTGGAGCCGTGGACAGCCTATGCCAACTCGCGCTACAACTCCTTTGGCCACGAATGGCGCCACGGGGCTGGCTTCTCGCTGAACACGGCGAAGTGGAACTCGCAGACCAGCTTCCAGCACACCAGCATCGACCCCGTCGACCTGCCCAAGGCCCACTCGTCGGAGGAGGTGGCCTTAGAGTTGTTGAAGAAGGCGCAAGGCTTGCCCTACGACGAGACAGTGCTGACAGACGACTCGAACCTGAGCCGACTCTACGGGCAGAAGACCTACAACGTGAAGGAGCGACTGACATGGCGCGCCACCGACCAGCTGACGCTGACAGGCCGGGGCGGCTACTTCTTCCGCACCAGCGAGCGCGACACCCACGACTATCATTTCAATGGCTACAGCGCCGGACTGAAAGGGCGATACGCATGGAGCCACGACCGGCATCTGGAGCTGTCGTACGCCTACGACCAGTACGACAAGGCCAACTACACCCCCGACGGCGCTCGCACCCACGACCACGACTACGTGAATCGTCAGCACGTGGTGCATGCACTCTACAGCCATTCGCTTGGAGAGAACACCTTGCTCGTGGGAGCCGACTATCTGCACGATTACCTCTCCACCTACCAATTCATTGAGGGCACCCACCACGCTCAGGGCAATGTCGATGGCTACGCCCAGTTCGACTGGAACATCACCCCCCGGCTGAACGTGGTGGGCAGCGTGCGCTACGACTATTTCTCGGCCTCGGCACAGAAGGCGCTCACCGAGCGGCTCGCCATCGTCTTCAAGCAGCCGTGGATGACCTTCCGCGCCAACTACGCCAGTGGCTTCCGCGCCCCTACGCTCAAGGAGATGTATATGCACTTCGACATGGGCAACATGGGGTATCTGCTTCGCGGCAATCCTGAACTGGAGCCGGAGAGGAGCCACAACTTCAACGTAGCCGTGGAGCGCACCCACCGCATCAGCAACGGCGGATTCCTTTTAGACGGGCGCTACAACTTCACCCTCATGGGCTACTGCAACATCTTCGACAAGCGCATCACCACCATCGACGGCGGCATGTACGAGGGCATGGAGAGCGCCCTCTACAGCAACGAGGACGGCATCACTGTCTGGGGCATCGACTTCAGCATGGGTCACATCTGGGATTGGGGACTGTCGATGAAAATCAACTATTCATGGTTGCATGAGAGCGGCAATGTCTATTTCTCGCAGTTCAATCAGCCCCGCTCGCATTCCTGCACCTGGCACATAGGCTACGACCACCGCTTCTCGCGCCATTATGCCCTCGATGCGGCGCTCTCAGGACGCTTCCAGGGGCGGCCGCAGTCGGGGCGCAACGATGTAGACAAGGGTTACTCCATCTGGCGCCTGATGCTGCAGCAGCATATTGGGCGGAGCATCAGCCTTAACACGGCCGTCGACAACATCTTCAATTTCAAGCCCAAGTCCTATTACTATTCTTCGCCACTCACCACAGGCACCTCCTTCAGCATCGGCCTGAATGTCGAGCTGGAGTAGGCATTAGGGCATGCACCAATGGATGCGCATGCCCTCCCTGTGTGTGAAATTCTCATAAATATTCATAAAATTCTCTTCTTTCTTCGCCTTACGAAGACAAGTTGGAGATTTTTTTCCTATATTTGTAATCTAAAAACCATATAGGATGAAGCTGAAAGAACTACTATCCTTTAAAGACAGATTATTATATTGGCAGAAAATTGTTTTGCTGGTCTTGGCAGGCGTCGTTTGCGGGCTTGTGGGGTTGTTTATGTACCTGCTTCGGGCTCACACTTATTTTATAGGCGACAACCCGTCGGCTTGCGTCAACTGCCACATCATGACCCCTTATTATGCTACCTGGAGCCATTCCTCGCATGGGCGCGACGCCACGTGCAACGATTGCCATGTGCCCCATCAGAATTTGGCCGTTTACTATGGCTTCAAGGCGATGGACGGCCTGAAGCACACCGCCTATTTCTTGGCACACGCTGAGCGGCAGGCTCCGAAGGCCGAAGACCTGACGGGCCAGGTGGTGATGGACAACTGCATACGCTGTCATACGCAGCTGAACCAGGAGTTCGTGACTACGGGGCGCAAGGGATATATGCAGCAACAGCGCGAAGGGGGAAAGGTGTGCTGGGACTGTCATCGCAACGTGCCGCACGGGGGCATGAACTCGCTGATGTCAACACCTAACGCCGAGGGTGTGACGCCCCTACCGCCAAGTCCGGTGCCCGAGTGGCTGCAAGGACTGTTGAGCAGTAGCGACAAGTGAAACATGGGCTGCTGATGTAGAAAGAAACAACAAACCAAACATGGGCAAATCGTAAATCTCACAGATATGGAAAAGAAATTAAAAAGCTGGCAGGGATGGCTCCTCTTCGGAGGGTCGATGGTGGTGGTCTTCGTACTGGGACTGCTCGTATCGTCGTTGATGCAGCGTCGTGCCGAAGTGGCAAGTGTGTTCAACAACAAGCGCACGGTGTTTGAAGACAGCATTGTGGCGCAGAACGAGAAATTCAAGGCCGACTATCCGCGTGAGTACGAGACGTGGGCGATGACTGCCGACACCTCGTTCAAGTCGAAGTACAACTCGTCGCAAGAAGTGGACGTCCTTGAGCAGCGTCCCGAGATGGTGGTGCTGTGGGCCGGCTATGCCTTCTCGCGCCACTACAATACCCCTCGCGGCCACAAACATGCCTTGGAGGATATGCGCAAGATCCTGCGCACCGGCAATCCCGGCATCGATGGCGACGGCGACATGCAGCCTGCCACGTGCTGGACCTGCAAGGGCCCCGACGTGCCGCGAATGATGCGTGAGCTGAGCGACAAGAAATCGGTGATGGATCCTGCCAACTTCTATGCCAAGAAGTGGAGCGAGCTGGGTGCCGAAGAGGTGAATACCATCGGATGCTCTGACTGTCACGACGCACGCACTATGGATTTGCGTCCTGCACGTCCTGCACTCTACGAGGCCTTTGCGCGTCGCGGGTTGGACGTCAAGAGCCAGAGCCATCAGGAGATGCGCTCGCTGGTGTGCGCCCAGTGCCATGTGGAGTATTACTTCATCAAGCCCGACGACCCTAACAATCCCGGCAAGGCCAACTACCTGACGTTTCCACACGACAAGGGCTTGACCTGCGAGGCTGCTGAGGAGTATTACGACTCGATAGGTTTCTACGACTATATCCATCCGCTGTCGAAGACCCCTATCCTGAAGGCTCAGCATCCAGGCTACGAAATCTCCCAGCACGGCATCCATGCCCAGCGTGGAGTCAGCTGCGCCGACTGCCACATGCCCTATAAGCAGGAGGGAGGGGTGAAGTTTAGCGACCATCAGATTATGTCGCCATTGGCAAAAATCGACCGCACCTGCCAGACGTGCCACCGCGAGGATGCCGAGGTGCTGCGCCAGAATGTCTACGACCGGCAGGAGAAGTGCAACGAGGTGCGCCTGCGTGCTGAGCAGGAGCTGGCACGCGCCCACTTCGAGGCCAAGTACATCATCGACAAGGGCGCTTCCGACGACGAGATGAAGCCCATCCAGGCGCTACTGCGCAAGAGCCAATGGCGGTGGGACTATGCCATCGCCTCGCATGGCGCCACCTTCCATGCTCCCCAGGAGGTGATTCGTCTGCTCTCACATTCCGTCGACTATGCGCAGCAGGCCCGGTTGCTCATTGCACGTGTGGCAGCCAAGCAAGGGCTCATAGGCGACATCCCCGTGCCTGACTATTCCACGAAAGCGAAGGCTCAGGCTGCCATTGGGCTCGACATGCCGTCGCTCAACGAGAAGAAGCAGCGCTTCCTTCAGGAAATCGAGCCCAAGTGGATTGAGGAGGCAAAGAAGAACGGCAAACTTATCGAAATCTGATGTGGATTAAACCCTGGACTATGAAAGAAGGCTTCCTCATTGGAGGAGGCCTTATCTTTGCTGGGTTGATGCTTCAGCTTGCCGTGGGTGGCGTGGCATGGGCGGCTTTCGCATGGCCGACCAATGGCATCGTGCTGGCGGCATTCTTGGCTATTGCTGCTGCCCTTTTCGTGTTGCGCCGACGCGTCTATGCCTTCCGCTTCATCGCCACCTATCAGTCGGCAATCCCCACGTTGGTATATGCTGCCATCCTCACCACCGTCATGGGGCTGACGCGGCAGACGGTCGATGGCAAATGGCTCGGCAACATGCTCTCCTTCTGGCCCTTCGTGCTCATCTATGTCTATATGGCTCTGACGTTGGCTTTGGTCATCCTCAAACAACTGCGGGCGGTGATGACGCATCGCTCTCTATCCACGCTTCGTCCTTCCCTCTTGCTCCATCTGGGGCTTTTTATTGCGCTGACCACCGCCACGCTGGGCAATGCCGACATGCAGCGGTTGAAGATGCTCACCATGGTGGGCCAGCCTGAGTGGCGTGCGCTGACGCAGGAGGGAGTTGTTCGCGACATGCCGCTGGCCATCGAGCTGAAGCGGTTTATCATGGAGACCTACGACGACGGCTCACCCAAGCGTTTCGCTTCGAAGATACAGGTGCTGACGAAGTCGGGAAAGGACATCCAAGCCACTGTTGATGTCAACAAGCCCGTCGAAGTCGATGGCTGGCGTATCTACCAATATGGCTACGACACCGCGATGGGTGCCATGAGCCAGACGTCGATTCTGGAGTTGGTCAGCGACCCGTGGCTGCCACTGGTCTATACCGGCATCTACATGATGCTGGGTGGGGCCGTTTGTATGTTTGTCTTTGGAGGAAGGAGGCAGCGCGCATGAGTTGGGATTATCTGATATATTTTGCGATAGCGTCGGTACTGCTGTGGACGGTGGGAGCCTGGGCGGCATGGAAGGAGAGGACACTCCTGGCCTATACGTCGACCATCATCGGGCTCGCCGTGTTTTTCAGTTTCATCGTGGCGATGTGGACAGCATTGCAACGTCCACCACTGCGCACGATGGGCGAGACGCGACTCTGGTACTCGTTCTTCCTCCCTTTGGCTGGCATCATCGTCTATTTGCGTTGGAAATACAAGTGGATTCTCTCGTTCTCAACGCTACTGGCGTTGGTGTTCATCTGCGTCAACCTCTTCAAGCCCGAGATACATTCCGCCACGCTGATGCCAGCCCTGCAAAGTCCATGGTTTGCTCCCCATGTCATCGTATACATGTTTGCCTACGCTGTCTTTGGCGTGGCCACGCTGATGGCGCTCTTCCTGCTTTGGGGCACACGCAGGGGGCAGAACGGGGAGATGCTCACCCCATGCCGCATGGGGAGTTTAGACGACCTGGTCTACGTGGGCCTTGCCTTCATGACCATCGGCATGCTCTTTGGTGCGCTTTGGGCAAAAGAAGCGTGGGGGCACTATTGGTCGTGGGACCCCAAGGAGACGTGGGCGGCTATCACCTGGCTGGCTTATCTCGTTTACGTCCACTACCGCCAGATGCCCTCCCATCGTCCTCGCCTGGCGCTCTGCATCCTCCTCCTCTCGTTCGTGCTCCTCCAGATGTGTTGGTGGGGAATAAATTATCTGCCCGCTGCTCAAGGCTCCAGCGTGCACACCTATACCACCTGATGACGACCTCCTGCTTCACGGTCAGCTTCTGTGCATTGCCCACCGCGTTGACCAGGAGCCCGAATGCCCCCGATGTGCGTCTCTATGTGGGTCATGTGGGCATTGGCGGTGGCTACGGCTACAACTGGGTGCTCGGCCGTAAGTGGCTGCTCCACTTCTCCATGCTCCCCACCTTCGTCGTCTACAACCGCAACAACATGACCATTCGCGGCGAGCGCAAGAAGGCAGAGCACATCCGTTTCAACATGCTCTTCAACGAGCGCGCCGCCATCGTCCACTTTTTCTCGCCCCGCCACTTCGCTGGGGCCACCCTTGTGGTGAACAGCTCTCTCTTCAGCGACGATGCGGTGGTCATCAATCAAAACAAGTGGCGTCTCCGCGCCTTCCTCTGCATGCGGTTGTGAAAGCTCCCATGGATGATGCGGGGGGCGCAGGGGCAAGTATTGTAACAAGATTGTAATGCAAATCCTTCTTGTTTTTTGATATTTATTTTTATCTTTGCTGCCAATTAGTGTGATGCTTATGAAAATACTTGTTGTAGACGACGAGCAGGACATCTGCGAGATACTGCAATATAACCTCGAAACGGAAGGCTTTGAGGTGACTACAGCCGCATCGGCTGAGGAGGCGCTGGCATTGCCGTTGGGAGAGTATGCACTCATTCTGCTGGATGTGATGATGGGCGAAATGTCGGGCTTCCAAATGGCTCGCAAGATAAAGGACAACCCCGCCACGGCCCACATCCCCATCATCTTTGTTACGGCTCTCGACGGCGAGGACAATCTGGTGAAAGGTCTCAATATTGGTGCCGACGACTATATTGCCAAGCCGCTGAGCATGAAAGAGGTGAAGGCCAGGGTGAGGGCGGTGCTCAGGCGGTCGGCGGGCAATGTGGGCGCTCCCTCGCTACTTGGCGAGGAGCGGGGGGATACGCTCTGCTATGAGGGAATCGTGATCGACCTGAATGCCAAGACCGTCGCCCTCGACGGACAAGAGCTGGCGTGCACCAAACAGGAGTTGGAACTGCTGTCGTTCTTCTTGCGGCATCCCGACAAGGTGTTCTCGCGCGAAGATTTGCTGAAATATTGCTGGCCGCACGATGTGCTGGTGCTCGACCGCACAGTGGATGTGAACATCACCCGCTTGCGCAAGAAGATTGGGCACTATGGCAAACATATCAAGACACGGGTGGGCTATGGCTACTGCTTTGAAAGGTAAGTCGTTTCAGCGCAATCTGCTGCTCAGCATCGGCGGCATCTTCCTGCTTTTTGCCGTCTGTTTCAGCGTGTATCAATATCAACGCGAGAAGGATTACAAGATTGACATCCTGCACTCGCGGCTGCAGATGTACAACTACGAGATGGCGCAGACGCTGGGCGAGGACAGCCTGATGAACGACCGTCTGTTTCGCGACTATGTGAAACGGCACAGCATGGAGGGCCTCCGCGTGTCGATTATCGACCTGCAAGGACGGGTGGTGCTCGACAGCCATGATGCCGACGCCAGTGGGCTGGGCAACCATCTGCAGCGAAAGGAAATACAGCAGGCTCTTCACGATGGCAACGGCTACGACATCAAGCGCCTGTCGCAATCGACCCACGAGACCTACTTCTATTCTGCCACACGGCTGGGCGATGTGGTGGTACGCACAGCCGTGCCCTATTCAGCCGAATTGACCCGTTCGCTGCAGGCCGACAACACCTACATCTACTTTGCCATAGCCCTGACGCTCCTGCTGGGAGTGGTGCTCTTCCTGAGCACGCGCCGCATCAGCCGCCATATCGGCCATCTGCGCGAGTTTGCCGTGAAGGCCGAAAGGCTACAGGTAGGCGAGTCCTCCGCGAAGCGCCTGAGCACCAACGGAGCGCAAGAAAGCTCGGAAATGGAGGACGAGGCTTTCGACCACGAGCTGGTGCGCCGACTGCCCGACGACGAGTTGGGCGACATCAGCCACACCATCATCATGCTCTATTGGAAGTTGCGCCATTCTGAGGAGGACAAGGTGCGCATCAAGCGCCAACTCACGCAGAACGCCGCTCACGAACTGAAGACGCCCGCCGCCAGCATCCACGGCTATTTGGAGAGCATCCTCGACCATCCCGACATGCCCGAAGAGAAGAGGAACCACTTCCTGCAGCGTTGTTTTGCCCAAAGCGAGCGCATGAACAAGCTGCTGTTCGACATGAGTGCGCTGACCAAGCTGGACGAGATGGATGGCAGCAAGGCGAAGATGGAATACCGTCAGGTCAACGTGGTGCAGGTGATACAGAGCGTGCTCGATGACACCTCCCTGCAACTTCAAGACAGGGGCATCATCCCCCGGCTTCAGGTGCCGCAGCGTGTTGAGGTGCTGGGCGACCAGAGCCTCATCTACAGCATCTTCCGCAATCTCATCGACAATGCCATTGTCTATGCCAACGGGGCTTCGCGCCTCGACATCACCTGTCGTGAATTGGAAGTCGATGGCCGCCATTTCTACGAGTTCAGCGTGAGCGACAACGGGCCTGGTGTGGAGCCGCAGCACCTGGAACACCTCTTCGAGCGTTTCTATCGCATCGACAAGGGCCGCAGCCGAAAGCTCGGCGGCACGGGCCTCGGCCTCGCCATCGTGAAAAATGCCGTAGCTGCCCACGGTGGAACAGCCACAGCATTACCCACTCCCGGTGGAGGACTCACCATCCGCATCACACTTGCCAGATTCTGATTACCAGTGATGCCCCATCATTAGCTCCCCCCGTTCATGCACCAAGTTCGCCAAAACGGAGGCGACAGAGGGGCAAACCTGTGGAAAACCATTTTTCTATATTCATCACCTATAAATTTCGGTTGGCAGCGGCCGCTGCCATCATTGGCGGCGTTCGCTGGCGGCCGCTGCCAATCATGTCCCCGCCCGCTGCCAACCTAAAAAGCATGCCCCTTTTCCCTCGGCGGTGCCTCCCGCTCCCTGTTTGTCGTGCGCCGCCTCTCCTGAATCCACCCCATTTCGCTCGTCATCAACCATGCTCAACGGCATGTCACCACTTTTTTAGCGAACACATAGTGTCGTAAGACAATATGAGTCAACAAGCCGCATGGAATTCGTTTCATTCGTTTCATTCGTTGTTGAAACAATAGATGTTAACTTCACCCCTGTCCGTTGCGGGCACTCTCGCCAAAGTCGTTGTTCAGGCCCTTGCCAGCTTGCACCACATTCATCACATAGTCGGCCAGACGCTCGCACTCTGATATGAAGTCGACGTAGAACACGCCCAGCTGATAGCTGTAGAGGCCGCCATTCACGTCGTTCAGGTTCTGGTTGAGCAGCTGCTTGCGATAGTTGTTGATTTCGTGCTCGATGTTGATGGATTTCGTGATATTGGTCTGCGAAATAGGCAGGTCTATGCGCTTCATCATTTCGTCGAGAGCACCTTCCACCAGGTGCAGCATGGTCATCATGTGCTGTGTCTGTTCGGGTGTGAAATCGTCCTGGCAGTGCATGCGGTGGCGGTTGAGCGTGCGCCCGAGGTTATAGACGGAGTCGCCGATGGACTCCAACTCCGTAATCTGCCGCAGCATCTTCTGTATCTGACTCTTCGACGCATCCGACAGGCGGCCTTCGCTCACCTTGTTCAAGTAGCCGGCAATCTCCATCTCCATCGAGTCGGTGATTTTTTCGTATTTCCCGATGCGCGAAAACAGTTTGCTGAAAGCTGCCTCGTCGTGCGTCTCCATCAGCTCGGGCACAAATCCAAACATGCGCAGGCAACGCTCGGCGAAGAGGTGAATCTCCTTCTGCGCCTCTATGATGCTGAGCTCGGCCGTCGAGAGCAGACCACCAGTGATGAACCTCAGTCGGTGGTCTTCGTCCTGCGCCTTCATCGGCAACAGCTTGCACACCAGCACCTCAATCTGTCTGACGAAGCCAATGAGCAGCAGCGTGTTGATGACGTTGAAGGCGGTGTGGAAGGCCGAGAGCTTGAAGAGGTCGTTGCCACCACCCATCACGTTGTCGACAAACCAGCTGACAACATTGCAAGCCGGATAGAACACGATGAGGAAAAGCACTACGCCAAACACATTGAAGAACATGTGGGCCAGGGCGGCACGGCGGGCCTGCGTGTTAGCGGTGAGCGAGGCCATAAACGCTGTGATGGTGGTGCCGATGTTCTGTCCCATGGCCAAGGCTGCCGCCTGCTCGAATCCGAAGCCGGGGATGTTCATGCCAAAGAGCATTAGCGTGATGGCCATCGTGGCAGCAGAGGCCTGCACAATCATGGTGACCAAGGCACCCACGATGACGAAGAGGAGGATGGTGAAGAACGAGTCTTGCGGCACATGAGCCAGCAAGCCAGCCACCATGTCGCCGATGTTCATGGCGTTTGCTGCCTCCTGCAGGTAGGCGAGTCCCATGAAGAGGAATGAGAAGCCGAAGATGAACTCGCCGATGCTCTTCCTGTTGCCTTTGCCACTGAACATCAATGGCATGCCGATGGCCAGCAGGGGGATGGCGAAGGCCGCAATGTTCACCTTGAACCCCACGGCCGAGATGATCCACGCCGTCACCGTGGTTCCGATGTTGGCACCCATGATGACACCGATGGACTGTGCCAGCGTCATCAGTCCTGCATTCACAAAGCTGACCACCATCACCGTGGTGGCGCTCGACGACTGGATGAGTGCTGTGATGAGGATACCCGTCATTACGCCCATCACGCGATTTTTGGTCATGGCGGCAAGGATGCTGCGCAGACGGTCGCCGGCAAACTTCTCAAGGCCCTCCGACATGGTCTTCATTCCGTAGAGGAACAATGCCAGTGCGCCAACCAGCGAGAAAATGTTGACTATCAATTCCATTAGTCTGGTTTCTGTAATTCAGCTGCAAAGATATTGCAATCTTGTTACGTCGGCGTTACACCGATGTTACAATGCTGTTACAGGCATCACCGTAACCTCTCTTTCACACCAATGAAATGATTTTGTAATATCCAGCGAATACCTTTGCAACCAGCATTTCAAGCAACGACTACAATCATGAGGAATAGCAATTCACCCACACTGTCCACCCCCATCCACTCTCTCGCGGTGAGGTGGATGGGGGCATTCTGGATGTCGGCTTTCTGGGTGTTGCAAAGCATGAAGTAGTTGAATCGTTTCGAAGTGGGACAAAAACAAAACTCTCAATCAAAGATGGATATAGAAAAGATAGAAAGAATTGAAAGGATAGTCAACTGGGTGAGGGTCATCATCCTTGCATTGTTTCTGACGTGGGCTTTCGTGGCGCTGGGCAAGGGATAGCACAGCCATCTGCAGGAGTTGATGCTACATGCCGATATGCCCAGGCTTCAGAAGTCTGGGAGTAAAGACTGTACTCTTCCACCGCTATCCTTGTAAGTAGAATTGGCACACACATGCCCCATGAAAATTTGGAACGCTCCAAATTTCAAGGTACGGTTGAAAAGACGGCTTCACCGTCTTTTCAACCGTACCTCGAATTATTTTGCGCACTAATTATTAATTCTAAACTTTTAATCGCAGCGAAGCGAGAATAACTCTTAATTCTAAACTTTTAATCGCAGCGAAGCGAGAATAACTCTTAATTCTAAATTCTTAATTCTAAATTCTTAATCATATTATTCTATCACCAGCACGGTGATGGAGTATGGGGCCAGGGTGATGGGAAACCGCTTGCCCACCTTCTGCGAGGATTCCTGCGGAACGATGTTGCGCGGGTTGTCGATGCTGTTGGTGTCCTCCGGACGGGCCGACTTCAGCTCAATCTTCTTTGCCTTCGACTTCACCTTCTTCGCGCCCTCCAGCTTCACGGTCAGCTTCTGCGCATTGCCCACCGCGTTGACCAGTTTCAGATAGGTGGTGCCCGTCTTGGCATCCTTCGTGGCGGTGTAGAACACAGCATTGGCCTCGTCGTTGCGGTCGAGCTTCTGCTTGGGAATGTCGATGGCTTCCACGGGTACGATGCGGTCGCCCAAGTACTGTGCGAACATCACCTGTGCCCAGTAGGAAGGCGAGCCGTAGGCGTTCAGCACGTCGTAGCCAATGAGGTCGCTGGCCCACTGCATGGCCCCCTGCTCCACGTTGACGAACAGCGGGGCATAGCACGACATGATGCAGATGTCGGAGTTGCGCTCCATGCAGCTCATCCATGCGGCATCACCCAAAGCGGCATTCATGTTGGTGGTCGGCGAGCCTTCGCGCGTGGCCCATTCACCGCAGAATATCTTCGGCCCGTTGCGGTCGTAGCGGTCATATTGGAAGGCGTTGCGATACATGTCGAAGGCATTGCGGTAGTAGTGCTCGTCGATGACATCGACCACGGGGTCGGGGATGGCTTTCGACTTCAGGGCATCGTAGCCTACCGTCGAGATAATCTGCAACTGCGGGTAGCGTGCCTTGATGGCCTCGTAGAACATCTTGAAGCGGTTGGGATAGCTGCCGCTGCGGTCGAAGAAGTCCTCGTTGCCTATCTCCACATAGTGAAGGGGGAAGGGCTGCGGATGTCCGTCGCGTGCACGCATGGCTCCCCACTTGGTCGAGGCATCGCCCATGATGTACTCTATCTCGTCGAGCGCATCCTGAATGAAGGGCTTGATGTAGTCGCCGTCGAGATGGTCGCCGCTGAGCACATAGCCGGCAAAGACGCCCACCACAGGCTCGCCGCCCGTGTCCTCGGCCCACTGGCAGAACTCCAGCAGTCCCAGGCCGTCGGTGCTGCGATAGCCCCACGGACTCTGATGACCGGGGCGCTCGTCGGCATTGCCGATGGTGCGCTTCCAGTCGAAGCGGTTGGCGAAGTTGTTTCCTTCCAGATAGTTGCCGCCCGGGAAGCGGACGAACTTGGGCCGCATCTCGGCCATCATCTCCATCAGGTCGATGCGCAATCCGTTCTTGCGGTTCTTGTAGGAAGGGGCAAACAGCGTCACGCGTGTCAGCTCGATGCTGCCCGCCTCGTTGCCGATGATGAAGAGGCGCGCATCCTTCGTGTCGGCCTGTGTGGCCGAGGTGGTCAGCTGTATGTCGAACCGCTTCCATTCGTTGCTGAAGCCGCTCACCTTCGTCTCGGCGTAGGTCGTGGTGCCGTCGGCGCTCTTCAGGGCGATGGTCAGCGACCTCACGGGAGCGGGCGCGGCACCGCCGTCGTTTTGCTCAGCCGGTCGTCGGGCATAGAGTGCCCCCTTGAAGGTGGTGTTCTTGCGGATGGGGAATCCCCAGTAGCCCTCGCTGACGAGGCCGAGTCCCGCCTGTTCGAAGTTCACAATCAGCGATGTGGGGTTGGCATCGTTGAGGCCGTTTTGTCGATTCTGCCGCACGCGCACCTTCACGGTGTCGGTGAGCTGCCAGCGCTCAGGCCGCACGGTGAAGCGGGACTGGTTCTGATTCTGCCGTCCGCCGCGACGCCCGCCACGGGGATTGAACATGTCGGCAAACGATGGGTTGGGAACCAGCTGCGTGTAGAGTCCACCCTCGTAGGAGTAGTTGATTTCCTCGGTCATCAGTCCGTAGAGCATCGGACTCACCTCGGTCTCGGCCTTGTCGAGCCGAAGCGTCAATTCTTGTGCTTGGAGCGTCGTGCTGTTTGCACCCAGCATGGCGGCCAGCATCATGGAAAAATATGTTTTATGTCTCATGGCTATTCTCCCCCGTTATCTCAGCACTGCCTTTACGTTTGTCACCATGTCCTTGTGCTGTTCGTCGGGCTTGGTGAGCGTCGAAGTGAGCGTGATGTCGCCCGCCTTGTCCTTCGAGGAGAAGGTGCCGGAGTAGATGATGTCGCTCGTTTGGTAGAGCGTTGCTTCTACGAGCACTTTGTAGGTGCCCTTTGGCACGGCATTGCCCTCCTCGTCGGTGAAGTCCCAAGTGAACGTCTGCGTGCCTCCTGCCTGCGGCGTAGCTCCTGTGAAGGCATCCAGCTGCTGGTCGGTCTTCGCCTCGGCATTCACGCTCTTCACCCATGTGGGCACACAAGCTGGCCTGACGATGTAGCCGCGCTTGGGCTGCTCGCCGCCCCGTGCGCGACCCTTGGTGGTGTACGAGGTGACGAAGAGCGTCTTGACGACCTCCCCCTTCTCGTTCTCAATCCACACGGCATACTGGTTGGAGCCAGGGCCTGCCTGACGTTGATAGTCGAACGACACTTCCAGGGTTTTTGATTTCTTGGCTTGCACCTTCTTGCTTTGCACCATTACGGGAACTGTCAGCAACAAAGCTGCGATGATGGCGATGAAGCCCCATTGGCCCATGCCCTTTCCCCGCTTGGCGGGGCTGCTCAAATGTTTCATAATGTCAGTTTTTAGTTGGGTTGTTTGTTGTAGATATTCAATAGTGGCTACAAATTTAGCAATATTTTCCGAATTACCTACGCTTTTCGGGCATTTTTTTTCGCAGATAGCCTATCTTCATCGTTTTTCTACGTAACGGCAAGCCCAAGCCACCTTTTCCAGCGCATTTTTCATCCGTGTCCGTAAGTTTTTCCATTCTCTCGTAAGGCACTCCCTGTCAAAAGGCTGCTCCAACCGTGGTTGTTGGCTATTGGACGCCACCGTGTCTGCTGCGTCAGCCGCAGAGTCCCCTCCCCCGCTCTTCAAGTTCAATCACAACGACCGCTCCACATGGACTTTCGCGTTTGTCACAATCGCCCAAACTTGTTTTTTTATCGTTACTTTGAATGTAAAGTTGCTGGAAAATTAGGAGGATTCTAAATAATTTCGTATTTTTGCGGCGTTTTTTTTAATGATAGGTTCAACGATGAATACAAAAGAGATTTATCTTGCAGGAGGGTGCTTCTGGGGCACCGAGCATTATTTCAAGCAGATGGAGGGCGTGGTGGAAACCGAAGTGGGATTTGCCAACGGGCATACGCCGAATCCGTCGTACAAGGAGGTATATACCGACACTACGGGACACGCAGAGACGGTGCGCGTGAAGTACAATCCCGACGTGGTGAGCCTCGAATTTCTGTTGCAGATGTTCTTCAAGGCCATCGACCCCACGAGTCTCAACAAACAGGGGCACGACGAGGGCACCCGCTATCGCACGGGTGTCTACTACACGGATGCCGAAGACCTGCCCATCATCGAGCAGGTGTTTGCCCAGGAGCAGAAAAACCACCAGCAGCCTCTGGCCGTGGAGAAGCTGCCCATAGACAACTTCTATGCGGCAGAAGAGTACCACCAAGACTATCTCGACAAGAATCCTACGGGCTATTGCCATCTGCCCCAGTCGCTCTTCGAGTTTGCCCGAAAGGCTTCGAAGCCTATGAATAGGAATTAAGAATTTAGAATTTAGAGTTTAGAATTTAGAGTTATCGCCTTTGGCGATTAAGAATGAAGAGTTAAGAATTGTTTCGCGCACCAATTCATAATTCTTAATCGCAGCGAAGCGAGAATAACTTTAAATTCTAAAATCTAAACTCATAACTCGCCAAAGGCGATAACTCTCTATAATCTAAATTGTATAAAATGATGAAACAGAAGATAACGACATCGGTGTGGGCCGTCGTCATGGCATTGTTTGTGCTGATGATGCCCACCTCCTGTTCGAGCGACGACAACGATGCTGCGGAGCTTACTGGGCAGATGCTTCAAGATGGCGAATGGACGGGCAGCGGCGAGGGGCGCAGCGGCTCTATCATTGCCAAGGTGGTGGTGAAGAACCATCAGGTGGAGCAGGTGACCATCGTCAGCCAGTCGGAGTCGGTCTTTGCACAGGATGCCATCAACAGCATCGTTGCCAATGCCATTGGCCGACAGCAGCTGATGAGTGTTGAGGTGGACGGCATCAGCGGCGCCACACTGACCTCGACAGGCGTCATCGGTGCCATCAACTCAGCCCTGCAGGCGGCAATGGGCAAGCAAGCCGACGCTGACAAGACGTATATCGACTGCACGTGCGACATCGTCGTGGTGGGGGCTGGTGGTGCCGGACTCTCGGCGGCAGTGGCTGCGGCAGAGACCGATGGGAGCCAAAAGATTATTGTGCTGGAGAAGCAGGGCATCATTGGCGGCAACACCAACTATTCCACTGGTGGCATCAACGCTGCCGAGACCGACGTGCAGCGCGGCCTGGGCATCGAAGACAGCAAGCAGTTGTTCTACGACGACATCATGCGCGGTGGTCGGTATGAGAACATACCGTCGTTGGTGCAAAACCTGGTAGACCACGCGCCGGTCACCATCTCGTGGCTGTCGGGGCTTGGTGCCGACCTGACCGACGTGGGACTGATGGCTGGCAGCAGCGTGAAGCGGACACATCGACCCAAGGGAGGCTCGGCCATTGGTCCCCATCTGATGAAGGTGCTCAAGGCTGCCACTGAGAAAGACAACATCGAGATACGCACGCTGAACAAGGTGGTGGGGCTTCGCACGGCTACCGATGGCAGCGTGACGGGCGTGAAGGTGCAGAATGCCGATGGCAGCAGCTATGTGCTCGCGTCGCGGGCAGTCATCATTGCCACGGGAGGCTTTGGCGCCAATCTCGCCATGGTGGCACGTCTGCAACCGTCGCTCAGCGGCTTTGCCACGCTGAACCATCCCGGAGCCACTGGCGACGCCTTCGACTGGGTGGCACCACTTGGCGGTTCAACCATACAGATGGCTAACATACAGATTCACCCCACGGCCGAAGCCACCAACCATATCCTTATCACCGAGGCCGTGCGTGGCAACGGGGCCATCTTGGTGAACCATGACGGAGAGCGCTTTTGCAACGAGATGGACACGCGCGACGTGGTGTCGGCAGCCATCCTGAGGCAGCGCTCGCACGAGGCATTCCTCGTCTTCGACCAAGGCGTGCGACAGTCGCTGGCCTCCATCGAGACATACGCCAACCAGCACCTGCTCAGTCAGGGAAATACCATAGAAGAGTTGGCCAGCATGGTGAACATCCCTGCCGCCGCACTCGTTGCCACCGTCCATCGCTACAATGAGCAGCAGCAGGCAGGGCACGACGACGACTTTGGACGCAGCGCCACGGAGATGCCCATCCCGCTCGCCACGCCCCCTTACTATGCCGTCAGCGTGGCACCGGCCATCCACCACACCATGGGAGGCTTGAGCGTGAACGCACAGACGCAGGTGCTGCGAGCCGATGGCGCCCCCATCCCCGGGCTTTATGCTGCCGGCGAAGTGACGGGAGGTCTGCATGGTGCCAACCGCCTGGGCGGCAATGGAGTTGCCGACATCGTGGTCAATGGTCGCCTGGCCGGCATAGCAGCAAGCCAATGGCACAAGTGAAATAACAATCGTTTTTCCCCGGTTCTCCTGGAATTTCCGGATAATCCGGATAATCCGGAATTTCTGGGAAAAACCGTCTCATTCGTTGAGAACAATGTGGGCTAAAAAAACAGGAAACTCCCCTGTCCCTGCTTAGGGAAGGGGAGTTTCTGTCTTTTGTTTCTTCTTCACTCGCCACCGTCATCAGAGGCGTTGTTTCTTAGAATCATATCTATAATCAACACTAAATCAGTGATGGTGACTCCTTCTTCGTCGCCATTCACATTGGCAGCCTCACTGTCGAAGCCATCGGGCGTCTGTCCGAGGAGATGGTTCATCACGGCCGTCAAACGGCAAAATGTTTGAGGAAAAAGATGATACTTTCGTGCGAAGTTGGTCATAGCACGGGGAGAATGCAGTCCCAGACGAGGTTCAGCTCGCCCTGCAAATCCTCCACGTCGGAGGTGATGGCGATGACGGCGTTCTTGTCGGGGACCACGATGATGTACTGGCCTCTGGCCCCGTCGGCACGGAAGCAGCCGGGACGACACCGCCACATCTGATAGCCATAGCCTTGCATCCAGTCGCTGGTCTCAACGGTCATGCCACGCTCCTCGGCCTGTTCTATCCGGGTGCCGGGATTGATGCTCTCCACCTGCTTCTTCGACATCTCTGCAACCCACTCGGCAGGTATCAGCTGCTGTCCGTTCCATTCTCCTTTTTGCAGCAGCAACTGCCCCATCTTGGCCAGGTCCTCCGTCGTCAGATAGAGTCCCCATCCCCCGCAGTTGATGCCCTGTGGACTCTCCTCCCATCGTGGCTTGCTGATGTGGAGGGGTTCGAAGAGGCGGGGCGTCAGATAGTCCACCACCTTCTGGCCCGTCACCTGCTGCACGATGGCCGAGAGCACATAGGTGCCGAGGCTGTTATAGAGGTAGAACGTGCCCGGCTGGTGCTCCACGGGATGTGCCAGGAACAGCGTCACCCAGTCGTGCTGAGCTGCGTCGCGGAGCGATGGCTCCACATCGTGCCCACACGTCATGGTGAGCAGGTCGCGCACCGTCATGTCCTTCAGGTTCTGGCTCACCTCTGTGGGCAGCTTGTCGGGGAAGAAGTCTACCACCTTGTCGGTGAGTGCCATCTTGCCATCGGCAATGGCCAGTCCCACCGCTGTTGCCGTAAACGTCTTGCTCACCGAGTGTAGCACATGGGGCACGCTGTCGACGCCCTGGCTCTGCCATCGGCTGTAGATGACGCTGCCGTCCTTCACAATCATCACGCTGTGGATGTCCATCGAGTCGGCTTCGGCCTCATTGAAGAACCCTTCCATGGCTGCTGCCACGTCGTCGGGGGTCTCTGCTCGCGGCAGGTCAATCACCTCTGCCGTCGGCTTCACATTGCTCTTGCATGCCACCAGTGCCATCAGCACCATCGTCGCCAAAATAGTCTTTTTCATTTTCATGTTAGTATTGTTTTTAGGGGTTTATTGGCTAAAGTCTGCTTTGTGTTGAAAAAATCGGGTACAAATATAGCAATAATTCTGATAATTATCGTACTTTTGCAAAGAAATTTCACGAAGGAATGAAGAAACTCTGTCATTTTATCTCAGAATACGTGGGTTTGCTGGTGCTGGCCGCCGCCTTGCTGGCGCTGGCCTTTCCCAGTGCGTTGCAGCAGGTGCCCCCCACGGTCATCAACTACCTGCTGGGAGTGGTGATGTTCGGCATGGGCCTCACACTCAACCTGCACGACTTCAAGATTGTGTTCAGCCACCCGAAGGATGTTGCCATCGGTTGCATGGCGCAGTTCACCGTCATGCCGCTGCTGGCATGGTTGCTGTCGCGTCTCTTCGCGCTCCCCGAAGCGCTGGCATTGGGCGTGGTGCTGGTGGGCTGCTGCCCTGGTGGTACGGCCTCCAACGTCATCACCTATCTGGCCAAGGGCCATCTGGCACTGTCGGTGGGCATGACGGGCGTGTCGACCCTGCTGGCACCGCTGCTCACGCCCTTGCTGACGTGGGCTCTGGCAGGCAAGAGCATCCATGTCGACGTGGCCAGCATGTTCCTCAGCATCCTGTGGGTGGTCATCCTGCCCATCATCGCTGGTCTGGTGGCCAAATGGCTGTGGCCCAAGGCCACGGCTAAGGTCACCGACTACCTCCCCGCCACCTCGGCCCTCGCCATCGCGTTCATCGTGGCCATTGTCATCTCGGCCAGTGCCCACAAGCTGCTCGCCGGTGGACTGCTGATAGTGGTGGTGGTGGTGCTCCACAATGTGTGTGGCCTCGCCTTGGGCTATCTCATTGGTCGCCTGTTGCGAATGGACGAGTCGAAGAAGCGGGCCGTGAGCATCGAGGTGGGCATGCAGAACTCAGGGTTGGCCACCAGTCTGGCCACCATCCATTTTGCCGCCTATCCGCTGGCCACCATCCCCGGTGCCCTCTTCAGCGTGTGGCACAACCTCTCTGGGGCACTCGTGGCCTATCTGCCCCTACAGACCCACCCCCTGCCCCTCCCTGTGAGGGAGGGGAGTATATAGACTTGTCCTTTGATGATTCTGCAGCAAAACTATCTGCTCCCCTCCCTCACAGGGAGGGGCAGGGGGTGGGTCTGCAGGGGGTGGGTCTGTAGGGGGTGGGTTGTTGGGGGTTGGACTAAAGGGGGACTTCCCTTTTCACTACTTCACCAGCATCTTCTTTCCGTTCTGGATGTAGATGCCCTTTGCGGCCTTCTCCACACGCTGTCCCTGCATGTTGTAGATGGCGTTGTCGCTGGCCTTCTCAGCCTTCAGGGTGGTGATTCCTACGGTCTCGCCAGGTCCGAAGTACATCAGCGTGAAGTTGTCGAAGATGCACCAGAGGTTGGTGCTCTCCACGAGCCGTGCGCCGATGGTCAGCTTGCCAGCCTCGGTGACGGTGAACCTGATGGGCTCGATGGTGTAGTTGCCAGCCAGGAACGAGGTTGCTGCTGTCGACATGCTGTTCTCCTCTCCGTCGAGAACGGGGAAGGTGGCGGTGGCATCGTTGGCGAAGAATACGGGCAGGTCGATGGTGCTCTCGCCTTCCACTTCATCCTCTCTGTAGAATCCCTGTGCCGTCAGCTCGTAGTCGCCGGCAGGAGCGTTGGCCAGCGTCTGGCTGATCTCAAACTTGGCATGGAAGGACTCGGCGCAGTTGTTACCGATGCTGCCAGTGCCGTCCTCACCACCTGAGATATTGAAGTTGGGGTTGCCGTCGGCTTTTTCCGAAGTGTATGTCCACTTGTTGTGGTTGCGGTTGTTACGACCGAAGTTGTGGTCTTCGATGAGGAAGGTGGCATCCATTGGGTCTTCGGATGTAGCCTCGCTCAGTGCAGCCGTTGCCTCGTCGAGAGAAGCAATGATCCAAAGGGCATTGTCGTCGTCGGCAGCCAGGTTCTTGCCCAAGACGGTGCTCTCGCCGTCCCAGCCATAGTATTTGCCATCGTTGGCAATGGTGTAGGCATAGACGGGGATGGTCTCATCATCGTCGGAATAGCCCAGCAGCCCAGCACGCTTGATGGTAAGCTTCACGGGCGAACCGTTGTCCATATAGTCGCCGTTGAAGTAGTAGCTTGTGCCACCGTTGCTCACCTGCGACTCCAGATGGTATTTGCCATCGGGCAGGGGCACCAGCATCACATACTCGGCATCATTCACCAGCGAGGCACGAGTGCCCCAGCTGTTGGCGGCACCCCAGAATTTTTCAGAAGCAATGTTCTGGATGATATACTTCTGATAGCTGAACATGTTGGCGTCCAGGAATGCCTTCTCGGCAGCCTTCAGGGCTTCGACGGCAGCAACGACCTGCTCCACGGTGGTGGCGTTGTCGAGTATCAACTTGGCATTGCCGATGGCAGCCGTGAACTCGTCGATGCCCTCGGTGTAGCCCTCGTAGTCGGTAAGCAGTGCCTCAGCAGCCGCGATTTCTGCCTGCAGCTCTTCCTTGGCGGCGGGCAACATATCGACCTCGGTATATTCAATCTTGATGCCATCGATGAAGATCATGGGGTTGGCGCCCGAGCCGCTGCCGTTCGATTTGTATCCCAGGCGAATCTGTCCTGCGGTTTCAGCTGTCAACGAGAAGGTCACTGTCTGCTGGGCCCAGGCACCGGGTGCGGGATTGGTGGCCACGGTGTAGCCCGTCTCACTCCCTGCGGGGAAGAAGCCGGTGTAGGAGGTAGTGGCATTGGTTCCGCTCTGGCTATAGATGGGAACGGTGATGGTGTACTCGCCAGCAGGCAGTGTGACGTCCTGGGCATAGTAGCCGCCGCAGCCCCACACTCCAAAAAAGCCGAGGCAGTTGCCCTCGCCACCGTCGGGACCCTGTGCAGGAGCAGCCACGCCGCTGCCCTGCAGCAATGTGGGTGAGCCATAGGCCACCACGCCGCCACCCATGCCCGAATTGGGATAGTCGGCATTGTTGGCATCGAATTGCACCACTACGGTAGTCCATTCTTCCACATCCTGCAGACCGTAAGGTGAGCCGTCCTTGCCATAGCCATAGATTTTCTCGGCTGTGATGGGTGTACTTGCCGAGAAGTCAGCATTCTGCAGATGCTGGCTGGTCACGTCGGTCTGTGCCTGTGCGCCCATGCTCAGTGTGAGCAGGCCACCGGCGAGCACTGATTTGAGTAGTGTATTTCTCATAAAGATACTAAATACCGCAGCACTTTCATTGAACATTCTAAATAAGCCCCTGGAGCAGCCAAACAGCGGCCCATGGCGCTGCCCCGCCGGATTGTCAGCTCATCTCAGTGCTGCAATTGAAGACAAGCGAAAATCGGCTATGGCGTGGCAAAGGTACTCATAAAATCCGAGAAAACCACTCTCCCGACGGAGTTTTTTCACTTGTGGAAGGCATATTTCGCCATTAAACAGCTATTATTTCGGAAAAAAACGGATGCCCACCGCTGTTTTCTGACAAAAAATGAGTAATTTTGTCCCCTGTTATTCATTAACCACAAATACCAAACAGATGAAAAAGATTATTTTCGCTTTTGCATTGCTGCTGTCAATGGCAGCTTGCACACAGAACAAGCCCTCGCAGGCAACCGAGAACGAGACCACGACAGCAGCCCCTGCCGAGGCCGCTGAAAGTATTGACCCACAAACAAAATCAGAGAACATGAAAGAAGTACAAGCTTATCTGAAGGAATGCGGAGCATTCTTCATTGCAACAGTCGACGGCGACCAGCCTCATGTCCGTGCCTTTGGCGTGTCGGAAATCATCAATGACCGTCTCTACATCATGACGGGCAAGGTGAAGGACGTCTACAAGCAGATGGCTGCCAATGGCAAATTCGAGATCTGTGCACTGAAGCCGTCGGGCAGCGAGTGGATGCGCGTTGCGGGCACGCTGGTCAACGACGAAACGCTGGCCGTGAAAGAAGAGTTCCTCAATCGCAACCCAGGGCTGAAATCAATGTACAAGGCCGACGACGACAACATGGCTGTCCTCTACATCACGAATGGCACAGCCCGTTTCTGCTCATTCTCGGAACCAGAGAGAAAAATAAGCTTCTAATTTCACAGCAAGCAAATTCTCAGTCCCAAGTTTTCCACAACAACGAATTTGACGAATTCCATGCGGTTTGTTAACTCATTTCTCTGCCTTGTGGCCATGATGGTTGTTCACACCATATCGGCACAACATCTCGACTTCCCCATCCTCGGTGGCGAGCTGAGCAATTCTGCCGCTACATCGGTGGGCGACATCGAAGAGGTGATGCCACGGATGCGCACATTGGGACTGAACACCGTACTCGTGCCTGCCTATTGGGAGCTGATGGAGCCCACAGAGGGACAGTACGACTTCACGCTCATCGACCGCACCATCGATGTGGCACGACGTGAGCAGCTGCATGTCGTGTTCCTTTGGTTCGGCGCTTGGAAGAACTCAATGTCGTGCTATGCGCCAGGGTGGTTCAAGCAAGACACGAAGCGGTTCCCCCGGGCGATGACCGCCGAGGGCAAGCAGATGGAGATAGCCTCGTGCTTCAGCAACAATGTGCTGAAGGCCGACCTGAAAGCATTCTCGGCACTGATGCAGCATGTGCGTGAGAAAGACCCACAGCGCCAGGTGGTCATCATGATGCAGATAGAAAACGAGATAGGCATGCTGGAGTCGGCACGCGACCACTCGCCATTGGCCGAGAAGACATATAGACAAGAGCGTTGGGCCGAGCGCTATGGCACCGACGAGTATGCCGACGAGAAGTTTATGGCACTGAGCTATGCCCGCTATGTGGAGCATCTGGCCAAGGCAGCCCGACGGATTCACGACATGCCGCTATACGTCAATGCTGCCATGAACAGTCGAGGGCGCCGCCCCGGCGAGTATCCTTCAGCAGGTCCATTGGCACATCTCATCGACTTCTGGCACGAGGGAGCACCGAGTATCGACCTGCTCGCTCCCGACATCTACGACACCGGCTTCAAATCGTGGTGCGCACAATATGCGATGCCTTTGCGCCCACAAGATGATGATGTCCCGTTTTCTATTCTCCACTCCCCATCTGTCAAGAACCGACTCTTCATCCCCGAGAGCCGCTGCTGCGCCAACAGCGGTGCACGTGCCCTCTATGCCTTCGGCGAGCATCAGGCCATCGGCTTCTCGCCTTTCGCCATCGACCAGGCCAGTGAGGAAGAGACGGAATCCACCACACAGGCCTACGGACTCGTCAGACAGTTGGCGGCGGCCCATCTTTCGCCCTCCGCTCCCCACTCTACACTGAAGAGCTGGGGCTTGCTCTTCGACCAGGAGGACCATGAGCGCACCATCGACGACGACGGCGTGGTGATGACCTGTCGCCACTACTTCACCCTGCCTTGGGATCCTCGTGCTACCGACGGCACCACATGGCCCGAGGGTGGAGCCATGCTCGTCCGCCTCAACCGATACGACTACCTCCTGGCAGGCAGCGGCGTGGTCGTCGACTTCAAGACTCCTGCGGAGAAGCGACAAGAGCAGCAAAAGGCATTGGGCGAGGACGGCTTTGCTGAGGCCTCGGCAAATGCTTCGTTCTCCACCCGTCAGTCTTCTCACTTTACCGGCAAGCGCCTCGGTCTTCTTTCCGTCGATGAAGTTTCCATCGCTGCCGACGGCACGATGCAGTACCTCCGCCGCCACAATGGCGACCAGACACATCAGGGCCGCCATGCCCGCATCGGCGTAGGTGAATGGAAATTACTGCATATCAAGCTATACGAATACTAAGACGCGGCTAAAGCATTGATGAACGTAAAGGGACATGTGGTCGACGTGATGCGCCACGAAATTTTCGACGGCGAAGTGGTGGTGGAAGGCGAGAACATCGTTGAAGTGAAACGTTGCCATCTGCCTGCAAGCGAGCAGCCATGGCCTTATCTGATGCCAGGTTTCATCGACAGCCACGTTCATATCGAGAGCAGCATGATGGTGCCCCGCGAGTTCGCCCGCGTAGCAGTATGCCACGGCACCATCGGCGTGATGGCCGACCCGCACGAGATTGGCAACGTGATGGGCATCGAGGGCATCGACTTCATGATACGCTCGGGACGGCAGGCGCGTTTCAACTTCTGTTTTGGCGCACCCAGTTGCGTGCCAGCCGTGGGCGGCGATATCGAGACCAGCGGTGCCACGCTCGATGCGAAGGACACGGCCATGCTGATGGCTCGCAGCGACATCGGGTTCTTGGCCGAGGTGATGAACTACCAGGGAGTGCTGGCTGGCGACAAGGAGGTGATGGCGAAGATTGAGGCTGCCCACCGCCATGGGAAGCCTGTCGACGGCCATGCCCCCAGACTGACAGGACGCCAGCGCCACCAGTATGCCAGCGCGGGCATCACCACCGACCATGAATGCTCGACGCTCGAAGAAGGACGCTCGTGCATCCATGCGGGCATGAAGGTGATGATCCGCGAGGGCAGTGCCGCCAAGGACTACGAGCTGCTGAACCCGCTCATCAGCGAGCGCCCCGACATGGTGATGTTCTGCACAGACGACTGCCATCCCGACGACCTCGTGCGCGGACATATCAACCTGATTGTGAAACGCGCCCTGGCCGACGGCCACAATTTGTGGGACGTGCTACAGGCTGCCTGCGTGAACGCCCAACGGCACTACGGCCAGAGATGGGGACTGCTGCAGGCGGGCGACCCTGCCACATTCATCATCGTCGACAACCTGAGCCCGCACTTCCGTGTGGAGCGCACGTTTATCCGCGGGGCGGAGGTGTACAACCGCAACGCCGGCATCGCCCACGATGCGCTCATCGTCAGCAACGAGGGCGACGGAGAGTGGCCCAACCGCTTTGTGGCGGAGCCCGTTGCTGCCGCCGACCTGGCCATCGACTTTCGCCCCGGCAAGACCATGCATGTCATTCAGGCCTCCGAAGGCAGTCTGCTGACACGGCACGACGAGGTGACGCTGACAGGCGACCCACACACCGACTCACGCTATCCCTGGGCCGAGGCGCAGAAGATTGTGGTATACAACCGCTATCAGCCTGGTGCCCGGCCCGTCGTGGCACTGGTGCGTGGCTTCGGCATCGAGTGTGGGGCCATCGCCAGCAGCGTGGCCCACGACTGCCACAACATCGTGGCCATCGGCTCGAACGACGAGTATCTGGTGCGCGCCATCAACCGGGTGGTAGAGATGCGGGGTGGGATGGTAGCCGCAGGCCCTGAGGAGATGGTCGACATCCCCCTGCCCATCGCCGGGTTGATGGCACCGCTCAGCGGGACTGAGATGGCTTGCCTCACGCTGCGCATCCACGAGATGGCAAAGCGTATTGGTTGCCCGATGAAGTCGCCATTCATCGCCATGGCGTTCATGTGCCTGCCTGTCATCCCCGACATCAAGATTACCGACCGGCATCTCGTGGACACCCGAAACATGCGTATCATCAAGGATTTGGCACCCTCGTGTTGATTTTGTTCAAAAATCTTTGCAAAGACAAGATTATTGTTTAATTTTGTAGCGAAATAGCAACGAAACGCAACAAAACAACTGAAAACCCGCATGAATATGAAAAGAACTGTAACCTATGCGCGCAGAATCGCACTGGCTGCCTTCCGAGCCTACTTCGACCTGGGCGGCAACAGCGTGCGTGCCTACAGCCTGAGTTTCAACGAGGAAGAGTCCACGGGCATCAGTTCAACGTTACCACGACCCACAGGGACCCCAGCTGCAAGGCAAGCCAGCAAAGAAGGGGCTGTACATCCACGAAGGACGCAAGACTGTGGCGGAATAAGCTGGGGATATAAAAGCATAGCATAGACGGATGAAGCAGTTTACGGTTCTCTGCCTGTTGGCCATACTGGCAGGATGCACTGGAAGCAAGCGGGCCGATGACAGCCCGATAGCTGAAGTTGCCGACTCCACAAGCCAGGTCAAGGAATTTGAAGAAGTGGAGCTTCTCAAGACGAGGACGGGCCATATCACAGCTTCCCTCTCGGTGAATGGCCAGCCCTGCATCTTCCTCATCGACACAGGCGGCGGTGCCACAATTATCGACAAGAAGAAGAAAAAAGCATTTGGACTGGAATCGTCAAAGACGAGTGACTATGCAGCAGGAATAGGCTCGGCCTCGCCACTGACCAAGACATCGGCGACATTTCAGGTCAACGATTATAGCATTGAGGTGAAAGACCTGTATCTGATGGACATATCTTTCATCAACGCGGAATTCAGGAAGAACAAGGCAGGAAGAGTGGATGGCGTGCTTGGAACTGATTTCCTGGATAAGTACAAGGCTGTGATAGACTATTCGAAGTGCAAGATGTACCTTTACGTCAGGCCCAAAGAATAGAATACAGGAATTGTCTCGACACGTGTAACTGCTCAGACCTACGTTTTCTACAACAACGAATTTGACGAATTTGACGAATTTATATGTAAAATCAGACGTTTTGAAGCATAGAAGGCATGGCATTGTAAGACGACAGGAGTCAACAAGCCGCATGGAATTCGTTTCATTCGTCAAATTCGTTGTTAGAATAATAGACAGCTAAGTTGTTACCGGCACGTAAACATTTACATAAAAATGAAAAGCGATCATGAATGAAGAGGAATCAAAGAAACTGGACGAGAGAGTAGACCGAGCGGTAGAAAACTTCATGGCCGGTTATGGCTGCTGCCAGAGTGTGGTAGCCGCATTTGCCGACCTCTATGGACTCGACGACACGTTGGCCAAGAAGATGGCCGCAGGCTTCGGAGGGGGCGTGGGCAGGATGCGGATGATGTGCGGTGCCGTCTCGGGGATTGTGATGCTCACAGGTCTGGACTGTGGACAAACCGAAGGCAGTGACAGTGAAGGAAAATCGGCCTGCTATAAGGTGGTGCAGGAACTCTTGGCAAAATCGAAAGAGGAGAATGGCAGCCTGATATGTGCGGAGATATTGGGTTTGAATGGCTACGAAAAGGCATCATCGAGCTATGTGGCTTCTGAGCGCACAGCAGAGTATTACAAGCAGCGTCCTTGCGTCGCCAAAGTGGAAAGTGCCGCTCGACTTTTCGCCAATTACCTAAAGGAGAAATATTAGGAAAGCAGAATCACAAGAAAATCCACAAGAAGTGGGTACATTATTAATTGCACGCCCCATGTTGAAAGCATAAATATGAAAATGAAAGTTATCTAAATCACCAATCTTTTTGATTATTTAAAAAAATACAGACAAAGAAAGTGTCCATCTTGGGCGACTCGTATTCAACCTTCCAGGGCGTTGGGCCATCCCACTACGCCCCATTCTACCCTAACGACAGAAACGATGTCACGGAGGTGGAGCAGACCTGGTGGAGCCTCGTACCTTGGTGGCGGGCAATCCTGCAAGGTTGAAGAAACGGATATGAGCTACGTTAAGTACAGAGCCGACGAGCGCTCGACCCATTGGGACGCTTACCACAGCCATTATTGTCAGACCCGATAAAAAAGAGTGAGATATGGAAATTATCAGAGCGACAAAGACGGCGGAACAGGCAGGTGCCTACTATGTCAGGATTCAGGCAATGGCACGGAAGCATCAGATTCCTCTTGACGTGGAGTTTGATGAACACGACACGCCTGAGACCAAATATATAGTGATTGTTGACAACTATCTGCCTATAGCCACATGCCGCTTATACGCTATTGACGAAAGAACTGTTATGCTCGGACGCATTGTTGTTCTTCCGGAGTATCGGGGCAAAGGCATTGGCACGCTTGTAGTGAAAGAGGCTGAGAAGTGGGCAGAGGAACTTGGATTTATGGTAGCGGTAGTAGAAAGCCGCGAAAACAAAACGCACTTCTATGAGACGATGGGTTATGTGGCCGACTACTCAAAGAAAATTGTAGGAGAGACATTCACTTGTTTCAGAATGGAAAAATATTGCTATAACATAGCAGTTGACCCAGGATAGAACTCGCTCTGCAAGGCACACCCCTCCCGCTATAGGGAATTACCCTATGTAATTCCGCTCCGAGGCATGCTGTGCGGTGTGCGGCGTTAGACAAGCTAACGCCCTACGGCGGCGAAGGGAAACAGGTCAAGAGCTATATATTAGGCAACATAGAAGCTGTTGACCTACTCATGCGCTAACCGCTCCCCAACATGGGAGGGGAGCGGCTGCGCATTGTATTTTCGCCATTACAACCATGTTATGGACTATTTCAAATGGGCTCATTCCTGATTTCATAAAAAGCGAGCGAATCGTTTGGAGGTTAGCCTCCTTTTTCGTACCTTTGCACCACTAATGCCAAATGACAATGGCTGAGCAACGAAAGAAAGCAAGACAGAATTACCACAACTATGCTTAAGGTCGGCACAGCTCCGATGCGCGCAAAAGCCAAGAAATGAACAGGTTCTGCCACATACTATTCCTACTGCTGCTACCGCTGGCCCTTCTGGCGGCGGAGTGCCCTCTCGTCAGAATCGTGGCAGAGAGGCTGCCCGACCTAAACATCCCCCGCAACAGCCATTCTGCCGCCTGCCTGAACGGCGAGGTGACGATATTTGGCGGACATACGACGAACTTCATTCCCACGCAGACAGCTGAGTACTACAAGGACGGCGAGTGGCATCTTATGCAGATGGCCTACCCTCACGACAACGGCCTCTGCGTGGTGCTCCGTTCAGGGAAAGTGCTCTTGGGAGGCGGACAAGCCGAGCCGATGGGAGTAGGACGGAGCTACCCTGTGGAGGAGTACGATCCCGAGACACATACCTTCAGGGGGTTCAGCATTCTGAGCATGAAGCGCACATTTGCCTCTGGAGCAGAGCTGGACAGTGGACGGGTTGTCGTCGCAGGCAACTGGTATGACGATGATGGCATAGAGATGTTCGACGGCGACAGGACATTCTCTCCTGTCAAGGATGTCTGCAAGGCACATGCCGTGCCTTATCTGCTCCGCACCTCCGACGGCAATGTCCTCATCCTGGGGAATGAAAGTCCGTACCACGAGCCCCTTTGCAGCGACAGCGTGGAGCGGCTGAAGGGCGAACCCTTGCGCGTACCTTTATTAAAAAAGTGGCAGCCGCTGACCTTTGAAGCACCTTTCTGCAACGACCTCAGCTTCATCGGCGACGAGTCCAAAGGCGACTACACCTACCTCATCAACGTGCAGGATTGGAGCGACAGCATTCCTCGCGATTGGAGTTGTTGGAGACGCGAGATGGCATTCATGCTGGTGCGCGACACCACCTTCTCCATTCTGTCAACCACTTGTCCTGTACCGCTGACAGGTGTGTCTCCCTCCGACTCCATATTATACTATTCTCCTCTCATAGCCGACAGGAAAGCCCATAGGGGATATATCCATGGGAGCGACCTGAAAGGGCGATCCTACGTGCTGTGCGTGGAATATGACAAGACCCCCGCTCCACTGACGCTTTACTATACAGATCCCCTACCCGATGCGGGATTTCCTATGATTGTGCTTACCGACGATGGCGACCTGATGATGATGGGTGGTTATAACTACAACAAATCAAACGGTGGACAGCTGGACAACGACAACTTCTCGCCTTTGGCTACGGCGTATCTTTTGCCTGTCGGCCAACGCGACGAGCAAAAAGAGGCAGCGGCAGCCTGGCCATGGATAGTGCTCATAGCAGTATTGGCAGCCCTGGCGGCAGCACTTGTTATGATGCGGAAGAAGCGGATGACCGCAAGCGAGACTGTCATAGCCGATGCTCCAGAAGCCATAGAGTCAACGAATGACGGCGAAGAACTCATGCGCAGCATCAGTCAGCTGATGGAGCAAGAGCAGCCCTATCTTGACAGCCACCTGAAACTGAACGACCTGGCCATCCGCCTTGGAACGAACCGCAACATCATTTCAGCCTGCATCAACAGCCAGCTGGGCTGCTCCTTCTCACAGTTCATCAGCAACTACCGCGTGGAGCACGCCAAGCGTCTGATGCGTCAGCACCCCGACATGAAGGTGGCCGAGGTATGGATGCAGTCGGGATTCACTACCGAATCCTCATTCTTCCGGGCGTTCAAAGCCATCACAGGCATGACTCCCAGCGACTGGAAGGCCAAAAACGACTGACGAATCATCATCTGCAAGTCGAAAAGTACGATTTGCAAGTCCATTTTGAATATTTTGCTGTATCTTTGCACAAAATTATTCATCAAAACCATTATTATTATGACAAAGAGAAATATTTGGCTTATTGCCTTGATGGCTGCCTTCTGCCTTGCGTGGGTCTCATGTAGCGAAGACAATAAGGAAGAAGAAGGCAAGGAAGTTCCAGGGGGCAATGGAGACGACAACACGGAATTGCCCAGCGATGTAACCATATCATTCCCCAGTGGAGTCACTGGTGTGAAATACGAGGCACTGTCTGAACAGGAAATGAATAAGCTCAAAGCACAAGGGCATAACTTCGTCGGCACACCTGTCAATGTGACTCAGGATGGCAACACCCATGTGGTGCTCGACGATTATGCTACGGTCAGCTTCAAGATACCCGATGACTTCCCCAAGGAGCAGTACGGAGAACTGGTGGGC
>CADASP010000009.1:221936-292677 GCA_902790625.1 uncultured Prevotellaceae bacterium | reverse complement strand
TAAATTTTGCAAGTCGGGGAACATCTCTCTCTATTGACGTTACGCGGATCAGGTCCTCTTAAAATGCAGCAGAAAACAGGGGTGGGAAACTTTAGTAAATCAAAATATTCTTCAATGCCAGACAATTCATACTTTGACAGACGCATGGCCAATGGAGAGGTGTTGTCTGACATATTTGATGATATAGATTATAAGTCGAAATGCTATTCAGAAGACAAAGAGCGGCCAATTACCGTTCGGGTTGGGAAAATGTACAATTATGTTGTAAATAATTTCATTCTTTTCGACAACTGGTTTGTTCTTTGTGATGACTTCAACGAATACGACAAATGCAGCTACGCATATAGGAGATACAATGAAAAATGTATAAGAGAAGGGGGGGTGTTAATCAGACGTGACGGTTCTTATGTTACCCGTGAGGAATTCTTGGACATAAATTATACATTTATGGGTGAACATGGGAGATACGCATTAGTTAAACAATATGATGGGTTGCTTAATATAATAGATGTCAATAAAGGTATAAAGGTAGATAAAACAGGAATAAAAGCAGATTGTATATATTATGCTTGTTGCAATTATATCTCCTGTGGATTATTTATTATTGCGAAAGGAAAAATCAAAAACATCTACGATATTGAGTGGATTGGGGGATATAACGGAGAAGAAGAGGCAAGAGAGAGAAACATTAAATGCAACCTTTATAGTGTAGATAAGGGTGTCTTGTCATCTTCTTTGTGGTTTGATTACGTTGAACCATTTATGACAAGGGCGAATGCCTATAGACAAGAGCTATTCAATCATACAATTGTCTATATGGATGGAAAAAGAAATTATATAGACCAAAAAGGAAATTTGTTGTCTGAACAATGGTTCGATGTGGCAAAACTCTATTATACAGGTGATGGATTGGCAGGCATCCTCAAATCAGATAGTTTGAAGAACCTCCCAGACTTTTTAGATGAGAACTACGATTTTAATCCAAATAAGTATAATCTTTTTAAGATAGACAAATTTGGTAAAATAGTGACTATTTAATTTATGTGCTACAATCTTTAGAATTAGAACAAAATATAATATAAACATTTCAATATGGGACTTATTTTTCAAAGTATTAAAGACAAATTCTCTGGAGTATCAAAAGACGATCGTTTAAAAGTTCAGGGAATATCATTAGGTGAAAATATCGACACATTTGAAACACAGCTCCAATCTCGTGGATGGGTTAAAGATTCTGATATCCCTAAATCAATGAATTTAGTTGCCAAGGTGTATAATGGAAAATTTAACGGGAAAAAGGCTGATCTTATAATCTATTATAACTTAGTTCTAAGAAATATTCAATTTGTTGCAATTAGCTATGAGAGAACATCAAAAGACGAAGCCACTAGACAAAACCAAGAGAACTTGGATAAAGTAATGGATACATATGGAATGAATTCCCAACAGTTTCCAATAGGTTCTGTCTTTGAAATGAAGCATGGACGTATTGTTTGCAAGGTTGAATCAGATGATAATGGGAAATATGCAGCTGTTATCGTATATACCAACAACCCAAATAATGATAGGTATGTAGAAAGAGGATATAGTGAGTTCTAACTTTTTGGTAAAGAAACGAAGTTACACTTCTTATCTGCAACTAAAATGGCAATAATTACATTATGTATAATCGCTGCAATGCTGACAATCGGCCTTCTTATAGGAATGAAAAATTCTTGTAAACGGGGTTACATAATCTTCGACCGTATCGACCTGCGCATCGAGGTGCCCGTAGTGCCGTTCAAGGACCTGTCGGGCATGTCTCCAGGCGAACCGTCGGCTGTCATCCGCGAGAGGGTGATTCGCGCTCGTCAAATCCAGAAAGAACGCTTCAAAGCTTTCAAGGGTGTCCATTGCAACGCCCAGATGACTGAGCGCATGCTCCATCAGTATGCCGAGCCTGACGCCGCCAGCCTCGACATGCTCCGCATGGCTATGGACAACCTTAAACTCTCCGCTCGTGCCTATTCACGTATCCTCAAAGTGGCCCGCACCATCGCCGACCTCGCTGGCAGCGAAAAGGTTGAGTCCATGCATATCGCAGAAGCCATCGGTTATCGAAATCTTGATAGAGGCGACTGGGCAGAGAGAGGATTATAGTTATACATCGCCGCTGATGATTGCAATTGAGCGAGGGAACGACTTTAATCTTTAGAGGAAAGACAAGAATTATATACGGAATCAGCAAACAATTCGCTAAAAGAGTGATGACATGCAGTTGAGCATTGTTGATGACGAGCGAAATGGGGTGCATTCAGGAGAGTTGGCGCACGACAAACAGGGAGCGGGAGGCACCACAGAGGGAAAAGGGGCATGCTTTTCAGGTTGGCAGCGAGCGGGGACATGATTGGCAGCGGCCGCTGCCAATGATGGCAGCGCACGCCGCCAATGATGGCAGCGGCCGCTGCCAACCAAAATTTATAAGTGGTTTGAAAAAACCGCAAACAGAAGTATATTCCACGACGTGGAACGATAAAAACCACGACATGGAATGAGAATTTCACGTCGAGAAATAAACTTTTCCATTACGAAATCTTTTTGAACCAAAAAGTGAGGGGAAAATGACGGTTATTCTCAGAAAAGTAGTAATTTTGCAGTCGAATTGAAATATGTCACACATTATGAAAAGAATCTTTAGCATCACTCCGCCTTTCCGTGGCTTGGCAGCAGCGTTTCTTTCGATGGCTGCGCTTACGGCTGTTCATGCTGCCACGGTGACGGTCACTGTGAAGGACACGCGCTACCAGAAGGTGACGGGCTTTGGTGCAGCCTGCTGCGATGGTGCCATGTGTCCCTTTGGCACCGACACCAATCCCGTGAAGCTGCTCTATGGCCCCACGTCGAAGATTGGGCTGAACATCATGCGCATGGAGATTTCGCCCAATTTCGTGGGCGATGTCATTGTGCCTGAATGGAACAACTACGACACGCCCTACGACTGGAAGGGGTCGCTGCCCTCGGCCAAGATTGTGAAGCAGCGTGGCGGCATCGTCTTTGGCACCCCATGGTCGCCCCCAGGCGAATATAAGACCAACGGCACCGCGCAGGGTGGCAACAGCGACTCGCAGGGCAGACAGCGTGGCCAGCTGCGCGAAGACTGCTACAGCAAGTTCTTCCCTTGGCTGAACACCTTCTTGGCTTATATGAAGAAGAATGGGGTCAACGTGGATGCTGTGTCCATTCAAAACGAGCCAGACTGGTGGGTCGACTATTCGGGTTGCCTCTACACCCCCGAGCAGCAGCTGAAGCTGGTGAAGGAGAACGCTTACATGCTCGACCGCGAGGCCTACAACGGCGTGCGCCTCATCAGTGCCGAACCTCTGGGCTTCGACCCCAAGTACAGCAACATGCTGCTGAACGACCCTGTGGCCCGCGAACAGATTGACATCATTGCGGGACACCTCTATGGCCATCCGCCTTTGGGCAACATGAAGAGTGCCTCTGCCCTTGCCATGAAGTATGGTAAGGAGGTGTGGATGACCGAGCACTCTGTGACCGACAACATCGACCACCTGCCCAACTGGCACGAGCAACTGATTTTTGCCGAAGAGCTGAACGAGTGCATGCTGGCTGGCTGCACGGGATATATCTATTGGTATATGCGTGCACACTGGGCCTTCGTGGGAACTGGCGAGTCGAAGTATAACCCTGGCAACACGAAGAACACGCTGCTGCCCCGCGCTTTCGTGATGTCGCACTTCTCGAAGCACGTCACCGGTTCCACGCGTATCAGCACTTCGTCGAGTGTGAGCACGGGCACGAACAGCGCTTTCGAGACGTCGGCCTACATCAAGGGCGACTCGCTTATCGTGATGGCCATCGACACGACAAAGAACGGACGTGACTTGAAACTCAAGCTGCCTTTCAAAGTGAAAAGCGGAATGTTGCTGCAGTCTACGGGCAATGAGAAAGAGAAACTCTGCCAGGAGTTGCCCCTCGAAATCGAGGAGCCGGTGAGCGAGTTTGTATATACTTTGCCACCCCGCAGCCTGAACACCTTTATCTTTACCATCGACGAGAGCTATACAGCTATCAACGACCCACGTCAGACGGAAGAATCGCCTGTCAAGGCTTATTACGACCTGCATGGCCGCCGGATGGAGATGCCACGTGGCCTCTGCATCGAGAAGCATGCTGATGGCTCTTCGCGCAAAGTGTTCATCAACGATTGAGGACTGCTAAAGCCCTCCCTTCAGCTTCGAGGGGGCTACGATAGACCGCAAACAAGGCTATCGTAGCCCCCTCGGAGGCAGAAGGGAGGGAACTTAGTTTTTGTATTGCCGCAGGGCACCCAGCAGCTCGTCGTTCTCAGAGCGTGTGCCGATGGTGATGCGCAAGCAGTTGTGGCAGAGCTGCACGCGGGTGCGGTTGCGCACGATGATGCCACACTTCACCAGATAGTTATAGATGGCCTGAGCGTCGGTGACGCGGGCGAGGAAGAAATTGGCATCGGTAGGGTAGACCTGCTGACAGATGGGCAGCTGTCGGAAAGCTGTCATCACCTGTGAGCGCTGTTGCATGATGAGTTGCAGCTGGCGCTCCACGTCGGCCTTGGCATCAAGGATTTTCATGGCTTGCTGTTGGGTGAGCAAGTTGACGTTGTAGGGGTATTTCACCTTGTTGAAGACATCGATGATGTCGGGACTGGCAAAGGCCATGCCCAGTCGGATGGCTGCCGATGCCCACGCCTTGCTCATCGTGTTGAGCACCACCAGATTGGGGTGCTTGGCCAGCTCCATGCGCAGCGGTTGCTGACGTGCGAAGTCGCTGTAGGCCTCGTCTACCACCACAAGTCCATCGAAGCCGTCGATGACTTTCAGCATCTCATCGCGCTGTATGCTGTTGCCCGTGGGGTTGTTGGGGCTGCATATCCAGATGAGCTTGGTGTGCTCATCGCAAGCATCAAGCAGCTCTTCGGCCTTTATCTGGAACTGCTCGTCGAGCAGCACGGTGCGATACTCCACGTCGTTGATGTCGGCACATACGCGATACATGCCGTAGGTGGGTTCGATGGCCACCACGTTGTCGATGCCTGGCTGGCAGAAACAGCGGTAGAGCAGGTCGATGGCCTCGTCGCTGCCGTTGCCCAGGAAGATGCCGTCGGCGGGGACGTCCTTTGTCTGTGCGATGCGCTCCTTCAGCTCGCGCTGAAGGGGGTCGGGATAGCGGTTCATGGGCGCGCCGTAGGGGTTCTCGTTGGCATCGAGGAACACGTGGGCTTCGTGGCCGGCGTATTCGTTCCGGGCGGAGCTGTATGGCGCGAGGGCCAGGATGTTGGGGCGGATGAGTTGTTGCAGGGGCTTCATGCTTTCTTCTTTTTGGGGCTTTATAGATGCTATAGATGCTATAGAAGCTATAGACTCTATAGATACTATAGATGCTATAGATACTATAGATGCTATTAGGGGGACGGATGGCTTATTAGCTTTTCAGGGTGCTTAGGCGGAGGGTCATAGCGTTCTTGTGGGCGTGGAGCTGTTCGGCCTCGGCCATCAGCTCCACGGCGGGGCCGATGCGGCGGACACCTTCGGCGGTGAGGTGCTGGAAGGTCACCTTGCGGCAGTAGCTGTCGAGGTTCACACCGCTGTAGGCGGTGGCGTAGCCGTGTGTGGGCAGGGTGTGGTTGGTGCCGCTGGCATAGTCGCCGGCACTCTCGCAAGCATACTGTCCGAGGAAGACGCTGCCCGCGTTGACTACTTTTTCGGCGAGGGCTGTGTAGTCGCGGGTTTGGATGATGAGGTGCTCAGGAGCATAGGCGTTGCTGAGGGCCATCATCTCGTCGGACGAAGCAGCGAGCACCATGCGGCTGTTGTCGAGGGCTTTTGCGGCAATCTCCTTGCGGGGTAGGAGTGCCAACTGGCGCTCCACCTCCTGCTGCACGTCGCTGAGCGTTTGTTCGCTGGTGGTGATGAGCAGCACCTGCGAGTCCACGCCGTGCTCGGCTTGCGACAGCAAGTCGGCTGCCACGAACTGGGCATTGGCCGTCTCATCAGCCAACACGCACACCTCGCTGGGACCCGCAGGCATGTCGATGGCTACGTCGCCGAGGCTCACCTGCTGCTTGGCGGCCATCACGTACTGGTTGCCAGGGCCAAAAATCTTGTAGACCTTTGGCACCGTCTGTGTGCCGTAGGCCATAGCACCGATGGCCTGCACGCCACCTGCTTTGTAGATGGCACTGACGCCAGCTGTGCGGGCAGCCACAAGGATGGCAGGGTTTACGTGTCCTTCGCGGTCGGGTGGGGTACAGAGCACAATATGGCGACAACCTGCTATTTTTGCCGGAGTGGCCAACATCAGTACGGTGCTGAACAGGGGTGCGGTGCCGCCGGGGATGTAGAGGCCCACCTTCTCGATGGGCACACTACGCTGCCAGCACTCCACGCCCGGCTGTGTCTCCACGCGCACCCCTTGAAACTGCTGCACCTCGTGGAAAGCATAGATGTTGTGGTGAGCCAACTCGATGGCCTCTTTCAGCTCGGGGCTTACCAACCTCTCGGCCTCGTCCATCTCTTCTGGTGTGACGGCCAACTGTTGCAGCCTGACGTGGTCGAAACGCTCCTCATAGTCGAGCACGGCCTCGTCGCCTCGCTGTCGCACGTCGTTGAGCACACCGCTCACCGTCTGCTGTAGTTGAGAGTGGTCTAAGTGTGGTCGCTCGGTAATCTCCTTCCACTGCTCCCTTCCCGGATATCGTATTATTTTCATGAATCGTTTATAGTCGATATTATTTTGTAAGTCAATAGCCTACTATCTAAAGTCTACAGTCAATAACCTATAGTCTACAGTCAATAACCTAAAGTCTACAGTCAATAACCTACAGTCACAGTCAATAACCTACAGTCTACAGTCAATAACCTACAGTCTACAGTCAATAACCTACAGTCTACAGTCAATAACCTACAGTCTACAGTCAATAACCTATAGTCTACAGTCAATAACCTAAAGTCTACAGTCAATAACCTACAGTCTATAGTCAATAACCTACAGTCTATAGTCAATTACCTACAGTCAAAGAATCATTTTTTCGATGGGTGTTACCAGTATGCCTTGAGCGCCCAAATCTTTCAGTTGTCCGATGATTTCCCAGAAGCGGTGTTCGTCGAGCACAGTGTGTACCGAGCACCACTCATCGTCGGCCAGCGGAATCACCGTGGGACTCTTCAGTCCTGGCAACACGCTGATAATCTCCTGCAGTCGGGCTTTGGGTGCGTTCATACGCACATATTTCTTGTCCTCAGCCTGTCGTACAGCCTCGAATCGGAACAGCATCTGTTCCAGGATAGCCTTTTTCTCAGGTGCCATTCCCGGATGTCCTATCAGCAGTGCCTCGCTCTGCATCACCACCTCCACCTCGCGCAGATTGTTGCTCACGAGCGTCGACCCCGACGAAACGATGTCAAAAATGGCGTCGGCCAGTCCTATGCCCGGACTGATTTCCACGCTACCCGTGATGACGTGAATCTTAGCCTCGATGTGATGCTCGTCGAGGAAGCGGTTCAGGATGACGGGATAGCTGGTGGCAATCTTCTTTCCCTCGAACCATGACAAGTCTTTATAGTCGGCTTCTTTGGGTATGGCCAGCGACAGCCTACATTGGCTGAAGCCCAGGCGAGAGATGATGTCGGCCTCGGCTCCGCGCTCCACAAACTCGTTTTCGCCCACCACGCCGATGTCGGCCACGCCTGTGGCCACGCTCTGCGGGATGTCATCGTCGCGCAGATAGAGCACTTCCAGGGGGAAGTCTTTTGCGGCTACGAGCAGCGTGCGCTTGGTGGCCCCCACCTTGATGTCGGCCTCGGCCAGCAGGTGCATCGTGTCGTCGAAAAGTCGGCCTTTGGATTGGACAGCAATTCTTAGATTCATGTCTACATTGAATGTTTTTGTATTATTATTCTGAAAAATCGTTGCAAAGGTACGCTTTTTTCTCTGAATCTGCAACGAAACGCCTCACTTTTTGCTATTTTCCCATCCCACAATGGTAAATTGGCATAGGGGCATGACTCGCCAAAATTTGGCGTTGACTTTTTAAAATTTGGCGTTGACTTTTTAAAATTTGGAGCGCTCCAAATTTTGCCGTGGTGTGCGTTTGCTTTTCAACGGTGCAAAAAACACGATTATTTTCTGTTATCTGCTTTATCGAGATAAAGAAAAATCTTTTTTTCCTTTCGTTTCTGCCACTATTTTTGTACCTTTGCAGCGAGATTTCTATAAACATAATAATATATATCGAATGGCAAATGTGATTAAACTACGCAAAGGCCTTGACATCCGCCTGGCTGGCGCAGCTTCTGCCGAGAAGCTTGTGCTGAAGCCCAGCGGCCGTTTTGCCCTTTCGCCTGCCGACTTTGAAGGGGTCGTCCCCAAGGTGGTGGTGAAAGAGGGCGACGTGGTGAAGGCTGGCGAGGCCCTGTTTGTGAACAAGCAATGGCCTGATGTGCGCTTTGCCTCGCCAGTGAGTGGCCGTGTGACGGCTGTGGAGCGTGGCGAGCGCCGCAAGGTGCTCTGTGTGAAGGTAGAGGCCGACAAGGAGCAGTGCTACGTAGACTTTGGAAAGAAGAACGTGGCACAGATGGATGGCAAGGCCGTCGTCGATGCGCTCCTTCAAGCTGGTATCTTTGGCTACATCAACCAGTTGCCTTATGCTGTGTCAACCAATCCTGAAACGCAGCCGAAGGCAATTTTTGTTTCTGCACTGAGAGACAAACCGCTGGCTTGCAGCTTCGAGCAGGAGGTGAAAGGTCAGGAGCAAGACTTCCAGACGGGCATCACGGCCCTCTCGAAGATTGCCAAGGTTTATGTGGGCGTTGGCGTCGGCTCTGCGCTGGAATCGGTGAAGGATGCCGAGGTGACCGTCTTCGACGGACCCTGTCCTGCCGGCAATGTGGGTGTGCAGGTGAATCATCTGAACCCTGTGAACAAGGGCGAGGTGGTGTGGACCATCGGCGACCCCACGGTGGTGCTCTTCATCGGCCGTCTGCTGAATACCGGCATGGTGGACTTCCGCCGACTGGTGGCCCTCTGCGGTAGCGAGGTGAAGAAACCCTGTCTGGTGGAAATGCTGGTGGGGCAGGAGCTGCACACACTGGTGGCCAACAGCTATGATGCCGACCACCATGTGCGCATCATCGACGGCAACGTGCTCACTGGGCGGCAAACCACTGCTGACGGTTTCCTGGGTGCCCATTCGTCGGAGGTGACCATCATCCCCGAAGGCGACGACGCCGACGAGTTTGCCGGCTGGATTATGCCGCGCCTGAAGCAGTTCTCGGTCAACCGCAGCTATTTCTCGTGGCTGCAGGGCAAGAAGAAGTATGCACTCGATGCCCGCGTGAAAGGCGGCGAGCGCCATATCATCATGAGTGGCGAGTACGACCGCGTGCTGCCAATGGACATCTATGGCGAGTATCTCATCAAGGCCATCATCACTGGCGACATCGACAAGATGGAGCAGCTGGGCATCTACGAGGTGGCTCCCGAGGATTTCGCCTTGGCCGAGTTCGTGGATTCCTCGAAGCTGGAGCTGCAGCGCATTGTGCGTGAAGGACTTAACAACTTACGTAAAGAAAACGCATAAACGACTATGAGCGCACTAAGAAATTATTTGAACAAGATAAAACCGAACTTCGAGAAGGACGGCAAGCTGCATGCTTTCCGCTCGCTCTTCGACGGTTTCGAGACGTTCCTCTACGTGCCAAACACCACGTCGAGGAACGGTGTGCACATCCATGATGCCATCGACTCGAAGCGCATCATGAGCATGGTGGTCATCGCCCTGATGCCCGCCCTGCTCTTTGGCATGTACAATGTGGGCTATCAGAACTACTTGGCTGCTGGCACCCTCGCCACGGCAGGATTCTTCGAAGTGTTCTTCTATGGCTTCTTTGCCGTGCTGCCAAAGATTCTCGTTTCTTACATTGTGGGTCTGGGCATTGAGTTTGCCTGGGCACAGTGGAAGGGCGAGGAGATTCAGGAGGGCTTCCTCGTGAGCGGTATCCTCATCCCGATGATCATCCCCGTGAACTGCCCGCTGTGGATACTGGCCATCGCGGTGGCTTTTGCTGTCGTCATTGGTAAGGAAATCTTCGGTGGAACGGGTATGAACATCTTCAACCCCGCACTCATCTGCCGTGCCTTCCTGTTCTTCGCTTATCCCTCGATGATGAGTGGCGACAAGGTGTGGGTGGCACAGGACACCATTTTTGGGATGGGCAACACGCTCGTCGACGGCTTCACCTCGGCCACGCCACTGGCACAGGTGGGCTTGGGCGTACAGCCTGATGCATCGCTCTGCGACATGATTTGCGGCTTCATCCCCGGCAGCATCGGTGAGACCAGCGTCATCGCCATCGCCCTGGGCGCCGTGCTGCTGCTCGTCACGGGCATCGCATCGTGGAAGACCATGCTGAGCGTCTTTGTGGGTGGCGCTGCTACGGCCGCCTTCTTCTCTGCCACAGGCTCCACTGTCATTCCTTGGTACGAACATCTGGTGCTGGGCGGATTTGCCTTCGGTGCCGTGTTCATGGCCACCGACCCCGTCACCTCGGCGCGCACCGAGTCGGGCAAGTGGATTTATGGTCTGCTGATTGGCGTGATGGCCATCGTCATACGCGTGATGAACCCCGGATATCCTGAGGGTATGATGCTTGCCATCCTGCTGATGAACATGTTTGCTCCCACCATCGACCACTTCGTGGTGGAGCGCAATATTAGTAAACGAGTGAAGAGAGGAGGTACAAAATGAGTAAGCTGAATACAAACTCCAACGCGTACATTATTATATATAGTACGATACTGGTGGTCATCGTGGCCTTCCTGCTGGCTTTCGTCTCTTCAGCGCTGAAGGAGAAGCAGGAGGCCAACGTGGCACTTGACGTGAAGAAACAGATTCTCTGTTCGCTCAACATTCGTGGCCTGAACGATGCCGACGCAGAAGCCAAATATGCCGAGGTGGTGAAGGCCGAGACCGACGTTGATGGGCAAAAAGCCTATGCCTGCCTTGTTGATGGCGAGGAAATCATGGTGTTCAGCCTGAAGGGCATGGGACTCTGGGGCGGCATCAGTGGCTATATCGCCATTCATGGCGAAGAGGAGCCCACCGTCTATGGCGCCTATTTCAACCACGAGAGCGAGACGGCTGGCTTGGGAGCAGAAATCAAGGACTCGCAAGCCTGGCAGGAGAAGTTTATCGGCAAGAAGGTCTTTGCCAATGGCGAAGTGGCCCTCGCAGTGGTGAAGAACGTGGAAGACCCTACGACACAGGTGGACTGCGTGACGGGTGCCACGCTGACCAGCAACGGCGTGAACGACATGATAAAGCAGGGACTGAAGGCTGCTGCGCAACGATTTCTGAACTCGTCGCATCGTGATTGCTGCGACTCAGAGAAAAAAGACTCGTGCTGCACTGACAACAAGTCGAAGGACTGCTGCCCTGAAATGAAAACTAAAGCTAAGGAGGAGTAAACTATGGCACTATTCAGTAAACAGAATAAAGAGGCTCTGACCAATCCGCTGAACCTCGACCATCCTATACTTGTGCAAGTGCTGGGCATCTGCTCGGCCCTGGCTGTGACCTCGCAGCTGAAGCCCGCCATCGTGATGGGCCTCGCCGTGACGGTGATCACTGCCTTTGCCAATGTGATTATCTCCATTCTGCGCAATACCATCCCCAACCGCATTCGCATCGTGGTGCAATTGGTGGTGGTGGCCGCGCTGGTGACTATCGTCAGCCAGGTGCTCAAGGCTTTCGTCTACGATGTCAGCGTGCAGCTCTCCGTCTATGTGGGACTCATCATCACCAACTGCATCCTGATGGGACGTCTCGAGGCCTTCGCCATGCAGAACAAGCCTTGGCCCTCGTTCCTCGACGGTGTCGGCAACGGCCTGGGCTACGCCATGATTCTTGTCATCGTGGGTGCTGTGCGCGAGTTGTTCGGACGTGGCTCGCTCTTAGGCTTCCAGATCATCCCCGACGGAGCCTACGAAGCTGGCTACATCAACAATGGCATGATGACCATGCCTGCCATGGCTCTGATTCTCGTTGGTATTGTGATTTGGGTACACCGTGCATACTTTTATAAGGAGAAATAAGTTATGGAACACGCAATAAGTCTATTCTTTAGGTCGATTTTTGTCGACAACATGATTTTCGCCTTCTTCCTCGGCATGTGCTCCTATCTGGCCGTGTCGAAGACGGTGAAGACATCCTTGGGACTGGGCATGGCCGTCACCTTCGTGCTGCTGGTCACCGTGCCCGTCGACTACCTGCTGCAGACGAAGGTGCTGGGTCCCAACTGCCTTATCGAGGGCGTTGACCTCAGCTACCTCAGCTTCATCCTTTTCATTGCCGTCATCGCTGGCATCGTGCAGCTGGTGGAGATGGTGGTCGAGAAGTACAGTCCTTCGCTCTATGCCGCGCTGGGCATCTTCCTGCCCCTCATCGCCGTGAACTGCGCCATCATGGGCGCCTCGCTGTTCATGCAGCAGCGCATCCTGCTCGACCCCACCAACACGCAGGCCATCACCAGTGTCTGGGATGCTATGGTCTATGCCGTTGGCTCGGGCATCGGTTGGACGCTGGCCATCGTCTCGCTGGGAGCCATCCGCGAGAAGATGCAGTATTGCGACGTGCCCAAGCCACTGCAGGGACTGGGTATTACATTCATCACCGTGGGACTCATGGCCATGGCCATGATGTGCTTCTCGGGCTTAAACATCTAAAGGATTATGGCACAGTTTATTCTATATAGCATATTGGTTTTCCTGGTGACAATCATTGCCATTGTCATCATCCTGCTGGTGGCTAAGAACTATCTCTCGCCCAGCGGCAATGTGAACATCACGGTGAATGGCGACAAGGTGCTCAACGTGCCACAGGGCAACAACCTCATGGCCACACTCAACCAGAGCGGCATCTTCCTGCCCTCGGCATGCGGTGGAAAGGCCAGCTGCGGACAGTGCAAGGTGCAAGTGCTGGAGGGTGGGGGAGAGATCCTCGACTCTGAGAAGCCCCACTTCACCCGCAAGGAGATCAAAGCCCACTGGCGACTGGGGTGCCAGTGCAAGGTGAAGGGCGACATGAGCATCCACGTTGACGAGAGCATCCTCGGCGTGAAGGAGTACGAGTGCACCGTCATCAGCAACAAGAACGTGGCCACGTTCATCAAGGAGTTCAAGGTGCAGCTGCCTCCGGGCGAGCACATGGACTTCATCCCCGGCTCTTATGCTCAAATCAAGATTCCGGCCTTCGACTGCATCGACTACAACAACTACGACCGCCAGCTCATTGGTGCCGAGTACGTGCCCAGCTGGGAGAAATTCAAGATGTTCGACCTGAAGTGCAAGAACCCCGAGCCCACCATCCGTGCCTACTCCATGGCCAACTATCCCGCCGAGGGCGACGTGTTCATGCTCACCGTGCGCATTGCCACGCCACCGTTCAAGGCCGACAAGAGCGGTTTCATGGAGGTGAACCCTGGCATCGCCAGCAGCTACATCTTCTCGCTGAAGCCCGGCGACAAGGTCATCATGAGCGGCCCCTTCGGCGACTTCCATCCCCATTTCGACTCGAAGCGCGAGATGATATGGGTGGGCGGCGGCGCCGGCATGGCTCCCCTGCGTGCGCAGATTATGCACATGACCAAGACGCTGCACACCACCGACCGTGAGATGCACTACTTCTATGGTGCACGCGCCCTGAACGAGGTGTTCTATCTCGACGACTTCCTCGGCCTGGAGAAGGAGTACCCCAACTTCCATTTCCACCTGGCCCTCGACCGTCCAGACCCCGCCGCCGATGCCGCTGGCGTGAAGTACACGCCGGGCTTCGTGCATCAGGTGATGTACAACACCTACCTGAAGGACCACGATGCTCCCGAAGACGTGGAGTACTACATGTGTGGTCCCGGCCCTATGTCGAATGCTGTGGTGCAGATGCTCGACGGCCTCGGCGTAGACCCCGAAAGCATCATGTACGACAACTTTGGTGGATAATCTGATTTTATGCAATTTAGAGTTAAGAATTAAGAGTTATCGCCTTTGGCGGGTAGGAGTTATGAGTTTAGAATTAAGAGTTATCGCCTTTGGCGATTATGAATGAGGAGTGTAGAATTATTTCGCGCACCAATTCTTAATTCATAATTCTCAATCGCAGCGAAGCGAGAATAACTCTAAATTCTTAATTCTAAATTCTTAACTCATATAGGAAGAATCTGAATATGAAGAAAAGAGCTGTTGCCAGCTGTGTTCTGGCATGCCTCACGCTCATCGTGGTGGCTCAGACCGAAAGAAAGTTCACCGTGAACATCACCCCCGACGGCCAGTCGAACATGGTGGCTTATCTGCCCCAGCAGCCGTCGGGACGTGCCATTGTGGCGCTGCCGGGCGGAGGCTACACCCATCTGGCCATGGAGCACGAGGGGCACGACTGGGCACCCTGGTTCAACAGCCAGGGCATCGCCTACTTCGTGCTCAAATATCGTATGCCAGGTGGCGACCGTACCATTCCCCTTGGCGATGCCCAGCAAGCCATCCGCACCGTGCGCGACTCTGCGCTGGTGTGGGGCATCAACCCGCTCGATGTGGGCATCATGGGCTCGTCGGCAGGAGGCCATCTGGCCAGCAGCGTCAGCACGCACAGCGAGTTCGACTGCCGTCCCAATTTCAGCATCCTGTTCTATCCTGTCATCTCGATGAACTACCGCGAGAGCCACAAAGGCTCTTGTCAGGGATTCTTGGGCGAGGAAGGCATGAACGACGAAGCGTTGGTGAAGGAATGGAGCAACCAGAATGCGGTGCGCAGCCATCTCACCCCGCCCGCCATCATCCTCACGGCCAACGACGACGGTGCCGTGCCACCCGTGACCAACGGCGTGGCCTACTACACCGCCATGCGCCAGGCTGGCAACCACTGTGCCCTGCATGTCTATCCATCTGGCGGACATGGTTTCGGCTTCCGCACATCGTTCCAATATCACGACCAGCTGCTCGCCGACCTCAGCGCCTGGTTGCGCTCGTTGCCCCAACATCCGGTGGGTGCCAAGCGCGTGGCATGCATAGGCAACAGCATCACCCATGGCTCGGGCATCGACATGCAGGAGCAGAAGGGCTATCCCGCCCAGCTGCAGCGACTGCTGGGGCGCAACTTCGTAGTGAAGAACTACGGCGTAGGTGCCCGCTGCATGATGGCCACCAGTGACCACCCCTACATGCAGGAGCAGGCTTGGCGCGATGCCAAGGCCTTCTGCCCCGACATCGTGCTCATCAAGCTGGGCACTAACGACTCGAAAGACTATCAGTGGAACCAGCAGCAGTATGAGCTTGACTATCAGGCCATGATCGACACGCTGAAGGCCCTGCCCTCGCATCCGCAGATTTATCTCTGCACGCCCATCAAGGCCTTCCGCAACAAGTGGGGCATCACCGAAAAGGTGATTACCGAGGGCGTCATCCCCAGCATTCAGAAGCTGGCCGAGCGCAATCACTTGCAAGTCATCGACCTGCACAGCGTCGTCACCGACCAGAAGCTGATGACGAGCGACATGATTCACCCTAATGCCAACGGAGCCGCCAAGATGGCCGAGGCCATCAGAGAGGTCGTCAAGCCCAGCAAGCAGGTGTATATCCCCGAGGACTTGCGCAAGATGAACTTGCAGAGCGACACCTCGCAATGGAGCTTCAAGCGCAGCGTGCAGACCGACGACCTCATCCTGATGTGGGAGCGGGGATTCGGACAGGACACCAGCAACCCGCCAGCACTCGAGGGCAAGCCCATGAAGTTCGACCTGCAGCAGCTCACCGACCGCGTGCAGACGTTCTACGACTATTTCCGCGACACGCTCCAGTTTGTGAAGCCTGGCTCGAAGGCTGAGCGCTACAAGATGATGGTGATGGTGAACTACTCGCTCGACGGCACTGCCTACGGCGGCACCTACGACAACTTCATCGGCGCCCTGTGGGTGGCCCCCAACCGCATCCAAGACCGCACCATGAACTGCATGGCCCATGAGCTGGGACACTCGTTCCAGATGCAGAACATGGCCGACAGCGTGAGCGACTGCTGGGGCGGCACGGGATTCTTCGAGATGACCTCGCAGTGGATGCTCTGGCAGGTGAACCACGACTGGCTCACCAGCGAGAACTATCACTTCGAGGCCTTCAAGAAGCTCACCCACAAAGCCTATCTCGCTGGTGACAATATCTACCACTCGCCCTACGTCATCCAGTGGTGGAGCGACTTGCACGGCAAGCCATCCATCGGCCACCTCTATCACGAGGGACGGCGCGGCGAAGACCCCGTCATCACCTACAAGCGCGTCTACAACATGACGCAGCCACAGTTCTGCCGCGAGATGTTCCAGGGCTATCAGCACCTGATGAACTTCGACTTCAACCACGCCCGCAAGGAGACGCGCCCCTATGCCTGCACGTTCTCCTCGCCCGTGGTGGAACTCACCGACGGCTGGCAAGCGCCCAAGGACACGCTCGAGGCGTATGGCTTCAGCGCCATCAAGCTCGACCATCTGCTCACCCCCGGCCGCCAGCTCAAGCGGGTGGCTGCCCGTCTGCGTGGCAGCAAGCAGCTGCTGCAGGGCTTTGTCGCCGTCACCAAGAGCGGACGCAGCATCTACAGCCCTGTGGGAGCCACCACCATGGTGCTGCCTGCCGACGAGCCGATAGCCCATCTCTATCTGCTCGTCATGGGTGCCCCCAACAAGCACGCGATGTTGTCGTGGCATGGCAAGGCAGAACAGTTCCCCTACGAGTTCAAGGTGACGCCAAGCTATGGGAGGTGAGTGGTGAGTGGAGGGTTGAAGGTGGAAGGAGGATAGAACTGCGATAGCTGCTCGGCTCTGCCGCTTGCTACCAACGGGACGCAAGTTATTCTTCATTCTTCACTCTTCATTTGAAAATTTACTCCTCGAAGTTGAAAGTGATAACCGAATAGCTTGAAACAACAATATGAAAGACCTGAAACTAAAAGTACAGATTAAGGAATGCCAGATGGGCGAGCTTACCGATGCTGAGCGCTCATTGATTGAGGTGGCCATCCAGTCCACGTCCCGCTCGTATGCGCCCTATTCCCATTTCCATGTGGGGGCAGCCCTGCTCTTGGCCGACGGAACCCTGCTCCCTGGCTGCAACCAGGAGAACGCTGCCTTCCCCGCCGGACTCTGTGCCGAGCGGTCGGCGCTCTTCGCCGCTGGCGCACAATATCCCGACGTGCCCCCAGTGATGCTGGCCATTGCTGCCCGTGACCCTCAAGGCGAGCTTACCGACGAACCGGTGTCGCCTTGTGGCACGTGTCGTCAAGTGCTCATCGAAACCGAGACGCGCTATGGTCGCAAGCTGCGCATCCTGCTCTATGGTAAGAAGAGCGTGTATGTGATGGATGGCATCAGCAACCTGATGCCGTTGTCATTCACCGAGTTTTAGTCTGATTCCTACGCCCGCCGTAGGGATAGCCCCCCAAGTCTGTCTGCAGTTGCAGAAGTTACTTTCTCCGATTGCTGACAGACGTGGGGGGCTGTTCCTATGGATATGGATGAGGTGAACTAAATAGATGTAACTTCTCAGCTGTCTATTGTTTTAACAACGTATTTTCTCGAGATTTGTCGAAGACCCACGAGGAACGCAGTAATTAAACGAATTCGAGCTGTACGATTGAAAAGACGCTTTCAGCGTCTGGAATCTTCAAAAAACGCTACCGTCTTTTCAACCGTACGAAAAAAAGCGGTAGAGCCTTTAATCATTACTCTGCACGAAACCACCCCGAAAAATAAAAATATATTAAAACGGATGCCTCCCAAAAACCGCTAAAGGCCCTCATATTTCGAAAATTTTCCACGAGAAAACTTTTGGCCGAAAATACGCGAGTTTTGAGAGGGTTCGGCAAATGACTGGCTTTCAGCCTGTTGGCCTCAAATAACCACAAAATCCCCTTCGCTGGCTCGAAAAAGTCAACGCCGAAAAAAAAAATGGCGTTGCCGTTTTCCGCTGGGGCGTGCTTACGGAAACGGAAATCGGCCACAAAATCGGCTAAAATGCTGCACAAAACCGCGCCAGCTGTGCAAAATCAACCTTAAAACTCCTTTTCTCCTCGTCCCTCAACCCTGCACAAACGACAGAAAGTGTGCATCTTCCGTTCCAGAATGATAATTTTTTTTGTAAGAATTCAGGAATTTTCATTTCACATTCCTTCACGATTTTTCTCCTATCTTAAGCAGAAATTAACCATTCAAAACATAGCCGAAACAAAGACCTCTGAACACTCAAAAAACGCTACCGTATTTTCACCCGTACAGCACCAACTTTTTTCCAACGAATTGTTGGGCATTTGACAAAAAAGCATTAACTTTGTAGCCTGAAATCAGAAACCAACGAATATGGAGTATATTGTTTCGGCACGCAAGTACCGCCCGATGACCTTCGACAGCGTGGTGGGGCAGGCGGCGCTGACCACCACGCTGAAGAATGCGGTGAAGAGCGGCAAGCTGGCCCATGCCTACTTGTTCTGCGGACCGCGCGGGGTGGGCAAGACCACCTGCGCCCGCATCTTCGCCAAAGCCATCAACTGCCAGCACCCCACTGCCGACGGCGAGGCCTGTGGTGAGTGCGAAAGTTGCCAGAGCTTCAACGAGCAACGCTCGCTGAACATCTTTGAACTCGACGCCGCCTCGAACAACTCGGTGGAGCACATCAAGACGTTGATGGAGCAGACACGCATACCGCCGCAGGTGGGGCGCTACAAGGTGTTCATCATCGACGAGGTGCACATGCTCTCGGCGGCAGCCTTCAACGCCTTCCTGAAGACCCTCGAAGAGCCGCCATCGCACGTCATCTTTATCCTGGCCACCACCGAGAAACACAAGATCCTGCCCACCATCCTGAGCCGGTGCCAAATCTACGACTTCGAGAGGATGACGGTGCAGAACACCATTGAGCACCTGAAGAGCGTTGCCCAGAAAGAGGGCATACACTATGAGGAGGAGGCACTGGCCGTCATCGCTGAGAAGGCCGACGGAGGCATGCGCGACGCACTGAGCATCTTCGACCAGGCCGCATCGTTCTGCCAAGGAAACATCACCTATCAGAAGGTGATAGAAGACCTGAACGTGCTCGACTCGGAGAACTATTTCCGCATCGTCGACCTGTCGATAGACAACAAGGTGGCCGAGGTGATGGTGCTGCTCAACGATGTGCTGGGCAGGGGATTCGATGCCGGGCTGCTGGTGCAGGGATTGGCCAAGCATGTGCGCAATGTGATGATGGCTCGCGACCCGCAGACGCTCCCACTGCTCGAAGTGAGCAACCAGCAGCGGCAGCGCTACACCGAGCAGGCACGGAAGGCCAGCACAAAATTCCTATACCAGGCACTGAGGCTGATGAACCAGTGCGACATCGCCTACCGCCAATCGTCGAACAAACGGCTGCTCGTGGAGCTGACGCTCATCGAGATTGCCCAAATCACACAGCCCGAAGCCGACGGAGCGGGGCGCAAGCCCCGGCAACTGAAAACCCTGTTCAAATTGCTGATGGCACCCCTGGCCACACCAAAGGGCGCAAAGCCATCTATACAGCCCGAAGTGAAGACGGCCCCACAGGTAGCCGCGGCTGTGAAACAGAATGACACACACACAGGACAACCCATCAGCACGGCAGCGCAGCCGATACCCGAAACAAGAAAGGCTGGCGAAGCACCCGCACTCAGGCTGTCGAAGCTGGGCTCCTCGTGGAGCAACCTGCGACAGCAGTCGAATGCAAAGAAGATGCTCATCCTGCCCGGAACACCCGGAGCCGACGATGCCGAAGCGAAAAAAGAGCAGCAAGAGTTCACACAGGACGAGCTGGAGCTGCAATGGATGGCAATGTGCATACGCATGCCACAACATCTGAGCGGATTGGCCACACGAATGAAAAACATGAACCCCACCATCGTCGCCATGCCGGCAGTGGAGGTGGTGGTGCCCAACGAAATCATAAAAACCGAGATGGACAACATCAGGGGCAGCATCGTGGCCACGCTGAAGAAACATCTGCGCAACAGCGCCATCACGCTCACACTCAGGGTGGCAGAGCATACGGCAGCACAGAGAATACTGACCCGAAGTGAGCAACTGGATCTGATGAAAGAGAACAATGCGATGGTGGAACAACTACAGAAGGCATTCAACCTGGTGATAGCGTAAGGAGTGAGGAGTGAGAGGTGAGGGGTGAGAAGTTAGTCGTTTAGGGGATTGGTCGTTTAGTCGTTTAGGCTTGCGGTAACATCCCCAAACGACAAATATACCAAACGACTAAACTCCTCGCCCCTCAATTTAAATTATATCGACATGACAAAAAAGGAATCATTGAAGAAAGTGTACAGGGGCGTGAAGCACGTGCTGCACATGAAGTACACAAAATACATCATCACGCTGGCAATAGGCATACTGATAGTGGGCTTCCTGGGCGACAACAGCGTGGTGGCACACCTGCGCAACAAGCACCGCATCAGCGAGCTGAAGCACGAGGTGGCCATCAACATCGCCACCACAAAAGCCAACCAAGAGCAGGTGTACATGCTACAGACCGACCCGAAGGCCATGGAGCGAGTGGGCCGAGAGCGCTATTTCATGCGTGCCGACGACGAAGACGTGTTTGTGCTCAGCGACGATGCACCCATCACCGAAATCAGTACCGAAAATGAAACCGTTGAATAAGCTGCAGGGCATCATCTATGCCATTGGCGCCGTGCTCATGCTCGCCGGGGCGGTGATGGGCATGGCCGCACCAACCATAGCCCCCTACGTGTTTGCAGTGGGCGCCCTGGCATTCGTGGCCATGCAGGTGCTGCAGCGCTATGAGGGGCAGAACGTCACCATCCTGCGACTGCGCCGCATCATGCTCATCAGCGATGTGCTACTCATCGTGGTGGCATCGTTGATGTTTGCCGACCATGGCAATCCCTTCGCACTCGACCATCTGACGTGGCTCCGCTACATCCACAACAACTGGGTGGTGGTGCTGCTCATAGCTGCCTTCCTGCAACTCTATACAGTGTATAGAATGGACGCCGAACTGCAGAAAGAGGCAAAAAAACGCTAAAAGAAAGGGAGTTTTGCTTAAATTGCGCAAATTTATTTTCATAGTTCAAGATAACGTTGTACATTTGCACTCGCATAAGCAAACGCTAAAACATGTCTATGAACAAATTATCATACTCGCTTGTCGTTGTGGTGGCTCTCACCATAGTCGCGTGTGCCGAGCAACAAATGGAGTCGTACAACATCCAAGGCTCTTCGTCGGTGTCGGTGCTCGATGGCAGCAAGATCTATCTGAAAGTGATGATGAACGACGGGCCGAAGGACATCGACTCGTGCGAAGTGGTGCATGGCTCATTCGGATTCGCGGGTAAGCTCGACACCATCAGGCTGGCTATGCTCTCCGTGGCAGATGGAGGAATGCCCATCGTGATGGAGAAAGGCGACATACTCGTGAGCATCGACAAGACAGGACACAAAGTGAGCGGGTCGCCCATGAACGATATGCTCTACGAATATCTCGACAAGCTGATACAGCTGCAAAATGAGCGCGGAGAGCTGGGACACAAGCAGATACAGATGCTGCTTGAAGGAGTCGACGAACAGACCATCGCCAGCAAACTGTCGGTGGAAGAAAACGTGCTCCTGGCAAAAATTGACAGTCTGGAAACCCGATTCATCCTCGACAACCTGGACAATGTGTTGGGGCCTTGCGCCTTTCAGATACTCACGTCAAACATGCCCTATCCCATGCTGACACCACAGATAGAGGAAATCATGGGCAAGGCAAGCGAGAAATTCAAAAACGACACCTACGTCAAGGAATACTACGGAAAGGCAAAGGAAATCCTTTCGCGAATGAAAGGCGAAATCGACGACAGCAGCGCCGTAGGAGCAGCAGAAGCGAAATAGCATGAAAACAATCATCAAAGGAGGAACAATAGTCAACGAGGGCCGCGCCTTCGTTGGCTCTGTTGTTATTGACGGTGAGCGCATTGAACAAATATTGGAAACCACCGAAGCCCCCCCATCAGCTTCTGTTGTTGATGCCACTGGCTGCTACGTACTGCCAGGCATCATCGACGACCATGTGCACTTCCGCGAGCCGGGGCTTACCGACAAGGCCGACATTGACAGCGAGAGCAGGGCGGCAGCAGCAGGAGGCGTCACCAGCTTCTTCGACATGCCCAACACCGTGCCGCAGACCACCACGCTCGAAGCACTCGAAGAGAAATACAGACTGGCAGCACAGAAGAGTCACGTCAACTACGCCTTCTTCTTCGGAGCCACCAACGACAATGTGGGCCTCTTCCCTCAGATTCCCTCGCATCGCGTGCCAGGCATCAAGCTCTTCATGGGCAGCTCCACAGGCAACATGCTCGTCGACGACGACCAGGCACTGGAGCAAATCTTCAGTCAGGCCCAACTGCCGCTGATGGTGCATTGCGAAGACACGGCCATCATCCAGCGCAACATGCAACAGTATCAGCAGGACTTTGGCAGCGACCCCGACGTGCGCCTCCACCCACTCATTCGCAGCGAAGAGGCTTGCATGGCCTCCACTCGCAAGGCTATCATGCTGGCCGTGACACATGGCACACGACTGCATCTGGCTCATATCTCCACAGCCAATGAATTACAGATGGTGCCACCCAACTGCTTGCATACCATCACCGCCGAGGCCACCGTGGGGCATCTGCTTTTCTCGGTGGCCGACTATGCGAAGCTTGGCACAAGAATAAAGGTGAACCCTGCCATCAAGAGCGTCATCGACCAGCAGGCGCTGCGCGAAGGGCTTGTCGACGGGCGCATCAGCGTGGTGGCTACCGACCATGCCCCCCATCTGTTGGCGCAGAAACAGGGCGGTTGCGAAAAGGCGGCCAGTGGCATGCCCATGATTCAGTTCTCGCTGGTGGCCATGCTGCAGCTGGTCGACGAGGGCATTGTCACCATCGAGCGATTGGTGGAGCTGATGGCCCACAACCCAGCCCGCATCTTCGACGTCCGTCAGCGTGGATTCCTCCGCCCGGGCTATCTGGCCGACCTCGTCGTCGTGCGCCCTCATAGCCCTTGGACGCTGACACCCTCTGTCATCCAGAGCAAGTGCAAATGGAGTCCTCTGGAGGGGCATACCTTCAACTGGCAGGTGGAGACCACGCTTTGCAATGGACATGTTGTTTATCATCATGGCGAGGTTGATGGCAGCTACATTGCCCAACCCATATTGTTCCGATAGCCCATGACGTTATTCTCGTTCGTCCTGCTGCAGCCCGACACCTATATATATATAGGGTGGGGGGTGCTGGCATTCCTGTCGCTGGTGGTGCTGTTGCTCTGTCGGCTCATTCGTCGAAGGCGCTGGAAGCGGCTCCTGCTGTTGCTGCCCCTGCTGCTGTTTTGGGGGGCTTTCCTGTGGGGCACCTATGTGGGCTTCGGCCAGTTGGAGGTGGTGCACCTGACGTTTGCCAGCCGCGATTTGCCCGAAGCCTTCGATGGCTATCGCATCGTGCAGTTTGGCGATGCACATGTGGGCACCTATACTGGCAGCCGACAGGAAATCCTCGAACGCGCCGTCGACAGCATCAACGCCCAACAGGCCGACCTGGTGGTGTTCACCGGCGACCTGCAAAACAAGGAGCCCAGCGAGATATTGGAAGCCAAGCCCATCCTCAGTCGCATCAAGGCCGCCGATGGCGTGGTCAGCGTGCTGGGCAATCACGACTATACGATGTATACCGACCTCACCAATCCCATTGAAATAGATACCAACCAAGGCCGTACCGAGAACTATCAGCTCGACATGGGGTGGAAGCTGCTCCTGAACAGCCGCTTCCGCATTCGCCGCGACTCGGCGAGCATCGTCATAGCAGGCATGGAGAACGATGGCGAGGGGCGCTTCCCACAGATGGGCAACATCAGCAGCACCCTCTATGGTGTCAGCCGCAGCGAGTTTGTGGTGATGCTCGAGCACGACCCCACTTCGTGGCGCCGCAAGATTCTTCCACATTGCCACGCTCAGCTCACCCTGAGCGGGCACACCCACGGCGGACAGTTTTCGCTGTTTGGCCTCACCCCCGCCATGTTCATGTACAGGGAGTATCAGGGAATGTACTATGCCGGCGAGCGAGCCCTCTACGTGACAAAGGGCCTTGGAGGTGTCGTCCCCTTCCGCTTTGGTGTAAAACCCGAAATCGCGGTCATCACCCTGAGGAGAATTACGAATTAGGAATTACGAATTAGGAATTACGAAATAAGATGAAGTATCTCTATCGTGCTTACCAACTGCTGATAGCCCTGCCGCTGGGCATCATTGTCACCATCATCACGGCTCTGATTACTGTGATAGGCTGCTCGCTTGGCGGTGGCCATTTCTGGGGCTACTATCCTGGGCATTGCTGGGGCCGCATTGTGCTGTGGTTGTTGCTCATCCCTGTCAAGGTGGAAGGGCGCGAGCACCTGGGGCGTAGTCAGAGTTATGTCTTCGTGGCCAACCATCAGGGGGCATTCGACATCTTTCTCATCTACGGCTATCTGGGTCGCAATTTCAAGTGGATGATGAAGCAGTCGCTGCGCAAGATGCCTTTCGTGGGCTGGGCTTGTGAGAAGAGCAAGCAAATCTTCGTCGACAAGCGTGGTGCCAGCAGCATCAAGAAAACCTACGACGCGGCGCGCAGCACGTTGCAGGGTGGCACCAGCGTGGTGGTGTTCCCCGAAGGCTCGCGAACATTCACTGGCCACATGGGAACGTTCAAGCGGGGCGCTTTCATGCTGGCCGACGAGCTGCAGCTGCCGGTGGTGCCGATGACCATCAATGGCTCTTTCAACATCATGCCCCGCATGCGCGATGGGCATTTCGTATGTTGGCATCCACTACGCCTTACCATCCATCCCGCAGTCTATCCCAAGGGGCAGGGAACCGAGAATGTGCAAGCCACGCTCTCGCAAGTCTACGACACGGTGATGTCTGCTCTTGAACCTGAATACCAAGGGTACAAAGAGAATCCCGACCAGTGAAGCCTCACACCCAGCCATTCTCCGATTGGAGAGGGGAGTAGTTACACTTCCGGCCAAAATACCGTTCAGGAAGATGAACGTAAGAACTATATACTCCCCTCTCCAATCGGAGAGGGGTTGGGGGTGAGGCTTGGGGTGAGGCTACTCAGGCGCGCAATGTATTTCCCCAGGATGTCAAACTCAAGGTTCACTGTTGAACCTACGTTGATGTCCTGGAAGTTTGTATGCTCCATTGTATAAGGAATGATGGCCACCTGGAAACTGCTTTTCGTGGGGTTGCACACCGTGAGCGACACACCGTTTACGCTCACGCTGCCCTTGTCAACGGTGAAGTAGCCGTGACGCGCCATCTCAGCATCGTAGGGATACCCAAAGGTGAAGTAGGTGCTGCCGTTGGCATCGCTTTTGTCCGTGCAGACGGCCGTCATGTCCACGTGCCCTTGCACGATGTGGCCATCCAGCCGCCCGTTCATCAGCATCGAGCGTTCCACGTTCACCTTGTCGCCCACCTTCAGCAAGCCCAGGTTCGAGCGTTCCAGCGTCTCCTTCATCGCCGTCACCACATAGTTGTTGCCGTCAATGGCCACTACGGTGAGGCACACCCCGTTGTGCGCCACGCTTTGGTCAATCTTCAATTCGGGGGTAAACGAGCAGGTGAGCGTAAAGTCGATGTTGTCCCTGTCTTTCTTGATGGCTACCACAGTAGCAAACTCTTCGATGATACCAGAAAACATAGTCAAAAAATCATTCTTTTGCCAACATTAGAAAAAACGAGAAAGGGTCGTGCCAGCGATGTGATGAAAACTCCTTATGAACAGGTTGTGGGAGCTCTCCGCCTTTGTAATCCACCGGCATTGTGTCAAAGCTTGGTTAGTGGCCCGCCATTGGCATGAGATGGCATCCCGGTTTTCATTGAATTGTTTGATGAGTATCCCGATCTGTCCCGGCACGACCCACATTTTCTCTTCAGCCGCCAAAATTACACAATAATTCGGACATAAACGCCAATTTAATATTTTTTAATAGGATTTTGTTGGGGATGTAACAACTCTGTAGCTGAATTTGGCATTTTGTTACCAATACGCATGTCTGTTTTTCGGGGGCCACGGGCGCAGGTTCTAAAGACGAACGGGCGTTGCGTTGCATACATATATGTTTTCACCTATCGCGTAACGCGAATGAAACGGAAGATGCTGCAAGGAAGACGTATCTGCAATCAGCGTTTGTCGGGGAACACCAGCTGGCGGTCGCGCTTGGCGGCACGCTTCGTCCATTTTTCGGGCACAAATTTCCAGTTGTTGCCGGCACGGGGACGCATCATGCCCTGCCGCTGAATCTCCTCCATCAGATAGTGGCGCAGGTCGAGTTCGCTCTGGTAGATGATGCGATGGTTGAGTTGCTCCTTGGGGATGCCGCCGCCCAGCGTGATAAGTTCGCCGCCGCCATTGGCACGGTAGCTGTTCATCACCACTTTGTAGGTCTTTTCCTCGCTGAAAGGAGAACCGTCCTGCATGCTGAGTATTCTCACCTTCTGCCCCTCAGGCTTGGTGACATCCACCTCGTAGATGATGCCGGCCGCCGAGTCGAAGTTAAATGTGTAGTTGCGGAATCCCATGCGTTGCTGGTCGCCAAGGCTCTCATCGTTGAGCAGCAGCAGGTGGTCGTCGGGACTTTTCATCGTGTTCACCCACCGGCTGTAGCTTAGCTCCAGGTGTCCGCGTATCTCGCGCCCCGTCATCTCCACCACGTAGAGTTGGTTTTCAAATCGATAGAGCTTGAACATGTCGGCTACGGTGATGGGGCCTGCCTTGATTTGTGAGTCGAACGACAACGGGGCATTGAACGACACGTCGGCCCCAGTGATTTGCAGCTGCAACTGGTGGACGAAGTCGGTGAAGGCCGAGGGACCGAAATAGGAGTCGCGGGTGCCGATGGTGGTGTCGAACGAGCCTATGCTGCGCCCCACATACTCTTTGATGGCATCAATAGTAGGCTGGAAGCGGGCCACCATCTGCTCGTCCACCTCTTCATTCCTCACGTCCACGATCTCACCTTTTATCTCCTTCACCACCCATCTGTCCTTGTCGTGCATAAGCTTGATGGTAGCCTCGGCCACGTTGAACGCATAGCACGAGGGATCGAGGCAGAGCACGTCGCGCCCCGAGGGACTCTTCAGCATCTCGTTGTGCACCATGTGATCGTGGCCAAAGAAGATGGCGTCGAATCCCTCCACCTCCTTTGCCACCCGCTCTGCTGCATCCTCCTCGATGCCGCCATCCATGCTGATGCCCCCGTTGAACCCGCTGTGGAAGAGGCCGAGGAGCAAGTCGGGGTGCTCCACCTGCTGGATATGCTTCACCCAGCGGCGGGCACAGTCCACCATCTCCTGAAACTCCAGTCCCTGCCACAGGCTCTCGTTGAGCCAGCAGGGAATGGTGGGCGTGAGCAAGCCCAGAACGGCAATCTTCACAGGCTTGTCGATGCCGGGAACATGGCGCTCGATGATGGCGTAGGGGCGCACGTAGGGCAGCTGTGTCTCGCAGTCAACGATGTTGGCCCCCACCACTGGACAGTGCACCTCGCGCATCCACTTATCGTAGACTTTGTGCCCCGTCTCCACATCGTGATTGCCGAAGGCCTCCACATCATAGCGCATATAGTTCACGATGCTGGCAGCCAGGTTCTCGTCGTCGGCCTTCACATAGTTCGACCAATACACGCAGGGCTGTCCTTGTAGGATGTCGCCGTTGTCCATCAGCAGCAACAGGTTGCCATACAGCTTTCGCTGCCGTTCAATGTAGGTGTTGGCGCGTGCCAGCGTGCCCTTCAGCTCGCGCCCCTCGATGAAATCGTAGGGGAAGAAATGACCGTGCACGTCGCTCGTCTCGATGACTTTCATCTCAATGGTCTCATTCTGGCTCATGGCTGTTAATGTGCATAGGCTCATCATGCCGCCCATGCAGAGCTTTAGGTAACCGTTCATCTCCGTTGTTGTTAATTAGCGCACAAAATTACGAAAAAGATAAAACTAAAACAAACAATTCGTCATCTTTTTCATCGAAAAGCTTTGATTGACGACGGAGTGACGCGGAATGGCAGCGACCATCTCCACGCTGAGCCTATATGTCTGCGACGCAACGAGAATGACCGTGAATGCTATGCTAAAATTCATGATTCATTCGTGTTTTATTCGTGCGCATTCATGTTACGCCGTAGGCACTAAATGTTGTCTGCGACGCCACACGAATGTTCAGGAATGGCTCATTATTGTTCATGAATGCCCATGAATGCTGCGCAAGAATAGAATTCATGGCTCATTCACAGGCATTCGCGTTGCGAGAATGGCGGGCTTAGAGCAGGGTGAGGGTGAAGAGGTAGATGACGGCGGCTGGTATGGCCAAGAGCGACGAGTCGAAGCGGTCGAGCATGCCACCATGACCGGGCAGGATGTTGCCGCTGTCCTTGATGCCCAACGTGCGCTTGAAGAGGCTCTCCACAAGGTCGCCCCACGTGCCAAAGACCACTACGGTGAGTCCCAGGCCCGCCCATTGCCAAGCACTGTAGCCAGTGGCAAAGCCATTCGACTCGCTCACCAACGCAAAGACCACCGCGCATGCCACCACCAGCAGACCGCCGCCGATGCTGCCTTCCCACGACTTGCCCGGCGAGATGCGGGGGAACAGCTTGTGGCGGCCCAGCATCGAGCCGAAGCAATAGGCACCGCTGTCGTTGAGCCATAGGCAGACGAAGACGCTGAGGGGCAGCACATAGTCGTAGCGCACCTCAGTGCCGTCGTAGCGGAAGGCCAGCACATTGAGCAGACTCAATGGCAGGGCGATGTAGAGCTGCGAGAGCATGGTGTAGGCCCAGTCGTTCACAGGGTCTTTCTCCTTCAGGTAGAGCTCGGCCACCAACAGATAGACAATGCTCACCAGATAGGGGATGAAGACGGTACTGGGGGTGATGCCGCTGTTGAAGCCCGCCATAGCATAGAACAAGTAGACGGCTGCAACGGTGCAGATGAAGCGGTTGACGTGAACGTTGGGGCGCTGATTGACCAGTCCGCAGAACTCCCAGACGGTCATGCCCGTGACAATGGAAAACAATAGCACCATAGCCCGTGGATTCAAAAAACTAACCACGATGGCCGTGACAAAAATGATGCCGGTAATGGTTCGTACGATGAAGTTGCTCATGTTTGTTGTGGTGAGTGGTGAATGGTAAGTGGAGGATGGTGAGTGGAGGATGATGAGTGGTGAGTGGAGGATGGTGAGTGGTAAATTCTTTGGCTATCTTGTATGTCTCAAGGTTTCTGTAAAAGAAGTCATTCATCAATCTCTCTCTTATTTTATCAGCAAAACTATTCTCCACTCACTACTCACCCCTCTCTTCAGTATCTTTCGCAGCAAGCTCCTTTTCCCTTTCGGCAGCCATGCGCTCGGCCTCGGCCCTCATCTGGGCCTCGAGCAGCTCCTCGCTGCGGCTCATCCAGGGACGCTTGCCAAAGATTTTCTCCACGTCGTCGGCGAAGATAACCTCGCGCTCCACCAACAGCTGAGCCAGCTGGGCGTGGCCTTCCTTGTGCTCTTGCAGTATCTTCTTGGCACGCTCGTATTGCTCGTTGATGATGCGCAGCACCTCGTCGTCCATCACCTTGGCCGTCGTCTCGCTGTAGGGGCGCTGGAACTGATACTCATTATTGTTATAATAACAGATGTTGGGCAAGCGCTCGCTCATGCCGGCAAAGGCAATCATGCCGTAGGCCTGCTTCGTGGTGCGCTCCAGGTCGTTCATGGCTCCCGTTGAGATGGTTCCGATGAACAGCTCCTCGGCAGCACGACCTCCCAGGAGCGAGCACATCTCGTCGAGCATGGCCTCCTTCGTCTGCAACACACGCTCCTCAGGCAGATACCAGGCGGCACCAAGGGCACGTCCACGCGGCACTATCGACACCTTCACCAGCGGGTTGGCAAACTCGGTGAACCACGAGATGGTGGCGTGGCCTGCCTCGTGGATGGCTATCGACCTCTTCTCGGCTGTGGTCATGATTTTCGTCTTCTTCTCCAGTCCACCGATGATGCGGTCTACGGCGTCGAGGAAGTCCTGCTTGCCTACTGTATGACTGTTGTGGCGGGCGGCAATGAGTGCGGCCTCGTTGCACACGTTGGCAATGTCGGCACCCGAGAAGCCTGGCGTCTGGCGAGCCAGGAAGTCCACATCTACCGAGGGATCGAGCTTCAGCGGCTTCAGGTGCACCATGAACACCTCTTTGCGCTCGTTCAGGTCGGGCAGGTCTACATTGATTTGGCGGTCGAAGCGTCCGGCACGCAGCAGGGCCGAGTCGAGCATGTCCACACGGTTGGTGGCAGCCAGGATGATGATGCCGCTGTTGGTGCCAAATCCGTCCATCTCGGTGAGCAGGGCGTTCAGTGTGTTCTCGCGCTCATCGTTGCCACCCATTGCAGGGTTCTTGCTACGGGCACGGCCCACGGCATCTATCTCGTCGATGAAGATGATGCAGGGGCTCTTGGCCTTGGCTTGTGCAAAGAGGTCGCGAACGCGGCTGGCACCCACACCCACGAACATCTCTACAAAGTCGCTTCCCGACATGGAGAAGAAGGGCACGCCAGCCTCGCCAGCCACGGCCTTGGCCAGCAGCGTCTTACCCGTTCCCGGAGGTCCCACGAGCAGGGCGCCCTTGGGAATCTTTCCACCCAGGTCGGTATATTTCTGCGGGTTCTTCAGGAAGTCCACAATCTCCTGAATCTCCTGCTTGGCTCCTGCCTGTCCGGCCACGTCCTTGAACGTGATGCCCAGGTCGCCACCTTTCTCGTACATCTTTGCCTTCGACTTGCCCACGCTGAAGATTCCTCCTCCTGCAGCGCCACCCATGCCGCGGCGCATGATGAGCAGCCACAGGCCGATGAAGAGAATCATGGGGAAGAGCAGACTGAACAAGCTGCCCAGTATGCCGCTGCCTTCATCGTGCTCGTAGGTCAGGCTGCCCGTGAAGCACTCACGCTTGCGGGCATCCTCGAGGAAGCTCTCCACCTTGTCGATGCTGCCAATCTCTACCGAGAGGTATGGTTCGTTGCCCACTTCGCTGGGTGCCCTATTGAACACTTCGCGAATATATTCGGGCTTCACATACATCTTCAGTATCTTCGAGTCTTTGTTGATGACCACTTTCGAGGCATAGCCGCTGTCGACACGTGCCTTGAACACGTCGTAGCTGGCCTCTTGCTGCGAAGAGCGGGGCTGCTGTATGTCGCTGCCTCCATGCGTGAAGTAGAAGAATGCCAGAGTGGCGATGGCGATGATGTATATCCAGTTCATGTTGAACCGGGGCATCTTGGGCTGGTTATTTGTTGGTTGGCTCATCGTTTAATTATGTAATAATAAGAATGACTTGGTGCACTTTTCGCCACAGAGAGGGGAGGCGCGGAGTACACATCGTCGGGGACTAATAATCATCGGGGATACGTGTCAGCGGAGCGTCGGCCCACAGGTTTTCGAGGTTGTAGAACTGGCGCATCTCTGGCACAAACACGTGCACCATCACGTCGCCATAGTCCATAGCCACCCACAGGGCGCGCTCCAGCCCCACCACGTGCATAGGCTTCTCGCCCAGCTCCTGGCGGGCCACGTCGCCCACCGACTCGGCGATGGCCTCCACCTGTGTGGGCGAGCCACCTTGGCATACCACGAATTGTCGGCAGATGGCACCGTCAATGCCTTGCAGGTCGGCCACCACGATGTCCGTCCCCTTTTTCTCTTGTATTCCTTTGACGATTGTTTTTACTAAGCTTTCTGTTTGTTCCATTCAATATTGATTAAAAACGCCGCAAAGTTACGGCTTTTTATTCGATTATGATGCAAAAAAAGAAAAAATATAAGATTTTTTAGAAAAAAGTCGGAAAAAAGTTTGGCGATTCAAGAAAAAGTAGTAACTTTGCACCCGCAATTCGGAAAGACATCCGATGAGCACCCGCAGATTGGGGTATGGTGTAATGGTAACACTGCAGATTCTGGTCCTGCCTTTCCTGGTTCGAGTCCGGGTACCCCAACAAAGTTAAACTCCAGCCATCTGACAATTAGGTGGCTGGAGTTTCTTTATGGCTATTTTTAGCGTCCGTTTAGCGTTATAAAAGAGCAGTTCTCATACGCTATTCAAATAAGCCCCCCTGCAATTCTAATAAGAAGGCCCTCCCCTCGCCCCCCCCGTGAGGGGGAGCATATAAATCTGCTATCGAAAAGTTAATGGCAGAACTATATGCTCCCCCCCAGGGGGGGCGGGGGGAGGGGCTTCTGGGGGAGGGGCTTCTTTTATATGGTCAGATGAGCGGCATCCCCAGTCGGCGGCATTCCTGTCGCATGTCGTCGGGCCAGATGCTGGCTTGTATCTCGCCAATGTGTGCTTTGTGTAGCAGCACCATGCACAAGCGGCTTTGGCCTATACCGCCGCCGATGCTCAGTGGCAAGTGCCCTTGCAGCAGCTGCTGGTGGAAGTAGAGCTGCTGGCGCTCTTCCTGGTGGGCCAACTTCAGCTGGCGCAGCAGACTGTCGCGGTCTACGCGGATGCCCATCGACGACAGCTCGAACGAGCGGCCCAGCACGGGATACCAGATGAGGATGTCGCCGTTGAGTCCGGCACGCCCGTTCTCGGCCACCGTGCTCCAGTCGTCGTAGTCGGGAGCGCGTCCGTCGTGCTTCTCGCCATTCGATAGCTCACCGCCGATGCCGATGATGAACACGGCGCCGTATGCCTCGCAGATGGCATCCTCGCGCTCCTTCGGCGTCTTGTCGGGATACATGCGCAGCAACTCCTCGGCGTGGATGAAGTGAATCTTCTCGGGCAGGAAGGGGCGCAGCTGCGGATAGGTCTCGCAGGTGAGGTACTCGGTGCGGCGTATGGCAGCATAGATGCGCTCCACGATGTTCTTCAGGAAGCTTAGCGTGCGGTCTTCGGGGCGTATGACGGCCTCCCAGTCCCACTGGTCGACGTAGAGCGAGTGCAGGTTGTCCAGCTCCTCGTCGGCGCGGATGGCGTTCATGTCGGTGTAGACGCCATAGCCCGGCTCAATCTTGTATTCGGCCAGCGTCAGCCGTTTCCACTTGGCCAGCGAGTGCACCACCTCGGCGCAGGCGTCGCCCAGGTCTTTGATGGGGAAGGTGACGGGGCGCTCCACGCCGTTCAGGTCGTCGTTGATGCCCAGGCCTTTCAGCACAAAGAGCGGGGCGGTGACGCGGCGCAGACGCAGCTCGGTGCTCAGGTTCTGCTGGAAGAATTCCTTGATGAGTTTGATGCCCTGCTCGGTCTGGCGCATGTCGAGCAGCCGTTCGTAGTTGATGGGTTGAATGATTTGGCTCATTTTCTTCTTGTATCAATCGTTTAGTCCTTATTGTTGCTTGATGTGAATGTCGCGCTGCGGGAATGGTATCTCGATGCCGTTCTTGTAGAGCGTGTCGTAGACGGTCTTCAGCACGTCGCTGATGACGTAGACGCGCTTCACGGCGTCGGCCCATACGTAGAGCTTGAAGTCGACGCTCGACTCGCCCATAGCCGCCACCACCGTCTTGGCGCGCTTCTTCGGGTCAGTCCATTTGTGGTGCATGTCGTTCACGGCCTCCTCCACCAGCTGGCTCACCTGGTGCAGGTTCGAGCCATAGGCCACGCTGTAGCAGATGGTGGCCAAGATGTAGCCGTGGTTGCGGGTCAGGTTCTTGTAGTTCTTCGAGAATAGCTGCGCGTTCTGGAAGGTGATGACCTCGCCGTAGAGCGACTCCACCACCGTGCTGGTGTAGCTGATGCTGTTCACCTTGCCCATTGTGCCGTCCACCTCTATCCAGTCGCCCACCTTCACGCGGCCCGCCATCAGCGTGGCTCCGTAGTAGATGTTCTCGATGATGTCTTTCGATGCGAAACCGATACCTGTGCTCAGTCCGCCGCTGATGGCCAGCAGCCACGCCACGCTGATGTGGAGGATGCTGAGCGACATCATCAGCCACACGCCCCACACCAGCACCTGAATCACGTTGCGCCCCATCACCTCGCGGCTGGCAGCCGTCGTGGGGTCGCTGTGCTGGAAGTGCAGGCGCATCAGGGCGAGGATGGTGCTGGCAACGTAGCGGAAGAGGAACCACAGGTTGACCACCATCGACAGCTTCAGGATGCTCACCTGCAGGTTCTTCAGGTCGATGAAATTGTTGCGGAATATCTGCCAGCACAGGTCGCCCATGTTGAACACGTTGGCGGCCCAGTAGATGCTGAGCATCACCGAGCAGACACCCAATATGGGCAGCAACACATTATATATAAACAGATAGAACCACGACTGCGTGATGGGGCGCTCGTCGAAGTGGTGGCGGTCGCCGTAGAGCTTCAGGTAGCTGATGAGGCAGGTGATGGTGAGGATGCACGTGAGCTGCATGATCCACCAGATGAGAATCTGCACGGCCAGCAACGTGTAGCCCAGCCAGGAGCATACAAGGGCGAAGATGAAGATGGCCATCGACACGTAGGTGTAGAACATGTCGCTGCGGGGGATGTTCTTGTTGTGCCTGCGAATGACAATCCACTGCCACGCCGAGCACACCAGCAGGATGATGGGGAACAGCATGTTGACCAGCTCGCTGGGGATGAGCACGATGCGGAACGCGATGACGATGAACCCCACCACCACCAGCGGGGCGTAGATGTGGAAGGCGCTCTTGATTTGGTCGCCGCTGACGCGCAACAGCAGCGAGATGAGGATGACGCCCAGCAGCCACGCATACTCGATGAGCAGTTCGCTGGCCATGATGAAGAAATTCTGGTGGAGTGTGGCGCGGAGCAGGCCCAACACGATGGCGAAGGTGACCACCGTGGTGGACATGATGATGCAGGTGCGCTTCTTCTTGAACTCGGCGGTGTGCAGGCGCTTGGGCATGAAGCGGAAGGCCAGCATGTTGAGCAGGATGACCACCACGACGTAGAAGGCAATCATCATGAAGAGGCCGATGATGACCCGGCTGTCCCAATCGCTCTGCTGCTTCGAGGGGCGATACTTGTCGGCCACGCTCTCGCGCATCTGCTGCCATCGCTGCTTCATGTTCTTCAGCAACGACACATAGTTCTCGCCACCATTGCGGAAGATGCCCCGCTGAATGTCGTTGTAGCGCAGGTTGGCATAGTCGTTCAGGTTGCGCAGCCGCTTCTCGGTGTTCTCGTAGATGCTCACGTATTCGGCCATCTGCATGCGCGACGACTGTAGCATGTTGCGGATGCTGGTGGCCAGCGTCAGGCACACGGCGCGGTCGGTCTTCGAGGTAGACTCCAGGATGTTGGGGCGAATGTTGCGTATGCTGGTCATCAGGCTGTCGTACTTCGATATCTCCTTGTCGAGTTGCTCTATATACGACTTGAAGGGCAGCTGCTGGCTCTGGAACTTCACAAACTGCTCGGTAGCCTCGTGGCAGGCATAGGTGAGGTCGAAGACGTAGTTCTGCTGCTGCGAGTAGAGCATCAGTGCATTCTGGTTGCTGCGGCGTATGGTCTCGCGCAGCTGCTGAATGATGTCGCGCGCCTGTTCCTTGCGGGCACCAGCCAGGCTCTCCAGCTCTTGGTGGCGCTCGGTCAGCTCGGCACGCAGCACGCTCAGCGTCTGCTCCAGGTTCTGCTCCTTCAGCACGGCCTTTATCGACATCGTGCACACCAGCGCTATCAGTAGAATGATCAGTCGTTTCATTCTCTCTCTCTTAGTTTAGTTCATGTTTCATTTCCATCATGGCCCACTCCCCCTCGTGGTGGGTGGCCATCATGCTCAGGCCCAGGCTTTCGGCTTTGGCTTGCAGCATGTCGATGTCGGCCTGATAGAATCCGCTCAGCAGCAGCGTGCCGCCCGGCTTCAAGGCCATCGCCATGCGGGGCATGTCGGCCAGCAGGATGTTGCGGTTGATGTTGGCCACGACCACGTCGAAAGAATGGGGCGCCAGGCCATCAATCACATTGGCGTCGCCCAATAGCGAGGTGAAGCGCTCGTCGACTCCGTTCAGCACAGCATTATGGCGGGCGTTGTCGGCGCTCCATTCGTCGATGTCGTAGCCCACGGCGCGGCGTGCTCCCAGCAGCAGGGCCACGATGGCCAGCACCCCCGTGCCGGTGCCGCAGTCGAGCACCATCTTCCCCTCCATGCTCTGGTGGGTCAAGGCATCGGCCATCATCCGCGTAGTGGCATGATTACCAGTACCGAAAGCCATCTTTGCATCAATCTCTACTGCAAGTCTTCCGTCGGCATCGCAAGGCGTCGAGCCGGTGCTGAATCCTGTGGGCAGATGGCGCCCATCGTGTATCACCAGGTGGTCGCCCACGGCGATGGGTTCAAATCCTTCGTCCTCCCATTGCTGGTTCCAGTCTTTGTCCTCGGCTTCTGCGGCCTGCTGCTTCACGCTCACGCCAGCGAAGGGCAGGGCACGCAGCATCTCGTCGAGGGCGTCGGGGTCGAAGAGGTGCTGCTGCACATAGCCTGTGAGCCCCTCGGGAGTGTCCTCAAAGGTCTCGAACCCCAGCTCGCCAGCCATTGCCGACACCACGTCGCGCACGTCTTGAAGCAGCTCCTCGGGAGCCGAAATGGCGAATTTCACCTCGTAATACTTCATCTTTTTCGCTTTTTCGGGTGCAAAATTAAAAAAAATAGGGAAAATCCTATCATGTTTTAGGGTTTTTCCGTATTTTTGCATGAAAATTAGCAGTATTTTTGCATCGTGAATCATTAAACAAACATCAATGGATATGAAAAAGTGGTATATTTTGACGCTGATGCTGGGAGCCGTCTCACTCTCGGCAATGGCACAGGACGATGACATGTACTTCGTTCCTTCGAAGAAGAATGTGGCCGCAGAGCGTGCCGCCTTTGGTGTACCTCGCGACACATACTACTCTGGTTCGACACGCAGTGTTGACGACTACAACCGCTGGTCGATGGGTGGCAGCCACTACGAGGTGCTGCCAGCCGACACGGGCGACATCATCTCGTTTGCTGCCGTAGAGGGCATCTACCCCGACAGCCTGGGCGACTTCAGACTGACACAGCAGATGCAGCGCTGGGATGGCTACGAGCCTACATCGGCTGCCTACATGGCTGGCTACAGAGAAGGCTTGCGCGACAACATGTGGCACTCGCCTTGGTACTACAGCTACTATCCTTGGTACGACAGCTATTGGTACGACCCTTGGTATTGGGACTATGGATGGTATTACAGCAGCCACTATTTGTACTCGCCTTGGTATTACTGGGGATGGGGAGGCTACTATTATCCCTACTATGGCACCGTGTACTACGGTGGTGGAGGCCCGCTTCGCAACTACACCAGCGAGAATCACGGGCGCAACATTGGCTCTGGCGTTTCGGGCTTGGGCAATGGCCGTACCCACACCTACAGTGCCGGCACCTTTGGAGGCTCGCGCACCATCGGCTCGTTAGGCTCGGCACGCAGTGGTGGCTCCACCCGCACCACAGGAGGCAACATCAATCGCTCGGGCGTCTATTCCAACGCCAATGGCAACTTCGGCGGAGCACGCGGCTCATCCAGCACTACTGTCACCCGCACGCGTTCGACGACCCCTGTGACCACCTCCAGTGGCGGCAGCTTCGGCAATAGTGGCAGCTTTGGCGGAGCCAGCAGCAGCAGTGGCAGCTTTGGCGGAGCCAGCAGCGGCGGCGGTGGCGGCAGCTTCTCAGGAGGCGGCGGTGGCGGCGGTCGTTCTGGCGGTGGCGGCGGCAGTCGCTCAGGTGGCGGCAGCTTTGGCGGCGGACGCAGGTAAGTAAAAACATAAGCCCCCCTTTCGCCCCCCGAGGGGGGCACGATAGACCTTTCGTCCCGCAAAACTATAGTAGCCCCCTCGGGGGCAGAAGGGGGGGCTTCCCCGCTCCCCTTTCACTCCTAAATTATCCTCTCTCCACCCTCCACCTTCAACCCTCCACCCTTCCCCCTCCACCTTCAACCATTAAACTATCCACTAAATTTATATTAAGCTATATGAAAAAGATATTTGCAATAGCTGCCTTGGCGCTCACCTTGACGCCTGCCGCAGCACAAGAAACCTACGAGAATGCCAAGATAGCTTGGAGCGACCTCAACGGCACTGCACGCTACGTGGGCATGGGTGGAGCGATGGAAGCCCTCGGAGCCGACATCTCGACCATCAGCAGCAACCCCGCCGGCATCGGACTCTTCCGCAAGTCGCAAGGCTCGCTCTCGCTGGGATTTGTCAGCCAGCAAGATGCCAACACCTTTGGCGGAGGCCACACCACCAACATGAGCTTCGACCAGGTGGGCGTGATCATCACCTCGCACACCAGCCCTACGGGATATGTCAACTTTGGCTTCAACTACCACAAGAGCCGCAATTTCGACTATATCCTCTCGGCCTCCGACCGCTTGCAGAACGCCTCGCAGAACAAGTTGTCGTATATGAAGCAGAAGAACGGACTGCTCTTCCCTGCCTCTTCCAGCGGCGTGCCCAACTTCGGCGAAGCCTACACACAATGCAACCAGCTTGACGACATCTATGCCCGCAACATCCTCTACGACCGCGATGACAACATCTGGTACTACGAGAATGCCACAGGCTATCAGTTCGACCGCCGCCACTGGGGATATGTGGGCGACTACGACTTCAACCTGAGCGGCAACATCAACAACCGCGTCTATCTGGGACTCACCGTGGGCATCCACGACGTGCACTACAAGCACTACAGCGAGTACACCGAGAGCTTCGAGCGCAACTCGCCCATCCGCGTGGCCGACGACCGCAGCATCAAGGGCAACGGTGCCGACCTGAAGGCGGGCATCATCTTCCGCCCAGTGGAGTATTCGCCCTTCCGCGTGGGACTGAGCGTCACCACCCCAACGTGGTACGACCTCACCACCAGCAACTACACCACCGTGAGCGACGATGGAGGCACCGCCACCGCTGGCGAGGACTACGAGTTCAAGCTCTACACCCCTTGGAAGTTTGGAGTCAGCCTGGGCCACACCATCGGCGACTATCTGGCTCTGGGTGCCAGCTACGAATACACCGACTATGGCACGATGGACTCACGCTACAAGACCGGTCGCAGCTACAGCCGTTGGTATGACGACTACTACGACAACAGCGAGAGCGACGACGTGATGAACCGCCACATGGCCGAAACGCTGCGCGGCGTCTCCACCTTCAAGGTGGGAGCCGAGCTGAAGGCAGCACCCGAGATTGCCGTCCGACTGGGCTACAACTATGTGTCGCCGATGTATCAGAAGAATGGCTTCAAGGACGGCTCACTTGACAGCGACGGCAGCTACTACGCCTCGGCCACCGACTTCACCAACTGGGAGGCCACCCACCGCATCACCTGCGGACTGGGATTCCAAATCGACAAGGTGAACCTCTCGGCTGCCTACCAGTACACCACGCAGAACGGTAACTTCGAACCCTTCATGAGCTATCGCGACGCCAACACCGCCGCCGACGACAACATCGCCGACGTGGTGAAGGTGAGCAACAAGCGCCACCAAGTGATGCTCACGGCCACCTACAACTTCTGACGGCCGTCGCCATTTCTCTCGTCAGCACGCCGCCCCCGGTCAAACCTTTTGGCCGAGGGCGGCATGATTTTTGGCACGAAAGCCGTCGCTGGCGCTACTGCCCTAAACAAGAAAGTACTATAGAATAAAACTCGGCTTCGGCCGGCCGCCCCAGCATATAAGGGCGGGCGCTCCAATTAATTCGTCCGCCCGCCCTCATTCGTGCGGGCGGGCGTAAGAGTAAAGCAAGATGCCGTCTCGCTCCCTGTTTGTTGCCGTCTCGCTCCCGTTAGTCCATATCTTTTCCCCTTTAGTACATACTACCTTTTCCGACAAACAAGAGCTTTGACCCTTTCTCATGGTGACAAAAAAGAGAGGAACAGCTTTTATTGTTAATTGCGTTCTGTATTCATTATTTTGGCTGAGGGCGGCATGATTTTTGGGAGTGCGAGTTATTCTACTCGTCGGTTTCGGCTGTCTATTGTTCCTCCTTCTTTGGCAGCAGATATTGGAGCACACTCTCCCAGTTGGGGAACTTCTCGGAGCCGAACTCAATCCATTCACCAGCAAAATCTTTGGTGCCGTTCTTCCCACGGTCGTCTATCAGATAGTCACCCTGACAGATGTCTTTCCGGTGCGAGATGATGAGCCGCTTGTGAAACACGTCATCAAAGTACTTCGTCACCCACTCCAGCTTGTCCGACCAGGCCGAAGGATTCTTCCACGGAGCTGTGGAGAGAATAAACAGGTCGTAATGCTTCTTTAACTCATGCACGGCGGCTATGGCTCCCTCCATCGGTTTCATCTTGGCGAACAAGCCAGGAATCTCGTCCGGTCTGCCAGCATATTCTGCCTTCACTTCCTCACTCACCTGGTCGAGTCCCGACGGGAAGTCCACCAGCACATTGTCCATGTCAATAAATACTCGTTTCATACTTTTAAAAGGTTTATAATGGGTAATATAGTAACATTGAGAGAAAAACACGAACTCTTTCAACTCCCCCTCGCAATTGTACCGCAAAGTTACAAAATTGTTTCCAAACATCTATAATTATTATACCTATAAATGTTTTCAAACATTATAATCGAAAGAAATCACATGTAAATGAGTCCAAAGAGTCTACAACCACCCCAAAACGATGCAAGGTACGTTTGAAAAAGACGGCTCCGCCTTCTTTTCCTTGCAGCTAACCGAAATTTGGAGCGTGGTTTTTTCCAAAAAGTCAACGGTTTTTTCCAAAAAGTCAACGACAAATTTCAAAAAGTCAACGCTTTTTTTTGGTGGGGGTAATGATATAGGATTTGAAACACCGTCGTTTGGTTTGGTGAATACGGACGGAAGTGGTATCTTTACATAACTTTTGAAGCCTTTCGCAAAGATACAACAAAATCACGGCATAGTAACAGTAATAACTAACTTAGGACGATTGTCGTGAACGTATAAGCCCCGAAGGGGCGACAGAATATAGGCAGGGGCATCGCCCCTGTAAAAGCGCCCCACCTACGATTAGCCCCGGAGGGGCGACAGAAGGCGATGGTGAGCACCAATCGTCCGATGGTGAGCACCAATTATCCAACAGAGACCTCGCCCCTGTGAAAACCCAAAAGATTGACTGGATATTCCGTCGCCCCTCCGGGGCTTTCTGCTGCGACTTCGTAGAGCAACAAATTGCATTCAGAGCTATTTTGTTCCCGCTCGACCTTAGGTCGCTTGCAAGGCAAGAATATATTATTTTCGGGCGCAAAATTATACAATAATTTTCTTATATCAAACATAACAGCAAATTATTTCGCCTTATGACGAAAAACCTTGGACGGTGTGCTGCGGACGCGATAGATCGCGTCTTTACTCATATTCTACTATTTAAATGGTGAAATTGCTATATTATTTATTAACGGAATTAGTTTCGTTTTGTCATCTCAAAGTATATTTGTTCGGGCTTTACCAGGTCAATGAACAAATGCCCTTCTCTTCCCATAGATTCACGCCATGACCATCTTGCAGTTCTAAAATTGACGTGGATAATCTTCTTGTCTTTGTTTTCTTCTCTTTTCCTCTCTTTATATGCTTCATCAACAGGAAACCCCAAGTATATAAATGGGTCAAATGTGTATTCCACGGACTCTGGATAGGTGAGCATACTCATAAACGCATCAGTCCATAAGACGTATGCACCTTTAACTAAATTATAGTCAGCCCCTGTAAACACCCTTATGCCTTTTGCTTTACCATCCTCAAAAATGACATTGCTTTCTGCATGTGTGGTAGCATTATAGCGTTGTAACTCAAACTCAAAATTCATGTTGAGATTAAGCTTCTGGTCCAACTCCTTTACTAATTCTAATACTTCTTCTTTGCTCATATATTCCTATTTGTATAGTGAGACTGCTAATTTATAACGGAACTATTGCACAAATAGTATTCAGCGACACAGATTAGTCATTATTCCATAATGCCTCTGAATCACCATTGTATGCCTCCATCAGTCCCATTCTTATGTCATCGTCAGTAGGATAGTCATCATATGGAATCCAATTATTCTCTTTCTCTTTGATGAAGCATTTGTCTTCTGTGCTATATTTGGCTAAAACATAATCGCCATTTCCTTTTACGGAAATAATATTCTTGTTGATGCTTTCCGATTTTAGCATTTCTCCTGAGAGTGTCACAAAAACATAATCAGCAGAGTGCACATTCTTAAAAACAAGATAGTCTTCCTCAGCATCTAAGTCATAGTCATCGCTACAGAATAGTTTTAGACCGTTTCTCGTGTAAAAGAAACCGTCCCCTATGTAGCATTTACTGAATACTTGCAATTCCTCATATTGGATGGGTATGGAGTATTTCGTGTTTGTGCTTATCATACCAACCTTCCCGTCTTTGTACACAATGAAATAGACAATCATTCCATAGTCTTCGATGACAATTTTGTCATAGAGTACTTGGTATTTCTCGTTAAAAACAATGTCATCGCTAATGATACGTTTGCCCCCCCCTTGTTGCGCTTCAAAATAAGCATGTCCTTTTAGCACTTTACAACATTTAATACGGTCAAAAACTGGCTCTATGAGATGTTCCTTGTCTATGAACAGTCCTCTCTTACCATCTTTATAAAGAATAACGCTGAGGGGCTGATACTCCTTTGTCTTTTTTTCAGTTTCCTTTTTGTCAAAATACCACGAATTTTCGTATTCGTTGAACTTTTCCCAGAAAGGGAACCCTTCAATGCTGTCATATATGGGCTCCAACACTTTTTCACTCCCAAATAGGAGTCCTTCATGTTCGCCAAAGGAAAAGATATTGAAGTAGTCCGCTTCTGCTGTGTTGACGGAAACGCCAGTGATATTGTTCCAGTATTCTGGATGGTGATATTTAATTCCGATAGGCAGCAAGAATCCCTTCTTAGCATGGTATAAGCTTTTCAACGATTGATTATCCCCACTCACATTATTGCTTAGTTCGACTTCGAAAGTATCGTCAAAAGAGAAACTGATATGGCTATATATAGGTTTTAAAATCTGTTTACAATCTTCTTTCCTCAGAACACCGTATTTTTCTTTGTATTGATTGTCCTCATAAACATATTTCCAATAAATTAGAAACTGCCAGTTTTCTCTTTTTACGTTTAGAACATTACCGTCGGCATCATAATAACAGATGTTGCTATAGTCGCTATATTGGGATTGGTAGACTGTTTTTAATATTCCGTTCTGAAATGTCAGACTGCACCTCCCAATGCTAATGTCCAGTATTTTTGCAGAAATGCCATTGCAGCAAACATGGACGGATAAAAGCGTTCCGAAGGAAGAAGAAATAGGTACTAACAAGTAATCTTCGGAATACAGGGCATCACTTAGATATACACGTCCTTTGGCATTTGACTCATTGTTGTTTGTGCTTTTTATCAATTCGTTTAGCTTAAATGTTAAAGGACTTGTACTTCCTAAAGGAGTTACAAAGACTTTACCAACTTCATCCATGCCAGTCAAACTATCCCTGTCATGAATAAAGAAGGTTCCCATTCCTTTGCATATCCATAGAATCGCATCTGGAGAATTGTACAAATCTCCTTTCTTTTTCCACGCATTAAACACCACGCCCAACTGCGGATGATAAACTTCTAAGTTTCCATTTGCAATAAAAAAATAATAATTCTCGTAATATAGATAAAGGTCAGTACCATTTTGGCGTTTGCCATCTATATATATGAATGCTCCTGTATTTTTAAAGCAGTCAATTTGATTGAAAAATTCTGCAAAACTTTCCTTTCGCTCTTCAAGTTGATATGCTGCCCAAATATTCCCTTCTTCCCATTTGCGATTTGGGATGCCACGATATTTGTAGATCCCTTTCACAACGATAATGCTATTTGTGTTTATTCTCTTGAACACAAAAGAGGGTGAAGACTCGCGCAATTCTGCCAAAATCCTATTCTGCTTATCCAATACAATAGCAGAAGGGAGATAGGTAAAATCCGATTTTATGCACTCTACCTTTTCATTCCTAATAGCAAGAATATCGATATCATGTGTAAGACCTACTTCAGCCCTATCTACTTCGGTCAAGTCTTCTTTGCAGAAATGGTACGCACCGTCTTTTTCATATCCCCATATTTGTTTGTCTGAATCTATCAAACAAATATGGTTATATCCCTGTTTCTGTAGAAGTGATTTGAAAATCTTTTCCATATTAGATAAAGCCAATCAGCCCCAAGAAATCAGCGGAATATTGGTTTAAGAGTGTGGGACTATTGAATATCATTGAATCTGAAACCCTCAATGTTTCCACTAAGGTCTGGAAAATGCCTATCTATATATCAATAAACAAAAGCCCACACCTTGGAACATGTCAAGCCCCATAAGGGCAATAATCCTAATGATGTGAGCACATTGCCTGTCATCCCATGTAGATAAGAAAAATTACCAGAATTTCAAATACGGGATAATTACAATCGCTCTTTTTTTACTAAGTTTTGAGCCATTAAAACGCGCCCCAACTCTAAGGTGCACTTGGAACTCGTTACAAAATTAGTGAATCTTTGTCTAATAACGCTAACAAACCTTTAAATCTTAATAAATATTAGCACTACCTACAAACATAAAAGGAGATAGGAGCATTAGCCCCTATCCCTCGCTATAGGTTAAAAAGTAGTTGAAATCCCCCCGTAACCGCAGGCTATCGCCTTCCCATCACCTTCTCCTCTATCTTCTGGAAGACGACGAACAGGGCGGGTACGATGAACAGCAGGGCGGCGGTGCCTATGACCATGCCGCCGATGACGCCCACTCCCAACGAGCGGTTGCCGTTGGCTCCCACGCCTGTGGCCAGCGCCAGCGGCAGGAGGCCGAACACCATGGTGAGCGACGTCATGAGGATGGGTCGCAGACGCACGGCGGCGGCATCGAGGGCGGCAGCCACGATGCCCATGCCCTGACGGCGGCGTGCGCTGGCATACTCGGTGAGCAGGATGGCCGTCTTCGAGAGCAGGCCGATGAGCATGATGAGTCCCGTCTGCATATAGATGTTGTTCTCGAGTCCCCACAGCTGGGCGAAGATGAACGACCCCGCCAGTCCGAAGGGCACACTCAGGATGACGGCCAGCGGTATGAACAGGCTCTCGTAGAGGGCGCAGAGGATGAGGTAGATGAAGATGATGCAGATGACGAACACCAGCGTGGATGTGTCTTGCGACGAGGCTTCCTCGCGTGTCATCCCGCCAAACTCATAGCCGTAGCCCTCGGGCAGCACCTCGGCGGCCGTCTGGCGAATGGCTTGTATGGCCTGCCCGCTGCTGTAGCCCTCGGCGGCGGTGCCTCCCACGTTGATGGAGGGGAAGAGGTTGAAGCGCGACAGCGTCTCGGAGCCATAGATGCGCGTCAGCGTCACATACTGGCCTATGGGCGACATCTCGCCGCTGCTGGTTCTGACGAAGATGTTGTTCAGCGACTCTGTGTCGAGTCGATATTCGGGCGACGCCTGCACCATGACGCGGTAGAGCTTGGTGAAGCGCACGAAATTGGAAGCATACGAGCCCCCCACATAGCCGCTCAGGGCGGCGAGCACATCGCTGGGCGACACGCCGCGCCGCTTGCAGAGGGCGGCATCGACCTCGACGCGATACTGAGGATATTTGAGCGAGAAGTTGGTGAAGGCCCTGCCAATCTCGGGTCGCTCGTTCAGGGCTGCAATCAATCGGTTGGTCTGCGTCAGCAGCTCGTCGATGGTGCCGCCATGCTTGTCCTGCACGTGCACCTCGAACCCGTTGATGCGGCCGAAGCCCGGCAGCATGTTCTGCGTGTTCACCTGTATCTTGGCGTTGGCAATGTCGGCCGTGCGGCGGTAGATTTCTTCCACCACGCTCTGCACGTCGTCGCCCTTGCCCGTGCGCTCGCTCCAGTTCTTCAGCTTCAGGGTGAAGTTGCCGTTCGACGACGACTGCTCGAAGTTGTTGCTGTTGCCGGCTATCAGCGAGTAGATGCGCAGCTGTGGCAGGTCTTTGATGCGCTCCTCAACCTCTTTCAAGATATGGTAAGTCTGCTGCAGGCTGCTGCCTGGCGATGCCTGTACGTTGATGAACACCGTACCCATATCCTCGTTGGGCACCAGTCCTGTCTTTGTGGTGCGCATCATCCAGCCTAAGCCGACGACGGCTATCGCCACCATGACAAAAGCCATCCAGCGGAATGGGACGACGCGCGCCACGGCTCGCTTGTAGTGGTCGGTAAGCGCTTGGAAGCCGGCGGAGAATCGGGCGTGGAATCCCTTTGTCGTTTTCTGGTTCTTCTTCATGATGAGCGCACAAAGGGCAGGCGAGAGGGTGAGCGCGTTGAAGAGCGAGATGCCCACGGCGATGGCCATGGTGAGTCCAAACTGCGTGTAGAAAGTGCCTGTGACGCCGCCTATGAAGCATACCGGCACGAACACGGCCATGAAAACGAGCGTGGTGGTGACGAGTGCCGATGTGATGCCGTGCATGGCCTCTTCTGTAAGTGAAGAGTGAAAAGTGAAAAGTGAAGAATTTCCCTCACTATCGAGTTTCGTCTGTACCGCCTCGACCACCACGATGGCGTCGTCGACCACCGTGCCGATGACCAGCACCAGGGCAAAGAGCGTGAGCATGTTGAGCGAGAAGCCGATGGCATAGATGACGGCCAGCGTGGCCACGAGCGACACCATGATGGCCACGGTGGGGATGATGGTGGCGCGCCAGCTCTGCAGGAAGACGAACACCACCAGGATGACGAGTATGAGCGCTTCGAGGAGGGTCTCGAGGACGCTGGTGATGGAGGCGTCGAGGAAGTCTTTCTTCGATTCGATGTCCTCGATGGCCATGCCTGGTGGCAACGACTGGCGTATCTCTTCCACCTCGCGGTCTATCTCCTTGATGATCTCGTTGGCGTTGGAGCCTGCCACCTGGTTGATGCTGATGTTCACGCCTGGCCGTCCATTGGTCTCGCCTATGATGTTATAGTTCTGCGAGCCCAGCTCCACCTTGGCAATGTCGCCGATGCGCAGCACGTTGCCATCGGGCAGGGAGCGTATCACCATCTGCTCGTAGCCCTGCTCCTCCTCGTAGCGTCCTCGGTATTTCAGCACATATTGGAAGGTGTTCTGGCTCTCGGCTCCGAGCGTGCCCGTCGCCACCTCCACATTCTGCTCGTCGAGCACCTTGGTGATGTCGGCTGGGGTGAGGCCGTAGCGGGCCATCTTCAGCGGGTCGAGCCATATCCTCATCGAGTAGTCGGCGCCCATCACGTTCACCTCGCCCACGCCAGGAATACGGCTCAGGCGCGGCTCGATGTTTATCTTGGTGTAGTTGGCCAGGAATGCCCGGTCGAAGGTGCTGTCGGGGCTGTAGACGGCTATCTGCTTGATGTTCGATGTCTGTCGCTTGCGCACGGTGAGTCCGCTTTTCACCACGTCGCTGGGCAACCTGCCTTGCACGGTGGCGGCGCGGTTCTGCACGTTCACCATCGCCATGTTGGGGTCGACGCCTTGGCGGAAGAAGATGCCGATGGAGGCGCTGCCGTTGTTCGAGGCGGTCGAGGTCATATACATCATGCCTTCCACGCCGTTGATGGCTTCCTCGAGCGGCACCACCACACTCTTCTGTACCGTCTCGGCGTTGGCGCCGGTGTAGCTGGCATTGACGCGCACGGTGGGGGGGGGCAATCTCAGGAAACTGTTCTAATGCCAGACGGCTCAGTCCGATGATGCCCACCAGCACCATCATCACCGATATTACTCCAGCCAATATTGGCCTGTCTATAAATGTCTTAACGTTCACGAGGTTGTTTTAATTAAAGGGTGGAGGGTTGAAGGTGGAGGGTTGAAGGTTGAAGGTTGAAGGTGGAGGGTTGAAGGTGGAGGGTTGAAGGTTGAAGGTGGAGGGTTAAGGGTGGAGGGTTGAAGGTGGAGGGTTGAAGGTGGAGGGTTGAAGGTGGAGGGTTGAAGGTGGAGGGTTGAAGGTTGAGGGTGGAGGGTTGAAGGTGGAGGGTTAAGGGTGGAGGGTGGAGGGTGGAGGGTTGAAGGTGGAGGGTTGAAGGTGGAGGGTTAAGGGTGGAGGGTTGAAGGTTGAAGGTGGAGGGTTGAAGGTGGAGGGAGAAGCCCCACTTTCGCCCCCCGAGGGGGGCACGATAGACCTTTTGTCCTGCAAAACTATAGTAGCCCCCTCGGGGGCAGAAGGGGGGGCTTTTTCACTTTATCTCGATTCCTTCTCTCAGCAGTCCGGCACCCTCGGCAATGATGGTGTCGCCCGCGTTGAGTCCTTGCTCCACGACATACTCGCTGCCATTGTTCTGCTTGAAGAGCTCGATGGCGGTGGCCTTTGTCTTACCGTCTACCACGCGATATACAAACGAGCGGTTCTGCAATTCGTAGGTAGCCTCTTGTGGTATCACGATGCATTGTTGGCGCTGCGTTGGCACCACGATGGTGGCACTTCCTCCGTCGCGCAGCAGATGTTCGGGGTTGGGAAACACGGCTCTCATCGCAATGGCCCCCGTCGAGGCATCCACCGTTCCGCTCACGGCATTGATGCGCCCCTCGATGGCGTAATCGGCACCACTTGCCAACTTGAGCGTGACGGGAGGCGCCTGCTGGATGAAACGGTCGTTGGAGCCGTAGCGGTTCATCAGGTCGAGGGCGAAACGCTCGGAAACCGAGAAATAGGCATACATCTCGCTGTCGTCGGCCACGGTGACCAGAGGCTCGCTGATATTGCTGCTGACGAGTGCTCCCACGTGCCAGGGAATCATCGAGGCCACCCCGTCGACAGGACTCTTCACCTCCGTACACGACAGCTGCCAGCGGGCGTTCTTCTCCTGGGCCTTGGCTTGTGCCAGCGCCGCCTCGGCCTCGAGGAGCGTGTTGCGGTAGGTCTGCACGCTGAAGTCGCTCACCACGTTTCCTTCCTTCAGCAGCGTCTCGTTCTCCAGGTTCATCTTGGCTGTGGCCAGCTTGGCTTCGGCACTCTTGCGGTTGGCGACAGCCACCTCCAGCGCCGCCTGAAAGGGAGTCTGGTCGATGATGAACAACGTCTGACCCTTCCTCACGGCCATGCCCTCGCCTGTGCAGATGCGCGTGATGTTGCCCGTCACCTGCGGACGTATCTCCACAATCTGCCTACCTGTCAGGTGGGCGCTATACTGCTGTGTGAGCGTCATGTCCTTGCGCTCCACCACCATCGTCTTGTAGTGGGCGGCATCATGCGCATCCTTCTTCTCCTCACCACAGGAGGCCATCAGCAGGGATGCCACAAGCGCAACAAAAAATGGTGCTTTTTTACTCTTCATGTTTTGTAGTTGTCCAGTTCAGACGGCAAAGTTACGAAAAGTGGAGCGTAAAACAAAGGATAATGGCGAAAAAATGTTTGGAAATTTTGCCCGATTGCTTTATTTTGTGTACTTTTGCATGCTGAAACAATAAAAATCGAAACATTTTGTCTATTCTTCGTAAAATAATTGTAGCCTTTGCCCTGACTTTCGCCTTGGGGCAAGGCACGGCTTTGGCCCAACCCGAACCAATGGTCGCCGAGCCATCGGCCACCGCCGCCGTGATGGACGCCCAGCCTGCCGAATCGTCGGCTGCCGACACGACGAGCTTGGTCACCGTGGAAGAAATGATTGGACAGGAAGACATGGCCGCCCTCCAGGCCATGACCGAAGGCGGCGGGCTGCACCAGCAGTTGAAGTCGAAGTTTGTGGAGGGTTCGGCGGGATTCATGTCGCTGGTGGCCCTGACGTTGGTGATAGGGCTGGCACTCTGCATCGAGCGCATCATCTACCTGACGCTGGCCGAGGTGAATGCCAAGCGGCTGCTGCGCGACATCGAGAAGCATGTGGAGCAGGACGACGTGGAGGGCGCGAAGACGCTCTGCCGCAACACGCGAGGCCCCGTGGCCAGCATCTGCTACCAAGGGCTGATGCATGCCCATGAGGACATGGCCACCGTGGAGCGCTCGATAGTGAGCTACGGCACCGTGCAGAGCACCAACCTGGAGAAAGGCTGCTCGTGGATAAGGCTGATGATTGCCATCGCCCCCTCGCTGGGATTCCTGGGCACGGTGATAGGCATGGTGATGGCCTTCGACCATATACAAGAGGCGGGCGACATAGGCCCTGCCATCGTGGCCGAGGGCATGAAGGTGGCGCTCATCACCACCATCTTCGGCATCATCGTGGCATTGGTGCTTCAACTGTTCTACAACTATATCCTCAACAAGATTGAGCGCCTGACATCGCAGATGGAGGAGGCCGCCATCGACCTGCTCGACATCCTGATGAACCGGAAAATGAAACAAAACAGCTGATGGCCTGACATGAACTTCGAATCGCCCATCTTTGTCAACATCGTGCTTGGCACCCTCTATGTGCTGCTGGCGGTGGCTGTTGTGGCCACGGCGTGGTCGGCATTCAGGGGCGTGCGGATGCAAGACCCATCCGAGCGCATGCAGCATGGCATTCCCACCCGGCGCATCGCGTGGCTCACAGCCGCCGCTCTGCTGGTGGTGATGCTGCTGGCGTGGCTCGTGGGCAGCACAAAGGCCATATATGTGAATGGAAAGGAATACGCCGATGCCTTCTGGTTGCGCATCAGCGACATGTTCATCTATTCTGTCGCCGCGCTGCTCGTGGCGGCAGGTGTGTGCGTGGCTGTCAGCCAGATAGCGGGGCGCTGGAACTCAAAACGATGACAGGCCATGATGCGGAGAAGACGTAGGGAAATGGTAGGGCTGAACACCACCTCAACGGCCGACATCTCGTTCATGCTGTTGGTGTTCTTCCTCGTCACCTCGTCGATGGACACCGACAAGGGCATGGAGCGCCTGCTGCCACCGCCGCAAGACAACACCGAGACGCAGGAGGTGGAGGTGAAGAAACGCAACGTGATGGAGCTGCGGATAGATGCCAACAACCAGCTGACGTGCAATGGCGAGGCCATCACCACGGGCGAGCTGGCACAACGGGTGGCGCTCTTCGTGGCCAACGCCAACGACGATGCCACCCTGCCCGAGAAAAGCGAGAGAGAGGTCAACCTGCTGGGCCGTTGCAGGGTGAGTGACAGGCACGTCATCACCATAGAGGCCGACCGCGCCACGACCTACGAGGCTTACTTCAACATGCAGAACGCCATCGTGAAAGGCTACAACAAGCTGCGCAACGACTTGGCGCTGCATCGCTTCGGCCACGAATATGCCCGATGCACCGACATGGAGCGCGAGGCCATCAAAATGGTGTACCCACAACGCATCAGCGAGAACCCACAGCCCTCCGACCAGTCTGACTAGTTCGACTAGTATGACTAGTACGACTAGTATGACTAGTACGACTAGTCCGACTAGTATGACTAGTACGACTAGTCCGACCCCAATAAAAGACCAGAAAAGAATGAGAACCCGCCTATTCGGACACGACAACAACGAGCGAGAGGTGCCACAGCTCAACATGGCATCGCTGCCCGACTTGATTTTCACCGTGCTCTTCTTCTTCATGATTGTCACGCACATGAGGGAGGTAGACCTGAAAGTGAGATACACGGTGCCCGAGGGAACGGAAATAAAGAAACTGGAGCACAAGGCCAGCATCGTAGACATCTACGTGGGGAAGCCCATCGACGGCGAAGGCGACTACCGCATACAGCTGAACAACCAGCTGGCCACGCTCGACGACATCAAGGACTTCGTGGAGCACGAGCGGGCAATGATGAATGCCGACGACCAAGCCCGCATGACGGTGAGCATCAAGGCCGACCGCGACGTGCCCATGGGCATCATCACCGACATCAAGCAGCAACTGCAACAGAGCTTCGCGCTCAGAATCAGCTACTCTGCCACCGAAACAAATCAACCAAACCAATAAAACATATTAGCCATGACAAATTTTAAGCTTGATCGCCTTGACAGGCAAATTCTGAAAATGGTAGCCGACGATGCCCGCGTGCCCTTCTTGGAAGTGGCGCGAGCATGCGATGTGAGCGGCGCCGCCATCCATCAGCGTGTCCAGAAGCTCACTCAGGCAGGTGTGCTGAAGGGCTCCGTCTTCGTCATCGACCCGGAGAAGATGGGCTACCAGACCTGCGCTTTCATCGGACTGAACCTGAAGAACCCAGAATCGTTCGACGAAGTGGTGGAGAAACTGAAAAAAATCCCCGAAGTGGTGGAGTGCCACTACACCACAGGCGACTACGACTTGTTCATCAAGATTTATGCGCTCAACAACCACCACCTGCTCGACATCATCCACGACAAGCTGCAGCCCCTGGGCTTGGCGCGTAGCGAGAGCATCATCTCGTTCCATGCCGCCATCGACCGAAGGCTTCCAGTACTGGACAATCCCCAGCAAGAGCCATAAGAAAAGTTCGAAAAGCATCCCCCCGGCGCTCCACAAAGAGATGCGTCGGGGGGTAACAATTTAGTTGTCTGTTGAAATAGAGGGGGGTCACTCCTCATTGGCGAACATAGTCTACGAAGGCATAGTCGTGGCTGTGCTTCTCGTCGGCTTCGTGGTCTTCGCGCCACACCTCTTGCCAGCCCGTGCCGTAGTCGGGGAAGAAGGTGTCGGCATGCTCGGGCGTGTCGTCGACCTCGGTGAGGCAGAGGCGGTCGGCCTTGTCGATGAGCTGGCGGTAGAGGCTGGCTCCGCCGATGATGTATACTTCCTCGTCGGGCTGGCACGATGCTACGAAGGCGGCCCATGTGGCGAAGCACTCGCATCCCGCAAGATGCTTCTGGCTGCGCGTGAGCACACAATTGCGGCGGTTGGGGAGCGCACCCTTGGGCAGGCTGTCGAAGGTGTTGCGCCCCATCACGATGGTGTGGCCCGTGGTGAGCTGTCGGAAACGCTTCAGGTCGTTGGGCAACCAGTAAATCAGTTTGTTGTCCTTGCCGATGGCCCCGTTGCGGGCCACGGCGGCTATGATGATTGTTTTCATACCGAATATGTTTTACTGATTCGCACTCCCCTTCACTCCCCTTCACTCCCTTTCACTCCCTTTCACTCCCCTCTACACCGACACCTCGGCCTTAATGTGCGGCCAGGGGTTGTAGTTCTCCAGCTGGAAGTCTTCGTATTGGAAAGAGAAGATGTCGGTGACATCGGGATTGATGCGCATGGTGGGCAAGGGGCGCGGCTCGCGGGTGAGTTGCAGGCGTGCCTGCTCCAGGTGGTTCAGATAGAGGTGGGTGTCGCCGGTAGTGTGGATGAACTCGCCGGGCTGCAGATGGCACACCTGCGCCATCATCATGGTGAGCAGGGCATACGAGGCGATGTTGAAAGGCACGCCCAGGAACGTGTCGGCCGAGCGCTGGTAGAGCTGCAACGACAGGCGCCCATTGGCCACATAAAACTGGAAGATGGTGTGGCAGGGGGGGAGCGCCATCTGGTTCACCTCGGCCACGTTCCACGCCGACACAATCATGCGGCGCGAGTCGGGGTGGTGCTTCAGCTGGTCTACTACTTGGCTTATCTGGTCGATGGTGCCGCCTTGGTAGTCGGGCCACGAGCGCCATTGATGGCCATAGACGGGGCCCAGCTCGCCATCGGCATCGGCCCATTCGTTCCAGATGCGCACGCCATGCTCTTGCAGATAGCGCACGTTGGTGTCGCCCTGCAGAAACCACAACAGCTCGTAGATGATTGACTTCAGGTGCAGCTTCTTGGTGGTGAGCAGCGGGAATCCCTGTTGCAGGTCGTAGCGGCTCTGCGTGCCAAAGATGCTCAGCGTGCCCGTGCCGGTGCGGTCGTCTTTCTGGGTGCCCTCGCGCAGGATGCGGTCGAGCAAAGTGAGATATTGCTTCATTTCGTATGAGAGGTGAGTGGTGAGAAGTGAGTGGTGAGTGGAGTTCACTCTTCACTTAAAAATAACCTTTTTCTTGCCGTTTTGGATGTAGATGCCTGGGATGGTCGTTTGTGTGGCCATGCCGCCAATGTTGTAGGTTGGGGCTTCGGCTTTCTTGTCGACATGGATATTGCCCACGGCGGCGCTCTCGGCATCGCGCACGTAGAGACGGCCTGTGGTCAGCAGCTCGCTGGTGTCCCATACCTGTGTGGGCGAGGGGCGCTCAGGCTCAATGGTGGCAAAGCCCGTACCGCTGACGGTGGCCTCGCTGAGGTTGAACACGGTGAACGCTTTGCCGCTGGGAATCTGCTGCGCCTCGGTGATGTCGAGACTGAGCACGGCTCCGCCAACGTTGAAGCTGCCTTTCACTTTGACCTTGTTGCATTGGGCGAAGCCGCCGCTCACGGCAAGCGGAATCTCCACCGTGGCCCCCTGCTGCAGCACCAGGCCGCCGCCCAGGTTGAAGGTCTTGGCCTTCATCAGCGTGTCGCCGGCATGGAGGATGGCGCCTTTCTGCAAGGTGACGCGCCCTGCCAGCGTGCCCTCGCCTGCCAGGGTGGCCCCGCTCTTCACGGTGATGGCTCCCGTACCGTCGTGTGAGCCATTGACCACGAGGGTGCCGCCGCTCACGGTGGTGGTGCCGCGATAGGGGTTGGTGCCCGTGAGGCGCCACACACCGCTGCCGCGCTTCTCGATGCTGACGATGCCACCACGGTCGGCTCCGCTACAGTCCCAGTTGTTGATGATGCCGTCGAACTGCTCGTCGGTGTTGGCCATGCCCACCTGCCAGGTGCATTGGAAGTTCTTCGTGTTTTTGCTGCTTCCCATCAGGTAGGTTCCGCGGGCACCGCTCAGTCCGCCCACCTCGAAAGTGCCGTTGGTGGCCCAGGCGCAGAGTCGAGCGTTGCCTTTCAGGGTGACAGCGGTGGAGGGCAGGTCGGTACTGGCGCTATTGAGCAGCAGCAGCGAGCCTTCGCTGGTCTTCGCGTTCACGCCGTTGGCGATGAGGCGGCCGTGGAAGCCCTGCCAGTTGCCACGGATGTATTCGCGCAGATAGGGGATGTCGAGCTGCAAGGTGCCTGTGCCCGTCACGGCGCAATCGATGTAGCAGTTGCGGAAGGGTGCGAAGACGGGGATGCGCTCGCCGCCATCAGGCACATAGATGGGGAAGGAATAGGTCTCGTAGCCAGCCGTCTCGCCCTTGGTGGAGAGGGTGCCGCCCTGCATCACCAGTCGGCGCGCTTTGCCGATGCCCTGTTTGGCAATCTCGGTGGTGCTGAGGTGGATAGTGGAGCCTCGCAGTACCAGGTCGCCCTGGAACTGGAACAGGTTGCGTGCAGCCACGTTGAGCTGTCCGCCGCCATTGATGATGAGGTTGCCTTCGCCCTCGAAGGCGGTGGCGTTGGTGCCGTCCTGCAGGGTGAGCGTGGCGTGGTCGATGCTGAACTCGGTGTCGCTGAGCAGGCGTGCCGAGCGGTTGGTGGTGGCGTCAGGACCGGTGTAGACGTAGGCGCCGCCGTCCATCACCCAGTTTTGTGCAAACTCTTGCGAAGCGCCCAAGGCCGATGGCTGGCCGCCATTGGCGATGGTGTTGAAGCGCAGCTCGCCGCCGTGCAGCACGGTGGCCCCGGTGTAGGTGTTCTGGGTGAGCAGGGTCAGCGTGCCGCTTCCTGCTTTGTTGAGCGATGCCGCGCCGCCGATGCCGCCCTTTCCCTGAATGGTCACGTCGGCCTGACCGCGCACCACCACGGCTTGCTTCTCCACCTGGGTGTCGAGGGTGATGGTCTCGTCGGCCTCGGGAGCGATGAGCCAGTTGCCTTCGTCGTCGCCCACAAAGGTGTCGCAGTCGATGATGTCGGTCTGCTCGGGACGTGTCTTGGCTTCAAGCACGTCGGTATAGTCCGAGTGGTGGTCGCCGTCGAAGGCCCGCACGCGTACTTTGTAGGTGGTGGCTGGTGTCAGCCCTTGGTTGATGGTACATTGCTCCACGTTGGCAGCCGTGCGCACCACTTCGTGGAAGGCTCCATCCTGCTCCATCTCCACGCTAAAGCCCTGCTCGTTGTCGGTGTAGTCGGTCCAGCTGAGCGTCATCGACGTGGGGGTAGAGGCTTGCAGGGTGAGCAACAGGGGCGGACGCAGGAAGTACTGTCGGCTGTCGCGATTGATGCTGTTGATGTAGTTCTCGATGTTGGCATATCCGTTGATGGCGATGGTCATGGCATCGTTGGCGGCGGGGTTGGTGCCGTTCTGCTGTTCCCACTCGTCGGGCATGCCGTCGCCGTCGCCGTCGGCTGGCTTCTGTCCCTTCCACACGTTCCATGTTGTGGGGATGCCGTAGGGCAACGAGTTCTCGTTGCTGATGAGCGCCCCTCGCTTACCATACGACAGCACTTCGCGGGCCATGTAGCAGTCGGTATAGTCGCGATAGGGCAGCGAGGCCCCCACGGTGGGCAGATTGGTGTCGAGCAGGGTGCGCCCGTCGAGCAGCTGCAGGGTGGGGTAGTCGTAGGGCTGCTGCTCGCGAGTGGCTGCGTTATAGTCGGTTACCACTTGGGGGTTAAAGTTTCCGTCGCGGTTGCTGTCCTGCCAGTTGTCGTCGGCATAGCAATGGAAATCGCTGTTGCCGCCCGTGAAGGCAGCACCACCCACGGCTGGGCCGTTGATGAACAGGTTCGACTGGATGTTGACGTAGGATTTGCCCTCGGAGTCTCCTCCCATGATGTAGGCGCCGTTCTTCCAGTTGTACACGATGTTGTTGGCATACTGGTTGGTGCCCTTGATTTTGAAGTTGCGTGTGGCGTTGTCGCAGAGCAGGTTGCCTATCAGCGACACGTGGTCGGCCTGCATCAGCCCGCCTGCCGAGTGGTCCATCAGCCCTTGCCCCACGACGCTATATTGCAAGGTGATGTCTTGTGGTGTGGTGCCTTTGCCATCGGGGTTGATGCTGAAGGTCTCGTCGCGCCCCCAGGCAAACGAGCAATGGTCGAAGATCATGTTCGTGCCGTTGGCGATGCCGGCGCAGTCCTTGCCCGAGTCGCCGCCCATGCCCATGCGGAAGCGCATGTAGCGCACAATGATATTGGTGGCGCCTGAGAAGCTGACGCCGTTGCCATAGACGGTGATGCCCTCGCCGGGTGCCGTCTGTCCGGCCACATAGAGGTTGTTCTTGAACACCATGCGGCTCTGGATGTGGATGACACCCGCCACGTCGAAGACGATGATGCGGTTGGGCTGGCTGACGGCATCGCGCAGCGAGCCGCTGCCGCTATCGTTCAGGTTGGTGACGTGATACACGCTGCCGCCGCGCCCTCCGGTGGCAAAGCGCCCCCAGCCCTGGGCACCAGGGAAGGCCAGCTGCTGGGCATGGGCCGAGAGGGAGGCTGCGAACAATAGGATGTTAAATAACAGATACTTCATACTGATGGCTTATTACTTGATGACCTGTTTCCTCACCTGATTCTCTCCGCGAAGGATGACGATGCCTTTGCGTGAGCTGACGTCGCTGACGCGGCGCCCTTGCAGGTCGTAGCACGTTGAGGGTTGAAGGTGGAGGGTGGAGGGTTGAGCGTCGTGGATGCCGCTGATGAGCTTCCCGTCGACATAGTCTTGCAGATGATAGCCCAAGTGGGGAGGCTGGTTGTAGGCGGTGTTCTGCCAGCACACGGCCATGCGGTAGGTGTGGTCGTGCATCAGCGTGGGCACCCGCAGCGTGGTGGCGGTGGTGGTGGTGTAGATCATGATTTTCGATGGGTCGTCGTAGTTCCACATCACCAGCTCTTCGCGCCAGTCGCCCAGCAGGTCGGCCTGCAGCGAGGGTGTGGCCTTGGTGGTGTTGCAGGTCTGTGGACTGCCATAGCTGGTGCCCAACTCGCGCAGCGATGCGATGCTCGAGCCGTTCCACTTCGTGATTTGTGGGGTGGCTATGCCGGTGTCTTTGTTGTAGCGTCCGTCGAAGAGCTCGTCCTGTGCGTCGCCGTCCCAATAGATGCGGTAGTTCACCGAGGGGTTCTTCTGCACCACCACCTGGCCCGTCTGTGCGCTTCGTGGCTGTCGCTCATCGCCCGACCAGAACTCCCATCCGTCGGTCTTCGGGTCGATGTCGGCGGCCATGCCACGTCCGTTGTCCACGCCAGCATTTCCACCCTTGTGTATCACCTCGCCGGTGGCAGCATCGTGGAGGTCCCAGGAGTAGGTGCCCTTCTCTTCGTGCACCTGAAACACCTGCAGCCCTTTCCTGTCAGGTATCATCTTGCCCACATGCATGGCGTCGCCGTGTCCGAATCCTGTGCCATAGAGCAGCGTGCCATCGTGGTCGAGGGCTGCCGAGCCCCAAATGATCTCGTCGCAGCCGTCGCCGTCCACATCGGCCACGCTCATGTTGTGGTTGCCATTGGCAAACATGGTTCCGCTACCGCTGCCGCTGGTGGGCAGCAGGTTGTTGTAGACCTTTCCCGTGCGTTTTCCGTCGGCATCGTAGGTGTAGAGGGTGTAGCTGTTGGTGGCCTTGTGCTGGCTGAGCCAACGCTGGTGGAGCTGCTGCCCATCGAAGCCGACGGCCCAGATGAAGGCATAGCCATAATAGCCTCGGCAGAAGATGGCGCATGCAGGCTTGTCGGGGCCGTCGATGCACGCTGCGGCCGCCAGGAAGCGCTCGCCACGGTTGCCATAGCTGGCATTGTCGTTCTTGCCGTGCACATCGCCCCAGTTCACCGACCCGTCGGCGGCTCCGCCATAGCTCATGTTGCGGTTGGGGTTGTAGAAGATGGTGTGCAGGGCTTCGCCGGTGAGGCCCTTGAAGACGGTGAGCCACTCCTGCCCGCCGGTGATGCGGCCGTCGCTGTTGCGGTAGAGTGCCGTTGCGCTTGCATTCTTGATGACGTCGCTGGTGGCGGCCTGGTTCACGTAGTTGCCCTGTCCGTCGATGCTGCCAGGGCCTGTCTTGCACATCATCTCGGCACATCCGTCGCCGTCGAAGTCGTAGGCCAGAAACTGGGTGTAGTGTGCTCCTGCCCGGATGTTACGCCCCAGGTCGATGCGCCACAGTCGGGTGCCGTCGAGGCGATAGCAGTCGATGAACACATTGTCGGTGAGGCCTCCCTGCGAGTTGTCTTTCGAGGTCGAGGGGTCCCATTTCACGATGAGCTCGTATTGTCCGTCGCCATCCACATCGGCCACGCTCATGTCGTTGGGCGTATAGGTACCTCCCTGTTCGCCTTTGGCGGGGCGGTCAAGTTGTATGGTTTTGTAGAGGTTGCTCCAAGCGTCCACGGGGTTGCTGGTCTCAGTCATCCTGCCACGCTGGCGTGTCACCACTTGGTAGGTGGCGCCGAGGGCTCCTGTCTTATCTGAATAGTTGGTGAGCGTCAGGTCCTGCGCTATCACCTCGCTGTTGCGCAGCAGGTCGAAGGTGGTGGTGGCGTCGTCGGTGCCCAGCAGGCGCCAGCTTACAAAGTTGCCTATGCCAGCAGACAGGGCCACCAGTCCACGGTCGAGGTGTTCCATCTGACTGATTGGAGTGACCTGTGCGGTCAACGAGCCGATGGCCAGCTGGCCGATGGCAAGAAGGGAGATGGTTTTCTTTAGTGTCATGGCCTGGTTCTGGAGTTACTTATAAATAATGAGTGCCGACTGTGGTGCCACGCTGATGGTGGGGCCGCTGACGTGTCCCAGTCCCTGTTCGTCGATGCGGCCGTTGCTGCAGGCCACGGTGTACGCTCCGTCGCTGGGTATTTGCACCTTGATGGCACGGCGGTTGGCGTTCAGTACCACGATGATGTCGCTCCATTCATCGTTGGGCGCATGGCTGATGCGCATGGCCACGACGCACTTGTCGGTGGTGGGCAGGAACTCAAGGTGCTCCCTCACCAGCTGTGCCGACCCCATCCTGAAGGCGGGATGGTGACTGCGCAGCGCGATGAGACGACTGTAGTATTCCATCACCTGTGGATAGCGCTCCTTGTTGCTCCAGTCGAGCTGGTTGATGCTGTCGGGGCTCTCAAAACTGTTGTGCACGCCCAGCTTGGTGCGCAGCAGCTCCTCGCCGCTGAGCATGAAGGGGATGCCCTGCGAGGTGAACACGGCGGTCTGTGCCAGCAAGTCGAGGCGCACCAGCTCGTCGTTGCGGATGCCGGGGATGCTGGCTTTCAGACGGTCTACGAGGCACATGTCGTCGTGGCAGCTCACGTACGACATCATCTGCGTGGGTTCTGCGGCGTAGGGCTGGCTGCTGTAGTTCACCTTCGTGTAGTCCACCTGTGGGTGCTCCACCATGCCGGCCAGACCCGCCTTCAGGCTCATCTCCTCACCGCAGATGCCTGCCAGCAATGCGCCCTTGGTGTCGTCGCTGAAGGGGCCACGCAGGGCGTCGCGTATGTCATCGCTGAAGGCGGCAATGCCCGGCATCTGCACCATGTTGGCCTTCACGCCCAGCTGCTCAGTGGGCAGCGCACACTGGCCGGCGCTCCAGCCCTCTCCATATATCAATATGGTGGGGTCTATCACGTCCACGGCTTGGCGAATCTGGTTCATCGTCTCGATGTCGTGGCAGCCCATCAGGTCGAAGCGGAAGCCGTCGATGTGGTACTCCCGTATCCAATGCTTCACGCTGGCTATCATGAAGCGGCGCATCATCAGCTTCTCGCTGGCCGTCTCGTTGCCACAGCCGCTGCCGTTGGAATATTGAACATTGACCATTGACGATTGACCATTGACCATTGGCTGCGCATCAGAAGAATGGTCAATGGTCAATGGTGAATGGTCAATCGTACGATAGTAGTAGTCGGGGAAGGTGCGTTGGAAGTTCGAGTGGTCGATGTCGTAGGTGTGGTTATACACCACGTCGAGCACCACGTTGATGCCCGCCTGGTGCAGCGCCTTCACCATCTGCTTGAACTCGCGTATGCGGCAGAGGGGGTCGGCGGGGTCGGTGCTGTAGGAGCCTTCGGGCACGTTGTAGTTCACGGGGTCGTAGCCCCAGTTGTATTGTGGCTTGTCGAGCTTCGTCTCGTCCACCGACCCGAAGTCGTACGACGGCAGGATATGCACGGCGTTGATGCCCAGCTGCTTCAGGTGGCTGATGGCCCACGGCTCGGTGAGCGCGAGATACTTTCCGGGATGCTCGGCATCGGGGCGTGCGATGGAGAAGTCGCGGTGGTGCATCTCATACACCACCCAGTCGGCAAAGCGGGTGGGGTGGGGGCCACGGTCGTCTACCCATCCCTCGGGGTCGCTGTCGCGCAGGTCTACCACCACGCCTCTCTGTCCGTTCACGGTTACCGCCTTGGCGAAGACGCCCGGCGATGCCTGTCCATTCACCACAATCTCGTATTCCTTGCCCTTCAGGTCGCCTTCGATGGTAGCCTTGTAGATGCATCCCTCGGTCATCAGCGAGTCGTCGACGGTGGGGGTCCCTTTCATCTCCACGCTGTCGCCGTCCATCACCACGAAGCACCGTGCGTCGCTGGGGGCGAAGACCTTGAACACGGTCTTCGTGGGCGAGTAGTTCATCTCGTCGAACCAATAGGGTTCGTCTTTCTGTGGGTCGCAAGCCATTATTACCATAGCTGCTGTCATTGTTGTTGTCAGTAGTCGTTTCATGGGCTTTTTGCAGTGATTGTTGAAAAGTATGCTGCAAAGTTAAGCATATTCAGGCGAAAAACCAAATTTTGTCCACACTTTTCCGATAAGTAACGATGAAATTAAATGATTATCCGCCATCAGGTGACAAGGACGCTTCAGCGTCTTTTCAACTTTCAACCGTCGAATAATTTTATGTCTGCGACGCAACGCGCGCTCGGCCTTGGCCGCTTGCTGCCAACGGGACGCAAGAATATCCGTAAATGGCCCGCGAATGACTCGTGAATAATATTTCAACCGTACGAACGTTTTTTTGTCTGCGACGCCACACGAATGTGCATGAATGGCTCACGAATAATCATGAATGCTGCGCAAAATATTACGTACTGGAAAAGCCGAGCGCGGCTTTTGCAAAACGCGCGACGAGTTCTTCAAGCTGTGCCAAGAGCAAGCGGTGCGCTGATTCGCCCATCCGCTTCTGGTGCTTGCGAGTTCGTCTTCCCACGCCACTTCATGCGCAGCCCTTCCCCTCGGCAATGACGGGGGAAGGGCTGCGCGCGTGTCTCAGCTCCTTAACTCCTAACTCTTAACTCCTAACTCCTAACTCCTAACTCTTGATGATGTTCACGTCCATGCGGTTGAAGGGGAACATGAAGCCGCGCTCCTTCAGCTCCTGATAGACGGTCTCGTTCATGTAGAAGTAGACGGCCCAGTAGTCGGCGCTCTTGCACCACGTGCGGGTGTTCACCACCACGCCGCTCTCGCCCAGTTCCGACAAGCCTATCCACGGTGCGGCCACCACGGGGCTATCCTTCACGGGGCCTTGCAGCACGAGTGGGTTGCGCTGCTGAATCTCGCTGATGGCCTGCTTCACCAGCTCCAGGTCGGTGCCGTAGGCAAACTGGAAGGTGAGGTCCACGCGGCGGTAGGGCTCGGTAGAGTAGTTCTTCATCGAGCCGGTGGAGAGCCCTCCGTTGGGGATGATGATGGTCTGCGCGTCGTTGGTGCGCAGGATGGTGTTGAAGATTTGTATCTCCTTCACCGTGCCGGCATATCCCTGTGCCTCGATGTAGTCGCCCACCTTGAAAGGCTTGAACAGCAGGATCATCACGCCGCCGGCGAAGTTCTGCAGCGTGCCGCTCAGTGCCATGCCGATGGCCACGCCAGCCGAGGCGAAGAGAGCGATGAACGACGAGGTCTCGATGCCCAGGATGGAGATGATGATGATGATGAGCGTGAACCACAGCACCACGTTGACGATGCTCGTGAGGAACGAATAGAGCGAGCTGTCGACCTTGCTGCGCTCCAGCATCTTCACCACCAGCTTCTTCACCCATTTGATGATCCACCGGCCGATGATGAATACGATGATGGCTACCAGAAGGTTCTTGCAGAAGCCCAATGCCCACTGACCCAGCATGCTGTAGGTCTCTGGCGAAAAGATTTTGTCTAACATAATTCCTTTTGCTTTTAACTTTAAATATCGGTTTTAGAAGATTTGATTATCAACCAAGTCGTGTTCTTTATAAGTTTTTTTTCAATTTAGGAAAACAGGTGAAAACCAATAACACAGATAAAAACCTTTTCATTTGCGCTTGATTTGTTTTTTCTCGGTTATTCTTGTTTTTCCCTGTTTTACTAATTTAAAGACTTCATTAGTGGTGAGTGGTGAGTGGAGTGCGGTTATTTTTCTTTCTTCAGCCTCTCGTCGATTTCCTTTCCGCTGATGCCCAGGGCGGCCATGAGCGAGTAGCCCAGCGACTCTTGGCGCAGAGAGGTGGCTATCATAGGCTGCAGGGTGAACAGCGTGGTGCGGCACGTCGGGGTGGCCATCTGCAGCAGCATCCGCTTGGCGTTGCCGAGTAGGGTCTCGGGGGCCACCACCATCAGCGTGTTCAGCTTCGGCTGCTGCCCTGCCAGCTGCAGCGTTTCTGTCAGCAGTTTCTCTTTGTTGGCCATCTCCTCGGTCTGCACGGTGGCGATCGAGAACTCCCCTTGCCTTCCCTTGAAAGCCTTTCCGTTGAGCTCTTCCTCGTAGTGTCCGGGGCAGAAGTTTGTCAGGCGCTTGCTCCCCTTCTCGTGGATGAGCACCACCTGTATCTCTGCGTCGCCGTCGCCCAACCCCCCGTCGAGTGCCAGGCACTCTATCCACACGGCCAGGTCGGCTTCGGGCACGCGCCGCTCCAGCATCCGCTCGAAGTTCACTATCAGGTTAAATGCGATGCGGTCTACGTATTCCGCATCCACTACAATCAGGTTTTCCATCTGTTTCTATTCTTCTTTATATGGCACCAGCCGCATTTGGGCGATGCGCATGATTCGGTTGTAATTATTGTTTCTTAATTCTGCGCTTGTGATACGGGATTCTATCTTCAGGTTGGTGCCCATTTGCCGGATGTTGAAGTCATCGTTCTCATACGTGCTCATGTGCGTGGCTGGCACATAATGCTTGTTGACGATGACGGTGTCTTTCCCGCCTTCTATGGGGTTGGTCACGATGCGGATAAGCGTGGGAAGCAGGTCGTTGGCCGTGGCGTTGGGTAGCGTTTCGGGGGCGAAATTCACCACGAGCTTGTATTTCACTCCAGGCACCACCTCGTTGCTGCGGTAGATGACTTTGTGGTTAACCATTGGTACCACGGGTGTGAATCGTACGTATTTCCCTCCTGGTATGGAGTCGAGCCCCGTCACCAGCTCGATGCTGACCGTCGCCAATGTGTCGCCATGCGCTTCTATGACCCAGCTCACTTCCGCCAGGTCGTCGAAGGCGTCGATAACCACCTCGCGGTTGGCGAGCCACGTGTAGAACTCGTCGGGGATGCGGTTGAGGCGATAGCCTGTGCCATCATCGAACTGGTCGCTGGTGATGTCGGCTGAGAGGTCGAGATGCTTTCCCTCTGCGGTCTCCCTCCACTGCTTCCACAGCGCATCAATCTCTGCCCATGTGGGCGCTGTCACCCCTTGGGGGAAATGATGGGCAAAGGCGGCCATAGCTTCGGGCGTGCCTTGGGCGTAGGGGAAATAGCCGTAGTCGGCCATCACGCGGGGCACGCGGAAACTGCGCTCGGGGCCGTAGAACACCACGCTCTTCATGGCTCCGTCTTCCAGCACTTGGCCTTCCGTAAAGGTGCGGTAGTAGTAGGTGGCGCCACGCTCCAAATGGGTGGCGAGATGGTTGGACGCAACATCCAAATAAAATTCTGCATACGAGTCCGAATTGTTGTAGGGCACTCTCATGCTCATGTTGTTAGTCATCTTTTCGCCTATGACCAGATAGTGGCAATAAGGAAAAATGTTCGACATCATGTCTCTGTGTATATTGATGCCACGCAGAGTGACATCCTCGGCGTAGGCCTTTTGCTCGCAGTTGTCCACCATGAGTCCGGGCTTAGTGCCAAAGCAGAGTCCATGTCGGGGGGTGAAGTTTTTGGGCACGCTGTCTTCCCAGAAGATACCCACGGTGTATTCCCCGTCAATCTTCCAGACGCTGTTCACGTTCCACGCCACTTGGTAGCCGTTGTCGTGGGTGGAGGTATAGTCGGGGGTATAGGTGGTGGTGGGCGCATGCTTGTAGAAGTTGATGTCGGTGCGCTCCTTCACGCCGTTCACGTATCGGCGCGTGGTGCCGTCCTTCATGTGGAGCACGATGACATCTTGTGCCAAGGCTCCGGCGTAGCAGCTCATGAAGGCCACTGTGATAATCGCTATGATTTTTTTCATGTTGCTTTTCTCCTTTCTCACTCTTCGGGTATCTCTTGGTTGTCGTAGACGGCCTTGGGTACCAACTCAAAGTAGTCGATCATCATCTCCTTGGCGCTGCTGTATGGCGATGCGGCACGCCACTCTATGCGCAGCGTGTTGCGGTTTCTACCATCGCTGACGATGTGCCCCAGGACGTATCGTAGTGAATATTGTGAATCATCGAACAAACTGAATTGGTGGCCACCTGAATTGAAACGCATACACGCCTTCGGTGCATGCATCACCTTTGGCTGCGTGGCGGTGTAGTCCTTGATGGCCTGTGCACGATAGTTGTTGGCTCGCTCCGACCAGTCGATGCTTTCGCCCGTTGTGGAGTCTATGCCGATGAAGCCGGCAATGATGGCATCATGTAGTACGCCGGTATAAAATAGGTAGGGGCCGTTATACATCTTTTTGTACGGGTCTTCCGTTGTGAGCATCTGCTCGCCCGTCTTCACGTCGGTCACCAGGAAGAGACTGTCGCCCAGCTGCTCTACGGTGAACACATGCGTTTCCATATAGGCAAGTATATCCGCCCCCAGGGGAGTCTGGCCGAAAGGCATATCGGCATCATAGTAGCCTCGTGAAAGCACAAGCGAGTCGATGGTCAACTGTCCGTTTAGGTAGACATTCACGCTGGGGCGCATGTCTGTGACCGCTAAGCCCATGCGCACCTCCCACTCGCCAGGGGGTAGGGTGGGCAACTGGATATTGATGTCGAATGGGCCAAAAATGTTGATTTCGTCGCCCTGCCAGCAATAGAAATTGGCGTCAGTCCTGCGTGCCACCAAGCCAGGCGCTTCGGGCGAGTGGCCGGTGATGTTCTCCATGGCATCCCATTTGTAGATGTAGTTGTGACCACTAGGAGTGCTGCCGGGATCGTCAGTCATGAAGTAGTCACCCCTCATCTCCTGATAATTGTTCATGATGTCGGGCGAGAGTGTCTTGAAGTCCATTCGCCACAGCTCGCTGCCCAGTACGTCGTCGCGTGTGGGTAGGTCGTAGGCCAGTATGCGGTCGATGTAGAAGTAGTTGCCGTTGAAGCAGGGGTGGTCGAAGCCCTGCTCGCCGTCGGCCACCACCTTTGCCCCGCGCACCTGCTTGCCGTATTTGTCGGGCTCAGTGCCCAGTCCTCTGTGGTTCAGATAGACACCGCTGTCGTTGCCAATGAGTGGGTAGCTGAACTTTAGTACGCCCTGCTCCATCAGAGTGCCATACCACACGTTGATATCGGTTAGGGTGGCATCTACAAACCTTTCGGTCATCTTACCGTCGTAGAACGTCAGATACCAATAGGTGCTGCCGTGGCGCAGGATGTGGTAGGCCACGAAGCGGTTGAGTGAGTTGCGGCGGTCGGTTGGGTTGCTGATTGCGGCATCGTCGGGGAAGACGGGGTCGTACACCTGCTTGGCGTAGGCCTTCAACTGCTCGATGTTGCCGATGCCTTGCGCGGCAAAGACATCGTCGGTCTCGGCAAAGACGGTGAAGTTCTTGTAGCGGTGCTCATTGAACCAAGCCACTTCATTCCAGACATACGACCTGTAGTAATACCTCGGCTCGCTGGGCGTAGTATAGTCGGCATACCAGTAGCAGCGGAGCGTGTCGGCTAACCCCGTCAGCTGTAGGGCTTGGCTAAAGAGCTGTGTCTTCGGGTCGGCAGCGAGGATGCCTGGCAGTAGCCGCTGCCCGAACTGTTCGTCTGTCTCGTAGGTTATCTCCAACACATCGCTGGAGAAGATGGGCACGTCGTCGTCGACGAGGATGTATTCCTGGGCGGTGGCGGGGGTGACCAGCGCCACGAGGGTCAGTAGTAGCAAAGGCTTCTTCATGGCTTCATCAGTTTAAAGGTGAAACAATGGTTGACGCTCACCAAGTAGATGCCACGCTGCTCGCCATCGATGCTGACGGTGGCCTCGCTGCCCCGACGGTTGATGATGGCTTTTGCACGCTTGCCATCGATGCGATACACTTGCAGCCGGTCGGCATCCTTCAGTCCGCTCACATGCACCACGCTGCTTCGTGTCAGGTCGAAGCTGATGCGGCTCTCGTCGGCCTCGATGGTTTCAAGGTTCAGCTCCTCCGCCGTGGTCATCTTCAGGTATGCCACTGCGTCGCGCTCGAACTGAAGCTGTCGGGCCTCGTTGCCCTCTGCAAGATAGTCTATCTTCATCACCCCAAACGAACAACCCACATGGGGATTCTGAACCGGCACCATAAATCGTAGGGTGTTCCCGTCGGTCAGGCCAACAATCAGCACGCCCTGGCCTGCCGCCAGTGCGCCAATTGACATCGACCACCATAAGAGTAATGCAAGTATTGCTTTCGTTTTCATGTATGTTTGGTTGATTAGTCGTTTGGTATATTTGTCGTTTGGTCGTTTGGGGATATTACCGCAAGCCTAAACAACTAAACGACCAATCCCCTAAACGACTAACTTCTCATCTGGGCGTGCAAACTATTCTCTCACCTCCCACCTCTCACCTCTCACCTCCCACCTCTCACCTCTCACCTCTCACCTCCCACCCCTAAACTTTCCTCCCTCCACCCTCCACCTTTAACCCTTCACCCTCACATCATGCCGTGGCATAGTAGCGGCGCGCGGCCTCCTCCTGTCGGGCTTGCGAGAAATTGCTGACGCGCTTCAGGTAGCCGATGATGCGGGTCATGTAGTCGATGTTCTTCGAGTGGCAGTGGGGGCACTCCTTCAGGTAGCGCTTGTCGATGTGCCCACAGTCGTTGCACACGGTGTTGGGGATGTTGAACGTGAAGTAGTTGCACCCCTCCTTGGCGGCCACGCGCAGCAGCTGCAGGTACTGCTCCTTCGAGAGGTGCTCCTCCAGGTTCATGTGCAGGGCCGAGCCGCCGGTGAGGTGCTCGATGTAGGGTGCGCCATGCAGCTTGAACTTGTCGATGACGCTCAGCGAGTCGTCTTCCACCACATAGAAGTATGAGTTGTAGCAGTCGCGCGGCACGAAGTAGCCGTCCTCGCGGTCCCACTTGGCGTGCTTCACGCCCACGTTCTCGGCTGGGATCATCTCGCAGTTGAACATCACGTCCTTCGTGCGGTACTGCTTGTTGTATTTCTCCACCAGGCCGAGGATGCCCTGCACGAAGCGCAGATACTGGTCGTTGGGCGTGATGCGCAGCCCCATGAACTCGGCGGCCTCCACCAGGCCGTTGATGCCGATGGTGAGGTACTGGCGCGAGATGTTGATGTAGCCAGCGTCGAAGAGGGGCAGCATGCCGTGGGCTTGCAGCTCCTTCAGGTTCTCGTTGTAGGCCAGCTGCACCTTGTGGCAGAGGTCGATGACACCGCCGAGATAGTCCAGGTAGTCCAGCTTGTGGTTCACGGCATACTGGATGCAGCGGTTCAGGTTGATGGTGAGCACGCTCTTCGAGCCGGTGCTGACGCCGCCGGCGCCCAGGGTGTAGCTGAAGCCGTTGTCGGTGATTTCGTTGCGCAGACGGCAGCAGCTGCTCAGCGAGTCGGCGTTGTCGCTCATATAGGTGAAGAACGAGTGCCCCTCGGCATACATCTCGGCGGTGAACTCGCCCCACTCCTTGTCCTTCGGCTCGCCGTTCTCGTCGGTCAGCAGGGCCATCGTCTCCACGGGGAAGGTGAGCAGGGTCTTCGTGCGCTCCTTGTTGAACCACTTCATGAATCGCTTCTGCAGCCAGCTCAGTCCGTCCCAGTCGGGCTTCGAGCCATCGGGGAAGTAGAACTCGCCAAAGATGCTCTCGAAGTAGTAGCGGTCGTAGTAGGCCACGTTCCAGAACACGGCCTGGTAGTTGCGGGCGCCGGTGGGCTGGTTGAGCGAGTAGACAATCTGCTCGAAATAGTCGGTGATGACCTTGTCGAGCGTGCGGTGCTTCAGCGAGAGGTCAACCACCTCGTCGACGCGCTTCCAGTAGTCCAGCCCGAACTCCTTGCCGATGAAGTAGTTCATGTACATCAGAAACTCTGGCGTGGCGCAGGCACCGCTCAGCATCGAGCTCACCATGAACACCATGTTCACGAAGCCGCCGCAGTAGCTCTTCAGGTTGGTGGGAGCGGTGGAGTTGCCGCCGATGCTCTTGGTGCCGCCGATGAGCCAGGGGTACATGGTGATGCTGGCGCAATAGTTGGCCAGCGAGGTCTCGTCGTTCTTGTATATAAAGTGGTGCGTCAGCTTGTCGATATATTCGTCGGCCAGCTGCTTGCCATACATCTTCTTGATGCGGTCGGTGAGCAGGCGGCGGTTCAGGCGGATGAAGTTGCTCTTGGGCAGCTCGCCGATGAGCGTGGCAATGTTCTTGTGCTCCACGTTGGCATTGGCATCGTACTTCGAGCCGGTGGCGGCGTTCACGCTCTCCATATATTCCGAGAGGAACTGCATCTTCTCCAGCGTCTCGCGGTCTTCGGTGTGCTGCTGGCGATAGAGGATGAACGATTTGGCCACCTGGTAGTGGCCTTCGCACATCAGGGCTTCCTCCACCTGGTTCTGGATGTCCTCCACCGTGATGTTGTCGTGCATGTCCAAGTGGTTCAGGATCTTCGACACGGTGGCCAGGTCGGCCGACTGGTTCACACTTTCAAACGCCTTCACGATGGCGTTCATAATCTTGTCTAACGAAAAACGGTCTTTCGAACCGTCGCGTTTGGTGATGGTAAAGTTCTTAATTTCCATTTGCTTATTGGTAAGTTGTTGTTTCGTTGCTTCAACAGGGTTGTTCGTTTTGGAAAACTTTTTTCTTTTTCGCCTTTCAAAAGTTGTCCGTTTCGGAAAACGCTATCCGTGTGCAAAATTACAAAATAATCTCGACATGCCAACAATAATGGCTGAAAATTTTACCGTTTTTTTCATTTCGTTTCAGCATCTACCTACCGAAGCCCACTTTTTTGTAGCCCGCCAGCTCTGTTATTGATGGCCTGAGCCTCGCTAAGCATTGCCGAGGGATTATTTGATGTGATTCTTGACTGTTTATCCATCGCGAGGCTTCCTATGGGCATCAATCTATCATAGCCTTATGGCGCATAGCATAGAAAAGGCATGCGGAAATAGTTGGAAAGCCCCGTCAACGTTTGCCAATGGCCGTGACAAAAGTTTATTTCACGACGATGAACGTTAAAACCACGACGTGGAACGAGAATTTCACGTCGAGAAATAAACTTTAATGATTATCCGCAATCAGGTGACAAGGACGCTTTCAGCGTCTGGAATCTTCAAAAAAAACGCCACCGTCTTTTCAACCGCAACAGTACGAAATTAAACGATTATCCGCATGTACCCGATAGACGGTCTGGACTCGCCCTCTGGTCGCTCGTTGTCACTTCTTGTGTCCCTTTGGTAGCAAGGTAAAATCGACCAGAGGTCGAGCGCGGGGCGTCGGGTGATTGCGGATAACCATTTCTCTATATTCATCATCACTTACAAATTTCGGTTGGCAGCGGCCGCTGCCATCATTGGCGGCGTTCGCTGCCATCATTGGC
>CADASP010000009.1:0-221929 GCA_902790625.1 uncultured Prevotellaceae bacterium | reverse complement strand
TTGGCAGCGGCCGCTGCCAATCATGTCCCCGCCCGCTGCCAACCTAAAAAGCATGCCCCTTTTCCCTCTGCGGTGCCTCCCGCTCCCTGTTTGTCGTGCACCGCCGCTCCTGAATGCATCCCATTTCGCTCGTCCTCAACCATGCTCACCTGCATGACATCACTTTTTAGCGAATCGTTTGCTGATTCCTGAGCAAAGCTCGCCTGCCCGCAGCCTTTCAGGGTGGATGTGCCTTCTATCATTCTGTCCGCAGGTCGTGCCGACCTACGGCTATTGAGAGTAGGGGGCACGACCGTCTTTTCATCCGCGCAGGTTGAATTGTTTTTCGTCCTGTTGCAGTTGATTTCCTGTTTTCGTTCGAGATGTCATTCTGCCACAGGCTGAAGGATTCGGCGCATCACATAGAGGCGACAACTGCGCGAAAGGGCCCGAGGGGCGCGATGAGCGTGCCCTTCGTGCCCTTTCGCAGGGTGAGGGTGGGTGTGTCCCGGGGGATGTGGCTGATGGGGGTCTCAGTAGCCGTCGTCGCCCCATAGGCTGCTCTGGCGCGATGCGTTGGGGTCGTCGGGTTCTGCGGCGTCGTTGCCGTTGCTTAGTCCGACGGTCACCGTGTTGTTGCTCGCGATGACCATCACGTGGGCTGACAGTTGCACCACCTTGGTTGCGGGTGCGATATACGATTTGCTTTTCATTTCACAACCATCTTTTTTCCGTTGACAATGTATAATCCAGCGGGCAGCGTCTTCGTGTCGTCGCCCATGTAGAGGCCCTGCACGTTGTACACGGCGTTGCGCCCGGCGCTTGTTTCCTGGAGTGGCAGTTCGCCAATGCCGTCGGTCGCCACGCCCATGATGCTCAGCCGTGCGGTGCCGTCGGCGGGCAGGATGAAGTATGCCCTGAAGCCGTTGAGATGGGCCGTGGCCTGCGATGCCTGGAAGAGCACCCCGCGCTTCACGCCGTAGTACCACTCGGTGCCGTCGGCAGCCCATGCGTGTGGCCCGTAGTTGCCCACGAACGTGTAGTTGTCGTAGGTGGATGGCAGCGGGTCTGTCTGCAAGTTCAGGTTGCCCTTGTACTCCAGCTCTGGATGCTCCACTGTTCGCTCCGGCTTGACCAGGTAGGGCACGCCGGCCTTGATGTTCCATGCGTACTCGAAGCTGAGCGTGGCGTCGGCCACCGACTTGAGCTGCACCAGCATGGTGTTGTAGCCCCACGTCTTGTTGATTTGCTGCTCCGAGATGTCGAATGGCACGCAGAAGGTGTTCCACTGGCCTTTGGTGAGCACGCGGTCGAGCGTCACCTTGTAGAATTCGCCCTTGGGGTTGTGGAAGAATGACAGGTTCTCGTCTTTGGTGTTCAGCTCCGAGAGGTCGGCCTGCACGAAGCTGAGCAGCTCGAAGACGGCCTCGTAGGCGTCGGCCTTCTTGATGGTGAGCGCCAGCGTCTCGTCCTGGCTGACGATGTCGCCGTCGTGCTTCCATCCTGCGAAGTAGTAGCCCTTCTTGGCGGTGGCCTTCAGGGTGACGGTCTGGTTGTAGTCGTAGAGTCCCGAGCCGCCGTCGATGGTGCCTCCGTCCTGGTTGTAGTTCACGATGAGCCTGTACTGCTTGGGCGTGAATACGGCTGTGATGGTGGCGGGGCCAGCCATCTGGTAGCTGTGAGTAGCCTGGTCGCTGAGCAGCGCCTCGTCCTTCACCCAGTGGCTGAAGTTGTAGCCCTCGGCGGGCACGGCGGCGATGTCGACGATGCCGTTGAAGTCCTGCTTCGAGGTGCCCGGCGCGACGGTGCCCGCCCCCTCGGGTGTGACCTTCATCGTGAGGTTGGCCTTGCCGTCGGTGAGCTGTATCCAGCTGCACTTCTTGCCAGCCTCGCCGAAGAACCCCTCGAGGTCGCTGATGCCGGCCGTCTGGATGTCGAGGCTGTAGTATCCGTCGGGCGTGGTGATGCTGCCCAGGTCTATCTTGAAGGTGGTCTCGTTGCCCGTGTCGATGGGGTCGACGGTGATGCCACTGAGGTCTACGGCCTCGCCCTCGTGCATCACGACCAGGTCTTCGCTGGTGAACGACGCTGCGTTGATGGGCTTGTTGAACGTCACCACCACCTCGGTCACGGGTTCGCGGGTGAAGCTGTCGGATGATGGTATGCCCGATACGCTGCCCACGGCGAGCACCACGGCGGGCTTGTCCTCGAAGGTGACGGTGTATGTCTCTCCGCCGATGGGCATCTCGTCGCAGAAGTGGATGCGGTTCTCGTAGAGGGGCTGCAGCCCGTCGCGTAGGGTGCGGTCCGTCTGCCAGAAGTTCTCGGCTGGCAGCAGCGTGCCGTCGCGGCGCTTCACGGTGAGCAGCTTGCGCGAGCCGCCCGTGGGGTCGGTCAGGCTGCCGTAGTTCCATCCGGCCGTGTTGACGTTGGCGGTGATGGTGTATTGCGTGTCCGACTCCCTCGTGGCCACTGCGCTGTAGGCCTGGTGCACGGTCTGCTTGGTGCCGTTGCTCAGGTAGAGCTGGTCGGGCAGGTCGTTGGCGTCCTCCTCGTCGTTGGCCATGAATCCGATGAGCGGCGGCGTGCTGCCCTCGCCCCCGGGTATGACAATCTGGTGGATGAGCTCGTGGATGGTGACCTCGTCGAGCAGCGACAGGTCGGGGTTGTCGTACGATGTGACGTGGGTGGCCTCTACGCTGTAGTCGGTGAAGTGCCCCGTGAGGGTGCTCGTCATCCACCACTGTGCGTAGGCCTGGCTGTGTGCCGGTATGTCTCCGAAGTCGGTGGCCACGCTGCTGCCCATGGCGAGCGTCTTGTCGCCGCCGTTGAGCTGCGAGGAGATGATCTCGAAGTCTACCAGCAGCCCCTTCTCGTTCTCGATGATCTCCGGCTGGTTGGTCACCATCTTCACCTTCGTGGCGTCGCCGTAGCCCTTGTTGTTGATGAGCAGTGTGAACTGCGATGGCACCTGGGGCTCCACCTCGGGTGTCAGCGGGTCATCGCCCAGTATGTCGCGCTGCATGAAGTATGTCAGGTCAAGGTCGGGGCTGGGGGCCACGGTCAGCCGCTCGGTCTCCAGCTCGCGGGTCATCTCGAGGCCCGTGAAGGGGTCGATGAAGGTGATGGTGCCGGCGAAGGTGTAGAGCAGCGGCTCGGTGGGGGCGGCATACTTGGTGGGGATGAAGATGATCTTCGCCTCGCCCGTCTGCTTCGCAGCCAGGTTCCAGCCGCTGTGGAAGTCGAGTTCGCCAGTGAATCCGTTGATGCTCTCGGTGTGAATCTCCATGATGTGCGGAGTGGCCACGTTGCCGTCGGGGTCGGTCACCACCAGGTTGAGGCGTATGTCGCTCATGGGCTGGTCTTCCGAGCCATTGACCACGGTGAGCGTGCCGCGCACCGCCTGGCGGGTCATGGTGAGGCGCTGTGATATTTGCAGCTTCACGCTGGCGCAAACGGAGCTTTGCTTGCTGCTGAGGCCTTCGAGGGTCTGGTCAGCCTCGGCCACACACAGCTCCTTGGCATTGGAATAGCCCTTGCGATTGATTTCCATCAGGTCGGACTGAACACGTGCGGCCAACTGGCTGAGCTTGTCAAAGTCGTTGCTGCTGAAGCTTTGCAGATGGGCCACCACGGCTGCGTACTGCTCGTCGTCGAGGGCAGTGGGGTGAAGGGCTGCCAACTGTTCGTCGGAAGGCGTCTCTCCCTCTTGGAATAATGCCACGAGCGCCTTGGCCTCATCGGTTTCGATGATGGGGAGCCGGGTGTCGCCCATCACATAGAATATATATCCCAGGTCGTGGTAGTTCAGGTCGTGGGCAATGCCAGTGTTCAGCATCCAGGCCTTCAGGTAGGAGGGCTGCCACGAAGGAATCTCTATAGTAGCGTTGGTGATGTTCACCAGTCCAGGAATCTCAATGACTTCATCCTCTATTGGCGTGATAGCCTTCACTATCTCGCGATAGCAATCCATCATGGTGCCATTGTCCATGCGCCGCATGTCAGTACTGTAGAACACGGCACCTTCGTTCAGCTTGGGAGCCTGGTGCTGGTCGTTGGCGCGTGAGCCGTCGGTGGGCATAGGAGGCCAATCGGGGGGTGGGGGAGGGCAGGGTGCAAGCAATGTACCTGCCGACTCGGCCATCTCTCTCTTGCCGCCGCCTTTCATGTTCGTCAAAGCTTCGATGTACTCTTTGGACTTGTCGTTCAGGCAGGGGTCGCAGCTCACCGACGTGATGCCTGAACCCTGTTCGTGGAACGAACCGCTGCCCGTGGGTGCGCTGGCACTCCAGCTGCCCGACGGCGAGAATCCCAGCACGGTAAACGCATAGCTGATCATGTCAACGAGGTCGGCAATGCCAGCGCATCCTTCGTTCACCTGCATCATCTTCTCCACCTGATATTCGGTCATGCTGCTGTTGGTGGCTTGTGCTGCACATTGGCCTTTGTACCTTGCCAATGTTCCCATGGCGCATTCCACGCCAGCTTCATTGATCTTGTCGCTAATGGGACCGCGCATCGGCCCCCAGGCGCCACGCGACTGTGCTGTGCCATCGTTCACACCTGTTATCTCCACAGGGATGATGACGCTCTGCTGTGGCAAGATTTCCCATGGGCCTTCGATGAGCGGCGTGAAACGGTAGTCGCCCCATTCGGTCTTCGTGGCAAACTTCACGTCTTTTGCTGCGATGAGTCCCACGTTGGTCAGCGTCACATAATATATATATGGTAGCTGTAGCTCCTCGACCATCAGTTTCTCGGGCATGTCCATCTTCAATACCGGGCGTGGCACCTGTGTCTCGTAGTTGACGGTGGTGACGATGTCGTAGACATCCTCCACCTCGGTGGGTTCGTAGACCATCTCGATGGTGATGGCGCTATAGGGGATGAAGGCTCGCTGCGTGATGGTGCGGGCTGGCGACACGATGACCGTCTCGCTGTAGCTCTCGTGCTTGGGGTGCGTCACCTTCACCAGGTATTTGCCTTCGGGCAGATCCTCGAAGGTGGCCAGACCGTCGTCGCCTGTCACGTATTGGCGCAGCAGCTTCTGGGTGACGGGGTGGAGCACAGCCACCGTGGCACCACTCACATGGGGAGCCTCCTCGGTGTTGGCCGTGAACTCATCCCACACGTCGACCACGAGGGTACCCGTATTCTCCGACACGCATTCCACGCGCATGGCTATCGACACGCCGCTGCCGTTGGCGGCCGAGAGGTAGATGTTGCCGGTGATGATGCTGTTGAGTTCCATGCCGGGCGTGGGGCGCATCTGCAGCACCACGGTGGCACTCTCGCCAGGGGCGAGCGAGGCCATGCGGCGTGGCGTGGCGGTGGAGAGCCACTGCGTGTTGCCCACGTCGACATTGATTTCGCCCGTTTCCTTCCGTCCTTCGTTGTAGATGGTGAACTCGTAGTTGCGCGTCTCGTCCTTGATCATCGTGGTGTTGATGCTGCTGATGGTAGCCTTCAGCTGCGGCACGGCGGGATAGATGACATAGTAGATCGTCTGCGGCAATACGGCTCCCTCGGCAGAGGTGATGCGCAGGTCGGCGGTCTGCCACTCGTTGAAGCTGGGCGAAGGTGCCAAGCCCGTCAAGCGATAGTTCATGACCTTGGTCTCGTTGGGGCCAAGGCTTTCGATGTCTTCCACCTCAAGCTCCACGTTGTTGGCAAGTCCGCTCACGGTGGCATGGATGTTGGTGAGGGGCATCGTGCCGGGGTTCACAATCTCGATGTGGCCGTTCTTTGCTTCGTTCACCTCCATCTCGCTGGCCAGGAAGGTGCCCGAGGCACGGCGCATGCCATAGAGCTTGATGGTGGTGCTGGCGGTGGTGAGCTTCTCGCCAGGCATGCAAGCGCCGATGCCAAAATCGCCGGCCATGCCCAGTGTGGGAGTCCACTCCACGCGGAAGTGTCCCTCCTCGTCGGTCTTCGTCATGATGGGCAGACGGGTACCGCCCTGAACGATGTAGACCTCGAGATCGACCTCACGGTTGATGCGCCCCTCGGTTTGTCCGCTGATGATGACAGTCTCCTCGCTGGTGTAGACGGTCTTGTCGGTATGCAGCTCGGTGGTGGTCAGCAGGGGTAGGACGTTCACGGTCACCTTCTCGCTGGTGTTGTTGCCGTAGTTGATTTCGGGCTTCACGTTTCCATTGTTCACCACGGCAAACACTTCCACTGTTCCTGGATTCTCGCTCAGCACGGCGGTCAGCATGATGGGCATCATCGTCTGCTCGCCTGCAGCGAAGGCCTCGTCGGTATAGACGGTGCGCACCACGCTGCCCCCCGCCACGATGCTCACAGGTGTCTTCGCTGGCAGCGGAGCATAGCCCTGGTTGTGCAGGGTGAGGTTCAGCACCGAGGGGATGGTGGCATAGACCTCGGTGGTCTCCACGCTCATCTCGATGGTGGCGTCGGCCAGCGTCTGGTCGGTGGCCATCACCCAGCACGAGCCTTGCGAATAGCCGTCGGCCTTGGCCACAAGTGTGATGGCGCGCGAGTCGCCGCTGGTGGAGTTGCGGTCGAGCGATGCCTCGAAGGTGGTGCTGCGCTCTCCGGCAGGGATGGTCACCGAGGGTGGGAAGTGGAAGTCGGTATTGCTGATGTCTGTGCTCAGGTTGACGGTGATGGCCGAAGGCAACTCGTTGTTGCGGCTGACGGTGAACTTGTTGCCGCTGCTGCCTTCCTGAATGTTGGGAGTGGAAGCTGTAAGTTTCAGGGCTGGGCCGTCGTCGTCGATGATGGTCAGCGTCTGCTGGGCCACGCCGCCCACGGTGCCGTTGGTGGTGCAGCCGCACGAGGTGATGTATGCCTTCACGGTCACTGTCACCTCGCGGTCGCCGTCCATCATCCCGTTGTCGAGCATGTGCAGATAGAAGGGGAACTGGCTCTTGCCCTTGGCCATGGTGAAGCGTCGATAAGAGCTGTAGAGCTGTGTGTTGTCGCTGGTGCTCACTTCGATGGTCAGCTGCGAATTGGTCTTGTCGCGCGACAGTGTGCAGGCCACGGCATTGGGGCCTGCGCCCTCACTGACGGCGTTGGTGTTGAGCGTCAGGGTGATATTAGGCATATCATTGTCGTGCAGGATGGCATCGGCATGGCCGCTGTTATAGTTGGAGGCGGCAGCCGTGAAGCGCACGTCAATCACGTCGGCCACCACATCGTCGTCGTAGACCTTTATGGCGGCAGTGGCAGTGGTGGTGCCAGCAGCCATCGTCACGCCGCTGGGTGGCATCTTAAATCGTGAAGCAGCGCTGTTGGAGAGCTGGATGGTGAGGTCTTCCTCGGGGGCACGTGTGGCGGTGATGGTGATTGCGAACTCCTCGCCCTCGAAGAACTCCGTCTTGGGAAGGCTGACCAGCAGGTCGGGGTGCTCATCGTCTATCAGGTGGCCACCCACGGAGATGGCCCCATAGCCAGCGGCAGCAGCGACGGTGAAGCCGAAGTCTACTACATCGCCATTGAGCTGAGTGTCGTCGGTCACCAGGAATCCGAAAGAGGCCGAGGACGACGATTGACTGATGGTGACCGTCCCGTTATCGAGCGTCAGTCGTGAGTCGGTCGGGCCGTAGCCCACATTGAAGGTCATCGGCTGTTGGCGGCTGCCACTGCGCTCCAAGGTGGCATAGTAGCGCCGACTGCCGTTGCCAGGCTCGGCAATATCGGTCTGCTGCAACGACAGATACAGACGCTTGCTCATGGTGTAGGTGCCGCTGGTAGTGGCCGAGTTGTTGTGCTGGTATTCTGTGTGTTCACCGCTTTGGCTGTTGGGGGTTAGCTCCACAAGCACGTTGAATTGGCCGTCGATGCCAGGCAGACGGGGTACGGTGAAGTTCTCGGTGATTTCCATCGATGCCCCACTTTCCAAACGCACATCAGCATGGCGGCTGGTGGCCACGTTGCAGCGCTCGCCGGTGGTAGTCGATACGAGGATAATCTGCTCGTTCCATCCTGCCTCGCTCTGCGCGCTGCCGATGTTGTTCACCTTTCGGCTGAGGGTGAAGTTGTCGCCAGGCGACAGCGCTGTGACACCCGTCTGGTCGTTGACGGCGGTCAGCTGCACATCACTCACGGTGAAGTCGGGGCTGGGGGCAATGGTGATGGAGCCTCCCTCGTAGGCGGTGACAATGTTCTGCCCCTCCTGATTCGACAAGACAACGCCTTGCATCAGGATGGGATAAGACTCTCCCTCCGTCATTGGCGCAGCGTCGGCCACCATGGTTTGCATGGAGAACACCTTGCCCTTGTTGGCAAGGATGGTGCTGTTGCTGGGGGAGAGCAGCATGACGCGATAGCGGTAGACATTGTCAACATTCGGCAGCACTTGCACTTTTACGCGATGGTCGCTCACGCGGCTTTCCTCCAAGGTGGCATAGCTCTCGGCGGTTTGCATCGTCATGCCTTTGGGCAGGGTGATGTCGGCCTGAATGGCGGTGATGTTGGGGCTGGTGTTGTCTACAAAGAAGGCGAGGTCAACGGTTTGACCCTTCATGCAGGATATGTTGCCCAGATAGAGCTTGTTCACCTCCTGCGCTGCTGTAGCTATGGCCATCAAAGCCATCAGCAGCAGACTGTATAATCTTAAATGCCTCATATTTATTAATTACGAATTACGAGTTACGAATGATGGGTGTTTGCGATGATTTACTTCACCACGATTTTCTTTCCGTCCTGGATGTACACACCGCTATGCGATGGACGCTTGGCAAATTGGCGACCCTGCAAGTCGAAGTATTTAGTCGGCTGGGCGGCTGGACGATTCGCGACGGTGCCAATAGCATCGGTCACACCTTGATTGATGATGAGGGGGATGCGACGACCGTCCTTGCTGACGGCATCAGCAGCTACAACGCGCGAAGTGGTGGTGGCCAGCAGGGTGGAACCTGCGGGCAGTTCGTCGTCGAACAGTGAATAGAAGATATGGTGCCCCTCGCGGCTGGCATGACTAAAGGGACTCATGGCCGATGCCCACTGCACGTCGCCATCGGAAAGTTGCAGCTCAAGGGCCGCCACAGGCATCGCGCTGTTGAGCATCAGCCGTCCTTGGCCGTCGATGGTGAGTGTGGCTACGGCATCGTCGCTTGGCAGCTGTGGGTTCATGGACTGAGAGGCACGTGCCAAAGAAGGCGTGACTCCCTGGTCGAGCAAAATATTGATGCATGCCACCACATCCTGCACGTTGATGGAGTCGTCGGTGGCAATGATGTTGGCGGCGGTGAAGTTGAATACGTCGTAATTCTTTGCACTAAGAGCAGTGTTGAGTATCAGCTGCATATCTGTCAGGTTGGTACTGCCGTCGAAGTTCACATCGCCAGGCTGGAATCGAAGGGTCGTTTGGAAGCGGTAACATTCGTTGCGACTGTCTAATGATGTGTCCGTAGTCCCCATGAAAGCATAAAGAGTGACATCGCTATTGCCTCGATACCAACTGTTCATGCTGTCTGAGAACTTCTCGAAGAAATAGTAAGCAGTGCTATTATATCGCCACTGCAAAGTAGCCATCCATGTGGGGTTAGTCCAATTGTCACAGAGTCCTATCTTGGCAGATGAATCATAATAGTAGCCGGAGTAGACGATATTGTATTTCCTGAGGAGCATAACGGTGGGAATCACATCCATGGTATCATAGGTATGTGGGTCATAACTTTGGTTGCAAAAAGTACAAAGGTCGATTGGATTCCCTTCACCGTCGACCATACAGTCGGTAAGATCCTGCCCCCATACCTCCAGTGTTTTAATTCTTTCGGGGGGCGTGGGATAGATGTCGCGAATACGGTTGTAGCTGGCCTTCAGCGTGGTGAGGGCGGTCAACTTCTGTGTAAGATTGTAGAGATTGCCCGTCAGCAGATTGTGCTCAAAGTTGAGCGTGGTGATGGTGCTGTTAGCATCCATCTCGGCAAAGAGCGTGGTGAGGTCGCCCGTCAGCTGGTTGCCCGAAAGGTTGATGTTAGATAAGGCTGGTAGATTGAATAGATAGGTAGGTAATTCCCCCACCAGGTTGTTGTCATGAAGGTCGATTCCCACAATGTGACCGTTGTTAATTATTATTCCCTCCAACGAACTTGTCTGCGCAGCTGTGGAACCCAATTGCCAGGGGCGTGTCCAGTTGGCTCCTTGCAAATCGGAATAAAGTTGCTGAAGTACTACAAACTCGTCTTCGTCAAGTGTCTCCTCCTCTTCTTTGATTTCCTTCCAGCCATCTTGGCCCATCTCACTTTCTTGGTAGGCAGACAATGTGCCAAGGGGGACAAAGAGTGTTGTGTTGGATGGCGCTCCATCAAAGAAAGAAGAACCAATTGGTGGGGTTGCTGGCTTCATGTGTATTTCCAACAAGGTATTTTCACAACCAATAAAGCAAGTGCTGTACAATTCCCCTACCGTTGAAGGAATAGTCAAAGATGCAATTTTTACACAGTTTTCAAAAGAACCTTCGTTGATTTCTGTTACGCCCTCTGGAATGACAACTTCCTCTAACTCGCTGCAATTTTGAAAAGCGTACTCTCTGATAACCTGTAGTCCAGCAGGTAAAGAGATGTATCTGAAATAGTCCTTATAATCCCCAAAAGGGCAATAGCCGATACCAGCAAACCCCGAGCATATAGCTTCGCTCAAGTCTAATTCCTGCAAAGTGGGACTCAACTTGCTGATAATTGTTTCCAAGTCACCTACATCGTAGTAGCCGCCAGAGTTGATAGGCCCATTAACTTTCAGCCTCACTATACTACTCGGGCAGATTTCCTGCCACACGTCTGCGTCGGCATAATTGGTTGTGAACTCACCCGCCGAAGTGACGTTGATCTCGATGGTCGTTCCTGAGACGACCACCTTCTCTTCTCCTCGTGCCTGCGTGGCGAAGCCTATCAGCAGGCAAGCAAGCCAGGCATAAAGCCGTGGCAAAGAATAGATTGTTCTCATATTTTCAATGGTTTTATGTGCAAGAAACTTTGTAAAACATTTTGTGTAGATGGCCATGCCATCGCGCATATTGCTGTTTTTAACTTTTGCAAATTTATATAAACAGTAAAGAACGGACTTGTCTATTTTGAACAAACCGCCGATTCGTTGAGCATTTTAAAGATTGTTTAACGTATTTTTGGTGTTCTTGGGCGGTTGGAGAGCTGCTTTCGACGATTATTTGCCGTGCTTAGTTGGTTCGGCCAGATTGGCCTTGTGGATGCTCGCAAACTGTAAATGTTGTTTTTGCTATTGCGGGCAGAGGCATGCTCTGTCCCTACAGTAAAAGAATCGACCCATGTCGTCTTTTGCTGTTGTGTCGATGAGAAAAGGCATGCTGAAATAGTTGGAAAGCCCCGTCAAAGTTTCCCAATGGCAGTGAGAAAAGTTTATATGGTTATCCGCATTCTGCCGTAAGTGGAATTATTTACGGAATCAGCAAACGATTCGCTAAAAAGTGATGACATGCCGTAGAGCATTGCGGATGACGAGCGAAATGGGGTGGATTCAGTAGAGACGGCGCACGGCAAACAGGGAGCGGGAGGCACCGCCGAGGGAAAAGGGGCATGCTTTTTAGGTTGGCAGCGGGCTGGGACATGATTGGCAGCGGCCGCTGCCAATGATGGCAGCGAACGCCGCCACGAATGGCAGCGGCCGCTGCCAACCGAAATTTTAAAGTGATGATGAATATAGGAAAACGGTTATCCGCAATCACCCGTTGCCCCTTTTCGATGAGTCACCTTCGGTAGCAAGAGCGACCCAATGCGCAGGCCGTCTATCGGGTAGATGCGGATAATGATTAAAGATAATTATTCCATTTCACCACGAGGGACTCAACGAGCGAAAGCCCTATGATGGGGGCAATGGGCTTACACATTGCCCAGATAGACATGCTTGATGCCCTCTTCTTCGGCTACCTGCTTGGCCGCTTTCAGCGTTGGCAGGGGTGTTGGTGGGATGTGGTGCATTTTGTAGCGTGGGAAGAAACGGCTGAAGTGCAGGGGACTGTCGGCGAGGCCGTTGCTGACCATCCAGCGGCACATCTGGCGAATCATCTGCATGTCGTCGTTCACACCAGGGATGACGAGATTCGTCAGTTCTATCCACACGCCGGCATCGCGCATGGCAAGGATGGTGTCGAGGACGGGCTGCAGATGTGCGCCGCTGACCTTCATGTAGATGTCGTCGCTAAACGATTTCAGGTCGATGTTGGCAGCGTCGAGATAGGGTAGGAGGTCTTTCAGCGGTGGCTGGCAGACGTAGCCCGCCGTGACGAGGATGTTCCAAAGACCTGCTTCGCGAGCCAGCTGAGCCGTGTCGGTCACATATTCTATATATGTCAGCGGCTCGGTGTAAGTGTAGGCGATGCCTGGGCAGTGGTGCTCCAAGCAGAGCTGCACGACTGAGGAGGGGGGCAGGTTGTAATGCCCCACATGCGATGGCGACACCTGCGAGATGTCGTGATTCTGACAGTTCAGGCACCTAAAGTTGCAGCCCGTGGAGGCGATGGAGAGACACGTGGTGCCAGGATGGAAGTGATAGAGTGGCTTCTTCTCAATGGGGTCGATGGCCAGCGAGCACGGGTTGCCATAAGCCTCGCTGACGAGCATGCCGCCCCGATTGCGTCGGCTGCGACACAATCCCACCTTGCCATCAGCTATATGGCAATGGTGTGGACAGAGTTGGCACTCCACCCGCGCATCATCTAACTTTTTGTAATATCTACATTCGTACATGGTGAGGAGTTAGGAGTTACGAGTTAGGAGTTAGGAGTGAATGGTGAGTAGTGAGTAGTGAGTGGTGAGTGGAGGATAGAACTGCGGTAGCAAATTCTTCACTCTTCACTTTTCACTTTTCACTCTTAAAACACTATTGCTTCATACACATACAGTTCGGCATCCTTCCAGCCGTCCCATCCGATGCCGGCCTTGTCGTGTGCGCAATGGCTGACAAACTCCTCCTTCGTCCAGTCCACCTCGTCGGCCACCTGCGGCAGGAACGTGCCGCTGCGATATCTCGTGGGCTTCTGCCCCCGCTCGGCCACCGCCTTGCGGATGTAGATGCCATGACGGTGCAGCTCTAACTCGTCTAAGCTGTGTATGCGCCGCATGGGCGTGAGCACGGAGATTTCGATGTCGATATCGTTCAGCTCGTCCTTGGCGACAGGCATGAACCGAGGGTCTTCGAAGGCTGCGGCACGAGCCATCTCTGCCACAATCTGGTGCAGGGGCACATCCTCGCCAAAGTGTCCGATACACCCGCGCAGTCGGCCTCTCTTGTGCAAAGACACAAAGGCTCCGCACTTCTGTTGGAGTGAGGGGTGACGGTTGACGAAGGCAGCATTTGCTGCCGTTATCCTTTTCCCCTCTATCGAATCGTTGATGCTCGTCAGCGCAATGTCTTTCAGCATCCGCTTCTCGTCGTCGGAAAGAGAGAAAGCGGTGTCCGGGTTGCGAACGATGGCAAACGCATGATAGCCTACGACTCGCGATTTGTCGTGGTCGTCGACATCCCCTGAGTTCTGATACAGCAGGTGCTTCACCTCGTATGTCCTGTCCATCATCAGCATCAGCGTGACGATAGACAGCTCGCCACAGGCACTCGTGGCCAGGTTGGGAATGCCGCTGCGGGCGTTCTCTTCGAGTACTGCTATCAGCTGCTCCCCGCTGCCTGTCTCGATGGCCTTGCCCGTCTTCGCATCCACTTGGCAGGCATCTTCATACGAGGGATAGTGCGAGAAATCGCTGCTGACGACAAACAGATTCTCGTCGGTGAAATACGGCTTCAGCACCTCGGCTATGCGTTTCAGCTTTCTGAAGTCGTTGGTCGATATGATTATCGGCACAATGGGAGGTACTTCTTTCGTGGAGAGTGAAGAGTTGTGGGTGTAGAGCCTTTGCAGGAATGGCAGCTGCACCTCCAGACAGTGCTCCCTGTCGTGCGCCTTGGGCTGATAGTGCAGCACGCTGTCGGCTTCGGTCAGTGCCAGAGCCGCCGCGCAGTCCACCTTCACAAGGCCCAGGGGCGTGGCATAGTAGTCGGCCGATGTATTCACCGATGCGCCATCGAGCCATTCGTGGTGGCTCGGCCCCAGCAGGAAAATCCGCTTGAAGGGCTTGTCGGCTGGCAGCGACATGTAGGCCGCGGCCGCCACGTTGCCAGAGAAGTAATACCCCGCATGGGGCACTATCAGCGCCGCCACATTATTATATATATGGCTGCCGCGATGCAGCGCCAGCAGACTGTCCACCTCCTGGCTCAGTTCCTTCGCATCGCCTGTGTAGAATCGGTTCGCTTGAGTGGCGGGCCTCACCACCGGCTCTTTGGCCCCTTGTCCATTGCATGTGCTCATCATCATGATTGTCGCTATGATTGTCAGTGCTGTTTTCATCGTCTTTGCCAAATATGTTTGCCACCAGAATGCACATTCCATATTTTGTGCACAAAGTTACGATGAAGTGAGCGAAAAACCAAAGAAATTTCTGTTTTTCTTTTGCTTTTCGCTCGCTTATTCGTACCTTTGCACGCGAAAATCGAAAATACACAAAAATAAAGTATTATGGCACAAGAAGATGTTTTCAAGAAAATCGTTTCCCACTGCAAGGAATATGGCTTTGTATTCCCCAGCAGCGAGATTTACGATGGCCTGGGCGCAGTCTACGACTACGGCCAGATGGGAGTTGAACTGAAGAACAATATCAAACAATACTGGTGGAAGGCCATGACGATGCTGCACGAGAACATCGTGGGCATCGACAGCGCTATCTTTATGCACCCTACCATCTGGAAGGCAAGCGGACACGTGGATGCCTTCAACGACCCGCTCATCGACAACCGCGACTCGAAGAAGCGCTACCGCGCCGACGTGCTCATCGAGGACCAGATAGCCAAGTACGACGAGAAGATTGAGAAGGAGGTGGAGAAGGCTCGCAAGCGCTTCAAGGAGGCTTTCAACGAGGAGCAGTATCTGGCCACCTCGCCCCGCGTGCAGGAGATAAAGGAGAAGCGCGACGCCCTGCACACCCGCTATGCCGCCGCCATGCAAGGCCCCGACCTGGAGGAGCTGAAACAGATTATCCTGGACGAGGAGATTGTGTGCCCCATCAGCGGCACGAAGAACTGGACCGACGTGCGCCAGTTTAACCTGATGTTCTCGACCGAGATGGGAAGCACCGCCGACGGCTCGATGAAGATTTACCTGCGCCCCGAGACGGCACAGGGCATCTTTGTGAATTACCTGAACGTGCAGAAGACGGGTCGCATGAAGATTCCCTTCGGCATCGCACAGATAGGCAAGGCCTTCCGCAACGAGATTGTCGCCCGCCAGTTCATCTTCCGCATGAGGGAGTTTGAGCAGATGGAGATGCAGTTCTTCGTGAAGCCCGGCACCGAGCTGGAGTGGTTTGCCAAGTGGAAGGAGACGCGCATGAAGTGGCACCAGAACCTGGGCTTCGGCGCCGAGAACTACCGCTTCCACGACCACGACAAACTGGCCCACTATGCCAACGCCGCCACCGACATCGAGTTCCGCATGCCCTTCGGCTTCAAGGAGGTGGAAGGCATCCACAGCCGCACCAACTTCGACCTGAGCCAGCACGAGAAGTACAGCGGCAAGCAGATTAAATACTTCGACCCGATGACCAACGAGAGTTACACGCCGTTTGTCATCGAGACCTCCATCGGCGTCGACCGCATGTTCCTCAGCATTATGTGCCACGCCTTCCAGGAGGAGAAGCTGGAGAATGGCGAGACGCGCACTGTGCTGCGCCTGCCAGCTGCCCTGGCACCTGTGAAGCTGGCCGTGATGCCGCTGGTGAAGAAAGACGGTCTGCCCGAGAAGGCCCGCGAGATCATCGACGCGCTGAAGTTCCACTTCAACTGCCAGTACGACGAGAAAGACAGCATCGGCAAGCGCTACCGCCGTCAGGATGCCATCGGCACGCCCTACTGCGTCACCGTCGACCACGACACGCTCGTTGACGGTTGCGTCACCCTGCGTTTCCGCGACACCATGGAGCAGGAGCGCGTGAAGATTGAGGACCTGAACGGCATCATCGAGGACAAGGTGAGCATCACCAGTCTCTTGAAGAAACTGTAATACGGAAGACAATGAAATGTTTTACCAAAGGACAACTTAAACAGCGTGGACAACTCTTCATTGTGGGTTGTCTTGGTTGTTTGAGTTGTCTTTATTCTTCTTGTAGCAAGGAGGAGACCGAGGCTGGCGAGTTTGACAACTGGCAGGCTCGCAACGAGGTCTACTTCGCCTCGTTGGCCGACTCGCTGCGGCAGGCCCCCAGCCAGTGGCAGCGAATAGCCAAATACTCGCTGGCGCCGGGCATAGAGGGGAATGCCACCGACTATATCTATGCCAAGGTGATTAGCAAGGGCGACGGCGACGGCACTCCCAACTTCACCGACAGTGTGCGCGTGATTTATCAGGGTCGTCTGATTCCTTCGGCCACGTTCCCCGAGGGCTACGTCTTCGACACCACCGTTGGCGGCGATTTCTCTATCCGCACCGCTTCCACGGCCAAGATGCTCGTGTCGACCACCGTCGAGGGCTATGCTACCGCCTTGCAGCACATGCATCGCGGCGATTGCTGGCGCATCGTCATCCCCAGCGACCTGGGCTATGGCGAGAGCGGCACCAGCAGCGGTAGCGTCCCCGCTTATAGCACCCTCATCTTCGACGTGATGCTCATCGACTTCAGCCCCGCAGGCACGGCTATGCCCACGTGGAGCAGTCGTATGCGAAGATAATTGCGAATGACGAAAACTCGAAATAGCGTTATAACGTGATGGCGTTATAACGCTATTTCGAGTTTTCGTCATTATATAGAAAAAACGCTCTCATCCGAAGAGGGTGCGGAGGGCTTCCTCTACCTTGCGCACGGGATGCAGCTCGATGGGCATCTGCTTGTTGGCAAATGCCCGCATGTTGCTGCGCGGGATGATGATGTGGTGGAAGCCCAGCTTGGCGGCCTCTTGCACGCGCTGCTCGATGCGGCTCACGGGGCGCACCTCGCCCGAGAGGCCCACCTCGCCACACATGCACCAGCCGCTCTCGATGGGGGTGTCGACATTGCTCGACAGCACGGCGGCGATGATGCTCAAGTCCATCGCCATGTCGGTGACGCGGAGGCCACCGGCGATATTGATAAACACATCCTTTTGCATCAGTTTGAAGCCCACACGCTTCTCGAGCACGGCCAGCAGCATGTTCAGTCGGCGCTGGTCGAAGCCCGTGGCTTGGCGCTGTGGCGTGCCGTAGGCGGCACTCGACACCAGGGCTTGCGTCTCCATCAGGAATGGGCGCACACCCTCGATGGCGGCGCTGATGGCCACGCCCGACAGGCCGTCGTGCTCCTCGCTGAGCAGCAGCTCCGAGGGGTTGGAGACGGGGCGCAGCCCATCCTGGCGCATCTCGTAGATGCCCAGCTCGCTGGTGCTGCCAAAGCGGTTCTTGATGGAGCGCAGGATGCGGTACATGTAGTGCTGGTCGCCTTCGAATTGTATCACGGTGTCGACAATGTGCTCCAGAATCTTCGGCCCTGCCAGTGTGCCCTCTTTTGTGATGTGGCCGATGAGGATGACGGGCACGCCGCTGGTCTTGGCAAAGCGGAGCAAGGCGGCGGCACACTCGCGTACCTGCGCCACCGAGCCGGCACTCGACTCCACCTCGTCGGTGGCCACCGTCTGTATGGAATCGATCACCACCAGGTCGGGCTCCACCTCCTTGATGTGCTGGAAGATGGCTTCGAGCGAGTTCTCGCACAGGATGAGAAAGCCATCCGACTGCATGGCTGCCGGGTTGATGCGTTCGGCGCGCATCTTCAGTTGGTGGGCGCTCTCCTCGCCACTCACATATAGTATTCGCAATCCCTTGGCCATGGAGCCGTCGCCCATGCTCAGGCGCAGCATGGTCTGCAACGACAGCGTCGACTTGCCGATGCCTGGCTCGCCGCCCAGCAGCACGATGCTGCCTGGCACCAAGCCACCGCCCAGCGTGCGGTTCAGCTCGTCGTCGAGCATAGAGATGCGGCGCTCCTCGGTGCTGACGATCTCGCGTAGCCTCATGGGGCGAGTGGTACGCAGCTCATGGCCAGCACGGGCGGCGGCGTTGGTGGCTGCCACACGACCCGTGTCGGCAGCCACCTTTATTTCCTTGAACGTGTTCCACTGACCGCAAGCCGGGCATTTGCCTATCCACTTGGCCGACTCCTGCCCGCAGTTGGAGCAAACGTAGGCTGTCTTGTCTTTTGCCATGGTGTGATTTGATTGAAGTTTGGAGGAGTTTAGGAGTTTAGGAGTTTGGACGATAGTGTAACGTTGCAACATGCTTTGCTTCGAAACTATCGTCCAAACCCTGAGGGTGCCAAACTATTGAGCCCCCCTCTCGTTCAGGCTTCATTTGATGCTGAGCACCACGATGCTGTGTGCCGGCAGTTTCACGCTGAGGGAGCCGTCCTTGGCCAGCTTGGCACCGCTGAAGGCTTGGGGCTGCACGCGGTTGGGATTCTGGAAGTCGTTGTAGTCGTCGGCCCTCTTGCTGGTGAGGATGCGTCCGCTGACGCTCTTGGCCTTGTAGCCGTCGAGGTTCACGCTGACGGTCTGCTCCTTGTCGAGCGAGACATTGGTCAGCGACAAAACGATGCTGCCATCCTGCGTCTTGGCGGCCGAAGTGGAGATGATGGGACAGGGGCGGTAGCCAGCATCCTGGGCGTTCTCCTTTTGCTTGAAGTAGGCCTTGCTCACGGGGATGATTTCCGTCTGCAGGTCGGTGGGCAGATAGGTGGCTTCCATGAACGGCGTGTACATCTCGAACACGTGGTAGGTGGGTGTGAGCACCATGTGGCCCGTGCCCTCCTGGTCGGTGAGTATCATCGATTGCAGCACGTTCACCACCTGAGCGATGTTGGCCATCTTCACGCGGTCGGTATATTTGTGGAACACGTTGAGCGACAGCGCAGCCACGAAGGCGTCGCGCAGGGCGTTCTGCTGATAGAGGTGTCCGGCCACGGTGCCCGGCTCCTCGTCCCACCAGGTTCCCCACTCGTCGACGAGCAGCCCGATGCGTCCTTCAGGGTCTTTCTCGTCCATGATGGCTTTGTGCTTCTTGATGACCTCCTCAATCTCCAGGCACTTGCCCAGCGCCCAGTAGTATTGGTCGTTGTCGAACTGCGTGGCCGACCCCTTCGACCCGCTCCATCCCGAGCAGGTGTAGTAGTGCAGGCTCACGCCGTTCATCTGTTGGCCGATGTTGTTCATGAGCACGGTAGTCCAGTTGTAGTCGTAGTCGCTGGCACCGCTGGCGATGCGATAGAGTCGGTTGCCCGTGTAGTCGCGCAGGTAGGTGTTGAACTTGCGGAACTCGTTGCTGTAGTATTCGGGTGTCATGTTGCCTCCGCATCCCCAAGCCTCGTTGCCTATGCCGAAGTATTTCACGTGCCATGCCTTGTCGCGTCCGTTCTGTCGGCGCAGACGTGCCATTGGCGTGTCGCCGTCGCTGGTCATGTACTCTACCCACTGTGCCATCTCTTTCACCGTGCCCGAACCCACGTTGCCGCTGATGTAGGGTTCGCAGCCCAGCATCTCGCATAGGTTCAGAAACTCGTGTGTGCCAAAGCTGTTGTCTTCGATGGTGCCGCCCCAGTTGTTGTTGCGCAGCGACGGGCGGTCCTTCTTCGGTCCTATGCCGTCCATCCAGTGGTAGTCGTCGGCAAAGCATCCGCCCGGCCAGCGCATCACGGGTACCTTCAGGGCCTTCAATGCCTCGAAGACATCCTTGCGGTAGCCCTTGATGTTGGGAATCTTGGAGTCTTCGCCCACCCATAGGCCGCCGTAGATGCACGAGCCGAGGTGCTCGGAGAACTGTCCGTATATCTCCTTGTTGATTTTCTGACTACCCTGCTGGGTGTGGATGGTCACGCTGGCATTCTGCCCCGAAGCCCCCACGGCCATGCAGATGGCGATGGCGGCGCTCACGATGGTTCTTTTCATGTTGTTTCAGTTGTTTATTATAGGTTTTCGTGTGATAATGGGCTACATTTTACAGCTTCTCGATTTCCTCTGCCGTGAGGCCAGTAATTTCGGCAATATCCTCGACAGCATAGCCCTTAGCCTTCATCCGACGGGCTATCTGCACTTTGTCCTTCCATACGGCTGTATCTATTGAGTTTTTCAAGTCACGATAAATCTTAACGCTCTCCTCATAGTCCTGACGTTCCTCTGGAGAAAACCTGGCTATCTCGGCCTGTTTGAAGAGTTTCTCGAAAACACGCTCCTGTAAGGCTGCTGGACGTTCCAATAGACGAGAAAGGTTACGGAGCACAAAGAGCCACTTGTCAAACATGTTCTCCAGCTGGTCATCGGCCTTGTTGAACTTCGGCATTTCGAGATAGACGAATGTCAGCTTGTCAAAGAACACATGTTTGTCCTTCGTGTCCATCAGCTTTACTTCGTGGTGATAGCATTCTTCATCGTATTCATCATCGGGAAATACGAAGTTCAGAATGCCAACAGTGTAAACGCTCTTCAGATTGAAGTCCCAGTCAGAGCCACGTTGGCCTTGCTCACCGATAGGGAAAGTGGAATAGAACACGCTGCGGTCCTTGAAATATCGCTGTTCCACCTTCTGCATCTCCACAATAAACTTTTCGCCATCCTCATTTTCGCAGTACACGTCGAAGATGGCCTTGCGGTCGCCATAACCCTCTCCAAGTTTTTCGCTGTTAAGATACTTCACATCCTTGATGACCTGTTCGTCGTGGAACAGGGCATTAAGAAAACTGATGAGCAAGTCTTTGTTCATCTCAGTACCGAACAACTTCTTAAAACCAAAGTCGGTGTATGGATTGATGTATCTCTCTTTCCTATCGTCTGCCATATCGCAATAATCTTAGAATGATGGCGCAAAGTTAGCAATAATTTAGCAGAATAGCAAAACTTCGACGATTTTTTCCACATTGCCATATTGTAAACCGTCCGTGTAAACTCTTCGTGCACTTCCATATAACAAATTTGTTTAGGAGGTGTTATTCGGGACTTCATTTTGGGCCCTGCAAAATTCGTTACTTCCATATAACAAATTTGTTTAGGAGGCTTCTGCATGTTATTCGGGACTTCATTTTGGGCCCTGCAAAATTCGTTACTCGGAAATGAAAAGAAAAGCAGCTTTTCTTTTGCATTTCTCTCGCTTTTTTGTAATTTTGCGACAAAAATACAAACATCATGAAACGAGCAATAGTGATAGGCGCGTCATCGGGCATAGGGCGCGAGGTGGCGAAACTGCTGATAGCGAAGGGCTGGACGGTGGGTGTGGCCGCGCGCCGCGTGGAGCGCTTGCAGGACTTGCAGGCGGCGGCCACGGAGCGCATCGATGTCACCGCTGACGATGCCACCGAGCGTTTGCGACACATTATTAATAATATAGGCGGCATGGACCTGTTTTTCTATGCTTCGGGCATCGGCAAGCAGAACCGCGAGCTGCACGAAGACATTGAGCTGGCCACCGTGAACACCAACGGCATGGGCTTCGCCAGGATGATAGGCGAGGCCTACCGCTATTTCGCCACTACGGGCAACGGCCACATTGCGGCCATCACCTCGATTGCCGGTACGAAAGGGCTGGGGCCTGCCCCGTCGTACTCGGCTACGAAAGCCATGCAGAACATCTATCTGCAGGCGCTGGAGCAGCAGGCGCATGCTCGTGGGCTGAAAATCCGCTTCACCGACATCCGGCCAGGCTTCGTCGACACCGACTTGCTGAGCGGTGACTTCCGCTATCCCCTGATGCTGCGACCTGAGCGCGTGGCGAATGACATCGTCTGGGCCATTGAACATCGTAAGCATATCCGCGTCATTGACTGGAAGTACCGCTTGCTCACGGCGTTCTGGCGGCGCATTCCCCGTTGGCTGTGGCGTCGCATCCGCTTGTAATTGGATGGGGCGGGGGGAATGGCAGACATATCCGCTTAGTTGGATTTTGAAAAACAGGGAAAAACAAGAAAAACTGGAAAAAAGGTTTTTAGTAAAAGTGTAAAAAATAACTTAAGACGATTGTTATGAACGTATTAGCCCCGAAGGGGCGACAGAATATAGGCAGGGGCATCGCCCCTGTAAAAGCGCTCCACCCACAATATAGCCCCGGAGGGGCGACAGAAGGCGATGGTGAGCACCAATCGTCTGATGGTGAGCACCAATTATACAACAGAGACCTCTTCCCTGTAAAAACCCAAAAGATTGACAGGATGTTCCGTCGCCCCTCCGGGGCTTTTGTTCCCTTTGCTTTCACAGGGGCGATGCCCCTGCCTGTACTCCGTCGCCCCTCCGGGGCTTTCTGCTGCGACTCCGTTGAGCATACAAATTGCATTCAGAGCTATTTTGTCCCCGCTCGACCTTAGGTCGCTTGCAAGGCAAGAATTTATTATTTATTCATTACTTATCTGTGTTTTTTGTTTTTATCTGTTTTTCTAACAAGAATTACCTACGCCGTCAGTCGGATTTGCGATCCGACTGAGCAGGTTTGCCGCCCGAACGGCACTGTAGGGACGGACTTTGTGTCCGTCCACGTGGGCAAATTGCTTGCGGACGGACACAAGGTCCGTCCCTACCGAATGCACGCATGAAACCGACTGGAGCGCGGGGGCACCCGTAGCGAACTGAGTTGTTACAAAATAGAACACCAGATAGCTAAAGATTGGGGAAAATGTCAAAATTTTTCAAAACAAAATTTGTTCACGGATCCGAGGCATTCTGGCGCGAAAAAGACCCGTTTGGTAGCATTGTTCAGTCCTTGTCGGATAGAAAACCGAGGGGGAAAAGCCAAATTTTTGCACACGCACCATGGTTTTGTGCACATTTTTGGCCTCTATTTGGTGTCCTTTCGTGGTTTTGTAAGCACACCGAAAAATAAAACGGCAACGCCAAATTTTTTTTCGGCGTTGACTTTTTAAAACCAGCGATGCCCATTTTTCGCCAAATCCATTCCAATCGGTTGAATGGCAATTATTTAGCAAACCCTCTCAAAACTCGAAAATTTTCGACCAAAAGTTTTTCCGCGCAGAATTTTTGAATTACAGAGGGGTTAAATGGCCATTTTGTCAATATCTTTCAAAAAGAAACGACTCGTCAGGTCTATTCCGATTTTGAACATAGAGTGCCCTATTTGACGTTCTCTTGAATCAAAGTTGCTAATAGCTACAGACCCCCACCCACAGGCCCTCCCCTCAACTACTTTACACACTATAGCAAGGAGGACAACTGCCTGTTTGGCAAGGTGCAAGGCATGGGCAAGGACTTGATAGTTTACGAGGGGCTGACGCTCGATGAGTTGCGCAAGGATTTTGAGGATGGTATCGATAGCTATTTAGAAGGGTGCAAGGCCGACGGCGTGGAACCAGTCAAGCCTTACAGTGGTAAGTTGAACCTGCGGATGTCGTCGGAGTTGCATTCGCGTGTAGCGGCTTTCGTGGCTACTACGAGGACTACCATCAATGATTTCATCAACCGTGCCATCACGAACGAATTGAAGAAGGCTGCGGCTCTATGACGATGCTGAGGGTTGGCAGCCTCCGCCTTCCCCCTGCTTTCGCTGCTTCTGAACGATTTTAAGGATAAAAGCGAAATTTTCTTTCATTTTGTTTGCGAGATTCGCGAAAAAGTGTTACTTTTGCAAGCGAAAACAAATAAGATAGCTCCATGACTCAGTTGAACGCTTACTTTTACGGCTATTACTTTTACTTTGCAGGATGCTGTGAAGCGGGTCGTGGCGTATGAAATTCAACGAGATGGAAAGACGAAAAGACAACCCCGCTTCACATACACGTGAGAGTGGGGAGTTTTTTTTTTAAGTGAGAAGTGAAAAATGATTGAAGCATGAAGAGAATAGCTATACAAGGCCAGACGGGGTCGTTTCACGACATTGCTGCCCATCAGTATTTTGCTGGCGAGCAGCTGCAACTCATCTGCTGCCAGACGTTTGAACAGGTCTACGACAACATTCGGCACGACCCCACCATCATTGGCATGGCTGCCATCGAGAACACCATCGCCGGCTCGCTGCTGCACAACTACGAGCTGCTGCGCGACAGCGGAACCACCGTCGTGGGTGAGCATAAGCTGCACATCACCCACTGCATCTGCTGTTTGCCCGACGACGACTGGTCGACGCTGACCGAAGTGCACTCGCACCCCGTGGCGCTGATGCAGACACGCCACTATCTGGAGCGCCACCCTGGGCTGCGCGTGGTGGAGGCCGACGACACCGCCGGTGCCGCCATGATGATTGCCGAGGGGCAGCACCGTGGGTGGGCAGCCATCTGCCATGCCGATGCCGCACGACTCTACGGGCTGAAGGTGCTCGAAGACGGCATCGAGGACAACAAGCACAACTACACCCGTTTCCTCGTCTGCTCCATGCCGCAAAAGGCCGACATGCTCAGGCCGCTGGTGGAGACCAACAAGTCGAGCATCGTCTTCGCCCTGCCCCATGAGGAAGGGTCTCTGTCGGCGGTGCTCGCCATCCTCTCGTTCTACAAAATCAACCTGACGAAGATACAGTCGCTGCCCATCATCGGGCGAGAGTGGGAATACCTGTTCTACGTGGACGTGACCTACAGCGACCTGACGCGCTACCGCCAATCGATTGATGCCATTATCCCATTGACACGTGATTTGAAAATTTTAGGAGAATACAAAGGAGTATGATTCAACCCGCAGAAAGACTCAACTTAGTGAGCGAATACTACTTCAGTCGCAAGCTGAAGGAGGTGGCGCAGATGAATGCCGAGGGCAAGGACATCATCAGTCTGGCCATTGGCAGTCCCGACATGCCGCCGTCGGAACCGACCATCAACAAGCTGTGCGAGGTGGCCCACGACCCCTCGGCCCACGGCTACCAGCCCACGCAGGGCACCCCCGAGCTGCGTCGGGCCATGTGTGGATTCTATCATCGGTGGTATGGCGTCGACCTCGACCCTGCCAAGGAGATTCTGCCGCTGATAGGCTCGAAGGAAGGCATCCTCCACGTGACGCTCGCCTTCGTCAACCCCGGCGACGAGGTGCTGGTGCCCAACCCCGGCTATCCCACCTACACTTCGCTGAGCAAGATTCTCGGTGCGAAGGTGGTGAACTACAACCTGCGCCCTGAGAACGGCTGGCAACCCGACTTCGACGAGCTGGAGCAGATGGACCTCACGCGGGTGAAGCTGATGTGGACCAACTATCCCAACATGCCCACCGGCGCACCCGCCCAGCGCAGCACTTATGAGCGGTTGGTGAAGTTTGCCCAGCAGCACAACATCATAGTGGTGAACGACAACCCCTACAGCTTCATCCTCAACGAGCATCCCCTCTCGTTGTTGCAAGTGCCGGGAGCCAAGGACTGCTGCATCGAGTTCAACTCCATGTCGAAGAGCCACAACATGCCGGGATGGCGCGTGGGCCTGTGCGCCACCAACGCCGAGTTCATCTCGTGGATTCTGAAGGTGCAAAGCAATATCGAGAGCGGCACCTTCCGAGGCATCCAGCTGGCCGCCGCCGAGGCCTACAACAACTCGGCCGAATGGCACCGCATGGCCAACATCGAGACCTACGCCCGCCGCCGACATCTGGCCGAGCAAATCATGGAGGCGCTCGGTTGCACCTACGACCCGCAGCAGGTGGGCATGTTCTTGTGGGGGCGCATACCCTCTATATATAATAATGTGGAGGAACTCACCGAGCGCGTGCTGCACCAAGCCCGGGTGTTCATCACCCCAGGCTTCATCTTCGGCAGCAATGGCGAGCGCTATATCCGCATCTCGCTTTGTGCCAAAGAGGAGAAGATTAGCGAGGCGCTTCTGAGGATAAAGAAGGTCTTTGAATAAAGATTGAAAGGATTTGGGTAAGTCTAAAGATTTGAAAGATTTGAAAGATTTGGGTGGCCTGAAGATTTAAAAGATTGAAAGAATTTGGGTAAGTCTAAAGATTTGAAAGATTTGAAAGATTTGGGTGGTCTGAAGATTTAAAAGATTGAAAGGATTTGGGTAAGTCTAAAGATTTATAAGATTTGAAAGATTTGGGTGGCCTGAAGATTTGAAAGATGAAAAGAATAATGGTGACGGTATGATTGATTGGAACTTCACTTATAAAGTGCTGGGATGCGTCTATGAGGTCTATAACCACTTGGGACCAGGACTCTTAGAAAGCATCTATGAGAAAGCAATGATGCAGGAACTACGAAACAATGGTTTTAGTGTCAGAAATCAGGTGACTGTGCCAGTCTATTATAAAGGCGTACTCATTTCGCCCGATATGCGATTGGACCTCATCATTGACGACAAACTGATTTTGGAGCTGAAGTCTGTAGTAGAATATCGTAAATTGTTCGAAAAACAGTTGTTCACTTATCTGCGTTTGATGAATTGTGAGATAGGCTACGTCGTAAATTTCAATACGGACGATATTCGTAACAGCATCCATCCCGTGTTTAACAATCAGCATGGCCACTTCGTTCCGCATGAATAATCTTTTGAATCTTTGAAATCTTTAGAATTATGAGTGATTGAAATCTTTAGAAATATGAGTCATTAGAGTACATAATAATTAATTAGAATATGGAATTAGAACTTGAACCCCTGAAACTGCCCAGCGACAGCGAGCGCCCGTTCGTGATTGCTGGCCCCTGCTCGGCCGAGACCGAAGAACAAGTGATGAGAACCGCCCGTGAGCTGGCCATGAAAGGCTGCCACAACTTCCGCGCCGGTGTGTGGAAGCCCCGCACCAAGCCGGGTGGCTTCGAGGGCAATGGCGAGAAGGCTCTGCCCTGGATGAAGCGAGTGAAAGAAGAGACGAAGATGCTCGTCTCTACCGAGGTGGCCACGCCCGAGCATGTGGAGCTGGCGCTGAAGTATGGCATTGACATCCTCTGGATTGGTGCCCGCACCTCGGCCAATCCCTTTGCCGTGCAAGCCCTCGCCGACGCGCTGAAGGGTGTTGACGTGCCCGTCTTCGTGAAGAACCCCGTGAACCCCGACCTGGAGTTGTGGATAGGCGCTCTGGAGCGCATCAACCAGGCTGGCGTGAAGCGCTTGGGAGCCATCCACCGAGGATTCTCCAGCTACGACAAGAAGATTTATCGCAACCTGCCCATGTGGCAGATTCCCATCGAGTTGCGCCGCCGCATCCCCGACCTGCCCATCATCAGCGACCCCAGCCACATGGGAGGGCGCCGCGAGCTGGTGGCTCCCCTTTGCCAACAGGCCATGGACCTGGGCTTCGACGGTCTTATCGTAGAGAGCCACTGCGACCCCGACAAGGCTTGGAGCGACGCTGCACAGCAGGTGACGCCCGACGTGCTCGACTATATCCTCTCGCTACTCGTCATTCGCGATGAGCATACCACCACCGAGGGCATACAGCAGTTGCGCAAGCAGATTGACGAGCTCGACAACCAGCTGATGGACCTGCTGGCCAAGCGCATGCGCGTCTGCCGAGAGATTGGCCAGTACAAGCGCGAGCACAACATGACCGTGCTGCAGGCCTCGCGCTACAACGAAATCCTCAGCAAGCGCGGTGCCCAGGGTGCCCTCTGCGGCATGGGGCCCGAGTTCGTGGCCCACGTCTTCGAGAGCATTCATGAGGAGAGCGTGCGCCAACAGATAGAAATCATCAATAAATAGCATCATCATGAGCAATATTAAGCAAACGATTCTCGCCGCCATCTTCACCCTCTGCGGCGTGACCAGTGCCCAGGCACAGAAGATTCAAGTAGTAGACGAGAGCGGGCAGGGCATCGGCCTGGCCAGCGTGACCGACGGCAACGGTGTGCTCATCGGCCTGACCGACATCAATGGCGTCCTTGCCGACGTGAAGGGCAACCAGACCGTGGCCATCACCCACGTGGCTTACAAGCCGAAGACGGTCGCCGTGGCCAGTCTTTCTGGCGGTCGCGTCACGATGGAGGTCAATGACTTCGGCCTCGACGAACTCGTGGTCAAGCCCAAGCCGCTGCTCTACACCGAGCTGTACTATCGCTTCTATGCCTACGTAGACGACTCGCTGCGTACCTTCGTTGCCGGCATTGTGCCCTACACGTGGAATTTCCAGAAAAAGAAACAAACCGCCAAGTTCTCTGATTACGCCTGTGCCGTCTTCAATCTGAAGGATGTATCCTGGTGGAAGGTCAGGTCGGAGAGCTTGGTTAAGGGTGCCCTCAGGTCCAATCCTGCTGAGAAGAATCTGAGCAATGGCTCGTGGAAAAAGGAGCTTTTCATAGAACAAGTGCCGCTTGGTGAGAACCGCTGGGCCATTGTCAACCCCGTTGACACGGTGGGCACACTGGTGCGTGCCAACGGCATGAGCACCTTTACCGTCGACGGCGCTAAGGTGCAGATGTATGCCAATGAGCAGAAGGGTCAGACAAAGATGCTGAAACGTCGGCAGGAAAAGAACTATGCCTACGAGTATGTGGAAGTGTTCCGCATCAACGACGATGGTGAGGTGGGGAGCGAGGACTATGTGATGTCGCTCAACCACTGGGAGCATGATGGCGGCAAGGGCCGCGAGACCTACATCGTAGAAGCCTGGGTCACCGATCGTGGCTACATGACCGACGACGAGTTCAAGCAGAAGCGCAAGGACATCGACGCCCTGAGCAGCACACAGGCATATAACCACATGCCACTGGAAGAGCTGGAGGCTTACGAGCACAAGCACAACATCCCCGCCATCAGCAGCGAAGTGCGCAAGGCCGTGGCTCTGATAACGAGAGACAGGTGGACAAAAAAGTAAAAGATGAGGGTTTCAAGTATGAGAATATTGGTTATGGGAGCAGGGAAGATGGGAAGCTTCTTTATCGACCTGCTGAGTTTCGACCACGAGGTGGCCGTCTACGAGAAAGACCCTAAGCGCATGCGCTTCACCTACAACTGCCAGCGATTTACTGAACTGGAAGAAGTGCGCGCCTTCAAGCCCGAGCTGGTTATCAACGCCGTCACGCTGAAGTACACCATTCCCGTGTTCCAGCAGGTCATCCCCTATCTGCCCAAGGAGTGCATCATTAGCGACATCGCCAGCGTGAAGACCGACCTGAAGGAGTTCTACGAGGCTTCGGGCATGCGCTACGTCAGCACGCATCCCATGTTCGGCCCCACCTTCGCCAACCTGCACCAGCTGAGCGAGGAGAACGCCATCATCATCAGCGAGGGCGACTACATGGGCCGCATCTTCTTCAAGGATCTCTATCAGCGGTTAGGGTTGAACATCTACGAATACACTTTCGAGGAGCATGACAAGACGGTGGCCTACTCGCTCAGCATCCCCTTTGTCTCGACCTTCGTCTTCGCTGCCGTGATGAAGCATCAGGATGCTCCCGGCACCACCTTCAAGCGTCACATGCGCATAGCCAAGGGCGTGCTGAATGAAGACGACTACCTGCTACAGGAAATTCTTTTCAACCCCTACACCCACGACCAGGTGAGCCAGATTCGGACGGAGTTGAAAGAACTGCTCGAAATTATCGACAAGAAGGATGGCGGAGGCATGAGAGCCTATCTCACGAAGATTCGCGACAATGTGCGCCGCGACATCGAGATGAAGGGCAACTGATGTGCTCTTCTCCCGCTAATACCAGTCAGGCTGTTTCTATCCGCAGCCTGATTTTTTTTGCCTTTTATTTTGTTTTTCGTCTAACTCTGTGTAACTTTGCACCGTCTTAATTAATGCTATTATGAATAAAAGAACTTTCCTCTCCGCCGCATTGGTGGCGATAGGCTTTCAGGCTGGCGCTCAGACGCTGGCCACGAGCTATAAGGACGTGGGCAATGGCAACCCCATCAGCCCCTGTGTGTTCTGTGCCGACCCTACGGCCATCGACTATCAAGGCCGCATCTACGTTTATGGCACCAACGACCATCAGCAGTATCTCGTCAATGGCAAATCGGGCAGCAATGGCTATGGCAACATCAAGTCGCTGGTGGTGTTCTCCACCGACGACTTGGGTAACTGGACTTTCCACGGCACCATCGACGTGGGCAAGATTTGCGGTTCGTGGTGCGGCCAGTCGTGGGCACCCTCAGCTATCTGGCGCACCAATGCCAACGGCAAGGAGGAGTTCTTCATCTACTTCGCCAATGGCGGCGGCAGCGTGGGTGCCATCCGTAGCACCACCTCGCCCGTGGGTCCCTTCTCGTCGCCCTTGAGCAACGCCATGATACGTCATGGCATGCCTGGCGTAGACCCCTGCAACTGGGTCTTCGACCCCGGTGTGGTCATCGACGACAACGGGACGGGATGGATAGCCTTTGGAGGTGGCGACCCGCAGTCGACGGGTTCTAATCTGATGCCTGGCAACTCGCGCATCGCCAAGCTGAAGCCCACCATGCTGGGCCTCGATGGCCCTGCCGTCAACTTGCCCGCTCCCTATCTGTTCGAAGCCAGCGAGCTGAACATGATGAATGGCCGCTACGTGTATACCTACAACACGTCGTGGAGTGACCGCAACGCTTGGAACACCTACGCAAAGCGCAACGGACAGCCCGCCCCCTCCACCTGCAGCATGTGCTACATGGTAACCGACAACCCCCTCGACCCCGACGCGTGGGAGTATCGCGGCGAGTATGTGCCCAACGAAGGCAACTTCGGGATGGGGTGGGGCAACAACCACACGCACCTGCACAAGTTTGAGGGACAATACTACCTGTTCTACCATTCCACCTTGCTCGAGCAGACGATGAAGACGGGTGCCTCGGGCTTCCGAAGCATTGGCGTGAACAAGGTGGGCGTGAACGAGGAGACGCAGAAGCTGAACAAGGTGACGATGAACAAGACCGGCGTGACGATGATACGCAACCTCGACCCCTATCAGATGCAGCAGGCCGAGACGATGTCGACGTGTGGCGGCATCAGCTACGAGGACTTCACCAACATCACCCAGGTTCCGAGCATCAACACGCTGGGCAACGACGCCTCGAAAAACCTGCAGGTGAAGATGCGCCCCGGCACGTGGACCATGGTGCGCAAGGCCGACTTCGGCACGATGGGCGCCGACGGCCTCACCATTCGTGCCAAGGGAAAGGGAACGTTGGAGGTACGCTTGAACAGCAGGTCGAACAAGGCTTCCGCCACGTTGGAGTTCTCGTCGGCATCGATGGCCTTGCATACTATCCAACTCGACCCCAGCGTATTCAAGAAGGTGTGCAATGTGTTCTTCGTGTTCACGGCTGCCGAGAACGTTCAGTGGGACTCCTGGCAGTTCAATAGCGTGGAAACCAGTAGCATAGATGCCGCCGAACATTCAACGTTCAACGTTCAACGTTCAACGTACGACCTGTCGGGACGCAAGCTTCGTGGGGGTGCCAAAGGCCTCATCATCGAGCGCTATACCGACGAGCAAGGCATTGTGCACAGCCGCAAGCGGCTGGCCTCACCTACTGAATGATGAGGCCGCCGTTGGGTTGTATCTCTACGCGTGCTTTTTGTTTTTTGTCAAGTTTCAGAGTGGCCAGTTTCGGCTGCCCTGTTTTGTTGTCGTCTACGTAGTATTTCAGTTGGCTGCCAGCGGCAAACATGGGCAGGTCGAGTGTCAACTTCAGCGGCTCGGCCGTGGCGTTGAGACCTGCTACATACCACTGGTCGCCGTGGCGGCGGGCCAGCACCACATAGCGTCCCGGATAGCCGTCGATGTAGCGGGTCTCATCCCATGTCGTCGGCATCTCCTTCAGCCAGTCCATCTCAAACTGGGGTAGCTCCGTCAGGTTATTGGGTTGCATGGCCACGCATTGTATGGCCGTCTGCATGGTGATGCCGCTGGCCATCTCGAAGATGTCGGTGGTGTGGCGCGTGTGGCGGCTCTTGTTGTCGGGCGAGAGGTACTTGTTCATGATGATGCCGCCCCAGTCCATCGTGGCCGTGGCGTTGCGACAGAAGGGGTGCATGGTGAGGTCGAAAGGCTCGCGGATGGCAGCACCCTCGTTGAAGAACACGTTCTCGCTGGCCAGCACCGCCTCCGAGGCCACATAGTTGGGATACATGCGCTCCCATCCGCGTGGCAGGGTGCAGCCGTGGAAGATGCATTGCAGACCGTAGCGGTTGGCGTCGTAGAGGATGTCTTCGTAGAGCTTCATCGTCTCCTGCTTGTCGCCGCCGAAGAAGTCTACCTTGATGCCTTTCACGCCGATGCTCTTCATCCATGCCATCTCGCGGTCGCGGGCCATGCCGGTGTTCATGCATTGGCGCGGTGTCTGTGGCGCGTCGTTCTCAAAGCCGTTGCTGTTGTACCAAAGCATCAACGACACACCCTTCGACTGGGCATAGCGCGACAGCTCGGCGATGCGGTCGCGGCCTATGCGGTCGTCCCACCAGTTGTCAACCAAGCAGAGCTCGAAGCCCATGGCCGAGGCGAGGTCGATAAACTTCACCTGGTCGTCGTAGTTGATGCTATTGTCCTGCCAGATGAGCCAGCTCCAAGTGTATCGGCCGCTCTGATAGTCGATGGATGGCTCATAGAGCGGCTCCACCACGTCGTAGGCCACGGTGGTCTCCACGATGGGCTTCAGCGTGGAGCCCACGGTAATGGTGCGCCAAGGTGTGGCGCCGGGCAAGGGGATGCCGGCGGTGGTGGTGCCTATGCCGTTGTTCTCGCCGGCCATGGGGTAGGCGATGGTGTAGGCCCCCTCGTGGTAGTCGCTCAGGTGCGAGCCGCAATAGGCGCTGCTCACGCCCGTTTCGCTGATGAGCACCCAGCCGGGGGCTTCGGTTTCTCCAGATTTTCCAGATTTTCCAGATTTTCCAGAATCTCCAGAATTTCCGGGAGTCTTAAACAGGCAGGGGAAGGTGTAGCCCTCGCCATATTGTGAGCGCTGGTCCATGGGGGCGTCGGCCTTGTACTCCTCTTCGTAGCTGGGCTTCGTGCGCTCCCATCCCACCATGGCCTTGCTCTGCGGAGTGAGGAAGGTGGTGGTGCCCTGTGGCAGACTGAAGGCGGTGGCCTCGCTCATCACGACGGCGCTCTTGGGGTTGTCGTTGCGCTGGCGGGGGATGAGATAGCGGAAGGCTACGTCGTTGTCGCCCACGCTGAACTGCATCGACATCTTCTGCTGCCGGGCGTTCTCAAAGTCCACGGTCAGGAGCGTGGCCACATAGTGGATGTGGCTTTGCTTCGCTTGGCGCATTTCGTAGCACTTGTCCACCTGCTCGGCCTTCGTCGATGTTATCTTCAGCCCCTGCGTGAAGTCGCCAAAGTCGGCCTTGAAGCCCAATGCCGATGGCTGCACCATCGTCTTCCCCTCGAGCGTGATGGCGTAGGTGGCGCGGCCACCCTCGTCGTTCACCGCAACGGTGAGTTTCCCACTTGGCGAGGCTACAGAGGCCTCGCGAGCTGATGCCACCATGGTTGCTGCGCCCAGGAGCACAGCCGTGGCCATTGCTTTCGTTTTGTTCATCATGTCGTTCTTTTTGCTTGTTTTATTATCTTGGTATGTTTTCGTCAGCGTGCCCGGTATGCCTTCGCCAGCATTCGGCAGGGCGGCGTGGAGGGATTCCAGCCGCAAAGATACTAAATAAATATTAAATGGCGAAATGGGGCGCTGACTTTTTTTCGAAATGTGAAGATAGGGCGTGAAATGAGCCCTTCGGGATGCTGAGTGGACTTTTCAAAAAAGGCGTTGACTTTAAAATTTGGAGCGCTATAAATTTCCGTAGGTCGTATGCCGTTTGCAAAACGAGCTTGCGTCGTGTCTTTTTTTTCGCTCTCTCTAAAAAAATATGCGGTCAAAAGGGTGTTGTTTGGAAAGAAAATTGTAACTTTGCACTCGTATTGTGCAATAGACGATAAAATCAATGATGATATGATTACTTTTTTGGTGAGCCTTGTGGCTCTTGTGCTGGGCTATATGCTCTATGGCCGCTTTGTGGAGCGGGTGTTTGGTCCCGACGACCGACCCACCCCTGCCGTGGCGAAAGCCGACGGTGTTGACTTTATGGTGCTTCCCTTGTGGAAGATTTTCATGATTCAGTTTCTGAACATTGCGGGCACAGGCCCCATCTTCGGAGCCATCATGGGCGCCAAGTTCGGTCCTGCGGCCTATTTGTGGATAGTGCTGGGCTGCATCTTTGCCGGTGCCACCCACGACTATCTGAGCGGTATGCTCAGCGTTCGCCATGGCGGGGCCAACCAGCCTGAGATTATCGGCCGCTATCTCGGCACGACGACGAAGCAGGTGATGCTGGTGTTCTCCGTCTTCCTGCTGATGATGGTGGGCGCGGTGTTCGTGTTCAGTCCTGCCAAGATTCTGGGCGACATGTGGGAGCCGGCGGTGGTGACCGACAGCTTGGGCCAATACACATTCTGGATTATCGTCATCTTCATCTACTACCTGATAGCCACGCTGATGCCCATCGACAAGATTATCGGCAAGATATATCCCATCTTCGCCTTCTCGCTTTTGTTCATGGCGGGTGCGCTGCTGGTGATGCTCTTTGTGAAGTGGCCTTCTATACCCGAGCTTTGGGAGGGTCTGCCCGGCGAGGCGCTCACCCCGAAGGCCGTCTTCCCCTGCCTGTTCATCACCATCGCCTGTGGTGCCATCAGTGGCTTCCATGCCACGCAGAGCCCCCTCATGGCCCGTTGCATGAAGAGCGAGCGGCAGGGGCGCCCCATCTTCTACGGAGCCATGATCACCGAGGGCATCGTGGCCCTGATATGGGCAACGGTGGCCATGTTCTTCTTCTACGACCAGCCCACGCCTGGCTACGCCCAGATAGCTGGCGGCGCAGCTGCCGTGAGCGATGCCCCCTCGGTGGTGACCATCATCAGCAAGGACTGGTTGCTCACCTTTGGCAGCATCCTCGCCCTGCTGGGCGTGGTGGCAGCACCCATCACCAGTGGCGACACCGCCCTGCGCTCGGCTCGACTCATCATTGCCGACTTTGTGCATCTGGAGCAGCGCACCATCCGTAAGCGTCTCTATATCAGCATCCCGCTCTTTACCGCCGTCATGGCAATCCTCATCTGGCAGATGAGTGATAGGGACGGCTTCGGCATGATTTGGAGCTGGTTTGGATGGAGCAACCAGTCAATGGCCGTGTTCATGCTTTGGGCTATCACCGTCTATCTGGTGCAGCAACGGAAGCCCTATGTCATCATGCTCATCCCGGCCTTCTTCATGACGGTGGTCTGCACCACCTATCTCTTCACCGAGCAATTGTTCAGCCTTGATGGGCTTTGGACGTGGATGATTGCCGGTGGCGCGCTGGTCGTCTCAGCTGTTTGGTTCGGCCTATGGTACCGAAAATACAAGAAAACAATTCAATAAATAATCGAGTCATTATGAAGAAAACATTCCTTTCTTTGCTCTGTGCCCTGATGGCGCTGGCAAGCAATGCGCAAGGCTTCACCAAGCCCGTTGCTGACCGTCCCCCCTTTGGCGAGGGAAAATTCTATGTGGCCACCGCCCTCTCGGGCATGGACCTGAAGTTCAACGACACCGAGAAGTGGCAACTCGACCTCTCGGCTAAGGCGGGCTATCTCTTTGCTGACAATTGGATGGTGACGGGGCAGGCCGAGTACAACTGGCGCAAGATAGCACCTAATGCCTTCCAGGCTGGAGCAGGGCTGCGCTACTACATCGAGCAGAACGGACTCTATGTGGGCATGGGGGCCAATTATGTGCACAAGATGCACGACTACGACGACTTGATGCCCACCGTGCAGCTGGGCTATTCGTTCTTCCTGAATCGCACCGTGACCATCGAGCCTGAGTTGTACTACAACCAGAGCCTGAAAAACCATAGTGACTACTCGGGCTTCGGACTTCGCATCGGCTTTGGCATCTACTTCGAATAAGAAACGGAAAATGTTTTTGACATGCTGAGTACAGAGGAACTTGTTGACAGGCTCATCGACCTGTCGTTTGCCGAGGACATCGGCGATGGCGACCATACCACCTTGTGTTGCATACCAGCCGACGCCATGGGCCGTAGCCGACTGCTCATCAAGGAAGACGGCATCCTGGCTGGCGTGGAAGTGGCGAAAGAGGTGTTTCGCCGCTTCGACCCCGAGCTGCAGGTGGAGGTGCTGATGGGCGATGGCTCGAGCGTGAAGCGGGGCGACGTGGCCATGATAGTGACCGGTCGCGTGCGCTCGTTGCTTCAGACCGAGCGCCTGATGCTGAACATCATGCAACGCATGAGCGGCATCGCCACCATGACCGCACGCTATGTGGAGCGCCTGAAGGGTACGGGCACACGCGTGCTCGACACACGAAAGACCACACCGGGCATGCGCATGCTCGAGAAGCAGGCCGTGAAGATAGGAGGGGGATGCAACCACCGCATAGGACTCTTCGACATGATTCTGCTGAAGGATAACCATGTGGACTTTGCCGGGGGCATCACCAACGCCATCGACCGCTGCCACCAGTATCTGGAGGAGAAGGGACTGAAACTGAAGATTGAGATTGAGGTGCGCAACTTCGACGAGCTCCAGCAGGTGATAGACCATGGGGGCGTAGACCGCATCATGCTCGACAACTTCAGCGTGGCCGACACGAAGAAGGCGGTCGACATCATCGCTCATCGCTTCGAGACGGAGTCGAGTGGGGGCATCACCTTCGACACCATCCGCGACTATGCCGAGCAGGGCGTCGACTACGTATCGGTGGGAGCGCTCACACATTCGGTGAAGGGACTCGACATGAGTTTCAAGGCCGACAAATAGCAGGGCGCTCGAGGTAGGAGCAAAAGTTTTTTTTCGGTCACCATAGCAGATAGATTACATATTTGATGGCATTCGACAAAATCAGAATCAAAGACATTGCCCGGAGGGCGGGCGTCAGCGTAGGCACCGTGGACCGCGTACTCCACAAGCGTCCCAATGTGTCGCAGGCCGCGCTGGAGAAGGTGGAGCAGGCGCTCGACGAGATGAACTACGAGCCCAACGTCTACGCCTCGGCTTTGGCCTATAACAAGGACTACAACTTCGTGTGCATCATGCCGCAACATGAGAGCGAGGCCTATTGGGAGGAGATTGAAGAGGGCGTGCAAGAGGCAACCCGCCGGCGGCGCGACTTCAACGTGTCGTTGCAGCTGTTCTTCTACGAGCGCTTCAATGCCCAGTCGTTTGTGGAAGCCACCACACAATGCCTGGCTGCACATCCCGACGGCGTGATAGTGGTGCCCGCCAAGCTGGAGCTGACGCGCGAATTCACCGATAAGCTAACGGAGATGCAGGTGCCCTTCATACTGCTCGACTCCTATCTGCCCGACCTGAAACCTCTGGCGTTCTATGGGCAAGACTCGTTCCAGAGCGGCTATTTTGCGGCACGCATGCTGATGCTGCTGGCGGCGAAGGACGACGAAATCATGCTGATGAAGCAGCTGAAGGATGGACACATAGGCTCGAAGCAGCAGAACAACCGCGAGACGGGATTCCGGCACTACATGCGCGACCACTTCCCCAAGGTGGCCATCACCGAGGTGAACCTGCCCAGGGGAGGGACTCAGCAGGAGTACGATGAGATATTGGAACAGTTCTTCAGGGAGCACCCCCATGTGCACCATTGCATCACCTTCAACTCCAAGGCGCATCTGGTGGGTCAGTTCCTGTTGCGCACCAATCGCCGACAGGTGCAAATCATGGGCTACGACATGGTGCCCAAGAATGCCGATTGCGTGCGCAGGGGCAGCATCTCCTTCCTCATCGCCCAGCATGCCTATGTGCAGGGCTATTCGTGCGTGGAGACCCTTTTCCAGGCCATCGTGCTAAAGAAAGAGGTGACCCCCGTGAACTACATGCCCATCGAGCTGCTCACCCCAGAGAACATCGACTTCTACCGCCGCTCAAATATACTTTAAGAGTGAAGAGTGAAGAATTTGCTACCGCGTTTAAGTGAAGAGTTTTTTTAAGTGAAGAGTGAAGAATCTTTATAAGTGAAGAGTGAAGAGTGAAGAATTTGCTTCCGCAATTCTATCCTCCACTCACTCCTCACCACTCACCACTCACTCCTCACCACTCACTCCTAACTCCTCACTCCTAACTCGAAAAACTCCTAACTCGAAAAACTCCTAACTCCTAACTCGAAAAACTCCTAACTCCTAACTCGAAAAAACTCCTAACTCGAAAAACTCCTAACTCCTAACTCCTAACTCCAAACACCATGCAACAAGCAACATTTCTGAAAATCAATCCTGCCGACACCGTTGTGGTGTGTCTGCAACCGATGGCGAAGGGCACTATCATTAGTGTCGACGGCGTTGACGTCACCATCAATCAAGACACGCCCGCCGGGCACAAGGTGCTGACGAGCAACGTAGCCAAAGGGCAGGACATCATCAAATACGGCTATCCCATCGGCCATGCTCGCGAAGACTTGAAAGCTGGCGACTGGGTGAACGAGCACAACCTGCAGACCAATCTGAAGGGAACGCTGGAGTATGAATATCGTCCTGTGGATGAGCCACTTCGCATACCGAAGGAGAATAGAACATTCATGGGCTATCGCCGCAAGAATGGCGACGTGGGCGTGCGCAACGAGCTATGGATTGTGCCCACCGTGGGTTGTGTGAACGGCATCGCCGAGCGGCTGGCTCAGCAGATGCGCCAGGAGATAGGCCCATCGAGCAACATCGATGCCGTGTGGGCTTGGCATCACAACTATGGCTGCTCACAATTGTCGGGCGACCATGAGAACACCCGCCGTGTGCTGCGCGACATCTGCTTGCACCCCAATGCCGGCGGCGTGCTGGTGCTGGCGCTGGGATGCGAGAACAACCAGCCCGACGAGTTCATGAAGATGCTGGGCGACTACGACCACGACCGCATCCGTCTGCTCGTGACACAACAGGTGGAGGGCGACGAGGTGGGGGCGGGCATGGACTTGCTTCGGCAGATGTGTGCCATTGCCAGCGCCGACGAGCGCGAGGAGGTGCCCGTGAGCGAGCTGAGGGTGGGGCTGAAGTGTGGCGGTAGCGACGGCTTCAGCGGCATCACCGCCAATCCACTCGTGGGCGAGTTCAGCGACTGGCTGGTGGCACAAGGAGGCACCAGCGTGCTCACCGAGGTGCCCGAGATGTTTGGTGCCGAGACCATCTTGATGAACCGTTGCGAGACGCGTGAACTCTTCGACCAGACTGTGGCGATGATTAACAATTTCAAGGAGTACTTCCTCAGCCATGGCGAGCCGGTGGGCGAGAACCCCAGTCCAGGCAACAAGGCGGGAGGCATCTCCACGCTCGAAGACAAGGCGTTGGGATGCACGCAGAAGTGCGGAAGGGCACCCGTGAGTGGCGTCATGGAGTATGGCGACCGCCTCTCCCACAGGGGTCTGAACCTGCTTTCTGCCCCGGGCAACGACTTGGTGGCTGCCACCGCTTTGGCATCATGCGGCTGCCATCTGGTGCTGTTCACAACGGGGCGTGGCACGCCCTTCGGCACGTTCGTACCCACCATGAAGATTGCCACCAATCCCACCTTAGCCAGTCGGAAGCCCCAATGGGTGGATTTCTCGGCAGGGCAGCTCGTGGAAGGCAGAACGATGCAGCAGCTGCTCCCAGAGTTCATCGACAAGGTGCTCAGCGTAGCCAGCGGCGCGCCGGCATGCAACGAGCGGAATGGCTATCGCGAAATCAGCATCTTCAAGAACGGCGTAACGTTGTAGCACATCTTTTTTTTATAGAAGCCCTACCGTAGGGACGCAAGAAAGCCAAGCGCCTGAAAAATATATATGTATTTTTCAGGCGCTGTCCTTTTGCCCTCTCACGTCCTCTTACATCCTCTACAAAAACTCAAGCTCTCCTCGGCTTTTCCGTTAGAATGGGGCGCGAGAATGCCTGTGATCGGCCGCTGCCATCATTGGCGGCGTTCGCTGCCATCATTGGCAGCGGCCGCTGCCAATCATGTCCCCGCCCGCTGCCAACCTGAAAAGCATGCCCTTTTCCCCTCTGCGGTGCCTCCCGCTCCCTGTTTGTCGTGCCCCACCGCTCCTGAATGCACCATATTTCGCTCGTTTATCAACAATGCTCACCTGCATGCCATCTCTTTTTTAGCAAATTGTTTGCTGATTCCGTAAATAATTCTTGTCTTTCCTCTAAAGAAAGGTCACTTACGGAAGAATGCGGATAATTTTAAAATGTAGGCCAGGCCGCATGCTTTCAGACGAATTGTCAGTTGCGTGCAAAGCGGCACGCTTTTTGCTGATGAGATGATTGAAATCATAAAAACATCTATCACTATGAGCGAAGATAACAAGAATATGGAGGAGGAGCTGAACAGCACTCCGCAAGAAGAGCCGACGAACGAGGCTGAGAAGGTGGAAGCAACTCAGACAGGTGATGAGGCCAAAATGGCTGAAGAACCGACACCTGCCGACGAGCGCGACCCGCTGGATGTGGCCTTGGAAGAGATTGCCTCGCTGAAGGACAAATACCTGCGTCAGGTGGCCGAGTTTGACAACTACCGCAAGCGCACGCTGAAGGAGCGCGCCGAGCTGATACTGAACGGTGGCGAGAAGACCATCGTGGCCCTGTTGCCGGTGGTGGACGACATGGAGCGCGCCCTGAAGAACGGAGAGAAGACCGACGACCCGCAGGTGCTACGCGAGGGAATGGAGCTCATCTACCACAAGATGATGAAGACACTCGAGGGCCTGGGCGTGAAGAAGATTGAGACCGAAGGAGCCGACTTTGACACCGACCTGCACGCCGCCGAGGCGCTGGTGCCTGGCATGGGCGACGACAAGAAGGGAAAGGTTATCGACTGCTTGGCTACGGGTTATAAGCTGAACGACAAAGTGATACGCCATGCTAAAGTAGCCGTTGGACAATGAACAAAAGAGACTATTATGAGGTGCTCGGCGTGAGCAAGACGGCCTCGGAAGACGAGATAAAGAAAGCCTATAGGCAGATAGCCATCAAATATCACCCCGACCGCAACCCGGGTGACAAACAGGCAGAGGAGAAGTTCAAAGAGGCCGCCGAGGCCTACAACGTGCTCCACGACCCACAGAAGCGGCAACAGTACGACCAGTTTGGCTTCGCTGGTCCTATGGGTGGCGGCTTCGATGGCTTCAGCGGTGGGTCGATGAACATGGAAGACATCTTCTCGATGTTTGGCGACATCTTTGGCGGACATGGGTTTGGTGGATTCGGGCGCCGCTCTGGGCAATCCCAACAGCATCGTGGAAGCGATTTGAGGTTGAAGGTGAGGCTCACGCTCGAGGAAATCAACCAGGGCGTCACCAAGAAATTCAAGGTGCGCAAGGACACCCCCTGCCACCATTGCCACGGCACGGGCGCAGAAGACGGCTCCAGTCGCGAGACTTGTAGCACCTGCCACGGCACAGGCGTCGTCACACGTACCGCACAGAGCATCTTCGGCATGATGCAGACACAGAGCGTTTGTCCCACCTGCCACGGCGAAGGGCAAATCATCAAGCACAAGTGCCACGAGTGTGGCGGCACAGGTGTCACCAAGGGCGAGGAAGTGGTGGAGATAAAAATCCCTGCTGGCGTGGCCGAGGGCATGGTGGTGAACGTTCCCGGAAAGGGCAACGCAGGCCAGCACGGAGGCATTGCGGGCGACATACAAGTGTTTATTGAAGAGGAGGAGAACGATACCTTCATCCGCGACGGTAATGATTTGATATACAATCTGCTGCTCGACTTCCCTACAGCAGCACTTGGAGGCGAGGTGGACATCCCCACCATCGAGGGGAAGAACTTGAAAGTGAAGATTGAGAGTGGCACTCAGCCGGGCAAGACCATGCGTCTGCGTGGCAAAGGACTGCCCGCCGTGCAGGGCTATGGCAGCGGCAAGGGCGACCTGGTGGTGAACATCAGCGTGTATGTGCCCAAGACGCTCAGCCGCGACGAGCGCAAGGCGCTGGAGCAGATGAGCAAAAGCGACAACTTCAAGGGCGACCGCCAGACGAAGGACAGCATCTTCAACCGATTTAAGAACTATTTCTCTTGAGCATCGCCTTGACATACGAAGAAACCATAGAATACCTCTTTCGCAAGACCACCAACTTTGAACATCAGGGGACGGCGGGCTACAAGCCGGGCATGGACACCATGCTGCGGCTTGATGCGCATTTTGGCCACCCTCATCGGCAGTTTCGTTGCATCCATGTGGCGGGCACCAACGGCAAGGGGTCGGTGTCGCACACGTTGGCGGCTGTACTGCAAGCCAGTGGCTATAGGGTAGGGCTTTACACCTCGCCGCATCTGGTGGATTTCCAAGAGCGCATTCGTGTGAACGGCCTGCCCATCCCCCACGATTATGTGGTGCGGTTTGTGGAGCAAGAGCGCGAATACTTTGAAACGCTGAAACCTACTTTCTTCGAGATAGTTACGGCCATGTGCTTCAAGTATTTCTGCGAGCAACAAGTGGAGATAGCCGTGGTGGAAGTGGGGCTTGGCGGGAGGTTTGACTCCACCAACATCATCCACCCCATGTTGAGCGTCGTCACCAACATCTCGCTCGACCATACCCAGCTCTTGGGCTCCACGATGGCTGAGATTGCGTGGCAGAAGGCGGGCATCATCAAGCCTGGCGTGCCGTGCGTTGTGGGCGAGGCGGTGGATGCGACGCGCCCCGTCTTTGAGCGTGTGGCCGATGAGGTGGGGGCACCGCTCGTCTTTGCCGAGGACGAGCCCATCGTGACCGATGCCGAGCCATTGGCAGGTGGCATCAAGTATCGGTTGGCTAACGGGATGGAGCTGACGGGCGAGTTGCAAGGCGCTTGTCAGGTGAAGAACACCAACACCATCCTCTGTGCCGTTGAGCAGCTGGCTCACGCGGGCGTCTTCGCGCTCGATGGTGATGAGCCGGTGAACGATTTTGCCTCCCTGCACTCCGTGCTCAACGAGGCTTTCCTTCACGTCACCCGCACCACGGGGCTGATGGGCCGCTGGCAGGTGGTGGGCACGTGCCCCACCGTGATTTGCGATGCCGGCCACAACGTTGGCGCTTGGGAATACCTGGGACGCCAGCTGGAGAGCTACCCCTGCCGCGAGCTGCACATCGTCTTCGGGATGATGGCCGACAAGGCCGTTGACAACGTGTTGAAGCTGTTGCCGCGCCGTGCTCATTATTATTGGACCAAGGCCGACACGCATAGGGCCATGAACGAGGAGGCGCTGATGCGCACCGCCGCCCAGCAGGGCCTTCACGGCTCATGCTTCCCCTCGGTTCAGGAGGCTTTCGCGACCGCCATTAGCCAAGCCGACGCCAGCGACCTGGTGTTCGTGGGGGGCAGCTGCTATGTGGTGGCCGAGTTTCTGAAATCGTGGAATGCTGGTGCTGGCGTAGAAGCCTGAGAGCCCGCCCATATCGCTCTCAGCACGATGCATAGGGGCGCTGAGCGTGTGGGCAAAGGCCTTGGCAAGGCGTTTCGTGACGTTCGTCGTCTGCCAAAAATGTACGAAATCTCCGCATTTAGTTATCTTTAACACCATTTTTTTGCCGATATGCTTGTGCATGTCGGCTTTTTGTCGTATTTTTGCACAAGATTCTAACTAAAAACAACCAAATTGAAGGAATTATGACAGAAAATGCGAACCTCTGTGGTCTGAAGAGAGAGGATTTTCAGACCACTATCAACGGACGTAAGACCGACCTCTACATCCTGCACAACCGCAAGGGCTACGAGGTGGCCATCACCAATTATGGCGGAGCCATCTGCTCCATCATGGTGCCCGACAAGAACGGCCAAGTGGCCAATGTCATTCAGGGTCATGACAATATCCAGAGTGTCATCGACTCGCCCGAGCCCTACCTCTCGACGCTCATCGGTCGCTTTGGCAACCGCATCTGCCGAGGGCAGTTCACGTTGAACGGAAAGGACTACCAGCTGGCTATCAACAATGGCCCCAACGCCCTGCACGGAGGCCCCACCGGGTTCCACGCTCGCGTGTGGGATGCACGCCAGATGGGTCCCCGCTCGCTGGCTCTGCACCGCGTGTCGTCGTATGGCGAGGAAGGATTCACCGGCGAGGTCGACGTCACGGTGGAGTTCACCTGGAGCGATGACAATGAGCTCATCATCGAGTACATGGCTTCGACCAACAAGAAGACCATCGTCAACCTGACGCACCACGCCTTCTTCTCATTGGCAGGAACGGCCGACCCCACACCCGTCATCAACGACCAGGTGATGGAGATGAATGCCGACTTCTACATCCCCATCGACGAGACGAGCATCCCCACAGGCGAAATACTGAAGGTGGATGGCACACCCTTCGACTTCCGCAAGCCGAAGCCCGTAGGGCAGGACATCGATGCCGACAACGAGCAAATCAAGAACGGTGCAGGCTACGACCATTGCTTCGTGCTTAATAAGAAAGAGGAGGGCGAGCTGAGCTTCGCCGCACGCTTGACCGAGCCTGTGAGTGGCCGCACGCTTGAGGTCTACACCACCGAGCCGGGCGTGCAGGTGTATAGCGACAACTGGGCCACGGGCTACAAGGGTGTGCACGGAGCCACCTTCGGGCGCCGCTCGGCTATCTGCTTCGAGTGCCAGCACTTCCCCGATAGCCCCAACCGTCCCTACTTCCCCAGCGTGGTGCTCAATCCACATCACCGCTACAAGCAGAAGACCATCTATAAGTTTGGAATCGCCGACTAATCTACTCAAGTTTCGCATGTCTAAGGAGTTTGGGAGTTTGGGAGTTTAGGAGTTTGGACGTTAGTTTTTGCTCGCGGCATGGTGTGCAAAGACTATCGTCCACACTCCTACACTCCTACACTCCAAAGGATAGGCGGAACTTAAATCAATCTATCAGAATCGACATAACGAAAAAAAACTAAAATATGACACAAGAGAAAAACAACAGCAAACTGATAGCCATCATCACGATGTGTTTCATCTTCGCGATGATCAGCTTCGTCACCAATATGGGTGCTCCCTTTGGCAACATCTGGGGCTTCACCTATCCTTTCGCTAAGGCATGGGGTAACCTGATGAACTTTGCCGCCTACCTCTTCATGGGTATCCCGGCCGGCAAGATGCTTATTAAGTATGGTTATAAAAAGACCGCCCTCATCGCTCTCGTCGTGGGTATCATAGGTCTCGTCTTCCAGTACTTGTCGAGCATTGTGGGCGATGGCACCTATGTCTTCACCTACGACGGCATCCCCGTGGCCCTCAACCTGATTATCTACCTGCTTGGTGCTTTCATTTGCGGCTTCTGCGTCTGCATGCTCAACACCGTGGTGAATCCCATGCTGAACCTGCTTGGCGGCGGTGGCAACAAGGGTAACCAGCTCATCCAGATTGGTGGCACGATGAACTCGCTCACCGCCTTCCTCACCCCGTTCCTCACGGGTGTGCTCGTGGGCACCGTGACCGAGAACACCAGCATGACCGATGTGTCGCCCCTGTTGTTCATCGGTATGGCCGTCTTCGCCATCTCGTTTGTCATCATCAGCCGTGTGGAGATTCCAGAGCCTACATTGGGCAAGGAGCAACCTAAATATGAGCGCAGCCCGCTGGCCTTCCGCCATTGTCTGCTGGGCGTCATCGCCATCTTCTTCTATGTGGGTATCGAGATTGGCATCCCCATGGAGTTGAACTTCTACATCACCGACCTGGGCTTCGAGGGCTCGGCTGCCATCGGAGGCACCTTGGCCGCCGCCTATTGGGTGATGATGATGATTGGCCGCGCCACCAGTAGCGCCATCAGCGGCAAGGTGAGCACGGCACTTCAGCTCACCATCGTGTCGAGCGTGGCCATCGGCTTGCTGCTCATCGCCATCTTCATGCCCGAGAGCGTCACGTTCAGTTTCAACGGCCACGACATCCCCGTGAAGACCATCTTCATTGCCCTTTGCGGACTTTGCACCAGCATCATGTGGGGTGGCATCTTCAACCTCTCGGTCGAGGGCTTGGGCAAATACACCGAGGCCGCCAGCGGCATCTTCATGATGATGGTGGTGGGTGGTGGCATCATGCCGCTCATCCAGGAGGCCATTGCCAAGAGCGCTGGCCCCATCGCCTCCTACTGGCTCATCATCGCCATGCTGGCCTACATCCTCTTCTATGCCCTCATAGGCAGCAAGAACGTGAACAAAGACATCAAAGTAGATTAATGTATTAACCCCTAAAAACCTTATTACAAAATTATGACTATCGAAGACGTTAGAAGCAGATTTATCAAGCATTTCGACGGAAAGACTGGAAATGTATATCATTCTCCCGGACGTATTAACCTGATTGGTGAGCACACCGACTATAACGGCGGCTTCGTGTTCCCAGGAGCAGTAGACAAGGGCATCATGGCCGAGATGCGAGCCAATGGAACGGAAGACATGGTGATGGCCTACGCCATCGACCTGAAGGACCGTGTGGACTTCCATCTGAACGACCCCGCAGGCCCCCGCGCCTCTTGGGCCCGCTATATCTACGGTATTGCCAAGGAGTTCCAGAAGCTGGGCGTGCCCGTGAAGGGCTTCAACATCGCCTTCTCGGGCGACGTGCCCCTCGGAGCCGGCATGTCGAGTAGCGCCGCCATGGAGAGCTGCTTCGCATGTGGCCTCAACGACATTTTTGGCGAGAACAAGGTGAGCAAGTGGGATATGGTTCTGGCTGGCCAAGCCACCGAGCACAACTATTGTGGCGTGAATTGCGGCATCATGGACCAGTTCGCAAGCGTCTTCGGCAAGGCAGGTTGCCTGATGCGCCTCGATTGCCGTAGCCGCGAGTTTGAGTACTTCCCCTTCAAGCCCGTGGGCTATCGCCTGGTGCTGCTTAATAGCAAGGTGAAGCATGAGCTGGCAGGCTCGCCCTACAACGACCGCCGCAACTCGTGCGAGAACGTGGTGAAGGCTATCGCCAAGAAGCACCCCGAAGGAAAGTTTGAGACACTCCGCGATTGCACATGGGAGCAGCTCGAAGAGGTGCGTGCCGAGGTGGGCGAAGAGGACTACACCCGCGCACACTTCGTTCTGGGCGAGAAGGACCGCGTGCTGGCCGTTTGCGATGCTCTGCTGGCTGGCGACTACGAGACCGTGGGCAAGAAGATGTATGAGACGCACTACGGGCTTTCGAAGGAGTATGAGGTGAGTTGCGAGGAGCTCGACTACCTCAACGACCTGGCCAAGGAGAATGGCGTCACCGGTAGCCGCATCATGGGCGGAGGCTTTGGTGGATGCACCATCAACCTGGTGAAGGACGAGCTCTACGACAAGTTCATTGCCGACGCCAAGCAGAAGTTTGCCGCCAAGTTCGGCCACGAGCCCGAGGTCATCGACGTCGTCATCGGCGACGGTTCGCGCAAGCTCGCTTGATGGGCGTAAAATGAAGGTTTGAGGTTTGAGGTTTGTGATTTGTCATAAAGATTTGCATCTCGTAGACAATAAACGAATCTCAAATCTCAAACTTTAATTCTCATATCAAAATTATTCTCAAACCTCAAATCTCAAATCAAACAAACGTGTTTCAAATCGACCGTTCATACATAGAAAGCGTCAACCTGGAGTCGCTTCAGAGCCGCATCTGGGACATACGCACCGACCATCAGGCCGACCCCACGCTTCCCCACATCGAGAGCTACGGCATCACCGAGGACGCCTTCGAGGCCTACTTGGAGAAGAAGCAGAAGTTTGAGGATTTCAAGGACACCTGGCGCAACCGTCGTCTGCTTATCTTGGGCAGCGTGTTCCTGCTCACGGTGGCCGCCTTCAGCCTTTTCTTCCGGCGTGCCACATGGGAGGCATACGCCGTAGCCTTCATGCTCTGCATGCTCGTCTACATGGTTTATATGACCATCGTCGCCTATCGAGGACGGCAGTTCCAGCACAACCCGTGCGAGACGTTTATCAAGGCCCTTCTGTTCTGGGACGACAATAGGCAGGCGGCTGATAAGTGAAGGCTGTTCTTTTTTCTTTTTTCCTCGTCTTGTGCGCTTGTGCCGGCAAGGAGCAGAGTGCTGTGGTGAATAACACCCCAGCCAAGAAGCGTGTTGCCTCTGACGTCCTCGTCGACATCAACCCCGTGATGTCGGGCCGTAGGCAGATGCTCGATGCCGAGATTCGCTACTACATGGAGCGCCACACACCCGTTGACGAGGGCTTCGACATGGTGGCGCGCTATGCCCAGCGTGGCGACTCCACCATGGCCGTCTATCTGCCCCAGGGGCGCATGACGCTCCACAACACCCTGTTGCATGCGCAAGGCAAGGCTTTGGTGCGCGATGCACAAGGCCGACTGGTGATAGGCCAATTCCAGGCCGACACGCTGGTGAGTGGCGTGCGCATCGATAGCGTGGGCTTCTATGCCGGCATGATGAACCGACGAGGCGAGGCATGGGGGCACGGCTTCTATCGAGGAGCCGATGGCAGCTACTATGAAGGCCGATGGACGCACGACCAGCGCAACGGCTTCGGGCTGAGCATAGGCCCAGGCTACCTGAGGGTGGGGGCGTGGCTTCGCGACCAGTTTCGAGGCGAGCGCATGAGCTATCATAGCGACCGCATCTATGGCATCGACATCTCGCGCTATCAGCATGAGCGGGGGCGGCGCACCTTCCCCATCCATTGGAACGCCTTGCGCATCTGGAATCTGGGGCGACGCATCAGTCAGGAGCGCGTGGCCGACACGCTCAACTATCCCGTGTCTTTCGTCTATATCAAGAGCACCGAGGGTGTCACCATCGAGAACAAGTACTACGATGCCGACGATTTCGCCGTGCGTAGTCAAGGCCTCCCCGTTGGTGCCTACCACTTCTTCTCCACCACCACCTCGGCCGACGACCAGGCGCGCCATTTCATCAACAACACACGCTTTTGCCGAGGCGACCTGCCACCGATGCTCGACGTGGAGCCCAGCGATGCCAAGATTGAGCAGATGGGTGGGCCGCTGGTGCTCTTCGACGCCATGCGCCGCTGGTTGCAACTGGTGGAGCAGAAGGTGGGTGTCAAGCCCCTCATCTATGTCAATCAGCGATTCGTCAACACCTATCTCCATCTGGCCCCCGACCTGAAGCAGAGCTACCGCTTCTGGATTGCCCGATATGGCGAGTACAAGCCCGACGTGCATCTCGACATCTGGCAGCTGGCGGGCGACGGTCATGTCACCGGCATCACTCCCGAGGTCGACATCAACGTGTTCAATGGCTACCAAGGACAGTGGGACGACTTCCTGCGAAAGGCCACGATACCGTAGAAGATCCCTCCTATCAGTATTATTGGTTTTCACCTGTTTTCCTAAATTAAAAAATGAAGTCTGTTTACTTAGTGAAACAGGGAAAAACAAGAATAACCGAGAAAAACAAATCAAGCGCAAATAAAAAGGCAAATATTATCAACCATAAGCAAATAAAGGAACATGGCAACAAAGAGAGATACACGGAAGAGCACCACAAATAAGAAAAACACGACGAAGGAGAAAGCCGTAAGGATTCCGAAGATTTCGTGGGTGGTGAAGCCCGACAACATGGAACTCGACGACTGGCAACGTGCCTTGCGCCAGCAGGTGGCACGCGAGGAGACGATGGCCGTGACGGCTGTCGACGAGCGCAACCTGCCGGGCGAGTACGAGGTGCGCAACCCGCAGACGCGGCAGACCTACAAGGTGGTCTATCGTGGCGAGCACAGCCCGTGGAACTACTGTTCGTGCATGGACTTCAAAACGTCGCGCCTCGGCACCTGCAAGCATATCGAGAAGGTGAAGCTGTGGTTGGATGGGGTGGGGGATGGCCACCTCGCTGCAGCACGCCGCAGGAGGGTGCACACCGAGATGCCGGCCTACACCTCGGTATATTTGTCCTATACCGAAGGCCGTCAGGTGAAGATTCGCGTGGGTAGCGACCATCGCGAGGAGTTCATGCAGCTCGCCGCCCACTATTTCGATGCCGAGGGTGTGATGTTCCCCTATGCCTTCGACGACTACGACAAGCTGCTGATAGCCGCGGCCGAAATCGACTCCTCGTTCCGATTCTATCAAGATGCCATCGACTTCATCCTGGAGCAGCGCGAGCGCAAGTTCCGTAGCCAGCTCATCGGCAAATACACCGACGAGCGCCTCGACCATCTGCTCACCGTCAACCTCTATCCCTACCAGAAAGAGGGCATCCGCTTCGCCTTCGAGCGCGGACGCTCCATCATCGCCGACGAGATGGGCCTCGGCAAGACCATCCAGGCCATCGGCACGGCAGAGCTGTTGCGCCGCGAGGGGCTCGCCGAGCAGGTGCTGGTGGTGTGTCCCACCTCGCTGAAATACCAATGGCAGCGCGAGATAGAGCGCTTCGTCAAAGACACCGAGCACACGGCGGAGCACCCGCTGACGCTCGTCATCGAGGGCAACCCGCTGAAGCGAAAAGAGCAATATGCCAGCGACGTGCCCTATAAGATAGTGTCGTACAACTGCATGTCGAACGACGTGAAGATGTGGGGCAGCTTGCAGACCGAGGTGCTCATCATGGACGAGGTGCAACGCCTGAAGAACTGGAAAACGCAGATATCGATGGCCGCCCGCAAGGTGAAGAGCGACTATGCCGTCATCCTCAGCGGCACACCCCTTGAGAACAAGCTCGAGGAGCTCTACTCCGTCATGGAGTTTGCCGACAACTATTGCCTCGGCCCCTACTGGCAGTTCAAGGACGAATGCATCGTGGTCGACTCGGGTGGCAAGACCATCGGCTACAAGAACCTGAATCGCGTGGGCGCGACGGCTCGCCAGCGCCTCATCCGTCGCACCAAGAAGCAGGTGGCCCTTCAGATGCCCAGCCGTACCGACCAGAACCTCTTCGTGCCGATGACCACCGAGCAGATGGGCATGCACGACGAGTATAAGGAGCAGGTGGCCAAGCTCGTCTTCAAATGGCGCAAGCAGCACTTCCTCACCGAGAAAGACCGCAAGAAGCTGCTGCAGTTCCTCTCGATGATGCGCATGGTGTGCGACAGCACCTACATCCTCGACCAGAAGTCGCGCTACGACACCAAGGTGACCGAGACCATGAGCATCCTCCAGTCGGTATTCGACAATGGCGACGAGAAGGTGGTCGTCTTCAGCCAATGGGAGCGCATGACGCGACTCATCGCCTACGAGCTCGACAAGATGGGCGTCGGCTACGAGTATCTGCATGGCGGCGTGCCCTCGGTGAAGCGGCGCGACCTCATCAACAACTTCACCGACGACCCCGACTGCCGTGTGTTCCTCTCCACCGATGCCGGCAGCACAGGTCTCAACTTGCAGGCGGGCAGCATCATGATCAACCTCGACCTGCCTTGGAACCCCGCCGTGCTCGAGCAGCGCATCGCACGCATCTATCGCCTTGGACAGGAGCGCCATGTGCAGGTCATCAACCTGGTGGCCAAGGGCACCATCGAGGAGCAGATGCTGGGCAAGCTGCGCTTCAAGTCGGCCATGTTCGAAGGCGTGCTCGACGGGGGCGAGGACACCATCTTCCTGAGCAACGAGTCGAAGTTCACCGCCATGATGGACACGCTGGGCGAGGTGATGGAAGAGGAAGAGCAGAAGCCCGACATCCCGACAGCACCAGCCGACTCGCTTGACGACGACGCGGCCAGCGAGCCGGAGCCTGTCAAGGACGAAGCCCCAGAGGCGGCGGCAAGCGAAGAGGAAGTCCCCGATGCCTCGGTCGTCGCAGACGATTCCGACACCCCGGTGGCTCCCCCGACCCCCAAAGCCCCTGCCGTGCCCCGTCAGCCGCAGGAGCTCGTCGCCCAAGGCATCTCCTTCCTCTCGGGGCTGGCGCAGACGCTCCAGTCGCCCGAAGCCACCCAGCAGCTGGTCGACTCCATCGTAGAGACCAATGCCGAGACGGGCGAGAGCCACCTCCGCATACCCGTGCCCGACAAGCAGACCGTCAGCACGTTGCTCAACCTGGTGGGAAAGCTGTTTGCCAAATAGGGCACCCCCATTTTGATGCACCCCGCAGCGCATACGTTTCCATGCGTTGTCAATCCAGCCCCCTACACCCTACGCTCACCGTGTAGGGGCAGATATTGTGTCTGCCCGCAGTTGCAGAAGTATATTTATAACCCAAATCGGTCATTAGCGTTATGATGATAACATCCTTTATTTTTGAACAGATGTTCTGCAACTTTGAATGCGCAATGGGGTTCCATTGTAATCGAAAAGTGGCGGAGCAGATGACAAAAAGAAAGCGTGTTAGTGCGTAACAGTCTAATGACCGATTTGGGTTAAATGATTATCCGCAATCACCCGATAGCGCCCTGAAGGTGCAATGAGCTTTTAGCCCAGGGCATCGCCCTGGGAAATTGCGGAGGTAGCCAATGCCAAAGAAAGGGCAAAAGCTCCAACAGGAAACAATGCTTATGCCCTTTCAGGGCGGTGGCTTCGCATACTTTATACCCAGGGCGATGCCCTGGGCTAAGAGCTTCTTGGCCTTGCAGGCCGCCTATCGGAGGTACATGCGGATAATCATAAGACGAATAGAACGAATTGCACGAATGATAATTCTAACAACGAATGAAGACGAATGAAACGAGTTGTAGTCGCTCAATCGCGATTTTCAGTATCGGTTGCAGTTCTATGCGGCTAAATTCATCATAACATATAATTTTCGGTTGGCAGCGGCTGGCAGCGGCCGCTGCCAATCATGTCCCCGCCCGCTGCCAACCTAAAAAGCATGCCCCTTTTCCCTCTGCGGTGCCTCCCGCTCCCTGTTTGTCGTGCGTCGGCTCCCCTGAATGCGCCCCTTTTCGCTCGTCATCAACAATGCTTACCTGCATGTCATCACTTTTATTGCGAATTGTTTGCTGATACCGTAAATAATTCTTGTCTTTCTTCTAAAGAAAAATGAAATTTCTTTGTTCCACATGATTATATATCGCAGTTTTTATGTAAATTTGCAAATTGAAATGACCAACCGCTTATGCCTGACCGATCAGAAACCATTCGCAGACTGAAAACCACTCAGCAACACCTTTCCGAGCACTACGGTGTCCGCTCCATAATGCGCCTCGGCTCCGTCGCCTGTTGCAACCAGAAAGTAATAGTATGAAAACACCTGCACTATTTAAGGAATATATATGGCTGGTGAACACCATTTACCAGGCGGGAAAGGTCTCGTTAGCGCAAATCAATGAGAAGTGGCTACACACCGAGATGAGCGGCGGTGTAGAGTTAGCGCGTACCACATTCAACCGACACAAGGATGCAATAGAGGACATCTTTGGCATTATCATAGAATGTGACAAAAGAGACGGGTTCAAGTACTACATAGCCAACAAATCCGTTCTCCGAGAAGACACTATCCAAAACTGGATGCTTTCGTCTATGACTGTCCACACAGCAGTTCAAGAGGGCGTGAGCCTTCAGGAAAGGGTACTTCTCGAAGATATTCCATCGGGATACAAGTATCTCCAACCCATTCTTGAAGCAATGAAGCTCAACCGTTGCATATCCATTACCTATCAGAAATACAACGACGCAGAGATAAAGACGTATCATGCCGCAGAGCCATATTGTTTGAAGCTCTACAAACAGAGATGGTACCTTTTGACGAAAGTCAGTCAACAATTCTGGACATTGTCTCTCGACCGCATCAAATCCTTGGACGTTTCAGAAAACACATTCCAACTCGATAAAGACTTCGATGCCGAAGCCTTCTTTCACGATTATTATGGCGTTTTCCGTGGCAAGGACTCTCATCCCCAGGAAGTGGTCATCAGAGCCACTAAAGATGAAAGGCCCTATCTCAGGGATTTACCCCTCCATCATTCGCAGAAAGAAATAGCCACCACTGCCGATTATTCTGATTTTTCTTATTACCTCTCACCTTCAAATGATTTCATAGGTGAAATCCTTCGCAAGAAGAATCGCCTGTACGTCATTTCACCGTTAGAGTTACGGGAAAAAGTCCACCAATATATCAAAGAAATGGGAAAAAACTACGAAGAATAGAAAAAAGTTTGAGACTGTACCACGATTTGGCACAATATATTATTATCTTTGCACCGCAATTTCACCTAAAGCAACATGATAAACAAGAATAATATCCTTCAAGAGAATAAGAAGCAATATTCGAGATTTGCAAATTTCGGTGAACTTCTTTTCTGGTCTTATGCTAACTTACAGATGCTGTTTGTTGCCATAAAGGAAGATAAAATAAAGTATGACCGTACGTGTTATATGATACGAGCAAAGGCATTCAAAGCTTACAAGGAGGGAAGATGGAAGATTCACGATTTGTTTGAATTCAACATTGAAAAAATAAAGAGTAACAATTATTGTTGGTATTGTGGAAAAGAGATGGAACCTTCAAAACTTACAAAAGATCATATATTTCCAAGAATTAAAGGAGGTAAGGATTGTCTCGACAATATAATAATGGTATGTAAAGCCTGCAATTCATCAAAAGGAAAGATGGATTTGTTTGAATGGTATGAAGAAATTAGAGAAGAGTGGCCTCCCATCAACGTGTGGGTACACTATTTGAAGAACATCTATCTATATAGTGTGGAAAACGAATTGATGGATAAATCATTAGAAGAAATGGACACAATGGAACTACCTTTTAAATGGAGATACATCCCTCTCAACTATCCACAACCAGAAATATACATTTAAAATAAGAGTATGAATAGCTTAAAACAATTTACAGGCGTATATCCTGTGTCAAAAACATTAAGGTTTGAACTAAAACCTGTACTGTTAGAAGGACAAACCATCGACGACTTTTGGGATATTTACCTTAACGGTCCTACTGACAATGAATAGCACAAGTTATACATTCATGATAAGGAAAGAAACGACAATTATCCTATCATGAAAGCTATACTTGACCAATTTCATAAACAATTCATTGCATCTGCTCTGAAACAATTTGAAGTGGGTAATAAAGGTGTAACTTGGGAATCATTGGCTTTAGCTTATCAAGAGGACAAGAAATCTAAGACGTTCCAAAAACTCCAGGAAGAAATGCGTGGGAAAATACACAAGGGTTTTACGGAACATAACTGGTGGCCTTACATTTCATCGTACTCTAAGCTAATAGGTACATTGATGAAAAAGATGGTTGAAGATGACGATGATTTTGTGAGGTCCATACAGGAAAGCAATCCCAAAATGGGGCTTGACCGCGATAAGATGTTGAAAGCTATTAAAACGTTCAACAACTTCTCTGTATTTTTTGGAAACTATCAAGACAATCGAGACAACATGTACTCCGAGAAAGATCAGGCTACATCTGTTGCAAATCGAATTGTAAACGAGAACTATCCCAAGTTCTTGGACAACATCGTTGTATACAACAGATTAAAAGATATTTGTAAAAGCGAGTTGAAAGCGATAGAGGGTAACCTAAGTGCAGTTTTAAATGGTCTCTCACTTGACGATGTTTTTACACCCAAGTATTACAATAATTGCTTGACTCAGGATGGTGTAGAGACCTACAATTGGGTATTGGGCGGAAGTCCAAATGAAGGAGTGATTGGCATAAACAGCATTGGTAATGAATATCTCCATCAGCATCCTGATTCGCAACTGAAGCTAAGAAGCCTGAAGATGACACAACTTCACAAACAAATTTTGAGCGACAGGGTGCGTATCTCGTTTTTGCCAGAGCAGTTCAACTCGGAAGAAGAACTTATGCATAGTGTATCTGCTTTCTTCGATAGGTTTGAGTCAACTAATCTATTTGCTCGCATACAGGAAACCTTAAACATTTTGAATGATAGCGATACGGATTTAAATAAGGTATATGTTCAAGGCAAAAACTTGTCAAGACTCTCAACCTTACTTTATGGAAAATGGGATGTCTTGGGTGAAAAGCTTCGCTCTGTTATGGTTACAGGGAATACTAAGAAAGCCCAAAAAGAAAAAGATAAAGAAATAGAAGCTTGGCTCGAAAACAAATGTTTTTCTTTGGCTCAAATAAAAGCTGTAGAAAACGAGCTGATGGAACAATCTGCACACCCACTCTCTCTAATGGAACTTCTTACTGACCTCACTATATGGAAGTATGATTCGGAAAACAAGATGTGGTCTAAGAAATCGCTGCAAAAACTCTGTATGGACGCTCGCATCACAGAGTTCAACGTGTTGAAGGCCAATTACGAACAAGGTAAAATTTCCATAAAGACAGATGCTGCAAAAGAAGTGTTAAAGTCCGTACTTGAAATCTATATGGAACTATTTCATGTAATAGAGCTGTTGAGACTTGGAAAGAAATCTCCTTATCTTGAAAAAGATGACTTCTATATTCCATACGAGTTACTTTTTGAATCACCTGATGATGCCATTTTGGTCTCGCATATTGTTCCTTTATATATGAAGGTTCAAAGCTATCTCACCCGCAAACTTGCCGATCGAGGAAAGATGCTCCTTAAGTTTGATTCACCAACACGAGCCAACGGATGGAACGATTGTTCTATTGTCATCAAAGACGGTAAATACTATCTGTTGCTATACCTTGAGAACTTAACTAATGAAGAAATATCGACATTATATTCTGGTAATTCAGCAGATTTAGTCATATATCAACAACAAAAGGCTGATTACAGAAATGCCCCTCGACTTTTTATAAACTCAAAAGGTGACAATCGGGCTCCTGCCGTCAACAAATACCATCTACCAATAGAAATGGTGGAATCGCTTTACAAAGAAAGGAAAGCCCTCAAAACACAATCTGCAAAGAGGGAGTTTGATGAGCGACACCCAGATTATTTAGAAAGACTTATCGACTACTACAAGATAGGTTTTTTACGACATGAGGATTTTCGACCATTTCAGCACACATTTGAAAATATGTGGAAAGACTCTATGGAATATAGTTCTATCCAAGAGTTTTTCGAACATACGCAAGAAATGTGTTATTTGTTAACTTTTAGACCGATAGGTTTTGATTTCCTCTATAATTTGCAAAAGGAGAAAAAATTGCTTCTGTTTAGTATTACTAACAAAGACTATAAAGAGAAGGCTAAAGGCACACCAAATATGCATACACTATATTGGGAGGAAATTTTTCCCAAAGATAATATAGCTAATATTGTGTATAAACTATCAGGCCAAGGGATTGAATTATTCCATCGTGAAGCAATCTCTCCGAAATTGGCTTTCGTCCACAAGAAAGGTTCTATTTTGGTAAATAAGACTTTCTCTGATGGAACACCTATAGATGCGGAGCTTTATAAGAAACTGATATGTCATTTTAATGGGGTGAAAGTGGAGCTAAAGCCTGAAGAAGTCAAACTTCTACCTTTGGTTAAGACCAAAAAAGCTCAGTTTGATTTGATGAAGGATAAGAGATACCATGAGCACAAGTTCTTCCTTCATGTGCCTATCACCATCAATTTCAAAGCATCCGCAACATCGCAGAAACAGTTCAACGAGCGTACACTTAACATCCTTCGAGATAACAAAGAAGGTTTAAACATTATAGGTATTGACCGTGGTGAAAGGAATCTGATATACGTATCTGTTATCAATCAAAGAGGGGAGAATCTTATAGCTCCTCGCCATTTCAATTTGATTGAAACAGAAACTTATGATGGAATCGAACGTAAATTCGATTATCTGACCAAGTTGAAGCAAACGGAAAAGAATCGCGATGAAGCTCGAAAAAACTGGACAACACAAGAGAGAATTAAGGATCTGAAGTCTGGTTATCTGTCTCAGGTTGTTCATGAAATAGCGAAGTTGGTCGTTCGGTATAACGCAGTTATTGTGTTAGAAGACTTAAACTTTGGTTTCAAAAGGGGCCGATTTAACGTAGAGAGACAAGTTTATCAGAACTTTGAAAAGATGCTGATACAGAAACTAAACTATCTTGTTTTCAAAAAAGATGCGCCATCAAAGGAATATGGAACTATACAATCTGGTCTACAGCTCACAGCACCATTTAGCAGTTTCAAAGAATTAGGCAAACAAAGTGGTTGGCTATTCTATGTACCAGCGGGTTATACTTCCAAAATTGACCCCTCCACGGGATTTGTCAACCTTTTCAATATGAACAAACCTGCTAACAGCTTGCGAGAGTTCTTTGAGGCTTTCGATGATATTACATACAGAGATGGATTGTTTTACTTCACTTTCGATTATTCTAAGGACGTGTTCAAAAAGGTAAAGACAGACTATACAAGCCGTTGGACGTTGGCTTCTCATGGTTCAAGAATCGTCGGTAGGAATAAAGAGCTGAAAGATCTTACAAAAGAATTCGAATTGTTCTTTAAAGAAGCCAACTTGCCTCTTGAAAAAGTGTCTGTACAGACGGTATCGTCATTAAATGAAAGTAAACTGCAGGCGCTATGGGGACTTTTCAAACTCCTTCTGAAGATGAGAAATTCCAATGACGAGCAAGACTACATAATATCTCCTGTTGCAAGTGACAAACCTTTCATCACGGGTGAAGAAAATTCCTTGAGAATTAAGGATGCTGACGCTAATGGCGCATACAATATAGCGTTAAAGGGGCTCTATTGGCTATATTATGATTTCCCGACAGACGAGAATGGGTATCTGAAGTACATTAAGGACGAAGACTGGTTCCGTTTTATACAAACCAAGCCATATTTCTCTCCGACTTATGAATGACTATATCGCCATATCAACGCTCAATGATTTCGTCTTCTGTCCGTATTCCATATACCTACACAATGTGTATATGGAGACGGACGAGGGGGTGTATCATGCCACGCCACAGACCCGTGGACGAATAGCACATGAGACCGTTGACGAGAAACGAACCAGTAACCGTTCCGAAGCGGGATTTGAATAAAGAATACAACAAACTGTTCTTTGATGCGTTGGTGCCATACAAGCAAGAGATTTTCAAGTATGTTCAATCCTATTACCGTTGTTTTATGGGTGGAAAAGACATCACCCAATACCCTAAATTTGAGATATGATTATAGTGAGTTACGACATTAAAGATGACAAACTGAGAACGATGTTCGCTAAGATGCTACGTTCACAAGGAGCCATTCGCTTGCAATTATCTGTTTATGAGGTGAACAATACACAGCGTATTGTCAACAATATTAAGACAAAAATTGTTGAGAAGTACAGCAAGCTGTTCACTGGTGCCGACAGCGTTATGATATTCAACGCATCAAAGGAAAGTGTGCAAAAGTTTGGGAATGCTATTCATCGTGATGCTGATGTGGTCTACTTTTAATGTAAACCTTGGTGTCTACTAACGCTTTCTTTGTTGAATGTCATTGATTGCCATTATATTGCATATTAATGCTAAACAAAGGTGGGTAAAAAGTGCTCTTTGAAATTTTGTCATAAATGTTTGGTGAATAGATAATTATTTTATATCTTTGCACCCTGTAGGGCTACAAGCCACTATAATTTCTACTATTCGTAGATTCCCTTGCATACTGGCGCATCACTGGAGAGGGCTACAAGCCACTATAATTTCTACTATTCGTAGATAGAGTTAAAATGGCGGGAGTGGATGGAATCGAGGCTACAAGCCACTATAATTTCTACTATTCGTAGATTAGGGATTCTTGTGTTATGTCTGTCATAAGGCTACAAGCCACTATAATTTCTACTATTCGTAGATACAAAAAAATAAGCCTCAAACACAACCAACCGGCTACAAGCCACTATAATTTCTACTATTCGTAGATTGGGCGAGGTGTGCCGACCCGCCGACTGGCTACAAGCCACTATAATTTCTACTATTCGTAGATAGATTCAGAACTACTTCGGCTATCTTTGGGCTACAAGCCACTATAATTTCTACTATTCGTAGATATCGCAATCTCCCTCAAGAAGGTGACGGCTACAAGCCACTATAATTTCTACTATTCGTAGATCAGTAAACCCGAGTGCTCATTTCTTGCGAGGGCTACAAGCCACTATAATTTCTACTATTCGTAGATACTTCTTGATATAATCTTTCCAGCGGCGGCTACAAGCCACTATAATTTCTACTATTCGTAGATAACACGAAGAAGGTGCAGACGGTCATCCGAGGCTACAAGCCACTATAATTTCTACTATTCGTAGATCTCACAGTTTCCTGCATAATAGTCTGGGCTACAAGCCACTATAATTTCTACTATTCGTAGATTACTCATCTCGCAGATTGCCGTCTTTGGCTACAAGCCACTATAATTTCTACTATTCGTAGATGTCTTGCATGTCCTCTACGAGTGACAGGGCTACAAGCCACTATAATTTCTACTATTCGTAGATGCTTATGCCAGATGATGTCCTGACGCAGGGCTACAAGCCACTATAATTTCTACTATTCGTAGATTCGACGTACTTGGCGAGTGTGTCTGCGCGGCTACAAGCCACTATAATTTCTACTATTCGTAGATAGGTTGAGGAAGTCGCCTGTGCCGTTGGGGGGCTACAAGCCACTATAATTTCTACTATTCGTAGATTGGTATTCCGCTGCAGCTATGGCCGAGCAGGCTATATGCCACTATAATTTCTACTATTCGTAGATTCGATTGGATAGACGGCACGCACGAGATGGCTATATGCCACTATAATTTCTACTATTTGTAGATTCATCTCGAAAAAGAAATGGAAGGCACGGCTATATGCCACTATAATTTCTACTATTCGTAGATGTTTATAATGAAAAATCATGTGGGATAATGATACTTTATTCCTCATTTTTCTTAGTAGCTATCCCATTCATGTTGAAAAGACTATTTTCGTGCTTAGAAATTAAAATGGTTTGCATAATTTGCGAGTATCGGAAATATGTGTTAACTTTGCACCTAAAGTAGCAAACAGAGGGAAATATAGTTAGGAAGGGATTACCTGCTACAACCACACGATGGGTTGCTATAATTACCAATCAGAAAGTCGTTATTGAACTGATAACCGAATATGGCGAAAAAACGTGAGATACGAAACAGCACGACTAAGTTCCTTTTCTTCCAAGCAGAGAGCAAGGAGCAGGGCATTGAAGTAATGTTTGCCGATGAAACTATCTGGTGTACACAAGATGCTATAGCAGCATTGTATGACAAGGGACGCTCAACAATAGCGGAACACTTGCTAAATGCTTTCAGTACTGGAGAACTGACAAAGGATTCAGTTTGTCGGATATTCCGACGAACTGCAACGGACAGTAAGGAGTATAATACTCAGTATTACAATCTGGATGCAGTTATCAGTGTTGGCTATCGCGTGAACAGCATTCGGGCCACCCAGTTCCGGCAGTGGGCGACGAGCGTGCTACACATTCCTTTGGTTATTTCTTTTTCATGCAAATGATTAAAAGCGGAAGGCATTATGACTGTAAAAGAAGTGTTTGAGCTGCGGAAGCAGGGAAAGATAGAAGAGGCGTATGAGGCCATACGCCCGATGTATGCCGTGCACAAGGGGAAATACACCACGCTGTGCATGTTCTGGACGGCAAGCGACATCTTGAAGAAACGACTCAAGGAACTGAAGGAGCTGCACGCACAAGGTGGCGCCGGCGCTGACCCTGCCGAGGTGCGGCAGAGGGCGGTGGAACGCCAAAAGCGACTCGACGAGGCGGAGAAGATATTCAAGGCCCTGCTGAAGGTGCTGCCGAATGTTGACAACAGGGATGGCAAGGCGCTCAGCAGCATCCTTCATGCAGCGGTGGCACTCGACAAGGAGGACCGAGCGTTCAGCATGCTGGGCTTTGTGGAGCAGCTGAAGGTGGAGCAGTTGAGCGATGAAGACTGGAAGACCATCATCGCGCCTGCTGTCGCTGGGCAGCCGAGCCATCCCATCCCCTCCGTAGCCCAGCAGGTGCTCACCTGTGCCTTCCACGAGTTGCAGGAGCAGATGTATGGCGACTTCGTCACGCGGAGAGCACCGCTATCGCACGACGAGGTGTTGTCGAGTTGCCTACAGGTGATGCCGCTGCTGCAGGAGGCCATGCGGCGCAATCCGCGCGATAAGCACAACCGGCGCTATATGGCGGTGGTGTATACCGTGATGGGCGAGCGCGAGAAGGCCGTCGCCATCTACCGCGAACTGCTGATGCGCAGCCGCGACAGCTACCTTTATGCTGAGCTGGCCGAGCTGACCGATGAGCCAGGGCCGAAGGCCGCCCTGTATTGCAGGGCCATCCAGAACCAGCGTCAGGAGAAGTTTCGCACGGGCTACCGCCTTGCGCTGGCCCATCTGCTCATCGACCGCGACAAGCCCCGCGCCGCCTACGAGCTGAAGAAATGCGTAGACACCCGCAAGGCGCTGGGCTACCACATCACCCGCGACATAGAGCAGATGCAGCAGCTGCTGACTGGCATACAGCCCGTCGGCGACGCTGAGCAGCAGGACTTCTACAAGAGGATGTCGGAGAAATTCCCCAATTAGGGCTTTTAACTGCCAATCCATTCCAGCACAATGAGCGCGGCGAAGGTTGTTCGCTGCGCTCATCGTGATTTTCAATTTCAACCGCAAGCTATAGAGATTCGATTTCCTGCTCTGCAATACCTGTAATGTTGACGATGTCCTTGATGGCAAAGCCCTTGGCCTTCATGCGGCGGGCATTCTCGCGATTCGTCTCCATGCGGCCCTCTTCCCTTCCTTCTTCGAGTCCTTCTATTCGTCCTTCTTCCCGTCCTCTTCGTTCAGCAGAGTTGACCACATTGCGTAAATCGCGATATTGCTTTAGGCTCTCTTCATAGTTTCTTGACTCGTCGGGGGTGAAGCGGGCTATTTCGGCCAGGTCGAAGACCCGCTGGAAGATGCGCTCCTGCAAAGCGGCGGGGCGTTCCATCAGGCGTGTCAGGTTCTTCAGTACGAAGAGCCATTTGTCGTACATGGAAACCAGTTCGTCCTCGGTCTTGTTGAACTTGGGCATTTCGAGATAGACATAGGTCAGCTTGCACTTCGGGACGCAGTTCTTTCAAGTCGTCCATGGTGATATAGCCTTCGAACAACAGTTGCCCTATTCCAATAGGCATCATGGACTTGCGGTAATATTCCTCGCGACTCATGGCCTCCTTGAAATAATCTTTCGAACGCTTCGTCACCTTCATACAGCGGTCGAATGCGTTTTCTTCGCCATCATACTCCTTTTCTATCAGTTCCTTTGTTTCTTTGAGCCATTCCTCGCAGCGGCGTAGAATGCCGCGCCTGATGATGTCTGAAAGTTGTCTGTATTCAGATTTTGTCAGTTCCATATCTTATGAGTTTTTGCAATTTGCCGACAAAATTACTCATTTCTATTGAAATATAGCCAAAGTTCAGTGATTAATTTGAACGTGTTGATTTGCCGAAGGTACTTTCGCTTCCATATAACAAATTTTGTTATTCGGGACTTCATTTTGGGCCCTGCAAAATTCGTCACTCGGAAGAACAAAAGAAAAAAGAGTTTTTCTTTTGTTCTTCGCTCGCTTATTCGTACCTTTGCAATCAAAATGCGACAAACCCCATGGGTAAATGACAAGTACTAAGCATAAACACCATTACCGCTGCCGATATCAAGCGGCGCCACCCCAGACATCTGACCTGTGAGACCGACCGGGTTTACGCCCAGCTGGCCAACGACATCTACGAACTGCTGCTCAGCGATTTCACCTTCATGGAAGAGCGACAGTTTAGGAATGTCTGCATCAACTTGACTCTCTTCTTCGAGGACAAGCGTTCTGGCCTCCACCTCTTTGAGGCCTTTCAGCACATGTACCAGAAGATGTATGGCTGCTATCTGCCTTTCTATGCTACTGCGGGAGCCGATGCCCCTGAAGCCCCGCTTGATGAGATGCGCTTTATGCTCTGGCATAGTTGCGTGGCGGAGCGTGGGGGACTGGTGCTCAACCCCACAAACGAGGCGTTGAAAAACCACGCAGAGAAGTTGCTCAATCTTTGGCGGGAACGTAGTCAGGAGTTACCCTCCAACGAAGAGCTGGCCAATTATCTCTATGCCGAAGAAACGCAGACAAGTGGCGACTATGTGACGACGGTTCTTGTGTGGCTCAGCCGCTACTGTCCCTTGGGGCGGTGGTTTACCAACATCTTCCATATAACAAATTTTGTTATTCGGGACTTCATTTTGGGCCCTGCAAAATTCGTCACTCGGAAAAGAAACTCATAGACGAATACACATATCTGCTGCATGGGGCAGACAAGGAGACCATGGTCTATGCTGCCGAATGTTTTTCGATGGCTGAGCAACGAACGTGGCCCCTTTCCGTCACTCCGCAACATGCCTATGCCGAGATGATACGCATCGACATGGACGACCCCGACGACAAACTAGCCGAGGCCATCGACCATATCGACAGCAAGCCATTCAGCATCTACGAGGTGGTGGACTGCGAGGAGGGCAAAGTTAGGTTGAAAGACTTCCTCGGACAAATCATCAGTGTCGACCAAAGCTGCTTCATAGGCAATGTGAAGCAGTTGGCACGGCGAAACACCCATCTCTCAGGGGTACTCATCTGCTTTAGTGGCAAGTGGAGGTTTTTGGGGCCCAGCTTCTGGTCGAAGCCAGAGAAAAAGTACGTTGAAAAGTGTCTCAGCGCAATGCGCCGCGAGCATCACATCATGCACGACTTTGTTGGTCAGTACGATGATTTCGTCAGCAGTCATGGCGGCGAGCGGCTCTATTTCTTCCGCAACGAGCGAGAGCATCGGCGGTGGCTCACCAACGAGTTGAAACTGTCTGCCGGCGAGCTGCCCGTCGGTAAGAATGAAAACCATCCGATGGCTGTGTTCTTCGAGGATAATGGACTAATGACCAACTGCTATGAGATAAATTGTATCAAGCATCCCAAGAACCCTGTCTATAGCACGACCGCTGCCGCAGAGAACAGCATGGATTACTTCATCCAAAGGCTGTGTAGCCCCTGCATGATGATTTATCTGATGAAGCACGACCTTCTGCCCGATGTCATGTTGAACGACATGCACGGACAGGAGCACGGCCGCAGGTTAATGCAGGACAACATCGATTTCTTGGCCCGCTGTCTGCGCCGCGACATCACCGATGATGCTGTTTCCAGGCCACGGACATTCCTTCTGGAAGAAGAAGCGGGCGACAACGATGCCAAACAGCCGCTTGATATGTTCGTTCGTCTCATAGCCCAGGAGAAGTCCATCCGCAGCAAGGCCAACAAGGAATGGCGTGTGGTGAGCGCCAATGCCACCACCACCGTCATACGTGATGTAGCCCGCCGAAAGGAACACAAGATTCCCACGCGTGCCATCTATGAGGCTTATTTGGCACTCGATGCTGACCAGATTCAGGTGGCCACACTCGTGCCTTTCGTTGGACGCGAATTTGCTCCTGCCGCCTCGGCCTTGCTCTACAATGTCGTAGGCAAGGGGCAGTGGCGTAACAACCTGCGCAAGCAGGTGAATGAAATCATGAATCGCGGTGGATTTGCAGAACTGTACAAGTGGGTGTCCGACAATATGAGGAATGACTGACCTAATGCTGGTGCGGGCAGACACAAGGTCTGCCCCTACGGCAGATGGAGCGTACAAGGTAATTGTTTTTTGTTTATTTTTTTGCCTCCAGGGTAGAAAACCGCAAAAATGCTTGGCAGTGTCGGGGAAAAGTACTATCTTTGCATTTTTCTTCAAAAACATAGAAGATGTTACAGCATGGCGTTCATGCGCCTTGTAGATACAAACTAATAACGAAGATGAAACAGAGAGTCATTCTTTTCATGGCTTTTCTCTTATTCCTTTGTGGGGGAGATTCGGCTTGGGCTCAAACGACAGTTAGAAACGAAAAGACACTGAAAAATTCTGTGGCCGATGTGGGAAGTGTGCAGATGACCAGCACAACCAGTTCACCCGTAGCCTACTACGTACGCTCGTTTAGCGACGACGGACAGTGTGTTTCTACTCTGACCTACTGCGACAACTACACTGTCATCGAAGGCAGCCATCAGGGCGAGTGGATAGGTCTGGGGAGTTCCGACGATGCCGACGACCACTACTACGTGGTGAGGGGCAACGTGGAGTATAAGACGCTGAACGTTTTTGGGCAGACGCACCTCATCCTTGAAGACGGCGCCATACTCACCTGCACGGGCGGCATCAAGGTGGAGCAATTGAACAACCAGGCAACGCTCTACATCTATAGCCAGAGCGACGGTGACAGCCAAGGCCGTATCACAGTGACCAACAGTTATAAGAATGCTGCGGGCATCGGCGGCTCTCAGACCGGTGACTGCGGCAGCATCTGCATTCACGGAGGCGACATCACGACTACTGGCGGCCAGTATGGCGCAGGCGTTGGTGGCGGTGGCTCCGATGGAGAGGTCTGCCCCTCCTCGAAAGCCGGCGTCGTTACCATCATGGGTGGCAAGGTCATGGCCACCAAGCATTATGACCCCCTATTCAGTGATACGAGTCTCAGCAGGGAAGATGTGATGCGCGACGGCAAGTCGTATGGCACCTGCTCCACTGGCACCGTCTACTGGGAGAAGAATGGTTACGAATACCGATTCTACGATTTCCGGTATTTCTTCAACGAACTGACCATCAGCGACGGAGACTACAACGGCGGGAACACGACCAATATCGTCAACGAGGGCGGCAAGTCAATGAAGCGCGTCACGCTCGAAGGGCGCACACTCTATCGCAATGGCTCGTGGAACACGCTGTGCCTGCCCTTCGACATCACACCGAGCACCGACCTCAAGGATGCCTGTGCTGTGAAGATCTTCGCTGGCAGCAGTTTCGACAGCAACAGCGGCACGCTGATCATCAACTTCGCCGATGCGGCCACCATCCCCGCCGGCACGCCTTTCATCATCAGATGGAACCCAGAAATGGGTAATGACGGTAACCCGCTCAACAGCGACATTGTAGACCCCTACTTTGAATACGTCACCCTTGCCGACAATCCCCAGGCATGCGCCACCACCAGCACCTATGTCGACTTTACAGGCTGCTTCGAGCCCGCCATCCTCGACCATGATTACGCGACGACGCTCTATCTGGGTGCCGACGGCAAGCTGCACTATCCCGATGATGAGATGAAAGCCAACTCCTGCCATGCCTACTTCAAACTGAAAGACGGTATGGCTGTACTCCCTTGGACGCAGGGTGCTGTTGTTCGTGCCTACATGCTGAACCTGAACGGCGAGCTGCGCAAGGGCGACGTGAACAAGGATGGCGACGTCAGCATCAGCGACGCGACGACACTCGTGAACATTCTGTGCGACAAGACCATAGAATATGACGAGCATGCAAACGTAGACGGAGAATACGGTGTGGACGAAAACGACCTGACGAAGTTGGTCGACATCATCTTAGGCAATGTGCTGGTGGAAGGTACCCCCTTTGAGGAAGACACTGAACACGAGGTGAGGTAAAGGAGGATCTAACATCGGCTGTTATGCTGGAATTGAATGATGTGTTGCTGAGTGGTGCCAAGAGCACGCTGTCGCTGATGGCTTGCGACGGGGAGCTGACGTGCCTGACACGACCGGGTGCTCCATTGGGCAGCACGGCGGTGCGCTGGCTGCATGCCATGATGGGTCTGGAGCCGACGACAGGCGGGTTCATCAGCATCGATGGCGAGCCGCTTACGGCATCTTCGGCACGCAGCATGCGGAGGCTGATGGCTTTCGTACCCGCCGAGTTGGGCGATGTGGGGCAGGTGGTGGTATTCAGTGCTCCCACGGCTGATGATGTGTTTAGGCTGAAAGCCAATCGCAATGGGAAGCCCGAACAGATGGAGCAGGAGATGGCGCTGACGGGGGCCACGGGGCAGAAGGCCCAGCTGCTGGCGGTGGCATCGCTGCTGCGCAGACCCATCTGGCTGGTCGACCGTCCGGTGGCATCGTCCATCCCGTTCCTTCGCCGCAAGGCCGACGAGGGATGCACGGTTGTCATTGCCAGCAACGACAATGCTGTGGTGAGCAAAGCCGACAATGTGGTAGAAATAGAATAAGGAAATGGGAACAGACGATATATCTATGTGGGGAGCGTTGCTGCTGGCAATGCTATTGGCTCTGGTGCTGGCCCTGCTGATGCTGGTAGACCGGCGAACATTGCGCAAGGTGATGGTCGCTCCAAAGGTGAGGATGCCGCAGGTGCCTACGTGTCTGCTGCTCTCGGCTGTGGGGGCGGTGCTGGTGGTGAGTCTGGCGATGGCTGGCGTGCTGATGCTCAGCTTCCCTTGCAGTCTCTTCTGGCCCGTGTTGCTGGTGTTGGTGGTGCTGCAGATGGTGTCGATGGGCACTTCGATGGAGACCTATTGGCGCAGTCTGCTGCGCACGCAGGCCCATCGCCGCTATCTGCTGGCCAATGGCGCAACGCATGTTGAGAGCCTGGTGCCCAGCGTGCGTCGTGCGCTGAGGGCGGCTCTGCTGCCGCTGTTGTGGCACAAGCCCAAAGCCGCTCCCCTGGCGTTTCTCATGCTCTTTTTCGGACTCCTCATGGGTGGCATCAGCATAGCGGCAGCCCTTGTCGTGGTGCTGCTGACATGGGTTGCCGCTATGGTTGCAGCTGTCGTTTCAACTGTTGCAGCCATCTGGCTGTCCGACAAGCTGTTGTTTGGCAAGCATGAAGAACTGAAATAATGAATAAAAAGCCCCCCTTCAGCCCCCGAGGGGGCTACTATAGTTTTGGGGTGAGTGGAGGGTTGAAGGTGGAGGGTTGAAGGTGGAGGGTTGAAGGTGGAGGGTTGAAGGTGGAGGGTTGAAGGAGGATAGAACTGCGGTAGCCGCTCGGCCCAAAGGGACGCTTTCACAAAGCGCAGCGACGAAAGAAATTCTTCATTCTTCACTTAAAATGCGATACTCTCCACATCATCGAGGTGTGGGTGGCTGATGTCGAGGCCACGCTCCTGGATGATTTTGCGGAAGTTCATGGTCACGTCTTTCTTGTGGTTGAGATATAGGTTGAACTTCTGCTTCTCGTAGTCGTTCTTGCCCATAGGCTCCCAGCGCAGCGCATCGACAATGCTGAAGAGCGAGTCGATGTTCGCATCGGGCTGTTGCGCCTGTGCGTCGATGTCGTTGAGCACCACTTCGAGCTTCTCGAACTGCTCGTCGATGGGGTTGGTCACCTCTTGTGGTGTGGGCTGTGGCCTGAGCAGCAGATAGGCGGCCACGGCAGCACCTCCTGCCACGGCGATGCCGCCCGTGATGATTCCTGTTCGTTTTTGCATGATGGTGGATGGTGTTTATTTCTTGTACTCAAACAAGGGCACCTTGCCGCATTGGTTGACAAAGGAGGTGATGACCTCGCGCACGTGGGTCATGGCCTTCTGGCGGTTTAGCGGTGTGTCGTACTTGCTTTTGATTTTCTTTTCCACAATGCCGATGGCCCTGGTGGCGTTGTAGTTGCTCACCTCCACCTCGCATAGGAAGTTGCCGCCCTGGGCCGTCTGCACATAGCGCAGCTGGGGCAGCCGCACGCGGATGGTGTCGCCACTCTGTCCTAAGGGCTGATAGTCGATGCTGTCGAGGCTCAGCACATAGCTCACTTGCATGCGCATGGTCTGCACGGCCTTGTAGTAGCTCTTGCGGAAGAGCCCCACTTTCTCCACGTTGTCGATGGTGAAATCCTCGGTGATGGCGGTGAAGGCATAGAGTTCGCCGATGGGCTTGATGTCGTTGATGACCACGGGCGTGGGCAGCAGTGCCAACTCGTCGTCGGCTTCCTGCGCGTCGATACATTTCACCACGAAGTAGACGGCGGCTACGAGGCATGCCAGTTTGACGAAGCTCGTCAAGCCTTTCATAATCGATTGGTTGCTGCTGTTCTTCATGGTGTGTCAGTTGGTGAAAACGGGCTTCAGGTTCATTTGCTGCAGCATAGATCCGAAGATGGACCTGGTGTTGCTTTGTATCTCGGTGCGCAGAGAGGCGAAGAGGGTGGTGTCGGCCAGCACTTCGCTCACCACCTTGTTCTTGATGGCTTGCATGGTTTGCTCGCCCACCTCGTCGCGCAGCCATCCGCTCATGGTCACCAGCTCGTGGCGGTCGGTGCGCATCTCCACGTCGTAGTCGATGACTTCGGGCTGTGGAAGGGTGATGCGAATAGTTCCCATGCTGTCGAGGTTGACGTTGCCTGTTGTCATCCTGCGCATGTCGATGCCATACTTGATGGTGATGTCGACAGGCATGATGCAGGCCCGGCGGCCAATCTTCCAGTTGGTGGGGTTGATGGTGGCCAGGCGCGTATCGCTGTCGTAGATGCCCATGCGCCGTATCTTCACCTCGGTAGTGGCCAGCTTGGCCTTTCCTTGGAAGAGTCCCAGCACGTCGTCGGCGGTGGTGGCGCGCTGCTCCAGATACTCTTCTGCGGGGTCGGTTGTGGGGAAGAGCAGGTTGGCAGCAACAACAGCGGCTACGCACAGCAGTAAAGCCAGTGCGTAGCCCCCGATGGTGCGTTTCTGTTCGCGTGACAACATGTTCAGTCTTACATATTTGGCATTCAGAGTCCCAAGTCTTTCTTGATCTGTTCAATCTTCTCCTCGGCTCCCTTGGTGCAGCGCTCGTAGCATCCGGCGCACTTGAACGAAGGATCTTTCACCTCGGTGTAGAACTTAATCTTCGGCTCGGTGCCGCTGGGACGCACGCTCACCTTGGTGCCGTCTTCGCAGAACCACTGGAGCACATTGCTGGTGTCGGGCATGTTCAGTTTCTCCACGCTGCCGTCGGCCTTCTTGGCCTCCAGGGTCTTGTAGTCTTTCCATAGCACCACCTTTGAGCCGCCCAGCTCCTTCGGAGGATTGGCACGGAAGTCGGTCATCATCTGCTTGATTTCATCGGCACCGGTCTTGCCAGGACGCACCACGTTGATAGTGACCTCCTTCGAGAAGCCATACTCTGCATAAATGTCCATCAGCAGGTCGTAGAGCGTCTTGCCGTTGTCCTTGGCCCAAGCGGCAATCTCGCAGATGAGGCAGATGCTGGCTGGTGAGTCCTTGTCGCGCACCTTGTCGAATGGCAGGAATCCGAAGCTCTCCTCGCCACCGCCAATGTATTTCTGCTTGCCCTCGCTGACGCGGATTTCGTTGGCAATCCACTTGAATCCAGTGTAGCAGTCGCGCAGCTCCACGCCATTCTTCTCGGCAATCTTGGCGATGACCTCAGTGGTGACGATGGTCTTCACCAGGAACTCGTTGCCCTTCAACTGACCCAGCTTTTTCTTGTTGGCGATGATGTACCAGCAGAACATCATGCAGGTCTGGTTTCCATTCAGGATTTCCCACTCGCCCTTGGCGTTGCGGCATACGATGGCGAGACGGTCGGCATCGGGGTCGCTGGCGATGACCAGGTCGGCGTTGAGCTTCGTGCCCAGCTTCATGCCCAGGGTCATGGCTTCGGGGTTCTCGGGGTTGGGGCTGACGACGGTGGGGAAGTTGCCGTCGATGACCATCTGCTCGGGCACCACGTGGATGTTCTGGAATCCCCACGAACGCAGGGCCATCGGGATGATGACGCGGCCGGTGCCGTGCATGGGCGAGTAGACGATGTTCAGGTCTTTCTGGCGCAGGATGACGTCTTGGTCGACCATAGCCTCCTTCACTGCCTGGATGTAGTCCCAGTCCATCTCGCCGCCAATGGGCACGATGAGGTCTTTGTTGCCCTCGAATTTCACGTCGTTGATGGTCACCTTGTTCACCTCGCTGATGATGCCCACGTCGTGTGGTGCCAGCACCTGTGCTCCGTCGTCCCAGTAGGCTTTGTAGCCGTTGTACTCCTTGGGGTTGTGGCTGGCGGTGACGTTCACGCCGGCCTGGCACTTCAGCTGTCGGATGGCGAAGGAAATCTCTGGGGTGGGGCGGAGGCTCTCGAAGAGGTAGACCTTGATGCCGTTGGCCGAGAAAATGTCGGCGACGGTCTCTGCGAACATCCGTCCGTTGTTTCGACAGTCGTGGCCCACGACGACGCTGCACTGCTTGCCGGGGAAGGCCTTCAAGATGTAGTTGGCAAAGCCCTGTGTGGCCATGCCCACGATGTACTTGTTCATGCGGTTGGTGCCGGCTCCCATGATGCCGCGCAGACCTCCGGTGCCGAACTCCAGGTTCTGGTAGAAAGCGTCGATGAGGGCGCTTTTGTCCTCGTTGTCGAGCATTGCCTGCACTTCCTTGCGTGTCTCCTCGTCGAAGGCGGGAGCAAGCCATTCCTTTGCTTTTGCCTCGCACTGGGCAATGAGTTGATTGTTGTTGTCCATAATTGTTCGGGTTAAAGTTTTTAGATATTTAGCTGTTGTTGCATTATTAACGACAAAGATACACAATTATTCCTTAATGCGTGTATGCGCGTGCGTACATTTATTGTTTTTTAGCATTTGCGTGTGTCGCCAAGATGTTGATGAGCTGTCCGAAGGTGTCGATTTGCACCATGCGCTCGTGTTCGAAGTGGTCGTGGTGCTCCAGCTGCCAAGTGACGTGGAAGGGGATGTAGACACCCAGCGCGCCGATGGCCAAGGCGGGCGCGATGTCGCTTTTCAGCGAGTTGCCCACCATCAGCAGCTCCTCGGGCTTGATGTCGAGCTTGCGGCAGAGCATAAGGAATTCAGACTCGCCCTTGTCGCTGGTAATCTCTACATGGCTGAAGTAGCGACCGAGGCCCGAGCGCTGCAGCTTGTGTTCTTGGTCGAGCAGTTCGCCTTTGGTGAACACCACCATGCGCCAGCCCTCTTTGCTGAGTGCTTGCAGGGTTGACTCCACTTCTGGCAGCGGTGTGCAGGGGAACTCCAGCAGGGAGTAACACTGCGTGAGGATGCTGTTGATGGTGGCTGCGGGCATCTCGTAGCGGCTGACGCGCATGGCCGTCTCAAGCATCGACAGGGTGAAGGCTTTCACGCCGTAGCCCAGCAGCCGCATGTTCTTGCGCTCGGTGGCAAACAGCTCTTGTGTAGCCGTCTCGCGGTCGGTCCAGGGTGTCAGTTCGTCGTATAGGCGCTGCATCACCACTTCGAAATGCCCTTGGCAGTCCCACAGGGTGTCGTCGGCATCGAAGGCGATGACTTTTATCTTGTCAGTGTTCATTCGTTTTCTTCTTCAAATAAGTTGAATGTGGCGGGCAGGTTCGACAGGTCGATTTCTTTCTGCCGTTCCTTGTCGGAATGGAAGGCGATATACCACGATGGTGGCAGGTCGAGCCACTGGTCGTAGTCGTCGGGTTCTTCATCGCTGGGTTTCAGCGTGAGTGTGGCCTCCATGTTGGGGAATCCTCCCCCCGTTTGTTCGTGAAACTCCTTTTGCTGCTTGTCGTTGCTGCCGTCGTGTCCGGCATAGTACATCTTGTAGCGCACGTTGGCAGGATAGAGGGTGCCGTCGTCGCGTTCGGCATAATCCACGTGGTAGTGGCGTGTCCAGGTGTCGATGTGATATCCGAAGACGCGGGCCATCGCATACATCATGGCGTTGATGCGTTCTTGGCGGTTCGTCTTGGTGCCTGTGGTGCGCTCAGCACTCAGCACCACGCAGCGCACGGTGTCCAGAATCATCCATCCTCGGTCGTCGGTGCCGTGTTTCAGCCTGAAGCGCAGTTCCACCTCGTTGTCGTTGCGCCCCTTGTAGTCGGGGTTGTGGCTGAAGCGGTGGTCGCTGATGAACCCCTTGTCGAGGTCGGCCATAAAGTCTTCGTAGAGCATCCGTCGCATGTTGGCGGTGTCGGTGAGGCGGGTGCTGTCAGACGCTGTGATGGCCACGGTGTAGGCCACGATGGACCATTCCTCGTTCACGCTGCTCAGGGTGCGCAGCAGTCCTGTCATGTTGCATCGGTAGATATTGTCGGTGCCTAAGCTCTGGGTGAAGTAGCCGAACTGCAGCACGCCATTGTGGCTGAAGTAGTGCCGTTGCTTCTGCTTCACCACCTGTTTCAGGCAGCGTCGTATCCATTCAGGCTCTTTGTTGGTCACCACCACCTCTGCCTTTTGCAGAAAGCGTGGTTGTAGCAAGATGGTGTCGGGCAGCGGCATGCGCAGTGTGCGCTTCTCGTAGTTCAGATGGCTCACGCTGATGCGCTGGCAGCTGAAGTTCACGTGGGCCAAGCCATCCTCATTGCTGATGCACGAGCGGAAGCGTCCGTTCTCCTTGGTGTAGAGCGAGGCATGGGCCACTGGCTGCCGCGTGTCAGCATCGGCCACCACTACATTCACGGTCTGCGCCCTGCTCCCGCCCGTCGAGAGCAGGAGCAGCCCCCCCGACAGCAGGATGCGCTTTGCCGTTGCTTTCATTTTTTATTTCCCTTTCAATAATGAGTATGCGTATTTCCCCAGCAGACGGCCTGAAAGGCCAAAAAGCACTTAGCCCAGGGCATCGCCCTGGGTAAATGGAATGCGCAGCTTACGCCCTGAAAGGGCAAAAGCTCAATCTGAGAATATATATCTTTCATCATAATCGACGTTGTATAACTTTAGAAATCGTAAGTATTCATCGTGGAACGACATCTTTTTATGGTGTTCCCGCTGGTTGCTAACATATTCAATGGCTTTTTCGATTACCGACTGGCTCATAGAATAAGCAGCAAATCCACCTTGCCACGCAAAATGATGATAACGCGGTGACAATGTTTTTATCCATCTACTGCTATTACGTTTCACCTCCTCCACAAGATGGGACACATTCTCAATCCTCGATAGCAGACACAACACATGCGTATGGTCGCCAATGCCTCCTACTCGAACAACTTGGCAGCCCTGTAGCGTTGACCAGTTGGCCAATGTATGAGTGAAGACGTTCCAAATGTTCATCTTCTATCTGAGGACTGGTGGTCTTTATGTGGAAAACAATGTGTAGGTATATCTTGCAAAGAGATTGTGCCATTGGTTGTAGAGCTTTTGCCCTTACAGGGCGTTATTCCCATCCTCTGTTGCCCAGGGCGATGCCCTGGGCTATGAGCTTATTGCCCCTTCGGGGCGCTTTGGTGTTCATCATAATCGTCCCAAGTAAATTTTTAACTGTTAGTTACTTAACAGTTCTGCGCTGTCAGATGCCCAAAGGCTGGGCATAGACTGCCTACAAGATTATTTTAGCAGCTGGAAGAAGAACAGCAGGGCCGCCCAGGTCGGCTTCACGTCCTTGGCGTGGCCGATGGTGTGGTAGGTCTTGTCTTGCACGGTGCCGTCGCTTTTGATATATCCGATGGTGGAGTAGGTGCTGTTCTGCACGGTGCCGTCGTCCTTCACGTATCCGATGGTGGAGTAGGTGGCATTCTGGATGGTGCCGTTGCTCTTGATATAGCCCACGGTGTGGTAGGTCTTGTCTTGCACGGTGCCGTCGCTCTTGATGTATCCGATGGTGGAGTAGGTGCTGTTCTGCACGGTGCCGTCCTTTTTGATGTGTGCAAAGGTGCTGTAGTTGGCGTTTTGCACGGTTTGTGCTGTTGCTGCCAAGCTGGTCATCATCGCCAGTGCAAGTGTGCTGAATAACTTTTTCATAGGTGATGGGGTTTATTCAAAGATTCTGTAGAGGTTGGTCACAGTGCCCAGCAGGATGATGAAACTCACCAGCATCACGATGGCTCCGATGACCTGGTTGATGATGCGTATGCCGCCCGAGTCGAACTTGGAGCGTATCTTGTCGATGAGCCAGGTCAGTCCGTACCACCATAGCAGGGCACCTCCTGCAATGCTCATGAAGCCCACACCCATGTCGAAGGGCGTGCTGGGTGCGAAGGCGAACTGTGCGAAGAGGGCACCCAGAAGGATGATGATGAGGGGGTTGGAGAGGGTGAGCAGGAAGGCTGTCCAACCGTTGTACCACAACGTGCCTTTCTGCTTGCCCGACTGTCGCATCTTCTTCAGAGGGTCGTTGCGATAGGTGAAGAATCCGAAGAGCAACAGCACCACGCTGCCGATGACCTGCAGGTAGAAGCGGTAGGTGGGGTCGTTGACGAAGTCGGTGATGAAGCTCATGCCGATGCCGGTGACGAGGGCATAGAGCATGTCGCTGGCAGCGGCTCCCACACCGGTTGCCAAGCCATACCATCGGCCTTTGTTCAGGGTGCGTTGCACGCAGAGGATGCCCACGGGTCCCATAGGGGCCGAGACGATGATGCCGATGAGCATCCCTTTGAAAACGAAATCAAGAATATTCGGTACTACTTCGAACATGTGCTGTGGATTTTGAGGTTGTCAGACTGGCCAGACTCGTCAATACGACTGCAAAGTTACGAAATAAAACTGAAACGGAGCGCATCTTTTCGAAAAAAACGTTGATTTTGGAAAAATATCAACATGTGCGGATAGGGCAGCATCGAACCAACGACGAGAGGTAAGCCTGATGCGACGATTGAGCAGGGAGGCTGCATCCGAGTTCTACATCGATGACGAGCGAAATGGGGCGCATTCAGGAGAAGCGGCGCACGACTAACAGGGAGCGGGAGGCACCACAGAGGGAAAGTTGGCAGCGGGCGGGGACATGATTGGCAGCGGCCGCTGCCAATGATGGCAGCGAACGCCGCCAATGATGGCAGCGGCCGCTGCCAACCGAAATTTACAGGTGATGATGAATATAGAAAAATGGTTGTCCTTCGGTAGCAAGAGTTACCAGAGGTCGAGCGCAGACAGGCTATCGGGTACATGCGGATAATCATTTGCAGGAATACTCAGAAAATGCGCTGGCATCTGTTGCTTTTTTTCAAAAAAGTTTTGAGGTGTCGGTGAATTGTTGTACTTTTGCATTATCCTATAAAAATGACATGCAAATGAAAAAGTTAATGATTCTAAGCTTGTTGCTGCTCAGCATGGTGGCACAGGCACAATGGCCGGGGCGCCCCGCCGAGCAGACATCGCCCATGACCGCGCGAAAATTCACGCTCAACCTGACCGACGACGGCAAGGCTCAGATGGTGTGTTTCCTGCCCGTGAAACCCTCGGGCAAAGCCATCGTGGGCGTGCCGGGCGGCGGCTATTCCATGTTGTCCAACACCCACGAGGGCACCTTGGCCTCGGGTTGGCTGAATGAGCAAGGCATTGCCTACTTCGTGGTGAACTACCGTCTGCCTGCTGGCGACCGCACCAAGCCCATGGGCGACGTGGAGCAGGGCATCCGCATTGTGCGCGACTCGGCACAGGTATGGGGCATCAACCCCCACGATGTGGGCATCATGGGATTCTCGGCCGGTGGACATCTGGCCTCGGTCATCTCCACTCATTCACCCTTCGAGGTACGTCCCGACTTCTCCATCCTTTTCTATCCCGTCATCTCGATGGACGAGCGCGTCTCCCACGTGTGGTCGTGCCGCAATTTCCTGGGTGAGGGGCAGAAAGACCCGGCCCTGGTGCGCGACTTCTCGACCGACAAGGCCGTGCGCCGCCATCTGACGCCCCCCGCCATCGTCATCATGTCGAGCGACGACAACTTGGTGCCGCCCCTCACCAACGGTCTGGCCTACTACAGCGCCATGCGTCAGGCAGGCAACGAGTGCGCCATGCTCATCTATCCCACTGGTGGCCACGGCTATGGCTTCGGACAGTGGTTCCCCTATCGCGACGAGATGCTCGCCACGCTGTCCAAATGGCTCAATGCCCGCCAGACACCTCAGCCTGATGCCATCCGTGTGGCATGCATCGGCAACAGCATCACCGATGGTCACGGCATCGACTTGGCACCTGCCAATGGCTATCCAGCTCTGTTGCAGAAGAAGCTGGGCAAAGGCTACTGGGTGAAGAACTTCGGAGTGAGTGCTCGCACCATGCTCAACAAAGGTGACCACCCTTACATGAACGAGATGGCGTGGCGCGATGCCTTGGCCTTCAAGCCCGACATCGTCGTCATCAAGCTGGGCACCAACGACTCGAAGCCTGAGAACTGGCAGCATGGCAGTGAGTTCCGTCACGACTTGGAGCAGATGATTACCGCGCTTCGCCCTGACTTGGCACAGCCAGTGAAGAAAGCCAAGAAGAAGAGCAAGAAAGCACAACCAGAACCCGTGGTCAAGCCGCAGATATTCCTCTGCACGCCCATTCCCGCCTTCAAGTCTACATGGAACATCAGCGACCAAGTCATTGTGAACGACATCATTCCCATCCAGCAGGAGGTGGCACGCCAGTATGGCTTGCAGGTCATCGACCTTCACACACTCTTTGCCAACGATGGTGACAAGATGCTCTCTGATGGCATACACCCCGACGGCAAGGGTGCACAGCGCCTGGCCGACATCGTGGCCGATGCGCTGAAACAGCAGTAATCCTGATATTTCCCGCTGGCATAACAAATCGACTCCCCTCCTGTAGCGCGGCTATAGGAGGGGAGTTGTCATAAATTCACGGCAACATCCACCGTGTTGCCTCCGAAGCCTATGCTCACCTGCGGGTTCTTGCTCTTAAACACTTTTCGCGAGAGCCACCAGGTGAGCTCGGTGGCAGCGGTGCCAATGGCTGCTCCTGCCACCACGTCGTGCCAATAATGGCGGTCATGCAACACACGGTCGATGCCCACGAAGGTGGCGATGCCATAGCCAGCCACCGAAATCCATGGAGAGGTCTTCCCAAACTCCTTGTGCAGCATCAGAGCGCCCGAAAAAGCCATTGTGGTATGGCCTGAAGGAAACGCCCTCTTGTCGGAGCCATCAGGCCGCGACTCGCTGATGCAGCGCTTCAGCACAAACGCCGTCCCTGCCGAGGCCACCCAAGCAGCCGCTGTGGTCAGCGCCAGCGTTGGCCAGTCGTCTCCCGAATCCACACCGCATGCCTTCAGCAAGTACACTGCGGCATGGGGCACATACTCCATCACGTCGTCGAGCGCATCAGAATGCTGTTGCTGGGCGTGGGCATGAATGCCAATCCCCAGTAGCGCAATCATCAAGCAAAAACGCTTTATTCTTCTTTGCATAAGCTATCACTGTGGCAACAACCTTCGCCGCCACCATCATACTCGCATGCAAAGGTACGAATAAGCGAGTGAAAACCAAAAGAAAAGCGAGCTTTTCTTTTCTTTCCCGAACGAAACCACCTTCATCCGCAGCCCATGCCGCCCGTTCCGTATGTTTTGGCATTGCTACACTCCCCTTCAAGCCCCTACTAAAGCGCGGCAGAATCTTCTGCCCATGCGCGGTGAAAAATTGGTGGCGCTTTTTTGAAATTTGGCGGCGCTTTTTTTCGTCCCACGCCGTGGGATTTTTTAACCATTACTAAAAATGCCAACAATGCTACGCTGTTTGTGTTTTTTTTCGTAATTTTGCACCATGTAAATACAACGACAAATGACGATGAAGAGGAACCTGCTGACATGCGTGCTGCTGGCCATGCTGATGGCCAGTCCCGCCACTGCTGGCCATCGGTTGCTGGCCAGCAACTTCAAGTCGCTCCAAGTAGTGGTGAATGACGACTGGCGTGCGCTGCCCGTGATGACCCTTGGCAGCAACGACGTGCTGAACATCAGCTTCGACGAGCTCTCGCACAGATACCATCGGCTGATATACCATCTGGAACCCTGCAACCCCGACTGGACGCCCTGCGAGGGACTCTTCGAGAGCGACTGGCTGGACGGCTTCAACGACCGACCCATTGAGGACTACCAAAACTCGCTGAACACCATCGTGCTCTACACGCACTACACCATGCAACTGCCCAACAACGACACGCGGCTGAAGATGAGCGGCAACTATCGGCTGCACATCATCGACGAGGATGACGACAACAGCGAGGTGGCCATCGTGGAGCTACGCGTGGTGGAGCCCGTGGCTGACGTGCGCATAGGCATCACCACCAACACCGATGTAGACCTGAACCGCAGCCACCAGCAGGTGGCCATGAACCTGCGCTACGGGCCGCTGCGCGTGGTGAACGCTGCTGAGGAGATTCAGACCATTGTGATGCAGAATGGGCGCGAGGACAACATGAAGGTGAATGTGAAGCCCAATTACACTACCACGCAGGGCTTGCAATGGGAGCACAATCGCCAGCTCATCTTCGAGGCTGGCAACGAATACCGCAAGTTTGAGGTGCTCGACCCCTCGCATCCCACCTTGGGACTGGCTCACATGACGTGGGACGAAGACTCGCGCAGCTTCCATGCAGTGCCCTTCTATGCCGAGCCACGCCGCAGCTACATCTACGACCAGGATGCCGACGGTGCTTTTGTGCTGCGCAATGAGAACCGCGACGAGGATGCCATGATAACTTCAGAATATGTGTATGTGCATTACAAGGCACGGCCAGTGCGCCATTATGCCGATGCACGCGTCGTCATTGATGGGCGATGGACGGTGGAGGCGCAGGAGAACTATGTGATGACCTATGACGACAGCGACCAGTCGTACAATGCCGTGGTGCTGCAGAAACTGGGCTACTACAACTACCAGCTGCTGCTGTGCGACCTGGATGGCACCACCCACACATTGCCCGAGGAGGGGTCGTTCTATCAAACGGAGAATCGCTATGAGGCCTTTGTCTACTACCGACAGGTGGGGGGCCGCTCCTGGCGCTTGGTGGGGTTCTGCGAGGGAATTTTCCGATAAAGAAAGCTGCCGCCCTTCTGTCATTGCAGAAAGGCGGCAGCAATTGTTTGGCGCTTGGTGATTAATCCAGCTGAGCCAGCTTGTTGTCAGAGCCGAGCACGTCGATAATCTTGTGCTTGTACATCTTCTCCATCTCGTCGCGAGCGGGGCCACAGAACTTGCGGGGGTCAAACTCACCGGGCTTGTCGTGCAGCACACGGCGCACAGCAGCTGTGAAGGCCAGACGTGAGTCGCTGTCGATGTTAATCTTGCAGACAGCACTCTTCGAAGCCTTGCGGAGCTGCTCCTCGGGGATGCCGATGGCATCGGGCAGCTTGCCACCCAGCGAGTTGATCTCGTCGACATACTCCTGGGGCACTGAGCTACTTCCATGCAGCACGATGGGGAATCCGGGCAACTTCTCCATCACGGCATCGAGCACGTCGAAAGCCAGTGGGGGAGGAACGAGCTTGCCAGTCTTAGGGTCGCGGGTGCACTGCTCGGGAGTGAACTTGTAGGCGCCGTGGCTGGTGCCAATGCTGATGGCCAGCGAGTCGCAACCAGAGCGCTGTGAGAACTCAATCACCTCCTCGGGCTTGGTGTAGTGGCTCTCAGCGGCCGACACCTCGTCTTCCACACCAGCGAGCACACCCAGCTCAGCCTCGACGGTGACGTCGAACTGATGGGCATATTCCACCACCTTCTTCGTCAGGGCGATGTTCTCCTCGAAGGGCAGATGGCTGGCATCAATCATCACGCTCGAGAAGCCGTAGTCGATGCAGCTCTTGCAGGTCTCAAAGCTGTCGCCGTGATCCAGGTGCAGCACTATTTCGGGATGCTTGCAGCCCAGCTCCTTGGCATACTCCACAGCACCCTGTGCCATGTAGCGCAGCAGTGTGGCGTTGGCATAGTTGCGGGCACCCTTCGACACCTGCAGGATGACGGGGCTCTTCAGGTCGCTGCTGGCCTTGATGATGGCCTGCAGCTGTTCCATGTTGTTGAAGTTGAAGGCGGGGATGGCATATCCGCCGTTGATGGCACGCTTGAACATCTCGCGGGTGTTCACCAGGCCTAAAGTCTTGTAATCTACCATAATTTTTTAGTGTTAAGATGTGAATTGACTTTTCGAGTGCAAAGGTACGAATAAAAAATGAAATAACACCAAATTTTTGGCGTTGTTTTTATCCCCCGAAGCCCCAGATTTGTTTTTTCCTCGGCATCCTCACCCTCTCGCTTCCTATTCCATATAGTACCGATGGTACCACTCTGCAAAGGCACGCAGCCCATCGCGCAGCGAGGTGGAAGGCTTGAAGCCATAGTCGCGCTCCAAGGCTGAGGTGTCGGCAAAGGTCACGGGCACGTCGCCGGGCTGCATGGGCACCAGCTTCTTGTGGGCCTCGAAGTCATAGTCGGCGGGCAGCACCTCGGCGCGGATAAGCTCCTGCTGCAGGATGTCGACGAAGGTGAGCAGATTCTCGGGCGAGCTGTTGCCAATGTTGTAGACGGCGTAGGGTGGGAGGGGGAGCCCATCGTCGCCCTGCTGCTTGCTGGGAGCACCCTGCATGATGCGCACCACCCCCTCCACGATGTCGTCGACAAAGGTGAAGTCGCGCTTGCAGTTGCCGAAGTTGAAGATTTCGATGGTCTTGCCCTCGCGCAGCTTGTTGGTGAAGCCGAAGTAGGCCATGTCGGGACGCCCAGCAGGACCATAGACAGTGAAGAAGCGCAGACCTGTGGAGGGGATGTTGTAGAGCTTGGAGTAGGCATGTGCCAGCAGCTCGTTGCTCTTCTTCGTGGCGGCATAGAGCGACACGGGGTTGTCCACCTTGTCGTCGGTGGAGTAGGGCACCTTCTTGTTAGAGCCATACACGCTCGACGATGAGGCATACACCAGATGCTCCACGGGATGGTGGCGGCAGGCCTCCAGGATGTTGTAGAAGCCTATCAGGTTGCTCTGTATGTAGGCATCGGGGTTGGTGATGCTGTAGCGCACGCCTGCCTGGGCGGCCAAGTTCACCACCACGGCGGGCTGGTACTTGCCAAAGATGGTGTCAATGATGTCGCGGTCGGCGATGTCACCTTTGATGAACTCCCATTTGGTGCCCTCTGGCACGCTCTTCTGCAGCTCCTCCAGTCGATACTCCTTCAGCCGCACGTCGTAATAATCGTTCATGTTGTCGATGCCCACGATGGTGGCACCCTTCACGTCTTTGAACAGCCGCTTCACCAGGTTGGAGCCAATGAATCCAGCGGCGCCTGTCACGAATATGGCTTTGTTGTCTAAGCTAATTTTCTCCATAATATTTTTATAATCTGTCGTTTATCCATATTTCTCCACCGCCTCGTAGTAAGTGTCGAGGCTTCCTATGTCGAAGCGCCCAGCACTCATGGGCCAGGCGTGCATCGTGGTGTGCTCCACCATGTAGTGGGCCAGGTTGCCTGGGGCATCCTTTCCGCAGCTGTTCTCCACCGAGTGGCGCACCAGGTCGAGGTCTTCCTTCCTATATATATAAAAAGGAGGCACCGCCCAGTGGCTCTTGGGCACCTGTGGCTTCTCTTCCATGCCCAGCACCTTCATGTCGGCATCCAGCTCCACCACGCCTGTGCGCTGCAGCTTCTCTATCGACGTCTGCTCGTGGCACATGATGCAGCTGGTCTGTTTCTCCTTGGCAAAGTCGACGAACTCCTGGAACGAGAAGAACAGCAGGTTGTCGGCTGCCACCACCAGCATGTCGTCGTCGATGCCCAGCTGCTTCATGGCGAAGAGCAGGTCGCAGACAGCCCCCAGCCGTGTGTCGTTGGTCTCGGTGCCATCGTCGATGATGGTGATGGGTTTCTGGTAGTGCTGCTCCTGCTTCCACTGTTCGAAGATGGGTGCAAACTTATGGTTGGTGATGATGATGTGCTCGTCGATGTCAGCAATCCTGTCGATGTCGTCGAGCATTCGGCCCAGTATGGTGTTCTGGCCTATCTTCAGCAATGGCTTGGGGAAGTTCTTCGTCAGTTCGCCCAGCCGAGTAGCATATCCTGCTGCAATAACTATATTCTTCATTTCTTTTGAGTTAGGAGTTAGGAGTGAGTGGTGAGTGGTGAGTGGTGAGTGGAGAATAGAACTGCGGAAGCAAATTCTTCACTCTTCATTCTTCACTCTTCACTTATCAGACAAACCTTGCCCCGTCGTCGGGCTCCACCCAGAACACCTGGAATGTCTTCTCGTATTCGGGGAACTGCTCCAGATAGCGCTTGGTGAGCTCCTGCTCGATGGCCTCCTTGTAGGCAGGGTCTACCAGAGCGATGCAGGCTCCCTTGAAGCCAGCTCCGCTGAAACGTCCACCATACACACCAGGCAGCTGGCGCATGATCTCGTAGATGGCAATCAGCTCTGGCGAGCCACACTCGTAGTTGTGGATGCTGCTCTCGCACGAGTCGAAGCTCAGCTTGCCAAACAGCTTCATGTTGCCCGTCTCCCAAGCTGTCACACCCTGACGCACACGGCGGTATTCTGAATAGAAGTGCTCAGCACGGCGGGCAAAGCGGGCAGGCATGGCGATGCGTGTCTTCTCAAAGGTGGCCTTGGGGATGTCGCGCAGGAAGGTCTTGTCGAAGGTCTTCAGTGGCTGGTCGGTATAGGCCAGCATGTTCCAGGCGGCTGTCTTGCACTCAAACACGCGCAGGTTGTAGTCGGAGTTGACAAGGCTGCGTGTCAGGCCCGAGAAGAAGATGCCAATCTCAAAGGGGGGCATCTCGGCATTGCGCTTGATGATGCGCCACTCGTCGGAGTCGCAGTCCAGGAACAGCAGACCGTCCTTCTTGCCCAGCGCGATGCAAGCCTGGTCGAGCAGACCATTGTTCAGACCTATGTATTCGCGCTCAGCCTCCGATGCAATTTTCACCACCTCAAAGGGCTGCAACGTGATGTCGTTGGCTTTGGCGAAGGCCATCACATAGGCTATCAGCACGGCAGCACTCGACGAGAGGCCACCCACAGGCAGCGACCCTTGTATCACACCGTCGATGCCCCTCTTCAGCTCAAAGCGCTTGCGCAGGGCATACTTGGCACCACGGGCATAGTCGCCCCAGTGCTGCTCTTTCACCTGGCTCGGCTTGGTAATCTCAAAGCTCACATCGCCCTCGAAAGTCCTCGACTTCAGGTTCACCATGCCATCCTGGCGCACATTGAACCACAAATCCACACCCTTGTTGATGGCAAAGCCCGTCACCAGACCGTGCTGGTGGTCAACATGCGCACCCAGCGGGCATACGCGGTAGGGTGCATAAATATGATACTGATATTCCATAACAATTGAATTGATGGGTGCAAAGTTACAAAAAAACGAGAGAAACGCAAAAGGATTTCTCTCCTTTTTTTTATTCCGTATGCGGAAGAAAGTCTTAAATTAATTAACATTACATATCATACTCTATATCAGATGTGTCTTCGGCATTTCGGTCATATTTGATGTCTGAAGTGAACATTGCAGAAATCTTGACAAGTCTGTCAAAGAGGTCGTACTTTGGATTGGTAGAGTCCCTGAAGAACCTGCGATTGAACTTCCAGCAGTATTCGTTGAGGTATAGTTGAAGGAATCCCTGCTCGCCCTCTTTGTGAATAGCCTCTATTCCGCTTCTGCATTCACCTATGACTATATGCACCCAAGGCAGGTTTGTCCTGACAACTGAGGCCGCATCGTATTCCACATGGCTCTCATGAATGTTGAACAGGGTATTGAACTTGACATGTGACTTTGAGCCGTCGGTAACGACCTTTGTTTCTTTTTCAATGAATCGCCCTGCAATTCTTTCTATAGTCCCAGCTTCAAGGTTTTCCAATACGAACATCTTAATATAGTTCACAGCCTTTTTGACACCAACTTTCTTTGCAATCTTCTTTTCAAAATCCGCCACCTTTTTAGCCTTCCGATCAGAATATGACGCTAGTAGCGACTCCAAGTAAGTGACCAGTATTTCGTCAGCGGGCTTGCTCTCAACGATTACGAGGACTTTTGTCTGCCGCTGGCTTCCTGCGCCACGTTTCAGCGGCTCGTCCTTTTCGTCCCCCTTCATCCTTGTGGGGAAGAATGCCTCGTCAAGTTCCACCTCCCCAGAGAGTGTATACATGTTCTCGCGCTTTCCCATGATGTCCCGCAGTTTCATCAGGAAGGTGGCTCAGTACCTCAGCGACGGAAGCGTGTCCCTCATCTACGACCCAGATGCCATCGCTCTTGGCGACGTGAACGGTGACAACGAACTGACCATTGCAGATGTAATGGCCATCGTGGACTACATCCTCGGAATAGTGCCGGAGGACTTCTATCCCGAGGCCGCTGACATGAACGACGACAAACACATCACTATCACTGATGCCACTATCATCCTGAGCAGGATATTGGATGAGTAAAGTGCCCTCCGTCCGAGGAACTACTCTTCACACACGTTTCGTCGGAGCAACTCCGCCACCTCCGCCCCAGTGAAGACTGTCGGAAAGAAATCCGAGGAAACCGTTGGCCACCAGCACTGCCCGTGTCGCCGCTGGTGGCCACTAGCACATTCACTGTCCCGTTTGTTGTGGTAGTACCACAACATACTGAACGCCCCAGTGGGGGCGACGTGCCGTTGAGCATGTTTGATGACGAGCGAAATGGGGCGCATTCAGGAGCGGAGGCGCACGACAAACAGGGAGCGGGAGGCACCGCCGAGGGAAAAGGGGCAGGCAGCGGGCGGGGACATGATTGGCAGCGGCCGCTGCCAATGATGGCAGCGAACGCCGCCAATGATGGCAGCGGCCGCTGCCAACCGAAATTTGTAAGGAATGACATGCGGATGCTTCTTCTTTCCAAAACCCGAAAAGAATCACCATTGAAATAAAAAAACTGCTGAATTTATTGTGTATTTGGTAAACATTGTGTAATTTTGCTGCCGTAACCAAAAACATGATGGAACCGATTGCGTTTGAATGGAAAATAGCTATCCCCTGATGCGCTTCAGCTACTTGCCTTGCGAGCGACCTTAGGTGGAGAGCGACATTGAGCGCAATGGATGTGCATCGCTTTTCTACGTTGAAATAACAATCATTGATTATGAAGAAAATAGTGGTATTGACAGGAGCCGGCATGTCGGTGGAGAGTGGCCTGAAAACCTTCCGCGATGCCGATGGATTGTGGGAGGAGTACCCTGTGTCGCAGGTGGCCACCCACGAGGGATGGGAAGCCGACCCCACGCTGGTGACGAACTTCTATAACATGCTGCGCCGCAAATGCTGGGGTGTGAAGCCCAACGAGGGCCATCGCCTGGTGGCTCAGCTGGAGCAGCACTTCAAGGTGACGGTGGTGACACAGAACGTTGACAACCTGCACGAGCAGGCAGGCAGCACACACGTGGTGCACCTGCATGGCGAGCTGATGAAGGTGTGCTCGAGCCGTGATGTGGACGACCCACGCTACATCAAGCAGCTCACCCCCGACAACTGTGAGGTGGTGCCTGGCACAAAGGCTGGCGACGGGTCGTTGCTGCGCCCCTACATCGTGTTCTTTGGCGAGGCTGTGCCCAACATCACCATAGCCGCCGAAGAGGTGCAGGAGGCCGACATCCTCATCATCATTGGCACCTCGCTGGTGGTCTATCCAGCAGCCGGACTCGTGCACTATGCACGTCCTGGTGTGCCCATCTACCTCATCGACCCCAACCCCGTGCATGCGGGTGCCAGCATCAAGCAAATCATGAAGGGGGCTTCGGAGGGCATGCGCCAACTCTATCAGGAGCTGGTGGGCGAAAAAGGCTGACAAGAACGGGCTTGATAAGTTTTTTTAACATCAAAAACTTTGGCGTGTAGAAATTTATGCCTAATTTTGCACTCCGAAGACGATAATACTACATCGTAGTGGACAAGGATTCCGGCCTGAAAGAATGGCTGGGATTCTTTGCTTTTACTGCTGAAAACATTAACCTCTTAGATTAATATTGTAAATAATTATAGAAAAATGGCATACATGTCACAAGAAGGCTATGACAAGCTCATAGCCGAACTGAAACGTCTGGAGGGCATTGAGCGCCCCAAGGCATCGGCCGCCATAGCGGAAGCACGCGACAAGGGCGACCTGAGTGAGAACTCTGAGTATGAGGCTGCCAAAGAGGCACAGTCGCACTTGGAGTCAAAAATCAACCAGCTGAAGCTGGCCATCAGCGAGGCTAAAATCGTTGACACGTCGAGGCTGAGTGCCGACAGCGTGCAGATACTGTCGAAGGTGGAAATGACCAACATGGCCAACAAGGCTCACATGACCTACACCATCGTCAGTGAGAGTGAGGCCGACCTGCGCCAAGGCAAGATCAGCATCCAGACACCCATCGCACAGGGCCTGCTCAACCACAAGGTGGGCGACGTGGTGGAAGTGAAAATACCGCGTGGCACCATCAAGCTCCGCATCGATAATATAACCGTGGGGTGAAACGTGAGTGGAAGGTTGAAGGTGGAAGGTTAAAGGAGGAGGGTGGAGGGTGGAAGGTGGAAGGAGGATAGAACTGCGGTAGCCGCTCGGCCCGAAGGGACGCTTTCACAAAGCACAGCGATTGAAAGATAATCTTCACTCTTCATTCTTCACACTTCACTTTCCTATCCTCCCTCCACCTTCCTCCCTCCATCTTCCACCTTCCACCCTCCACCTTCCACCTTCCACCCTCCACCTTCCACCCTCCACCCTCCACCTTCCACCTTCCACCCTCCACCTTTAACCCTCAACCCTTAACCCTTAACCCTCAACCTCTATGGATATTTTCAGTAAGATTGCTGCTGGCGAGATTCCCAGCTACAAGTGCGCAGAGAACGAAGAGTTCTATGCATTCCTCGACATCAACCCCCTCGTGGTGGGTCACACGCTGGTGATTCCCCGCCGCGAAGTAGACTACTATTTTGATATGGCCGACGATGAGCTGGCTCGCTATCAACAGTTTGTGAAGCGGGTGGCCATCGCCATCAAGCAGGCCTTCCCTTGCAAGAAAGTGGCACAGGTGGTGCTCGGCCTTGAGGTGGCGCATGCCCATGTGCACCTCATCCCCATGCAGAGCGAGGCCGATGCTGACTTCCGTCGCGAGAAGCTGAAGCTCACACCCGAAGAGATGCAGCAGGCTGCCGACAAGATTTATCAGGCGTTTTGCCATTGACCATTGAGCATTGACCATTGACCATTGCGCTCTACCTTTGGCTGCTTTTTGCCAAAAGGACATAGGGAGCTCAATGGTCAATGTTCGTGAATACTATTTTTAATGATTATCCGCAATCACCCTAATAGCGCCCCGAAGGGGCAATAAGCCAACAGCCCAGGGCACCGCCCTGGGTATGTAAATGCAGTAACGTTCGCCCTGAAAGGGCATAAGCATTATTTCCTATTAGGGCTTTTGCCCTTTCAGGGCGTTGCTGCCGCACATCAGCTTACCCAGGGCGTTGCCCTGGGCTATGTGCTTGTTGGCCTTTCAGGCCGTTTGTACATTGATATTCCATCACATGTGCTTGTTGGCCTTTTAGGCCGCCTATCTGTTACATGCGGACAATAATTCTGTTTTTTAGAGGATGCAGAGGACGCGGGGAGAGAAGGGGCCTCGGTGGATGGTTTCTTATGGCTTCTGAATCAGTAGCACAATCATTTGCAGGGCCATGTGGAAGAACACAATCTTGCCGTTGGCATTCTGACTGATGTCGCGAATGGCAAGATTGACCAAGTCGCTGATGGGCAACACGTTGGCCTCGTTGATGAACCGCCCGAAATTGTTGGTGAACTGCTCCTCGGCCATCGACATGTAGCTGAGGTCGTGGTTCTTGAAGTTCGACATGAAGCTCTCGCGCAGCATGTGCAGGAAATAGCCCAGAAAGCGCTTCTGCTTCTCGCGCCCTAAGGCGGCCATCGTCTCGCTCCATCCTTTCAGGCTACGCACATCGCGCTTGTAGGCCAGTCGCATCAGCTGTATGAAATACTCCAGAAACTGCTCGTTCTCGCTCCCCGCCTGTAGCTCTTGCAAAGCACGCAGCCACGAGCCGCGTGCCAGTCGGGCTATGCGCACGGCCTGCTCGGCATCAATGCCACGTTGACTTACCAATGCCTCGCGGATGATGTCGGTGGGCAGACGCTTCACGTCGATGCGCTGCACACGGCTTCGGATGGTCTCGATGAGCTGTTGCGGCTCCTCACAAGCCAGCAGGAACACGGTGCGCTGTGGGGGCTCCTCAATCAGCTTCAGCAGCTTGTTGGCACACTCACCATTCATGCGCTCGGGCAGCCAGATGATGCTCACCTTGTAGCCCCCTTGGCTCGACTTCAGGCTGAGTTTGCGCACCAGCTCGTCGCTCTCGCCAGCGGTGATGATAGCCTGCTGGTTCTCGGCCCCTATGGCCGAAAGCCACTGGTCGATGGAGAAGTAAGGCCCCTCGGTGGTGATGAGTTGATGCCACTCGCGGGCAAAATCGTCGCTCACGGGTTTGTGGTCGGAACTCATCGAAGGCAACTTGATGGTGGGGTAGGTGAAGTGCAGGTCGGGGTGCTGCAGTCGGCGCACCATAGCATTGTCTTCGCCCAAGAGATAGGAGCCGAAAGCTACGGCCAAGGCCAGCTTGCCCACTCCTTGAGGCCCGCAAAGCATGATGGCATGGGGCAAGCGCTCGTCGCTCACCATCTGCATCAGGCGCTCGCGCACCTCTTGCTGGCCTATCACATCGTTGAATGTCATGCTCTTTCCTCGCTAATAGTTTGGGTGCAAAGTTACGAAAAGTTGAGCGTAAATCAAAGGATTCTCGATTCTTTTTTTTTGCCTACGGCTCACGATTGCCTGCAAAAGAATCCGAGCACCATATTATATTATAGTTGCTGTCCCTTTTCTTGCTCGTTTCGTGGAATGCCATTATTGAGTCTACATTGAAAAAGACGCAATATGGCAGCAATAGTGAAATAGCAATGCGCAGCAACTCCCCACCTTTCAAGTAAAGGGGCAGGGGTGGGGGCTGTATATAATAATTCACTCGCAAGATATGAGAGCCTCTACCCCTAACCCTTTCTTGTCGAAATGATGGAAGTGCGGATTATACTTTTGCCTAAAAATCAAGTTTGGAAGAATTTCACCTCCTCCGGCGACCTCCACTATAGAAAGGCAGGGATAGGTGGAAGTCCTCGATGTGCTCAATCTCAGGATGGTTGTTGCCAGGCTTGCCGACGATGGTGATGACATCGAAGCGATGAGGAGATTTGATGTGCTTATAATTGAGGTAATGGTTGATGGCGGCCAGGAGATTGTGCTGCTTCGGGTAGTTCACGGCTGAGGCTGGGTCGGCAAAGTGGCTACTGGCACGTGTCTTCACTTCCACGAAGACGATGGTGTCGCCATGCTGGGCAATGATGTCGATGTCGCGATGTTTGGAATGCCAATCACGTTCCAGTATGACATAGCCTTTCTCACGCAGGTAGGCGGCGGCAAGGCCTTCCCCCCAAATGCCTGTTTGCAAATGCTCCGCACCGTCTTCTTGCAATCTGTCATTGGTTTCGCCTGGTGATAGCAGCTCTTGGCATTTCTTGAATGCCATGCCTACCCATCCATCCTTGTCGGGCACGTTGGGCAACATACGTTGCAGCGCGGCAAATATCTTTTCCGCCTCGTCGGTTCGGCCTTCTTTCAGGCGCTTCTTCAGGATGTCTGTGGCAGTCCAAAACATTGCCATCGACGTGTAAGGCCCCTTGTCGTCAGCATATAGCTGACGGATGGCGTCGTAGGCCTCCTCGATTCGCCCCTGCTTTCGCAATTCAAATACGTCCTTGGTAGTCATGGCACTGTCATCATTTATGAATAGGATGCAAAATTACACATTTTTCGCCAATAATAGTGCTATTTGGGCAAAAAAAGAAGAGCATCATAGGCATGTTTTTGCGCTTTCATCATCATTAGCCCCCAGTTGGTGTTATCATGCGATAATCGGGTGAGCCATCAGTAAGAACTTTCTTTTGCGTATAGCGGCACGTTGAATTTTATTTAAAGTTAACTGATTAAACGAATGTAAAAAAACACCGTCTACAAGCAAAGAGAGTTTAAAGCAGGAAACTGAAATGTTAAAATGACGGAAAAGAAACAGACAAATTGTCAGTATCACAAAAAATGAACTTATATTTGCAGTGGCATTCAACAGATGCAAAACAGATATTAACAAACCAAGAGAAATATGAAAAAGATTGTAAACTACTTGATTCCCACCACCAGCGTGGCGGCCATCATCTTCGCAGTAGCTGCATTCAGCAACACTCATGCCGCTACCCAGTCAGGAAACGAACAAAACGAGCAGACCCAGATGCTGAACGTGCAGGCCATGCCTGCCGCCCAGCCTGTGGACTTGACCTATGCAGCCGAGAAGGCGCTGCCTTCGGTAGTACATATTAAATATGTGCAGAACTCGAAGATACAGACCGTGGAGGTGCAGCGCGACCCCTTTGAGGATTTCTTCAGCGACCCCTTCGGCGGATTCTTTGGCACACCACGTCAGCGTGGACAGGGTGGCACACAGAAGCGCCAGGTGCAGACCCCGAAGCGTACTGCTACTGGCAGCGGAGTGATTATCTCGACCGATGGATATATTGTGACCAACAACCATGTGGTGGACGGAGCTGACGAGCTGACTGTCACTCTGTCAGACAACAAGGAATACTCGGCACGCATCATCGGTGCTGACAAGACCACCGACCTGGCTCTCATCAAGATTGACGGGCGCAACCTGCCAGCCATCGCCATTGCCAACTCTGACAACGTGAAGGTGGGCGAATGGGTGCTGGCTATAGGCAACCCGCTGGGACTGAACAACACTGTCACCGCTGGCATCATCTCGGCCAAAGCTCGCACCTTGGGTGCCAATGGTGTGGAGAGCTTCATACAGACCGATGCAGCCATCAATGCAGGCAACTCGGGTGGAGCACTCGTGAACACCAACGGACAGCTGGTGGGCATCAATGCCATGCTCTACTCGCAGACGGGCAGCTACAGCGGCTATGGATTTGCCATCCCCACGGCCATGATGAACAAGGTGGTGGACGACATCAAGAAGTATGGTACCGTGCAGCGCGCCATGATTGGCATACAGGGTGGCGACGTGAAGGCATACGTCGACTCACAGAAGGAAGAAGGCAAGGAAGTGGACCTGGGCACTATGGAGGGCATCTACGTGGACAAGGTGACTGAGGGTAGCGCTGCCGAGGAGGCCGGTCTGGAGAAGGGCGACGCCATCATTGAGGTGGACGGACAGAAGGTGACCAAGTTTGGCGACCTGAGTGGCATCATCGCACAGAAGCGACCTGGCGACAAGGTGACCATCACCTATCTGCACAACAAGAAAAAGCAGACCAAGACCATCACGCTGCGCAATGAGCAGGGCAATACCAAGGTGGTGAAGAATGCCGACCTGGACGTGCTGGGAGCCGACTTCCGCGAGATTACACAGCAGCAGAAAGACCAGCTGGAGGTGCAATACGGACTGGAGGTGATGAAGGTGAACAGCGGCAAGATGAAGGATGCTGGCGTGCCTAAGGGATTCATCATCCGTCAGGTGAACGACGAGCCGATGAAGACTGTGCAAGACCTGCAGGACATTGTGAAGGAGACCAGCATATCGAGCGAGCCCGTGCTCATCATCAAGGGACTCTATCCCTCGGGCAAGAAGGGCTACTTCGTGGTGCAGCTGGCAGAATAAAGTAGAACCTCGACAACGGAGCACACAGAAGGCTCAGAACTGTTTTCTGGGCATTCTGTGTGCTCCGTGAGTTATTGGTGGAGAGTTAAAAAAAATTAAGGAGAAGAAAAAACTCCCCACTGCTCACTCCTAACTCCTAACTCTTTTGTACCTTTGCACTTCGACTATAAGCTGATACCACCATGAGACAACTAAAAATAAACAAGTCAATCACTAACAGAGAAAGCGAGGCCCTGGAGCGCTACCTACAGGAAATCAGCAAGGAAGAGCTGATCAGCCCTGAGGAGGAGGTGGAGCTGGCCCAGCGCATCAAGAAAGGCGACGAGCGCGCGTTGGAGCGCCTCACACGTGCCAATCTGCGGTTTGTGGTGTCGGTGGCAAAGCAATACCAGAACCAAGGACTCTCGCTGCCCGACCTCATCAACGAGGGCAACGTGGGGCTGATAAAGGCCGCCGAGAAGTTCGACGAGACGCGTGGCTTCAAGTTCATCTCCTACGCCGTGTGGTGGATTCGCCAGAGCATCTTGCAAGCCATCGCCGACCAGAGTCGCATCGTGAGGCTGCCCGTGAACCAGGTGGGGTCGGTGAGCAAAATCACCAGAGCGATGAACCGGTTTGAGCAAGAGCACGAGCGCAGGCCATCGGCACAGGAGCTGCAAGAGCACGTTGACTTGCCATTAGAGAAAATCGACGAGGCCATGAGTGCCAACACCCGCCATGTGTCGATGGATGCCCCGTTGGGGTCTGACGACGATGGCTCACTGCTCGACATACTGGTGAACACCGATGCCTCGATGGCCGACGTGGGGCTGGTGAACGAGTCGCTGAAGGCCGAGATTGAGCAGGCATTGAAGATTCTGACCGAGCGCGAGCGCAATGTGGTGAGGGCATTCTTCGGCATTGGCGAGCCAGAGATGACACTCGACGAGATTGGAAACAAATATGGTCTGACGCGTGAACGCGTGAGGCAGATAAAGGAAAAAGCCCTGCGCCATCTGCGCAACAGCAAGAACAAAATATTAAAAGGATATTTGGGACAATGAGAACACACACACTGGCCGCACTGATGCTACTCATGGCCATGACCATGCTGTGCGGCAGCGTCAGTGCACGCAAGCAGCCTGTGCCAAAGTTGTATATGTTTGGCGTGGCAGCGTCGTTTACCGATACCATCGTGCATTTCACGTCTATTCAACAAATAGACAGCGCATGGATTGACACCAAGAGCAAATTCCTGCAAGACCGTCAAGCCTATTCCTATCAGTTGCGCGACTATCTCAGCCAGCGCGAGCAGATGAACCATCGCACCTGCATGGTGTTCTATGCGATGAAAAAGGAGAAGCTGGAGAAGAAATACCAGAAGATGATTCGGCTCTACACCAAGGCGAAAGACGGGAAGGCACACTACGACGTGAGGCATCTGACACCTCAGCAATTCAAGTTCTACACCGTGCAATCCATCATCGAGGAGGAGGTGCCCAATGAGTAGTCACCACTTCAGCATTGGGGGCCATCACGTGTGCCTCAGCTTCAGCAGCGAGGAGGTCAACTCCATGTCGCTGCTGCCTTCGTTTGTTGGCTTCGAGCTCACTGGCGATGACCTGTCGCAACCCCTTCTTTTCCATTTGCTCATCGACGACACCTTGTGCCCTGCTCCCCAGCGGAAGCTGCTGCGCAAGTTCGACACTGGCAATGGCGACACCTTGGTGTATATGCTCCCCGATGGAGGCTACCAATACATCATCCGCGACATCTGTGGCAACGACTGCTGCCTGCTCATCGCCCGAAAGGACTTCACAGAGTGCCAATGTGCGTTGACGGGCGACTGGGGCTTGCGCACCTTCGGGCTCAACAATGCGTTGATGCTCGTCTATGCCTTTGCCAGCTCCTATCACGACACCTTGCTGGTACACGCTTCGGCCATCGAGTATGAGGGTGCTGCCTATCCTTTCATCGCCAGTAGCGGCACGGGCAAGAGTACCCACACATCGCTATGGATGAAATACATTGAGGGTTCACAGCTGCTCAACGACGACAACCCCATCATCCGCATCATCGACGGTTCCCCTTTCATCTATGGCTCGCCTTGGAGTGGCAAGACACCCTGCTATCGCAATCGAAGGGCACGTCTGGGAGCTGTCACACGCATAGAGCGTGCACCTGAGAACAGCATCGAGCGACTGAAGCCCGTCCAGGCCTTCGCATCGCTGCTGCCAGCATGCTCCAGCATGAAGTGGGACACCATTATCTATGACAATTTGTGCAACACCGTCACACGTGTCATAGAGACCACACCCATCTACACCCTCTATTGCAGACCCGATGAAGAAGCCGCGCGGCTCTCGCACCAAACACTGACCAAGGCATAATGAGAGTACTACAAGTGCAGAACGAGGTGTTCCTGCCAGTCGTGCTGGAGCAGCTGAAGGAGCATCCTGAGAAGACCGCCACCATCAACCTGCGTGGGCGCAGCATGCGACCCTTCTTAGAGGATGGGCGCGACAAAGCGATGCTGCAATTGCCTAACGGACCTTGGCATGTGGGCGAACCCGTGTTGGCCGAAATAACTCCCGGACACTTCGTGTTGCACCGCATCGTGAAGATTGACCAAGGAAAAGTGACGCTGCGGGGCGACGGCAATCTCTCGGATGAGCATTGCACTGAAGCCGACATCAGGGCCAGAGCGGTGGCATTCATCAGAAAAGGACGCACAAAGCCCGATTATATTACTGGGCGCAAATGGCGCATCTACTCATGGCTGTGGACACGTCTGTTTCCCATCAGGCGCTATCTGCTCTTCGCCATGTATCCACATGTACCTGGATTTCTTAAAAAACGCAATAAACAATGAAAGTAAAAAAAGGATTTAAGCTGCGCAATGTGTGCGGCGAGTATATCGTTGTGGCCGAAGGAGTTGAAAACATCGATTTCAGCCGAGTCATCAGTCTCAACGACAGTGCCGCCTATCTGTGGCAAAACATTCACGACAAGGATTTCACCGCCGATGACATGGCCGCACTGCTGCTCGAAGAATATGAAATAGACAAGGAGACGGCCACAAAAGACTCAGAAAATCTGATTGCCCAGTGGAAGGATGCTGGAATGGTGGAAGAATCTGTTTAAATGAAGAATAAACCGATATTCATAGCGGGGCCTTGCGTCATCGAGTCGGCGGAACTGCTTGACGAGGTGGCCAAGACGATTGTCGGCATCAACCGTAGGCTGGGCACCGACATCATCTTCAAAGCCTCCTTCGACAAGGCCAACCGCACATCGATTCACTCCTTCCGTGGTCCTGGAATGGAGAAAGGGCTGCAGATGCTGGCCGACGTGAAGAGCCGCTATGGACTACGTCTGCTCACCGACATCCACGAGACCTACCAAGCCCAGCCGGTGGGGCAGGTGTGCGACGTGCTCCAGATTCCGGCCTTCCTCTGCAGACAGACCGACCTCCTGGTGGCCGCTGCCCAGACGGGCAAAACCGTGAACATCAAGAAGGCGCAGTTCCTTAGCGGGCGCGACATGCGCTACCCTGTGGAGAAGGCACGCGATGCTGGGGCCACCGACGTGTGGCTCACCGAGCGGGGCAACATGATGGGCTATGGCAACCTGGTGGTCGACTTCCGCAACATCAGCGACATGCTCGACATCGTTCCGACGGTCATCATGGACTGCACACACAGCGTGCAACGGCCCGATGCCAAAGATGGAAAGACTGGCGGCGACCGACGTTTCGTGCCATCAATGGCCTTGGCGGCCAAAGCCTTTGGAGCCACAGGCTATTTCTTCGAAGTACACCCGCATCCCGACCAAGGACTCAGCGATGCTGCCAACATGCTCGAACTGGAAAGGCTGGAGGGTATCATCAAGCAACTTATCGCATCATCATGACCATCCGAGAATACGGAATCAAATGCATTCACGACGAGGCCGAGGCCTTGTTGGGTCTTATTCCATCCATCGACGAGCAGTTCGACCGAGCCGTGGAACTGATGTATCGTTGTCACGGCAAAGTCATCGTCACTGGGGTGGGGAAGAGTGGCCACGTGGGGGCCAAGATTGCGGCCACCTTGTCGTCGACAGGCACACCATCGTTCTTCATCAATCCCCTCGACGTGTTTCATGGCGACCTCGGCGTGATGACTCGCGACGACGTGGTACTGGCCATCTCCAACTCGGGGCAGACTGACGAGCTGCTGCGCTTCATCCCGATGGTGCTTCAGATGCAAATCCCCATCATCGCCATGAGCGGCAACAGCCAATCGCTATTGGCCAAGTATGCCGTCTGCCACCTCAACGTCGGCGTGAACCACGAGGCCGACCCCCTGAACCTGGCTCCCACCAGCAGCGCCACCGCACAGATGGTGATGGGCGACGCGCTGGCTGTGGCACTCATCAAGAAACGCAACTTCCAGCCACAGGACTTTGCACAATTCCATCCTGGAGGCGAGTTGGGTAAGCGTCTCCTGACGACGGCTGCCGACGTGATGCGCTCCACCGACCTGCCTGTGCTCAAGCCCGAAGACCATCTGGGCCATGCCATCGTGACCGTCAGCGAGGGTAAGCTGGGGTTAGGAGTGGCCGAGGTGGACGGACACGTGGTGGGACTGATCACCGATGGCGACATCCGCCGGGCCATCGAGCATTGGCAGGCCGAGTTCTTCAGCCACACCGTGAGCGACATCATGACAAAGGAACCCAAGACCGTCAGCCCGCAAACAAAGATTACCGAGATTCAGCGTATCATGCAAACCCATAAGATTCACTCCGTGCTGGTTGTCGACGAGGAGCGAAAGCTGATTGGTGTTGTCGACCACTATTCGTGCATGGTATAACGACAGTCGTCCATCAAGTAGAAACGCCAACCTGCCCGGAACCACCCAGCAAAATGCAAATAGCGAAGAATTGTTTTCGTGCATCCATAGCGATGGGGCTTGCCACGCTCCTGCTGTCGTGCGCCGCCCATCGTTCCTCTTCTCTTGTTTCCCATTCTTCACTGCCCAGCGACAGTCTTATCCTTCAGCAGCTGCGCGACTATGGCATACGCTTCACCGACAACAACAGTGTGGTGCTGCTCTTCTCAGGCCAAGAGAAGTTCGACGATATGTTCACCGCCATCCGTCAGGCCCGCCACAGCATCCATCTTGAGTATTTCAATTTCCGCAACGACAGCATAGCCTCGCTGCTCTTCGACCTGCTGCGCCAGAAGCGCCGTGAGGGGGTGGAGGTGCGCGCCCTTTTCGATGGCTTTGGCAACGACAGCAACAACCAACCGCTGCTGAAGCGTCACATCACCTCACTGCGTGCCGACAGCATCGACATCCATGAGTTCGACCCCATCCGCTTCCCTTGGGTAAACCACATCTGGCCGCGCGACCACCGCAAGATTGTGGTCATCGATGGCCGCGTGGCCTATACGGGAGGGATGAACGTGGCCGACTACTACATCAAGGGCACCGAGCAGGTGGGAGCCTGGCGCGATATGCACTGCCGCATTGAGGGGAGCGCCGTCGACGACCTGCACCGCATCTTCTTCGCGGCGTGGGAGAAGGTGACGGGCGAGCAACTCGACACTGCACGTTATCTGCTTTCCAGCCAGAGCGTTGACTTCGACAGCCTGAAAAGCGATGCCACACCAACGGCAGGCCACAAGCTAGTAGGTATTGTCAACCGCGAACCTGGCACCAAACGTCTGGCCGATGGCTCGCTGCTGGGCCGCAACACGGCCATGCGCTATTTCTATGTGAATGCCATTGATGATGCCCGTGATTCGCTGCGCATCATCAACCCCTATTTCACCCTCATCCCCAGTGTGAGCCGAGCCATCAAGCGAGCCATCAAGCGTGGTGTGAAGGTGGAGTTGATGATTTCGGCTAAGAGCGACATCCCCCTGACGCCTGACTGTGCCTTCTACCAGATGCACCGTATGATGAAGCGTGGCGCCAGCGTGTGGCTTTATCAGCCCGGCTTCCATCACTCAAAAATCATGATGGTCGATGGCCGCTTCTGCACGGTGGGCAGCACCAACCTCGATGCCCGCTCGCTCCGCTTCGACTATGAGGAGAACGCCGTCATCATCGACCGTCACACCACGCTTCAGCTTGACAGCATGTTTGATGCCGACAAGCAGCAGAGCATCCGTCTCACACGCGAATCGTGGAATAGATTCCGCACGCCTTGGCAGAAGTTTCGCGGATGGTTCGCGCATCTGCTAAGGCCTTTCCTGTAAGAGTTTTGAGGAGAATTATATCGGATTATTCGGATTATTCGGATTATTCAGATTAATCTGACTGGTCTGATTTGTCCGACTTGTCCTTTTACTGCATGCTGTAGTCGCGGCTGTATCGGAGCATCTGCTGGGCATAGCCTTCGGTATAGTCTACGTGGATGTCGATGATGGTACCGTCGTCGTTGGTGATGGGCGTCAGCCGAGGATTGATGAATCCTTTGTAGGGGGCGATGTCGAGGCGCTGGTAACGCTGGCGCACCTCTTGGTGAAGCGTGGGGTCTACGTGAATGGCATAGCGCTCCACCAAGTGTCGCGCTGCCTCGTAGTCGCCCTCACTCTTGATGCGCTGCACCTCGGCCAACAACTTTGCCACCAACTGGCGCAACTGCTCATAGTCGGTGATTTGCAGATAGGTCTTATCCTGGCGATGCACCAGGTGCATGGCGTTACCGTTGTGCAGACACCAGCGGGCTATGAGCGCACGGTTGCGCATGTGAGCTTCTTCTATCTGATGCCCAGGCTCGATGCGCACCAGCTGGGTCAGCAATCCGTTCATCATGTAAGTGTAGTAGGCGGCGTGCCAGGCCTCGTCGTCGGGTGTCAACCCCAGCTCCACCAGTTTGGCGTCGGCCACATAGTAGAGTCCGAAGAGGTCGGCGCGTGCCTCCTCAATGGTGCTGCCGTAGGCTTTCAGCGCGTCGGGGTCTACGCCTGGCAACAGCTGTCCGCTGCCGTGTCCCAGACATTCGTGCAGGTCGGTGTGCAGATGGTCGAGTGCGTCGGCATAAGCGTTGACCATCGTGAGCGTTGGCTCGTCGATGATGAACTCTTCGCGGAACCCGTTGCCCTGGGCGGCCTTGTCGTAGGCGTCAGTGATGTTTTTGATGGTGATGCTCTTCGAGCCGTACTGCGCCCTTATCCAGTCGGCATTGGGCAGATTGATGCCGATGGCGGTCGATGGGTATTCGTCGCCTCCGAGCATGGCGGCGCAGATCACCTTGGCCGTGACACCCTTCACCACCGGTTTGCGGAAGCGGGGGTCTACGGGTGAGTGGTCTTCAAACCACTGTGCGTTCTGGCTGATGAGGCTGGTGCGGCGTGTGGCCTCCTCGTCGACATACTCTACCAGTCCCTCCCATGAACCTTTCAGTCCCAGTGGGTCGCCATACACCTCGATGAAGCCGTTGATGAAGTCAATCTCTCCGTCGAGGCACTGTACCCATAGCTTGCAATAGTCGTTGAAGAGCCGCAAATCGCCCGTTTGGTAGTAGTCTATCAGCTTCATTATCACCAGCCGCTGCTGCTCGCTCTCGGCCACGTTGGCGGCCTTGCGCAGTTGCTCGATGATGCGGCGGATGGCTGTTGCATATCGACCGTGGGCCGAGTACACCTCCTCGACGATGGTGCCGTCGGCATATTTCACCAGACGGCTATTGAGTCCCCACGATGGTGGCTCGGCGTCATTGGCGTGGCGGGCTTTCAGCTCATCATAGAAGCACTCGGCCTCCTGCTGGCTGACGCCTTCATAGAAGTTGCTGGCCGAGGTGAGCACCAGGTCGTCGCCGTCGGCTTGGTTCACCCGCTTGGGCAGCACGGTAGGGTCGAAGATGACTGGGAAGAGCTGCTGGCGCAGGTCGGCCACGGTGGTGCCGGGATGCAAGGGCAACTTGTCCTGTGGCACGCTGTTCATGCATTGCCACAGATAGTCGGGGCTGAAGCCGGGCTGAAACTTCTGGCACCCATAATGATGATAGATGCCATTCGAGAACCACACACGCTTGAGGTAGACCTCCAGCTGGTGGAAGTCGTCGGTGCTTCGATCGATAGCGTCATCGGTGTAGATGGCTTCGAGCAATGCTCTGATGGCCAAGTTGTGACGGCCGCATTGGTCGAAGATGATGTCGCGCCCCATCAAGGTGGCTTCTGCGAGGTAGTACACCAGCTCTTTTTGTTTCAGGGTGAGCCGGTCGAACCCGTCAAGACGATAGCGCAGCAGCTGCAAGTCGGCAAAGCGCTCGTCGCTGTAGTTGAAGGTCTGCATGATTGTGTTGGGGTGGGGGCTGCCTAAGCCCACAGGTCATTGTTTGGTAGCGTGTTGTGCCTTGTACTCCCTGGGCGTGATGCCCACGAAGCGATAGAAGGCTGCATAGAACGACTGGCGATTGGCAAATCCCACCATGTCGCTCACATCCTCCATGCGCAGGCGCACCTGTTGCTTCGAACTCAGGATGGCCAACGCTTCCTGGATGCGATACTTATTAATAAAAGATGTGTAGTTCATGCCAAAACGCACGTTCACTACCGCCGACACGTAGCGGGTGTTGGTGCCTAAGTCCATAGCCAGGCGCCGAGCGGTGTAGTTCTTGTCCTTATACTTCTTCTTCTTTACTACTATGTCGGAGATTTTAACCTCCAACTCGTCCATCAATTCGGGACTCACCAAGGAGCAGTAGGTGGCGTTGCGTTTTTTCTTTTCCGTGATATTATACTTTGCCATGATACTATATCTGCGGTTTTTCTTTTTGCAAAGTTATGAATTATTTCTGAATTAACAACCATTTTGAACAAAAAAATAACGAAAAAGGGAAAAAAAAGCGAGAATAATGGCGAAAAAGCCCTTTTTTTCGTAAATTTGCAGCCATTTAATGCAACATGTGTTTTATTAATACCCACAAAACGAGAGACAACTATTATGCAAGTAGCTGTAGTTAAATATAACGCCGGCAACATCTTCTCGGTAATGAATGCGCTGCGCCGCTTGGGGGTGGAGCCTCTGCTCACCGACGATGCCGACGCCCTGCGCCAAGCCGACCGCGTGGTGTTTCCCGGACAGGGCGAAGCCAGCACGGCAATGGACTATCTGCGCCAGCATGGACTCGACCAAGTGATACTTTCGTTGCGGCAGCCCGTGCTGGGCATCTGCATTGGCCAGCAACTGCTGTGCCGACACTCCGAGGAGGGCGATACCGAGTGCTTGGGCGTGTTCAACGCCGACGTGGTCAAGTTCAGGCCCACCAACCACGAGGACAAGGTGCCCTGCATGGGGTGGAACATGATTGAGCCGGTGGTGAACCCCATCAGCAAGAAGGTGAACCCCCTGCTCAAGGGCGTAGCCGATGGCGGCCTACACCAGGCGGCAGGGCAGGGATGGGTCTACTTCGTACACAGCTATTATGTGCCCATCTGCGACGACACCATCGCCACAGCCAACTACATCTTGCCCTACTCGGCCGCCTTGGCCAAAGACAATTTCTATGCCACGCAGTTCCATCCCGAGAAGAGCGGCAGTGCGGGCGAGCAAATCATCAAAAACTTTCTGGAGCTATGATAGAACTCATTCCCGCCATCGACATCATCGGTGGACGATGCGTCAGACTGACGTGTGGCGACTATGCACAGAAGACCGACTACGGCGAGCCCCTGGCGATGGCACTGATGCTGGAGCGCATGGGGGCGCACAGGCTACACATCGTCGACCTGGACGGAGCCAAGTCGCACCATGTGGTCAACCACCAGGTGCTGCGCAGCATCACACAAAACACACGGTTAGTGGTGGACTTTGGCGGTGGCATCAAGACCGACGACGACTTGCAGCTGGCCTTCGACGCAGGAGCCACAATGGTGACGGTGGGGTCGGTGGCCGTCACCCAGCCTCAACTCTTCGCCACATGGCTGGGCCATTATGGTGCCGACAAGATGATTCTGGGGGCCGACGTCAGAGGCGGGCGCATCAGCATCAACGGATGGAAAGAAGACTCCACCGAAGAGCTGTTGCCCTTCCTGCAGAGATATATCGACATGGGCGTGCGCCACGTGCTGTGCACCGAGATCTCGAAAGACGGCACCCTTGCCGGACCCGCCACCGAGTTGTACCGGCAGGTGATGCAAGCCTTCCCCCACATTCATCTCATCGCCAGTGGGGGAGTGTCGTCGGTGGCCGATATCCAGCAGTTGCAGGAGGCGGGAGTGCCTGCAGTAGTCTTCGGAAAAGCCATTTACGAAGGCCGAATAGACTTGAAAGAGTTGTTTAATGACGAATTATGAATGACGATATGCCAAAATAACGATATGGCGTTATGACGTTAAAACAAAAATAGCGTTATAACGATATAACGAAACAACGTTATAACGAAAATCGCAATAAAAAAAGGGAACTCGAAAGAAAATGGGATTGGCAAAACGAATCATACCGTGCCTTGACGTGAAAGACGGACAGACCGTGAAAGGTGTCAACTTTGTGGATTTGCGCTCTGCTGGCGACCCGGTGGAGCTGGGAAAGGCATACAGTCTGGCGGGAGCCGACGAGCTGGTGTTTCTCGACATCACCGCCTCGTTCGAGGGGCGCAAGACGTTCACCGAGATGGTGGGACGAGTGGCACGTCAAATCAACATACCCTTCACCGTGGGGGGTGGCATCAACGAGCTGGCCGACGTGGAGCGCTTGTTGATGGCTGGTGCTGACAAGGTGAGCATGAACAGCGCCGCCATCTTGAACCCCACCATCATCGAGGACACGGCGCGCCGCTTTGGCTCGCAGGTGTGTGTGGTGGCCATCGATGCCCGCATGGAACCCGACGGATGGCATTGCTATCTGAAGGGAGGGCGACAACGCACCGAGCGACAACTGTTTGAGTGGGCACACGAGGCGCAAGAGCGAGGCGCAGGCGAGATACTCTTCACGTCGATGGACCACGACGGCGTGAAGGAGGGCTATGCCAACGAGGCCCTCGCCACCCTTGCCGACCGGCTGTCCATTCCCATCATCGCCAGTGGCGGCGCTGGCACCATGCAGCATTTCCGCGATGCCTTTACTGTCGGTCATGCCGATGCGGCCTTGGCAGCCAGCGTCTTCCATTTCGGCCAAATCAGCATCGCCCAGCTCAAGCAATATCTCCGCGACGAGGGCGTCTGCGTGCGGACTAACATAGCGTAAAAGCCCCGTCAAAGTTTCCCAATGGACATGACAAAAGTTTATTTTTCAATGTGAAACGATTATTTCACGTCGAGAAATAAACTTTATGATTATCCGCATTCTGCCGTAAGTGGAATTATTTACGGAATCAGCAAATAATTCGCAAAAAAAGTGATGACATGCCGTTGAGCATTGTTGATGACGACCGAAATGGGATGCATTCAGGGGCGGTGGCGCACGACAAACTGGGAGCGGGAGTCACCGCCGAGGGAAAACATGATTGGCAGCGGCCGCTGCCAATGATGGCAGCGAACGCCGCCAATGATGGCAGCGGCCGCTGCCAACCGAAATTTATAGATGAATATAGAAAAATAGTTATCCGCAATCGTTGAAAGGAGATCATTACTGACACAAAACATCGGCCTGTAGTGGTAGACGAATCGGTTCAAGTTTTTTCTAAACGGTTACTAAAAATCACGCCTTTACGGCAAAAAAAGAAAAGATTGTTTGTTTTTTTACTCAACTTTTCGTATTTTTGCAGCATCTTTTCGTATTAGCAAAAACCAAAACAATAATGAAAAAACTATCATTAGCTATCATCTTTGTCTGCTGTGTCCTGGCCGTTGCTGCACAGGATGGCATCCGAGTGAAGTACCAGGGGGCGCAACCCACTATCAAGGACTTTGCCACGTCTTATCTTGCAAACATCACCCAACCCACCGACGAAGATGAATGCGGAGAGTGGGTGAACCTGTACGAAAGCATGCAGAAAGCCATGGCGCGTCAAGCCAACGGTCAGCCTCTAAAAAAGGGCGCAACGCTCACCATCGACCAGCGCAACGGTTACCTGCTCTATGAGGAAAAAACTGGCGAACACGTCAACAGGGTGGAGATGTGCTATTGGAACGAGGCCGACGGTAAGCACAAGCTCTTCGCTTGCAACAGATGGACTTTCAAGAATGGCAAGCCCGTCATGGGACAATTCGACAGCTTCTCGTTCTGCCGCTACGACAATGCTACCAAGAAGATGGAGGAATGCGAGATGCCCGGCTTCGAAGTGGAATATATGAACACTGCCTACTCCCTGCCGCGTATGGGCAAGGACATCACCGTGACAACGTGGGACGACAACGGTAAGAAGACACAGACTACGCTGAAGTGGAACGGGCACGGATTTGGTCGCTGAAAGGGAGTGAAAAGGAGTGAAAGGACAATAGTTTATATGCGAAAGCAATCATATTCAATGTTAGGAGTGAAAAGGAGTGAGAGAGAGAGTGAAAAGGAGAGGAAGGACTATCGTTCATACGCAAAACCATCGTCCCTTCACTCCTCTTCACTCCCCCTTCACTCCTTTTCACTCCCCTTATAAATTTAATGTTTTATGGCAAATGTGAAATTTGAATTGATGGCGCTGCCGTATTCGGAGGATGCGCTGGAGCCTGTGATTAGCAGGCAGACGATAGGTTGTCATCATGGCAAACATCTGCTGGGATATGTGAACAATCTCAATGGGTTGCTTGTGGGCAGTCCGTTGGCAAATCTTCCGCTTGAGGAAATTGTGAAGGAGGCTGAGGGAGGCGTTCTGAACAATGCGGGGCAGGTGCTGAATCATGAGCTGTACTTTGGACAGTTTGCTGCCCCGAAGGCCGACAACCACCCGACAGGTCCCCTCGCTGAGGCCATCGCAAGAGATTTTGGCTCGTTTGATGCCTTTAAACTTGAGTTTCAGCAGAAGGGCGCAACGCTCTTTGGCTCAGGCTGGGTGTGGCTGTCGGCCGACAACGACGGCAAGCTCGTAATTACGCAGGAGACGAATGCCGCCAACCCTGTGCAGCGCGGCCTAAAACCTCTGCTCACTTTCGATGTATGGGAGCACGCCTATTATCTGGACTACCAAAACCGTCGCCCCGACCATCTGGTTGCCCTCTGGCAGATAGTGAATTGGCAGGTCGTCGCTTCACGATACCAATAGAGGGGAGTGATGGGGGAGTGAAAGGGAGCGAAGGGGAGTGAAAGGGACGATAGACTTGCGGATGAGCTATTGTCCCTTTCACTCCCCTTCACTCCCCCTTCATTCCCCTTTTATTCTTTTGCCATCACTTTTCGCCAAAAATGCGATGTTAATCGGACGATAATTTGTAACTTTGTGGCGTGAAAGCGAAGGAGGACGATAAGACGGGAATGGAGAACCTGAAAGAGAAGACGGCCAAGGGTTTGCTGTGGGGCGGCATGAATAATGGCGTTCAGCAGTTGGTGGGCCTGGTGTTCGGCATCATCCTGGGACGACTGCTGAGCCGCGATGATTTTGGTATGATAGCCATGATCACCATCTTCTCGGTGGTGGCCAACAACCTGCAGTCGAGTGGGTTCAAGACCGCGCTCGTCAATCTGAGGGAGCCTCGCCACGAGGACTATAACTCAGTGTTCTGGTTCAACATCCTGGCCGGAGCCGTCATCTACGTGGTGCTGTTCTTCTGTTCGCCCCTCATCGCCGCCTATTATCATCAACCAGCACTCACGTGGCTCTGTCGCTATGTCTTCCTCGGCTTTGTGCTCAGCAGCTGGGGGATGGCGCAAGCGGCCTATCTGACGAAAAATCTGCAAATCAAGCAGCTGGCTCAGTGTGGCATGACGGCGGTGCTCCTGTCGAGTGTGACGGGCGCGCTGCTGGCCTTCTTGGGCTGTGGCTATTGGGCACTGGCCACGCAGAGTCTGCTCTTCATTCTCACCAACACGCTGCTGATGTGGCACTTCAGTCCTTGGCGGCCAACGCTTCATATCGACTTTGGCCCTGTGAAGAGGATGTTCCCCTTCAGCGTGAAAATATTGGTGACTACCATCTTCACCGACATCAACGCCAACGTGATGAACATCATGCTGGGAAGACATTTCTCGGCTCGCGACACAGGCGATTATAACCAAGCTTACCAATGGAGTTTTAAGGGGTCGATGCTCATCCAGAACATGGTGAAGGCCGTCGACCAGCCCGTGCTGGTGGGCCTTGACGATGAGCGCGAGCGCCAGTTGCGAGTGCTGCGCAAGATGGTGCGCTTCACCGCCTTTGTCAGCTTCCCCCTGCTCTTCGGCTTGGGATTGGTGGCCCACGAGTTCATCGTGCTGGCCATTGGCGAGAAGTGGGCCACATCGGCCGAGCTGCTGCCTTGGCTGTGCTTCAGCGGAGCATTCATGCCCCTCTCGGCGCTGCTCGGCGACCTGATAGTGAGTCGTGGGCGCAGCGACATCTTCATGTGGTGCACCATCGTGTTGGGCTTGGCCCAAGTGGCGCTGATGGCCTCGTTGTGGCCTCAGGGCATCCATGTGATGGTGATGACGTTCGTGGCGCTCAATGTGGCGTGGGTGGGCGTGTGGTTCTACTTCGTGAGCCGTATGACGGGCTATGACCTTCTGTCGTTTCTGAAGGACACCGTGCCCTTTGCCCTGGCCGCCGCCGCCGTGATGGTCGCCACGGCGATGGCCACACGCAGCATCCATTCGCTATGGCTGCTGCTGGCGGTGCGAATGGTGATGGCCTCCTTATTATATTATATAGTGATGCGCGTGGCGCGAGTGCAGATGCTTTCCGACTGTCAGCAATTCATTTCTGCACGATGGCACAAGTCTAATTCATAAATGATTAACCATATTTAATTAAAGAAGAAAATGAAGACAACAAGAATGCTGATGGCCTTTATGGGCTTGTTGCTGGCGGCTTCGTGCACCACGAAGGATGCCCCCGGCACGAAGTATGAAATCAAGGGCACTGCCGCATTTGAGGATGGCTGCCGGCTTTTGCTCACCGATGCCGAGGGGCAGACCCTCGACACCATCGTGGTGAAGGGCGGAACGTTCAGCTACAGCGGGGTGGCCGACAGCGTGCGCCACTGCTCCATCAACGTGGAGAGCGACCCCTTCAACAGCGTGAGCTTCCTCACCGAGCCTGGCATCATCAGCATCGATATCGCTGCCGAGGCTGGAAAGTCGACCATCTCGGGCACCGAGGCCAACGATGCTTTGCAGAAGTTGGCGGAGGAAACCAACCCCCTATACGACAAGATACACGAGATTGAGACCATCGTCTATAGCGACACCGTGCTGAGCAAGGACAGCGAGTGGGCGCTGGCCGAACGCTATATGCAGCTCTATGGCGAGGTGAACAAGAAGATTCAAGAAGCAGCTCAGAAAAACATGGGCAATGAGTTGGGCTACATGCTGTTATTGAAGTATATCGACCCGCAGGAAAGTCCTGATGTGGTTCGTCAGTTGCTGGCCAAGCTGCCTGAGAAATTCCGTCAGCGCCAGCAGGTGGCCGACTTGGAGAAAGTGCTGCTGGCGGGCGAGTCCATCGAGAAGGGGCAGGTGATGTCGGCGTTCACACTCAACACGCCTCAGGGCGAGCCGTTGAACATCATGGACGAGGTGAGCAAGAACAAGGTCACCATCCTCGACTTCTGGGCTTCGTGGTGCGGCCCCTGCCGCAACGAGATGCCTTTCATGAGGGAACTCTACGCCACCTATCGTCCCAAGGGACTTGGTATCGTGGGCATCTCGCTCGACGAGAGTGCCGCCGACTGGAACCGGGCCATCACCGACCTGAAGATTGACTGGCCGCAGATGTCAGACTTGAAAGGGTGGGGGTGCTCGGCTGCTCAGACCTTCCAGGTGAACGCCATCCCCTACATCGTCGTCGTCGACACCGAAGGCCGCATCTTGGAGAAAGGACTGCGCGGTGACGACCTCAAACAGTTTGTTGACAACATACTGAAATAGCTACCAAAGAAGGGAAAAAGGCAGAAGCAGGAAGGCCATTTTGGCTCTTCTTACGGCATGGCACTACATATTTTACCCCATTGCCTTTAACTTTTTGCCCTTTTTTCTTGTTATTTAAAGAAAAATAACTATCTTTGCAGACGAAAAACTTAACATTAAACTTAAAACGATGAATTACAAGAATCTGCTTTTTACTGCTGCCTTGGCTCTCTTGGCTGGCAATGCTACAGCGCAGAATGACATGAGCGGCGCGTTGAAATCGTATTCGTATGTGGAAGCTCAGGGCGGTTTGCAACTGACCTCCACCAATGCCGACATGACCAAGCTGATGACTCCCACGGCTGCCTTCAGCTTCGGACACTATTTCTCGCCTGTGGTGGGCGTCAGGCTGCACGTGAATGCATGGCAGTCAAAGTCGGGCTTTAAAGACCTGGACAAGTTCTACAAGTGGAAATACATCACGCCGTCGGCTGATGTGATGCTGAACCTGACCAACTTGTTTGCTGCCGAGGCCAGTCATCCGCTGAACGTGATACTGCTGGGCGGCGTGGGACTCAACTATGCTTGGGACAACGACGAGCTGAAAGACCTGAACGTTCCCATCACCAGAATCCCCCTTGCATGGGACGACAATCGGCTCAGCCACAACCTGCGTGCCGGCCTCCGCTTGGAGACCGACGTGACGAAGCCCCTGGGCTTCTCGCTGGAGCTGGCAGCCAACTCGCTCGATGACCGTTTCAACTCGAAGACCAACGATGCCGACGACTGGCAGTTTACCGCTATGCTGGGTGTCAGCTTCCGCTTCGGTCAGGGTCACTACAAGAAGGCTGCACCGGTGAAGACGGTGACTAAGCCTCAGCCCGTGGTTCAGCAGCCCGTAGTGGAGAAGAAGCCAGAAACGGAGAAGGTGGTACCTGCTACGCCCGTCGTGGAGCCGAAGCCTCAGCAGCCCGTGAAGAAGGCGGTGGTGAAGAAAGACCAGCTGAAGGAGGAGATCTTCTATGTGATTTGCAAGAGCGACCCCAAGGATGCCGGACAGGATCAGCTGAAGCGCGTGGCCGACTTCATGAAGAAGTATAAGGACGCTAAGGTGCAGGTGGTGGGCTATGCCGACAAGGGCACTGGCAACGCCGAGGTGAACAAGATGTATGCTGAGCGCCGTGCTACGGAGTGCAAGGATGCCCTCGTGAAGAAGTATGGCTGCGACGCTGCTCGCATCAGTATCGACTCTAAGGGTGACACCGTGCAGCCTTTCGCCGAGAACGACAAGAACCGTTGCGTCATCATCGAGTCAACGGCTGAGTACACCGTTTACGAGTAAGCAGAGGGCTGGATTTCGACAGTCGTCTCCACATTATAATTTGGCGTTGACCTTTCGCAAGGTCAACGCCAAATTTCGGTAAAAGACGTATGGTAAAAATTGGTTTGGAGTAAGAGCTACTGATAGGTGAGTGCTTTACAAGCGATTGTTTAGAGGGAACACCACGCTGGGCTTGAAGTTGCGTGCTTCCTCGAAATCCATCAGAGCGTAGGAGATGATGATGACGGTGTCGCCCACCTGCACACGCCGGGCGGCGGCTCCGTTCAGGCAGATGCACCCAGAGCCGCGCTCGCCGCAGATGATGTAGGTCTCGAAGCGCTCTCCATTGTTGTTGTTCACCACCTGAACCTTCTCGCCAGCAATCAGGTTTGCAGCGTCCATCAGGTCTTCATCGATGGTGATGCTGCCCATATAGTTCAAGTTGGCCTCGGTCACCTGCACACAGTGCAGCTTCGACTTCATGACTTCAATTAACATCGATAATATTTGCGATTTAACGGATTTAACGGAATGACGATTTCTCGAAATAACGAAATAACGATAGAGAGTCGGAATTACTCCCCCTTATATTTAATATGGTCGATGAGGCGGATGGGAGTGCCACCGCAATACACGGTGATGCATCCCACCACGTAGGACGAATCGTCCCACTCGGCAACGTCCTGAAGCGTGTCTCCATCCACTATCGAGAAATATTCCACCTCCAGACCGTCTACGCTGTTGATGTCGGCCACCACCTTGTCGTGCGTCTCTTTCAATGTGTGGCTCTTGGCATATTCCGTGCTCTCCTTCAGGGCCTTGTAGATGGCTGGTGCAATAGCTCGCTCGCTCTTTGTGAGCAAGGCATTACGACTGGAGCGTGCCAGTCCGTCGGCCTCACGCACAATGGGACATTCCACAATCTGAACCTTCAGCTGTAGATGCTTCACCATCGCCTTCACCACGGCAATCTGCTGCCAGTCTTTCTCGCCAAAGTAGGCGCGGTCGGGGCGCACGATGTAGAACAGGCGGCTCACCACCTGACACACACCGTTGAAATGGCCGGGACGGTGGGCACCCTCCATCACCGTGCTCACGGGTGGATATTCAAAGTGGCGACGGTCGGGGGTGGGGTACATCTCTTCCACCTCGGGGGCCAACACATAGTCGGCGTTGCATTGCTCCAGCAAACGGCAGTCGCTGTCAAGGTCGCGAGGGTAGCGGTTCAAGTCACCCTGGTCGTTAAACTGTGTGGGGTTGACAAACACCGACACCACCGTCACATCGTTCTGCTCCACCGAGCGGCGCACCAGTGATGCATGCCCCTCGTGAAGTGCACCCATTGTGGGAACCAAACCCACGCTCTTGCCTGCCTTGCGGTCGGCAAAGAGCGCATTCTGCAGGTCAACAATCTTTTTGAATACTTTCATCGATGAAACTTTTGAAACACCCATTTGAGGATTTCGGCTGCAAAATAACAACAATTTTCGCAAACAAGGAAAAAAAAGACTAAAAATAAACCTATAAAATGTCACTTTTTCCTAAAATTGCACAGATTATTCGTTTTTATGCAAGATTTTTTGTACCTTTGCACTGCAAAAACAACACGATAGAGCGAATGGCAAAACAAAAAATCCTATTCATCAACCAAGAGATTGCTCCGTATGTCCCCGACAACGATTTGTCGATTATGGGGCGCGAGTTGCCCAAAGCCATGCAAGACCGTGGACACGAGATTCGCACCTTTATGCCCAAGTGGGGAACCATCAATGAGCGCCGAGGACAGCTGCACGAGGTGCAACGCTTGTCGGGGATGAACCTCATTATCGATGATACCGACCATCCTCTCATCATCAAGGTGGCGAGCATTCAGAGTGCTCGCGTGGCTGTGTATTTCATCGACAACGAGGACTATTTCGCCAAACGCCAGATGGGCACCGACGAGCAGGGCATCGACTATCCCGACAATGGTGAGCGTGCCATCTTCTTTGCACGCGGTGTGCTGGAGACGGTGAAGAAGCTGCGCTGGGTGCCCGACGTCATTCACTGTCAGGGATGGATGAGCGCTGTGGTGCCATTCTATGTGAAGACGGCATACGCCGACGAGCCTTCTTTTGCCGACACGAAGGTGGTGACTTCGCTCTTTGCCAAAAGCCTTACCAACGACCTTGGCTGCAAGTTCAAGCAGAGCCTGGCATTCCGCGATGCCAAGCCCGAGCTGCTGGAAAGCTATAATGACAACTTCGGCATTGATGATTTGGGAAAGCTGGCCATCGACTACAGCGACGGCATCATTCTGGCCGACCGCGAGGTGAATCCTATGCTTCTCGACCACGTGAAGCAGAAGGGGCTGCCGATGCTGGAGTATCAAGATGACTTTGCCGAACCCTACGAAAGCTTCTACGAGACTATTTAGTTCATTTATTCCGTGAAGATGAAACTACGTTCATATATGGCTGCTGCACTTGCGCTGGTGGCCATTTATTCTTGCGACAACGACGACATGAACATCGGACAGTCGCTCACCAGTGAAAACGACAAGCTACAGGTGACCACTACGAGTTATGATGTAGCCACTCGCACCATTTTGGCCGATTCGGTGCTTGCACAATCGTCCGATTGCTATTTTGGACGTGTACGCGACCCTCAGACGGGAGCCGATGTCACCAGCGAGTTCACCACTCAGTTCCACCTGTTGGAGCATATCTACATCTCCCCTGAGGAGAAAATCCTGAGCCGGTCAGAGGGGAGGGCAGCTGCTGATTCCTGCGACATCATTCTTTATATACAGGCACCTTCGACACAGGACGACAGCCTCACGGCCATGAAAATGCGTGCCACAGAGCTGAGCAAGCCCTTGGAGGAAGGCCGTCGATACTACTCCAATTTCAATCCGACACAGGCAGGGTTCTTGCGCGATGGCGGCATCAAGCGCAATGTGGTGTTCAGCTATGCCGACCTGACCGAAACCGACTCGGCTCGCACCAGCGACACTTACCAGCCCGCCATCAAGGTGACGCTCAACCAGCCTTACACCGCTGCCGACGGTACCGTCTACGACAATTATGGCACTTATATCTTACGCCAGTATTACGACCATCCTGAGCGTTTTTCCAATTCCTATACCTTTGCTCATACCGTGTGTCCGGGCTTCCTTTTCGAAATCACCGATGGTCTGGGATTCCACTCGCGGGTGTCGGACATTGGACTGCGCATTTTCTACACGCTGCAGGGCGACACGTCGGTGGTGAGCGGGCGGCTGGTGCTGGCAGGTACACGCGAGGTGCTGCAGACCACGTATGTGCACAACGACCAGGCATCGCTGGAGCGCATGGCCAAGGAGACACAGCACACCTATCTGAAGACTCCGGCAGGACTCTTCACCGAGGTGACGCTCCCCGTGGCCCAAATCAAGCAAAGCCACGAGGGCGACTCGTTGTTGGCCGCGAAGATCACTTTCCAACGCCTTAACAACCAGTCGAGCGACTCGCGTATGTTCTCCATCCCGCAAATGCTGTTGCTGGTGCAGAAGGATAGCCTGAAGAGCTTCTTTGAAAATGGCAAAGTGCCCGACAACGTGACATCATATTACACCAGCTACAACTACCCGCAGACCAACTTATACCAGAACACCAACACGTACACCTTCAACAACCTCTCTTCGCTCATTACTACTCTGTGGCAGCAGCGTGTGAAGGGAATGGCTGCCGACCCCAATTGGGAGCAGCATCATCCCGACTGGAACAAGATGGTGTTGGTGCCTGTGGCCTCTACCAAATCTTCGTCGGGCAGTGGCATCGTTGGCATTCAGCACGACATGTCGCTCACCAGCACACGCTTGGTGGGAGGCCCCGACAATCCCAACGAGCCTATCCGCATCAGCATCGTCTATGCCAAGTTTAAATAAGCGTGAAGCAGTAAAGCGCGATGGCCGACGGATATTTGGAGAAGCACCAGCAAGATTATGAGGAACGGCGGGAGGCATTCCTGCGGCGCCAACGTCACTTGCCCCCGCTGAAGCATCGCACTGAACGCCCCGACGACGAGGCGCTATGATATTTAGGGAGTGAAAGGGAGTGAGCCGACTTCATCCGCAGAAGTGAAAGGGACAATAGTTTAAGCCAAAACTATTGTCCCTTTCATTTCTTTTTCCTCCTCTTCGCTCACTCTCCCAAGATCTTCTTTTTCCAGGCATCGATCTTTTCGTCGATGTCTTTCACGCGAGCATTCTGTTCGGGGTTGCGAAGGCTCTCCGTTTTTAGCAGCTGATCTGAGATGTCCAACACCTGCACCTGCAGCTCCATCAATTCGTCTATGACATCCTCGCCAGCCTCGCTGCGCTTCTGCAGGTCGTCGTATTTCGCAAAATACTCTTCGTAGGCCTTTACGGCGACCTCGGCATCATCGGCGGTCACTGCAGTGGCCTCAACGTTTTCTTCGGTAGCGGCTTCGCCACCCTGCTTCTTGCTGTCGTTGCACGAAGCCATCACCAGACCGAAACATACGGCCATAGCAAAGAACGAAATCTTTTTCATTGTTAGGTTGTATTTTTAATTATTCAATGTCTGCTCTCATACAAATCATCTAAAAAAAGAGGGAGAGGCATCATTGGTGCCTCATCCCACTGTGTCGTTTGTCTGCTCTGGTGTCAGTTCCTCCAGCTCCTCTGGCGTCACCTCCTCAAAGGTGTCCTGCTCCTCCTCTTGTGGGGTGGCTGTCGGCTCTTCGGCTGGATCTTCGGCCTGTGTTGCCTCCTGCGGCTCTTCGGCTGGTGCAGGAACTTCGGCTTCTGGCTCCATAGGGTCGAGTGGCGGCAGCTCGTCGAGGGTGGCCGCCTTGGGCTGTGGGGTGGGGGAAGCACTATTCTCTGTGCCCGTCTCCTGCTGTTCGGTCTGCTGTGTTGCCGCCGCCAATTGCTGGCGTGCGTTGTCGGCAATGTAGAGTCCTGTGAGGATTCCGATGAGGGCGATGATGGTGCCCACGATGATGGAGGTGGTCCAGCTGTTGCTTCTATCTGACATAGTAGATTTCCTTTAGAGTGTGGTTGCCCATGATGCGGCTCTTGTCCACGTCGCCTTTCACTCCGCTCAGCCGTCCTTTGCAGGTGTATTGCCAGATGATGTAGTCGCGTCCGTCGGCCAGTTCCGGCTGTTCGTCGCTATACATGGCAATCATGAGCGGATATCCTTCGAGCCGGCCTTGCAGGTGCTTGTTGTAGAAGTTGCGGTAGGTGTAGACGAGGGGCTTCTGATGGTAGGCCTCCTCCATCAGGTGGAGCATCTTCGTCAGCGAGTCGCAGAACTGCTCGGTGGGCATCCCGGCATCGTTCTCCACGTCGAGCATGGGGATGAGGTCTTGCTCGGCAGGCAGACACTGCGCCTTGAAGTTGTGTATCTGCAGACTCAGGTTCACCTTTGGCCTGAAGAAATGGTAGCTGCCCACCTTCAGGTCGTGGCTGTGGGCCATCTCGATGTTGCGCAGATAGAGCGGGTCCTGGTTGTCCTTGCCCTCGGTGCATTTCAGATAGACGTAGGCCATGTTGGTGTCGTCGCCCACCGCATTCCAGAACACCTCGTTCTGATAGTGGCTCACGTCGATGCCATGCACATGCGAGCAGGTGTCTTCGCAAGCATGGAAGGGGTCGGCATCGTGGACGCTCCGCTTCACGGGCGTCGGAGCCACATACTTTACAGCGCGGCGTGGTGTGGCCCGTCGACGCACCACCTTCTTGCGGCGTGGGGCGGCCTCGCACACGATAGCCAGTATCAGGCATATCAGCATCAGCAAGGGAAATCTCTTCATTTTCGATTTGGTATCTAACTTGAATTATTCATGAAGTTGCAGAAGTTGCAGGAGTACAGGAGTTCTGACAATAGTTCCGCATCATGTCATCCTCTGACAATAAAACTATCGTCTGAACTCCTGTACTCCTACAACTCCAGTAACTCCAAATCATTTCTATGAACACTGTAGGCTAAGTCCTTTTCCTTATCAACTCTTTGCAATCTTGATGTTCAGTGTGAACTCTCCGAAGTCCACCTCCTGTCCGTCGTTCTCCTCGATGCGGATGTCGTTGGCCAGCACCTGTGTCTTCACATAGTCGCCAAATGCTGCCACTGCCATCTCCATGGCTTGGTTGGGGCCCAAGGTCACCACGATGCGGTCGGTGATTTCCAGTCCGCTCTCCTTGCGTATGTTCTGTATGCGGTTGATGAGTTCGCGGGCCATTCCCTCGTTTCTCAACTCGTCGGTCACCTCCACTTCGAGTGCCACTGTGAGTGCCCCCTCGTTGGCCACCAACCAGCCGGGGATGTCCTCGCTGATGATGTCAACGTCGGCAGCCTCCACTGTCAGCTCTTGTCCTTCGGCCACGACGGCGATGGTTCCCTTGGCTTCCAGCTCCGCAATCTGTTCCTGCGACAGGGCATCTACAGCAGCGGCAACGCTCTTCATCAGCTTGCCATACTTCTTGCCCATCACGCGGAAGTTGCACTTCACCTTCTTCACCAGCACGCCTTGTCCCTCCACGAATTTCAGTTCCTTCACGTTCACTTCGTTCAGAATGAGCTGCTTCACGGCTTCTATGTAGTGGCGCTGCTCGTCGGTGGCTGGCACCATGATGCACTGCAGGGGCTGGCGCACCTTGATGCTCACCTTCTTGCGCAGTGCCAGCACCATCGACGTGATTTTCTGCGCCATCTCCATGCGTCCTTCCAGGTCGGTGTCGATGATTGCATCGTCGGCTGTGGGGAAGGTGTCGAGATGCACCGAGTCCTTCTGTCCACCGAGGTCGTGGTAGAGCTGGTCGGCAAAGAATGGTGCAAATGGTGCGATGAGCTTGGCCACGGTCATCAGGCAGGTGTAGAGCGTGTCGTAGGCCGAGCGCTTGTCGTCGGTCATGTCCTTTCCCCAGAAGCGCTTGCGCTGGGTGTGCACATACCAGTTTGAGAGGTCGTCGTTCACGAAGCTGTCGATGAAGCGCCCGGCTCGCGTGGGGTTGAAGTTGTTCATCTCGGCCGTCACCCGCTTCACCAGCGTGTTCAGGCAGGAGAGGATCCATCTGTCGATTTCGGGGCGCTGTGCTGGTTGTGGTGATGCCACGACAGATGTATCAGCGGGAACATAGCCATCGACATTGGCGTAGAGGGCGAAGAAGGAGTAGGTGTTGTAGAGGGTGCCAAAGAACTTGCGGCTCACCTCGGCCACACCCTCGGGGTCGAACTTCAGGTTGTCCCACGGCTCTGAGTTGGTCATCATGTAGAAGCGCACGGCATCCGAGCCGTACTTCTCAATCATCTCGAAGGGGTTCACCACGTTGCCTTTGTGCTTCGACATCTTGTCGCCCTTGGCATCGAGCACCAGACCGGTTGACACCACGTTCTTGAACGACACCGAGTCGAATATCATCGTGGCGATGGCGTGCAGGGTGAAGAACCATCCGCGTGTCTGGTCAACGCCCTCGTTGATGTAGTCGGCGGGATAGAACTTTCGGTCGTCGATGAGTTCGCGGTTCTCGAAGGGGTAGTGCAGCTGTGCGTAGGGCATGGAGCCGCTGTCGAACCACACGTCGATGAGGTCGGCCTCGCGCTTCATGGGCTTGCCCGTGGGCGACACCAATTTAATATAGTCCACGTAGGGGCGGTGCACGTCGATGCGGTCGTAGTTCTCCTGACTCATGTCGCCGGGCACGAAGCCCTTCTCCTTCAATGGGTTGCTCTCCATCACTCCTGCTGCCACGGCCTTCTCTATCTCGTTGTAGAGTTCTTCTATGGAGCCAATGCAGATTTCCTCGCCCTCCTCCGAGCGCCAGATGGGTAGCGGTGTGCCCCAGAAGCGCGAGCGCGAGAGGTTCCAGTCGTTTAGGTTGTCGAGCCAGTTGCCAAAGCGGCCACTGCCTGTCGATTCGGGGTGCCAGCCGATGGTCTTGTTCAGCTCGCTCATGCGCTCTTTCATCGACGAGCTGCGGATGAACCACGAGTCGAGCGGATAGTAGAGCACGGGCTTGTCGGTGCGCCAGCAGTGGGGATAGTTGTGCACGTGCTTCTCTATCTTGTACACCTTGTCCTGTGCCTTCAGGTCCATGCAGATGCTGATGTCGAGCGTCTCGTCCTTGTCGGTGAGCGTCTCGTCGTAGGCGTTCTTCACGTAGCGCCCGGCAAACTTCTGCCACTCCGCCACGTTCACATGCTCCTTCACGAAGTCGGGGTCGAGGTCGTCGATGTTGTAGTACTTGCCCTGCAAGTCCACCACTGGGCGCTCGTTGCCCTTCTTGTCGATGAGCACGATGGGAGGCACGCCGGCCTGCTTGGCCACGAAGGCGTCGTCGGCACCGAAGTTCGGGGCGATGTGCACAATGCCGGCACCATCCTCGGTGGTCACATAGTCGCCGGGAATGACGCGGAAGGCTCCGTCGGTCATCGGCTTGATGGCGGGCATCAGCTGCTCGTACTTCATGCCCACCAGGTCGGCACCCTTGTAGTGGGCCACTATGCGATAGGGCATGAACTTTTGGCCTTTCTTGTATTCGGGCATCTCGCCGCCGTCGGTGATGTTTCCTTCGGGAGCCAGATAGGCGGCCAGACGGGCCTCGGCCAGGATGATGGTGATGGGCTTGGCCGTGTAGGGGTTGTAGGTGTCCACCGCCACATAGTCAATCTTCGGACCTACGCAGAGGGCCGAGTTGGCGGCCAGCGTCCACGGCGTGGTGGTCCAGGCCAGGAAATACAACGGTCCCCACTCGGAGGCTCCAGAATCTCCAGGCAGCCCGCCCTTCACCTTGAAGAGGGCGGTGCAGGTAGTGTCCTTCACGTCGCGGTAGCAGCCGGGCTGGTTCAGCTCATGGCTGCTCAGTCCGGTGCCGGCGGCGGGACTGTAGGGCTGAATGGTGTAGCCCTTATAGAGCAGACCCTTCTGGTAGAACTGCTTCAGCAGCCACCACAGCGTCTCGATGTATTTGTTGTCGTAGGTGATATAGGGGTTGTCCAAGTCGACGAAGTAGCCCATCCGCTCAGTCAGCTCACGCCATTCGCGGGTGTAGGTCATCACGTTTTCGCGGCACTTCTTGTTGTAGTCCTCTGTCGAGATGTAGCGCGGCGACTCCGGGTTGTCGATGTCGGCCTTGGTGATGCCGAGTGCTTTCTCCACACTCAGCTCCACGGGCAGTCCGTGGGTGTCCCATCCAGCCTTGCGCTTCACCTGGAAGCCCTGCATGGTCTTATAGCGGTTGAAGGTGTCCTTCAGTGCGCGGCCCAGCACATGGTGAATGCCGGGATGGCCGTTGGCCGAGGGAGGCCCCTCGTAGAATACAAACTGAGGGCAGCCCTCGCGCTCCTCCACGGAGCGGTGGAACACGTCCTCGCTTTTCCATTTCTCAAGAATTTCGTTGTTCACCTGTGGCAGGTTCAGTCCGTTGTGTTCGGGGAATTGCTTTGTCATGTCGTTTATATGAAGCTTTCTCGTTTTGGGGTGCAAAGTTACTACTTTTTTTTCAATCCCCACCGACTTTTGTGCTAAAAAAAAGAAATTACCCACCTGCCCGACCCGAAAAGCAACGCCAGAAGCTCCACCCCACGCCACCCCCTTGGGCTAATCTTTATATACACGAGTGCACTCCGAAACCCCTTTCCCACTAAAAAACAACCCAAAAACAATGCGCAGTCACTCCCCTCTTGAACCCTGCCCTTACGAGGAGAGGCTGGGGGGGGCTTGTAACTATTAGCTACTTTTTTGATTCAAGAGAACGTCAAATAGGGCAACCATATTGTTCAAAAGCGGAAGTGACCTGACAGGATGGGGAGACGTGAAAGATATTGACAAAATGGCCATTTAACCCCTCCATAATTCAAAAATTTTGCGCGGAAAAACTTTTGGTCGAAAATTTTCGAGTTTTGAGAAGGTTTGCCAAATGATTGTCATTCAGCCGATTGGGCTGATTTTAACGAAAAATGGGCATCGCTGGCTTCAAAAAGTCAACGCCGAAAAAAAATTTGGCGTTGCCGTTTTATTTTTCGGCGTGCTTAAAAAACCGCGAAAAGGCACCAAATACGGGCTAAAAACGTGCACAAAACCATGGCGTGTGTGCAAAAATTTGGCTTTTCCCCCTCAGTTCACCATCTAACGAGGGTTGAACAATGCTCCCAAACGGGCCTTTTTCGCTCCAGATTGCATCGAAATCGTGAACAAATTTTATTTTGAAAGATTTTGACATTCTTTCCGGTTTTTAGCTGTCGGGTGTTCTATTTCGTAACAACTCCGTTCACCACAGGTGCCCCCGCTCAGTCGGATGAAAATCCGACTGAGTGGGGTATGTAATTCTTATTAGAAAAACAGGGAAAAACAAAAAAACAGATAAACACTTTTTTCTGTTTTTTTGTTTTTCCCTGTTTTTCAAAATCAACTGAGCGGGGTGCGTTCATTCGTATTCATGCGTACATTCGGTAGGGACAGACCTTGTGCCCGTCCGCAAGCAATTTGCCCACGCGGACGGACACAAGGTTCGTCCCTACGGTGCCGTTCGGGCGGCAAATCTGGCCGAGCGGTCGAACGGTACGTGAACACCCCTCCCCCCTTACAAGGGCGGGGAGAGCGGTGGAAATACTCTTGCAAATGTGTGTAAAGAATAGCCCCTTGGGGGGAGCATATTGGCTTGCTGTCGAAAAGCTAATGGCAGAACTATATACTCCCCTCTCACTTTGGAGAGGGGTCGGGGGTGAGGCTGGTGATGCTCAGCTTTCCCTCTTGCAATTGTGGTGCCGTGCATGTGAGGTTGAGCTGTGATGGCGCGCGGTGGCTCTGCACCAGCACCTGTGCCAGTCCGTTGAACGCGGGTATGCTGAACTCGTGGCAGTTGAGTTCCTTCGGATGATCCTCTCCCAGGTAGGCAGGGTCGCCATTTCCTGCGCCGAGGATGCGCCCTTCGCCCTGCAGACAGATGGTGAGCATCTGACAGGCGTCAGGCACGACGCGCCCCTTCTGGTCTTGCACCTCGATGGTTACTACGCACACGTCGGCTCCGTCGGCAGCGATGGCTGTGCGGTCGGCCTTCAGCACCACCTTTGCGGCAGGTTGGGTGGTGGCGATGGTCTCGGTGATGATGCGCTTGCCGTTCTTATATCCTGTAGCCACCACTTTGCCGGGCTGATAGATGGCGTTCCACTTCAGGTGTCCATTCTTTGGCATCTGCTGTCGGCCCAGCTTCTTTCCATTCACCGTGAGCTCCACCTCGTCGCAGTTGCTGTAAGCCCACAGCTCCACTTCTTCGCCCTCGTGCCCTTGAAGATTCCAGTGGGGGAAAATGTGCAGCACAGGCTCGTCAGTCCACCATGCTTTCAGATACCACGCCTCGTCTTTCGGGAATCCGCAATAGTCGAGGATGCCAAACTCCGAGTCGTGGGCGGGATAGCTGAGGGGGTTGGGTTCGCCACGGTAGTCGAAGCCCGTCCAGTAGAACAGTCCTGCCGCCCAGGGACGCTCGGCATAGAACTGCCATCCCCGTTCGATGACGTTAAAGATTTGAGGCCCAGAATTTGAGTTTTGGGGGCGATAGTTCATGCTGACCATGTGCCCCTTTGACGGTGCGCTCGGCTTTGCCGCTTCTCTCGTCGAAGAACGTTGAACATTGGACGTTGAACGCGCTTCGTCGAAATAGACGCCGCGCGTGCCGCAGCCTGTGGTCTCCTCAGTGCCTACAATCTTCCATGTGGGGTTCTGGCGCTTACGGTTGTCAACATCGTTTTGCACGATATAGTTGAAGCCCACCACGTCGAGCCCTTTTATCATCTCGCCGCCTCCGGCATTGGCTATGGTGGAGTGGCGCGTGGGGTCGAGTTGGCGGGTGTGCTCGCGCATGGCGGCTGCAATGCGTCGGCCCTGCACGGTGTTCTCCATACCCCATTCCTCGTTGCCGTTGCTCCAGAGGATGACGCTGGGGTGGTTGCGGTCGCGCTTGATCATGTTCTGCAGCAGCCTCAGGTGCTCGGTGTTGATGCCCGCCAGACGGTTCTCGTCGATGACGAGGATTCCCTCGCGGTCGCAGATGTCAAGCTGGGCGGGCGTCATCGGGTTGTGCGAGGCCCGGTAGGCATTGCATCCGAATGCCTTCAGCTGCTTGATGCGCCAGGCCATGAGCGCCTCGGGAATGGCGGCTCCCACGCCGGCATGGTCTTGGTGCATGTTCACACCCTTCAGCTTCAGCTGCTCGCCGTTGAGCAGGAATCCGCTGTCAGCGTCGAAGTCGACCGTGCGCAGCCCCGTCGTCGTATGGTAGACGTCGCACACCTTCCCGTCGGCTTTCACCGTGGTCTCCACCTGATAGAGGTAGGGGTCGGTGGTGCTCCACAGATGCGGGGCCGTCACGCTCATCACTTGCCGTGTGGTGCGTGTCTCCTTCGATTCCAGTTGGCTCTGCTCGCTGCTGCAGCTGGCCACCTCACGGCCGTTGGCATCCAGCAGCCGCTGCTCCACCGTGTAGTGGTGCTTGTCGAGGCTGTGGTTGGTGACGTCGGTCTCTACATGCACGATGGCCTGCTGGAATGGCTTCTGCAAGTCGGCATAGACGAAGGTGCCGAAGGGGTCGACGCTCACCGCTGCCGACTTGAGCAGCCAAGCATCGCGATAGATGCCTGCACCCTCGTAGAACCATCCTTCTTCGAGTGAGGCATCGGCCCGCACGCAGATGAGGTTGTCGCCACCGTAGTTGACGTATTCTGAAACATCGTAAACCTGTGTGGCATAGCCGCTTGGCTCTGTGCCCATATAGAATCCGTTGAACCATACGCGAGCGTTGCGGAAGATGCCATCAAACTGCAGGGCGATGTGCTTGCCCAGGTCGTCTGCGGGTATGTTGACCCACTTGCGATACCATCCCACGCTGGTCTCGGGATACTTATAGCCCACCGTCTTGTAGCCATGCGAGTGACTGGCCCCGGGGGCGTAGGGTAGGGTGGTCACCCAGTCGTGGGGCAGGCGCACCTCCTGCCAAGTAGCCTTGCCAGCAGGTTGGCTCTCCTTGAACTTCACCGAGTAGGGCCCCTCGTTGTGTATTGAGTTGGCCTTCGTCAGATAGTTGAAATACTCCGTGCCGCATCCGAAGTCCTTGGCGGGGTCGCCGGCATGCCCAAAGGCAAACGTCCATCCCTCGTCGAGCCGAATCTTCTCGCGTACGCTCTGAGCAGAGGCTGTGAAGCTGATGGCGCATAGCATCCACAGCGCAAGCGTGTTCATTGTTCTTACCATAATTGTAGTTTGTAGTTAGTTGTGACTTAGAAAAAGTCAGTTGCAAAGTTACGACTTTTCTTCCAATACGCAGCAATAATATCCTCGTTTTTTTTCGTCATAGCCTTTCCTGATGGCCTTTTTATGCCAAAAAGATGAAAAACAAAAGGAGGGGCGGACATTTTTTTGTGGAAATGTCTACGATATATGCGTTTTTTTGTATTTTTGCATCATGAATGTCAAGATGATGCTACTGGCCTTGCTGCTGAGCATGGGAGCGGCAGACGGCTGTTCCCAGACATGGCGGACGGTGGCGCTGAAGCGCGCCATCACCCATCCCCAGCCCATGACGGGTCTGGTGTTATGGCCAGAAGAAGCGCGTAGGCGTCATGCTGATTACGGGACAACGGTTCAGCTGGAGTTCTCGTACTGCTTGCCGTGCAAGGTGGTGAAGGGCTGCGAGGCCGACGGCACCATCGTCTATGACTGGAGCTGGTTTGAGCGTGTGCTGGATGATGTGGCCAGCAGGGGGCATCAGCTGATAGCTCGCTTCCGCTACGAGTATCCTTCGAGCAGGGATGTAGATGGCAACAGGCTATCGCTTCGTGGTCAGACAGTGCGAGACCGACGGAAAGACGACCCGTCTGCGGGTTGCCAACGAGGGTGTGGCGCCCATCTATCGCGACGCTTGGTTTGCGGTGGGCAGTGTGCGCTCCGCGACATCCCTTCGTGGCCTGCTGCCTGGCGAAGAATGGTCGATAGAGATTCCCGCCGCGCCTATGCCCGACGGCAGCGACGTGCAGATTATCAGCGACTGCATCCTTCCACAGCAGACCATCGAATTCGCTTTTTTTAATGAAGAGTGAAGAATGAAGAGTGAAGAATGAAGAATTTCTTTCAGTCGCTGTGCTTTATGAAAGCGTCCCTTCGGGCCGAGCGGCTACCGCAGTGCTATCCTCCACTCACCACTCACCACTCACTACTCACCCCTCACCAACAAAGAAGAAGCCCTCGACAACAGCATTGGTATGTGTTGTCGAGGACTTCTTCTATTATAGTAGTCAGCAAAAAGCCTAAAAGCCCCAAAAGCCTCAAAGCCCCCCCTTCTGCCCCCGAGGGGGCTACTATAGCTTTGTCGGTTAAGTTTCTATTGTGCCCCCCCCCTCGGGGGGCGAAGGGGGGGCTTGCTGTTTTACTTAATCATAACCTTCTGAGCCTTGCCGTTGCTGATGACAATGTTCAGGCCAGGCTGCAGCTTATGCTGACGGATACCCGAGATGGAGTAGATTCCATCGGGCACGCTGGTGATGTCAACCGTTCTGATGCCGGCAGCCAACGGGCCTCCCCATCCGGTGTTGTCACCCTTGGCCACGAGTGTCAGCGTCCAGCCGCCCACAGAGTACCATGCACCTGCAAACACTTTCGGAGTCTTGCTGGCCTCAGTTCCGGCCATCGTGCCGATGAGCAGCTCGTGGTTCTTCACTTCGATGCCGTTCATCTCCTGATGCTGCCAGCCGCGACCATTGCCGTCGTTGGCATTGTAGATGGCAAACTGCTCTTCGGTGTAGGTGCCGGCATTCCAAGCAGCTTCAGCCTCGTCCCACATCGGACCGTGGTGGTCGCTGGCCACAACGACGGTATCCTCGCCATTCTCGGTATAGGTGTTGTAGTAGTTCATGGGAATCTCCACAAACACCGTGTCGTTGCTCACAGCATGGAGGATGTAGGCACCCTCAGCGGGAGTACGGGTGTAGACACCCACGTTGTACGTACCGTTGGGCAGGTCGGTGATGAGCTGGGTGGCGATGAAGCCAATCAGTCCGCCGCCGTTGTAGGAGTCGATGTAGCGAGTGGAAGAACCGTCATACCACTGTCCGCCGTTGGTGTTGTTGTTGCCATTACCCTTGTTGAAGTCCCAGCCAGTCTCGGCCTCCAGCTTCGGGTTCTGGATGTAGGCGGTGTAGTCGGTGGCGTTCACGTCGTCGTAGAGGTTCTGCTTCTTCACCACCACCATCAGCGCTCTCAGCTTGGCCATCAGCTCATTGATGGTGTCCAGGTCGCGCATCTCGGCCGTGAGCATAGCCTTCTGCTGCTCCATGAGGTCGTTGAGTGCAGCCTTGCCCGATGCGGAAGCCGAAGCGGCTACGCTGGCAGCCTCGTTGTAGACGGGAGCATAGGTGTTCACATAGTTCTTCAGCAGATTGACCGTGGCGTCGAACTTGGTGTAAGTGGCGGTGTCGCAGACAATCCAGTTTTGCACATAATCGTAGGCAAACGACACGATGTCCTCGGCAGCGCCATAGCCCTCGCCGCCATTCTTCTTCAGCGTAGCCCATACGGTGGGAATGGTCTTGCCGTCGATGGTGCCGTCGCTGGGGATGTATTCCTCGTACTTGGCCTCACTCTTCTGAGCCTCGTTCATGGCCTCTTGCAGAGCGGTCATTGCCTCGACATAGTCGGTGCTGTTGCTGTACTGGGCAATGGCATCGTTCAGGGCCTGCTTGTCAACAGCGAAGTGCATGGTGGCGGCCAGCGCCTGCGCGTCGGCAATCTTCTGGTCGAAAGCAGCCTTGAGAGCCTCGGCGGGAGCCTCCCCCAGATAGTAGAGACGGAAGTTGGTGGCGCAGAACCATCCGGCGGCACCCGAGCCATTGCCCGTTCCTTCGGCACCGATGGTCAGCTTACCGTCGACCACCAGCACCTTCTGCTCGGCAGTCATCGAGAGCGTCTCCCACTCGTTGTAGTCCCAGCCTTCCGTGGAGAGGGGGTTGGAAATCTGCTTGCCGGCGATGGACTGTGCAAAGACATGCTGGTCGGTCAGACACGAGGTCTGTGTCACCAGGTCGGCGCTCACGGTGTAGTAGCCGTTGGGCAGACCCTCGATGTCCTGTGCGACGGCCAGCGTGGAGTAGAAGTTGTTGTTCCATGCGTTCCAGCAGCTGCGTTGGCGCTGCCAGTTCAGGCGCTGGTCGCCACCGTCGGCACCGGCCCGGTACCATCCCTCGCTGGTCAGGTTGGGGCTGGTGGCGCTGCCCTCCACATAGAGGTCGGTTCCTTCCTCGTCGTAGCGCTTGGGGAACACCCACTCGCCATCGGTGAACGAAGGCTCGGCGCTGGTCTCGATGAACCAGGGATGGCTGATGAAGATGGTGAAGTCGGCAGGATTCTCCTCGCTTCCCTTCTGCGACATGATGTAGGCGCGGATGGCAGCCTCGCCCTCAGCCACGGCTCCCAGTATCTGGGCAATCACGTCGACACCTTCTTCCACATCATTCTCCTTGTAACCCAGTATCTTGTAGTAGGCTTCCACCAGGGCGTCCCTGCCGGCATATTCCGTGTTGCGCAGATAGTTCTCCATCTTGGCCAGGATGGCATCCACATTCTCCAGCTCGGCAACGGCTTTGCGGTATTCCACCATCTGTTGGGTAGCCTCGCTCACGGCTACTGCCAACTCTTCGGCCGTGCCACCCAGGTTGTCTTCCAGCGTCATCATGTAGTCCGACAGCTGAGACGACAGTCCAACATAGCCATAGGAGATGGCCTGGTTGTTCAGTTCGGCACACTCGGTAATCATGTCCAGGATGTCCGACTCATACAGCTTGGCAGGGTCGGCCTCGCCAATCTTGTAGAGCTTGATACCATCGAGACAGACGATGGGGTTATTGCCCGAACCTGTGTTAGCCGACTTGAAGCCAAACTCCATCGTGAACTCTGTGGTGGGAGTGAACTCAAACTCATGCTTCACCCACTCATGTGAGCTCAAGCCTGTGCCGGCTTCGTCCCTGAACACTTCCTTGCGACAGGTAATCTTGGTCAGGTCTTCGGCAGTAGCGTTAGAGTTGGGGTTGATGTTAATGGTCCAGTATTCCAGACGATAGACGGCACAGTCGAGCTTCACCACCTGGCGATAGCTGCGGCCACCGCCCCAACCGGCGCGCAGGTAGAGCATACCCTTGTTGTCGTCGGTGTCGAAGCCAGCGGGCTTGGCAGGAACCGAGAGGTAGGTGGTGCCATCGTCGGCCACGGGAATGGCAGTCTCGCCCAGGTCGTAGGGCACAGTACCAAAGTACACCCATTCACATTTCTTGTCGGTAGGCATGTCGGTCACCCAGCCGCTGATGGCACCAATGAAACCGTTGGTGGCCTCTAATGTGCGACCATCGCCACGATGGTTGGGAGTGCTGGGATTCACAAGCGCATAGAGCGAGCCGTCGGCAGCAACGCCCGCAATGCTGCGGTTGCTCAACACAGTAGATTCGTCTACAATTGCTTTCTTGGCGCCATCGGCCTGCCAAGTCAGGTCTTCTTCGAAACCTGCATTCTTGATGAGGTACGTCACATCCTCTTCCTGTGCAAACGAGGAAAGAGCAAAGAACACCCCACCCACGAGTAGTAGAATTTTCTTCATAATTAAGAAATTTAATAAAGTAGTAAATAAAGTTAGTAAACAGCTGATTGCAAAAATACAGAATATTGTTCATTCGATAAGCAATTCGCCCTACAATTTAGCAATCTTTAACGGAGCTGCCGCCCCCACGGAGTCCTCGCTTTGCAAGCCTGACGGGCAACAACGAGCGCGAGCACCATAAGTTCTTGCAAGAAAAATGGGAAAAAGCTTGGCACTTTAACATTTTTCGAGTACCTTTGCATCGATTTCACATTTTATTATTATTAAGGCAAACAAAAATGAAAAAAGACAATGCCATTTTTGAGATGATTGAGCGCGAACACCAGCGCCAGTTGAAAGGTATAGAACTCATTGCCAGCGAGAACTTCGTGAGCGACGAAGTGATGCAGGCCATGGGCTCTTGGCTGACCAACAAATATGCTGAAGGCTACCCCGGCAAGCGCTACTACGGCGGATGCCAGGTGGTGGACGAGGTGGAGCGCTTGGCCATTGAGCGCGTCTGCAAGCTTTTCGACGCTGAGTATGCCAACGTGCAGCCCCACAGTGGCGCACAAGCCAACGCAGCAGTGCTCCTGGCAGTGCTGAAGCCCGGCGACACCTTCATGGGATTGAATCTGGCACACGGAGGACACCTGAGCCACGGCTCACTCGTCAACACCAGTGGCATTCTTTACAAGCCCGTGGGCTACAACCTCAGCAAGGAGACGGGGCGCGTGGATTACGACGAAATGGAGAAACTGGCACTGGAGCACCAGCCCAAGCTGATCATCGGTGGAGGAAGCGCCTACAGCCGTGAGTGGGACTACAAACGCATGCGAGAGATTGCCGACAAAGTGGGGGCACTGCTGATGATTGACATGGCACACCCTGCCGGACTCATCGCCGCCGGACTGCTCGACAACCCAGTGAAATATGCCCACATCGTCACCAGCACCACACACAAGACGCTGCGTGGCCCACGCGGTGGCATCATCCTCATGGGCAAGGACTTTGAGAATCCTTGGGGACTGAAGACTCCCAAGGGCGAGGTGAAGATGATGTCGGCCCTGCTCAACAGCGCCGTCTTCCCCGGACAGCAGGGTGGCCCCCTGGAGCACGTCATCGCTGCCAAGGCCGTGGCCTTCGGCGAGGCACTGCAGCCTGAGTTCAAGGAGTGGGCACTGCAGGTGCAGAAGAATGCGAAGACACTGGCCGAGGAGCTGGTGAAGCGTGGATTCGGCATCGTGAGCGGCGGCACCGACAACCATTCGATGCTGGTAGACCTGCGTTCGAAATATCCCGACCTGACAGGCAAGGTGGCCGAGAATGCACTGGTGGCCGCCGATATTACCGTGAACAAGAACATGGTGCCCTTCGACACCCGTTCAGCCTTCCAGACCAGTGGCATCCGCTTGGGCACGCCCGCCATCACCACGCGCGGGGCCAAGGAAGATCTGATGGTGCAGATTGCCGCTTGGATTGAAGAGGTGCTCAATGCGCCCCAAGACGAGCAGGTCATCGCCAGCGTGCGCCAGCGCGTGAACGAAAAGATGAAGGAATATCCTCTCTTCGCTTGGTAAGCATAAGGGTGGAGTAGTAGGTAGGCCTCATGGGCCTAAATGCGCCCTCCACACCCCCTCTTTTAGCTCCCGCTTGAAAAAAACTATCGCAGACTAATTTTGGAGTGCTCCAAAATTAGTCTGCGATAGTTTTTTTCAAGCGAATGTTTCTACGCGTTTTCGTGTGGCTATCTGTTATACCCATTCCACTCGTCTGTGACAATCTTAGCTTCATGGCTAATCTGTAATTCTTCGTTTTGCTGGGGTGCAAGATGGCCCCGGGGTGAACTGAGTAGTTGCCGTATAAGGGACGGGGAATTGATGATAGGTGAGGGAAGAAACCCTTTCATTGGATGTGCTTTTGCAGCCAGAGCATCTGACCGTAGTTGGTGTCGGCCGTGGTCCAGTGTTCGTTGATGGGCGTGATGAGCGATTCCTTAGGTGCGCTGATGAGGTTCCAAACAATATAGCTGGTGGTGGGTGGACAGGTGTTGTCATTGAAACCCCACGTCAGATAGACGGGGCACTGGATGCGGCGGGCAAAGTTCACTACGTCGTAGTACTGTAGCGTGTTGATTTTCTCGGTCGTGAGCATTTGGTTCTCGCGGACGAAGTGCGGATAGCCTCCGGTGCGCCCCGCCTCGGCATAGCCCGCCATGTCGCTCAGGGCGGGATGGTTGGCCACACAAGCCGTCACGCGGGGGTCGAGAGCGGCGGTGATGAGCGAGAGGGCTCCACCCTGGCTGCCACCCTGCACGAAGACGTTGCGGCCGTCCCACTGGGGTAGCGAGCAGAGGTAGTCGAGGGCACGCACACACGCCACGTAGACGTGCTTCATGTAATAGTTGTCGCGGTTGTCGAGTCCATTCTCTAAATAGCCGTTCTCGCCAGAAAAGGCGCTGGAAATCTCCTTGAACTGCTCGTCGGTCATCTCAGGGTTCAGACCGTGGATTTCCATCTCCAGACGAATGAAACCGTTCTGGGCATAGTAGGTGTTGCGCATGGGCTCCTTGATGGTCTTGATGCCCGCTCCCGGAGGACAGAGCACCACGGGGTGGCGGCCGTTGGAGTGCTTAGGCATCGTCAAGTAGCCGTAGATGCTGTGGCGGCGGTCGGTGTGGAGCTTCAGCAGATAGCAATCAAACTCGTCGGTAGAGTATTTGTCAACCTTCTCGCTCTTCACCAAGAGTTTGTCGGTAACCACCTGTCGACGAGCCTCTTCCAGGCAGGCACTCCAGAAAGCATCGAAGTCGGCGGGGTTCTTCGTGTAGGGCTGTAGCCGCTCGGGCGAGAAGCCCACCTTCACATGGTGCTCATACTGCTTGTCGCCGATGGCAGCCTTGAGCCGCAGGTCGAGAAAGCCGGGCTTCTTCATCGTTCCCATGTCGATGACGGCGCGCCCATTCTTCAGCATCACCTTTCCCTTGGTGGTGGCGGGCAGCATGTCGGGACCTATCTCATAGCTTACTTCCACATTCTGCGGAATACCATACCGACAGAATGTTACTTCCACCTTAGCCTTCTCGCCCGTGGCATAGATCCAGTTCGGATGGTCGGGCAGCGTCAACCACAGATAGTCGCTCCGATAGGGATAGTTCTCGGCAGAAGCAGTGAACAGCGAGTAGTGAAAAGTGATGAGCGCCAGTGCCAGCCCCATCATCCATTGGCCTTTGATTCGTTTCATTGTCATTAGGTGGTTTCCGTTAGTTGTCGATTTGCGGGGGTAAAATTACAAAGAAAAACAGAAAAAAGCGAAAACAATGAGCAATAATTGCAAAAGGAGACGGTTTTAGCGTCTTTTCAACCTGACAGGTCGGTTTTTGGGGGGCAAAAAAAAGAAAAATGCCCTTTTTCCTTTGCTTTTCGCTCCTTTATTTGTACCTTTGCATCAAAATTGGTTTACCATGAAGTTCTTCCTTCTTACACTACTTTTCATCGTGCCCTTCACCGCGCAGGGGCAGACCTTCGACTTTGACCTGACGCAGCCGCAGCCCACCTACAACGAGCACGACGGCTATGGATATGACTTCGGCACAGCCTTTGATGTGAAGAAAGCCTCGTCGCAGCCCTTCTACTTCTCGGTGAGAGTGCCCGACGGCAACTATCGCGTGCGCATAGTGCTGGGAGGAGTGAAGGGTGGCAACACCACGGTGAGAGCCGAGAGCCGACGCCTGATGATGGACCAGGTGGTGACGCCGAAGAAGAAGGACACACAGACGGTGGAGTTTGTGGTGAATAAGCGCTCGCCCGTCATTGAGGGCGACCGCCGGGTGAAAATCAAAGACCGCGAGAAAGACTACCTGGACTGGGATGACAAGCTGACGCTGGAGTTCAACGGGCCGCAGCCCGCCGTGCGCAGCATCCACGTGGAGCGCGACGACGACGTGCCCACCGTCTATCTGTGTGGCAACAGCACGGTGGTGGACCAGAACTATGAGCCTTGGGCATCGTGGGGACAGCTCATCACCCGCTGGATGGGGCCACAGGTGGCCGTGAGCAACCATGCCGAGAGCGGACTCACCTGCCGCACGTTCATCGGCTCGTTCCGACTGGAGAAAATCCTGAAGACGCTGAAGAAGGGCGACTACGTCTTTGTGGAGTTTGGCCACAACGACGAGAAGGAGCACCGACCCGGCGACGGAGCGTGGTATCACTACCAGTATCAGCTGAAGATATTTGTCGACGAGGTGCGAAAGGTTGGAGCACAAATTGTGTTCTGCACGCCCACGCAACGCCGGCAGTTTGAAAGCGACGGGAAGACCGTCCGCAATAGTCATGGCGACTTCCCGGCTGCTATGAAGCAGGTGGCCGAGCGGGAGCAGGTGCCACTCATCGACCTCACCACCATGACCACACAGCTCTACGAGGCCACAGGAGTGGAGGAGTCGAAGCATCTGCTGGTGCACTATCCCAAGGAGGCCTATGGGCGCGAGCTGGCCGACAACACCCATTTCAACCCCTTTGGAGCCAGTCAGGTGGCGAAGTGCGTGGTGATGGGCATCAAGCGGCTGCAGCTGCCCTTGGCACAATATCTGCGTAGCGACTGGCGCGACTTTGACCCCACCAAGCCCGACGACTGGCGCTCCTTTGAGTGGGCACCATCGCCGATGAAGGAGAACGCAAAGCCCGACGGGAATTGATAAGTTTGAAGCCCCCCGAGGGGAGCACGATAGACCCCACGACCTGTAATGTCCCCTTCAGAGAACGAAAGGGGGCTTCCACTCTCAAATATAAAGTAAAATGAAAAGATTCTCATCCATTATAGTACTGACGGCATTGTGCACGACGCTGACGGCACAGAGCTGGCCCACGCCTGCAGCTGAGGCAAAGCCCGGCACGCGCTGGTGGTGGCTGGGCTCGGCCGTTGACAAGGAGAACCTGCAATGGAACCTGCGCGAGTATGCCAAGCACGGCATCGGAGCGGTGGAGATAACGCCCATCTATGGTGTGCAGGGCAACGAGGCCAACAACATCCCCTACCTGAGCGACAAGTGGATGGAGATGTTGCGATATACCCAGCAGCAATGCCAGCTGAACGGGATCGAACTGGACATGGCCACGGGCACGGGATGGCCTTTCGGCGGTCCGTGGGTGCCGTTGGAGGAGAGTGCCTGCAAGGCGGTCTTCGTGGAGAAAGCCCTTGGCGGCGAGAGCCTTGGCACCACCATCGACCTCTCTCCTGCAGAGAGGGATGCGAAGAATGCCTTCCTCAACAAGGTGATGCTCTACACCGCTAGCGGACAGGCCTTTGACGTGACAACACGCGTAGCAGGCCAAAAGCTGATAGTGGATGATGCCTTGCTCGCTATCTGTCCATCCGCCCAGAAGGTTATCGCCCTATATATTAAATATGGAGTGATGAGGGTGAAACGCCCGGCACCGGGAGGCGACGGGCTGGTGGTCGACCATTTCGACCGTCAGGCCGTGGCACACTATCTGAAACACATCAGCGATGCCTTCGACCGCACCAACACACCCTATCCCCACACATTCTTCAACGACAGCTACGAGGTGGATGCTGCCACCTGGACTCCACGGATGCTCGAAGAGTTTGAGAGCCGTCGCGGATACAAGTTGGAAGAGCATTTCCCCGAACTGCTGTCGGCCGTGCAGTCGAGAGACAACAAGGGCGGGTCTAATGCCACGAAAGTTCTCTCGGACTATCGTGAGACGCTCGGCGACCTGATACTGGAGAATTTCACCGAGCAATGGACGGCTTGGGCGCATGCCCATGGAGCCATTACGCGCAACCAGGCTCATGGCTCGCCCGCCAACCTCATCGACTGCTACGCCGCAGTGGACATCCCTGAGATTGAAGGCTTTGGACTGAGCGAACTGGGCATCAAGGGGCTGCGTAGCGATGCTGGAAAGACCCGAAAGAACGACTCGGACTACTCCATGTTCAAGTATGCACCGTCGGCAGCACATGTCTGTGGCAAGCCCTATACCAGCAGCGAGACCTTCACTTGGCTCACCGAGCACTTCCGCACGTCGCTCAGCCAGCTGAAGCCCGACCTCGACCTGATGTTCTGCGCCGGCGTGAATCATATCTTCTTCCATGGCACGGCCTACAGCCCACGCAACGATGAATGGCCAGGGTGGAAATTCTATGCCAGCATCGACATGAGTCCCACCAACTCCATCTGGCGCGACGCCCCCTTCTTCATGCAATATGTGGAGCGCTGCCAAAGCTTCTTGCAATGGGGTCAGCCCGACAACGATTTCCTGGTGCTCCTGCCCATCCGCGATGCTTGGAAGAAGAACACGGGCAAGCTGCTCATGCAGTTCACCATACACGCCATGGGCAGTCTGATGCCCGACTTCCGACAAGCCATCCTCGACATCGACCGTGCGGGCTTCGATTGCGACTATATCAGCGAGCGGCTGCTGATGCAGACACGATGTGAGGGTGGGGCGCTCGTCACCAAGGGAGGCACACGCTACAAGGGACTCATCATTCCCGGAAGCGGCGAGATGCCCGAAAGGGTGAAGCGGCACATCGAGCAGCTGAAAGCACGTGGTGCACACATCATGTATGGCGTGGATGCTGCCGCCATGGCCCGTGCTGCCAAGCCAGAGCCGATGAAGACGCAATACGGCCTGAAGGCCATTCGCCGCAAGAACGCCAATGGCTATCACTATTTCATTGCCAACCTGACGCCAAACGACATCGAGGAGCGTGTGCCCCTGGCCATCGACTTCAAGGGAGCACAATGGTTTAACCCGCTCAATGGCGACATCACCGTGGCCGATTTCAACGAGAAGGGCATCGGCGTGAGCTTGCGTAGTGGAGAGTCGATGATTCTTCAGACCTACGACGAGCCGATGGGTGGCTCCACCTTAGCCTTCACCTTGAAAAATACAATCACGCCACACGTCGTGAATGCGAGCAACCGGTTTGAAACCATCCCCGTTGATGGCTCTTGGACGCTCTCGTTCATCGAGGAATCCCCGAAGGTGAGCAAGGCCTATCAGCTTGATAAGCTACAGACCTGGGAGACGCTCGACGAGCAGACGAAGGTGACCATGGGCACGGGTGTCTACTCCACGCATTTCAAGCTCTCGAAGAAGCAACTGGATGATGGGCAATGGCATATCGATTTAGGCGATGTTCGCGAGTCGGCACGCGTCTATCTCAACGGACAGTTCCTTGGCTGCGCTTGGAGCGTGCCCTTCGTGCTCAGCACTCAGGGAGCCTTGAAGGTGGGCGACAACGAATTGCGCATCGAGGTGACCAACCTGCCCGCCAACCGCATCAGCGACTTGGACCGTCGGGGCATCAAGTGGCGCAAGATGGAAGACATCAACGTGGTGGACATCAGTTACAAGAAGACAACATACGACCAATGGACTCCCATGCCCAGCGGCCTCCATTCAGAAATAAAACTAATAAAGAAATAAAAGTATCTGGAAATGGCAGAACAAACAAAATCCAGTGGTGAGCATCACCACCATCACCACCATCACATGGATGGTGCCAGCAAGTTTAAACGCAAAAGCTTGATGGCCATTCAGCGCCGAAAGAAGATAGAGAAATGGCTGTTTCGTGCGCTCATCCTCGTAGCCATCCTCATGGCCATCGCGGTAGTGGTGGTCTACACCATCAAGTAAAGGTCGGTGTCGCGGTCGGCCAGCACCCGAAATCGCTGGCGCTTGGCTTGCAGCTCGTCGAGTTCTAAGTCTGCACTTATTGATATCGCTGCATCAGCGGCTTCGCATAGCTTCTGCCCCAAGGGGTTGATGATGGCCGAGCCGCCGATGTAGTGACATTGTGGGTCATTGCCGCAGCGGTTAGCCGCCAATACAAAACATTGGTTCTCTATGGCTCGTGCCTGGGTCAGAATGTTCCAGGCATGTTGGCGTTTGGCAGGCCAGTTGGCCACCAAGATGATGGCGTCGTATTCGCCCGCCCTGCCATAGCGCGAGAATACGGGGAATCGCAAGTCATAACAAGTGAGCAATAGCAAGCGCCAGCCTTGCCATTCCACGATGACGGCCTCTCGGCCAGGGGTGATGAAATCGTCTTCGTGTCCGTAGGCAAACAGATGACGCTTGTCGTAGTATTCGTTGCGCTCAGGTGTCACGAAATAATGGCGATTGCGGTAGCTGCCATCACCCACGCTCACGGCCAAACTTCCACTCACGGCGCATCCACATTCACGTGCCGTCCGCTTCATCCAAGCCAAGGCGATTGACGTGCTTTCATCCTCGGCAATGCCGATGGGATTCACGGCGAAGCCCGTGGCCCACATCTCGGGCAATACGATGAGCGCCCCAGCTTCGGGAGCGTGTTCTTCCAATAGTTTTTCGGCTTGGAGAATGTTTGCTTGCGGGTCGGCCCAAGCAATGTCGGTTTGCAATACTACTACTCTCATCGTTGGTCGTTTGGGGAGATTAGTCGTTTGGGTGGTTGGTCGTTTGGTCGTTTGGGGAGATTAGTTGTTTGGGGGGTTGGCCGTTTGGTCGTTTGGGGGTATTAGTTGTTTGGGGGATTAGTCGTTTTGGTGGTTGGTCGTTTTGGTGGTTGGTCGTTTCGATGGAAAACTAACTTTCCCAAACGACCAAACGACCAATTTCCCAAACGACTAAACGACCAAACGACCAACCCCCCAAACGACTAAAGATGACTTACTTGAAGAGACGCTGGGCGAAGAGGGTGAGATAATCGCGCCAATTGCGCCAGATGTGTCCACCCTCGCTCTCCACATACTCATAAGGGTAGCCCTTCGAGTCGAGGTATTCGCGATAGGTCTTGTTGCCCTCATAAAGGAAGTCGGTCTTGCCAATGGCAATCCAATAGAGGGCCGGCTTCTTGTCGAAGAGCGTCTTCAGCTGCTTCTCCACTTCTGGCGAAACGCCCTGATTGCCATTGCCACGCCCGCCGAGCGAGACGGCAGCCGAGAAGAGTCCCACGTAGTTGTACATGTCGGGATAGAGCTTGCTGATGTTGTACGAGTGTCCTCCGCCCATCGAGAGTCCGCAGATGGCACGATTCTTCTTGTTGGCCAGCGTCCGGTAGTGCTTGTCCATATAGCTCACGATGTCTTTGAAGCTCTCCTCGAACGATGCCACGGGCCTCGAGTCCTGATGTCCCCTGAAGCTGGGCTTGTACATTCCTTTATGCCATTCGCCCGGTGCTGCGTCGCAATTGGCATTTCCGTTGGGCATCACCACAATCATGGGCTTGGCCTTGCCTTGGGCTATCAGGTTGTCCATGATTTGTGCGGCACGCCCCAGCGTGGTCCATGCCTCCTCGTCGCCACCGGCTCCATGCAGCAGGTAGAGCACCGGATAGCGCCCCTTCCCCTCCTCATAGCCGGCCGGGGTGTAGACGGTCATGCGGCGCTGGGTCTTCAGCGTGGGCGAGTCGTACCACACGCGATTCACGTTGCCGTGGGGCACATTGTTGACGCTGTAGAGCGAACCCTTGTCACCCTCGGCCTTCGACACGATGAAGATGTTGGTAAATGATGCGATGTCGCGGCTACGATAGACATTGGAGGGGTCGAGCCAATCCATTCCGTCCACACGGAACTTGTAACTATACAATTCGGGTTGCAAGTCGGTGGTGGTGGTGTAGGTCCACACGCCGTCCTTTCCTTCCTTCATGGCGGCTCTGTTCCTGCCCGTCAGGAAGTCGCCCTCCACCTCCACGGTCACGGCTTTCGGGGCATAGAGCCTGAAGGTGACGCTCCCGTCGGCGTTCTGCTCGGGCGATGTCAGGTTGTTCACGTCGAAGAGGGCTTGTTGGGCCCACATGCCGATGGCCATCGAGGCGCATGCCAGCATCATCATTGTTCTTTTCATGTTGGTTGATGTTTTTAGTTTGGGTTATAAGGATTTATTTTTCTTTGAAGAAATAGGATTGTCGGTTAAGCAAACAACAGCATGGCCTTCCTCTCCCTTTCATGGGGAGGGGAAGGCCTGCGCGTCGTTTTTCTGAATGCTACCATCAGGTTTTTACTTGATGAGGTCGATGGAACGCTGTAGGAAGGTGTCGAGGGCAGCTCCCTTCAGCAGACCGTTCTGCAGCAGGGCGAGGTCGATGAGCTGGTGCACCACGTCGTTCTTGGCGGCATAATCGTTGATGAGCTTGCTCTTCTGCTCCTTTTGCTCGTCGATGGCCTTCTGAGTGTTGGCCTTGTCGTCCTTCTGTTCTTGGGTGATTTCCTCGGGCTTCTTCTTCTCTGTCTGCTGGTTCAGAGCGGCCAGACGAGCCTCCAGTCCCTTCAGCTCGCTCTCGATGGGCTTCAGCGGCTCGGTCAGGGCGGCTTTGGCATCGTCGAGGATGCGGCTCACCAGCGGGTGGTCGCTGTTGAGCACCATATTCATCGAGGTGGGCATCTCGCCGTAGAAGCTCATGCCACTCTGATAGCGGCTCATCTCCTTCATGCGGCGCATCCACTCGTTCTGCGTGATGACCACAGGACGCTGCGAGGCACCCAGAGCGTTCACTTCTACGATGAACTCCGTCTTGTCAATCTTGGGGAGTTGGCTCTGGAAGATGGCTGACAAATTGTCACGTTCTCCCTCTGCCAGCTGACTCTTCGTGCTGTCTTCCTTCTGTATCAGATGGTCGATGGTGTCGGCATCTACGCGGGTGAACCTACTCTTCTCGAACTTCTGCTCCAGCGTCTGGATGCAGGGCACGTCGAGTTGTCCGTCGAAGAGCAGCACGCTGTAGCCCTTGTCCTGAGCGGCCTTGATATACGAGTATTGCTCGTCCTTGTCGGTGGCGTAGAGGTAGATGAGGTTGCCGTCCTTGTCCTTCTGCGAGGCCTCGATGAGGGTGCGGTATTCGTCGAAGGTGAAGTACTTCGAATCGGTGTCCTTGAAGAGTGCGAAGTCCTTGGCGCGGTCGTAGAAGTTCTCCTCGGTCAGGATGCCGTAGTTGATGAAGAGCTTCAGGTCGTCCCATTTCTCCTCGTAGGTCTTGCGGTCTTCGTTGAAGATGGCCTTTAGGCGGTCGCTTACCTTCTTGGTGATGTAGGTCGATATCTTCTTCACCTCGCGGTCGCTCTGTAGATAGGAACGGCTCACGTTCAGCGGGATGTCGGGCGAGTCGATGACGCCATGCAACAGCGTCAGGAACTCAGGAACGATGCCCTCCACTTGGTCGGTGACAAACACCTGGTTGCAATAGAGCTGTATACGGTTCTTCTGCAGCTCGAGCGAGTTCTTCACATGGGGGAAGTAGAGGATGCCCGTCAGATGGAAGGGGTAGTCAACGTTCAGGTGAATCCAGAAGAGGGGTTCGTCCTGCATGGGGTAGAGCGTGCGGTAGAATTTCTTGTAGTCCTCGTCCTTCAGCGTCGATGGAGTCTTCGTCCACAGCGGCTCCACATCGTTGATGATGTTGTCCTCGGCGGTGTCCACCTGCTTGCCGTCCTTCCACTCCGTCTTCTTGCCAAAGGCGATAGGCACGGGCAGGAAGCGGCAATACTTTTTGAGCAATCCCTCCAACTTGTACTTGTCGAGATATTCCTTGCAGTCGTCGTCGATGTAGAGGATGACGTCGGTGCCGCGTTCGGCGCGCTCAGCCTCGTCAATTTCGTAAGCTGGACTGCCGTCGCAGCTCCATTTCACGGCCTTGGCACCCTCCTGCCAGCTGCGGGTCACTATTTCCACGCGCTTGCTCACCATGAAGCTGCTGTAGAATCCCAGGCCGAAGTGGCCGATGATGTTGTTGGCCGTGTCCTTGTATTTCTCCAGGAAGTCGGTGACGCCCGAGAAGGCAATCTGGTTGATGTACTTGTCAATCTCCTCCTCGGTCATGCCGATGCCGTGGTCGCTGATGGTGATGGTGCCCTTGTCGGCATCGAGGCTCACGTTCACGGTGAGGTTGCCCAGCTCGCCCTTGAAGTCGCCCTTCTCGGCCAGCGTTTTCATTTTCTGCGTGGCATCGATGGCATTGCTCACCATCTCGCGCAGGAAGATTTCGTGATCACTGTAGAGGAATTTCTTGATGACCGGGAAAATGTTCTCGGTCGTCACTCCAATGTTACCTTTTTGCATAGTTTTTTTTCTTTTTTTCGGTTCGCTTTTCTTTAAGTGCTTGCAAATATCGTGCCACAATAGTTTTTTGTAGGTTTGATATGCCTATTTTTCGCTCGGGCATCATTTGCAAAAAAATGGAGCGCTCCAAATTTTCAAAAGGCGTTGACTTTTTGAAATTTGGAGCGCTCCAAATTTTCGTGAACGATAGGGTATTATTCACGCTGAAGCGATATAAAAATGTAATTGACTGTCGTGTGGCGGTTTATGCCCTTCCTTTGGCCTCAGTCTTACTCAGTAGTTGAATGTGCCGTACTCGCTCTGTATGGTGAGGCCCTTCTGGCCTTTCTCAATGTGCCCCACCACCTGTGCGTCGATGTTGAAGCTGCGGCTAATGTCAATGACCTTCTGAGCCTGTTCGGGGCTGACGTAGATTTCCATGCGGTGGCCCATGTTGAACACCTGATACATTTCGCGCCAGTCGGTGCCGCTGCAATCGTGTATCATCTGGAAGAGGGGCGGCAGGGGGAACATGTTGTCCTTCACCACGTGGCAGTCGTCGCCCACGAAATGCAGCACCTTGGTCTGGGCGCCTCCTGTGCAATGCACCATTCCGTGTACTTCGGGGCGCAACTCGTCGAGCAGGCGCTTGATGACGGGAGCGTAGGTGCGGGTGGGGGAGAGGACCAGCTGGCCAGCGTCGGGGAGGGGCTGACGTGATACGTCAGCATACGGGACATTGTCGGTCAGAGCGTATTTGCCGCTATACACCAGGTCATTGGGCACGGCGTGGTCGTAGCTCTCGGGGTATTTCTGGGCGAGATACTTGGCAAAGACGTCGTGGCGTGCGCTGGTGAGCCCGTTGCTGCCCATGCCCCCGTTGTAGCGTTGCTCGTAGGTGGCCTGTCCAGTGGAGCTGAGGCCCACAATGACGTCGCCGGGGTGGATGTTGGCATTGTCGATGACATCGGCTCGACGCATGCGGCAAGTGACGGTGCTGTCGACAATGATGGTGCGCACCAAGTCGCCCACGTCGGCCGTCTCGCCGCCTGTAGGCCAGATGCCGATGCCCATCTGTCGCAGCTCGCCGAGCAGCTCGTCGGTGGCGTTGATGATGGCGCTGATGACCTCTCCGGGAATGAGCATCTTGTTGCGGCCGATGGTGCTGCTGACGAGGATGTTGTCGGTGGCACCCACGCAGAGCAGGTCGTCGGTGTTCATCACGATGGCATCCTGGGCGATGCCCCGCCAGACGCTGAGGTCGCCCGTCTCCTTCCAATACATGTAGGCCAGGCTCGACTTGGTGCCGGCGCCGTCGGCATGCATGATGTTGCAATAGTCAGGGTCGCCTCCCAGCACATCGGGCATGATTTTGCAGAAAGCCTTGGGATAGAGGCCCTTGTCGATGTTGCGTATAGCTGCGTGCACGTCTTCCTTGGCAGCTGAGACGCCACGCAGCATGTAGCGGTTGTCAGTCATAAAACGATGTGCTGAATCAGAACTTCACTTGCGGTGCATTCTGGGCGTTGGCGTCGGCCTCGAACTTACTCTTCTTGTCGAAGCCAAAGATGCCTGCCAGCAGCGAGTTGGGGAATTTGCGAATCTTCACGTTGTAATCCTCCACGGCGCTGTTGAACGAGTTGCGTGCTTCGTTGATGCGGTTCTCCGTGCCTTCGAGCTGCACCTGCAGGTCCTTGAAGTTCTCGTTGGCTTTCAGTTCAGGATACTGCTCCTGCACCACCATCAAGCGTCCCAATGCCTGCGACAGCTCGCCTTGGGCAGCCTGAAACTCTTGCAGCTTCTCGGGGGTGAGATTGTTGGGGTCGACGGTGATTTGTGTGGCCTTGGCGCGTGCATTGATAACCCCTTCGAGGGTTTCCCGCTCGTGCGAGGCATAGCCTTTCACCACTTCCACCAGGTTGGGAATGAGGTCGGCGCGGCGCTGATAGGCCGATTGCACCTTGGCCCATTCGGTGGTGGCTTTCTCATCTACGTTGACCATTCCGTTGTAGGCACTAATGCCCCACAACACGATGACTGCCACTACGGCTCCGATAATCAAGGTGTTCTTTGAGAGTCCACCTGCTTTTACTGCGTTGTTGCTCATAATGATTTGAATTTTATAACGTTAATTTATAATGATTAATGCATCTCTTTTCGTTGTTTTCTACCATCTTCCACCGGCTCCGCCACCGCTGAAGTGGCCTCCGCCGTAGCCGCCGGAACGGCCTCCTCCACCGCTCCATCTGTGGCCACTACTTCTTCTGCTGCCTCCACCGCCGCCAGACGGACCTGAGGGTACAAAGAATGGATCGCCCATCAGGCTCTTCATGCCGATGTTGGTACCCACCTTTCGGCCCATGTTGGCACAGTAGCCACCCCATCCCGCCAGCAACAGCGGATAGAGCATCAATGGCAGGGCGTCGTTATTGCCGTCGTCCTTGGTCGAGGAAGTGAGTTCCGACATCTGTGGCATCTCCTTTTCTGTCATCAAGGCAAGTATGCCGCGTGCCAGGTAGAGCATGCCGCTGTCGGGTTGTTCAACTCGCATGCTGGGCACGAGATAGGTGCGCTCCAGGCGTCCGCATTCCGCGTCGGTCAGGTCGGCTTCGAGTTTGTCGCCGGTTGCCATGTAATAGCTATGGTCCAGATATCCCACCACGATGACCAGTCCTCGGTTGTCGCGTCCCACGCCATAGCGATTGCCGATGTCCACCGCCATGCGCTGAGGGTCGTCGTTGTCGATATGTCCCACGATGACCATTGCCGTTTCGATGCCCAGGCTGTCGTCGAGCTGTTCCAATGTTTGGTTGATTTCGTCGACCACTTGGGGAGAGAGGATGCTGTCGGGGTTTGACACATACAAGCTGTGGTCTTGCAGGTGGGGCATGGGTATGTTCTCTGCGTTCCACGAGCGGCTGTCGGCCAATGTGGTAGGGGTCTCTCCGATGCTCGAGCCAAAGCCAAACGACCCTGCCAAGGCGGTGGCAGCAGCACCTGCTACGGCCAGCCGCTTCCAGGTGCGCCCTATGGTGATGGGGCTCGTTTTGTCCCATGCGTCGAGCATTGATTGGCGCGCTTGCTGGTAGTTGTTTCTCACCACATTGTATTCGCCGCTGTTGTGGGTCTTGCTAACCTTTTCGTTGTATTGATCTGTCAGCTCGTTCAATTGTTCGCGTCTGCTCTTGATCATCTCCAACTGTTCGGCGTTCTTCTTATTGGCCGACAACCCTATTGCAGCCAAGGCGATGATGGCCAAAGCGGTGAATGGCAATGCCGATGATGCCGTGCCCCCCGACTGTCGGCCGAAGTAGAAGCCGACGAAGATGAGCAGCGGCACCAAGATGAGCATCAGACAACCCTTAGAGGAGGTGTTTCCTTTATTTCCCATGGTTTGCTAATTCAGATATTTGCATAATTATTCCTTTCCGTTCCAGAACTCCCACGACGCGAAGGCCTGCAGCAGCAGCATCTCCAACCCGTTCTTCACGGCCGCGCCGCGTGCTGCTCCCCGCTTCATGAAGAGCGTCTCGTCGGGATTATAAATAAGGTCGTAGAGGATATTATGCTCGTCGAGGGCGTCGTAGGGCAGGGCGGGGCAGGTGTCAATCTTGGGGAACATGCCTAAGGGCGTGCAGTTGACGATGACGTTGTATTCTTGCACCACTTCGGGTGTGATGCTCTCATACTGGATGGTGCCCGGACGCTCATAGCGGCTGACGAAAACGGACTCGATGCCGAGCGACTTCAGCCCATAGGCAACAGCTTTCGAAGCGCCACCCGTCCCCAGCACGAGCGCTTTCTTGTGATGCTTCTCCAGCATGGGCTCTATGCTTTGGGTGAATCCGATGACATCGCTGTTGTAGCCGCGCATCACAATCTTCGACCCCTCATGTATCACCCTGATGACGTTTACGGCACCGATGGCACGGGCTTCAGGGCTGATGTAGTCGAGATATTCCATCACCTTCTCCTTGTAGGGGATGGTGACGTTCAGCCCTTTCAGCTCTGGGTTCTGGCCAATCACTTCCATGAGCTGCTCGATGCTGGCAATCTCGAAATTGATGTACTTGGCGTTGATGCCCTCGTCGGCAAAGCGCTGGTTGTGGTAGCCTATTGAGAACGAGTGTCCCAAGGGGTAGCCAATGAGTCCGTATTTATCCATCTTTTTACCTATTTAGTTGCAAAATACATCGTGCAGATACCTGCTGTGAGGCGCTGGAACGACGTCTCCTTGAAACCTGCCGCTTTCAGGATGCCCATCATGCGCTCTCCCTGCGGGAAGGCGGCGATGGTGCGCCTGAGGTAGGAGTAGGCACTTTTGTCTTTCGAGACGATGCGCCCATAGAGTGGCAGCACGGTGTGGCTGTAGATCCAGAACAGCTGCTTCATGGGGAACGACACGGGGGTGGTGAGTTCCACTATACTCAGATGGCCTCCTGGGCGCAGCACCCTGCACATCTCGCCCAGCCCTCTGTCGAGGTTGGCGAAGTTGCGAATGCCGAAGGCGGCCGTCACGGCGTCGAAGGTGGCATCAGCGTAAGAGAGGTTCAAGCAGTCCTCGCGCTCAAAAGATATAACATCTTGCAGTCCTGCTTCTTTCACCTTCTTTGCGCCTATGGCCATCATCCCTTCGCTGATGTCGGCTCCAATCAGTTTTTGGGGCTTCAGCATCTGTGCGGCCATGATGGCAAAGTCGCCTGTGCCGGTGGCGATGTCGAGCAGCGTCTGGGGCTTGTAGGGCAGCAGGGCGGCGATGGCTTTCCGACGCCATCCGCGGTCGATGTTCCACGAGAGCCGATGGTTCAGCTGGTCGTAGGTGGGGGCAATGTGGTCGAACATCTCTTCCACCTGGCCCGCCTTCTCGGCTTGTGCGTCGTAGGGCTTGATGGTCTCCTGCTGGTACATCGTCGTCGCTGCTTAGTCTAGGCGATCGCGGAGCCACTCACCTACGTTCTGCTCTATTCGCTGGGCGATGTCACCCGTCAGGGCTGCGCGGTCGAATGTCTCGCCGACGATGTGTTCGTAGAGTTCAATATAGCGCTCCGACACGCTCTCGGCATATTCGTCGGTGATTTCTGGCATCACCTGCCCTGGCTCGTTCATGAAGTTGTGCTCGATGAGCCATTGGCGCACAAACTCCTTCGAGAGCTGGCGCTGCGGTTCGCCTTTGCTGAGTTTTTCCTCGTATCCATCGGCATAGAAATAGCGGCTGCTGTCGGGCGTGTGAATCTCGTCGATGAGATACACCTTTCCGTCGCGCTTGCCAAACTCGTATTTCGTGTCGACCAAGATAAGGCCACGACGCGCAGCCATCTCCTGTCCGCGTGCAAAGATGCGGCGGGTGTAGTCCTCCATGATGGCATAGTCGGCTTCCGAAACGATGCCTTGGCGTATGATTTCCTCGCGCGAGATGTTCATGTCGTGCCCCTCGTCGGCCTTCGTGGTGGGGGTGATGATGGGTTCGGGGAACCGCTCGTTCTCGCGCATGCCGTCGGGCAGACGCACGCCGCACAGCTCGCGCACGCCATTCTTATATTCGCGCCAAGCCGAGCCGGTGAGGATGCTGCGGATAATCATCTCCACACGGAATCCCTCGCACTTCAGCCCCACAGTGACCATAGGGTCGGGGGTGGCCAGTTTCCAATTGGGGCAGATGTCGGTGGTGGCGTCCAGGAAGCGGGCTGCAATCTGGTTGAGCACTTGACCCTTGAAAGGTATGCCCTTTGGCAGCACTACGTCGAAAGCCGAGATGCGGTCGGTGGCCACCATCACCAGCAGGTCGTCGTTGATGTTGTAAACGTCGCGCACCTTGCCATGGTACACGCTTTTCTGTCCCTTAAAATGAAAATCGGTTCTTGTTAATGCCGTAGCCATAAACTATTGTTCGTTGTGTTATTTTGCATTTTCGATGCAAAAGTACTAAGAAAGTTTGAGATAGCAAAGCGAATTGGGAAGTTTATTGAAAAAAACGGTTCTACAGGTTTTCGCGTGTGAAGCAACTTCAGAATAGTCCTACGGCATCAAACAGATATGGTAACGGGCAAAACAACGGAATGCACTGTCTGCCCCTCAATAGCTGCGATGTCCGAAATCCCGACATACGGACTTTTTTCAATGCTGAACGGAGAAAAAAGGAGGAAATGTTGGCTGTTACAATTATTTTCCGTAATTTTGCCCAAAATTAGACAGTCAATGCGCAAAAGCGCTTACACATTATTAATAATAAAATGGACAACAAGTACATCTCAGTGAGCTATCAGCTCCACTCCATTGATGCCGATGGCAGCAAGCACCTGGAGGAACAGACCCAGCAGGGTTCACCTTTCACGTTTATCAGTGGCTTTGGCTTCTCGCTCGACGCCTTCGAGCAGCGCCTCGTACAACTGCAGCCTGGCGAGAAGTTTGATTTCACCCTGCTTCCGGCCGAGGCTTTTGGCGACTATGAGCCAGAGGGCGTGCACAAAATGAAGCGGGAAGTGTTTGCCATCAACGGACACTTCGACCACGAGAATATCTATGAAGGGGCTGTGATTACATTGATGGACGATGATGAGCGCCGATTCATGGCTCGAGTGATGAAGGTGGAAGAAGATGGCGTGACCATCGACACCAACCATCCGCTGGCAGGGCAGACGCTGCAATTCACCGGCATCGTGTTGGAGAACCGCGACGCCACCAATGCAGAGATTCAGCACATGCTGAACCACATGAGCCACGACTGTGGATGCTGTGACGACTGCGATGACTGCGGCGGCGATGGCCATGAGCACAAGCACGAGGGTGGCTGCGGCTGCGGGCACTGCCATCATTGATGTGACATCAGCTAATACCGTTTGAATTGTGAGGAATACATTCGGCAATGTGTTTACTCTGACCACCTTCGGCGAGAGCCATGGTGCTGCAGTGGGGGGCGTGGTCGACGGCATGCCTGCTGGCATCAGCATCGACGTGGATTTCATTCAGGCCGAACTGAACCGTCGCCGTCCTGGGCAGAGTGCCATCAGCACCCAGCGCAAGGAGGCTGACCAGGTGGAGCTGCTCAGCGGCATTTTTGAAGGAAAGAGCACGGGCTGCCCCATCGGCTTCATCGTGCGCAATCAGGACCAGCACTCGCAAGACTACGAAGAGCTGCGCACGTTGTTCCGGCCATCGCATGCCGACTATACCTACCAATGCAAATATGGCATGCGCGACCATCGCGGTGGCGGGCGCTCGTCGGCCCGCATCACCATCAGCCGCGTGGTGGCAGGAGCGCTGGCCAAGCTGGCATTGCGCCAACTGGGTGTCAGCGTTCAGGCCTATACGTCGCAGGTGGGGCCCATTGCGCTGGAGCATGGGTATCAGCACTATGATTTGGGACAAGTTGAGAGCAATGCCGTGCGTTGTCCCGACGCTGACAAGGCCATGCAGATGGAGCGCCTCATCGCCGAAGTGAAGAGCGAGGGCGACACCATAGGCGGCGTGGTGAGCTGCGTGGTGAAGGGGTGCCCCGTGGGGATTGGCGAGCCGGAGTTCAACAAGCTGCATGCCTCGTTGGCACAGGCCATGATGAGCATCAACGCAGCCAAGGGATTTGAATATGGCGAGGGCTTTGCTGGCGTGTGCCAACGTGGCTCCGAGCAGAACGATGTGTTTGTGGAGGCTGCCGATGGCAATCCCTCGACCATAACCAATCATAGTGGCGGCATCCAGGGGGGCATCAGCAATGGGCAGGACATCTATTTCCGTGTGGCCTTCAAGCCTGTTGCCACACTGCTGCGCCAGCAATCAACGGTAGACGTGGAGGGGCGTGCCACCACCTTCACCGCTCATGGTCGCCACGACCCTTGCGTGGTGCCGCGTGCCGTTCCTGTGGTGGAGGCGATGGCTGCCATTACCGTTTTTGACCACTATTTAATGGCCAAAATGTCAAGAAACTAAAATAAATTCGCTTTTCTTGCAAAAAACCGCGATAAATTATTTGGCATATCAGAAACTTTGCTTATCTTTGCATCGCAAATGAGCGCTTGTGAAAGTACAATTTTGCATTAGTTAAGTCTAGTTTAGTTTTTGTGTTGGTTGAGGGCTGGCGATTGCCAGCCCTCTTTTGGTCTATCAGCCGTTGTGCATGGTTCCCGTCGCCTATAGGCCACAGTTGCCGAACTTATCGGCTGTTCTTTTTCTTCCTATAGTGCTTCACCACGAAATAGGCGATGACGACGGCCACGATGGCCACGATGCCAAGCACGATGTAGTGGTTGTATTTCTCGATGGTGGCATCGAGTTCATCCTCGGGCACCACACTGTGCAGATACCAGCCCAGGGCGGCCAAGATGCTGTGCCAGGCACCGGCTCCCAGCGTGGTGTAGAGCAGGAACTTGCCATAGTGCATGCGTGCCAGGCCAGCGGGAATGCTGATGAGGTGGCGGATGCCGGGGATGAGACGGCCGGTGAGCGTGGCGGCCACACCGTGGTCGTCGAAATACTTCTCGCTCTTTTCCACCTTCTCTTGGTTCAGCAGACACATCTTGCCCCACTTGCTGTTGGCGAACTTATACACCACCGGGCGGCCTACGTATAAGGCCACGACATAGTTGATGCTGGCACCGATGGCGGCGCCAATGGTGGCGAAGAGCACCACAAGGAAGACGTTGAGATTGCCTGAGGCGGCGTGGTAGGCAGCGGGAGCCACCACCAGCTCGGAAGGTACGGGCACTACGGTGCTTTCGAGCAACATCAGCAGCAGAATGTTGGGATAGTTGAGGTTGTTGAGCAGCCAGTTCATGGATGATGATTGATGGGGTTTATGGTTGGGCCATGCGGTCTTTGATGTAGTCGTAATAATCCTTTGGCTCCACGTCGTCGGGGAAGAGGTGTCCCAAGGCGGTCTTGCATTCTTGTGGATTCAGCAGACAGGCCGTCTTCAGGTAGTGCAAGAACTCGTCGTAGTGCTTCAGGTCGTGGCACACCAATGCCATGTAGGCATAGCCTTGGCCAAAGTCGTCGGGGATGATTTGGAAGAATTTGCGGAAGAGGGTATAGGCGGCTTCGAGGAAATGGTTGTCGTAGATGGAGACGATGATGCGCAGCAGCGTCTCGTTGGGGGTGTCGCTCTGCACCACGGCCTTCCTGAAGAATCCCTCTGCGCGGCGCACTTGTCCCGAGGCGAGCATGATATGTCCGCGCACCACCAGCGTCTGCACCTTGTCGGAGTCGTGTTCGTCGGCCTTGTCCAGCATTTGCAGCGCTTTCTCGTCGTTGCCTTCCTCGCTGTAGGCGAACGACAACTCCTGGTAGATGTCGCCCAGATACTCAGAGTCGGGTGGGGCCACGAAGAGGGCCTCGTTCAGCTTGGCGATGGCATCATCGTTGCGGCCCAGGTTGATGAGGCAGGTGCCTTGGTTCATCAGTCCGAACTCGTCGTCGGGCACATGCTCGGAATAGCGCTCAAAATACTTCAGCGCCTCTTCGTAGTTGTTGAGCCGAAACAGCGCTGTGGCTTTCGAGAGCAGACCGTCGGGGTCGTCGGGGTCGATGGCGATGGCAAACTCGCTGCTCTCCACCGACGCGCTGTAGTTCTCGCTCATGAACTGTGTCGAGGCCAGCGCGTTCCAATAATGCTTGGAGAAAGGGTTGGCATCGATGAGTTCGCCCCACAGCTTCTCGCTGTCCTGGTATTTGCCCAAACCGAAGAGGGTGCGCGCCTTCAGCTCTTTGAACTCTGGCGAGTCTTCCTGCTTGGCACGCGACATCCACTGCATGGCTTCTTCGGGATAATTGTAGTCGGCAAAGATGTTGGCCACGTCGATGACATAGTCCTGATACTCATCGGCGGGCACGTTCTTCAACTCGTCGTGCAGATATTGGTTGGCCTCGTCGGGCTTTTCCTCGGCGAGCATGATTTCGGCCTTGTCGTAGACATAGTCGGGGTCGTCGGTGTCGCTGATTTGCTCCAGGTATCCCTTTGCCTCGTCAATGTTTCCTGCCCACAGCGCTTCGTGAATCTTGTAGGTCAGGGGGCCAATGGCTCCTGGGTCGCGCTCCAACGCCAAGTCCACCGCGGTCAGGGCATCGTCGTAGCGTTCTTGCTGCTGATAGTAGTCGGCAATGTCCGACAATTCATCAGCATCCATGAACACAGGCATTCCTGCATTCATGGATTCCTCATATTCTGCCAGCAGTTCGCGAAACTCCTCGCTGTCGAAGTATTCGTCGTTCATCAGCTCTCCTTACGACCTCAATCCCACGGTTTTGTTGAACACGGGATGCCCAGCGGTGCTGTCGGGGTCAACATTGAAATAGCCTATGCGCTGAAACTGCAGATAGCTGAGTGCTGGCAGCGATGCGGCGAAAGGCTCGATGAAGCAGTTGCTGTTCACGCTGAGCGAGTCGGGGTTGATGATCTGCTTCATGGCCGTCACGGCGTCGCACTGCTGCTCGTCGCGGATGGCAGCCAGCTCGTCGCGTGGGTTCTCCACCTTCCACAGCCGGTCGTAGAGCCTCACCTCGGCTTTCACGGCGTTGTGGCAGCTCACCCAATGAAGCGTCTTTCCTTTTATCTTGCGGTCGGCACCGGGCATGCCGCTGCGCGTTTCGGGGTCGTAGGTGCAGTAGATGGTGGTCACGCGGCCGTCGGCATCCTTGTCGCAGGGGTGTTCCTCGTCACATTTTATTATATAGGCGTTCTTCAGGCGCACCTCCTTGCCAGGAGCGAGGCGCATGAATTTCTTCTCGGCCACCTCCATGAAGTCGTCGCGCTCTATCCACAGCTCGCGGCTGAACTCCACCTCGTGCGTGCCGTCGGCCTCGTTCTCGGGGTTGTTCACGGCGGTGAGCATCTCCGTCTGGCCTTCGGGATAGTTGGTGATGATGACTTTCACGGGGTCGAGGACGGCACTGACGCGCAAGGCGCGCTGGTTCAGGTCGTCGCGCACCACGCTCTCCAGCAGGGCCATGTCGTTCAGGGCATCGAGCTTGGTGTAGCCAATCTTGTCGATGAACTTCACGATGCTCTCAGGCGAATAGCCACGACGGCGGAAGCCGCAGATGGTAGGCATGCGGGGGTCGTCCCATCCGTTCACCAGCTTCTCGTTGACCAATGCCAGCAGGTTGCGCTTCGACATCAGCGTGTAGTTCAGGTTGAGCTTGTTGAATTCCGTCTGGCGGGGGCGGTTGTCCTCGATGTTGTCAGTCTCGCCGCGCCACTCCTTCATCCATGTCACAAAGAGGTCGTACAGGGGGCGGTGCTCCACAAACTCCAGCGTGCACCACGAATGGGTGACACCCTCCAGGTAGTCGCTCTGCCCGTGGGTGAAGTCATACATGGGATAGGCGTTCCACTTCGAGCCCGTTTTCACGTGGGGAATGTTTAGCACGCGATAGAGCAGAGGGTCGCGGAAAAGCATGTTGGGGTGGGCCATGTCGATTTTGGCGCGCAGCACCAGCGTGCCAGGCTGGCATTCGCCACTATTCATATATTCGAAGAGCCGCAGATTCTCCTCCACAGGACGGTCGCGATAAGGACTGTTGGTGCCAGGACTGGTGGTGGTACCCTTCTGCTGTGCTATCACCTCGGCGCTTTGCTCGTCGACGTATGCACGGCCTTGACGGATGAGCCACACGGCAAAGTCCCACAGCTGCTGGAAATAGTCGCTGGCGTAGTAGACGTGTGCCCACTCAAAGCCCAGCCACTTGATGTCGTGCTCTATGCTTTCGATATATTCCGTGTCTTCCTTCTGGGGGTTGGTGTCGTCGAAGCGCAGGTTGCACTCGCCGCCATATTTCTTGGCCAAGCCAAAGTCGAGGGCGATGGCCTTGGCGTGTCCAATGTGCAGGTAGCCATTGGGCTCGGGTGGGAAGCGTGTCTGCAGTCGTCCGCCGTTCTTCCCTGCTGCCAGGTCGTCAATCACCTTCTGCTCTACAAAACTCACTGATTTCTTCTCTTCGTTCTCAGTCAAAACTTTCTCTGCCATAATATGTCCTTTTTAGAATTTAGGTGCAAAGGTACGAATAAGCGAGCGAAAAGCAAAAGAAAAAAAGTTTTTTCTTTTGCTTTTCGCTCGCTTATCCCTATCTTTGTCCTCTATTACCTTTAAGGATTATCCGCATTCTGCCGTAAGTGACCTTGAAAGGGGGCCATCGCACAATAGCCGAGGGCACGCAGTAGCCCAAGAATAGCAGGGTTTACATCGTCGCTGATGGTTGCCATTGAGCGAGGGTACGACTTTTATGAAATTTCATTTTTCTTTAGAGGAAAGACAAGAATTATTTACGGTATTTACGGAATCAGCAAGCCATTCGCTAAAATAGAATCATGACATACAGGTGAGCATAGTTGATGACGAGCGAAATGGGGTGCATTCAGGATATTCGGCGCATGGCAAACGCCAATGATGGCAGCGAACGCCGCCAATGATGGCAGCGGCCGCTGCCAACCGAAATTTGTAAGTGATGATGAATATAGAGAAATGGTTATCCGCAATCATCCGACGCCCCGGAGGGGTAACGAGCGACCAGAGGTCGAGCGCAGACCGTCAATCGGGTACATGCGGATAATCATTTTACCTTTTATCCAACCAAAGGTTCAACAATGGGTCGGATAATGAATAGGTTTTTTCTTTGCGTGTAATCAAGTCATACTCCAATAATTTCAGGGAAGCTGACTGAGTGGAACTGGGTGAGCGCAGACGATGCTTCTTGTTGAATGCCGCAGAAGTGATGCTTTGTACTTGGCCTTCAGCATGAATGGCATAGAGGAGTTCTTTCTGTGCCTCAGTAATAAACGACAATTGCTCCCGCAGACGAGAATCGTTTTCACTGATATAGTTCTCCATTAACTGTTTTACCATTGCCACGTCACAAGTCATACCCACGGGCGTTTCAATATAAGCGTCCTTCATCAATCGCTGCACATAAAGGGTCACTCCCCAGAAGGATTTGTATATAAAATCGAATGCCTCCCGACTTATTGCTTTTCCACCATTTTGGAAGTGGAAAGAAGCAAAATCGAAATACACGTCCTCGTCAATCGCCTCAAGTCTTAATGGCTTGGCGCTCTGATAGAAGGGGCGCTTGGCCGAGAAAAACATCTCTTCCATTAGTCTGCGACGGCTCCCAGAGAACACAAAATTTGTATTCGACATCTTCTGAATATGTGTTCTGAGAATCTCCTCCACATTTTTTTCTGGATATCGTGTTATCTGTTGAAATTCATCTATGACCACAAGGCACCGCTTGTCTACAGATTCTAAATACTGGAAGATTTCGCGAAGTGTATATTCAGGTAGCTGGATGTCACCTAATTTAATGTCAAAGGTAGGCATATTCTGAATGGGATCATAACCAAAGCTGCCACTGAGTGATTTCAGGAAACTGACAAAGAGTTTTCGCCATTTCATGCCTCTTGTTGCGATACTATCAAAAACTGTGATGCCAAGCGAGTAAATAAACTCGCGAAAAGTGGTTGTCTGAAGGATGTCAACGGATATCGTGATATAGTCATTTTCGATGTCTGGTTGGCTGAAAACATGGTCAACCAAAGCGGTTTTACCCATACGACGGGATGAGGTGAGAACCACATTCATCTGGTTGGTAAGTGATTTCTTCAGTTCAGAAGATTCCACCACTCTGTCGCAGAAATAGCCTTCTGGTATCTTGCCTGACACCACAAAAGGATTCATAACAATAGACATAACTTGCTGTATTTGTGTGCAAAGATAGCAATTATTATCAAATTACCAAAATGAAATTACCAAAAAAAAATAATTCAACTCGTAAAAGTTGAATTATCTTTTTACCTTTGGCTCAAAGGTGAGCCTACACAACATTAAGATGATATGTCAACTAATCTTCTACGTAGTCGGCCATTTCTTCGGCTTCTTCGTCGGGATCGGCACTGCCCAAGTCCATCATGGTGGAATAATTGTCTTCGGTGATGTCCTCGTCGTTGGGCTCCTCTATCTCGATGTCGTCTTCATCGGGCTTGTTGTAGGTGTCTTCTATTTCAACGTCGGCTTCTTCGTTCTCTTCGTCGCTGCTGACGGAGTTGAACTTCATCCTTGGCTTCTCGGCTTCGGGCTTCAGCTTGGCAAAAATGGCCTCCACCCATGTGCCCTTCGGTACTTCGAGCACCTCGAATCCGTCGTTGATTTTCTTCTCGTAGAGTCCGCCTTTCTTGTGCAGCCTGTCCTTGGGCAGAGTGGTGGTGGAGATGTCGAAGCCGCTCTCGATGATGTCCTTGATGCTCTGCGACAGCGAGTCCCAACCGCCTCCGAAGTTGCGGTCGAGCACTTCTATCAACTTGGCAGCCGAGATGTGGCGGATGTTCTCGTAGTTGAGGTCGGTGACACGACTGATGGGGCGCTTCTTGATGGCCCAGGTCACTTTCAGGTTCTCGTCCATTTTCACCAGCCCCACCTTGTAACCCAATTTCTCGTATTTCTGCTTCTGCAATTTCGACTCGCCGTTGATTTCCTCTATCATAAAGGCTGCTCGGATGATGTCGATGTAGTGCCGCACGTTGTCCTTCACGTCGGCATCTTTCTCGGCGCCCTCCCATAGGCGAAAGATATCATTCTCTTGAATGTCCCACACACTGCTTTTGGTGAGAGTCTTCAACGTAAGTCCTTTCTTCTCGGTTTGTTCCATAGGTTATGCTTGTTATCGTGTTTATGGTGCAAAAATAAGCACTTTATTTCTTATATACAAGTTTTTTTATAAAAAAATGATACTACGGCCTCATTTTATTATAGCACTGGCCATATTGTAGGTATAAAAGCACGAGAGACAAACACTGATGCGTGTTTGTCTCTCGCCTGAATGGGTCGTCTGGAAATGATTCCAGCAGATGTGTCGTGTTTAGAATTGGTAGCGGTTGTCCTGCACCTTGGCCTTGTTGCGCAGCACGTCGAAGATGCCTGTTGAACGGCTGTACTGCGAGGGGCTGACGGCCATCATGGCGCTGCGCATGAGCGATGTCTCCTGCTGCTTGCGGTCGAAGGTGGCATCCTCCTTAGCTGTGCGGTCGACAACGTTGAAGAGGTACACGCCGTTGGTGCCCTTCACTACGTTCTTCACCGTCTGGCCAACGGCTGTGGCAACCACAGCACCGCTGAGTCCGCGTTCACGCTGGCCCTTCACGTTGACGGTGTTGGGGAAGGTGATGTGGCTGATGGTGTCGATGACGGCACCCTTGGCCTGAGCTTCGTCGACAGTCTTGGCACCGGCCAGCTGCTTGATGAGCATCTCGGCCTTCTTGTCCTTCAGCACTTCGGCACGCAGATACTCCTCAACGCTCTGCTGGTCGAGATAGCCCACAGGATGCACTTTCGTCACGGCAACTGCCAGGAAGCGGCCATCGGCTGAGTTCTGATAGATTTCGGAGATGCTTCCCTCGTTGGCCTGTGCGAAAGCCCACTTCACGGCCTCGCGACTGTTAGGCAGCACCTGGTTGGCACCGATGCCGTTGGCATTGCTCCTCAGGTTCTGTTGGTCGAGCACCTGATAGTTGTACTTTGTAGCGTTCTGGTCCATGTCGGCAGCGGTCTTGCACTCACTGAGGTACTGGCTGAACTGGTTGAAGGCGTTCTCGTAGGTGTCGTTGCTGAAGCGCACCTCGTTGCTCACGATGGCCACATCGTAGAGCGTGACGGGCTGGCGACGCTCGGTGACAACATAGAGGCGCACATGGTCACTCATAGTGAGGTGGCGTGCTTCGTTGAGGTTAGCCTCGTGGAGGGCGGTGAAGAGCGCCTTGTTGTCGGAAGAGAGGCTCTCCTCGTTTTGGTAGGTGTTAGCGCTGAACCATGTCTTGGTTGCGGTCTGGCCCATGTTGACGGCTACGGTGTCGAAGGGTGTGCCACCACGCAGCACAGCCACCAAGCTGTCGGCAGTCTTCACGGCATCCTCGATGGTCTGTCCACCAATGCGGATGTATTTGTAGCCGATGGAGTCGATGCCCTGATAGCGGCGGTTGAGGCGAACGACGGCCATATTCTCAACCATCTTGCCAGCCTGCACGCTATTGTACTTGAAGGGTGCTGTGACTTGCTTTTCCGACAAGGTGTCGAGAGCGGCCTTGAGGGTGGGGGAGATGCGGTTCAGACCTGCCAGGTTGTAAGGCATGCCCTCGCGATAGGAGATGGTTGAGCGGTGCGAGGCCAGGATGTCGGCGAGCGCCAGGCTGTCGGCACGGAGCTCATCAGCTGCGGCGAGCAGACCATTGCGCAGGTTGTCGAGGTCGGCATCCGAAGGCACTACATTGCACACAGCATACTTTACGTCGCGTGTCTCGGTGTTCCACTTGAACATTTCCTTCTTCTCGGCATATTTGGCCTTCAGGTCGGCATCTTCAATCTTCACATCGTTGTCGTTGATGTTGGAGAAGGGGAGTGATGCCAGCACAATCTTGCTGTCGGTATTCTGACCGTCGAAAGCGATCTTGGCCGACGACTCGTTGCTGAGCATGCACGACTGCAGAAGGGTTGTATACTTCGACATCAGGAGCTGCTGGCGTATCAGTTTCTCCACTGTCTTCCAATAGCGGTCGAACTCCTGATACTGCTCGGGCGAAGCCTGTTGTAAGTAGTTATAGACTTGTGTGACGTTGTTGAAATCGAAGTTGCCAGTCTGCTGGTCGTAGAACATGGGGAGCAGCGGCATGTTACCTCTCTGCAGGATGGGGTGCGTGCCACCCTGGAGCACTTGCTTCAGTTCTTCGTCGGTGACGCCGAGACCCAGTTTCTGGGCTTCTTTCTCCACAATCTGATTCTGCACATAGCTCGACCACACGAACTCGCGCAGTTGCTCCTCGTCGACATCCTGTCCAATCTGCTTGAACACGTTCTTGTACTCCTCGACGGTGTTTTGATAATCTTGTATGGACAGTTTCGTGTCCATCACTTCTCCCACTTGCTGGCGAGCTTGATTGCTTGAAGTCTCGCACGAGCGTGTAAAGTCAGTCGCAATGAAGCCAAAGAGGGCAAGGCCAATGATACCCACGAGCCAAGGTCCCCAGCTTCTGATTTTTCCAATTGCTGCCATTTTATTTGTTAATGTTTTTATGATTTGTTTTTAGCTTTTTTTCATTCAGCGTGCAAAATTACAAATTTTGCCTGAAACAACGGCAATTTTTTATGAAAAATTCTCATTTTCGGTCACTTTTAGTCTCACAAGTTCAATTTTCGTGGCCGTATTCTTCACTATCTTGAATTCGAAATGCCCAATCTTCACGATTTCGTTGAGTTTGGGGAAACTCTGATACTCGTGCAGGATGTATCCTCCCACCGTCATGTAGTCGTCGCTTTCGGGCAGGTCGAGGTCGAACAGTTCGTTCACCTTTTCTATCTCCAGTCGGGCCGAGAGCATGTATTCGCCGTTGTCGAGGCGTTTGGCGACGTAGTGCACCGAGTCGTGCTCATCCTCGATGTCGCCAAAGATTTCTTCTACGATGTCTTCCAATGCGATGAGTCCGCTAGTGCCTCCAAACTCGTCGACGACGATGCCCAACGAGCGTTTCTGTTGCAGCAGCATTTGCATCATCTTGCTGGCGAGCATTGTCTCGGGCACGAAGGCGATGGGCCTGATGCTGTTGCGCCAGTCTTGCGGATTGCGAAACATCTCCTGCGAATGGATGTAGCCCACGATGTGGTCGATGTCTTCGTGGTAGACCACAATCTTCGAGTGGCCGCTCTCCACGAAGAGCTGCTTCAGCTGCTCGATGCTGGCGGTGTCTTCCACGGCATCCATCTCGGTGCGGGGCACCATGCAGTCGCGCACACGGGTCTCCGAGAAGTCGAGGGCATTCTGGAAGATGCGCACCTCCTCGTCAATCTTTTCGTTGTCGTTGGCGTTGTCAAGACTGGTCTGTACCAGGTAGTCGAGGTCAACTTTGGTGAACTCCTTGTCGTCCTCGTCCTTGGTCATCTTGATGCCCACCAGCCGTAGCAGACCTTTCGACAGGAGCGTGGCAAAGCGCGAGATGGGCCACAGCACCACATAGCAGATCCACGCTGGCAGGGCGAAGAACGAAAGCATCCCGTTGGGATTCGACTTGAAGATGGTCTTGGGCAGAAATTCGCCGGTGAAGAGCACCACAAGGGTGGAGAGAAGCGTGTCGGCGGTGACGCGTGAGGCGTCGTCGAGTGTCTTGAACAGCGTCTGGTCGAAGATTTGTGCAAAGAGGATGCCGTAGATGACCAGCGCGATGTTGTTGCCCACCAGCATGGTGGATACGAAGTTGGAGGGATGCCGGTAGAAGAGGTCGATGGCCCGCTGCGACAAGCTCTTCTCGCGGGCCACTTCGGCCAACAACCTATTGCTCGACACGAAGGCAATCTCCATGCCCGAGAAGAAAGCCGAGAAAATCATCGCCACCAGCAGTGCTATGATGAGGGATGTCATTTGTCGTAGTTTGCTTTTTAGTATTTGGGTCGCTTCACAGCAGCAGGCCTTACGTAGGTTTCATCGGTGGCAGAGTCGTTCGGGGCTGTCTCTGCGGCGTTGTTGTTGTCGTCGCTGCTGTCGATGTCGTTGGCCAGGAACGAGCCTTTGGAGTTGGTCACCATGTAGTGCTCCATCTTCTCGTCGCTTCGGAAATAGGTGCCTTCCATCGTGCGCTCAGGAGTGACCACACGCGAGTACATCGTGCTGTAGAACTCGTGTTTTATGCCGTCCCAATACAACTCCTCGCCGGTGTAGATGAGTCCTTTCACATTGCGGATGCTCACGCGGCCACGCAGTTTCCACAGTCGCTGATGGTCGAAATACCAAGCCGTGTCGGCTTGGATGTAGCCTTCCACATGAAATTGCTCGTCGAACTGCTCGAAGAAGATGCCCTTCATAAACTCCCATCGCGTGGGGTTCTTGGCGTTGTTCACTTCCCAGCGCTCCGTCACGATGCGATATTTGATGACGCCCGAGTCGCTGATGAGCGTGTTCACGCCAAAGCTCTGCATCATTGCCACCGAGTCTTCGGGGTTCACGGCTTTGGCGATGTGCTCCTGTGCTTCAGTGCAGGAAATGAAGAATGAAGAATGAAGAATGAAGAATGTTATACCAAACAATAGTATGAACCTCCTTCCCATCATAGTGTTTCTCCGCCTCTCTGTAGCGGCAGCCAATTCTTCATTCTTCATTCTTCATTCTTCATTTAGTTGATTCTGAACTTGGCAAACCATCGCTCGTTGAAGGTGAGTCCGAGCGAGATGCGGAAGGTGTTGTCGGTGATAAGGTCTTTGGCCGACGTGTGCACCCACCCGGCCGAGATGTTGAGCATCGAGCGGTTCTCCCATTTGTTCAGCAGGGGCAGTCCCAATCCGGCGCTCAGCGTCAGCTCTTTCGGGCCGTCTTGCCCATTTATATAATAATAAGGTGTAGCGTATGCGGCGCCGCACCTCAGGTGCACATGCTTGAGATAGTTGGTGGGATGGTTGGGATTGGCCACATAGTCAATGCCGATGCTCATCCTTGTGCGGTTGCGCAGCAGATTGCTGCGAAGGGCATAAATGCCCGTCTGCTCGTCGTAGTCGGGATAGTCCACGCTGCCCCACTGCTGCATCTGCACGTCAGCAGCCACGGTGAGGCTCTCGCGATGGTGCCAAGCCAAGCCCACGCCATAGGTCATAGGCAGCTTCAGCCCGTTGTTGATGGTCAGCGTGGTGGTGTCGCTCACCTGCGTCGAGGTGTTGGTGTTCATAATCTGACAGGTGGGGTCGGCTCCCAGCTGGTGTCCCAGCCCCATGGTGGCGCCCAGCGTCACCTCGTCGTGGCGGCCTATCGGCTGCTGCCATTGCAATCCAAAACTGAGGTTATAGCTGTTCACGTTCATCTCGTAGGTCTTCGACAGCGAGTTGACCGTAGTGGTGGCGCTCGATGCCACGCTGCGGGTGTAGTTGCCACACAAGAAGGCGGCGTTCACACCCACCGAGAGGGGTTTCGCCGGGCTCCATCCTATACCCACAAACACCTGATGCAGACCGCCTTTGCCCGAATAGCTTTGAGTGATGGTGCCCACATTGTTGTTCAGATAGCTGCTGGAGCTGTAGCTGTAGCCCACATCGCTGAAGGGGAGCAGACCGAAGCTCATGCCCAGATGGTTGCGCAGACGGAAGAGGCCAATGGCATAGTCGAAGTCGGCATTGCGCGCATTCACGCGGATGCCTCCCTCCTTGAAGTTGGTGAGCTGAGCCGACAGCCCCGCATCGAAGAGCATGGTGAGCGAGTCGACGGCAGAGTACGAGGCAGGGTTGAGCGCGTTCACCATGGTGCCGCCGCGCAAGGCCAGTCCGGTGCCAGCCATGCCTTTCATCGATGTCTGCGACTGGTCGGCAAGCAGGCCCACGCCAAATTGGCTGTAGGGAGAGATGGTGCCACTCTGGTTGTTCGTCTGGCACATGGCGGATATGGTCATCGTCGCAGTCAGCAGACCGCAGAAGAGTCGTTTTCTCATTGTCATGTCAATTACAGCGTGCAAAGGTACGAATAAGATGTCGAACTACCAAAATGTTTTTGTTTTTTTAGAAAGCTATGGATTTTTTTAGAAACGAATGAACCTGATGAACCATCATTACGCCTGATACCTTCCGCTCCCTACCGGCTAACATCGCCACATGGTTCAGCCCTTTCTGTGGGCGGCTCAGTAGCTTTATTGGTCGTTTGGAAAAGCCCCTCTCCCCGCCCCCCTTGTGGGGGAGAAGTTAGTTTTGCGGGGGCATGGGGTCTATATGCTCCCCCCATGGGGGGGCGAGGGGAGGGGCTTTTTTTCGTCAGTTTGGCGCCTGTCGGTAGCAGAAGTAGGCGATGAAGATGTAGAGGATGTTTGGCAGCCATGCTGCGAGCATGGGCTGCATGCCGGCCTGGATGGCGAAGGTGGCCGAGACGGTCTGCAGCAGGATGTAGGCGAAGGAGAGTGCCAGTCCGATGCCGAGCGAGAGACCCATGCCCCCCTTGCGCTTGCGTGCCGATAGTGAGGCGCCGATGATGGTGAGGATGAACGAGGCGAAGCTGGTGGCGATGCGTTTGTGGTATTCCACCTCGTACTGCACCACATTGGTGGAGCCACGCTCCTGCTGCTTCGAGATGTAGCGCAGCAGCTCGGGTGAGGTAAACTGCTCCTGCTGCCCCTTGCTATAGACTAGGTCCATGGGTTCCATCATCACCATCGTGTCAATCTGCATGCCGCTCTCAATCTTCTCGCGCAGTCCAGTGAGGGTGCGAATTTTGTAGTTGGTAGCCTTCCATCGGAAGCGCTCTTCGCTGATGGTGTCGTATTGTATCACGTTGGCAGTCATGTGACTTACCATTTTTTTGTTCTCGAACTTATACAGGTTGAATCCATAGCCCCGTTTGCTCAGGTTGTCGTACTGCTGCATGTTGGCGATGATGCCTGGCCCCACCTGCAGGGTGACGTTGCTGGCCGATGTCTGTTTCTTCTTGTTCTTGTAGATGGTCTCGAAGTTCTGCCTCACGATGTTTCCGCTGGGTATGACGTAGGCCCCGAGGTAGTAGTTGATGCCGGCAATAAATGCCGCCGAGAGCATATAGGGCCGCAAGAGACGTCGGAAACTGGTGCCAGAGGCGAGCATGGCGATGATTTCGCTGTTGCCCGCCAGCTTCGAGGTGAAGAAGATGACGGCGATGAAAACAAAGAGGGGCGAGAAGAGGTTGGCGAAGTAGGGGATGAAGTTGGCGTAGTAGTCGAAGATGATGGCGCGCCACGGTGCGTGGTTGGTGGCAAACTTCGCCATGTTCTCGTTGAAATCGAAAACGATGCTGATAGAGATGATGAGCAGGATGGCAAAGACATACGTGCCAATGAACTTGCGGATGATGTAGCGGTCGAGGCGGGGCATTTGAGTTAGGAGTTCTTTTGAGTTAGGAGTTAGGAGTTCTTTTGAGTTAGGAGTTAGGAGTGAGGAGTGAGGAGTTGGCTGCGCATGATGTTGGCGGGGTGTATAGAACTCCTAACTCCTCACTCCTCACTCCTAACTCTTTAGGCTCTTCTTGCCAAGTCGTTGATGATGCTGCGTTTCCACTGTGTGAAGTCGCCGTTGATGATGTGCTGGCGTGCGTCGCCTACGAGGCGCAGGTAGAAAGTCAGGTTGTGGATGCTGGCTATCTGCAGCGCCAACAGCTCCTGCGCCTTGAAGAGGTGGTGCAGGTAGGCCTTGGTGTGGAGGCGGTCGATGTAGCAGCCGTCGGGGTCGATGGGGCTGAAGTCGTGCTCCCACTTCTTGTTGCGCATGTTCATTGTGCCTTGGTAGGTGAAGAGCATGGCGTTGCGCCCGTTGCGGGTGGGCATCACACAGTCGAACATGTCGATGCCGCGCTCGATGGCTTCCAGGATGTTCTGAGGTGTGCCCACGCCCATCAGGTAGCGTGGCCGGTCCTTGGGCAGGATGTCGTTCACCACCTCAATCATCTCGTACATCACTTCGGTGGGCTCGCCCACGGCCAGTCCTCCGATGCTCACGCCGCCCTGCCCGTCGCCAATGGTGGGCAACAGGTCGCACACGTGCTTTGCTGCATCCTGTCGCAGGTCGCGGTATTGGCATCCCTGCACGATGGGGAAGAGCGTCTGCCGGTGGCCATAAAGCGGCTCCGTCTCGTTGAAGCGTTTGATGCATCGTTCCAACCATCGCTGCGTCAGTCCGAGCGATTTCTTGGCATATTGGTAGTCGCTGTCGCCCGGAGGACATTCGTCGAGCGCCATCATGATGTCGGCTCCGATGATGCGCTGTGTGTCGATGACGTTCTCGGGTGTGAAGATGTGCTTCGACCCGTCGATGTGTGAACGGAACTCGCAGCCCTCTTCGCGCAGTTTGCGGATGCTGGTGAGCGAGAACACTTGGAAGCCGCCCGAGTCGGTGAGGATGGGGCGCTGCCACGTGTTGAAGCGGTGCAGTCCGCCAGCCTTGCGCAATGTGTCGAGTCCCGGCCGCAGATAGAGATGATAGGTATTGCCCAGGATGATTTGTGCCTTCACCTGCTCTTGCAGCTCGCTAAAATGCACTCCCTTGACGCTGCCACAGGTGCCCACGGGCATGAAGATGGGCGTCTCTATCTCTCCGTGGTCGGTGGTGATGAGTCCGGCACGTGCCGAGGAGCAGGGGTCGGTGTGCTGCAGCTTAAAGAACACAAGCCCCCCCTTCTGCCCCCGAGGGGGCTACTATAGTTTTGCTTGCAGAACTAACTGCTCCCCCCCTCGGGGGGGCGGGGAGGGGGGCTTCCCCCTCGGAGGTCGAAGAGTGGACTTCGGGGGCTTCTATTGTGAAGTCCACTGGGTTCTTCACCATCTCGTCGGTGAGGGCGAAGGCCCAAACCTCTTGCACGTCCTCCACGTAGTGGAAGCTGACGCCCTGCAAGTAGACGGCGGGTATCTCGTCGATGTCCTTCTCGTTCTCGCGACAGAGCACGATGTCGGTGATGCCCGCCCGCTTGGCGGCCAGAATCTTCTCCTTGATGCCGCCCACGGGGAGCACCTTGCCACGCAGGGTGATCTCGCCCGTCATGGCCACATTCTTGCGCACCTTGCGCTGGGTGAGCGCCGAGGCGATGCTGGTGGCGATGGTGATGCCCGCCGAGGGGCCGTCCTTTGGTGTGGCGCCCTCAGGCACATGGATGTGGATGTTCCAGTTGTCGAAGATGCGGTAGTCGATGTGGAGCGTGGCGGCATGGGCTTTCACATACTCCAGTGCCAGCACGGCGCTCTCCTTCATCACGTCGCCCAGGTTGCCGGTGAGTGTGAGCTTCGAACCCTTCCCCTTCGAGAGCGACGTCTCGATGAAGAGTATCTCGCCGCCGACGCTCGTCCAGGCCAGTCCGGTGACCACTCCCGCATAGTCGTTGCCTTGGTATATGTCGCGGTAGAAGGGTGGCTTGCCGAGCAAATCCTCGAGCTGCATGGGAGTGAGGGTCAAGGAATGAGGGACGGGCGGATTGTTCTGGTCCTGTGGCGTAGTGCCACCCTTGGCGTCACCGTTCTCATTCTTCATTGCCATCTTGTAGGCCAGTTTGCGCATGGCCTTGTTGATTTGCTTCTCCAGCTGCCGCACACCGCTCTCACGGGTGTAGCGCTCGATGATTTTCTCGATGACGGCCTTGCTGAATCGTGGCTTCTCCTTCAGCGTCTTCAGTCCGGTGTTGTCGAGTTCGCGGGGGATGAGGTGGCGCTTGGCAATCTCGATCTTCTCCTCGGTGGTGTAGCCGCTCAGCTCGATGATTTCCATGCGGTCGAGCAGTGGCTTGGGAATAGTGCCCAGGTTGTTGGCTGTGGCGATGAAGAGCACCTTCGAGAGGTCGTAGTCCACGTCGAGGTAGTTGTCGTGGAATGCGGTGTTCTGCTCTGGGTCGAGCACTTCGAGGAGTGCCGATGCGGGGTCGCCGTTGATGGTGGCCTGCGTCACCTTGTCTATCTCGTCGAGTATGAACACGGGGTTGCTCGACCCAGCCTTCTGTATGCTCTTGATGATGCGCCCCGGCATGGCTCCGACGTAGGTGCGTCGGTGTCCGCGGATCTCGGCCTCGTCGTGCAGTCCGCCCAATGATATGCGCACATACTTGCGCTTCATGGCGGCTGCTATGCTCTTGCCCAGCGATGTCTTTCCCACGCCCGGAGGCCCGTAGAGGCACAGGATGGGACTCTTCAGGTCGCCGCGCAGGGCCAGCACGGCCATGTACTCCAGTATGCGCTCCTTCACCTTCTCCATGCCGTAGTGGTCGCGGTCGAGGATGCGCTGGGCGCGTGGCAGGTCGAGGTTGTCCTTGGTGTATTCGCCCCATGGCAGGGCGACGAAGGCCTGTAGGTAGCTCAGCTGCACGTTGAAGTCGGGCGACTGCTGCTGCAGACTATCGAGCTTCTCCACCTCCTTGTAGAAGGTTTTCTTCACCTCCTCGGTCCACTTCTTGCCCTTGGCCTTCTCCAGCAGAGCCGCCTTCTCAGGACTGGTGCCCGAGCCTATCTCGGCCTGCAGGTTCTTGATCTGCTGCTGCAGGAAGTAGTTCTTCTGCTGCTCGTCCAGGTCTTCGCGTGTCTTGTTGCGTATCTCGGCCTTCAGGTGCTGCAGGTTGATTTCGCGGTTCAGGGCTTTCATCACCTCGAAGAGTCGCTCCTTCATGCTGTCCACGCTGATGAGGCGTTTCTTCTCCTTGATGGTGAAGGGCATGTTGGAGCACACGAAGTTGAGCGCCATGATGCTGTTCGAGATGTTGCGCAGGGCGAAGGCGGCCTCGTCGGGTATCTCCTCGCTGATGCCCACATATTCCTCCACCCTGTTGCGCAGGTCGTCCATGGCGGTCTTCCACTCCTTGTCGCGCTTCTCGGGCATGATCTCGCTGTCGGCGATGGTCGTTCCCACCAGGAATGGAAACTCCGACACGATGTTGGTGAGGCGCATGCGCCCCAGCCCTTGCACGATGGCCGTGATGTTGCCATTGGGCAGGGTGAGCTGCTTCACCACCTTGGCATAGACGCCGTATTCGAACAAGTCTTCGAGTCCTGGCGCATCCACGTCGGGGTCGTTCTGGCATACGATGCCAATCAGCGTCCCCGACTTCTCGGCCTTGCGCACCAGCCTCATGCTCGACTCGCGGCCGATGAGGATGGGCGACACCACGCCGGGGAACACCACCAGGTTCCTGACGGGCAGGATGGGCAGCTCGCTGGGGGCTTCGATATTAATTAAATTAGAAAAATCTCCATCAATATCAGCAATCATTGAGAATGCTTTGTTGCTTTGGCTATCGCTCATGTTGTGTGTTCTTTCTGTTTCCTTTTTTACCTTAAAATGATGTTGCGGTTTGGTTCAAGCGTGCAAAATTACATAATTCTCTCCACAAACGAGCAAAGTGGCCTCAATAATTACAATAAATTATGAAATGGGAACGAGCGAGATGGCGAATCCTCCACCTGGTGCCTCCTTCAATTTCAGCGTCTGCCCAGCCTTCACGGTCTTCTTCGTGATGACGTAGGCCTGTGGGTTGGTTTCGTAGTGGGCGTTGGGGGCATCGGCATAGATGGTGCATTCATACTTGCGGCCTTTGTCGAGGAAGTCGAGCTTCACCACGGCCTCATGGCCCTGCTCGTCGCACTTGCCACCGATAAACCATTTGTCGGTGCCTTTGGCCTTGCGGGCCACGGTGATGTAGTCGGCAGGTTCAGCCTCGAGGTAGATGCTCTCGTCCCAGTCGCAAGCCACGTCGCGAATGAACTGGAAAGCGTCGTCGAAGCGTTCGTAGTGCTCGGGCAGGTCGGCGGCCATCTGCAGGGGCGAGTACATGGTGAGGTAGAGCGCCAGCGAGCCAGCGATGGTGATGCGAGCCCACGATGTGTTGTCGCTCCATTCCGAGAGCTTTGTCACGAAGATGCCTGGCGTGTAGTCCATGGGGCCGCCCTGCAAGCGGGTGAAGGGCAGGATGCAGGTGTGGTCGGGGCGGCTTCCGCCGAAGGCCTCGTATTCAGTGCCACGTGCACTCTCGTTGCCCACCATGTTGGGATAGGTGCGGCAGAGGCCCGTGGGGCGTGTGGCCTCGTGGGCGTTCACCATGATGTGGTGCTTGGCAGCCTCCTTCACCACGTGCAGGTAGTGGTTGTTCATCGACTGCGAGTAGTGGTGGTCGCCACGCGGGATGATGTCGCCCACGTAGCCCGTCTTCACGGCATCGTAGCCATAGCGGTTCATCAGCTGGAAGGCCTTCTCCAGATGGCGCTCATAGTTCTGGGTGCTGGAGCTGGTCTCGTGGTGCATCAGCAGCTTCACGCCTTTCGAGTGGGCGTAGTCGTTGAGCATCTTCAGATCGAAGTCGGGATAGGCCGTCTGGAAGTCAAACACGTCGCGCTTCCACATGTTGGCCCAGTCCTCCCAGCCCACGTTCCAGCCTTCCACCAGCACCTCGTCGAGTCCGTTCTTGGCGGCAAAGTCGATGTAGCGCTTCACCTTCTCGTTGTTGGCGGCATGGCGACCGTTGGGCTTCACCTTCTTCCAGTCGATGTTGTCGAGCTTGATGCTGGGGAACTCGTCGGTGTAGTTCCACGACGATTTGCCCACAATCATCTCCCACCAAACACCGCAGTATTTCGTGGGATGAATCCACGAGGTGTCGTCGAGGGCACACGGCTCGTTGAGGTTCAGGATGAGGTTCGACGAGAGCATGTCGCGGGCGTCGTCGCTCACCATCACGGTGCGCCAGGGTGTCTGGCAGGGTGTCTGCATGGCACCCTTCAGTCCGGTGGCGTCGGGGGTGAGATGGCTCACGAAGGTGAAGGGGCGCGGCAGCGGATAGGGCGATGGCTTGGGTGCCGGGGTGTAGGCGTTGCTGCCGCCTTTCAGCTCGGTGCTCAGGGCCTTGGTCTGCTCGTCCACCAGTTCCAGGTGCATGGTGGCGTAGTCGGCGCAGGCTGCTTCATGGATGTTGATGTAGAGTCCGTCGTCGCTCTTCATCTGCAGCGAGGTCTGCACACCGGTGGGCGAGAAGACGGCCACCGACGAGTTGCCCCAGTTCACGGCTTGCTCCATGCGGCTGCGAATCTCGCTGAGCTTCGTCTGCTGCGTCTCCTGCTCCTGCGTGTCGTAGTCGCCGGGCAGCCACCAGGCAGTGTGGTCGCCAGCCATGCTGAACTCGGTGTGCTCCTCCTTGATGAGGAAATAGTTCAGCTCCTTCTGCTGGGGAAACTCATAGCGCAGTCCAATGCCGTCGTCGTAGACGCGGAAGCGGATGGCTATTTGCCGGTGCTCGGTCTGCTGCTGCAGCAGGGCCACATATTCTATATAGTGGTTGCGGATGGTGGCCGTCTCGCCCCATACGGGCTTCCACGTCTCATCTACGGTGGTGGTCTGCTCGTTGGCGATGGTGAAGTGGTCCATCAGGTCGCGCTCGTCGTAGCCCTTCGAGGCATGCTTGTCCTTGGCCAGCTCCAGCCCCAGATGCGAGGGCAGCACCACAGGCCGGTTCTTGTAACTCAGCTCGTAGGTGGGACGGCCTTTGTCGTCGGTGTAGAACTTCAACAGCATGTTGCCGTTGGGCGATGCAATCTCGGCGGCCTGCGATGCCAGGGGTGCCAGCATCAGGCTCAGCAGGAATAGGGATTTCTTCATGGTTGTCTGTTGTTTTTGGGGATTGTTTGGGCGACAAAGTTACAACATATTTTGTCGAAAAGCAAAATTTGCGACAAAAAAAGCAGAAAAAGTGGTGCCGTTAGCGTATTTTTTCGTAATTTTGCCCCCATTACCATTACCTTCAACCCAGACGACGTCGACAAAACGGTGGTTGAGGGATAAAACAAGAAGCAGCGATGAATGAAATGATTAGACTTGACTACCTGCCGCAGCTGAATTATGCCATGTGGCAGCACGGTCAGCAGTGTTTGCGTCGTGTTGAGATTGAAAACACCACCGATGCCGATTGGCGGCAGGTGAAAGTGAGCCTGAGTGGCGACCTTATCCAGAGGCGTGAGGAGCATTTGGAGCTGGTGCCGCGAGGGCAGGTGGTGGTGCTGAGCCGTCTGCAGATAGTGCCCGAAGCCGACACGCTGCGCCAGCTCACCGAGAGCGTGGCCGTACACTTCGACGTGACCATCAAGAAGGCTGGCGATGCCGACGAAGCCCCGCTGGCACAGCAGTCGTTCGAGCTGCGCCTCTTGGCTTTCGACGAGTGGCCTGGCGTGCAGGTGTCGCCCGAACTGCTCTCCGCCTTTGTCATGCCCAATGTCCCTGAGCTGTCGCCCATCCTACTGCGAGCATCGGCCTTGCTCGAAAAACTGACAGGCTCTGGCTCGCTCGACGAATATCAGACGCAAGACCCCAACCGCGTGCGTGCACAAGTGGCCTGTCTCTATACGGCCCTTCGCGAAGTAGGGCTGGTGTATAGCACTCCACCCGCCAGCTTCGAGCGCACGGGGCAGCGAGTGCGCTTGGCACCTGCTGTCATCAACCAGAAGCTGGCCACCTGCCTCGACCTGTCGCTGCTCATGGCTTCGTGCATGGAGGCCTGCGGGCTGCATCCGCTGGTGCTGCTGTTGCGCGGCCACGCCATGGTGGGCTGTTGGCTGACAAATAAATACCACCAGCACACCGTGGGCGACGATGCCTCGCTGCTGCTGAAGTCGTCGGCCAACGGCATCAACGAGATGGTGCTCATCGAATCCACCGCCCTCACCACCTCGCAGCCAGTGCCTTTCGAAGATGCGGTCGACATGGCCGAGAAACGCTTGCTGGCTAAGCCCGACGACTTTGTGCTCTTTGTCGACATCTTCCGTTGCCGTCTGGACCATGTGCTTCCGTTGCCTTTGCAGACCGACGGCACGTTGCTGGCGCAGAGCACGCCACAGCGCGAGGCTGCAACGGTGAGCGTGGCCCAGCAAAGCACCGTCAACGTGAATGTGGCCGAGGCCGAGACACCTACCGACCGCCTGAACGTATGGGAGCGCAAGTTGCTCGACTTCACCATGCGCAACAGCCTGCTCAACCTGCGCCTCACCAAGAAGACCATCCCTTTCATCTCTTTCGACCTCGACGTGCTCGAAGACCATCTGCAGGCCGGCGAGAGCTACGAGCTGCTGCCATCGCCATCGAAGCAGAAGATACAGCCCGACGAGGGCAACTACTATCTCTCGCGGCTGCACCGCGACGAGCTGGAAGGCGTGGTGGCGGAGGGGCTGAAGCAAAACCAGCTCTACTCCTATCTCGACACCGACGAGCTGGCATCCGCCATCAAGACACTCTACCGCGAGAGCCGCACGGCCATGGAGGAGAATGGTGCCGACACGCTGTTCCTCGCCATGGGCATGCTGAAATGGTATGAGACCGAGAAGAGCGTGGTGCCCCGCTATGCGCCGCTGGTGATGCTACCCGCCCGTCTGGTGAGGAAGAGCGCCGGCAGCTATGTGCTGCGCATGCGCGACGAAGACACCACCTTCAACACCACGCTGGTGGAGATGCTACGTCAGACGTTTGGCATCAACATCACGGGCCTCGCGCCACTGCCCAAAGACGAGAGCGGGGTCGACATGCGGGCCATCTTCAGCATCGTCAGGGCCCACGTGAAGGAGTTTGCCCGCTGGGACGTGATAGAGGAGGCCATGATGGGCCTGTTCTCGTTCAGCAAGTTTGTGATGTGGAACGACATCCACAGCAATAGCGACCTGATGCGCCGCAACCACATCGTCGACGGGCTGCTGCAGCAGCACTTTGCCAAGGAGACTGCCACCGACGTCGAGGTTGACGTGCGACAGGCCGACAACACCCTGCCGCCCACGGCCTTCGCCCTGCCCGTAGATGTCGATTCTTCGCAGCTCGAGGCCGTCATCGAGTCGGGGCAGCAGCGCAGCTTCATCCTCTACGGCCCTCCCGGAACGGGCAAGAGCCAGACCATCACCAACATCATCTCCAATGCCCTCTATCATGGCAAGCGCGTGCTCTTCGTGGCCGAGAAGATGGCAGCCCTGCAAGTGGTGCAGGGGCGCATGGAGAAGATTGGGCTGGCCCCCTTCTGCTTGGAGATGCACTCGAACAAGATGACCAAGAGCCACCTGCTGCAGCAGCTGCAGTCCGTGCTCGACTTGGGGATGGGGCGCAGCAGCACGCAATATGCCAAGGTGGCCGACGAGCTGATGGCACGCCGCAAGGAACTCATCACCTACACCGAGGAGCTGCACCGCAAGCGGCAGCACGGTCTGTCGCTCCACGACTGCATCGTGCGCTACGAGTCGATGCCCGACGTGCAGCCGCTCAACCCCAGCGACGAGTTCCTGCAAATGCTCACCAGCGAGCGACTCGACACGGCCGCAAAATGTCTGCGCGAGCTGGATGCGGTGATGAAGATTTCGGGGCATCCCAGCAGTCATCCTCTACAGGGACTGGAGATTGTGGATGCCTCGGAGCGTGCCCGCCAGCAGCTGGTGGGTGAGTTGCCTCGCCTGAGCCAGCTGATTAGGGAAACGCTTCAATCTACACACGACAACGGACTGACCCTCAGTGGTATTAATACTTGGTTGGAGTATATAGCGAAGCAAGAAGAACTGCTGTCGGCTTATACCGACGATGTGCTCTCGCTGAAGCCTCGCCAGCTGGAAGGCGAGTGGAATGCCATTCAGCAGAAGTGGTTCCTGCCCAGGTTCTTTGCCAGGCGTTCCTTTGCCAATCGTATGCGTGCTTATAAGGCCGACTTCACCCCCGAAGCCGACGTGGAGACGCTGTGCCAACAGTTGGATGATTGCCAACGGCTGGCCAGCACTTGTGGCTGCGACCGCCAGCAAGTGGTGGGTGCGGCCACCAGCAAGGCATGTCGCGAGCTGGATGCCAAGCTGAAAAGCCTGACGCCACAGCTGTGTCGCTTCGACTTGGGCACCGACGACCCGCAATTGGCCATGCTCGACGACCGTATAACCCAGTGGATGCCCCACATGGAGCGCAGTCGCGACTGGGCACAGTGGTGCATGCGGCTACCCGCCCTGCGCGAGCAGCAGCTGCAGTTTGCCATCAACGAGATGGAACGCGACGCTGTGTCGGGCAGTAGCATGGCCGACCGCGTGTTGCGAGGAGCCTACAAGCGCATAGCCCTCGACATCATCGATGCCGACACGAACTTGTCCATGTTCAACGGCGTGCTCTTCGACGATGTCATCAGTCGCTACCGCGACCTCTCGGCCGAATTCCAACAGCTCACCAAGAAGATGCTCTACAGCCAGATGACCAAGCGGCTGCCCCATCTCGCCGCCTCGGCCGATGCAGCCAAGCCCGACAAGGGCGACAAGTTGGCACTGGAACTGGCCCAGCTGAAACGCTGGATTGCCACCGGCGGGCGGGGCGTCACCATCCGCCGCATCATGGACCAGCTGCCCACACTGCTGCCCCAACTATGCCCCTGCATGCTGATGAGTCCCATCTCGGTGGCACAGTATATCGACCTGAACCAGCCGCCTTTCGACCTGGTGGTGTTCGACGAGGCATCGCAGATGCCCACCAGCGAGGCCGTGGGAGCCATCGCCCGTGGGCGAAACCTCATCGTGGTGGGCGACCCCAAGCAGATGCCGCCCACGAGCTTCTTCACCACCAACGCCATCGACGAGAGCGAAGCCGACATCGACGACATGGAGAGTATCCTCGATGACTGCATCACCCTGTCGCTGCCCGAACACTATCTGTCGTGGCACTATCGCTCGCGCCATGAGAGCCTCATCGCCTTCAGCAACTCTCAATACTACGACGGACGGCTGTTCACCTTCCCATCGGTCGATGACCGCCAGTCGCGCGTGCGCTTCGTGCCAGTGGAGGGCGTCTACGACCATGGCCGCACCCGCAGCAACCGTGCCGAGGCGGTGGCCATCGTCGAGGAGACACTGCGCCGCCTGCCCAACGACGATTCCATCGGCATTGTGGCATTCAGCAAGGTGCAGCAGAACCTCATCGAGGACTTGCTCACCGAGGAGTTGGCCAAGCATCCCGAGCTGGAGAAACGAGCCTACGATGCCGCAGAACCCGTCTTCGTGAAGAACCTGGAGAACGTGCAGGGCGACGAGCGCGACATCATCCTCTTCTCAGTGGGATATGGTCCCGACAAGAATGGAAAGGTGTCAATGAACTTCGGCCCGCTGAACAACCGGGGTGGCGAGCGCCGCCTGAATGTGGCGGTGAGCCGTGCCAGAAAGGAAATGGTGGTGTTCTCGACATTGCAGCCCGAGCAGATCGACCTGAACCGCAGCAATGCCCGTGGCGTGGAGGGGCTGAAGCGCTTCCTTGAGTTTGCCAAGAGTGGCAGGATGGCGGTGGCAGCAGGACAGATGAAGGCTTCGCCACAGGCCGACAGCATCGTGGAGGCATTGGCACAGGAACTTCGACAGCGGGGCTATCAGGTCGACACCAAGGTGGGGCGCAGCCAATTCAAGATTGACATCGCCATCGTCGACAAGCAGCGTCCTGAACGCTACATCCTCGGCATTCTTTGCGACGGACAGTCCTACTATGAGACGAAGACCGAGCGCGACCGCGAAGTGGTGCGGCCAGGCGTGTTGGCCGGACTGCAATGGAAACTGTTGCGGGTGTGGTCAATCGATTGGTTTGCCAATCGCCAAGGTGTGATGGAGCGCATAGAGCAGGCCCTGAACAGTGAAGAATAGGGTTTCTATGCGGCTTTGTGAGTTGCCTTTTCCCGAAATTTTGGGCAAGGTACAAATAAGCGAGCGAAAACAGTAAATAAAGAATGATTATCCGCATACTGCCGTGTGTGACCCTGAAAGGCAACGGGCAGGTGGACTCTGCTCGGGAATTGGGGGCATCGCTAAATAGCCGATGGAGTGCTGCACCCTGCTCGGTCATATTTGTAATCCGACTGAGCGGGGATGCAAGGATGCCAAATACGCTATTGCGAGGCCGAACGCTGAACTATTCATTGCTACAGGATGCTCCCACAGAATAAAAAACCGGTTGGCAGCGGCCGCTGCCAACCATTTCCCCGCCCGCTGCCATCATTGGCAGCGGCCGCTGCCAATCATGTCCCCGCCCGCTGCCAACCGAAAAAGCATGGCGTTTTTCCCGCTTGGGCAATGCGCACACCCCAATTTGCCCACGCCTCTCTCCCTATTGTCCTGCGCCTATCAATCATCCATACCAACGTTTCTCATTTCTTCGGCACTTTTTTGCGGAATGATTACTTTATACACATCTCATCGTAGTTATCTCCGCCGCTCCCCTCGTCTCTGCAAGGGGAGGGGGAGCGGCTGCGCATTGTTTTTAACTATTGCTACCACACTGCGTCTTTTTCAAGTGGACTTAATAATGTGGCCATGAAGCCCTATGTCGTTTTTTTTGCCCATAGCATAAGATTTTTCACATCTTTTCTTTGTACTATCACAACAATTTTGTAATTTTGTGCCCGACTAAGCCAGCACTCCATGTGGGGGCGGGTGGTGTCACTTTCACATTTGGAATCCTGAGGCCGACGATGCCGTTTGTAGGGCAGGCCGAAGGGAAAGGCGTTTAACGGACGTTACTGTTCTGTACATTCAAACTTCGCAAACTTGAATCTTCCTACAGAAGTAATGCAACGGAAACGCTTGCGTGGGTAGATTATATCCTCGCCATTGCTATATATAATATAATGTATAGCTCTGAATGGTGTATATAATCACTTGGCGTGGGCTGGCTGCGTTGCTTATCCTTAGGAAGAGGCAATGCGAAGGCCTGAATGTAGGGATAGGCGAGAGGTTAGATTCTCCCATGCCTTTTATGTTTCCATACACTTTCAGTTGAACTTGCCGAGGCAGGGGGAGCGGGTAGGCAAAGAAAGAAACTATGAGCCTACAATTTCACGTTTTTGAAAAGCAAGTGACTGCTTTCTATCTTGATTGTGAATTTGCTGAATTCCAACCACCAAAGGGAAGATTAAGATACAGTTAACACATATCCTATCCTTATTGAGGATGCATATAAGAAAGTGACAAAACTTATTATAGAAATAGACACTGTTTTAGAAACCAATAAGCTTATTTAAGTATGAAAAAGATTAGTTTTATGAAACTATTTAACTATAGTTTTTTACCCTTTTTTGTTTTTTATTTGGGTGTAGCAAATGTATTTGCTTCTGTTGTCAAAACTGGCGATGCCAAGATTGATGGTATATATTATAATTTCTGGATAGACACTGAAACAAATGCCACTCATGCAGGGGTCACCTATGGTGGAAGTTATTCAAGAAATGGCTATGATCAATACTTTTATTCAGGCTCAATAATCATACCAGAAACAGTCACCTACAATGGCAATACATATAATGTAACGCGGATTGAAGGAGATGCTTTTTTCCGTTGCATTAATGTCATATCTGTAGTCTTTCCTAATAGCATAGAATCCATTGGTAATTGTTCTTTTGCGGGCTGCAAAGGTCTTACTTCTCTGACACTTCCATCTAATCTGAAAAGAATTGAATCAAGTGCTTTTAGTAGCTGCTCTGGTCTGACAACGATCACCGTTCCCGTCAGTGTGACAAGTATCGGCGACTATGCGTTCTCAGGTTGTAGCAATCTTGCGACAATAAACCTCCCTCCAGAATTGACTGACATCGGGCACAAAGCCTTTCATGGAACGGCTTGGTATAATAGTCTGTATAATAGTCTGCCAGACGGTTTAGTATATATAGGCAAAGTGGCTTATGCTTATAAAGGAACTATGCCGAGTAATACATCTGTCAATATTAAAGAAGGAACAGTTGCAATCACAGGTTACCTTTTCGATAATCAAAGTAATCTTGTCTCAGTAACAATTCCTGCCAGTTTGACGACTATTGGCGAAGCTGCCTTCAGCCACTGTAACGGTCTTACGTCTATAACTTTTCCATCCAGTGTGACGCACATTGGTAGAGGTGCTTTCAGTGGCTGCGACGGTCTTACCTCGATAACTATTCCTGCCAGTGTAACGTTTATGGGGGGAGATGCTTTCATTGGCTGCTATGGTCTAACCTCTGTCACTATACACTACGGCCTGAAAATAATCCGACCAGGGACTTTCGCTTTATGTGACAATCTGAAATCGGTCAACATTCCTTCGAGCGTGACGATTATTTACCAAAATGCATTCGATGGTTGTACAAGTCTGACTTCTATTACCCTCCCCTCCAGCGTGACGACTATCGGGGAGTGTGCCTTCTTGGCCTGCAGCGGCCTTACCTCTGTGACGGCAATGATGAAAGACCCCGTTAAAATAGAGGAATACACTTTTGATAATAGTTATAATGCCATCCTGTATGTGCCATACGGTTGTAAAGCCCGCTATAAGGCTGCTGACTATTGGAAGGATTTCAAGGAAATCATAGAGATTTCACCGATTATTGAATTTGCCGATGCCAACGTCAAGGCTCTATGCATAGCCAGCTGGGATACTAACGAGGATGGCGAGTTGGATGAAGAAGAAGCTGCAGAGGTGACGGACATAGGAACAGTATTTAGTGGCAACACGACAATAAAAACTTTTAACGAGCTACAGTACTTCACTGGTTTGACGGCCATCGGTGATTATGCTTTCTCTAATTGTACCAGCCTGACCTCGGTGACCATCCCTTCGGGTCTGACGAGCATCGGTGAAGATGCTTTCAGTTTCTGCAGCAGCCTGACTTCGGTGACCATCCCTTCGGGCATGACGAGCATAGGTGAATATGCTTTCGATAGTTGCAGCGGGCTGACCTCCATCACCGTCAATGAAGGTAACAGCAAATATGACTCACGTAACAACTGCAATGCTATCATTGAAACGGCAACCCACACACTGATTGCCGGTTGCAAGAACACCATCATCCCCAACACGGTGTTGAGCATCGGTGGCTATGCTTTTTCTGGCTGCAGCGACATGACCTCGGTGTCTATCCCTTCGAGCGTGAAGAGCATCGGAGAAGGTGCTTTCGGTAATTGTACCAGCTTGACCTCGGTGGTCATCCCTTCGAGCGTGACGAGCATAGGTGGCTGGGCTTTCTATGGTTGCGGGGGCCTGACATCGGTGACAGCCATGATGGAAACACCCATAAACATTTACTCCTCTACATTTTCCAACAGACAGAATGCGACGTTGTATGTTCCCTACGGATGCAAGGCCGCCTACGAGGCTGCCAACTCCTGGAAGAAATTCAAGGAGATTATTGAGTTACCAGCACCAATAACTGAAACCGACATCTCACAGATGGACAATGTTATTTACATTGAACCTACTGAGGCGCGATGCGGAAGCAAGACCACACTCTCGGTGAAGATGAAGAACAACGTGGCCATTCAGACCATCCAGTTCGACCTCTATCTTCCTGACGGCGTCACCATCGTTCCCAATGAGGACGATGAATTGGTGACTGCGAGCAAGGAGCGAATCAACAGGTTCAGCTACTTCGAGAGTTCCATGCAGTCCGACGGTGCCCTCCGCTTGCTGGCACAGGCCACAAGCACGAATGTCCCTGCTGGCGACGGCGAAATCTGCAGGATTGTGGTGGACATCCCTGAGAGCATGGAGGAAGGTGACTACCCGCTCGTTATCAAGGGAGCGCTCATGGTGGAGAAGGACAACACCAGCCACTCGCCCGACCCCAACCTGGTGCAGACGAAGCTCACAGTGCTGAATTACGTGCCTGGCGATGCCAACAATGACGGCGATGTGAACGCCATCGACTTCAACATGATAGGCAACTATATTCTCGGACAGTGCCAGTCTGGCTTCAACGTGAAGGTCGCCGACATCAGTGGCGACGGTGACGTGAATGCCATCGACTTCAACATGGTCGGCAACATGATTCTCAACGGGGCAACTGCCTCGGCAAGCCGAAAGAAAGATGAACTTTCGAAGGAAGCACAATAACCTCAGTCGACTATGAAACGAATGATTCTAATTACATCTAATCTCTCCCACAAATGACAATAACAAGAACTATTCGTGTATAGAATTAAGACCAATTAGGCAAATTCGTTTCTTAAGACATGATAGAATAATAAAAGAGAAGAACTATGACAAGAACAAAACTCACTTTCCTGCTCACCCTGCTCATGAGCATGGCCTGCACTATGGTTTCCGCACACAACATCGAGGTGGCAAACAGCGACGGTGTCACCATCTATTACAAATGGACAAACAACCAAACGGAGTTGGCAGTAAGCTATCGTGGAAGCTATATTAATAGCTATTCTGACGAATATAAAGGCAGCGTGGTCATTCCCTCGTCTGTCACTTACAATGGAACTACATATCCGGTGACGAGCATCGGTAACTCTGCTTTCCGTGGTTGTAGCGGCTTGACCTCGGTTTCCATCCCTTCGAGCGTGACGAGCATCGAAGGGTGGGCGTTCAATGACTCTGGTCTGACCTCGGTTGCTATCTCCAATGGTTTGACGACTATTGGAGACTATGCATTTCACGGAACCCAGCTGGTTTCGGTGACCATTCCATCGAGTGTGACAAGTATTGGATACGCTCCATTTGGATACTGTGAACATCTATCCTCTATCATAGTTGAAAGTAGTAATAGTAATTACGATTCACGCGAAAATTGTAATGCAATTATAGAAACGGAAACAAATACACTTATAACAGGTTGTTTAAACACAATTATTCCGTTGGGGGTAAAGAAGATTGCTGACGTTGCATTTCGCCGCTGTCAGTTTACTACCATAACAATTCCGTCAAGTGTGACTATTATCGGAAACTATGCATTCAATTGGTGTGGCAAACTAGTCTCAGTTTCAATTCCGTACAATGTAACAACGATTGGTGAGGAGGCTTTCTATGGCTGCTCCAGCTTAACCAGCGTGGTTATTCCGAGTTCTATAACGAATATCGGTACGGGTGCTTTCGGAAGTTGCGGAAACCTAACGAGCGTGACTGCCATGATGGAGACACCTTTGAGTATAACCTATAGAACATTCGACAATAGAACGAATGCCTCGCTCTATGTCCCTGCTGGCTGCAAGTCCGCATACGAAACTGCCCCATACTGGAAGGAGTTCAAAGAGATAGTTGAGATGGAACCTGTGGGCGTTGAGGAAACCGACATTTCCCAGTTGGACAATGTCATATACATTGAACCTACTGAAGCGCGATGCGGTAGCCAGACCACACTTTCGGTAAAGATGAAGAACAACGTGGCCATTCAGACCATACAGTTCGACCTCTATCTTCCTGACGGCATCACCATCGTTCCCAATGAGGACGATGAACTGGTGACAGCAAGCAAGGAGCGAATCAACAGGTTCAACTACTTCGAGAGTTCCATGCAGTCCGATGGTGCGCTCCGCCTGCTGGCCCAGGCCACGACCACGAATGTTCCTGTCGGCGACGGCGAAATCTGCAGGATTGTGGTGAACATCCCAGAGAGTATGGAGGAAGGCGACTACCCGCTCGTCATCAAGGAAATACTCATGGTAGAGAAGGACAACACCAGCCACTCGCCCGACCCCAACCTGGTGCAGACGAAGCTCACAGTGCTGAATTACGTGCCTGGCGATGCCAACAACGACGGTGACGTGAACGCCATCGACTTCAACATGATAGGCAACTACATCCTTGGGCGAACCCAGAACGGCTTCAACCTGAAGGCTGCCGACATCAGCGGCGACAGCGAGGTAAATGCCATCGACTTCAACATGGTCGGCAACATGATTCTCAACGGTTCCACCGCCTCGGCAAGAGAGAGAAGGACGGAGTACACCAAGGACCCTGAATAGACATGAAAGATAAACATTAACAATAAAAACAATTTAAAAAAGTTATGAAAAAAACGCTATTTCTATTGCTGTCGTTCGTGGCAGCAGCTACGGCGGGTAGCGCACAGGAAACAGACTTGTCGACCCTGACGGATGCCGTCTATGTGCAAAGCCAAAGTGCTCCTGCCGGTTCGCAGCAGACGCTGTCGGTATGTATGAAAAACTCCAGCAGCGTGCAGACCATCCAGTTCGACCTCTACCTGCCTGAAGGCCTCTCCTTTGTGGCCAATGAGGACGGCGACCTGATGACGGCCAGCAAGGCTCGCATCAACAAGTTCAACTACTTCGAGAGCTCCATCCAAACAGACGGTGCACTCCGCCTACTGGCACAAGCCACTACCACCAACATCCCCGCTGGCGACGGTGAGATAGCCACGGTCATCGTGAAAGTTGATGCCAACATGGAGTTGGGCGACTATCCCGTATCTGTAAAAAACATTATCCTGGTGAACAAGGAGAACGAGTCGAAAAAAGTGGATGTCGTCACTACGACCATCTCCATTACGGAGAAGGCCGACACGCGGACGGTGCTCGACGAGAACAACACCGAGGAGCTGGAGGATGCCACAGGCGTGGATGTGCTGGTGAAGCGTACCATTGTGGCTGACGTATGGAACACGCTCTGTCTGCCCTTCAGCATGACGGCAGAGCAGGCGGAGTTCACCGACTGGGAGGTGGACGGCAACAATGTGAAGCTGACGTTCACCGAGGGAGCCACCGCCATTGAGAAGAACGTGCCCTGCCTCATCAAGGTGACGGAAGGACTGACGGAGTTCACCGTGGACGGGGTGGACATCGAGCCGGAGCGGAACAGCAAGGGGAAGCTGGTAGACCCCTACGTGGAGGTGAAGGTGGGACGCAAGTACGGCTATTTCACTGGCGCCTACACGGTGACCGACCTGCCCGTGAACTCGCTCTTCCTGAACAACGACCGCCTGTGGTTCTGCACGGGCAGCAACACCACGAAGGCCTTCCGAGGCTACTTTGAGATTGACGACGTGGAATACTCGGCCGAGACACGACTCAGCATCACCGTGGACAGTGAGGCTACGGGTATTACGGAAAGAAATGACCGTCATTATCGTCATGATGATGGAACCTATGACTTGCAGGGACGGAAGGTGAACAGCAAGCAGAAGGGCGTGTACATTGAGAACGGGAAGAAAGTCGTTGTCAAGTGACGGAGGACAACATTGAAGACAATAAAAGCAACGAACTGAAACGGATTACAACTATGAAGAAAGTATATTTGCGTCCGCAGACGGACATAGAGAGCATGGAGCTGGAATCGCTGATGGACTTCGGCATGTCGGGCAACGGCGACGGCACTGGCCTGGAACCGCAGAGCCGAGAAGGAAACGGCAATCTGTGGGACGACGAGAATGGTGAGCGTTAGCTGAGGCGTGAGAGAGGACTACAGACCGCCACAAGGGAGGCTGCAAATACGCTAATGGCCGCGAATGTTTTGTGAATGCAGTGCATAACTTATTCACGATTCATTCGCGGCCATTCGCATTATGGTGGAGACACATTATTTTAACCTGATGGCGGGATTAAATATAAAGTAAAATTGTGACACAAAAACACACAAAGCATATCTCATAAACATGAACGGAGAAATCATACAGACTGAAGGAAAAAAAGGAAATTTAATAGCAGATAAACATGTTTTTGTTGATTTTATTTTGTAGTTTGCTGGATTAAATGTAATTTTGCCAGAAATTGGAAAGTGGTAAACTTTTGGATTACCATATACAATTGAGGGCTAAAAGCATATAATTACAAAACTATTGTAAGAAACGTGAGATGAAGATAAGTTTGCACCTGCCACAAGCCATATATGAGATAGGCTCGCGCCAGCAACAGGAGGACACCATTTATCCTGTTGCGGGTGCTGCCGCTGTTGGCAGTCGAGTGTTCATCGTGTGCGATGGCATGGGGGGGCATGAGCATGGCGAGGTGGCGAGTGTTGCCGTGACCCAAGGGTTGAGTGCTGCCGCCGAGGCGATGATGGACAGCAAGGAGCAGATGAGCGACGAGCATTTCAAGCAGGTTCTTGCCTGTGCTTACGATGCGCTCGACCAAGCCGACACATGGCAAGAGGGGAAGATGGGCACCACGATGACCTTCCTTTCTTTCGGCAGACAAGGGTGTCTGGCGGCCCACATCGGCGACAGCCGCATCTACCACCTGCGGCCTTCGGATGCCGACCAGCCCGTGCGCTATCGTTCGCGCGACGACTCGTTGGTGCAGATCCTTTACGAGAATGGCGAGCTGAGTTATTACGAGATGGCCACATCGCCCCGCAGAAACATCATCATGAAGGTGATGCTGCCTCTGCAAAAGCATCGTACAGAGGCCACGCTGGTGCATATTGCCGACGTGAGGGTAGGGGACTACTTCTACCTTTGCAGCGACGGCATGCTGGAGCGTATGGACGACGAGGAGCTGCTGCAGCTGCTACGCGAGAGTAGTTCATGCGAGGAGGCGGCCGCCGAGTTGTTGCGCCGCACGGCATCAAACAGCGACAACCATTCGGCCTATCTGATAGAGATTAAGGATGTGGAGCATGAGTCGGGCGACAAACTGCTGGTTGACGATGAAGCGGAGGCATGCCGGAAGAACAAAGCCCTGAACGATGATTACAAGCATCAGGCATGGAGAATCAAGCCCATCCCTCCCGCTGACGAACCCCACTCTCGTTCCCGCAAAGCTCTGGGCAATAAGTTTGTAGAGTGGTTGAAGAGGCTATAGGCTTTTCGGTTTTTTGCGCACGTTTCCCATCCGTTCGTAGGGACAGAGCTTGTCTCTGTCCGCAACAACAGCAGTTACTTCATACGGTTGCGGACAGAGACAAGCTCTGTCCCTACCGAGGGGAAAAGAGTGACAAAAAAATGTGCAGAACTAAATCTTCAGCTCCTTCATGATTTCGCTCATGCGCTGCAACGTGCTGATGCGCGTGGGCACCAGGGGCAGGCGCAGCACGTTCTCAATGAAGCCCATCTCGTGGAGCATGGCCTTTACGCCAGCGGGATTGCCATCGACGAAGAGCAGCGAGAAGAGGTCGGTGAAGCGGTGGTGGATGATGCGGGCAGGCTCGTATTCGCCACGCATCTGCAGACGTATCATCTTCGAGAACTCACGCGGCAGGGCATTTCCGATGACCGAGATGACACCCACGGCACCGCACGACACCATGGGGAAGGTGAGGGCGTCGTCGCCCGAGATGACATCGAAGTCGCGGGGCTTGTTTTTGATGATTTCATCCACTTGTTCCAAGTTGCCGCTGGCCTCCTTGATGGCTACGATGTTGTAGCAGTCGCGAGCCAGGCGCACGGTGGTCTCGGCTTTCATGTTCACACCCGTTCGGCCCGGAACGTTGTAGAGCACCACGGGCAGCGATGTGGCAGAGGCGATGGCCTTGAAGTGCTGGTAGAGACCCTCTTGCGATGGTTTGTTATAATAGGGACAAACGCTCAGCACGCCGTCGATGCCCTTGAAGTCGCCATTCCTCAGCTCGTCCATCACGGCGGCTGTGTTGTAGCCTCCGCAACCCATCAGGATGGGGACGCGGGCTTGTACCTTGTCAACCACCAAATTCTTGATGCGAAGTTTTTCTGCGGCTGTCAGCGTGGGCGTTTCGCCTGTAGTGGCCAGGATGCAAAAGAAGTCGGCTCCATTCTCCAACTGATAATCCACCAGCCGTAACAATGCGTCGTAATCAACGCTGCCGTCTTGCTTGAATGGGGTCACCAAGGCGATGCCAAGCCCCTTGAAAATATTATAAACCATAAAATGTTCGTCTAATTTGCGTGCAAAGGTACGAATAAGTGAGCGAAAAATGAAAGAAAATCAAATTTTTCTTTCATTTTTTCGAGCGGGAGTACTTTCGGCGAAGCCAAAGGTACGAATAAACGAGCGAAAACCAAAAGAAAAACGCGAAATTCTTTTGCTTTTCGCTCGTTTATTCGTACCTTTGCAGCCAAAATGCGCGAAAGTGCAAAAGCATGATTCGCAATCCATCATTCTTAAATAATAAAGATGAATATTTCTTATAAATGGCTGAAAGAGTACGTCGATTTCGACCTGACACCGCAGCAGGTGTGCGACGCACTCACTTCTACAGGCCTTGAAGTGGATGCCCTCGAGGAAGTGCAGTCCATTCGCGGCGGCCTGAAAGGACTCTATGTGGGGCAGGTGCTCACCTGCGAACTTCATCCCAACAGCGACCATCTGCATGTGACGACCGTAGACCTGGGACGGCAAGAGCCGTCGCAGATTGTGTGCGGTGCGCCCAATGTGGCTGCAGGGCAGAAGGTGATTGTGGCCGACTTGGGCTGCGTGCTCTACGACGGCGACAAGGAATTTCAGATAAAGAAATCGAAACTGCGTGGCGTGGAGTCGTGCGGCATGATTTGTGCAGAAGACGAGATCGGCATCGGTACAAGCCATGCCGGCATCATCGTGCTGCCCGACGACGCCGTGGTGGGAACACCGGCTGCTGAATACTATCACTTAGAGAGCGACTGGCTCATCGAGGTGGACATCACCGCCAACCGTGCCGATGCACTCTCGCACTGGGGCGTGGCTCGCGACTTCTATGCCTGGCTGGTGCAGAACGGCTACGAAACCCGCCTCCACCGTCCCGTGGTCGATGGCTTTGCCGTCGACAACAACGACCTGCCCATCGATGTCGTCATCGAGAACACCGAGGCATGCCGCCGCTATGCCTGTGTCAGCATCACCGACTGCGAGGTGAAGGAAAGCCCCGACTGGCTGAAGGAAAAGCTGAATGTGATTGGCCTGCGACCCATCAACAACATCGTCGACATCACCAACTATGTGATGATGGCCTATGGACAGCCGCTTCACTGCTTCGATGCCGACATGGTGAAGGGCCACAAGATTGTGGTGAAGACCATGCCCGAGGGCACGCCCTTCGTTACCCTTGACGGCGTGGAGCACAAGCTGAGCGACCGCGACCTGGCCATCTGCAACGCCGAGGAGCCGATGTGCATCGCCGGTGTCTTCGGTGGCAAGGGCAGTGGAACCTATGAAACAACAAAGAACGTGGTGCTGGAGAGTGCCTACTTCCATCCCACGTGGATTCGCAAGTCGGCTCGCCGCCACGGCCTCAGCACCGACGCCTCGTTCCGCTTCGAGCGCGGCATCGACCCCAATGGCGTCATCTACGCCCTACAGCAGGCCGCCCTGCTCTGCAAAGAGCTGGCAGGAGGCAAAATATCGATGCAGATTCGCGACGAGTACCCCAGCCCCATTGAGAACCCACAGGTGGAGCTGCGCTACGACTATGTGAAATCACTCATAGGAAAGGAAATACCCACCGACACCATTAAGAGCATCTGCCAGACATTAGAGATGAAGGTGCTGGGCGAAACCACCGAGGCATTGACACTCGAAGTGCCCGCCTACAGGGTGGACGTGCAGCGCCCTTGCGACGTGGTGGAGGACATCCTGCGCATATATGGATATAATAATGTGGAGATACCCACACAGCTGAAGTCGAGCCTGGTCATCAAGGGCGAGGAAGACCGCAAGCACAAACTGCAGAACTTGGTGAGCGAGCAGCTGGTGGGCGCCGGCTTCAACGAAATCCTCAACAACTCGTTGAGTAAGTCGGCTTACTACGGCGACCAACCCAGCGTGGTGCGCATCATGAACCCCTTGTCGCAAGACCTTGGCGTGATGCGACAGACACTCCTCTACGGCGGACTGGAGAGTGTGGAGTATAATGTGAAGCGGCGCGTGCAGAACCTGAGGTTCTTTGAGTTTGGCAACTGCTACTTCTTCGACCCCGAGAAGAAGAACGACGACAACCCTATGCAGGCCTACAAGGAGGAGAACTTCCTGGCACTCTGGGTGACGGGCAAGCGCGTGGAAGGCTCGTGGGCACATCCCAATGAGGACAGCAATTACTACGAGTTGGCCGCATACGTGCAGAACATCCTCAGCCGCATCGGACTGAAGTCGGGGATGGCGGTGACGAAGAAGAGTGAGAACCCTGTGTTCGCTTCGGCATTGCAGATGGATAGCCGTGGCGGCAAGACGCTTGTGGAGATGGGCATCCTCAGTAAGGAGCTGCTGAAGCAGTTCGACCTGCAGCAGCCCGTGTTCTTTGCCCAGCTCAACTGGACGCAGCTGATGAAGGCCACCAGGAAGAACGAAATCACCTTCACCGACATTCCCAAGCATCCGGCCGTGAGCCGCGACCTGGCGTTGCTGGTCGACACCACCGTGGAGTTCGCTCAGATAGAGCAGGTGGCTCGCCAAGCCGAGAAAAAACTGCTGAAGAGCGTTGAACTATTCGATGTCTACGAGGGAAAGAACCTGCCCGCCGGCAAGAAGAGCTATGCCGTGAATTTCATCCTGCAAGATGATGAGCGCACAATGAACGACAAGCAGATTGACGCCATTATGCAGAAGCTCATCGCCAGCCTGAAGAAGCAGCTGAGCGCAGAACTGCGGTAAAACAATGAAGAATGAAGAATTTGCTGCCGTTAAGGTTGTCATCATGTTCGTTTTCTTATAGATTTCTTCTTACTGCACAAGATAATTATTAGAATAAAATGTAATATTAACGGGATGAATGTAGTGTGGACTGTGGAAAGGCGGTAGCAAATTCTTCATTCTTCATTCTTCATTCTTCATTAAAAATTATTATGGGAAGAGCATTTGAATATCGCAAAGCTACAAAGCTGAAGAGATGGGGCCACATGGCCAAAACGTTCACCAAGATTGGCAAGCAGATTGCCATCGCCGTGAAGGCTGGCGGACCGGAGCCCGAGAACAACCCTGCGCTGCGTGCCTGCATTGCCAACGCCAAGCGCGAAAACATGCCCAAGGACAACATTGAGCGTGCCATCAAGAATGCCATGGGTAAGGACCAGAGCGACTACAAAGAGGTGAGCTATGAGGGATATGGGCCTCATGGCGTGGCCATCTTCGTGGAGACGTTGACCGACAACACCACGCGCACCGTGGGCGACGTGCGCTCGGTGTTCAACAAGTTCAGCGGAAACCTGGGCACGCAAGGCTCGCTGTCGTTCCTCTTCGACCACAAGGCTGTGTTCACCTTCAAGAAGAAGGACGGCCTCGACATGGACGAGATGATTCTCGACCTTATCGACTATGGCGTGGACGATGAGTTTGACGAGGACGAGGAGACGGGCGAAATCACCATCTATGGCGATCCTTCGAGCTTCGGCGCCATCCAGAAGCACTTGGAGGCCGAAGGCTTTGAGGTGACGGGAGCCGAGTTCACCCGCATCCCCAACGACCTGAAGGACGTCACGCCCGAGCAGCGCGAGGCCATCGACAAGATGGTGGAGCGTCTCGAGGACTTCGACGACGTACAGACTGTCTACACCAACATGAAACCTGCCGAAGAATAATACTTTGCAATTACATTTAAGCGGCGCAGCCTTCTTCGCAAAAAGAAAGTTGCGCCGTTTTATGTGTGCCATGACATCAAATAAAATGTTCGACGGTTGAAAAGACGCTTTCTGCGTCTGAAGTTTTTCAAACAACGCCTTATTTAATCGTTGCCAAAACAGTGAAAAAAGCGCTCTTGTGTGAAATATTCCTCCGAAAGGAGTGGTTTTCTCGGATTTTATGTTTACCTTTGCCCTGCCATTGATGATTAACGCTCATCTTTCATTTCATCGCAGGGGTGAGCGAATAAGTTGATGGGCAAAAACCTGGGCCGCTCGGCACTGCCGCGTACTAAAGCAAGAACTTTGTGTTGCTCAGGAACTTATTACTAAAGCGCAGCGAAGTTTAGGTTAGAGAAGAAATGAGAACGACGATTGTAAAGTTGCAGAGGAGCCGCATGGCAAGCCTGCTGATGGCCACATTCCTGCTCACGGTGGGTGCAAGGATGCAGGCGCAGGAGACGGGGAGACAGTCTAATGATAGAGACTATGTGAAGGACGAAGTCATTGTCAGATTCAAGAATGATGTCATGACAGTGGCAGACGGCAGCCGACTGGTTGCGCCTACACATTCCGCCATGAATGACGTGCTTCAAGGCATCGGAGCCGAAGAAGCCCGCCTGCTGATGCCTCTTACCAGCCAAAGTGAAGCAAGGAGCAGGGTGCAGGGTGAACCGTTGGTGCCAGCCTGGCAGACGCCACGCAACCCGATAGACTTGTCGCAGCTGTATGTGATGAAGATTGACACTGCGATGACCTCAGTGGCAGAGGCCGTGGAACGGCTTCAGGACTTAGAAGATGTGGTGTATGCCCAGCCCAACTATATCCACAGACATGAGAACGCAGTAGACGCCGGAACCCCCGCCACTACGCCACAGCGCCGCGCCTCGGCCGATGGCATCGACTATGCTGCGACCGACCCCTATCTCGCCGACCAGTGGTATCTGGCGGCCATTCGTATGCCCGAGTTGTGGGAGCAGCCCATCATTCACGAGCGACGCCCCGTTGTTGCGGTCATCGACACGGGTGTGGACACCTTGCACGTCGACCTGAGAGACAACCTGTTGCCGGGTTGGAATGCTGAAAATGAAACAAACATCGTCTACGACTATGAGGGCCACGGCACGTCATGTGCCAGCGTCGTCGCTGCCGTGGGAGGCAATGGCGGCATGGTGGGGGCCAACCCTTTGGCACTGCTCCTGCCCATCGCCAAAGGCTATGACGATGTGTCAATTATCCGAGCAGTGGATTATGCCGTAGCCCAAGGTGCCGACATCCTCTCGTGTAGTTTCGTCTTTTACGATTTCCGGGAGAACAAAGCGATGCAGGACGTGTTCGCCTTGGCGATGGAGAACGCCATCGTAGTAGCGGGAGCGGGAAACTCGTTCGCCGACATTGCAGAGAATCCCCATTTCCCAGCATGTTATCCCGGCATTATTGGCGTCATGGCCACAAATGAGGACGGTGCCCTCGCCATTTTCAGTAATCATGATCGCGACGGCAGCTACTATTCCGACAACGGCTCGGGCTTCAATTATGAGTTGCGTGCCCCTGGTGCCAACATGCTTGTGGCACAAGTAGGTGGCGACTATTTCTTCTCGGAAGGAACCTCGTTTGCCACGCCACTGGTAGCTGGGGCTATATCGCGCCTGCTGATGTGCCGCGACTACAGCAGTCGCGAGCAACTCCTGCGTGCGCTGGTCGAGAGTTGCGGCAGCCATTTCGACGCTATGGCGGCTTACCACTATCAGCAGCCACTGAGCGGCACCTTCACACGGAATATTTGCGGGCACGACATCACGTTTGTGAAGACCGACGAAAACTGTCTGACGATGGGCGATGGCGTCCATCCCTGCCTTGAGGGTACGCTGAAAGCATTCACCATTCCCGACGCCGTCGCAGGCTATGCAGTGACCACCATCGCTCCCAACGCATTCAAGGGTGTGACAATAGGCCGGCTGACCCTGCCCTACATGTTGAGGGAGATAGGTAGCGGAGCCTTCCACGACAGTCATATTGATACCTTGGATGTGCATGGCCTGAAACGCCAGCCTGTCTGTGCCGACGATGCGTTCTGCGAGTGGCATTTCCAAAACACCTTTATTGCAGCCAATGGTGTGTATTTGGCCGACTGGCTCACCGATAGCCTCTGGAGCCGATTTGCCAAGTGGGATGTTGATTACTTCTATGCCAATATCAGTGGCGCGCCGACCAAGTTCTGCTTCACCGACGCAACACCTCAGACCCTGATATTAGGCATCAATGGTGAAACCGCCATCCCATTTTCTTTTGAAGGCACCTTTGTCATCCCCGACGAGGTGGCAGGTTTTCAGGTCACCAACGTTGCCGGCTATGCCCTCAGCGAATGCCCGCAAATGAAGGGCGTCGTGCTGCCCAGCTGGCTCACCGACATTCCTGAAGGCCTCTGCCGCTACGACGCGTCGTTGCAGCATGTCGCTATCCCTGAGGGCGTGCGCAGCATCGGCATGTATGCGTTCAGTGAGTGCGCTCTGACCGAGATTGAGCTGCCCGCGAGCCTCATTAGTCTGGGCCACGAAGCCTTCGCCTCGAACCCGCCCTACGTGATGCAGGTGGCTAATGCCACTCCTATCGACCTCAAGGATGAATATGGCGACGACAGCCACCCCTTCGGCGATGCCACTCTCCTAAAGGAGTGCACGCTGCGCGTGCCTCAGGGTAGCAAGAGTTACTACGAAGCCGCACCTGGATGGTGTGAGTTTGGCACCATCGAGGAATACGTCACCAGCGGCGTCACATCGCATCATGCTGGCGTGGAAGGCCCCGACGGTCAATGGTATTTTGACATGCAGGGGCGTCGGGTGAATGTCCAATCGCTTCGTAAGGGCGTATATGTCAGCCCCCACAAGAAGAAACACATCAAGCAGTAGCACTATGAGCATAAAGTCACTCTTTGCCCGCTTTCGTGCCTGGCAACGCCAACCGTTCAGCTACGGCAAGGTAAGCAGCGATGTCCACCACTGCTTGAACTGCGGGTATGACTACACCGGTAATTACTGTTCACGCTGCGGGCAAGAGGCCGACACACGAAGACTCGACTGGCATGTCATTGGGGATGGGCTACTCGATGTGTTCGACGTCGAGAAGCGCTCGTTGCCACTCACCATCTGGCATCTTCTCTTCCGCCCCGGCTACCTCATCAGTGACTATCTCGACGGGCGCCGCCGCAACTGCTATTCGCCCGTCATGTTGATATTCATCCTGTCCATCGTCTTCGCTTTTGTCGATAAAATGAATAGCGCCGGCAGCACTGCTGAGGTGCAACAGGAGGTCACCACCGTTACTGATGCTTTCTCACATTTGGGAAATGTGGCCTGGTATTTCCTCATCAACAGTTTGTTCCTCATCCCTCCCACTTGGATTCTTTTCCGTCATGCGCCACGCCACACGCGCCACACACTCTCCGAGGATTTCTTCATTCAGATGTTCATCGGCTCACAGATGATCTTGCTTAACATGCTTGTCTTCATTCTCCCCTTTAACGTTATTTTGGCACTATTGCTATTGCTCTTCCTGTTCAGCTATGCGCCCGTCTTCGGCTATGGAATCTGGGGCACCGTGTGGCGTTCAGCCGCCTGTATGTTTGCGGCCGTCGTCGTTCCACAAGCAATAATGATTTGCATCGATTGGGCCATGGGCAACATGGTCATCGACGCATTTGCCAGAGAACGCCTTCTTATGGCGGTGGGAGCCATCATGGCGGTGGTCGTAGGATATTTTATTGGACAACATACCGAGCGCCGCCGCTTAGACCCCTAAGTTAGGGGGGTGGGGGTCTGAACAAGCGCACAGGTTGACGACTGACGGTGAACCTGTTGCCGCTTAAATGACGAATTGACGAAATTATGAATTTCGTTATAATTTTAGGTGATGATACAGGAGTCGACCCAGTATAGGATAATGGTCTTACAGCAGGGCCATGACCTCCTCGTCGGTGGCGAGGTTGAAGTCGCCTGGGATGGTGTTCTTCAAGGCTGAGGCTGCCAGCGAGTAGTTGAGTTGCTGCTGGTCGTCGTTGGGGAAGGCCTGGATGGCGTGCAACAATCCGGCCATGAACGCATCGCCCACGCCCGAGGGGTCTACGACGCCATTGATGTCGTGGATGGGGGCGCGCAGCAGACGGTAGTTCTCGCCGTCGTCGCTAGTGTAGAGCAGGGCAGTGAGCAGATGGCGGCTACTGGCCACCATGTTGCGCATACCCATGAGCCACTTGCGGCAACGCGGGAACTGCTGGTGCAGTTGCTCAAACCATTCGCCATATTCCTGCATCTGCATCTCAAAATGGGTGTCGGTGGCAGTATAGGGAGGCTGGCGGCGCTGGCAGAGGTATTCGAATTCGATGGCATCGCCAAACATGAAGTCACAGCGCGAGAGCAACATACTCAGTGTGGCACGGGGGTCGGCACCATCATATTTCCACAGGTTCTTGCGGTAGTTGATGTCGTACGACACGCTGACGCCCATCTCGTCGGCCACGTCGAGGGCCTCAAGGGTCGCCTCGAGCGAGCTGCGGCTGATGGCGGCGGTGATGCCCGAGATGTGCAGCACGGCGGCACCCTGCAGGATCTGATGCCAGGGCAGCATGCCGGGACGCAGTTCAGAACAGGCCGAGTTGGCGCGGTCGTAGACCACTTTGGCCGAGCGCATGCCGGCGGCAGGCTCGAAGTAGTAGGTGCCGATGCGGCTGCCGCCGAAGAGCACATGATGACAACCTACACCCAGCTCTTGCAGGCGCAGCACGCCGGCACGCCCCACGGGGGTCTCAGGCAGACGTGTCACATACTCCACCTGGTCGCCCAGGGTGGCAAGGCTCACGGCCACGTTGGCCTCGCTGCCGCCATATTTGCTGGTGAAATAATCGCCTTGTGTCAGGCGTTGATGTTGGTCTTTGGAAAAACGGAGCAACAGCTCGCCAAAGGTTACAATCTTTTTAGTTTTCATGTTTCTGGGGTGCAAGCTTCGTAAGTTTCCCAATCTGCTTGCGGGCTTCTGACTTACCCACCTGTATCATACGAAGCATATTGTCGTTGCCGAAACTCGAAGCATCATAATCGGGTAGGGGAGGATTGATGTAGATGTCGGCACGCTGACGGTTCTCGTTGTATTTGGTGATGTCGGGGCGGTTGAACACCCAGTTGGCGATGGGGCCAAGGCCGATGAGGTCGGCAAGGCCGGTGATGAGGCTGGCATCGCTCTTACGGTTCTGGGGCTTCTCCTGCTGCAGGTCGACGGCGATGACGATGTCGGCCCCCATCTCCCTGACGACGTCCACGGGCAGGTTGTTCATCATGCCACCGTCGACGAGCTGCTGCCCGTCGACCTCAACAGCCTTGAAAACGCCCGGTATGGACATCGAAGCCCTGACGGCACGTGGCACTGTACCCTCGCTGAGCACCACCTCTTCGGCATCCATCATCGATGCGGCCACACAGCGGAAGGGGATGGGCAGACACTCAAACTCCACGCATCCCTTCAGGGCGAGCATGGAGTCGACCACCTGCTCTACGCGCTTGCCACCGAGCATGCCGAACTTGTTGTTGCGGGTGTCGATGACGGGGAAACCGAAGATGTAGGTGATGCCCTTCTCTTGCTTATAGGGTTCGCCGCTCAGGTCTTCGCGGCGGTCGGTGAGCAGCGATATCCACTCTTGCTGCGAGAACATCTGCTCCAACTCGACTGCACTGTAGCCCGCCGCATAAAGGGCACCCACGATGCTGCCGATGCTGGTGCCTGCAATATAATCGGGGCGGATGCCGGCATCTTCAAGAACGCGCAGCACGCCCACCTCTGCAGCACCCTTGGCACCGCCGCCGCCCAACACGAGGCCTATCTTCTGGGCTCGCGTAGGGACAAAGGGAAACAAAAAGAGAATAGTGAAAAGAAGAACTGCCACCAACACGTGCTTGCATCTTGTTTGCTGCACTTGTGCCATGAATGCAGTGTTTCTTTTCACTATTCTCGCGTTACTCGTCGTTAGCCTCGAAGGAGGGGCTTGTTATTTCACCAGCACCTTCTGGCCCTTCACAATGTAGAGGCCGGCACGGAGGTTCGACACTTCGGATGCGGGAATCTGCGATGCCACCTTGGTTCCGGCAGCGTTGTAGACATCAACCTTCTCGTTAGTGCTGGCGATAGCGTCGATGCTCGTAGGATCGCCATAGCCCAGGTGCTGAGCAGTGACCATCTTGCTGGTGCCCGACGACAGGCGGATGTAGCAGCGTGTGGCATAGAAGCCGTTGGTGTTCATGCCCTTGACCGACACGAATTTCACCTCGCTGTTGTCGCGTGCCAGCACACCATAGAGGCCTTCGTCCTCAACGTGTGTGCGTGCACCTTCCATCGTCACTTCCTCACCGCTATTGGTGATGAAGGTGAGGGCTGCCTGACGGTCGGTCACTTCGGCTTCCTTGACGATGCGCTTGGTAGCCTGCTCGCCGGTATAATAGAGCATGTAGGGGGTGTTGGCCTGAATGCCTTCAGCCTTGCAGTCGATGAAGTTGAGCATGACGCCGTTGCCATTGTCCTCGGCGCTGGCCAGACGCTCCAAGCGGCAATCGCTGCCGAAGACATCGTTGAGCTCCTGCTCGGTCATCGAGAAAGGCAGGGCGATGGTGTTCCATCCCGTGAAGACTGCGCGCTGAACGCTGACATTGCAAACCTTTCCGTCGTATTTGGCGAGGTTGGTGCCACTGTAGGTGCTCAGATAGAGCTTCTGCTGGGCTTGTGCGCCCACTGTGAGAGCAGCCATAGCTGCGATGAGTAAGAACTTCTTCATAGTTTCTGAGTTTAATGTGAATGGTTTGTGTGTTATTTTGTTGCAAAAATAGTTCTTTTTTGCGAACTAACCAAGAAAAAAACTGAAAATTTTCTTTCTTCGCCCCACTTATTTACACTTATTTGCAGATTTTCGCCAAAGATTCAACATATTTGACAAACATGGCCGCTATCTTTGCGCCAGGGCATCGATGGGACTGCGGAGGATGCGGCCCAGGGAATAGCCTTCGAGGGTGGCGGCCTGTCGCAACTGCTCCTGGAAGTAGTAGGCGATGCTGCCCACGGCTGCGATGGGCAGGTCGGGGCGATGGTAGGGCACCAGATTATGGCTGATGAACGAACGGAAGTTTTGCACCACCAGGTTGCTGACCTCAGGCTTGTCGAGGTGTTGGTGGGCGAAGGGAGCCAGCGAGGCCAGCCAGCGGTTGGCCATGGGCTGTCGATAGACGCGCTCGATGACATCAGTCATCGACAAGGAGTAAGCTCGTTCAAACAGCTCCCTTGCTCCATCAAACAATCTTTCTTTATAGATGGCATTGAGCAGTATCCGCCCCAGCACGGCGCCGCTGCCCTCGTCGCCCAGGATGTAGCCCATGGGCGGGGTGTTCTGTACGATGTCTTGTCCGTCGTAGAGGCACGAGTTGGCACCAGTGCCCAGGATGCAAGCCAGTCCCTCGTGGTGGCCACAGAGCGCACGGGCGGCACCCAACATGTCGCTGCGCGCCTGGATGCTCTGGGCATGGGGGAAAACGGTGGATAGCAGACGCTCCAGCTTGCTTTCGAGATGGGGGAGCACGCCGCTGCCATAGAACTCCACCGACAGCACGTCGGCAGGAGCCACCTGAGCCTCGTCCAGCTGGGGCAACAGTTCGTGCTGCAGGATGGCAAGGATGGTGTCCTCGCTTTGGTGTACGGGGCTGATGCCCTGTGTGGTGGCCTTGAAAGTTGCCAAGGCCCAGTCTGTTTTCGTGCTGCCGCTGTCGGCAATCAAAGTGTATGTATTCATAATATAATAAAGACCCTTCCCCCTCCTGACCCACCCCCTTACCCCTCCCTACAGGGAGGGGAGCGGTTAGTTTTGCTGATGTAATCCGTTACAAGGTTTTACCCCTGCCTGTATGATGTTTCTTCTTGGCCCTTCTGCCATTGGCAAGTCTATATACTCCCCTCCCTATAGGAATGGGTAGGGGGGCTGCGGCATGGTAGTTCACTCCTAACTCCTAACTTCTAACTCCTAACTCCTCACTCTATTGTTTTACTTGTCTGATATACTGCTGGTAGCGGGCGCGAATCTTGTCGACATAGTCGGCGGTCTCGTTGCCGCGCATATAGCCATGGCGCACCAGCGTGTCCTGATAGTATTGAGGGTCTTTCAGCCGCAACACATATTCTCGCACATCGTTCCATCTCTGTGGGTTGCGATGGTCGCGCTCGGCCAGTCGCATGGCATCCTGGAGGTGGAAGATGCCCCCGTTGTAGCTGGCCAGCACCATGTTCTGCCGCTCTGTGCGGTCGTGTATGTAGTTGAACTCATGCTCCAGCTCATGCAGGTAGCGCGTGGCGGCGGCAACGTTCTGTTCGGGGTCGTTCATCTGGTCGCGGGGCAGTCCCAGGTGGTCGGCCGTCTTGGGCATAATCTGCATCAGTCCCTTGGCTCCTGCCCACGACACGGCATCGGGGTCGAAAGTCGACTCCTGGTAGCATTGCGCTGCCAGCAGACGCCAGTCCCATCCGATGCCTCGGCTGTAGCGCTTAAACAGCTCGTCGTAGTAGCTGATGACACCTCGGCGCAGCATGGGGGCGTGGACACGTCGGCTGACACGTGGTCGCGAGAGCTTCTGTCGCTCGTCGGCCAGCACCTCGGTCAGCAGTTGTGGCGAGTACCATTCGTCCACTGCTTGCTGCAAAGCCGTCTTCCCCTCGCCCAGCATCCATCCCGTGGACAGCGAGTCGTCGGCCAGGCGCATGGCCACCATGTCGGCATCGCCGTCGGCCAGGCGTCGCATCATCTCAGCGGTGTCGCGGCATGTCTCCATACGTAGCCTGACACCGAGATGGCTGGCAAAGCGCTGGGCCAACAGGTACTGCACGCCCAGATGGGCACCCTGGAAGTCGTAGTAGGTGGTGGGGCCTGGGATGGTGAGGGCGATGAGCTCACCCGCATGCTGTATCTGCTCCAGGTCGAAGACGGCCTCATCGGCTGCAGTGTCTCCACCCTGCCAAGGGGGCGTGGTGGGTACCGAATGCTTCGTGCAGCCCACCAGCAGCAGAAGAAGCATCGTAAGGAGAAAGGCGGTTGCTGTCGGTCGTCTCATTGTAGTCGTCTCAGAAGCTGCTCGTAGTCGGTCGCCTCCATGATTTCGCGCAACGGCTCCATCACGAAAGGGCGTTGGGCCATGCGAGGGTGAGGGATGGTGAGGTCGGGGGTGTCGATACAGATGTCGTCGTAGAGCAGGATGTCGATGTCGATGGGACGGTCGTGGTAGACGGTGGTGCCCGTTCGCTCGGTGGCATGCTGACGGCGTTTGCCCAGCGTACGTTCTATACGTTGCGTAGCCTTGAGCAACTGCCGAGGCGACAATACGGTTTGTACGCCGACCACCGCGTTGAGGAAACGGTTGTCCGACTCAAACCCCCATGGCAACGTATCGCAGTAAGCTGACTGGCGCACGATGTCGCCAATCAGCTTACCTATCATTTGGCATGCTTGGTCGAGCATTTCTTTCCGGTTGCCCAAGTTCGAACCCAGCCCCAAGTAAACAATGTGCTTCTCCTCCAAGCTATTCACTCCTAACTCCTCACTCCTAACTCCTCACTCCTCACTCGTTTAGTCGTCGAGAATCAGCATGCAGTCGCCGTAGCAGCCAAACAGGTAGTCGTTTTCCAACGCCTTGTTGTAAGCCTCGATGGTGAGATCGTAGCCTCCGAAGGCAGCGGTGAGCATCATCATCGTCGACTCAGGATGATAGAAGTTGGCCAGCAGAGCATCGGCGAGTCCGAAGTCGTAGGGAGGGAAGATGAATTTGTTGGTCCATCCGTCATATTCCTTCAGCATGCCATCGGTGCCCACGGCACTCTCGGCGGCACGTGCTGTGCTCACGCCCACCACGCACACCTTGTTGCCGGCGCGCTTGGCTTGGTTCACAACCTCGCAGCATTTCTTTCCCACAATCATCTGCTCGGAGTTCATCTTGTGCTTCGTCAGGTCTTCCACCTCGATGGTGTCGAAGGCACCGAGCGAGCAGTGCAGGGTGAGGAAGGCGTTCTGGAACCCACGGATCTCCATGATTTTCATCATCTCACGACTGAAATGCAGTCCTGTGGATGGTGCGGTGACGGCTCCCTCGTGGCATGCGAAGACGGTCTGGAAGTTCACCGTGTCGTCGTCCTCGGGTGGCCGACGGTCGATGATGTAGCGTGGCACGGGGGCCGACCCTAATGCGAAGAGCTCGCGCTTGAACTCGTCGTGCGGACAGTCGTAGAGGAACCGCAGGGTGCGTCCTCGGCTCGTGGTGTTGTCGATGACCTCGGCCACCATTGGCCCGTCGCCGTCGAAGAACAGCTTGTTGCCGATGCGTATCTTGCGGGCTGGCTCCACCAGCACGTCCCACAGGCGCAACTCCTCGTTGAGTTCGCGCAGCAGGAACACCTCTATCTTCGCGTCGGTCTTCTCCTTCGTGCCAAAGAGGCGGGCAGGGAACACGGCGGTGTCGTTGAAGAGGAAGGTGTCGCCCTCTTGGAAATAGTCCACCACGTTGCGGAAGTTCAGCCACTCGTCGGTGTCGTTGCCGTGGGCATCTTTCTGAAACATGTCTATCTTCTCGCTCTTGCGGTGCACCACCATCAGCTTGCAGCGGTCGCGCTGATAGACGCGCTCCACCGTTCCGTCTTCGTTTTCAAAGATTTTGTGGGGCGGATAAAGGGCTATCTGCTCCTCGGGCAATTTGAATTTGAATTGTGATAGCTTCATCTATGATATGATTTTCTGTTTCTGAGGAATAACGATGTCTTGCTGGTCGAGCCAGGCAGGAAACTCGTCGAGGGTGAGGCACTGCTCGATGCGCACGTCGCCCAGACGGGTGCGACAGAGCGCGGTGAGGAAGGCTCCGCTGCCCAGGGCCTGACCGATGTCGCGTGCCAAGGCCCTGATGTACGTCCCTTTGCCACACACCACGCGTATAGACATCTGCATCGTCTGCGGGTCGAAGTGCGTCAGCTCTATCTCGTCAATGCGCAGCGTCTTTGCTTTCAGCTCCACCTTTTCACCTTTGCGAGCCAGCTTGTAGGCACGATCGCCGCCTATGTTGCACGCCGAATATTCGGGTGGCACTTGGCTGATCTCGCCCACAAACTTGCCGAGCACGCTTTCTATCAGTTCGCGGGTGATGTGGCGGGTGGGGTAAGTCATGTTCACCGTGTGCTCACGGTCGTAGCTGGCGGTGGTGGCCCCCAGCTGCAGCGTGGCGGTGTATTCTTTCGTGGTATACTGCATCTGCTCAATCTGCTTGGTGGCCCGTCCGGTGCACAGGATGAGCACGCCGGTGGCCAGCGGGTCGAGGGTGCCGGCATGCCCCGTCTTCACCCGCTTCACGTGTATCTTGCGCGAGATGAGGTAGCGTATATGCGCCAGCGCCCCAAACGACGACATGCCGTGGGGCTTGTTGATGCAGATGATTTCTCCTTCCTGAAAGTCCACCGTTTTTATCTTCTTTTCACACTGCTTGGCTTTGCCGCTTGCCTACGAAGTGAAGCAAGGATTAAGCACACATTATTATATAATATAAGGCAGACGTCAATCTACCATGACGAGCGATTGCCCTGTGAGCAGCATCAGGATGATGATGGCACCCACGATGATGCGATAGACACCGAAGGCCCTGAAGCCATACTTGGTGAGGAACGCCACAAACCACTTCATGGCCAGCAGGGCCACCACGAAGGCCACCACGCAACCCAACACCAGCATGGCGATGTTGTGGGGCGTGGCCCAGGCCGTGTCTTCCTTCATCAGGTCGAGCAGGTCGAGCAGCGTGGCACCAGCCATCGTGGGCACGGCGAGGAAGAACGAGAACTCGGCAGCACGCTTGCGGGTGAGGCCCTGCGTCATGCCGCCCACGATGGTGGCCATCGAGCGCGACACACCGGGGATGACTGATATGCACTGAAACAGGCCAATCTTGAAGGCACGCTTCTCGTTCACCTTGTTCGCATCGCTGCCCTTGTTGAACAGCTTGTCGCAGAACAGCATAAACACACCGCCCACCACCAGCATGATGGCTACGACGAGCACGCTGTCGAGCAACCAGTCGAGCAGACCCGACTTCTTGGCCAACAGACCGATGATGATGGCAGGCAACACGCCCACTAAGAGCAGCCAGTAGAAGTAGTACTTGTGCTTCAGCCGCTGCAGCAGTCCGCTGCCCTCGGGGGCTGGCGTGTGGTCGAACTGGAAGAAGCGCTTCCAATAGAGGCACACCACCGACAGGATGGCACCAAACTGGATGATGAACGTGAAGGCATGCACGAAGGCGTCGCCTTGCGGGATGCCCAGCATGTTCTGTGTGATGATCATGTGGCCGGTCGACGACACGGGCAGAAATTCCGTCAGGCCCTCCACGATGGCAATGATGATGGTTTCAAGCCACGTCATTTGGCTGTCCTCCCTTCTGTGTCTTTGGGTTTATGCACGATGGCATAGATGATCGACAAGAAGCCCACCAGACACACGATGGGTGCCACCTTGATGCGGCGAGCACTGAAAATGTCGGGATTGTAGGCCTCGCTGGTCGACGAGCCGCCAGCCATCAACAGGAAGCCGATGACCACCACCAGCATTCCCACACCCAGCAGGATGAAGTTCATCCGTCCGAAAGCAAAATTCTTTTCTTCCATGTATATAATATTGTTTTTATTTTCAAAATGATGAAGACCGAAGAAGCCCCCCTTCAGCCCCCGAGGGGGCTACTATAGTTTGGAGGTCGTGTCTATCGTGCCCCCTCGGGGAACATTGAATGGTGGGTGGAGGAAAGAAATGCGGTAGCAAATTCTTCACTCTTCACTCTTCGTTCTTCATTTCTTTTAGTTCTTATACAGCTCCCCCGCCGTCATGCGCAGAAACCTGTTCACCGAGAGCAGGGTGCACACCAGCATGATGACGAAGCCGAACACGAAGACGGCCACGCCCGTGATGATCATCTCGGTGGTGCCGATGAGTTCCTCGCTGCCCGGCTGATAGCGGTAGAGCGTGTAGATGCATGCGCCCAGCACCAAGCATGCCAGCAGCGACGCCACCAGGCCGATGACGATGCTGCGCAGCAGGAACGGGCGCCTGATGAGCGACCACCGCGCCCCCACCAGCTTCTGCGTGTGGATGGTGAAGCGGCGCGCAAAGACGCCCAGCAGCACCGAGTTCGAGATGAGCGTATAGCTGATGATGATGAGCAGCACCGACAGCACCAGCAGGATGGTGCTGATGCGCTGCACGTTGCGGTTCACCTGGTCTATCTGGTCGGCTTGGTAGGCCACCTCCACCACGCGGTTGTCTTTCAGCAGACGGTCGCTGATGTTGCGCAGCGAGTCGCTGGTGGCATAGTCGCTCTTGATGCGTATCTCAATCTCGGCCTGGAAGGGGTTCACGCCAGCGAAGTCAACAGGGTTGGCACCCATCTCGGCTGTCATCACTTGCAGCGCCTCTTCCTTACTGATGTATTTCACCTCGCGGGCATAGGGTTGTCGCTGCTGTTGTGCCAGCAGCGCCTGTCCATCGGTCTCACTGATGGTGTCGCCCAGCACCAGACTGATCGAGGTGTGCTCCCTCACACTGGTCGACAGGTTGCGCGCCGTGAGTACCGACAGCACCACCAGCCCCAGCAGGATGAGCACCATCGTGGTGCTGATACACAAAGTAACGGCCTGCATACCTTGGTGGCGGCCGGTCGCTTTTCGTCTTCTTCTCATTTGCAAATGGGCATAATAAGCCAATTACGATGCAAAGGTAGTGAAAAGTTGGGAGTTGGGAGCCGCTTTATGCTACTTTATCTCCTTGTTTAACTTTTTTTATCCTTTCGTTGTCAAAAAACTTCCTGCCACTCACACCTAACTCCCAACTAATTCGTAACTTTGCAGCTGTTATGAGTACGATTATATATCCCTCGCCCATCTTCGGCCCTGTGCACAGCCGCCGTCTGGGCATTTCGCTGGGCATCAATCTTCTGCCTGCCGATGGCAAGGTGTGTTCGTTCGACTGCATCTATTGCGAGTGCGGCTTCAACGAGGCCCATCGCCCTCAGCTACCCCTCCCCACGCGCCAGGAGGTGGCCCAGGCGTTGCAGCAGAAGCTGCTGCAGATGCAAGCCAGCGGCCAGCTGCCCGATGTGCTCACCTTTGCCGGCAATGGCGAGCCTACCTGCCATCCCCATTTTGCCGAGATCATCGACGACACCATTCGTCTTCGCGACAAATACTGTCCCCGAGCCCGCGTCTCGGTGCTCAGCAATGCCACCCTCATCCATCGCCCCGCCGTACACGCTGCGCTGATGCGCGTCGACAACAACATCCTGAAGCTCGACACTGTGTCGGCCGACTACATCCGTTTGGTCGACCACCCGCAGGGCACCTACGACGTGCAGCAGGTGGTGGAGCACATGAAAGCCTTCCATGGCCACCTCATCATCCAGACCATGTTCATGCAGGGCGACTGTGGCGGCGAGTCGGTCGACAACACCTCCGACGACTATGTGCTGCCGTGGCTGCAGGCCGTGAAAGCCATACGCCCACAGCAGGTGATGGTCTACACCATCGACCGCGAAACGCCCACGCCAGGCCTCCGCAAGGCCACCCACGAGCAACTCGACCGCATCGCCGCCTTGGTCGAGGCAGAGGGCATACCCTGCACCGCCAGCTATTAACCCCCCCGCATTCATGGAGCAGCTGCAAGCGAAGATTTACACCAGCGGCGACGAACTGCCGCCCGGACTGATGGACGATGACTTCTTCCACAGTCCGCGCTTCTTCGTCATCTGTCAGCAGACGCCCCGCCACCGTCCCTACCTTGTGACGTTGCAAGACCAGCACGGCCATGTGCTCTCGCAGATGCTCGCCGTGGTGCGCTATCGCTCGTCGTGGTTCCCTCCTTATTTATATATGCACTGCCGCATCATGGGCGAAGGTGCCTATGCCCCAGATGCCGACCGCACCACGTGCTTTGCCACCATGCTGCAGACCATCACCTCGCGTCTCGGGCCACGCATGCTCTATATGGAGATGAGCCATCTCAGCCAGAAGATGTTTGGCTACAGCCAGCTGCGCGACCAGCGCTATTTCCCCGTGCGATGGATGAGCATCCACAACTCCCTGCACTCGCGCACTCCCGAGGCACGCATAGGCCCCAAGCTGCTGCGCCGCATCAACAATGCCTACGAGCGTGGCATAGTCACCGACGAGGTGCAGGACGATGCCGACTTCAAGGAGTTCTACAAGCTGCTGCGACAGCACAACTGGCTGAAGCCCAAGCGCTATATCCCTGCCGAGAAGTTCTTCAGCCAGTTCTTGGAGTCGCCCCAGTATGGCCGCCTCTTCCTCACCCGCTATCGCGACCATGTGGTGGGCTGCTCCTTTGTGGTCTACAGTCATGGACAAGCCTATCTGTGGCATGCTGCCTATCGCCGCAAGTCATACGTGTGGCTTCATCCCCGCGAGCTCACCATCTGGCATGCCATCAAAGACTCCTACGCCCGTGGTTGCGAGCACATCTTCTTCATGGATGTCGGCTTGCCCTTCCGCAAGAATGCCTTCCGCGAGTTCATCCTCCGTTTCGGCGGCAAGCCCGTCAGCACCTACCGCTGGTTCCGCTGCTCCATCAAGTGGATCAACTCCCTGCTCACCTGGATCTACCGCGACTGACAAGCTGCCCACAACAGCGATGGCCGTCGGCTATCCCCGTTTTTCCGGAAAATCCGAATAATCCGAAAATTCCGAATAATCAGAATAATCAGAAAATTCCGAAAACTCCGAAAACGCCGAGAACCCCCGGCACCCGCCCCCCGGCAATTTGCCCTCCCCAGTGTGAAAATCGGTTGGCAGCGGCCGCTGCCATCATTGGCGGCCGGCGTTCGCTGCCATCATTGGCAGCGGCCGCTGCCAATCATGTCCCCGCCCGCTGCCAACCTGAAAAGCATGCCCTTTTTCCCTCTGCGGTGCCTCCCGTTCCCCGTTTGTCGTGCGCCGCCTCCCCTTGTTGCGCCCCATTTTGCTCGTCATCAACGATGTTTATTTTCTTTCAACGTCAGAACAAAATATTTTCTGCCCGAAAAACTTGCAGGGATGGGAATAAATGCGTACTTTTGCGCTTTCAAAATCAAAAACACAACAATGAGAAGCAGAACAGGAAATTGGTTTGAGTGCAAGATTCGCTATGAGAAGACCATGGACGACGGCTTGCAGAAGAAAGTGACAGAGTTGTATGTGGTGGACGCACTCTCGTTCACCGAGGCCGAGGCACGCATCATGGAGGAGATGTCGAGCTACATCAGCGGCGAGTTTGAGGTGAACGACATCAAGCGGGCTGCCTACAAGGAGATATTCTTCAGCGATGCCGACAACGACGACCGCTGGTACAAGGCCAAGGTGCAGTTCATCACCATCGACGAGAAGACCGACAAGGAGAAGCGCTCGAACGTGAACTACCTGGTGCAGGCCGCCACGCTCAACGGTGCCGTGAAGCACATCGACGAGGTGATGGGCGGCACCATGATAGACTATGCCATCGCCGCCGTGACAGAGACCACGCTGATGGACGTCTTCGAATACAGGAAGAAGGACGAGAAGGCCGAGAAGCCCGAATATGAGGAGTGAGGAGCGATGGCTACAACGCTAACCGACAACTTGAACCATGTACGGGCCTCGCTGCTGCCCGGCGTAGGGCTGGTGGCCGTGAGCAAGTTTCACCCCGCCAGTCAGATTGCAGAGGCCTACGCCGCCGGACAGCGACGTTTTGGCGAGAGCCACGAACAGGAGCTGCGACAGAAGCATGCCGAGCTGCCCACAGACATTGAGTGGCACTTCATAGGCCATCTGCAGACGAACAAGGTGAAGCTGATAGTGCCCTACATCACCATGATTGAGACCGTAGACTCACTGCGTCTGCTGCGCGAGATTGAGCGACAGGCGGCTCGCGTTGGGCGCACGGTAAAAGTGTTGCTCGAGCTGCACCTGGCACAAGAAGTCACCAAGTATGGCCTGACGCCGAGCGACTGTCGCGCCCTGCTGGCCGATGGCGAGTGGAGGCAGATGGAGCACGTGAAGATTTGCGGACTGATGATGATGGCCTCCAACGTTGACGACGAGGAGCAGATAGAGCGCGAGTTCCAGCAGGCCAGCGACTTCTTCGACGAGGTGAAGCGCGACTACTTTGCCCACGACGACGATTTCTGCGTGCGGTCGTGGGGCATGAGCGCCGACTACCCCTTAGCCATGCGCCACGGCTCCACCCTCGTGCGTGTTGGCACCGCCATCTTCGGTGAGCGCGTCTGATGCCGCCCCAGGTCATGCTTCTACTCCTAATTTGGGAAATCTAAAATAATCCGTAAAATGATTATCCGCATATTTAATGAATAGTTTGGGACGATTATAATAAACGGCCCAAATTATTCACCGATTTGCGGATAATCACATTATTTTAATTACCTGAAGGCAAAAACATGGCAAAAAGTTTGCCCATTCCGATAATTGTTTGTATTTTTGTTGTCTCAATCAAAACAAACAAATATCATGAAGCATTCCAGTAGTTTCGTTTTAGGTGCTATGGCCGTGCTATTGGCCTTGGCAGGTTGCTCCAAAGACATCGTTGACGAGCAAGCACAAGACATGGGCGACCCCTGCCAGCTGACCATCGTGACACGTGGCGACGCCACTACCGACGATGAGGGAGCAGAGAGCGTGAATACAGGACGCATCTATGTGTTTAACCAGGACAACCGCTGCGTGAGCATCCTCTCTACCGACGAGGACACGCAGGGGGCTGTGACGCAGTTGCCCGCCGGCACCTACAGCTTCTACGCCGTGGGCGGGTTTGATGTGGAGCGCATGTCGCTGCCTACACAGGATGCCGCCTCACCCCAAAGCGAGCTGCAACTGCTGAGTGGAAAAGAGATGGACGACCTACTGCTGGCGCACACCGAAACCACAACACTTGTTGCTGGGGAGAATCGCACACTGACGATACCCCTGGAACGTCAAGTTCAGTACATCGAGCAGGTGACGATACATCAGGTGCCAGCCAATGTGACGGGCGTGGAACTGGTGATAGAGCCGCTCTATCAGAAGGTATGCCTCGACGGCACGCTGACCTCCAATGCCACCGAGAGCGCCACAATAGAACTTGCAGAAGGCGATGATGGTACCTGGCAGGCCGAGCCTGAACTCTATCTGCTACCGTCGAAGGGTAAGCCTTTCATCACCGTGCGTTTCCTCTACGACGGAGGCTCGAAGAGCTACAGCTATTCAGCATCGGAACCTATGGAAGCCAACCACAAAGTAAAGATTGAGGGCACCTATCGCGGCAGTGGGGTGGGTGTGCAGCTCACTGGCGTATTGCAGGGCATGACCTGGGGCGAAGACCGCATCATCACCTTCGACTTCGACGAGACCAACAGTGGCAGTCAGGACAACAACGATGACAACGGCGATGACAACGGACAGAACAATGACAATCCTGACGAGGATGCCCCCACCGTGGGCTCTTTCTACAAAGGCTGCTACGTGGTGAATGTCAGCGGGAAGAATGTCACACTCGTCTCGCCTACGGAGAAGAGGAATCTAGTGCAGATAGGCACATCGAACGACGAGGCGCTGGCCATATTGCAGGGTGAACTTGCAGCGTGGACGGCAGGCGACAACGTGAGCGGCACATGGCGCATACCCACGGAAGACGAGGCTCGTGCTTTCCTTGTTGACAAAAACTGTGTGGAGATTGAGAGCGCCCAAACCTATTTCTGCATGGTGGGCACTGAGCTGATGGCCGTGGAGGTGAGACCCAATTATTCCACAGATCCGCCTACCCAATTCATCAAGCAGACTTCTGACTGGGAAGGCAACACCCGGCTGCGCCCTGTCATCGACATCACTCTGCCTTAACATTGTGCCATGGCAAAACAAGCGAAACTGACCGACAAGCGCTATGTGGTGCCCTTTGTGCTCATCACCACGCTGTTCTTCCTTTGGGGATTCGCCCGCGCCATCCTCGACGTACTGAACAAGCATTTTCAGGACGAGCTGCACATCAGCATCACCCAGTCGTCGCTCATTCAGGTCACCACCTATCTGGGCTATTTCCTGATGGCCATCCCCGCTGGCCTGTTCATCCGCCGTCATGGCTACCGCTATGGCGTGGTGTTTGGCCTCACCCTGTTTGGGCTGGGCGCGCTGGCCTTCATCCCCAGCAACACCTTCGCTGCTTTCCTTGCCGCACTGTTTGTAATCGGGTGCGGCCTCACCTTCCTTGAGACGGCTGCCAACCCCTATGTCACCGAGCTGGGTCCGAAAGAGACGGCATCGAGCCGACTGAACCTCTCGCAGACGTTCAATGGCATGGGTTGCTTCATGGCTACGCTGCTGGTGGGCGGCTTCCTCTTCCGCGAGGATGGTGGGACATCGGATGTGGCAGTGCCCTACGCCATCATGGGCATAGTGGTGCTGTTCATTGCCCTCATCTTCACTAAGGTAAATCTGCCAGAGATAGTCCAAGCCCCCCCTTCGCCCCCCGAGGGGGGCACTATAGACCCCATGTCTACAAAAACCATAGTAGCCCCCTCGGGGGCAGAAGGGGGGGCTTCGAGGGCTTCGACGGCTTCGACTTCTGGGGCATCTGGTATCTCTGCCGTCCTGCGCAACCGTTGGTTCGTATTTGGCCTACTCGCTCTGTTGAGCTATGAAGTGTCTGAAATATCCATCAACAGCTATTTCGTGAACTTCGTCACGGGCACGGGGTGGATGTCGAAGCTCGATGCCTCGCGTGTAGTGTCGCTGGCACTGGTCATCTTCATGGTGGGCCGCTTCGTGGGCAGTTGGGTTATGCGCCGCGTAGCAGCAGAGCATATGCTGCTCTATTGTGCCGTGGGCACTGTCGTCTGCATGGTGCTGACGATGCTCAACCTGGGCCAGGTGTCGTTGGTGGCACTGATACTGAACTATCTCTTCGAGGCCATCATGTTTCCCACCATCTTCTCATTGTCGGTGCAAGGGCTTGGGAGCTTGAAGAAGAGTGCCGCCTCTCTGCTGATGATGACCCCCATCGGCGGCTGCGGCTTCCTGCTGATGGGCTGGCTGGCCGACAACACCAATCCCTTCCTGCCGTTCATCATCCCCTTGGTGGGCTTCGCCGTGGTGTTGGCCTACGCATACATGGCTAACAAGCGGGCAAAATAGGCCCTTGCTGCCATCTTTTGGACGTGCCGCATCGTTCTGAATAATTTGGAGCGCGACTTTTTCCAAAATGGCGTTGACTTTTTGAAAAAAGTCAACGCCAAATTTTTGTCCCAGGGCTTGGGATTATTTCAAACAGCCTCCACTCGGTCCGACGATGTATCCGACCGCAGCGAATATCAACAAAAGATGGATGCCATTAATGCAGAAGTCGAAATAAGGCCACAAAATGTGGACGAAAGCAAAAAAAACAGATAAAAGTTTGCTCATTACAATAATTGTTCGTATTTTTGCCAAAACATAGCATATTGATGATGAATAAGCTACGCATTCTGTTCGTAACACATACCGTGGCCATGCAAGGGGCCAACCACTCTCTTTTGCGGTTGATACTGGAGCTAAGGGACAACTATGGCGTAGAGCCCATGGTGCTGATGCCTCATATTCCTGCAAGTTATGAGAAGTGGAATTTGCTGAAAGCTTGCCATGATGCCGGCATTGAGTGCAAATCGCTTCGTTTTTATTGGTTCAAGGAAAATCCCAGGGTGGTTTCTTTCTTGCGCTGCCTCTCCAATTTGTGGTGGTATCCACTCATCTACCTGAAATTGAGAAGAGGTGCTTTTGTCATTGTCCATTCCAACAGCAGCGTCATTAGCTTAGGCGCATTTCTTAGTAGCATGATGAAATGTCGGCATGTATGGCATCTCAGAGAGGCTGCTTCGCTCCATTATCATTTCAAGTCACTTTTGGGAAAACGCTACGAACAATGGGTATACAAACACGCCGATGTGTTTGTGCCTATTTCCGAAACCATCAAGGAATTTTACCTGAAATCATTGCCCGCCAACAAGCTTCGGATGATTTATAACGGTGTGCTCCCCGTTTCGCAAGAGGCATTGGCGCTGCACGACAACGCTCAGCTACAGTTCTGCATGGTAGGTCTGCTTACTGTTCCGAAGAATCAGCTTGAAGCTCTAAAGGCCATCAACATATTGGTGAATGAATGGGGACTCAAGGAGCTACACTTGACATTCATTGGCTTCGAAGAGCCAGTGTACGCCAAAGAACTGCATGCCTTCATCGATGGGAATGGCCTGGGAGAGTACGTCTCATTCTTAGGCGAGCGAAACGACGTCTGCGCCCAGCTGAAAAAGATGGACGTGGGACTGATGCTGTCGAATTTCGAGGCTTTCGGCAGGGTCACCGTAGAGTATATGATGCAAGGACTTGCCGTGATTGCCTGCGACACAGGTGCAAACGCCGAAATCGTAGAAGAGGGCCAGACCGGATGGATATGCAAGTTTAATGACACTTACGATCTGGCCTCTAAAATGCGCTTGCTCATCGAAAACCGTGACCAGATGCTGGGCTTTGCTGAGGAAGGAAGAAAACGAGCCTTGCGCCTCTTCTCCTCACACAAAAACACGGAACACATCTTCCACCTCTATCAGGAGTTGACCCAGAACCACATGAGCTGAGGAGCTTGCTGTCTCTCTCTTATAGTCGACCGTCAACGATATCGCGTGGCAGCACTCCCTTCACATCGTAGATGACAGTCTGTGCCGACATTAGTGATTGAATGTCCAAGGCAAGGAACTCACGATGGGCAACGGCAAGGATGATGGCGCTAAACGTTCCAACTGGTGGGGTGTTGGTGATGCTGATGCCGTATTCGCTTTTTACACGTGCCACATTCGCCCATGGGTCATAGACTGTGATATTGTCAGTATATTCCCTCAGAGTGTGGAATATATCCACAACTTTTGTGTTCCTGATATCGGGACAATTCTCCTTAAACGTGATTCCAAGGATAAGGATGGAGGCATCTTTCACCATAACCCCTTTCTTGTTCATCAGTTTGATGGTTTGCTGGGCCACATAGTCACCCATGCCATCGTTAAGGCGTCGGGCATTCATCATAATCCGAGGCATGACACCGTAGACCTGAGCTTTCTGGATGAGATAATAGGGGTCGACGCTAATGCAATGACCGCCCACCAGTCCCGGCGATAATTTGATGAAGTTCCATTTTGACGAGGCGGCCTCAATCACATCGTGCGTGTCGATGCCCATGGCATTGAAAATCTTGGCCAACTCGTTCATAAAAGCGATATTGACATCGCGCTGCGAGTTCTCGATAATCTTTGAAGCCTCGGCCACTTTGATGCTCGGTGCCTTGTGCGTACCGTTAATGAGTACGGAATTGTAGACATTATCCACGATGTCGGCAATCTCTGGTGTGCTGCCCGAAGTCACTTTCTTTATTTTCTCTACCGTATGCAACTTGTCGCCAGGGTTGATACGCTCAGGCGAATATCCGGCAAAGAAATCAATATTGTATTTAAGTCCACTGACACGCTCCACCACTGGTAGGCACTCTTCCTCGGTGACGCCAGGATAGACCGTACTTTCGTAGACTACGATATCTCCTTTTGATATCACTTTGCCCACCGTCTCGCTGGCTCCAAGCAGAGGTTTCAAGTCGGGGCGGTTGTTCTTGTCAACGGGTGTCGGCACGGCCACCACATAGAAGTTGCAATCGCGAATCTTCTCCAAATCGGTGGTACACGTAAAGCCATGGATTGCCAGTGCCTCCTGCAACAGTTTGTCCGACACTTCAAGCGTTGCATCATGGCCAGCCATCAGAGCGTCAACGCGCTGCTGGTTCATGTCGAAGCCAATGGTGGGGAACTTTGTTGAAAACAACCGAGCCAAGGGCAGTCCTACATAGCCCAAACCTATTACGCAAATCTTCTTTTCAAACATTATATATATATATTGATTTTATTGTTCTTTATAGCCATGTAGTTCCAATCATTTTCTCTTTTTTGCGGGCAAGATAAATCCTGCGGCTCCGCATCACGAGCCAGCACATCCCACTTATCCATGAGAATAGACGAAAACGCATGTTCTTCAATGTGCGCACCCATCGTATCATGCAGGTGAAGAACGAAATGTTGATGTTGCAAGCGTCTACCAGCAACAGCAGTCGCATACGGTGACGGTTGAACACCTGCATATCGCCATGTAGTTCTCTGTCGTGATGCATCGTGGCTGTAGGACAAATCATTGTATGAATATGATGGTAATGAAGCCTCTGTGCATAGTTGACATCTTCACCGTAATGGAAAAAAAGGGGGTCGAAGCCGCCAATCTTTTTGATGATGGCAACAGACATGAACCAACATGCGGCGGGAACGACACATCCTGAACTGAATTCCGGACCAGAATAGACGGGATTTAACTGTCGTTTCAGCAGCAGGTCGTCAAGCAATGTGTCGCCACTGGCCAAAAGGCATTGGCGGAAAGAGGTGTCAAGGCGTATGCCCTCACCATTCAGATGCAAGGGTGTCAACAGGCAATCGTCGCTGCCATGTGGCAGCATTTCCTCAATAGCATCAGGGGCTAAGGTGGCATCTTGGTTCAACAGCATCACATAGTCGGCATCATGCTCCAGCGAGTATTTGATGCCAACATTATTGGCTTTCCCGAACCCCAAGTTTTTATGTTGTGGCAGAAAGACGACTTGAGGGTGGTGGTCAGTGATGTATGCAGGTGTGTCGTCGGTGGAGCCGTTGTCCACCACTATCGGCAGCAAGGGCACAGTGCTGGCCTCCAAGCTCTTCAGACATTTCTCTATCCACGAGCGGCGCATGGCATTGTAAGTGACGATGACGACAAATATCTTCATGGTAGGGCAATGATTTATTGATAGACAAATTGCTTCTTTGAGAAAAAATAGAGTACTACCACCATGATGCACATATAGATATGAGCCACAGAGTAATAGCGGTAGTAGAAGATGCCGAAGATTGGGATGGCAGCAAGCGTAAAGTAAGCAAGCACGTCACCCACGTCATATTCCTCTTTATGAGCATATCTTATGGTACACAACGAGAGGAAGAAGAAGAAGAGAGACCACGTAACGACACCTATTGGTGAAAGGTCAAGCATTATATCACCAATATAGGTGGCAAAAACACTAATATAGAAGCCCTGTTGACCGGAACGTTCACCACGTCGTTCTGGGTTGCTGTCAATATGTGCCACCACATGACTGGTTAATGGGAATTCTCTTTCAGGGGCAATATACTGGAACTTGCCATGCTCCCAAAAATAGCAGAAATTCAGGTAACTCTGACCTGCATAGTGCAGTGCTGAAATATAGGCTTTATCATTGTCATCATCTTCGGAAAAACGTGCCTGGCTTACAGCCACCAAATAGATGAGGACTGCAAGAATCAAAGGGGTACCAATGGCTGCAAGACGTATCTTAAACCGTCGAGTAAGGAATTTCTTGAAAAGTATTAGGCAGAATATGAACATCATGCCATAGAAAGTGAACTCAGTACGATCGGCCATCTGCATACCATATAATGGAAAACTGAGTGATGACAATATGAGCATACCTTTGAACCACCATGACTTCTCAGTAAAGCAATTGTAATAAAAGAAAAGGGGTAACGCCAATATGGAAGCATGTCGGAGATATAAAATATAACCAAATATGGGATGCAAAGATTGAGCTTTGACTTCGGCTGGCGACTCTATGCCTTCATAGTGATCACTACGTACTGTTGAAAGATCGCCGGAAAGGATTTCCACAGTAGAGTCGGCTATTAAATAGAATGTAATGAGGAAAATAAAAAATAGAAGCCAGCAAAAGCTGTCCATAATGAAAGAAGAAATCTCCTTACCTTTTTTGATGTCATTATTATAAATGAGAGAGAATGGATAAAGCCCCGCCGTGAGTAGAACGCAATATAGCAACGTGGGAATAAGCCCTAATTCCAAATCATATTGGTCAAATAGTACGCCATTTTCTCCTTCTACAAGTCCTCCAAAGACAACAACTACAGAACAAAACGAAGTAAAAGCATAAAGTGAAGAAATATACACACAAACATCAAACCCCTGATGCTTTATCCACCAATAAACCGTGAGCGCGGTGAAATATATAAAAGGTATCAGTACCATACGCTCAATATTTTAGGATTCGCTGAAAGGATGCCAAGTCACGCCATCCCATGGCAAGCGCTTTTGTCTGTCGCACGAAGATATGGCGGTAGGCGGGGATAAAGGCATCGGCCAGATAGCCGGCTGCCACATTGCTGATGATAGCGACCACGGCGGCCGCCATGATGCCATAGCGGGGCAGGAACAAGTAATTAAGCACGATGCACACCACACAACCCAGACCATCGCGCAAGAAAGCATAGCGCTGCAATCCCTCAGTGACCAACATGGCTCCCGCTGTAGAAGAGAGCGCCACGCTGGCAGCCTTGAAAGCCATCACCTGTAGTACGGCTACAGCAGGAAGATAGGACATGCCAAAGGTGAGGCGCACCAACCAATAGGCACATAGCGACACTACGAGAGCGGCCAACAACGAGAGCCACACCGACATGTTCATAAACTGCTGGCTCTTTACTGCATATTCCTTGTAATCGCGCTCATAGGCTTTCACCAGCACGGGCGTAATGGTCTGGGACAGCATCATGGGGATGAACAGCAAAATCTCGACAAAGCGCGAGGCCACCGAGAAATAGCCCACCGACTCCTTGCTGATTATCTGTCCAATCATCAGCTGGTCGATGCGCTGGTAGATGATGACGGCAGCACTTGTGATGAGCAGGGGAAACGATTCCTTGACCAGGAAACGGGCGTAATGGCCATCGAACCGCCATTGGCGCACGCTACCCACCTTGGTCCTGTAGGCCAATAGGTAGCCACTCGACAGCAGCACCCCATCGAAAACATAGGCCACAACAATCCATAGCAATGGGGCATGCACAAGCACCAGTGTCAGCTTGACGGCAATGCCAATCACAGTGCGCACAATCTCCGACTTCACCACATACTCGTTCTGCATGATGGCCATGAAATAGTTGCGCACCACGCTGAGCGAATTGATGACGATGCTAAATGCGTAGATGGCAATCAGCAGCGAGGTGTAGCTGTCGGACTCAGTAAGGATGGAAATAACGATGACCAGTGCAATGAACACGATGCCACTGAGCACCTTGATGCCGAAAGCAGTGCCAATAATCTTCTGGTAAGGTTCCTTGGCGCGGGCCTCCTCACGCACTTCGATGGCGTCGAGGCCAAAGATGGCAAACGTCTGGAACAAGAACACATAGCTGATGACGTAGTTCATCAGTCCATATTGTTCAGGCCCTAAATAACGCGCGATGACAATTCCCACAAACAGGCCGCTGGCCAGCGTCACCACTTTGCCGATGACCGCCCAGAATAGGTTCTGTGCAATCAGCTGCTTCGTGTCCGACAGGTGCAGATGTTGGGCTAAACGTCGTAGGAAGGCCATCCTGAATCGTTAGAAGGTGAAATGGAGTTCTTTCCTCACCATCCAGAATGCCCTGGCCACAAACACCAGGAAGAGCATGGTGCCTACGAAAATCATACGTTTGGGTCCAGCGGGCTTGACAGGAACTGCAGCGCCTTTGAGCAGTGTGAAGGCGGGCGTTCGTTCCTGCACCTTGCTGCGAGCGGCTTGTAGCTGTGCGCTGAGTGCCGAGTAGGTGCTGTATTTCAGCTGCATCTCGTTCTCCAAGGCATCCCGCTTGTTCTGGTAGCTGGTAAGCTGCATGTTCATGTTCGCATCCGAGAAGCGGGCATGCCGCTTGTAAGCCTCTTCGTAGTCGCGACGAGCACTGTCCACCAGCTGCTCATAGTAAGCCATGTCAATGCGAGCCTTGTTGGTGCGGTATCTGGTAATGTAATCCTGCAGTTTCACAATGAGTGAGTCGGAGAGTGCTTTGCACACTGACGGTTCCTGGTCGGTCACGTTGATGGTGATAACACCCGTTTTCTTGTCCACCGAGAGCTTCACATTACCTTGTATGACCATCAGGATGTCGTTTTGGCGCAGTGACAGATGATAAGGGTCGAAAGCGGCTTTTCCACTGCTTTCCACCTCCTTTTTCTTGAAAAGATTCTTGAACCAACTGATGGCCGGTGCCCACCACGTGGATTTCTGGTGCTTGTTCAGATAGTCATAGTAGGTGGTGCTGAGGTGCCGGTCTTCGGTATTCACCTCAATCTTAATGTCGAAGAGGCTGCACACGAAGGCATTGTCGTCCATCAGGTCGGGGTAGAGTAGGGGGTTGATGGCATCTGACGACTGCATTTCGCCCAAGTCGAATCCAAAGGAAGAAGCTATTGAACCCAGCATGCTGCCTCCCGATGCCGACTCCGACTCAGGTGCGAGCTTCGATTCGGTGTTGTAGAACCGGGGGAAGCTGAAAATATAGATACAAGAAAGAACGAAAGTAATGGCCAGCGGCAGAATGAATTTCTTGCGCTGTGACTTGATTTTTGAAGCAATCTCCCTGAGGTTGATGACTTCCTGCTGTTTGGTTTCTCCCATTGGATGGTTCTTTCTGGTTGTTTACTTAAAAATGTTCACCATCGTGGCAATCATGGTGGCGATGCTGGCGGTTGATGAGCCTATGGCCAACATCTCGGCGGTGCTCATGCGGCGGGATTGTTGCTTGGTGGGCACCACGATTTCGCAGCCGGGTTTAGGTTTGTGCTTGCGGTCGGCCTTAGCCACGTTGCCGTTCATGTAGATGATGTAAGTCTGGCGCTTCCGGGCGTTGTCGCCGAATCCACCAGCCTGGTTGATGTAGTATTTCAGGCTCTCGCCCTCTACGAAGCTGGTGGTGTTGGGGTACATCACCTCACCATTGATTTTCACTGTTCCGCTGTATTCGGGCACGATAATGCGGTCGCCCTCGCGCAACACGATGTCGGCATCGCTTCCTGGGTTGGCCAGAGCCTTGTCAAGCTCGATACCCACGGGATAGGTGCTGCCCATATCAAGCTTGCTCACGTCGATGGAGTCCTTGCCTCCTGAGCGCTTGGCAGCGTTGCGCAGGGCTTCCTGGCGGGCCAACTCCTCGGTGGTGCGCTGGCGCACCAGTCGGGCACCGGCGGGATAGGCAGTCTTCGACAAACCTCCGGCCTTCTTAATGATTTCGCTCAGTCGCTCGCTCTTCTTAGTGAGCGTATACGTACCATCGAAGAGCACCTCGCCCTCCACGTAGACATTCTGCTGTGGTGAGTAGCCAGGGCTCTTGCGGACATACACCTCGTCGAAGGGCATCAGGTGGAAACCTTCGGTGCCATCCACCACGAAGCCATCCTTGATGGCAAAGCTGAAGTAGTGGGCCAGCGTGTCCTGCGACTCCTGGGCATAGGGGTTGATGATGCGGCGAGCCACGTCGACCTTCACCATTGAAGCTGCGTCGGTAGGTCCGCCTGCCTGTAGGATGAAGTCTTCGATGGTCTCGTTCTCGGCATATTTGTAGATGCCGGGATATTGCACCTCGCCGTGGATGGTGAGCGTGGGCATCTCGATGGTCTCCTTGCGGTTGGCAATCCAGAGCACATCCTCGTTGCGCAGGGGCACGTCGGGCACGTTGCCCTGCATGATGCCCGCCACGTCGACCGAGAGTACCTCCAGCGTGCGGTCGCTCTTCATGCGGTGCATCACGCCATGCCCGCCGAAGGCTTCTTCGGTGAGACTGTCGGCGGCCATGATGAGCTGACGCACAGTGGTGATGTTGCCTCCTATCTCGTATTGCCCAGGATGGAACACGGCACCCTTCACCTCGGCCATGTTCTGATAGCGGGCCACGATGCTGTCGACGTAGAGCGAGTCGCCGTCGGCCATGTGGAAGGTGGTGAAGTCGAACTCGTCGACGGTGTGCACCGAGTACAACGCCCCCGACTTGCGGCTGACGCGCACGGCTTTCCTGAAGGCGTCGCCGGCAAAACCGCCAACATATTTCAGCAGGGCAGCCAGATTCTCGCCGCTCTTCATCTCGTAGAACATGGGGCGCTTCACGCGGCCGCTGGCACGCACCAGACAGTCGTAGGCTCCCACGATGATGACATCGTTGTCGGTGAGCTTCACGTTGCCCGTGGCTTTTCCGTTGATGATGAAATCATAGACATCGACGGTCGATATGAGCTTGTTGTTGCGATACACCATGATGTTGCGCAGGGTGCCGATGTCGGTGATGCCGCCAGCCATGTAGAGCGCGTTGAACACGGTGGAGAAGGCCGACAGGGTGTAGGTGCCGGGATAGTTCACCTCGCCCATCACGTTCACCAGGATGGTGCGCGTCTGCCCCACCGAGAGTCGTATCTGACTGTCTGCATAGCGTGCACCCACCTGCGAGCGCAGCCTCGAGTTGGCCTGTGCCACGGTGAGTCCGCTCAGCTGCACGGGTCCCACGCCGGGGATGGTGACGTAGCCGTCGGGGGTGATGGTGGCGTCGATGGTTTCTTGCGAGGCGCCATAGATTTCAATCGTCACGGCATCGCCAGGCCCCAGTCGGTAGTCGGAGGGCGTAGCGATGTTCATGTTGGGTTCAAACGACAGGGCATCGTTGTTGAAGATGTCGTGGCCATAGATTTTGTTCTCCATGTTTTTCTGCTGCTCCAGCAGTTGCTCCAGCAGTGCAATGGAGTCCACGGGCAGCAGACCGCCCAGCTCGGCTTGCATCTGAATGAGTGTGGGGTCATCGGCGGTGTTGGCACCTGTGCGCGTGGTGCCTTGCAGCACCTGCATCTGCCCTTGGCCAATGGGGGTGTTACGCTGCTGTCCGTTGTTCTTGCGCATACGGTCTTCGGCTCCGTTGATGGCCTCGTCGGCCACGGTGCCCATCCCGCGCTCGTTGAGCTGGCGCTCATACTTGCGCCTGACGCGTTGTATCTGCTGGATGTCAACGCCGCGCTTCATCAGGTTCATCACGATCTCATTCTGCGGGGTGCCCTTCTCTTTCTCTTCCAAGATGTAGGACACGAGCTGCTGGTCGGACATGCCCGACTGCGCCCAGACGCCCGTTGCTGCGAGCAACAGGAAGAAGAGGGGCAGCAAATGCTTTTTCATATCTTCAATTTGTATATTCTTATATATATATTATAAACTACCAAATGCGTGAATTATTGCAAAAAGAGCTGATAAAGGTGCAAAAAAGATGTGATTACCTCTGTTGTAGCGACAGCACCACCGACTGACGTGGCTGCAGCGTGATGCCTACGGCGGCATCGCGCTGCAGACTGAATTGGCAGTCTGCGTCGCTCAGGAGGTCGTGGCTCTGATAGTCGCCCTCGGCCATCGTCAGATAGTCGAAGGCATGGGAGGGTATGTTGAGGTTCACGCTGACGGGCAGGTCGTCGAAGTTGGCCACCACTAACAGCAGTTGCCCTTTGGCCTTACGCAGAAAAGCGTACTGGCGCGAGAGGTGCTGGTTCACATACATCAGGTCGAAGCTCTCGCCCTTCACCACTGCGGGTTCGTTTTTGGCGATGTGCATCACGCGGCGGTAGTAGTCGGCGAGAGCGTTCTCACGCTCAGGCTGCAGCGCCCAGTAGTCGAAGATGGTGGTGCGTCCGTCGCGCCCGCTGAATCCCTCGGCATCCATGCCGCGCTCGCCCCACTCCTGCCCCGCATAGAGCATGAAGGGGTTCTGCTGTAGCAGCGCAGCCACCACCAGTGCGGGCAGGGCCTTCCACCCGTCGCCCATCACGAAGTCGCTGGCCAGGCGCTGCTCGTCGTGGTTCTCCAGGAAGTAGAGCATGTGCTGGCGTATGTCGTCGCACTGCTGCCACGCCTGGGTGATGGCCTGCACGGGGCGGTGGTGGCGCAGCACGTCGCACAGCGTGTCGTACATGCCCACCTTGTCGTACAAATAGTCGAAGCCAGAAGCTATAAAGTGCCTATACTCAGCAGGGTTATACACTTCGCCAACGAAGACAACACCTGGATGTTTTTCCTTCACCTGCGGCGTGGCCCACGCCCAGAATTCGGCGGGCACCATCTCGGCCATGTCGCAGCGGAACCCATCGACGCCCTTGGCAGCCCAGAAGAGCAGGATATGCAGCATCTTTTGCCATGTGCTGGGAATGGGTGCGCCGGCAGGGAGGTGGAAAGTGGAGGGGGTGACACCTGCGTAGTAGTCGACGCCATAGCACAGTTTCACCGTCTCATACCAATCGTTCATGCCAGGCGCATTGTGGAAACAGTCGTTGCCTGTGGCGCGGGCTGGCATCTCCGTATAGGGCTCTTTCTCACCGTGATAAAGGTCGAAGTATGGACTAAAGCTTTGCCCTGGGCAATAGTAGAAATTGTTCTGCATGTCGAAGCCCTTGCTGGGATCGTCGCCCTCGCCCAGGTCCTGCACGTTTGCGGGTTTGGCAATGCTGTGGTACTGGCGGGCCACGTGGTTGGGCACAAAGTCGATAATCATCTTCAGGCCCGCGCGATGGGTACGGTTCACCAGTCGGTCAAACTCATCCATACGCTTGCTGACATCCACGGCCAAGTCGGGGTCAACGTCGTAGTAGTCGCAGACGGCGTAGGGCGAGCCAGCCTTGCCTTTCACCACGGCAGGATGCTGCTGGGGAATGCCATAACGGCTGTAGTCGGTCATGGTGGCGTGGCGCAGGATGCCCGTGTACCACACGTGGCTGATGCCCATCTCCCTGAGCTGCTTCAGCACCGTGGGCGTGAAGTCGTTCATCTTCCCGCATCCGTTCTCCTGCAAGGTGCCAAAAGGCTTACGCGTCTGACAGCGATTGCCGTGCAGACGCGTAAGCACCTGGTAAATGATGATTCTACTGGATGCCATGCGCCGTGACCTCCTTGCTGATTTTGGCAATCATGCCCTGCAGGGCTTTGCCCGGGCCACACTCGGTGAAGTCGGTGGCACCGTCGGCAATCATCTGCTGCACGCACTGTGTCCAGCGCACGGGGCTGGTGAGTTGTGCTATCAAGTTCTGCTTAATCTCATCAGGATTGGTGTGCGGCTTGCCGTCCACATTCTGATAGATGGGGCAGCGGGGCGTGCTGAACTCTGTGGCTTCGATGGCCTGTTGCAGCTCGTCCTTGGCGGGCTGCATCAGTGGTGAGTGGAAGGCGCCTCCCACCTTCAGCGGCAGGGCGCGCTTGGCACCGGCGGCCTTCAGCTGCTCGCAAGCCTCGCCGATGGCCTCCACATTGCCGCTGATGACCAGCTGGCCGGGGTTGTTGTAGTTGGCGGGCACCACCACATGACCTTCGCGGTTGATGCCGGCGCAGACCTCTTCCACCTTCTCGTCGGCCAGTCCGATGATGGCGGCCATGGTGCTGGGCTGTGCTTCACAAGCCTTCTGCATGGCCATGGCACGGGCGTACACCAGTTTCAGTCCATCCTCAAACGACAAGGCACCAGCGGCCACCAATGCCGAGAACTCGCCCAACGAGTGGCCGGCAGTCATCTGCGGGTCGAAGGCATCGCCCATGCACACGGTGGATATGACCGAGTGCAGGAACACAGCGGGTTGAGTCACTTTTGTCTGCTTCAAATCATCATCGGTACCGGCAAACATGATGTCGGTGATGCGGTATCCAAGAATGTCGTTGGCTTTCTCAAAGAGGTCGTGTGCCACGGGATAGTTGTCGTAGAGGTCTTTGCCCATGCCTACGAACTGCGCCCCCTGTCCGGGGAATACAAATGCTTTCATTTACTCCTTATTTTATACTATAATTCGTTTTGCGGGTGCAAAGGTACGAATAAGCGAGCGAAAAGCAAAAGAAAAGCGAGGTTTTCTTTGCTTTTCCGAGCGAAAGTGCCTTCGGGCGCTGCCCAAAGGTACGAATAAGCGAGAGGAAAACAAAAAGAAAAACGTATTTTTCTGTTTATTTTTCCGAGCGAGAGTACCTTCGGCGATAGCCAAAGGTACGAATAAGCGAGCGAAAATAGCGAATACGAGGGTAGCGGTGTCACTCCGCTGCCCTCGCATTCTGCTTCCGTTCCCATCTATGCAAAACCGTGGCTCTGTTTAGCGCACCACCACCTTACGCCCTTCGCGGACGTAAACGCCTGGCTTCAAGTTGCTGCCAACGTGCTTGCGCCCGTCTAACGAGTAAGTTGCCGGGGCCTGCTCCTGACGGTCTGTAAGGGCTGTCTCCACGCCTAACACGGGATTGTAATTCTCCAGCTGCTCCCTGGTAGAGAAATAACCAGGCTGGTCATGTCCGCCGTCGATGCGGGCATAGAGCGTGCCGAGGCGGTATTCACTGTACTTTGTGCCCATGCCGCCTACGAGCTGGTAGCATCCAAAGAACACATCGTCCCAATAAGGCTCCTCCGGAATTTCGATTTTTTCCAGATTCCACGATTCCTCTACAATAATCCGTTGCAATTCAAAGCATCCATTAAACATACCTGCTAATGTGGTTACGTTGTCTGTTGTAAAACTGCTCAGGTCGAGTTCCTCCAGATGCCAACAATATCTGAACATGAACGACATGTTCGTCACCTTGTCCGTCTTCAAGTACTCAAGCCCTTGAATTTCCTTCAAGTAGCCGAAATCCCCAAACATGTAATATAGACTTGTGATGTTGTCCATTTGGGCAAACGACTCGTCGATGACCACTCTGCTTACGGGAAGGGGGTTTAATGTGTTTCTGTTAATAACCAAATCGACACCCCTTTCCTCGTCAATAGCTATCAGGTATCCTTTGATGTCGTCATTATGAAGCGGGTCTACATCGGCAAAAAGCGTCAGGCATTCAAGATCGTCAGAGAGTCTGCCGTATGCCGCCATCTCCTGGGGAAGTGGGTCGCTGTCCATCCCTCGCTTGTCGGTGAATAATCCTGGATGCTCTGCACCGTGGTCGATGCGGGCATTGGCACTATTGCCAAAAGCTTCGGATAACATGCTGCCCTCGCCACCCACAAGTTTTGAGCACTCAGCGAACATGGGGTCAGCAGAACCATTATCAGCATATTCTCCACAAATACGGCTTGGGGTCCAATCCTCATACACATATATTCTCCTCAGTTCTGGACAATAGCTGAACATTCCACCACCTTTAACGCTGTTCATATCGCCATCACCGATGCTGAACAGGCTCACTTTAGCCAGTGCCCGGCATTCTCTGAACATGCGACTCATGTCGGTGAGTGCTGCTGTGCTGAAGTGGCTGATGTCAAGACATGTCAGCAGACGCATGTCACAGAACATACTCGACATGTCGGTGACTTTCTCTGTGGAGAAGTTGGATAGGTCGAGTTTGGACAGGCTCTGGCAGCCCTTGAACATACCCGACATGTCGGTGACTTTCCCTGTGTTAAAACCATTGAGGTTTAGAGTTGAAAGAAAGCGGCAATCCTCGAATAAAGATGACATGTTGGTCACATTGGCAGTGTTGAAATGGCTAACGTCAAGAGAACGCAGAGCACGACAACCACTGAACATATTCGACATGTCATTCACGTTTTTTGTGTTGAAACTACTCAAATCCAATGAGGTCAGACGTCCACACCCGCCAAACATGGATGCCATACTGGTCGCATTCTCTGTGCTGAAGCTGCTGATGTCAAGACTCCTCAACGACTCGCATCCTAAGAACATCTGGTCGAAATCAGCCACATTATCGGTTCTTAAATACGTCAAGTCAAGTTCCTCCAGATTGTAACACGACTCGAACATGGCTTTCATCGTTGTCACCTGATCGGTCGGAAGGTTTTCCAGTCCGGTGATGCTGGTCAGCTGAGTAAAGCAGTCGAACAGGTGAGCCGTGCTTGTGATGGGCACATCAATGTCACGGCACGACTCGTCGAACACCACCGTTTTTATAGTAGATTTGAATTCTTCCCACCTCGCAGGGAACTGACCATTGTCGGCATCATTGTCAGGACACCTCACATAATAATCGTATGCATCCCAATCGCGCTCATTCTCGTTGCCACCATAGAACACCATCTTGTCGTCAAACATCGCAACCTTAGCACGCAAGTGTTTCGGCTCTTGCGCCAGCGTCGCCATTGTCATCAGAAGGGCTGCAAACAGCAGAAGCCCCCTACGAATAAAAGTCTTTTTCATAACTGTTTGTTTTTAAAGGGTTATTACTATCTTTATAATCACGCTGCAAATATAGGCCTTTTCTGCCATGCCACCAAATTATTTTTGGAAAAAACACCTAACAAAAGGTGCGCAGGCTAAAAAATGTCCAACAAAAGGGCATCCAAGTCTTTCGGCGACCCATCGATGCCCCACCTCTTCTTGAGGATGCGGCGTCTGAGGACGGCTATGTGGGCGTCGCTCCGTGCCGTCAGTTTGCTGATTTCGCCGGGTGTGAAGAACGCTCGTATCAGCAGGCACACATTGTATTCCAGCGGTCTCAGCATGCCATCGGGCGGGTTCAGCGTGCCATAGAACGAGGGGATGACCCCCTCCACCAAGTCCTTAAGTTCCTTGATGTCGCTCGCGGTGGCTGCCTCCTGCGGATTCCTCACAAG
>CADASP010000008.1 GCA_902790625.1 uncultured Prevotellaceae bacterium | reverse complement strand
AGCTGCCATATACAAGTCCGACATCATGTGGAGAGATTACACCCAAATGTCAGAGGAAGAGGATATTTGAGGTTCGGGAACTCTTCACCATACGGATTAGATTATCGGTTGCCAAGACCTATTCTTCCAAGCATCATCTTTCTCGAAAAGTTCCGACATATCCCATCCGCCTCCGCAAGGGATTCCGTTCTCGTCAATATCATCCCAAGGCTCTTTCAATACCCACATGATGCGAGGCGATGATTTCAGATATTCGTCAATATCCGTGACCCCATCCGTTACAGGCTCACACTTATCATTGAAAAGCCCAAGTTCTCTTGCTCTTCTGTTTATTTTCTCAGACATGTCATTTTGCAGTTCCTTCAAAGTCTTTGCATCCATAATAGTATCTGTCGTTTAATCAATACTTTATCTGAGGCGTTCCTTTTACTTACAAAGAATAGCGCAGCCTCTGCCATATGTTCTCTCAGGCTTGCGACAGCCCCTTGTACCCTATGGAGAGTCCACGAGATTGCAGCAATGTCACCAGCTGAGCTGGTGATGAGTATGTCTTTGTATAATGTGCCAAAATAAAACAAAACGACCCGCCGATTTAAGCATTGTGAAGAGGCTTGGCGGGTTCTCGTAGTGCAAAGATACTGCTTTTATTTTGAATAGCCAAACTTTTTTGAAGAATTCTTCACCAACTCCGTAGAAAAAAGTACTTCTCAGATTCCTGAATTCTATTAGAGTTTAACGCGAAATAAATATGAGCATGATTATTTCGGGTTAGGCTGCAAATTGCATTCATTTTTTGTGTTGAAGGAAAAGAAAGTGTTAATATCGTTTCCGAAAAAATGGCATCGTTTTCTAACCTACACCATTCACATTCTTTTTGTTTTTCTGTTTTCGGGTAGTTTTTCGTACTTCCGTTGCATCTAATTGGCAAAAGGATTCGAAAAACAGGCGAGACAATGACGACATTGGAAAGAGCGTTTGCGCAAACCGTGGCAGAACACAAGAGCATCATTTGTCTTCGGCACCATCCTCGGTATTAAACTGCACTTGAAGACACAGCACCAGTATCAGAACATCATCGACCAGATAGAAAAACTGAAAGAATGATGTTTTTGCCCAAAGATTTTGATAATTGAAGAAATACTTGTAATTTTGCACCGACTTAAAAATAGGATTGCGTAAAATGGCAACAAATTTGAGATTCCAAGTGGTGGAAGAGGCTTTCAAGAAGCATCCACTGGAGGTGGAGGCTCGGAAGGAGCGCCCGTCGGATTATTTCGGCAAATATGTGTTCACCCGCGACAAGATGTACAAATATCTGCCGAAGGATGTCTACCTGAAGATGGTCGATGTGATGGACAATGGCGCACGCCTGGACCGCTCGATAGCCGACGCGGTGGCTGCCGGCATGCAGCAATGGGCGCAGGACATGGGTGCCACGCACTACACTCACTGGTTTCAGCCACTCACCGAGGGAACGGCCGAGAAGCACGAGGCTTTCGTGGAGTACGACGGCAAGGGGGGCATGTTGGAGCGCTTCAGCGGCAAGCTGCTGGTGCAGCAGGAACCCGACGCCAGCTCATTTCCCAGCGGGGGCATCCGCAACACCTTCGAGGCTCGTGGCTACTCGGCATGGGATCCCACCAGCCCCGTGTTCATCATCGACGACACGCTTTGCATACCCACCATCTTCATAGCCTATACCGGCGAGGCCCTCGACTACAAGGCCCCGTTGTTGCGCTCGCTGCATGCCGTGGGCAAGGCGGCCACCGACGTGTGCTCGCTGTTTTATGACGACGTGACGAAGGTAACGGTGAACCTGGGGTGGGAGCAGGAGTACTTCCTCGTGGACGAGGGACTCTACAGTGCTCGTCCCGACCTGATGCTCACCGGCCGCACGCTGATGGGCCACGAGAGCGCGAAGAACCAACAGATGGACGACCACTACTTCGGCACCATCCCCGACCGGGTGCAGGCCTTCATGAAGGACTTGGAGGTGCAGGCCTTGGAACTGAGCATCCCCGTGAAGACACGCCACAACGAGGTGGCTCCCAACCAGTTTGAGCTGGCACCCATCTTCGAGGAGTGCAATCTGGCCGTTGACCACAACATGCTGCTGATGAGTCTGATGAAGCGCGTGGCCCGCAAGCATGGCTTCCGCGTGCTGCTGCACGAGAAGCCTTTCGACGGCATCAACGGCAGTGGAAAGCACTGCAACTGGAGCTTGACGGCCGACAATGGGGTGCTGCTGCATGCACCGGGGAAGACGCCGGAGGAGAGCCTGCGATTCGCCACCTTCATCGTGGAGACGCTGATGGCCGTCTACAAGCACAACGGGCTGCTGAAGGCCAGCATCATGAGTGCCACCAATGCCCACCGCCTGGGCGGCAACGAGGCGCCACCGGCCATCGTCAGCTCCTTCTTGGGGAAATACGTCTCTGGCATCCTTGACACCATCGAGCAAACGGCGAGCCTAAAGCCACAGACATCTAATGAGCAAAGGGAGATGGACATCCCACAGATTCCCGACCTCATCGTCGACAATACCGACCGCAACCGCACATCGCCCTTCGCCTTCACAGGCAACAGGTTCGAGTTTCGTGCTCCTGGCAGCAGCGTGAACTGCGCCTCGGCCATGATAGCGCTCAACTCGGCTATGGCCGAAGCACTCACCAACTTCAAGGTGCGTGTCGACCAGCGTATGGCTACTGGCGAGGACAAGATGTCGGCCGTGCTGGACGTGCTGCGCGATGACATCAAGGCCAGCAAACCCGTACGCTTCGATGGCAACGGATATTCCGAGGAGTGGGTGAAGGAGGCCGAGCGGCGAGGACTCGACGTGTGCAAGTCGTGCCCTGTGATTATCGAGCATTATCTCGACGAGGACACCGTGACGATGTTTGAGTCGATGAAGGTGATGAACCGAAAGGAGCTGCAGGCGCGCAACGAGGTGAAATGGGAGATGTATGTGAAGACGGTGCAGATAGAGGCCCGCGTGCTGGGCGACTTGGCCATGAACCACATCATTCCCGTCAGCACCCATTATCAGAGTCAGCTTATCAAGAATGTGCAGGGCATGAAGAATGTGTTTAGCGAAGAGAAAACCAACAGGCTGAGTGCCCGCAACATGAAGCTGATAGAAGAGATTGCCGAGCGCACCGAGCGCATAGAGCGGTTGGTGGAGGAGCTGACCGATGCCCGTCGCGTGGCCAACCGCATCACAGACATCCACCAGCGTGCCATCGCCTATCACGACACGGTGTGTCCGCACATGGAGGCCATCAGAAACGAGGCCGACCATCTGGAAATGATTGTAGAGGACGGCCTGTGGACACTGCCCAAGTATCGGGAGCTGCTGTTTATTAGGTAAAATAGAAGAAAGACCCTCCCACAACGGACCCACGGACCCTCCCCCAACCCCTCCCTAAAGGGCGGGGAGTATATAGACTTGCCACTGGAAATAATGGTAGCAAAACTATATGCTCCCCGCCCTTTAGGGAGGGGTAGGGGGGAGGGTCTTTTCCGCCCTTTAGGGAGGGGCAGGGGGAGGGTCTTTCCCGCCCTTTAGGGAGGGGTAGGGGGAGGGTCTTTTTTTTAATGTGAAATGAGGTTCATGAACTCCTGGCGTGTCTTGGCCTGATGGAAGACGCCGCTCACCTCGCTGGTGGTGGTGATGCTGTTCTGCTTCTCTACGCCCCTCATCTGCATGCACATGTGGCGAGCCTCCACCACCACCATCACGCCCAGGGGGTGAAGGGTCTCTGCAATGCACTCCTTGATTTGCAGCGTCATGCGCTCCTGCACCTGCAGGCGGTGGCTGTAGATGTCGACCACGCGAGCAATCTTCGAGAGTCCCGTGATGTATCCGTTGGGGATGTATGCCACATGCACCTTGCCGTAGAAGGGCAGCATGTGGTGCTCGCATAGCGAGAAGAAGTCGATGTCCTTTACGATGACCATCTGCGAGTAGTCTTCCTTGAAGAGGGCGTCGGTGAGCACCTTGTGGGCATCCATGGTGTAGCCTCGTGTGAGCACCTGCATGGCCTTGGCCACGCGCATGGGAGTCTTCAACAGCCCTTCTCGCTCAGTGTCTTCGCCCAGCAGTTCCAGCACTTGGCGGTAGTGGGTTGCCAGCTCTTCAAGTCCTTCGCGGTATTCAGTCTCTGGATTCATGGTGTTTTTCTTGGTTTAGTAGGGCACGGTGATTTTTCCTCTCACCAGTGTGGCTGAGTCGTAGCCCATGCGCACTACCTCGTCGAGCATTTCCTTGGCTTCGGTGATGGTGCGGAAGTTGCCCATGCGGCAAATCCATCGGGGAGAGTAGAAGTGTACGTAGACCTTCTGCCCAGGGAAGAGGGCTTCCAGGTTCTTCTTCGTTTGCTCGGCTTTCTGGCGGTCGTTGCGTGTCTTTCCGCCGGCGAAGGCCTGGATGCGATAGCCCATTATCTGGCGTGTGCGTCGTGGCTGCACAATGGTGTCGGCGGTGGCTACTTCTTGTTCGCGCAGCGTAGTCATTTCGTCTTTCTGCTGCCGGTTGTCAGCGCGCTGTTGGTTGTCGGTGCGTTGCTGATTATCAGCTCGCTGCTGATTGTCAGTGCGCTGCTGGTTGTCGGTGCGCTGAGTGTTGGTCTGCTGACGTGTTGTTTGGTTGTTCTTGGGGCGTGTTGGTGCCGGTGGGGTGACCGTCTTCCCGTTCACCAATTCGTCGATGGCGGCATCTTGGTGCAGCGTGATGACGCCGCCTCGGCCCGTGTTCTGCTGCAGTCGCTGTGTGAACGACTGCGCCCCTACGGGACTGATGAACAATGTAAAATGAATAATGAATAAAGTCAATAACCCTATCCATCTCTTATGATCCCTATCGTTGATGTCTTGCATATCTTCTTTGTTCATTATTCATTCTACATGATTCGTTGTTCTTTAGTCCGCAAGCCGCGTCCTTTTACTTCCAGGCGTCGATGATGCCCTTGAAGTCGGCAGCCTTGAGCGATGCTCCGCCGATGAGTCCGCCGTCGATGTCGGGCTTGGCGAAGAGTTCGGGCGCGTTGCTGGCCTTGCACGAGCCGCCATAGAGGATGGTGGTGTCGTCGGCAACGTCCTGTCCGTACTTCTCGGCAATGAGGCTGCGGATGTAGGCGTGGATGTCCTCGGCCTGGTCGGCAGTGGCGGTGAGGCCTGTGCCAATGGCCCAGATGGGTTCGTAGGCGATGACAATCTTGCGGAAGTCCTCTTCCGAGAGGTTGAAGACGCTGCCCTCCAGCTCGGCCTTCACCACTTCGTTCTGCTTGTTGGCCAAGCGCTCTTCCTTGCTCTCGCCGATGCAGAAGATCACCTTCAGACCCTGCTTCTGTGCCAGCAGCACCTTCTCACGCAGAATCTCGGGTGTCTCTTTGTAGTACTCGCGGCGCTCGCTATGGCCGAGAATGACATACTGTGCTCCGGTGGACTTCACCATCTCGGCACTCACTTCGCCCGTGTAGGCGCCTTTCTCTTTGTCGGCGCAGTTCTCGGCACCCAGACCGATGATGTCCTGGTCGAGGAACTGTGCGATGCTGGCCAGATGAATGAACGGGGTGCAGATGACAACGCCGCAGTTGGGCTTGTCGGCCTTCAGTGTCTCGTTAAGCTCCTTTGCCAGAGCGATACCATCCTGGAGATTCATGTTCATCTTCCAGTTTCCTGCTACGATTTTCTTTCTCATTTTTCTTGTTGTTTTATTTGATTGGGATTGTTTGGGTCTTGTTGGGATTGTTCGGGACTGCTGGAGCCATGCTTGCGGCGTCGTAGCCAGCGGGTCCACATCCATGTGCGGTCGGCGATGGAGAGCAATGCCAGAGGCAAGGCAAACCACAGCATCAGGCGCACGATCTTTGTGGCCGTCGAGTCGGCGTTGATGCTGCCTATGGGCAGTTGCTCCAGCGGCAGCGACTGCTGGGCAGGCTCGATGTTGGGCAGACGGTTGTGGCTCCACTTGCCAATGACGACGCCCTGCTTGAGCAGCACCAGCCCTGGATTGCTGCGCACCACCGTCTTCAGCAGTGTGCCGTCGGTGAAGCAGAAGGGGTATTCGGCCCCGGTCATGTCGCGCCACCGGTCGATGCTCTCCTGGAGGCTCGAGGTGAGACAGTAGAAGCCGTATTGGTGGTCTTGCGCATATTCGTAGAGCTCGTTGATAAGGTCGAAGCGCGAGTCGTCGGCATGGTCGAGATAGGGTGCCACGAGCAGGAAATTGTAGCTCTCGTCGGTGAGCACCTGCTCGGTGATGTCCTCGTGGTTGTCCACTTTCTCTATGAAGAGGTCGGCGTAGGGCGACTCTTCGCCATCCATCATCTTCTGCCATCCCTGTGCGAGGTCGGTGCCGATGCGATAGGGGCGGAAGTCGAACTGCGGCAGGTCGTAGAGGCTCCACAGCGACACGGCCAGCACAAAGAGCACCGTGTAGTTGATGACAATCCACTGGTTGGTGCGGCTCACAAAGCGGAACATCTTCAGTGGCTTCCATGCCACCACGATGGCCATGACCAGCAGCACCACGTTTTTCCAGAACGTCTGCCAGTTGGTGAGCACCAGTGCGTCGCCAAAGCACCCGCAGTCGCTGATGGGGTTGGTCAGTGCCAGCCACAGCGTGAGCGGTGTCATCAGCAGCATCACGATGAGCACCAGGCGCGACGTGAGTCGGCGCCTAATGGCGAAGAGCATGAAGATGCCCAGGCAGAACTCGAATGCCGACTGCGCCACGCTCAGCGCGAGTGTCACCATCGAAGGCAGCATCTCGGCCATTCCCATGGCCTCTAAGTAATCGTCAATCTTATACTGCGTTCCCAGCGGGTCGACAGCTTTGACGAACCCTGATAGGATGAACACCACCGCCAGCACCAACCGGCAGATGTTCACCACTGCACCCATGGCCACCTTCTTATCGAGCTTGAATTCCATTCGACCTTTTCTTTGCCTCGGCATACTCCAAGCACGCTTGTCCTATGCTCTTGGCTTCATGAAAACGTTCAATTTTCAGTCTTCAATTTTATCAGTGCGAACACCGAGTAGTTGATGATGTCCATATAGTTGGCATCGATGCCTTCACTCACTTTTGCGCTGTCGCCTTTTAGGTTCAAGTCTTCCATCTCTTTCACGCGCTCAATCTTGGTGAGTATCAGGTCGGTATAGCTGCTCACGCGCATGCCTCGCCACGCCTCGTCATAGTCGTGGTTCTTGCGCTTCATCAGCTGTAGTGCCTCCGCAGCGTATCGGTCGTAGAGATGCATGGCCTCGGCGTTGCTGATGTCAACGGTGTCGGCAAAGCCACGCTCCAGCTGTATCAGCCCCACGATGCCGTAGTTCACCAGTCCGATGAATTCGGGCCTGATGCCTTCGCCCACGAGCGACTCGCCTGTGAGTTCCAGCTGGCGTATGCGCTTGGCCTTGATGAAGAGCTGGTCGGTGAGCGACTGTGGGCGCAGAATGCGCCACGATGCCCTGTAGTCGTGCAACTTGTGCTCGAAGAGCTGGCGGCATTCGGCGATGGCGGCTTCGAACTCCTGATTGGTCTTGTCGAATTTGTCCATAATTTGGGTGCAAAGTTACGAAATAAGTGAGAGAAAAGGAAAGAAAAAACGATTTTTCTTTCCTTTACGGTGGCGAAAAGTCACTTTCTGAGATAGAACTTCACTTTGTGCGCTTGCTTTTCGAACTCCACTTGCAATGAGTCGCGGCGCTGCCGCAGCTGGTTCAGGCGCATTACCGGCTCCGACTGGTCGTTGAGCGTCGTGGCGTGGCTCATCACCCACTGGTGCAGCGAATCGTGCTCGGCGCGGGCCAGCTCCAGCAGACTGTCGGTGCGGGCCAGCTCTCGGCGGGCGTCCTCCAGCTCGTGGGCCACCTTTTCGGTCAGTGCTTGGCGGCGCTGGTCGATGTCATTGCGCAGGGCTTCGTTCTCTTTCTTCAGTTTGCTGGTGCAGGCCGCAAAGGCTATGGCGCTACACATTATTAATATAATAGGTTTCATGTTTCTTGTATTTATGATTATATCTTTTTATTCAATCCTACGCCCACCGTAGGAACAGCCCTTCAAGTCTGTTCGCGTTGCAGAAGTGGCTTCTTCCGTTTGCTAACAAACTTGGGTGTCCGTCGCTACGGTAAATGATTCTCCACAAGAAGTGGGTACATCAAATGGGGCACCTGTTTCCATACTTGCTGAACTCGTTTTTTAGCATCTCAACGCATGGCTCCAAAAAGTCAACGCCAAATTTTAAAAAGTCAACGCCAAATTTTAAAAAGTCAACGCCTTTTTTCAAAAAGTCAACGCCAAATTTTGGAAAGTCGTGCTCCTTCTTTTTGGGGGGGCATTTGATGTGCTTCGCTCGGCCTATTCTGGTGCATTCATCATCAGGCGTATCTCTTCGTAGCTCACGTCGGGCGGGCATAGCGTCTTGATGGCCGCAAGGTTTTCTTCCTTGCCCGTCATACGCAGTATGCGGCGTATGGCTTTTTGATGCTCCAGCGGCACCAAGTCGTTGAAGTCCACTTGGTGTGAGGCAACATACCTCGACAGGTGGCCGATGATGGTGCCAATGTTCAGCCCTCTGTCGTGGGCGATGAGGTCGGGTTTCAATCCTTGCTTATACAGCTGCAGACTCACCTCCCATGTCTTGGGCTTTTGGTCGTTTGGTCGTTTGGTTGTTTTGTTGTTTGGTCGTTTGGGCTTGATGGCCTGCTCATCGATGGCATCGAGCATCGACATCTGCTTCTCTTTCAGATAGATGTCGACGCTGAAGCCCCGCTCGGCAATCTTCGTGAGCAGGAAGCGGCATCCCATCCATGTCTGGCGCAGGTCGGGCAGGGTGTTGCCTAAGCGGCGGATGGCCTGCTTGTTCTTCGTCTCCACTTTGGCCGACAGTTCCAGGGGTTTTTCCAGTATTTCCTTCAGCGTGTCGGCAAAATAGTCGGCGCTGCGCTTCACGCGGTCCAAGAAGTCGGGGGCATGCAGTTGTTCGATGGTCATCGACAGTATCAGCTGCTGCCATTTGGTGGCCACCGTGGCCACACGTTGCTGCAGGGCCATCATTGCCTGGTCGTGCAACTGCTTCAGCTGAGCATGGCTGTGGTAGAAGTATTCGGCAAAGATGCGCACCATCTGCTCTTGCAGCTGTATCAGTTGCCGAAAGTCAAAGAGCCGTATCAGCAGCTGTCGCTCGTACTCCTGTTTCAGCTGTGGTAGCATGCCGATGCTGCGTTGTGCCTCTTCGTGCTGCTTGGTCATGTAGCTGCCCACGGCGACGTCGCTCATCACGGCGCGTGGCTCCAGTGGTGCCGAGAGCGTCAGCCCCTGCAGGGTGCGGCAGCGGCTCAGGGCCACATACACTTGGCCGGGGGCAAACGACTGGTTGGCATCGATGATGGCACGGTCGAAGGTCAGCCCTTGGCTCTTGTGGATGGTGATGGCCCATGCCAGGCGCAGGGGGTACTGTGTGAAAGTGCCTATCACCTCGTTTTCAATCTCACGCGTCTTCTCGTTCAGTGTGTAGCGCGAGTTGTCCCATTGTAGCGGCTCCACTTCGATGGCCTCGGTGTCGCCCTCACAGAGCACCAGAATCTTGTTCTGGTCTACATACGTCACGTGGCCTATGCGCCCGTTGTAATAGAGGTGCTTGCCCGATGGGTCGTTCTTCACAAACATCACCTGAGCGTCGCGTTTCAGCACCAGCGTGTCGGCCGTGGGGTAGGAGTAGTCGGGGAAGGTGCCTTCAATCTTCGCCTTGAACATAAACGCCTTCGACTGAATCTGTTGCAGCTGCGACTCGTTGTAGAAGTTGGCCAGCTGGTTGTGGGTGGTTAGGCGTATGGCGCCATCGGGCGGTGTGCGCGCTGCCACCCTGCTGTTGAGCATGTCGAGGGCTTGCTGCGAGGGATGCCCCGTGCGCACCTGGTTGAGAATGTCGATGAACGAGAGGTCTTGCTGGCGGTAGACGTGCTCGAGCTGAATGGTCACGTAGTCAATCTGTTGCAAAGCTTTCGAGCCAAAGAAGTAGGGTGTGTCGTAGTAGGGTTTTAGCATGCGCTCGTCTTCGGGTGTCACCACGGGTGTCAGTTGTGCCAAGTCGCCAATCATCAGCAGCTGCACGCCGCCGAAGGGGAGTCCATGGTCGCGAAAACGGCGCAGCACCACGTCGATGGCGTCGAGCTGGTCGCTGCGCACCATCGATATCTCGTCGATGATGAGCAAGTCGACCGAAGCGATGATTTTTCGCTTCTCGCGACTGAAGTCGAACTTGCTCTCCACCTTCGCCCCAGGCACATGGGGCGTCAGGGGAAGCTGGAAGAACGAGTGGATGGTGACGCCGCCGGCGTTGATGGCGGCCACGCCCGTGGGGGCCACCACGATGGGGCGCTTGCGCGAGCGTTGCACCAGCGTCTTCAGAAAGGTGGTCTTGCCCGTGCCTGCCTTGCCAGTGAGGAAGATGCTGCGCCCGGTGTTTTCTACAAAGTCCCACGCCAGTCGCAGCTCGTTGTTTCTTTCCATGTTTTTGGGAGTGGGTTGGTGACTCTTGCGAATGATGGATGCAAAGATAGCAAGTTTGGGGCAGACAACCAAGAAAAGAAGTTGAAAAAATGAGCAAAAGCCAGGTTAAAGTGGCAGATATGGGTGAAAAACCATTTCTTCGGCACGGAAATTGCTGCTTTTATAATAAAAGAAAGGAGACGAAGAATATGGCATTCATCGATTATTACAAAATTTTGGGAGTTTCTAAAGACATAGCCCAGGCCGACGTGAAGAAGGCCTACTTGAAGCGTGCCAAGCAGTTTCATCCCGACCTGCATCCCGACGACCCGAAGGCGAAAGCCAAGTTTCAGGCGCTGAACGAGGCATACGAGGTGATAGGCGACGCTGAGAAGCGTAAGCTCTACGACCAGTATGGCGAGCAATGGCGCGAGGCGGAACAAGGACAGCAGAGTGGGGGAGGCTTCCGTGGCGGAGGCGACTCGACGTTTGGGGGCTTCGACTTCTCAGGTTTCCAAGGTGGTGGCTTCAGCTCTTTCTTCGAGCATCTCTTTGGCAATCGTGGGGCTGGTGCTACTGGCTTTGGCCGCTCGGCATCGCAGCCTCGCGAGTCGGAGGCATCCATCACCATCGACATGTACACCGCCTTGCTGGGTGGCGAGGTGATGGTGGGTCTGCCAGATGGGCAGAAGTTGCGCCTGAAGGTGAAGCCCGGCACGCAACCCGGTCAAAAGGTCAGGTTGCGCGGAAAGGGGCAGGGTGGCAACGACCTCATCCTCACCTATCAGGTGACGTTGCCTACCACGTTGTCGCCCCGCCAGCGCGAGTTGCTGCAACAGATGCGCGTGGCATGATGATGAAGTGCATAAGAAAAGGCATCCATCACTCACAGTCAGTCGGTAGGTAGTGCGAAATGCGCCGTGCGCCGTGTATTCGAGTGCAAGCGTGCTGAGCCTGCGCCGTGCATCTTCTTTTCAGAAAGACGGGTGCTGCCGGCTCCTGACAGCGAGCAATACGATTTTTTTTTCCGACTCGCCCTGCGTGTGTGGATGCCTGTAGGGAGAAGTTGTTGAACTAAAGATTGATAAGACGTGAAGCTAAACCTCCAGCAGTTCGGTCTGGAAGTTGAGCGACTGAATCTCGATGTCGAGCTTTCGCAACTGTGCTGAATAGTCGTCGATTTGCTTGCGGAGCGCTTTCACATCGACCACCGTCACCATTTTGATTTCGGAGCGCGAGTAGCGGTCTTGTCCGGCGGATGCCGCATCGAAGGCATTGCGCAAGGCTCCGATGCGCATGGTGAGCACATCCTTGCGGGCCATGAGTTGCGTGAGGGTTGTGCCTGTGGCGTCGACGGTCTGCATGTTGGTGGCGTTGATGCGCCAGATGAGCTGTTCCAGCTGCTTCAGACACGAGTCAAGTTCTTTCATCAGCTCGGTCGGTTGCTCCGAAGGCTCGTCACCTTCCTGCACTTTCACATTGTTTTGAATGCGCGTCCCCAGTTGCTGGATGCGCTTTTGCAAATCCTTGCGGATGCTTAATGCTTCTGCTAATTTCATATCGTGCGTCTTTTATGGTTTCATTCTTTCAATCGCCCTTACCGCCTCGATGTCGGCATCGAAGGGACCAGTGTGCTCCAGCTTCAACGTGCACATGGCGGCAGCCAATCTTCCAGCTTCTTCGCACGAAGCCCCTTGGGCACGGGCGTATAGGTAGCCTGCGGCGTAGGTGTCGCCACAGCCAGTGGCATCCACCACTCGGCGCGGCGGGAAGCCGGGTATCTCGAAATACCGGTTGCCGTCGTAGATGATGCTTCCAAAGCTGCCCAACGTGATGAGTACCTCGCGCACCCCCCATGAATGGATGAGCCGGGCGGCACGGCGCAGGTCTTTCTCGCCATCGGTGAGCACATCCACCTCGTGCTCGTTCACCTTCAGGATGTCGGTATGCTTCAGCACGCGCAACTTATCGTGCCAGTCGACGGCATACACCTGCTGGCCGCGCACTTCGCGCAGATAGCCTTGGACATCCACGCATACGCGACCCTTTCCAGCCAGGTACTCCACCACCTCGGGCGAGAAGTCGTCGACGAGGAGTGTGCCCAGATGGAAGACGTCGGCCTCAACTTGGCTGAGGCCTTCGATGGTGAAAGGAGCGGCCTTTGATAGCACGCGTTGTTGGCGGCTGTTGATGTCGGTGCCGTATTTGTTCTCAAAGAATACGCTGGTGGGGCTGCCCAGGTCGGTGATGTCGATGCCAGCCTGGCGCAATCGCTCCACCTCGTGCTTCAGGTCGTCGCCAACGGCGGTGACAACGCCAAAGCTCACGTTTGCGGGCAAATGGTGCATGGCCCAGGCCACGTAGTAAGCCGTGCCACCAGCACAATCGATGCCGTCGGGCATCAGGGGGGTGATGATGCGGTCGTGGGTGATGTGGCCGATGCACAAGATTTGTTTCTTCGCCATAAACTATTGGATAGTGGCTTACCGGAAAGAATCGGTAAGCAGTTTTATTTCTATCTGTGGCGTGATTCGCTCATACAATATATTATATACGGCATCGAGGATGGGCATGTTCACATGCCAGTGGCGGTTGATTTCTTTCATGCACTTGGTGCCGAAGTACCCCTCGGCTATCATCTCCATCTCCATCTGGGCGCTCTTCACGCTATAGCCCTTTCCAATCATGGTGCCAAACACACGGTTGCGCGAGAAGTTCGAGTAGCCCGTCACGAGCAGGTCGCCCAGATACACCGAGTCGTAGACGTTTCGCTCGGCACTGGGATAAACGGCTTGCAGGAATCGCGCCATCTCTTGCACGGCATTCGACATCAGCACGGCCTGGAAGTTGTCGCCAAACTTCAGGCCGCCGCAGATGCCCGCCGCGATGGCATACACATTCTTCAGCACCGACGAATATTCAATGCCGATGACATCGGGCGATGTCTTCGTCTTGATGAAGGGGCTGGCGAGCACGTCGGCAAAGGCTTGTGCCTTCTCCAAGTCAGAGCAGCCCACGGTGAGGTAGCTCAGGCGCTCGAGGGCCACCTCTTCGGCATGCGACGGTCCGCCGATGCAGGCCAGTTGGTCGTGGGGCACATCGAAAGCCTGATGGAAATACTCGGTGCAGATGAGGTTCTCGTCGGGGACGATGCCTTTGATGGCGGTGACGATGAACTTCTCCTTGAGACGCGTCTTCAGCTTGCGCAGATGGTTCTTCAGATAGGGTGAGGGTACAACGAAGACCAGCGTGTCGTAGTCGGCCACAATCTTGTTAAGGTCGTTGCTGAAGGCTATCTCTTGGGTGTTGAAATGCACGCTGGTGAGATAGCTGGGGTTGTGGCCCATGCGACGGAAATCGTCAATCTGGTCTTCACGGCGCATATACCAGCCAATGTGGTGTGTGTGTTGCACCACAATCTTGGCAATGGCTGTTGCCCAACTTCCACCGCCGATGATGGCTATTCTACCTGTTTCAGACATAGTATCTGCTTTTCTTTCGTTATCACGTTATAACGGTGTTTCGTTATTACACCGCCTCGTTATAACGTTGTCTAACGCCATGCCATCACTTCGCCGCGTCAATCCAGTTTTGTATTTCTGCCAGAGAAGGCTTGTCGTAGCCGAGCTTGAATTTCTTCACGATTTCGCCAACCTTCTGTTGCAAGCCTTGTGCTTTCTCGTCCTTGATGTCTTGGATGAGATAGAAGCCGGCTTTGCGAAGCACGTAGACCCAGTCTTCGGCTACGCCGATGGCGGCCCACTCCTGAATGCTGCTTTGCGGAGCTTTCTTCTCAGGCTTCATCTGTGGGAAGAAGAGCACCTCCTGGATGAACGTCTTGCCCGTCATGAGCATCACCAGACGGTCGATGCCGATGCCGATGCCACTCGTAGGCGGCATGCCGTATTGCAAGGCGCGCAGGAAGTCGTGGTCGATAATCATCGCCTCGTCGTCGCCCTTCTGTGCCAGTCGCATCTGCTCCTTGAAGCGCTCCTCCTGGTCGATGGGGTCGTTCAGCTCGGAGTAGGCGTTGGCCAGCTCCTTGCCGTTCACCATCAGCTCGAAGCGCTCGGTGAGGCCGGGCTTTGAGCGGTGCATCTTCGTCAACGGCGACATCTCCACGGGATAATCCGTGATGAACGTAGGCTGAATAAAAGTTCCTTCGCAGAACTCGCCGAAGAGTTCGTCGATGAGCTTGCCCTTGCCCATCGTCTCGTCGACCTCCAATCCCTTCGAGAGGCAGAAGGCGCGAATCTCCTCTTCCGTCTTACCTTCGCAATCGAAGCCCGTCTTCTCCTTGATGGCGTCGAGGATGGGCAGACGGCGGTAGGGGGCTTTGAACGACACTATCTGTCCGTCAATCTCCCGTTCCGGCTTGCCGTTCACGGCGATGCACACCGTTTCAAGCAGCTTCTCGGTGAACGACATCATCCAGTTGTAGTCCTTGTATTGCACGTAAAGCTCCATGCAGGTGAACTCTGGGTTGTGGTTGCGGTCCATGCCCTCGTTGCGGAAGTTCTTGCCAATCTCGTAGACACCCTCAAAGCCGCCCACGATGAGGCGCTTCAGGTAGAGCTCGGTGGCGATGCGCATATACATGTCTTGGTCGAGGGCATTGAAGTGTGTGATAAAAGGACGGGCAGATGCACCTCCGGCGATGGATTGGAGGGTGGGAGTTTCGACTTCGGTGTATCCAGCCTCGTCCAAAACTTTTCTGATGGTGCGAATGACGGTGGCACGTTGCAGGAACGTTTCCTTCACGCCATCGTTCACCACCAAGTCCACGTAGCGCTGGCGATAGCGCAATTCGGGGTCGTCGAACTTGTCGTAGGCCACGCCATCCTTGTATTTCACGATAGGCAGGGGCTTCAAGCTCTTCGAGAGCAGCTTCAGCTCCTTGGCGTGGACGCTGATTTCGCCTGTCTGTGTGCGGAACACGAAACCTTTTACGCCTACGAAGTCGCCAATGTCGAGCAGCTTCTTAAAGACGGTGTTGTAGAAAGAAGCCCCACTGGCTCCTTCTTCTGCCTCGGCAGACGAGAGGGGAGCTATATCGTCGCGGGTGATATACACCTGAATGCGGCCCTTTGAGTCTTGCAGCTCTATGAACGAGGCCTTGCCCATCACGCGGCGGCTCATCATGCGACCGGCGATGCACACCTGGCGTGGCTCTGCGTCGTCGCTGAAGTTGGCTATAATCTCTGTGGAGAAAGCGTTAGTGGGATATTCGGCGGCAGGGTAGGGGTCGATGCCTTGGCGGCGCAGCTCGTCGAGCGATTGGCGGCGCAGGATTTCTTGTTCTGAAAGTTCGAGGATATTCATTGTTTGTTTTCTGTTTTTTCTTTCTTATGGTTGTCTCGTGATATCGTCATAACGTCAACACGATTCAAATTATTTACGTGGCATTTCCTCGCGCAGACGTATGCGGGTGAGCACCTGCTTGGTGTCGTTGGTGAAGTCGCCCTGCATGATCCACGAGTAGTAGCCCTGGTCGAGGCGTAGCACGTCGGCCACGGTCTTTCCCTTGTGCTTGCCGAAGTTGAAATATTCGGTCATCACGGGTTTGCCGTCCTTGCCGATGATGGTGTTGCCCTTGGCATCTTTTGCCTCGCCCCACACGATGCGCCCTGCAAAGTCGACGTTGTTGTTCACCTTCGAGAATTCGGCCAGCGCCTTCACGTCGTTGGGCAGTGTGCGCCCCTCGGGGTCTTCGCCCAACTGGCGCTGGTGCTCTTCGGTGTAGTAGTCGAGTTGGCCCTGCAGGATGCGCCAAGTGGCCTCGGTGTCTTCATTGGCGCGATGTGCGGTGAAGTCTTCCTCCATCTTTCGGCCACAATAGAACTTGTAGGCGGCGGCCAGGTTGCGGCGTTCCATCTTGTGGAAGATGGTTTGCACGTCTACCAGACAGCACTTGGAGAAGTCGAAATCGATGTCTGCCCGCAGGAATTCCTCGGCCAGCAGGGGGATGTCGAAATGGTTGCTGTTGAAGCCCGCAAAGTCGCATCCCGTGAACAGCTGGCTCAGCTTGGTGGCCAGCTGCTTGAAGGTGGGCTTGTCCTTCACGTCCTTGTCGCTGATGCCCGTCAGCTCTGTAATCAGTTGCGGGATGTGGCGCTCAGGGTTGATGAGATAGTTGCCCCGCTCTTCCTTGCCCGAGGGGAACACCTTGATGAACGATAGCTGGATGATTCGGTCCTTCACCAAATCAAGACCTGTCGTCTCCAAGTCGAAGACGACCAATGGCTTTGTCAGATTCAGTTTCATCGCTTAGTCGTTAATCAGCATGGGCATCATCAGCATCAGCACGTCCTGGTCGGCGGGTTGCTCGGATGGCAGCACCAATCCGGCGCGGCTGGGGTCTGACAATTGGATGACCACCTCCTGACAGTCGAAATTGCTGAGTATCTCGATGAACGACGACCCCTTGAAGCCAATGCTCATGGGCATGCCATTGTAGTCGCACGACATGCGCTCGGTGGCAGTCTTCGAGAAGTCGTAATCCTCGGCGTCGAGTTGCAGGGTTCCGTTCTCCACATGGAAGCGGATGAGGTTGCTCGAATCGTTGCTGAAAGGTTGCACGCGGCGCAGAGCCGAGAGCAGCCCTATGCGGTCGATGGTGAGCTGGTTGGGGTTGCTCTGTGGAATCACCGAGTTGTAGTTGGGGTAGCGTCCTTCGATGAGTCGGCAGATGAGCACACCCTCCTCGAAGTTCACCTCGGCGTTGCGGTCGTCGAATCGTATCAGCACATCGCCGCCCTGCTTCACCAGCACGCCCTTGAGCAGCGAGGCGGGCTTCTTGGGCAGGATGAATGCGGCGGGCTGTTCGCTTCTGATGTTCAGTATCTTGTTGCGCACCAGCTTGTGCCCATCGCTGGCCACCACGGCGAGGCAATCGGGCGTCAAGTCGAAATAGATGCCATTCATCACTGGGCGCAACTCGTCCTGTGCGGTGGCGAAAAGACTGCGGTTGATGTTGTCGGCGAGCACCTGCGTGGGGATGCTGATGGTGGTGGCTTCCTCGCCCACCGTCTGTGGGAGTGGGAATTCGTCGGCATTCTGCACGGGTAGCGAGAACATACCATTCTGGTAGCTGATTTTGGCCAGGTTGTTCAGCTGGTCCACTTCGAAGGTGATGGGCTGCTCGCTGATGCCCTTTGCGGCCTCCAGCAAGTCGTGGTTGCCGATGCAGAACCTGCCGTCGCTATCGCTCTCGTTCAACTCCAGCGCCGTCTTCATCATCACCTCGCTATCCGAAGCTGTCAGATGAAGGCGCCCGTCGATGACCTCGAAGAGGAAATTGCTCAGGATGGGCAACGAGTTCTTACTGTTGATAACTCTACCCAGCACCGTCAGCCTGCTGGCCAGTGCTGTACTTGACACGGTAAATTTCATAACTGTCTATTTCTATTTGTGTATATTCGGTTTTGGACTACAAAAATACAAAAAAACTACGTCAACAACAAAATAATTCGGAAAAAATTGTTTGTTTTCAAAGTATTTTAGTAATTTCGCAAGCGATTTCGACAAAACTCTACATTTTTATTAATAAAAGGACTATGGATTTAACAGGAAAAGTGATTGCTATCTTGCCTGCACAGAGTGGCACCTCCAGCCGCTCGGGCAACCCTTGGATGAGTCAAGAATACGTTATCGAAGTACCTGGCACCTATCCCCGCAAGATGGTGTTCAAGGTCTTTGGCGAAGACCGCATCAAGCAGTTCAACATTCAGCCCGGTGAGGAAATCACCGTGCAATTCGACATCGACGCCCATGAATGGCAGGGACGTTGGTTCAACGATGTGCGTGCCTTCAACGTCATGCGTGGTCCGGTGGCTCAATCGGTGCCCGCCGCCACCACTATTGCCAGCCCCGCTGGTGCCGCCCCCTTCCCGCCACAGCAGCCTGATGCCCAGAATGCGCCCTTCCCACCCGCGCAGGAGCCTGCCGCTGATGGTGCTGTCGACGACCTTCCCTTCTAACAAACAAAGCCTTCGAGGCAGTGCTTCGGAAAAAGGTTAGCAGGAGTAATTGTTTTTGCACGTTCTTTCGTGTGAAGACAATTGCTCTTTTATGTTGTTTTTATTTTGCTACTTACTAACGGCTCAACAGATGAAATGATGAAGAAATACGTCGACCTTTTTATCGATTTCGACGACACGCTCTACGATACGCATGGAAATGCCACGATAGCGCTTGGCGAGGTGTTCGAGGCTTTCAGCCTGGGCCGTCATTTCCCTCAGCCCCAGGTGTTCTATGATGCTTATTGGCGGGCCAACATCGACTTGTGGACCAGCTATTCCAAGGGTGAGATCACACGCGACTATCTAATCGTTGAGCGATTCCGTCGCCCGCTCAGCGTTGGCAACGACATCCATCCCACTCCCCAACTATGTTTGGAGATGAGCGACCGCTTTCTCGATGCTTGTTCGTCGAAGCCGGGCGTAGTGGATGGTGCGCACGAGTTGATGGAGCACTTGCTGCGCCGTGGCTATCGCATGCACATGTGCAGCAACGGCTTCCATGAGGTGCAATACAAGAAGCTCGACGCTTGTGGCATGCGCCATTATTTCCAAACCGTCATCCTGAGCGAGGATGCTGGGGCAAACAAGCCGTCGCCCGCCTTCTTCGAATACGCCTTGCGACAGACGGGTGCCAACGCCGCCACCACGCTGATGATAGGCGACAATCTGCAGACCGACATCCGTGGTGCGATGGCCGTGGGTATCGATGCTCTGTTCTTCAATCGATACCCTGAGCACGAGAAGTCGACGGAGGCCACCTATACCGTCACCTCGCTTGGTGAAATCAGGCAAATACTCTGACGGAGCACCCCAAGACTCTCCAACAGACTCTTCAGACTCTCCCCTTCAGACCCTTCCCCAGCCCCTCACTCCTTGCAGGGGAGGGAAGCAGCGGGTGAGCCTCGATGGGAAGTGTGTAAAGAGAAGTCTCTTCGAATTGAGGATAGTGGATGCGCATTGTATTTTCACCTTTACTACCTTATAATGGACTTTTTCAAGTGGACTCATTATATAATAAGGTTCTCCCAGTTTTGCTGGGGAGCGTGAGGGAACCCGAGGCGAATTGAATGTGACAAATAGAACACTCGATTACTGAATAATCGGGAAGAATGTCAAAATCTTTCAAGACAAAATTTGTTCACGGTTTCGAGGCATTCTAGCGTGAAAAATGCCCATTTTGGAGCATTGTCCAACTCTCGCCAGATGGAAAACCGAGGTGGAAAAGCCAAATTTTTGCACACACGCCATGGTTTTGTGCACGTTTTTAGCCCGTATTTGGTGCCCTTTTGCGGTTCTGTAAGCACGCCGTAGAAAAAAATGGCAACGCCAAATTTTTTTTCGGCGTTGACTTTTTAAAGCCAGCGATGCCCTTTTTTTGTCATATTCGGCCCAATCGGTTGAATGACAACCGATTATCAAACCCTCTCAAAACTTAAAAATTTTCGACCAAAAGTTCTTTCGCGCAGAATTTTTGAATTATAGAGGGGTAAAATGGTCGTTTTGTCAATATTTTTCACGTTTCTCCATCCTGTCAGCCCACTTCCGATTTTGAACATAGGGTGCCCTATTTGACGTTCTTTTGAATCAAAGTTGCTAATAGTTGCCGCCCCCCCCACAGGCCCTCCCTTCAACTACTCTTCTTTACACACATTTGCCAGAGAATCTCCGCCGCTCCCCCCGCCCCTGCAAGGCAATTGCTTGCACTTCGCAATTGTCCTGCAGGTGCGGGGGGAAGCGGCGGGGGTACTGCAAAAACATTATATATAATAAGATCTGTCCCTACAAGCACTGGCCCATTCCCTTCCTCCTCTCTAAGGGAAGATGGGAGAAACCTCACTTCGGATTCATTTCCAAGGGAAACAAATAGGCTTGCCTCTCGCCTGTTTTTTTCTTGTTTTATTTGGTTTTAGAAGATTTGATTATCAATCAAATCGTGTTTTTTCAAAGCCGCAATGCGGTAAATAAACGTCCATTGCTTAGTTGAAGAAGTTCCACGACACGCCGATGTGGAGCACCGAGCGGTTGAGGGGATAGTGGGGGGTGAGGAACGACTTGCGGTCGAAGTTGGAGCCGGTGACGTTGCTCATCATCACGAAGAATCGGGTGTGCTTCAGGTGCAGGTTGGCATAGACGTCGACAAAGGGGAAGTTGCCCAGCTCCATGCTGGCGCCATCGTTCTGCTGCACGGCAAACGAGCTGAGTTGCGGCAGGTAGTCGGGAACTTTATACTTGGTGAACCAGGTGCCCGATGCGCCGAGCTCCACGCTCAGCACGTTGGCCACCACGAACTTCAGGTAGAGGTTGGTGAAGACGTTGAGTGTGGGCAATGGCAGCACGTCCTTGTTGTTGCTGGTCTGGAATGTCACCACGTTGTCCCAGTTCAGCGGTCCCAGGTGCAACTGCTGGTCCAATTGGGCCGTGACCACGGCCAGCGATGCATCGTGCTGGCGGAATTGGGCGGTGAGGCCCTTGCGGTTCTCGCCATCCAGGGTGTATGCCATGGCCAGATAGGTGTAGTTTTCTATCTCGTCGAGGGCCACCCGCATTTTGGTGCCTGTCTTCCCAATGGTGAGGAGTCCTTCTATGCGCGAATGTGTCACTTTGTGGAAATCGTTGTCCCAGGCGAAGTGCTTGGAGTGGTAGTGACGTTGCAGGAAGGTGGGGCTTAGGCGATGCAAGAACGCCTTGGCGTCGAGCCTGACGGTGTCGCCCAGGAAGGGGAAGTTCAGGTCGCCGCGTGCATCGAGCTTCATCTGTCCGGCATCCTCGCCCGCCAACCATGTCTCGGCCGTGAGGTCGTAGTGCAGGGTGTGCCCCTGCGCCTTCGAGAGCTGTCCGCCTATGCTGACGTTGTGCTCGGTCCATCGGTGCATGGCCGAGTGCACCAAGCCGTTGCCGTCGGTGTCGGCGGCCACGGGCATGTCGAAGCGGCGCAGCTCATGGGCAGCAAAAGCCTTCAGACCCGCAGGGGCATACTTGTTGAACCCCTCGAGCAGCCCGATGGCCAGGGTGTTGCGCAGGTGCAGGTATTTCGTCTTGTCGTAGATGGAGTCGCCACGATAGCCTCCACCGCTACGCAGGTCGTAGTAGGTGTTGGCATAGTAGTCTTTGGGCGAGAAATAGGCTTGGTAGATGTGGTCGTGGTTGGTGACCTCGGCCGTATGGATGAAGCTGGTGACGGGCACGAACTCCTGCTTCATGAACAGCTCGGTGCTGTCGGCCTGTGCTTGTAGCGCTATCAGCGAGTCGGCCATCTCCTTCGAGGTGACGCTGATGCGCCCCGAGTCGCGTAGGACGTTCGCCGTTGAATCTGCCAATAGCGAGTCAGTCCTCAAAGTGTCGTCGTTCAACGTTATACGCTCAACGTTCATCCTCGTCGTATCTGCCACCACTTTGGCATTGTCGGGGCGTCCTGCCAGCATGGGCACCGTCTTCTGCTCTTCCTTTTGCTTGGCCTGTTCTTTCTCTTTGGCGGCTTCCATCGCAAACTTCTTGGCCTTTATTTCTTCCTCCGTCATGGGCACCTTGCGATAGAATCCTACGTTGTAGCGGTGGGTGAGGAAGAGCCGTAGCCGGTTGTTGCGGTTCCAGTTGCTGCCCAGCACGGTGGGAATCTCGTTGTCGGAGAAGCTCTCGCTGAACAGCTCTGGGTGGGTGATATAGTCGTCGTTGGTGATACCTCCGTTCTCGTGCGCCTTGTGGTGATAGGTCTGTAGCAAGATGTGGCTTTGGTAGCGGTCGCCGAGATGCGACAGATAGACCGAAGCGCCGAAGTGCGAGTTGTTCTGGTTTTGGTAATAGCCCCGGGCATAACGGTAGTCCAAGTCGAAGCCAATGCCGGTGAGCTTGCCCGCATTCACGGCAAAGCGTGCGTCGATGAGGTCTTCGCCATTGGTCTTGTCGCCACAACTGCCATAGCTCAGGTTGGTCAAGGGCGAGAGGGTGTTGGTGAAGTGCCACTCGTCGGGCTCGCGCAACACTTGGTCGTAGGCATCGGTGAAGAGCATCTGGCTGTCGTTGCGCCTATTGGCAAAGATGCGCGATAGGCGTGCGGTGTAGTTCGACCCCACGGTGTTGTATTCGCCCGTGGCACCGGTGCCCATCGTCGATTGCGGGTAGAGGTGGGGCAGGGTGTCGACGTCGCATTTGCGCACGTCGCCGAAGCGTCGGTCTACCGTCCACACGTGAATGCCTTTCGGCACCACCTTGTTGTTGCTGGTGGTGTCGTTGCTGTGGGGGTTGAAGTTGCGGTTGCCATTGCGCCCGTCACGCTGGGTGATGTTGCCGTCGGTGTCAATCTCGTTGAAGGTCTGGCCTTGTGCGGTGGGCATCATCATCAAGCAGGCGATGAGCACGCCGATGCTTCGGCTCATCGCTTGCCACAGAGTAGCGTGTGTGGGGTAGCTGTTCACTCCAGTCCTATGGCGGTTTTGACGGTTATATCTTGAAGATGCGCAGGAAAAGCTCTACGAACTTAAACACCAGCGACACCAGCAGGATCCATTTAGCGGTGTCGTGGTCGGCGTAGAAATAGACGATGAGTCCCGCGATGGCTCCCACGAGGAAGATGACGTTGAGCCAGAAGCGGAGCACGCGTGTGCGGCTACTATCGCGAAAGGGCTCCAGGTTGTGGCGCCGTGGCCTGTTCTGCATGGCCTCGTCCACGTTGCGCTTGATGTCTTCGTCGGTCATTTGGTCAGGGCGTTAGTGTATTTGTCGAAGAGATAGTCCTTGCGGTCGATGGTCTTGCGGCGGAACTTCCCGCTCACGCGTGCCAGCTTGGTCTGCTTCTTGTTCAGGCCGTAGCGGTCGGTGATCCACTCCTCGGCATAGTAGGTAATGGGGTCGCGCTCCTCATCATATATATATACGATGCGGGTCATCTTGAGCGTGGCCTCGCCGTCGCGACATTCGGCGATGAGGTGATAGAGCAGGCGCGTGCGGTCCAGGTTCAGGGGTTTGTTCTTGAACACCAGCCACTCCTGATAGTTGCCCACCAGCATCATCTTGTCGTCGTCGGTCAATGTCAGCCGGCTCTGCTCAAACTGCCCTGGCTCCTTGGCCTGCTGCTCCATCAGCTTCAGCAGGATGTCGTAGATTTGCTTCGCGCTCTTGCCCGGTGCTTTGATGGTGGTCTGGAATGTCACTTTGCCGTCGGCTACGGGCACGGCTCCTGCCAGGTACTTTGCGTCGGCGTTGGCTTGTACGGTCTCCGTGGGGCGCTCCCATGTGTTGTCTTGTGCCTGCGTGGCCATTGGCAAGGCCATCAGCAGGGCTATCATCAGTTTCTTCATTGCGATGTTTTTTTTATGATGTTTGCAATTCGTGTGCAAAAATACGAAAATATGCTGAAACGGCGAAGCAATTTCGAAAGTTTCTCACTTTTCGGTCGATTTCTTGTTCCGATAGCCCCATATTGCATCTATTATATGTGCCCATTTTTAATATTCCAGCCCCCGCCCTTGAAAGATGGCCGTTGTGCATCGCGCTTCTCCGCGATGTCCTTTGGTTTCGTCCGTGAGTTCTCTCCGTCCCTATCGTTTTTTTGTTTTCCTTTCACAGGCTATTGTCCTTTATTGGAACAAATGCAATAATCATTGAAACGCAGGATGAACCACTTTTGGTGGGAAATTTGTAATTTTGCACAATAATTATACAACTACATTTCAACCATCTATGAAAACCGTCATGAAACGTTGCACCACCATTTGTGCATTGCTGTTTTTACAGCTCCTCTTGTTCGTTGGCAGCACTTCTGCCCAAAACCGTCGCCCCATCGACTCGCAACACCCGCTGTGGTTCATCCATTGCGATGTGTGGTACAAGGCCGACCCACAAAAAATCATCGACCTCATTCCTGAGGACATCCGCCCCTACATCTGCCTGAACCTTAGCCTCTCCTGCCAATACGACAAAGACCTGAACATCTACAAGATGCCGCAGAACGCCTTCCAGACCTACAAGTCGTGGGGTACCGTGTGCCAGCAGAACGGCATCTGGTTCTCGTGCCAGCCCGCCAGCGGCGGACACACGCACATACAGGACGATGACATGGCGACGTTTGAGTATTTCTTCAAGCAGTTCCCCAACTTCCTGGGTTGGAACTACGCCGAGCAGTTCTGGGGCTTCGACGAGGCTGGCGACAAGTCGTCGTCGACGCAGACCAACCGTTGGGCGCTCTTTGGCCGCCTGGTGGAGATGTCGCACCAGTATGGTGGATTCCTCACCGTCTCCTTCTGCGGCAACATCTGGAGTCACCCGCTGAATCCACTTGGCGAGCTGAAGCGCGAGAAGAGCCTGATGGAGGCTTGCAAGAAGTATCCCGAAGCCATCCTCTTCCTCTATAAGTACACCACCAGCTCGTGTTTCTACAACAACGAGAGCGTCACCTTCGGCCCGTTCATCAGCGGCCTGACGAAGAACTACGGTGTGCGCTACGACAATTGCGGTTGGAACGGAGCACTCGATGCCATCCTGGGCGAGAACCACGGGAAGAAATATCCTGGAGCCGCCGGCATTGGTACGGTGATGGAGCAGACGTGTGTCAACGGTGGTGCCGTATGGGATGGCCCCGAACTCACTTGGCGCGAGGAGTGCATCCATGAGGTGAACCAGAGCACCGCTGATGGCTACAAGCGTCGCAATTGGCAGCGCTTCCCCAACATGAACGGCGTGTGGATTGACATGTTCCGCAAAATCCTCGACGGCACGCTCTACATCCCCACACGCGAGGAGGTGGTGGCCAAGACCAAGATTGTGGTCATCAACGACAAGACCAGTGGCAACGACGAGGAGAAGTATGCCACGTGGGGCTCGCTCTACGACGGTCTCTACAAGCAGACCGACCCCTTCAACCGTGGCAACGGCCAGTGGATGGACAACTTCTGCTATTTCAAGAAGACAGGCCGCTATGGTGCCATCCCCATGGTGACGGGACTCTACGACGAAGCCGCCAAGGCCATCCCCGTGCAGGTGAAGAAGTCGAACTACACCTCGCGCTGGAGTTCGCAGACCAAGAAAGTGGCCGATTTCAACACCCATTACCCCGAGGTGAGCACCGGCGACCTCTACGTGAACCGCTATCGCAACCAGCTGGTCACCTACACGCCTTATACCTACCTGAACAAGAAGACGGGAGCCTCGGCCAAGCTGCCCCTGCTCTACAACACCTGCGACTCGTTGGAGCTGCAATACGACAAGTTGTCGAGCGGACTCATCCGTGAGTATGCCGACCACATCAACGTCTACCTGAACAACTTCCGCAACGACACCACCGCCCTGCGCACCGACATCATTACCGTGATGGGCGTCAGCGCCGAGCCTTCACACACTTTCAGCAAGCATAGCACGGCCAGTGGCAGCGCCACCGCCGAATATGATGCCGACGCCCACACCTACACCGTCACCGTGAAGCATCGCGGCGGCGTGGATGTGAGCATCAGCTGTAGCGGAGCCAACGACCGCTCGGAGGCCACCGACGCCATCGCCCTGCAACCCCTGCCCCTGCCCGTGCAACCCGCGCTCAGCCGTTGCGAGATTCTCATCGAGGGCGAGGACATGGACTTCAAGAACGTGAAGAACTGCTGTACCGACCCCTACGGCCAATATCGTAGTGAGCGCGGACACAGAGGCAACGGCTTCGTTGACATGGGCACCAGTAGTAGCGGCGCCCTGCGCCATCAGCTCAACCTGAAGGCCGGACAGGAGGGTGACTACGTCATCGGTGTGCGCTATACCTGCACCACGAAGGCTGGCAACATCAGCGTGAAAGTGAATGGCACCAACCAGAACGTGCGTTGCGAGCGCACCACCACCAACGAGTGGCGATGGGTGTTCGTGGAGGCTTCGTTGAACGAGGGGAAGAACGACCTCGTCATCACCAACACGGGAGCCCTGCCTATGTATATCGACCAAGTGAGCTATCGCCCCGCAGATGTGGCACCGATGAAGTATGCCGTCGCCATACGCGAGGCCGTGGGTGGAACCATCACCTCCAACATGGCCGAGGCCGCCGAGGGTGACACCGTCACGTTGAGCGTCAACGCCGACCAGGGTTTCCGTCTGGCTCAGCTGCGCGTCGTCAACTCGGTGTTCTACACGCTTGAGAAGACCATCTCCTTCACCGCTGGCGCCAACGAGATCACCTTTGTGATGCCAGGCGACAACGTCACCCTGCAACCCACCTTCGCCGATGCCACCAGCGTCTACAAGCTCGACTTCAGCGGCGTCGATACCGGCACCTTGCCCCCGGGCTGGCGTTGCGTGCAGGAGAACAACGATGTGCATGAATATCCCAATAGCTTCGGTTCGGGCGCCCGCACCTTCAACGGCTTCGCCGGCTATCAGGGCAAGGCTCTCTACTGGCGCGAGCAATGTGCTGAGTATGGCCGACAGAGTGCCTTCCCGCTCACATTGGAGCCGGGCAGCTACACCCTCACCTATGCCATGGCCGCATGGAAGCTATCGCCCAAGTTCAAGGTGCAGTTGCTCGATGCCGCCACGGGTAGCAGCGTTGCCACCTCGCAGGTGTTCACAGCCACACCCAATGCCAACGGCAACACATCGGCCAACTTGCGCTCGGCGGTGGAGCGCACACTTGCCATCAACATCACCAAGAAGGGCAAGTATGTCATCAGCTTCACCAACGAGAGCAACAGCTCCGGCTTCGACGAGTATCTGCTCCTGGAGTGCCGCCTCAATAGCGACCCCTCCACGGGTATTCAGCTGGTGGATGCCGACGGCACGCAGACAACCACCATCTACGATGCCTCAGGACGCATGCGCCAGACCATTGGCCATGGCCTGAACATCATCCGCTCTGCCAATGGCAAGACACGGAAAGTGATTGACCGCAAACGTTAATCGGCTCATCTTTTCGACAACGAATGAAACGAACAACACGAATTAAAGCCCATAGAAAATGAAACGACTGCCGATTCTTTTATCATTTATCATTTTTCATTTGTCCTTTAGCCCCGTAGGGGCGCAGAACCCCATCGTGCAGACGTGGTTCACCAGCGACCCTGCCCCCATGGTCAGCGGCGACCGCATCTACGTCTATACCGGCCACGACGAGGAAAAGGCCGACTTCTTCTGGATGTACGAGTGGCGCGTCTATTCCTCTGCCGACATGGCCAACTGGACCGACCACGGCACGCCGCTCAGCCTCGCAAGCTTCAGCTGGGCCGACGACCGCGCCTGGGCCGCGCAGACCATCGAGCGCAATGGTAAGTTCTATTGGTACATCTGTGCCCACTCCAAGCTCTCGGGCGGCATGGCCATCGGTGTGGCCGTCGGCGACTCGCCTACGGGTCCCTTCCGCGACGCGTTGGGCAAACCGCTCTTCGACGATGGCTCGTGGGACAACATCGACCCCACCGTGTTCATCGACCCAGCCAACGACCAGGCATGGCTCTTCTGGGGCAATCCCACCATCCACTACGCCAAGCTGAATGCCGACATGCTCAGCTTCGACGGCCCCGTGAGCATTGTCAACCAGACCGTGGAGGGATTCGGCGCCCCCAACCCTAAGGAGCGCCAGCGCGATGCGAAATACACCGACACCTACACCGAGGGGCCGTGGATACTTTGCCGCGACGTCTATCCGCTGAATAAGAAAGGAAAGCCCGCTAAAAAGCCAGTGCCTTTATACTACCTCCTCTATGCCGCTGGTGGCATCCCCGAACACATCGCCTATAGCACAGCCCCCTCGTTTGAGGGACCGTGGACATACCGTGGACATATCATGCCGCAAGAAGACACCAAGTCGTTTACCAACCATTGTGGCGTGGCCGACTTCAAAGGCCATAGCTATTTCTTCTACCACACGGGTAAACTACCTGGTGGCGGTGGCTTCGGGCGTAGTGCCGCTGTGGAGGAGTTCCAGTACAATGCCGACGGCACCTTCCCCATCATCCACCACACCGACGAGGGCGTGAAGCCCATCGGCACCCTCAACCCCTTCGAGCGTGTGGAGGCCGAGACGATGGCCTTCTCGAAGGGCGTGCATACCGAGCAGAACACCGAGGTGGGGGTCTACGTGAGCGACATCCAGAATGGCGATTACATCAAGCTGCGTGCCGTAGACCTGGGCGATACGGGCGCACAGACCTTCACGGCCCGCGTGGCCAGCGGACTACAGGGCGGGCGCATCGAGGTGCACGCCGATAGTCTGCATGGTCCTCTGCTGGCTCGCCTCGACGTCCCCGGCACGGGAGGATGGGAGCATTGGCAGACGTTCTCGGCCAATGTGCAGCAGAGCACCAACGGCCAGCACGACCTTTTCCTGGCCTTCAGGGGCAACAAGGGGGCCAAGCTCTTCAACTTCGACTGGTGGCAGATGAAGAGGAAGTAAAAGGGGAGTGAAAGGGGAGTGAAGGGGACAAGAGCCTTGGTTTAAGCTATTGTCCCCTTCACTCCCCTTTTTAATTCAGATAAATCTATCGTCCCTTTCACTCCCGCCGACGATGTCGGCTCACTCCCTTTCACTCCTTCTTCACTCCCTTTCACTCCTTCTTCACTCCCCTTCACCCCGGCTTTTTCCAAAATCGGCTGGTGATGTCGTCGAGCGTTCCATCGGGCAGCACGCGGTAGAGTCGCTGGTTGGTGGTGGGCTGCTTCAGTGGCCCCAGGTGGCGGATGTAAGGGCCAATCTTGATGTAGTCGAAATCGGTGACGCTGACGGCTGCGGGTATGCGCAGCCGTCCGCTGTACCATGCCACATGGAACTGCGGGTGCTCCTCGCGGAGGTATTGTGCCAGGAGGTTCACACCCTTTGGGTCGGCGTCGCCACCCATGAAGGCGAGGCAGGTAATGTCACGCCCATAGCGTGCCGCGAAATCGTCGAGTGCGGCGGCATCGAGCGGCATCCCCACATCCTCCCATAGATACTGGCTATGGCAACCAGGGCAACGGCAGGGACAGTTAGAGATGTTGATGGCCAGCGTCACCTCGTCGGGAATTTCCTGAAATACGATTCCCGTGTTAACGTATTTCAGCATTTTATTCCTCTTTCTTGTCGTAGGCGTGCACGGGATAGTCGATGGTGAAGTGCAGGCCACGGCTCTCCTTGCGCTCCAGTGCGAAGCGGGTGATGAGATAGCCCACGTTGATCATGTTGCGCAGCTCGCAGATGTCGCGGCTGGCTTTCACGCGCTTGAAGAGGCGCTCGGTCTCCTCGTAGAGCATGTCCAGACGGTCCCAGGCTCGGTGCAGTCGCAGGTCGCTGCGCACGATGCCCACGTAGTTCGACATGATTTCGTTCACCTCGCGCACGCTCTGTGTGATGAGCACCTTCTCCTCGTTGGTCATCGTACCCTCGTCGTTCCATTCGGGCACGTGCTCGTTCCAGTCGTATAGGTCTACGTGCTTCAACGAGTCCTTGGCGGCAGCGTCGGCATACACTACGGCCTCGATGAGTGAGTTGCTGGCCAGGCGGTTGCCGCCGTGCAGTCCGGTACACGAGCATTCGCCCAGCGCATAGAGGCGTTCGATGCTGGTTTGCCCGTTCAGGTCCACCTTGATGCCTCCGCACATGTAGTGGGCGGCGGGGCGCACGGGGATATAGTCGGTGGTGATGTCGATGCCTATGGAGAGACACTTCTGGTAGATGTTGGGGAAGTGATGCCGCGTCTCGGCGGGGTCCTTGTGTGTCACGTCGAGGCACACGTGGTCCAGTCCGTGAATCTTCATCTCCTTGTCGATGGCGCGTGCCACGATGTCGCGCGGAGCCAGCGAGAGTCGTTTGTCGTATTTCTCCATGAACGTCTCGCCGTTGGGCAGCTTCAGGATGCCGCCATAGCCGCGCATGGCCTCGGTGATGAGGTAGGCGGGATGCGTCTCCTTGGGGTTGTGGAGCACGGTGGGGTGGAACTGCACGAACTCCATGTCCTGCACGGTTCCCTTGGCGCGATAGACCATGGCGATGCCGTCGCCGGTGGCGATGACGGGGTTCGAGGTGGTGAGGTAGACGGCCCCGCAGCCACCCGTACACATCACAGTGACCTTGGCCAGATAAGTGTCCACCTTTCCGTTGTCGGGGTTCAGCACGTAGGCACCATAGCAGCGAATGTTGGGCGAGCGCCGGGTGACGCGCACGCCCAGATGGTGCTGCGTAATCACCTCCACGGCGAAGTGGTTCTCCTTCACGGTGATGCCGGGGGTGTGGCGCACGGCCTCCATCAGTCCGCGCTGTATCTCGGCACCGGTGTCGTCGGCATGGTGCAGGATGCGGAACTCGGAGTGTCCTCCCTCGCGGTGCAGGTCGAACTGTCCGTCGGCGTTCTTGTCGAAGTTCACGCCCCACTTTACCAGTTCGTTGATTTGCTCGGGGGCGCAGCGCACCACCTGCTCCACGGCCTGACGGTCGCTGATGTAGTCGCCAGCAATCATCGTGTCTTCGATATGCTTTTCGAAGTTGTCGACGGCCATGTTGGTCACCGATGCCACACCACCCTGTGCAAACGAGGTGTTGGCCTCGTCGAGCGATGACTTGCAAATCATACACACCGTGCCCTTCTTGGCGCGGGCCACCTTCAGGGCGTAACTCATGCCGGCAACGCCAGCTCCGATAATCAGGAAATCGTATTTATAGACCATAGTCGTTTATAGGTTATGAATAGGTGGTGCAAAGGTACGAATAAGCGAGCGAAAAGCAAAAGAAAATTCTGATTTTCTTTTGCATTTCCCGATTAAATCAAAAAGTTTAGATGGAAAATCAAAATGTGATGTTCGGATAGAGGCTAAAGTGGTATCTTTGCACCGTTTTTAATTACTAACTATACGAAAGTGGTGCGCTGCTGCGCCCCTTATACCTTTTAAATGAATAATATGGAAAAGAAGAAACTTTTCTTTGCAGTAGACCTGGGAGCCACCAGCGGTCGCACCATTGTAGGCTCCATCGGCGACGGGCGTTGCGATATGGAGGAGGTGACGCGATTCCCCAACAACCTGATAGAGCAGGGCGGCCATTACTATTGGGACATTCATGCACTTTACTTTGAGATGATACGCGGTCTGCGCGAGGTGGCTCGGCGTGGGCTCACCATCACCAGCATCGGCATCGACACGTGGGGCGTTGACTTTGTTTGCATCGGCAGCGATGGTGCCATCCTGCGCAACCCTCGCGCCTATCGCGACCCCATCACCTTCGATGCCATGGACGACTACCTGACCCATGTCGTCACGCGCAGCGATGTCTACGGCATCACCGGCATTCAGTTCCTCAACTTCAACTCCATCTTCCAGTTCTATGCCATGCGCCGTGAGGGCAACTCGGCCCTTGAGAACGCCGCCAAGATTCTTTTCATACCCGATGCCCTCAGCTGGATGCTGACGGGCAACGAGGTGTGCGAATACACCATCGCCTCGACATCGCAAATGCTCGACCCGCGCACCAAGCAGCTCGACGAACGGCTGCTGCAGTCGGTGGGTTTGACGCGTAGCAAGTTTGGGCGTATGGTGCAGCCGGGGACGGTCATTGGCGTGCTCACCGACGAGGTGCAACGGCTCACAGGACTGGGCCCGGTGCCCGTCATCGCCGTCGCCGGCCACGACACCGGCTCGGCTGTGGCCGCCGTGCCCGCCAAGGACGAGCAGTTTGCCTATCTCTCCAGCGGTACATGGAGCCTGATGGGCATCGAGACGAAGGATGCCATCATCAGCGACCTCAGCTACGAGCGCAACTTCACCAACGAGGGCGGCGTAGAGGGCACCACGCGCTTCCTGAAGAACATCTGCGGTATGTGGCTCTACGAGCGTTGCCGACTGGAGTGGCCCGAGGACGTGCGCAAGCTCTCACACCCCGAGCTGCAAGGACAGGCCATGACCATAGAGCCGTTCCGCAGCCTCATCAACCCCGACGACCCGATGTTTGCTGCACCCACCTCAATGATTCAGGCCATCCAGCACTACTGCCGCGAGACGGGTCAGACCGTGCCCGAGACACCGGCCGAGTTCTGCCGCTGCATCTTCGATTCGCTGGCACTGCGCTATCGTCAGGTCTTTATGTGGCTGAAGGATTTTGCGCCTTTCCCGCTCGATGTGCTCCACATCATCGGAGGTGGCTCGCTCAACAAGTACCTCAACCAGTTTGCGGCCAACTCCACGGGGGCCACCGTCCTGGCAGGTCCGCAGGAGTGCACGGCCTTAGGCAACATCATGATGCAGGCCAAGGCCGCCAACATGGTGAAGGACATCTGGGAGATGCGCGCCATCATTGCCAACAGCATCGACCTGGTGAAGTACGAACCGCACGACCAGCAAGTTTGGGATGCGGCCTATCAGAAATACCTGAATATCGTCAACAAGAAATAAGAAAAACCGCATTTTAGCTCTATGATGAAACGTTTCTTCCTCGCTGCCATCCTTGCACTCTGCACGTTGACAATGTCGGCCGCCAATGTGGTGTGGTACAACGGCCACGACCCCGTGACCTATCAGGTGCAGGGCAAGGTGTCGCCAGTGGTGGAGCAGGCCTTGCAGATGTTTGCTGACGACATGGAGCTGGTGACGACCCACAAAGCCGTGGCTGCCAAGGATGCCAGCATCCGCATCGTGCAAGGCAAGGGCGACGACGACGGCTTCTGCATCAAGGTGCACGACGGTCAGGTGGTGGTAGAAGGCCACAACGCCCGTGGCACCGCCTACGGCATTCTGGAGTTGAGCCGCATGGCCGAGGTGTCGCCGTGGGTGTGGTGGGGCGATGTGCGGCCAAATAGTCGCTTCTATCCCATCGCGCTGCCCGACACGTTCCATTATGAACATACGCCCAGTGTGGCATATCGCGGCATCTTCATCAACGATGAGGACTGGAGCCTGCGCCGGTGGTCGAAGGACGACATGGGTCCGCAGACCTACAAGCGGCTGTTCCAGCTGATGCTGCGCTTGCGGGCCAACACGCTATGGCCAGCCATGCACGATGTGTCGCCGGGCTTCTTCACCGTCCCTGGCAACAAGGAGATGGCCGACTCCTTCGGCATCGTCATCGGCACCAGCCACTGTGAGCCGCTGCTGCGCAACAACGTGGCAGAGTGGAACGTCAAGGAGCGTGGCGCATACAACTATATCACCAACCGCAGCGCGGTGCAGCAGTATTGGATAGAACGACTGAAGGAGGTGCGTGGCAGCGAGGAACTCTTCACCATCGGCATGCGTGGCATTCACGACGGCTCGATGGAGGGGGTGAAGACCAATGAGGAAAAACTCAACGGACTGCAGCAGGTCATCGACGACCAGCGCCAGCTCCTGCGCAAGTATTATAATAAAGATGTGGAGAAGGTGCCGCAGGTGTTCATCCCCTACAAGGAAGTGCTGGAGATAATGGAGAGCGGCCTCCGTGTGCCCGACGACGTGACGCTGATGTGGTGCGACGACAACTACGGCTACCTGACGCGTCTGCCCGATGCCGAGCAACAGCGGCGAAAGGGTGGGGGAGGCGTGTACTACCACCTGAGCTATTGGGGCCGCCCTCACGACTACCTGTGGCTGAGCACCACGCAGCCGGGACTCATCTATGCTGAGATGAAGGCCGCCTACGACCATAACTGCCGCCGCCTGTGGATAGCCAACGTGCACGACCCGAAGGTGGCCGCCTACCAGCTGGAACTGTTCTTGGACATGGCGTGGGACATCAACAGCCTCTCCACCAACCCGTCGCTGCGAGGCAGGAGATGGACAGTCGACACCACCGGGCCGCTCACTCTTGAAGAGCACTTCGAGCGTTGGCTCATGCGCCAGTTTGGCGGTCAGGTGGGGCGCGCCATCTACCCTGCCATGCGCCAGCTTATCAGGCTCAATGCTATCCGCCGCCCGGAGTTCATGGGCTGGACGCAGGTGGAACTCGACAAGAAGCGCTACCCCGGCGGCAAGTCGGTGCCCGGTCGAACCGAGTTCTCGCTACAGGAGGGCTACCAGCGCATGGAAGCCTTTGCCCATGTGGAGGCCACTGTCGACACGTGGCACCCCTTGGTGATGGATGCCCGTCAGGATGCCTATTTCGCCCATGTGCTCTATCCCGTCCATGCCGCAGCCGCCATGTCGCGCAAGATGCTCTCCCCCGAAGCCGAGAGTAAGAAAGCCTACGACGAGATACAACAGCTGACGGAGCACTACAACGCCATGAACGGCGGCAAGTGGCGCGGCCTGATGTCGGCAGCTCCACGCGGTCTGCCCGTCTTCGGCGAGGTGCGCACCAGCTATCCGCAGCATCCCTCCGTGGGACGCCTGATAGCAAGAGATGCCTGCACCTCCCCTTCCGTCCCGTCCTCCCCTTCCGCCTCGTCCTCCTCGTCCGTCCCGTATGCTGCTGTATCACAGCAGCCCCCCCGCATCATCCCGATGCTCGGCCACTCCATGCAGGCCGTGGCCCTGCCTAAGGGCACTACGCTGACGTATGAGTTCATCAGCCCGCAAGAGGGCGATGCGCTTCTCTACACGGCCATGATTCCCACCCAGCCCAGCGACCGTGGCGACCTGCGCTACGAGGTGGCCATCGACGGCCAGCAGCCCGTGGTCGTCTCGCTGAAGACACCCTTCCGCTCGGAACAATGGAAACAGAATGTACTGCGTGGGCAAGCGCTGACGAAGACTCCCGTCCGTCTGACGAAAGGCACGCACACGCTCAGCATCAAAGCCCTCGACGACCACATCATCGCCGACCAGTGGATGATTGACTTCTGCCCCGACCGCGAGTTTTACGTAATACCCCAAAACAATGAAGACCTACATTAGTTCTTCCCTCCTTCTGTTGTGTTGCCTGCTGTGTGGCACCACCAATGCGGCCACTGTCTATAACGTTCGAGACTACGGCGCCGTGGGCGACGGACGCACGCTGGACTCACCAGCCATCAATGCCGCCATAGAGGCAGCGGCCAATAATGGGGGCGGACAGGTGCTGCTGCCAGCAGGAACATACCTTAGCGGATCCATACACCTGAAGTCGAATATCGACCTACACCTCACGGCGGGCTGCATCATTGAGGCGGCACCGGCATCGATGAAGGCTTACGACCCGTCGGAGTCGTTCGGAGGATTTCCAGAGTATCAGGACGGAGGGCACACCTATTTCCACAACTCCCTGATATGGGCAGAGGGGCAGACCAATGTCTCCATCACTGGCCACGGGATGATTGACGGCAAAGGGCTGACGAAGCAAGACACGGAGAAAGCCGGACAGGTGCAGGGTGGATCCATAGGCACAGGCGACAAGGCCATAGCCCTGAAGCTGTGTCGGCAGGTGACCATACGCGACATCACCATCTACCGTGGAGGGCATTTTGCCATCATCATGACCGGATGTGACCTCTCGACCATCGACAACGTGACCATCGACACCAACCGCGACGGTTTCGACATAGACTGCTGCAAATACATGACCATCACCAACTGCCGCATCAACACGCCTAGCGACGATGCGCTCGTGCTGAAGTCGAGCTATGCGCTGAAACGGCCCGTAGTAACTGAGCACATCGCCATATCCAACTGCAACATCACAGGCTTCAAGTGCGGCGCCCTGCTCAACGGCACCTACATACCCGAACCCGTGGGATGGGTATGCGGACGATTCAAGCTGGGCACCGAGTCGAACGGCGGCTACCGCAACATTGCACTCACCAACTGCACTTTTATGTATTCGAGCGGCCTGGCCTTCGAGGAGGTCGATCAGGGCAGAATGGAAAACATCGTGGTGTCGAACATCACCATGAGCCACGTTCACCACTATCCCATCTACATCACCACCGGTTGCCGCAACCGTGGACCGAAGGAGGTGACAGCGCCTTCGACGGCCCGCGACATACAGATTTCCAACGTCATTGCCGACGACTGCGACTCGCTCTGCTCAATCATCGTCACAGGCATGCCCGGCGCTCCCATCCACAATGTGTGGCTCTCTGACATCAGGCTCTACTTCAAAGGTGGCGGCACGCGCGAACTGGTGAATAAGGAATACCGCGAGCAGGGCACCAACTATCCCGAACCTAAGTTTGCCGGATGGACGCCAGCCTACGGGCTCTATGCCCGCCATGTCAGAGGCTTGCATATCAGCAATGTGACCTTCCGCTATGAGCGCCCCGACTATCGCCCTGCCGTGGTGCTCGACGATGTGGGCGATGCCACTATCCAAGCGCTCGACGCACCTACCGAAACTGGTGTAGAGCAGATCGTCAGACTTCATTCAGCGACATTCTGATTTCAGCAATAAATATGATTATTACTTTTTAAAAACTAACAAGATGAAAGCAAATCTCATCGAACAGGCTTACGCCGTAGCCAAAGAGCGCTACGCAGCCATCGGCGTCGACACCGACGCAGTACTTGACCTCCTCCAGAAGCAGCAGCTCTCGCTGCACTGCTGGCAGACCGACGACGTGGTGGGATTCGAGCGCAACGAAGCCCTCAGCGGTGGCATCCAGACCACTGGCAACTACCCCGGACGTGCACGCACCATCGACGAGGTGCGACAGGACATCGAGTTCGTGAAGACGCTCCTCGGCGGCAACCACCGCCTGAACCTGCACGAAATCTACGGCGACTTTGGCGGACAGTTCGTCGACCGCGACCAGGTGGAGGTGAAGCACTTCCAGAGCTGGATGGACTGGGCGAAGGAGAACAACATGAAGCTCGACTTCAACAGCACCTCCTTCTCGCACCCCAAGAGCGGCAGCCTGACGCTGAGCAACCCTGACAAGGGCATCCGCGACTTCTGGATTGAGCACACTAAGCGTTGCCGCCGCATCGCCGATGCCATGGGACGCGCGCAGGGTGACCCTTGCATCATGAACATCTGGGTGCACGACGGCTCGAAGGACATGCCCGTGCAGCGCAAGAAATACCGCGAGATACTGGCCGCCTCGCTCGACGAGATCATGGAGGAGCGTCTCGACGGCGTGAAGAACTGCTTCGAGGCCAAGCTCTTCGGCATCGGCCTGGAGAGCTACACCGTGGGCAGCCACGACTTCTACACCGCCTACTGCGCCACCCGCAAACAGATGTACACCCTCGACACGGGCCACTACGAGCCTACGGAGAACGTCAGCGACTTCGTCAGCACCCTGCTGATGTATGTGCCCGAGTTGATGCTCCATGTTAGCCGCCCCGTGCGCTGGGACAGCGACCACGTCACCATCATGAACGACCAGACGCTCGACCTCTTCAAGGAGCTGGTGCGCAGCGATGCCCTCGACCGCGCCCACGTAGGCCTCGACTATTTCGATGCCTCCATCAACCGCATCGGTGCCTATATCATCGGCAGCCGCGCCACGCAGAAGTGCATCCTTCAGGCCCTGCTCGAACCGAAGCAGAAGCTGCGCGAGTATGAGGACAACGGACAGGACTTTGAGCGTCTCGCCCTGATGGAGGAGGCCAAGTCGATGCCCTTCGGTGCCGTCTACGACTACTTCAACCTCCGCAACAACGTCCCCGTCGGCGAGGAGTTCATCCAGTGCATCCAGCAGTACGAGAAAGAGGTGACTTCGAAGCGATAAAAAAGACCCTCCCCCTTACCCCTCCCTTGTAGGGAGGGGAGTGGTTAGATTCGAGAATGGGAAAGACTGCGTCATATAAAACTGCTTCGCCTGACCGATATGCGCTGTTGCGTGCTTATGCACGTGAGAATAGGAAGAATGCCACGATAGCTGAGGAGTTTCTGTGGGAACATCTTAGGAATGGAGCTTTAGGCGTCGATTTCCTACGGCAACATATCGTTGGCGATTACATTGCAGATTTCGCATCACGCCACGGGGGCTTGATTGTCGAAGTTGACGGTGGCTATCATGCAGAACGGCAACAAATGGAGAACGATGCCATTCGTGAGAGCGCCTTGGAACAAATGGGTTTTCATATCCTGCGTTTTACAAACGAAGAGGTCTTATACGACATCGATAATGTATTACAAAAAATAGAAGATTATTTCAAATAGAAGTTTTTTTCTAATAGAAGATTTTTCAATGAATAAGAACACAACAAGTCATTCTACTCCCCTCCCTGCAAGGGAGGGGTCAGGGGGTGGGTCATCTCTTAAGAGCACCCTCGCGGTGTCTCTCAACAACTACCTCGATGCTGGTGCCATCGTGGCCGGCTCCAGCGGCATCACCCTGTGGCAGAACTACCTCGGACTGAGCGAGATGCACCTGGGGTGGCTCAACGCCCTCAGCGCCAACGCGTTGGGCGCCGCCATCGGGGCCATCATCGGCGGATTCCTCGCCGACAGGTTCGGGCGCAAGTTCATCTTCACCTACAACCTGCTGGTCTACATGCTCGGCGTGCTCATCATCATGCTCGCCTTCAGCTATCCCATGCTCCTCTGCGGATTCCTCATCACCGGCATCAGCGTGGGCATTGGCGTGCCAGCCTCGTGGACGTATATCTCCGAGTCGAGCGAGGTGAACAACCGAGGCCGCAACATCTGCATCTCGCAGATGTCGTGGGGCGTGGGACCCATGGTCATCCTCTTCTTCGGCATGCTCTTCGCTCCCGGCGGCTATCTCTATGCCCCCGTGGAGTCGCTGGCGCACACCATCATCGGTGCCGACGCCTCGCAGGCTGCCGTCGAGGTGTTCTCGTCGCGCGTGGTGTTCTTCACCCTCTTCGTCGTGGCCTTCATCGCCTGGAACCTGCAACGCCAGCTGCAGGAGAGCGCAGTGTTCGAGCAGGGCAAGGCGAAGAAGAATAGCGGCATCGTCGACAACATCAAGATGCTCTTCTCCAGCCGCGTGGCAGTGAGGTCGGTCGTCTTCCTCGCCACCATCTACCTCACGTGGAATCTTGTGGCCTCCGTCATGGGCTTCTTCATGCCCCATGTCTATGAGACGGCGGGCGGACTGAGCAACGAGACGGCCAACATGCTGAGCTGCATCAGCTGGGTCTTCGTCGTCGTCACCACGTTCATCATCTCCTTCTATGTCGACAAGGTGGCCCACCGCTTCTTCTACGTCTTCGGACTGGCAGCCGCCCTCACGGCCTGGATTCTCGTCATTGGCGGCAGCATCACCAGTATTGGTGGCATCTGGCTCTTCACCATCCTCTGGGGCATCAACAATGGTAGCTCCGTGCAGGTGTTCTATGCCCTCTGGGGCAGCGAGCTGTTCCCTGCCAAGTTCCGTGCCGGTGCTCAGGGTCTGATGTTCTTCATCGTCCGAGGTCTGTCGGCCGTGTGGGGACTGGTGTTCACCTTCATCTATGGCGAGAATGGCGAGGGCTTCACCGTCGCCGCCTGGTGCATGATCGTGCTGCTGCTCATAGCCCTCGTAGTGGGCTTCATCGGTGCTCCCAACACCCGTGGCCGCTCGCTCGACGACATCGCCAAGGAGCGCTATGGCGAGAGCGTGTAGCCACTCTGTTTTTTTGAGACCGCTAAATTCGCCCCCTAAAAGGGCAACAAACGCATAGCTCAGGGCACCGCCCTGGGCTTTTTTGTTTGTCTGCGCTCGGCTTTGCCACGATTGCGATTGAGCGGAGGGCACGACTTTTAAGAATTTCATTTCTTTTTAGCCTACATTACTCATGGATATTATATTGATACTACTTTCTTCTTTGCCTACGGCGCTACAAGTGCTCGGCCTTGGCCGCTTGCTACCAACGGGACGCAAGAATATCCGTAAATGGCCCGCGAATGACTCGTGAATAATATTTCAACCGTACCTTACGAACGTTTTTTTGTCTGCGACGCCACACGAATGTGCATTCATGATTATTCGTGAGCCATTCATGCACATTCGTGTGGCGTCGCAGACAAAATAATGTTTGCCTACGGCGTAACACGAATGTGCATGAATGAATCACGAATGAATCATGAATAATTTTCGAGCTATACGGTTGAATATAATTCACGGCTCATTCACGTTTCATTTACGGTCATTTGTGTTACGCCGTAGGCAAATATATTCGACCTACATACACAAAATGAAATAAATTCCCATCTCGTCAGTTGCCAGATAACTATTGTCTGAACTCCTGAACTCCAGCAACTCCTGCAACTCCATGAATATTGGAAGCAGCGCGTTCGCGTGCCCTCGCGTCACACGAAGTCGAGGCCGATGGTGCGGATGGCCGAATGGGCCATGCGCTGGTAGAGCAGTCCCAGCGAGGCGAAGTGCACCACGCTCTGCATGGCCGCTTTGCGTAGCAGGGCGTTGCTGCTCTGCAGGGCGGCGAGGGCCTGGTCGATGAACTCGTTGATGCCCCGCTCGTTGGGTTCCTGTCCCTGCATGAACAGTCGGCTCAGCACATGGTAGCCGCACAGCTGCGGCAGCTCGTCGGCCGACGCCAACCACTCGTAGGCCTTTGTGGCGGCAAAAGGCAGGTGCTGGTAGAGGTTGAAGGCCGCCTGCTCGGCTATCTCCACCGTGGGTGTCTGCTCCATCCAGATGTCGCATACCTCGGGCAACATCTGCGTGTGGGGCATGAGCATCGTGGCCAGGATCTTGCACTCGCGCACATCCTGCTTCCACAGTTCCACGGCTATCCGCCGCAGCGCCTCGTCGGGCTGCGCGTCGGTGGCAGCGATGTCGGCGGCCAGGCCGTCGGCCATCTCGCGCAGCCGGGGCAGCGTGGCGCCCCAGTTCAGTTTGTAGTCCAGTCCCTTCTGTCGCATCGACAAGGCCGTCGCCCCGTCCATCATCTGGCGGAACGACAGTTTTATTTCTTTCACCTTCAGGTTGATGTCCTCGTTTGTCATTGTCATCTTCGTTGTGTAGTGTAGGGTTTCCAGCTGCAAAGTCGCCGCTACCCTCACGGGCGGCGGCGACAAAACGAACTTAAGTTCTTTAACCTAAAAATATGTTACAACTTGGTTTAAGAACGCGGGGTGGGGCCTCACGGCTTAGCCCCGTGAAGTGTGATATTGAAACAAGTTAAACTTATTCTTACCAGTCATCCTCGTCATCCCAGTCCGAGCTGCGGTCGCGCGAGAGCAGGTCGCTTGTGTTATTAGTGGTGCCACCCATGCCAGGGGCTTGATTGGGGGAAAGCGCAATCATGCTCTGCGTTGTCAACTTGACGATGATGGTATCGGGCTGATAATAATTCTTTTTCATAATGTTGTCCTCCTATGCATTATTTAATGATAACTTTCTTTCCGTTCACGATGTAGAGGCCCTTCGTGGGCTGAGCCACGTGGCGGCCCTGTAGGTCGTAATAATGGTCAATGGTCAATGTCGAATGGTCAATGTTGCTGATGCCCTGCGTGCCATCCTCGTCGAGGGTGAGCGTGCGGGTGCCACTCTGCTGCTGCAACATCGCGTCATTGAAGGTAAGCCACATCACCACACGGCCTTCCAGTTCGCTGTAGTTGCCTGTCCACTCCTTGAAGCAAGCACTCTCGCCATCCTTAGCCAGCACCCAGGGATATTTGTTTTCTTCGGCATTCACATATAATGAGAGCAGGTTGGTAGTAGGAGCTTCAGCAGATTCAACAACGGTCATCGTCTTTGTCCCTGCTCCCTTCAACAGCACGGGTGTGTTGGCAGGCACGCTGCTTACAGATGCCAAGGTAATGCCATCGGCTTGGGTTGCGGCAGTCACTACCCAGGCATCGCCTTCTGCAAACTGAACGTTGTAGTCTGGAATATAGGTAGCCCATCCGTGGCTGGTCACAGTTTTTGTTGGATTGTTCTCAACACATACCGTAATGGTTTCAACATTAACAGAACCTGACGAAGCAGCATAAGTTAGGGTAACGCATTGGGCTGCACCAATCCATTGGCCACTGGCATATTGGCCGTCGTCACTAGTGAATTGCTGACCACCAGTAATGGCAATATCTGTGATGTAATAGCCTGCAGCTGCAGAGACAACGATTGTCGATGCAGTATTGTTGCTATAGAAACGCAGTGTGCCACTATTGTTGCTTTGCCACCAACGATACTTACCTGAAGTTTCCAGGGTAACATTTCCATTAGTCCAAGATTTATTTTCTGTGACATAGACATTATTCTCATTTGTTGGTTGTACTCCCGACCCATAGTCTTGTTCTAGTTGAACAAAATCAAACGTCACTATATTGGTTGGATCTGTAGCTGCTGCAGTGATAGTAACATCCTGGCTGGGCATAGTGAAAATATACTCAGATGCTTCATTAATTTGCGAGGCGACATTTTTTCCATTCACCATCAGTGACTTGACAGCATAGCCTTCTGCCGGGTCAACACTCAGCAAAATTTTTGTTCCGCCAAATACTTGGGCAGAAACCAAGCCGTTTTTGCTATCTATGATGGCATTGCTTAGGTCATCATAAAAGAAAGCGTGTAAGTTGACATTTACCAAGTTGCTGACGGTCAATGTGCATGGAGCGGCAGACTGGGTAATCGTCACAACCTTGTCTGTTGCTCCTGCATACGAAAGTGTAATGGTACCCTGACGCTGAGCATAGGTGGAATTTGTAGTTGTGATGAAAGTCACCTTGGAGTTTGCTGCATCAACGGCAACATTTGTGATCCATTCGCAATTTGAGGCTGCGCTTAGACTCTCACCTGATGTTGGATTGGTGATGGAATACCCAAATTCTCCACCTGTGGCATCATAAGCTAATGCATCTGGATCGGCAGCATTGATGACAGGATCAGGGTTAGGTTTACAAACCAAAGTGATGGATGTGAATTGGGAGTTATAATTGTTAGTAACTTTCACCGAAAGAGGATATACTTGATATGCCGGGGCAATATCATAAACGTAATCCTTATTTGTGCTTGACCATGTTTGGGCTGCTGAAGCTGTGTTATTTCCAGACACAATGGATACCTCTACGCTAGTGGAATGTGCAGTAGAGGAGTGCAACTTCACTTGGGTAATCTTATATCCTTCAAACGACGGAAGACTTATAGTTGCATCTTTCTTTCCCAGCATGAAATATCCTGAACTAGCAGCACTAAAATACCGATTTGTACCAGATGCAACAAATATGCTTCCATCACCATAATAGATGGTACCAACACTATTGCTGCTTCCTGTAGAAGGATGAGTAGTTCGATTTTGATCGGTATAAAAATTATTAGCAACTGCAAAATTATATGTGTGCTCTATAGTCGAACTACTGCTGTTTTGAGTATAATGAGCGGTAAAGTCAACATTACCAGAAACCGTATAAGAACCAGTTAGAGGCGTATTGTTTCCAGTAGTTACCCAACCGTCAAAAGTGTAGCCAGACACAGGAGTTGCTGATGGCAGGGTGTATGTGCCGGCCTCCTTTGTATTGCTTGCGTTGGGGAAGTCTGTATTTCCAACAAAAGTACCATTTCCTGGGTCGAAAGTCACAATATATGTGGGGGCAGGTGTATTGCCACCTGCTGTTGTTACCTTTAATTCCACATTGTCAATTCGAGCATTAGCTGAACCTGTGTTCTTCAAAGTTAAATTAAAAATCGAAACATTACCAGTAACTTTTATAGTCCAACTTTTTTGACTACCAGAGATGGAAATGCCAGAGGTGGAAGATGTCAATGCAAATGTTGTTCTATTGCTCAAAAAAGATAAGGACATTTCTTTTGCTTGGCCAGTAGGAATATTTGTAATAGTCCACGTTTCATTGCTCTTTGACAATAATAACTCTGGAGCATCTCCACCCGCAAGATTTGCATCATATAAACATGTATTTAAGTTACTATTAGAGTAAGTTAAAGTTGCATTGCCATAGACCGTTGTTCCAGAAAAATCATAAGCGGAAGGCTGTTCAGTCCCACCACCAGTCCAAGTCTCAGACCAAAGAACAGTGTTTACAGGGGCCTGAGCCCATGTAGCTACTCCACCTACCATCATTCCGAGCAGGAGTAGTGTTTTCATTCGTAATGATTTCATCATAATTGGTTAGTTTTAAAAAATAATTAATGTAATTTGTCGAAACACGGCTTTTGTGGGTGGCTCCCCCTAAACATTATTTATATAAAGAGGAACACGAAGAAACCTACTTCTGAACATCTGATGGGAGAAACTCTGCATTTCACCCCACAAGATGCCGATAGTGCTTCTCGCTTATTACCCACGAATCAGGAACTTTGGGAGTTCCCCTCCTTGCGCCGCCCATGCGCGTAGCGCACGTAGGGCACAATTCCCGTTGCAAAGGTACACATATTTTTGGTCGCGGCCAAGAAAAAAGAGGAAAAAGAATCGTCAGCGCTTAAAAAAACGGCAAACAGTCGTTGAAGTAATGACAAAAATAATGATAATGATTATCCGCAATCTGGTGACAAGGACGCTGAAGGCGTCCACGCTCAATAGCCGAGGGTACGCAGTACCCCCGGATAGATGGATACAAACGGCATCGACCCTGAAGGGGTCGCTCGTGCTCATGGGTGACTACCATGATGAATGGATGGGCGGCCCTTTCAGGGTCGATGTACCTCCCGTCGTTCTATCCGCAGGTCGTTCCGACCTACGGCTATTGAGCGTGGACGCCTTCAGCGTCCTTGTCCCCGACAGTCTGCCTGCATTATCGGGTAATTGCGGATCATCATAAAATCTTTTCGTACGGTTGAAAAGACGGCTTCACCGTCTGGAATCTTCAAAAACACCACCGTCTTTTCAACCGCAAGCTCGAAAAAGTTTTTTTGAGTTGTTACGAAATAGAACACCCGATGGCTGGGAATTGGAAAGATTGTCAAAATCTTTCAAAAGAAAATTTGTTCACGATTGCGAGACATTCTGGAGCGAAAAAGGCCCGTTTGGGAGCATTGTTCGGCTCTCGCCTGATGGAAAACCGAGGGGGAAAAGCCAGATTTTTGCACATACGCCATGGTTTTGTGCACGTTTTTAGCCCCTATTTGGTGCCTTTTCACGGTTTTGTAAGCACGCCAAAAAATAAAACGGCAACGCCAAATTTTTTTTTGGCGTTGACTTTTTGAAGCCAGCGATGCCCATTTTTCGCTGTTTTAGGCTCAATCGGTTGAATGACAATCATTTAGTAAACCCTCTCAAAATTCGAAAATTTTCGACCAAAAGTTTTCTCGCGCAGAATTTTTGAATTATGGAGGGGTTAAATGGCCATTTTGTCAATATCTTTCACGTTTCCCCGTCCTGGCAGGACTGTTCCGATATTTAACATTCTTGTTTCGACAGTAAATAATATATTGAGTCCACTTGAAAAAGTCCACAGTCTGAGAGAAACAATGCGGAGCCGCTCCCCTCCCTTCAAGGGGAGGGGAGCGGCTCCGCATGGTATTTCACCATTGCTACCATATAGTGGTCTTTTTCAAGTGGATTCATATATTCAAGTTTCGCACGTGATGGAATATCAATGTACAAACGGCCTGAAAGGCCAACAAGCCCATAGCCCAAGGCAGCGCCCTGGGTACCAGCAGATGCCGACATTCGCCCTGAAAGGGCAAAAGCACAATAGGGATGAGTCGCCTACTTGTAGTGCTTTTGCCCTTTCAGGGCGAGATTGCCATCATCGTCCTACCCAGGGCGCTGCCCTGGGCTATGGGCTTATTGCCCCTTCGGGGCGAACTCAGCTGAACTTGAGAAAGTTGAATAAATATATATGATTATCCGCAATCAGGTGACTAAGACGCTGAAAGGCGTCTCAATCACCTGATTGCGGATAATCATTGAATTCCAAGTATTCCGTGTCCTCTGTGGATGAAATAATACTGTGCACTCTGTGTGCTATTCGTTGTTCAGGGTTTGTGCCGTTGCCACGCGTAGGTCGAAAGGGGTGGTGATCTTGATGTTCTCGCGGTTGCCCTCGACAGTCTCCACTGGATGACCGAAGGATTCCACCACCGAGGCGTCGTCGGTGAAGCTGTCGCTGTAGGGCTGCTGGAAAGCGGCCTTCAGCAGGGAGATGTCGAAGACCTGTGGCGTCTGCACCAGACAATAGTCGCTACGCAACACATTCTTTCGCGATGCGAGATGGCGGAGGGTCTCCACCACGGGAATCACGGGTATGGCGGCTCCGCACTCGCTGGCTTTCTGGAAGCAACGACGGATGACATCCACCGACACGAAGGGCCGCACCCCATCGTGGACGCCCACCACGCCCTGCTCGCCGTCGGGGATGAGGTCGAGGCCGTTCTTCACGGAGTGGAAGCGCGTCTTGCCACCATCGGCCAACAGGTAGGGGATGCGAAACTGGTGCTGGCGGCACAGGTCGCGCCAATAGTCCTGTTGGCTGCGCGGCAACACCAGGATGATTTGCAGGGCTGGCGAGTACTCGTTGAACCGCATCAGCGTGCGCATCAGCACGGGGATGCCTCCCACGGGGAGGAACTGCTTGGGCACATCGCCGCCCATGCGCAGCCCTTTGCCTCCTGCCACAATGATAACGAAATCCATCTTTTTTGTTTTTTTTGCCACGATGTGGCTACAGCAGTTCCAGCAGCTGCTTATACTCCTCGTCGCCCTCGGCCGCCTTTTGCTTTATCTCGTCGAGAATTTCCTGTCCGTGCTTCTTGCCTCCCACGGCCTTCTTCAGCAGCGCCTTGGCCTTCTTCGTGTCGACCTTCAGGCCGCCCTTGCCTTTCAGGTAGGCACGTGCCATCTGATACTCCGCCTTGGCATATCCCTGCTCGGCGGCCTTGGCATACCAGCGCACGGCCTCCACGTTGTCCTCTTCTACGCCATTCCCCTTGTCGTAGCAGCGCCCCATGCGGTATTGGGCTTTCTTGTGCCCTTTCTCAGCGGCAGGTTTCAACTTGGCGATGGCCTCCACATACTTCTTGGCATCGTAGAGTGCTTTGCCCTCATCGTAGAGTGCTTCCACGTTCTGTGCACTCACAGAAAGGCTGCCCATCAGGGCAAACAATAATAACAGCAGTTGTCTTTTCATGTCAGATAACAGTTTGAGATGGCAAAGATACGTAAAAGAAGACATGCGAAACTTGAGTTACTTAATGATGGGCGTTGTCAGTCGGCAGCCTCGAATTCGTGGAGGAAGCGGGTGTCGTTCTCGGAGAACATGCGGAGGTCGCTGACACGATACTTCAGGTTGGTGATGCGCTCCACGCCCATGCCAAAGGCATATCCGCTGTAGATGTCGGGGTCGATGCCACACTGGCGCAGCACGTTGGGGTCCACCATTCCGCATCCCAGGATCTCCACCCATCCGGTGTGCTTGCAGAATCCGCATCCCTCGCCGCCACAGATGAAGCAGGAGATGTCCATCTCGGCCGATGGCTCGGTGAAGGGGAAGTAGCTGGGGCGCAGGCGAATCTTCGTGTCGGGTCCGAACATCTCGCGGGCGAAGCTGAGGAGCACCTGCTTCAGGTCGGTGAACGACACGTTCTTGTCGATGTAGAGTCCCTCCACCTGGTGGAAGAAGCAATGTGCGCGTGCTGTGATGGCCTCATTGCGATACACTCGTCCTGGGCAGATGACGCGTATGGGTGCCTTCAGCTTGCCGTCGTCGGTGTGCATCTGCTCCATCACCCTGGCCTGCACCGAGCTGGTGTGCGAGCGCAGGAGGATGTTCTTGGTGACGTCGCCCCCCTCGTGCTGGCTGACGAAGAAGGTGTCCTGCATGTCGCGTGCTGGATGGTCGGCGGCGAAGTTCATCTTGGTGAACACGTGGAGGTCGTCCTCCACCTCAGGGCCATCGGCGAGCACGAATCCCATGCGCGAGAAGATGTCGATGATCTCGTTGGTGACGATGGTGAGGGGGTGGCGTGTGCCCAGACGGATGGGGTAGGGCGTGCGCGTCAGGTCGGGCTGCTGCTCATCGGCGCCGCTGCTCTGCTGACAATCGTCGCGCAGCTGGTTGATGCGCTCCAGGGCCATCTGCTTCAGCTGGTTGATTTTCATTCCCACCTCTTTCTTCTGCTCTGCCGCCACGTTGCGGAAGTCGTTCATCAGAGCAGTAATCTCACCTTTCTTGCTCAGGTATTTCAGGCGCAGCTGTTCCACCTCTTCGGCATTCTGTGCGCTCAGGGTCTCCACTTCTTTCAGAAGCTCATTAATCTTGTCTAATATCATGATGTTTAATTACGAATTACGAATGATGAATTACGAATGACGGGATGACGAACTCCTCATTTCAGGGCGAGGTTGTAGTTGTAGTAGTCCTTGCATCCTGTCACTTCCTTTACTATCTCGAGGAACGGGGGCAGGTTCAGGCTTTCGCCTTCGGCGATGCCCTTTGTCTCGAGCATCACCAGACCCTGCAGCTGGGCGTGATAGGTGTCCACCTCGAAGTACTGTCCTCGCCAGATGAAGCTGTGGCGTGTCTTGTCGATGGTGTTTCGCTCTGGGTCGGCCAGTGGCAGCATCATCTCGTAGAGGTGCTGGTTGATTTGTCTCTCCGTCACCAGCTCTTCGTGCTCTGCCGTTTTCTTCTTCGTGGTGTGCACATACACCACCTTCTGCCCCCAGCAATGCTTGCGCAGTCGCTCCTCGGCATCGGGATAGCCCTTCAGGTAGGTCTGTGTGATTTGGCTCTCTATGGCATCGTCGGGCATCGGTCCCGTCACGTTCACGATGTATTTCCTCTCCTCCACGATGGGCTGTGGCAATGCCAGCACGCTGCTTATCTCTTTCAGCACGCGATGCATCTTCGCCTCGAAGTCGTCGTGGTTGTTGATGACGCGCAGGTGGGGGTGCCCCGTCCAGGCGTGTATCACCTTCTTGTCGAGCGAGCGAGCCACACGCAGCCCCTCCTCGTTCATCTGCTCATAGCGCTGCGCATTGTTGGCAGTGGTGTAGTACTGCTCGGCTCCGTCGGCTGCCGACACCAGGTGTAGCACCGCATCGTAGCGCTCGCGCAGCTCGGGTGTCGATGTGCCCACGGCGCGTGTGATGTCGGCCCACATCTCAGGTGTCATATATGCCGAGATGTCCATGGCCCCTCGGTCGCACACGATGACCGACGGCTTCTTGCACTGCTGTGCCATGCGGAGGAACTTGTCTTCGAGCGCCAGCTGCAGTTCGAGCGTCGCCTTCTCACCCTCGTAGAAGAACGCCTGGTTCTTCGTCAGGTAGTTCATGCCCGCCTGGGTCATCAGCGTGGGCACTTCGGGGATGGTGAACACCTTGAACCCCAGGCCCGAGAAATGCTCGATGATTCTGACGAGAGCCGTCGTCTTGCCCGCGCAGGGACCGCCCGTGAGCACTATTTTTTTGATGTCGTCCATAGCGTCGTTGTTATTTCGGATGCAAAAGTAATGATAATTTTCGGAATATAAAAATATTCACTTCATGTTTTTTTCGGAACAGCAGATATTTCCCGCCACACATGCTTGGGTGGAGAGTTCTTCCTTCCCAATTATTCGATTTCGGACAACCTGCTATAGTTGAAAGGAATCAAGCGACGGTGATGGAGGATTTAACAACGAATTAAACGAATTATACGAATTCCATGCGGCTTGTTGGCCAACGAATTCTCAAATGACTCTAATTCTTAACATATAAAACTAACGCGAGAAGATATATATCAAGAATTAGAGAATTGGAGAATTGTTACAAATGGCTTTGATGTTCTTTGAGAAGGTATTATTCCTGTTTTCTTTCAAGAGGCCATTTCAATCGTAGCAGGTTGTTGGGGGGAGCGTTGACTTTTCAAAAAAAAGCGTTGACTTTTCGGGAAAAGGCGTTGACTTTTCGGAAAAAGTAGCGCTCCAAATTTCTGTAAGTTGCAACGATTGTCTTTCTGCCTGTCGCGTTTTTGCGTTTCTATATGGCTGAGACGGCACGAAGTGCGTACTGGGAATGTGATTTCAACCGCCGTTCAAAAAAAAAATCCCCCTCGTGAAAGCTAGTTCACAAGGGGGAGATACGTTTCGCTCCGATGAGGGATTATCTCAGCGTGCCCTGCTCGGCGGCGTTGATCATAGCCTGCGAAGCATAGAGGAGCACTTCCACGCGGCGGTTCTGAGCCTTTCCGGCAGCGGTGCTGTTGTCAGCCACGGGGTTAGCCTCGCCGAAACCGGTGGTGCTGCGAATCTGGCTGGCGCTGACGCCCTGCGAGAGCAGGTAGCTCGTCACGGCCTGTGCGCGCTGCTGCGAGAGTTCGAGGTTGAGCTGCTGGCTCTGAGCGGCGGTCTTTCCCTTGAAGGGAGCGTTGTCGGTGAAGCCCTGGATGGCCACGTCGCAGTCGGTGTTCACCTTCAGCACGTTGTTGGCAAACTGGGTAAGAGAGGTCTTGGCGGCGTTGTTCAGCACAGCCTTTCCGCTCTGGAAGAGGATGCCGCTGTCGAAGGTCACCTGAACGGCCTGCAGGCCATTGGCGTCGGTAATCGACTGCACCTGTGCGTTCTGCACGGCTTCGGCCTGAGCCTTCACCTTGTCCATGTGCTTGCCAATGAGTGCACCGGCACCAGCACCGACGGCAGTACCAACGGCAGCACCCACAGCGGTGTTGCCAGCCACCTTACCAACGATGGCGCCCAGCAGAGCACCTCCGGCAGCGCCGATGGCAGTTCCTTTACCCAGGTTGTTACAACCCATCATCACGATGCATGCGCAGAGCGTGAGAACCATTGCTTTCATTTTCTTCATAATAGTCTCCTTTTTTTATTGGTTAATTGTTAAACATGTAAATTCACGCTGCAAAGATACAATATTTGCGGGAGTTAATGGTGTTGGCGTAGTTAAAAGGAGTTAAAAGGCAAAACTTTTTTGTTTACAAGCCCGTATTAAACTACTTGCTGAGCCAAATCTGTAGCCCTTTATTGTTATTCTTTCCTTTATTGCTTGATGAAATGCTCTTATCAAAATCTATCGCCCTTTAACTCCCTTTAACTCCGTTGGCTCCTTTAACTCCCCAAAAAGTTGTACCTTTGCACGCAAATTCAACTAAATTGCATAAAAATCATGGCAAAAGAACTGAAAGATTTGACGAAAAGGGCTGATAATTACAGCCAATGGTATAACGACCTGGTGGTGAAAGCCGATCTGGCCGAGCAGTCGGCCGTGCGCGGATGTATGGTCATCAAGCCCTATGGCTACGCCATCTGGGAGAAGATGCAGCACGAGCTGGACCGCATGTTCAAGGAGACGGGTGCGCAGAACGCCTATTTCCCCCTGCTCATCCCGAAGTCGTTCCTCAGCCGCGAGGCCGAGCACGTGGAGGGCTTCGCCAAGGAGTGCGCCGTGGTGACCCACTATCGCCTGAAGGCCACCGACGACAAGAGCGCTGTGGTGGTGGACCCCGCCGCCAAGTTGGAAGAGGAGCTCATCATCCGCCCCACCAGCGAGACCATCATCTGGAACACCTATAAGAACTGGATTCACTCCTGGCGCGACCTGCCCCTGATGTGCAACCAGTGGTGCAACGTGATGCGCTGGGAGATGCGCACCCGTCCGTTCCTGCGCACCTCGGAGTTTCTGTGGCAGGAGGGCCACACCGCCCACGCCACCCGCGAGGAGGCCGAGCAGGAGGCACAGAAGATGCTGAAGGTATATGCCAAGTTTGCCGAAGAGTGGATGGCCGTGCCTGTGGTGCAGGGCGTGAAGAGCGAGACCGAGCGCTTCGCCGGCGCACTCGACACCTACACCATCGAGGCCATGATGCAAGACGGCAAAGCCCTGCAGAGCGGCACCAGCCATTTCCTGGGTCAGAACTTCGCCAAGGCTTTCGATGTCACCTATCTTAATAAGGAGAACAAGCCCGAGTATGTGTGGGCCACCTCATGGGGCGTCAGCACCCGACTCATCGGTGCACTCATCATGACCCACAGCGATGACAACGGCCTGGTGCTGCCACCGCGTCTGGCCCCCATCCAGGTGGTCATCATCCCCATAGCCACCAAGCCCGAGCAGATGGAGATTGTGAACCGCGAGGTGCAGCCCATCATCGAAGGACTGCGCCAGAAGGGCATCAGCGTGAAGTTCGACGACGCCGACAACAAGCGTCCGGGCTTCAAGTTTGCCGACTACGAGCTGAAGGGCGTGCCCGTGCGCCTCGTCCTCGGCGCCCGCGACCTGGAGAACGGCACCATCGAGCTGATGCGCCGCGACACCTTGGAGAAGGAGACGCTGCCACTGGAGGGCATCGTGGAACATGTGACCGCCCTGCTCGACGACATCCAGAAGAACATCTTTGAGAAGGCGAAGAAATACCGCGACGAGCATATCTACGAGTGCGACAACTACGAGGAGTTCAAGCAGCGCATCATGGATGGCGGCTTCTTCCTCTGCCACTGGGACGGCACCGCCGAGACCGAGGCCCGCATCAAGGAAGAGACGCAGGCCACCATCCGCTGCGTGCCCTTCGGCGTGGAGCAGACCCCCGGCATCGACATGGTGAGTGGCAAGCCCTCGAAGGCCCGCGTCATCATCGCCCGCAGCTATTGAGCCATGGCCGGCATCTACGTGCACGTGCCCTTCTGCCAGAGCCGTTGCATCTACTGCGGCTTCTTCTCCACCACTGCTTTGGACTTGCGCCAGAGATATGTGGAGGCTCTCTGCCGCGAGATGCAGCTTCAGGCGACGGCAACCCCAGCCATCATCAACACCGTCTATCTGGGCGGTGGGACCCCCTCGCAACTGGAGGGCGAACAATTGCGTTCGCTCTTCAGTTGCCTTTATCATACCTTCGCTATAGCCACCGATGCCGAGGTCACCATCGAGTGCAATCCCGACGATGTCACCCCTCAGCTGGCCGATGTGCTGGAGCGTCTGCCCGTGAACAGGGTGAGCATGGGTGCTCAGACCTTCAGCGACGAGCGACTGCGCTGGCTCAGGCGGCGCCACACCTCGAAGCAGGTGGGGCAGGCCGTGCGTAGGCTGCGACAGGCGGGCATCGGCAACATCAGCATCGACTTGATGTATGGCTTCCCAGGGCAGACGCTGGACGACTGGCATGCCGACATCGACGTGGCTTTGTCGTTGGGCGTGGAGCATCTCTCGGCTTATGCGCTGACGATAGAGGAGGGCACCGCCTTGCATGCTATGGTGGAAGAGGGCAGGGTGGCGGAGCTGTCCGACGAGGTGCAACGACAGATGTATTACGACCTGAAAGATCGATTGGAGGCACAGGGCTACGAGCACTACGAGCTGTCGAACTTCGCCCTGCCCGGATGCCGCTCGCGTCATAACAGCGCCTACTGGAACCATACGCCCTACATCGGACTCGGAGCTGGCGCCCACTCGTTCTTTGGCCACCGTCGGCAATGGAATGTGGCTGATGTGCAAGCCTACATCACCAGCGTGGAGGATGGCACCATTGCCGCAGAAGCAGAAGAGCTGGATGCCGACACCCTCTACAACGAGACGGTGATGACCGCCCTGCGCACCCGAGAGGGCATTGGCCTTGAGGAGCTGTTGCCCCACTATCGCGCCCACTGTCTGCGGCAAGCACGCCGCTATCTGGATGGTGGCTGGCTCATGCTCGATGATGGCAGCCAGCGGCTGCGGCTCACCCGCGAGGGCCTCTTCGTCAGCGACCGCATCATGGCCGACCTCTTTGTGCCCGAATGAGCGGCCAGCGGCGCCTTCCACCTGTTCCCACTGCCGCTGTGTGCCGACCATCTCGTCGGCAGTGCGCTTCATTTCAGCCGCGCAAGTAGCAAAAAACTCATACGGCTCTTTGGCATTCCGTGTTTTTTTTGTAATTTTGCAGCCTATAAGTAAGACAAAACAATATCAACACAATCATTCAATGAAAGCAAAACACCTTTTGACTTGTCTGCTGGCATGTGTGGCTCCCTTTGTGGCCACAGCGCAGACGGCACTCTACCCCCATCACTTCGGCCTGGAGCAGGTGGAGCTGCTCGACGGCCCCATGAAGACGGCGATGGAGAAAAACATTCAGCATCTGCTGCAGTATGATACCGACCGGCTGCTGACGCCCTTCGTGCGCCAGGCCGGTCTGTCGAAGACCACCGACACGTCGTCGCCCTACTACCAGTGGGAGACACGCCACCCCAACTTCCGCAACTGGGGCGGCGACGCGGGCTTCGACCTGAGCGGCCACGTGGGCGGCCACTACCTCTCGGCCCTTGCCATGGCATGGGCCGCCTGTCACGACGAGGCGATGCGGGCTCCCTTGAAGGAACGCCTGGACTATATGCTGCAGGTGATGGACGACTGCCAGCGCCAGTACGACCAGGACACGGGTGGCCTCTATGGCTTCATCGGCGGACAGCCCATCAACCAGTCGTGGCGCGACCTCTATCAGGGCAACACCGCCACTATTCGCGGCAACTGGGGCTGGGTGCCCTTCTACGTTCAGCATAAAATCCTGGCCGGACTGCGCGACGCCTACCTCTATGGCGGCAGCGAGAAGGCCAAGACGCTGTTTCGCAAGATGGCCGACTGGGCCGTGAACGTGGTGAGCAAGGTGAGCGACAACGACATGCAGGACTGGCTGAACTGTGAGCACGGCGGCATGAACGAGTCGCTGCTCGATGCCTATCAGCTCTTCGGCGATGCCAAGTATCTTGCTGCGGCCAAGAAATACACCCATCGCGCCATGCTCGACGGCATGCAGACGCTGAACACCACCTTCCTCGACGGCAAGCACGCCAACACACAGGTGCCCAAGTATATAGGCATGGCTCGCATAGCAGAGCAAGACCCCTCGGCCACCCGCTACATGGTGGCCGCCAAGAACTTCTGGCAGGACGTGGCCGAGAACCGCACCGTATGCATCGGCGGCAACTCGGTGAACGAGCATTTCCTCCGTGCAGCCAATGCCAACCGCTACATCGACCAGCCCGACGGCCCCGAGAGTTGCAACTCGAACAACATGCTGAAGCTCTCGGAGGAACTCTTCGACTGTACCGCCACTGCTGACCTGCAGGCCGCCGCACAGTATGCCGACTTCTACGAAGGCACGATGTGGAACCATATCCTGAGTACGCAAGACCCTGAGACGGGCGGCTACGTCTACTTCACCACCCTGCGCCCCCAAGGCTACCGCATCTACTCCGTGCCCAACCAAGGCATGTGGTGCTGCGTGGGAACGGGAATGGAGAACCACTCCAAGTATGGCCATTTCATCTACACCCACGACGGCAAGAAGACCCTCTACGTCAACCTCTTCGTCCCCTCTTCGCTTGTAAGTGACGACTTCGCCGTCACCCAGGAGACGCAGTTCCCCAATACTGGCATCACCGAACTCACCGTGGGCAAAGCCGGCACCTACACCATCGCCGTGCGTCATCCGGCATGGGCTGGCAAGGAGTATCAAGTGCAGGTGAACGGCGTGGCCGTGAACCATGCCGTGGAGCAGGGAAAGGCCAGCTATGTGAGCATCAACCGCAAATGGAAGAAGGGCGACAAGATGACCATCGTGCTCGACATGCAGTTGCGCTACGAGGAGTGCCCCAACTACACCGACTACATAGCCTTCAAGTATGGCCCCATCCTTTTGGGTGCCGCCACCACCGCACTTGCCGATGGCGACGACTCGAACCTGGCATACGAGAAGCTGCAGAACGAATATGGCGGCGAAGGGCGCATGGACCACTCACCCGGTGCTCGTGGTCGCTCGCTCAACCTGACGAAGGCTCCTCTGCTCATCGGCAGCCGTGCCGACGTGCTCAGCCGCATCCAGCGCTTGCGCAGCACCGAGCTGAGCTTCGTCATCGATGCCAGCCGCACGGGTGTCAACACCTATCAGTGGACATCGCTGAAGCTGGTGCCTTTCTACAAAATCCACCATCAGCGCTACATGTGCTACTGGTATCAGCAGACGGAAGAGAACTACCGCAACAGTTCGATGGCACAGAGCGAAGCCGAGCAGGAAGCCCTCAACGCCCGCACTATCGACTTCGTGGCCACGGGCGAGCAGCAGAGCGAAGCCGGGCACAACGTGCGCTACTCGAATGGCAGTACCACGGGCGAATATAACGGTGAGCGCTACCGCGATGCCAAGGCTGGCGGCTTCATCGAGTACACATTATATAATAATAGTGGCATCGAGGAGAACTTGAGCATCATGCTCCGCTTCATCACTGCCGACAAGGGGCGCAAGGGCTCGCTCACCGTAGACGGAGAGCAGTTGGCCGACATCACCATCCCCGACAGGGTGAAGGGCAGCGACGACCGAGGCTTCTACAACGTGGAGTATCCCATCCCCGCCTCGCTGGCCAAGGGGAAGAAGCAATTTGTGGTGAGGCTCACCGCCTCCCCGTCCACCCTCTGCCCAGGGCTTTACTATGTGCGACTGCTGAAGAACTACGACAACCATGCCTATCACTTTCGTTGCACCGACTGGACCACTGGCGACGAGAACCGCGTGGCGGCCAGCAACCTCAACTACGACATCGACCGCAACATCATCCAAGTGACAGGGGCGTCAGGGCGCAACAACGTGTGCCTTTCGCTGAAGCATGAGAATCTGGACTATCGCATCGACAAAGAGCAGAAATACCTCGTCGTCAGGGGCGACAACCTGCGCACCACATCTGGAAGCAGCTATCTGTGGTGGCTCAACGGCTCGAATCATGGCACCGAGGTGGAACCGACGGAGACGACCTCCGTCACCGTCGACGGCGTGCAGCAGCAGGTCATCGCATGGGACATGACGGCCAGTGGGCTCTATGAGAACTTTGCCGATGAGCGTCCCAGTGTCTGCGAGGGAGCCACCATCTTTGGACTCACGGCAAAGACGGGCAGCAGCGCCAACATCTACGACGTGAACTTCGCCGCCAACGTGGCCGACTACATCAGCATGACCACAGCAGTGGGGCAGATGCAAGTGGATGTGGAGGGGCGGCATCCCGTCTACGACCTGGGTGGACGGCCTGTCGGCAATCCTGCTCGTGCCAAGGGGCTTTATGTCAGTCAAGGAAAGAAAATCATCTTGTAAGCAATGTTTAAGAAGACGTTTATATTGCTGCTCTGTCTGCTGTTGGCCGTTCCTGCCCTGCCGCAGATGGTGGTGGCACATCCCTGGAAGGGGAAGCGGGTGGCCTATTTGGGCGACAGCATCACCGACCCGCGCAACAGTGGTTCGAAGAAGAAGTATTGGGGTTTTCTGGAAGACTGGCTTCAAATCACCCCCTACGTCTATGGCATCAGCGGACGGCAGTGGAACGACATCCCCCGTCAGGCCGACAAATGTTATGAGGAGCATGGCGACTCCATCGACGCCATCATCATCTTCATTGGCACCAACGACTATAACGCTGGCGTGCCCCTTGGCGTATGGTACGATGAGCGCGAGGACTCGGTGATGGCTGGCATACACGAGCAGAAGCATCATGTGCTGCGCCGCCACCGCACGCCACAGATGAACGCCGCCACCTATCGCGGGCGCATCAATATTGCCCTCGACCATGTGAAGCGCCGCTATCCCACCAAGCAGATTGTGGTGCTCACGCCCATCCACCGTGCCGGCTTCTATGCCAACGACAAGAACTGGCAGCCCACCGAGGAGTGGGCCAACGGCTGTGGCGAGTTTGTGTCGGCCTATGTGCAAGCCAGTCGCGAGGCTGCCGACGTGTGGGCGGTGCCCGTCATCGACTGGGCATCCTCCAGCGGGCTCTTCCCCCTGATGGACGAACATGTGCAGTACTTTGCCAATGGCGACCGCGACCGTCTGCACCCCAACGACAAAGGGCATGAGCGGCTGGCACGAACGCTGATGCAACAGCTGTTGGCATTGCCATGCACGTTTGAATGAAGAATATGGAATGATGAGTTGATGTTTTCGGCAATTCATCATTCTAAATTCCAAATCGGCGAAGCCGACAACTCTAAACTCTTAATTCTTAATACTAAACTCCTAAAGGATGCAAGCAATCATTTTGGCAGCGGGCATGGGGCGCCGACTGGGCGAGTTGACACGCGACAACACCAAGTGCATGGTGAGTGTGAACGGCGAGCGACTTATCGACCGTCTGCTCGGACAACTGGCGCAGCAGACGTTGAGCCGCGTGGTCATCGTGGTGGGCTATAAGGGACAGCAGCTGCGCGACTATCTGGGCCACCGCTACGATGGGTGCCTCAACATAGAGTATGTGGAGAATCCGGTCTACGACCGCACCAACAACATCTACTCGTTGGCACTGGCCAAAGAGCAGTTGCAGCAAGACGATACCCTGCTCATCGAGAGCGACCTCATCTTCAGTCCGAGGCTCATCCCCATGATTCTGGAGAATCCCTTGCCCAACCTGGCACTGGTGGCGAAATACGAGAGTTGGATGGACGGAACGATGGTGACCATCGACGACGACCTGAACATCGTGAGCTTCGTGCCGAAGAAAGCATTCAAATGGGAGAACAGCAGCCAGTACTACAAGACGGTGAACATCTACAAGTTCAGCAAGGAGTTCGCCCGTCAGAAATACGTGCCCTTCCTCGATGCCTATTCCAAGGCCATGGGGCTGAACGAATACTACGAGCAGGTGCTGCGCGTCATCACCCTCATCGACAGCGTGGACCTGAAGGCCCTGCCCATTGGCGACGAGAAATGGTACGAGATTGACGACGTGCAGGATCTTGACATCGCCGCGACCATCTTTGCCGAGGGCGACGAGATGCTGCACCGCTTCAACTACCGCTACGGCGGACATTGGCGCTTCCCCAAGATGCTCGACTACTGCTATTTGGTGAACCCCTATTTCCCCACACCCGCCATGAAGGACGAGCTGCGGGCCAGCTTCGACACCCTGCTCACCGAGTACCCATCGGGCATGATGGTGCAGCAGCTGTTGGCAGGGAAATACTTCGGCATCAGGCGCGAGTACACCGTTGTGGGCAATGGAGCCGCAGAACTCATCAAGAGTCTGATGGAGCAGGTGCAGGGCAGGATTGGCGTTGTCTATCCCACCTTTGAGGAATATCCCCATCGTCTTGCCAAGGAGCAGATTGTGCCCTTCGTACCCAATAATCCTAACTTGGAATACGGTGCCGACGACCTGATGACGTTCTTCGGCGACAAAGACCTGCAGACGCTGCTGCTCATCAACCCCGACAACCCTTCGGGCAACTTCATCACCAAGGAGGGGCTGCTGCGCTTGGCGGCTTGGTCGCATGACAGAGGCATTCGCCTGGTCATCGACGAGTCGTTTGTCGACTTCAGCGACGATTTCGAGCACAACTCCATGATAAGCAACCAGACGCTTCAGGACTTTCCAACCCTCGTGGTGATGAAGAGCATCTCGAAGAGCTATGGCGTGCCCGGTCTGCGACTGGGTGTGATGTGCTCTGCCGACACAGACCTTATCAACCGCGTGAAGCGCGATGTGGCCATTTGGAACATCAATTCCTTTGCCGAGTATTATCTGCAAATCTTTGGCAAATACGAATCCGACTACCGCGACGCCTGTCGACGCTTCATTGCCGAGCGGCGACGCTTTGAGGCACTGTTGCACCAAATTCCCTATCTGCGCCTCATCCCCTCGCAGGCCAACTATTTCTGCCTTGAGGTGACCAGCAGATTCACATCCGAAGAGCTGACCCGCCGCCTGTTGGCCGACTATGCCATCATGGTCAAGGACTGCAACTCAAAGACCAGTCTGCAAGGCCGTAACTATATCCGCGTGTCAGTGCGCAACAGCGAGGACAACGACAGGCTCATAGCTGCATTGAAAGAACTGTAGCAACAAACACCCCTCCCGAACCTCTCCCGAGCACCCACCCCCAACCCCTCCCGACGGGAGGAGGCTTATATAGATTCGTTATGAAGAATGGCTTATGAATAATACGATGGAAAAGAAGACAGCAGGACTAACCGAACGGGGTGGACTCTCCATCTGCATCTGCGGTGGTGGCAACCTGGGGCATGTCGTGGCTGGGTTCGTCGCTGCACGCACCAACAACAAGGTGAGTGTGCTGACGCGCCACCCTGAGCGATGGCAGAATAGTTTGATGGTGGAAGTCCCTGACCGCGAGCGGCCACTTGTAGGCCAGTTGGCTGGTGTCAGTAGCGACCCCGCACAAGTGATAAGTGATGCCGACGTGGTGGTGCTGTGCTTGCCTGGCTATTCCATCCGCGAGGTGCTCCTGACGGTTAAGCCCCACTTGAAGCCTACCGCTGTGGTGGGCAGTGTGGTCAGCAGCACAGGCTTTTTCTTCCAGGCCATGGATGTCCTTTTGCCCAGTACCCCTCTCTTTGGCTTACAGCGTGTGCCCTTCATCGCCCGCACCGTGGAATATGGTAGGGTGGGGCGCATCATGGGATTTAAGGAAAGTCTGTGCGTGGCCGTAGAGCAGACCGCAAGGAAGGAAGTGGTGCGCGAGATGGCGGAAATGCTTTTCAACACACCTACCACTTTGTTGGAGAGCCATTATGAGGCCAGCCTGTCGAACAGCAACCCCTTGCTGCATCCCGCCCGCCTCTACACGCTCTTGAAAGACTGGCACGAGGGCATCGTCTTCGACCGCGTGCCTCTTTTCTACGAAGAATGGACGGAGGAGGCCGCCCAGCTCTATATCGACATGGACAGCGAACTGCACCAGTTGTTGGCAGTGCTGCCCGTCAATCCTTGCAATATCCCCACCGTCCTGGCATATTATGAGAGCACCGATGCCGCGTCGCTGGCGCGAAAGTTGCGCAGCATCCAGGCCTTCAAGGGCATCCTCATGCCCATGCGCCCCGTGGAGGGAGGCTATGCGCCTGATTTCCATAGCCGCTATTTCACCGAAGACTTTCCTTATGGCCTTGATGTGGTACGCCGTTTAGCGTACCAAAAAGGTGTTGCCACCCCCCATATCGACAAAGTGAGCGATTGGGGAGCGTCATTTCTTCCCGTCGCATTTTGACTCCTTCAGCCGACAGCCGGGGCACCCCTCGCAAGGATTGCGGTGAGAGCTGAATGCGCGGCGCACGCTAACGATGGCACCTACCACCGCACCTACCACACACACGGCTGTCAACACTTGCTGCATCAACACGTCAAAAAACTGTTTATATATATAAATAGGTACAGAAACATTATTTTTTCTCCTTCTGTGAATGTCCTCTGCCGTCGAGCAGGTGGCTGAACATGCTGGCCACCCTGCCGGGCTTCGCCTTGTCCTCAATGGCCTTTGGGTTCACAATCGCCTTCAGCGAAGCTGGCTTGATGGCAATGTCGATGTCGCATCCCATCACCATGGGGTCGCCATCGAAGTGCACGGCTCCTTCTTCCTGACGATGGATGTGCAGACTGCGAGCATGGAAGTGCTTCACATGGTGATTGTCCTTGACGGTCTTCAGCATCAAGTCCATCAGCACCTTTGGTCCGCCCATTCCCTTGAAGGGATGGATGATGATAACGTCGAGTAGTCCGTCTTGCATAGACGCCCCTGGGGCGATGTAGGTGTTGTTGCCATACTGCGCCGCATTGGCACAGGCAATGAGGAAAGCCTCGCAGTGGCTCACCTCGCCATTGCCATCCTCCACCTGCACATCATAGCTGGCGGGCTTGTAGCTCATGCCTTCGCTGAGCACCATCTTGGTGTAGGTGGCCAGACCGCGCTTGCCGCTCTGGGCAAACTTCAGCGACACAAAAGCATCGAAGCCCATGCCGCAGGTGCAGAAGAAGGGGTGCCCGTTGATGACCCCGTGGTCGAACATGGCGGTGTGCCCTTGTGCTATCATGGCCAGTGCGCCTTTCATGCTCATGGGGAGGCACAGGTGCCGCGCCAGCCCGTTGCCCGAACCACTGGGCACGATGCCCAGCGCCGTCTGGGTGCCCACCAGGGAGCGGGCAACCTCGTTGACAGTGCCATCGCCACCAACAGCCACGCAAACATCGATGCCGTCGGAAGCACATTGGGCGGCCAGCTCAGCGGCATGGCCGGCATACTCGGTGCGGATGATGCGCCAATCATATTGCTCAGGGTCGAGCGTACGCTCCACCAACCGGTCGAATCCCTTCTTCGAACTGGTGCCCGAAATGGGATTCACAATGAAAACTATTTGCTTCTTTTTCGTTTGCATGGCTGCAAAAGTACAAATAAAGCGGCAAAAACAACTGCAAAAGCGACAGAAAAATAATTAAAACAAACATTTTTATGAAAAATGAGCAGGATTTGAAGAATTTTGTGTAACTTTGCAGCCTAAAAAAGAGTTAAATACCTTTTAACTTACGTTATGGGACAACTGCAAGAAAGATTTAAATCCTATCGAGTACCCCAAGAGGCGATGGCCAAAGGCATCTACCCTTATTTCCGCTCCATCACTGGAAAGCAAGGAACAGAGGTGGAGATGGGTGGCCACAAAGTGCTGATGTTCGGCTCTAATGCCTATACAGGGCTCACGGGCGACCAGCGCATCATCGACAAGGCTAAGGAGGCTCTCGACAAATATGGAACCGGCTGCGCGGGCAGCAGATTCCTCAACGGGACGCTCGACCTGCACATACAGCTTGAGAAAGAAATAGCCGAGTTCATAGGCAAAGACGAATGTTTGTGCTTCTCCACGGGTTTCAGTGTCAACCAAGGTGTCATTCCCGCTCTGCTCAGCAAAGACGACTTCGTGATTTGCGACGACCGCGACCATGCCAGTATCGTCGACGGGCGTAGGCTTGCCTTTGCCAAGCAGCTGCATTATAAGCACAACGACATGGCCGACTTGGAGCGCGTGCTGCAGAAGCTGCCACAAGAGGCCGTGAAGCTCATCGTGGTCGATGGCGTCTTCTCCATGGAAGGCGACCTGGCCAAGCTGCCCGAAATCATTGAGCTGAAGAAGAAGTACAACTGCTCGGTGATGGTTGACGAAGCCCACGGCATCGGTGTCTTCGGCAGGCAGGGACGTGGCGTGTGCGACCATTTCGGACTGACGAAGGATGTTGACCTCATCATGGGCACTTTCTCCAAGTCGCTGGCCTCCATCGGAGGATTCATCGCTGCCGATAGCGACACCATCAACTGGCTGCGCCATAGTTGCCGCACCTACATCTTTTCGGCTTCCAACACCCCTGCCGCCACTGCCGCAGCTATGGAGGCTCTTCACATCATTCAGAATGAGCCTGAGCGCATGGAGCACCTGTGGGAGGTGACGCGCTACGCCCTGAAGCGCTTCCGCGAAGAGGGATTCGACATCGGCGACACCGAGAGCCCCATCATCCCACTCTATGTGCGCGACACCGACAAGACATTCCTTGTCGTTGCACTGGCCTTCGAGGCTGGCGTCTTCATCAATCCCGTCATCCCGCCAGCTTGTGCCCCACAAGACACGCTGGTGCGTTATGCCCTGATGGCTACACACACCCACGAGCAAGTGGAGCGCTCGGTGGTGGCATTGAAGAAGATTTTTGTCGAGCAAGGCATCATCAAATAAAAAAAAAATGCCCAAATAGTTTGCAGGTCTCAGAGATTTTGAGTACCTTTGCAGCCGTTTTCCAATGAGTTCGAGGTGTAGCGCAGTTGGTAGCGTTCCTGGTTTGGGACCAGGATGTCGCAGGTTCGAGTCCTGTCACCTCGACGAAAGATAATAGTTGAAGCCGCTAATTCTTGAGAGTTAGCGGCTTTTCGTTAATCACTTTAATGAAAGATTTTATGAAGAAAGTATTTATTTCCATCGCCATTGTAGCAGTAGCAGCAATGACTGGATGCGGTAGCAAGACCGCTAAGGGTGTCGACAACGAACCACAGGAATTGGTCGAGAGTGAAGCGACCACGGCTTCTGACGAGTCAAAGACGGTAGAAGCCGTAGAGGCACAGGTCAGGAAGATGTACGACCGTCTGAATGATATGGACAAGAATGGCATCATCAATATCCATCAACTCGAAGACGAGTTCTGCTCCAGCTACTACCTTGGTCTGCGTAATGCCATCGGCAAAGCACTGAAAGACGCTACTGGCGACGACCAGATGTTCTTCGGCGACGAAGAGGGCTTTCGCTTTCTGACAGGTATGCCCACTCCTTTGGAGATAGACATCATCAAGGCCGATCTGTTGAAGGGCGATATGGCTCAGGCACAGGTGAGATTCAAGGGTGCCGACGAGGAGATTGGTTTTATGCGTCTGGAGATGCAGCTGGAGAACGGCGAGTGGCGTGTGAAGAACTTCGACCAGCCCGAAGTGTTCGGCCCTGGCGGCTATGTGAAGATGATGGAAGACTTTGCCCTCGAGCATGGCATCAGCTACAAAGGAGCAAAGTCTGCCAAGGGCACAGAGGCTGAAGAGGAATAGGACAGCAGTCCTTACAATTCGCCAAGGCTTTTCGTTGCGCAGCCCCATTCCCTTCTTTCGAGGGGGATGGGGCTGCGCAACGTTTTGTGGTCTGCTTTCCGAAGCAACTGAAGTAAACACAAGAGAAACAACTTGTGGCATCTTTTCAACCGTACCTCGAACTTTTTATCCCAAGAATGGCAGGATTTCTGTATTATTCATTCCCAGTATTATCTACCCCAGAGCGGAAAGACTGGTTTGGCTGATTCACCACGTTATTCAATAACCGTAGGGGCGGACCTTGTGTCCGCCCGCAAACGGCTTGACCCACGCAGACGGACACAAGGTCCGTCCCTACAGTTCGAATACAGTCTTTGAAAGACGCTAAGCGCAATTTGTGCCAGCGGTCATGAATCATGCAAATTAGAGGAAATACAAGAATTATTCACGGAATCAGCAAACCATTCGCTAAAAAAATGATGACATGTAGGCGAGCATTGTCGATGACGAGCGAAATGGGGTGCATTCAGGAGGGCAGCGGCCGCTGCCAATGATGGCAGCGAACGCCGCCAATGATGGCAGCGGCCGCTGCCAACCGAAATTTATAGATGAATATAGAAAAATGGTTATCCGCAATCACCCAGTTAGATGACCTGACCGTCGTAGGCCAGTTCCACCCCAACAGGGAGTTTGGAACTGGCTTCTTTGTGCAGTCCTATGTCGTGGCACAGGTGGGTGAGCAAGGTGCGGCGTGCTCCCACCTCGCGGGCAAAGGCGATGGCATCGTCTACCAACTGGTGTGAGTGATGGGGTCGGTCGAAGCGCAGCGCGTTGACCACCAACGTGTCAACGCCACGTAGCAGGGCCAGCTGGTCGGGGGCTATCGTCTTCATGTCGGTGATGTAGGCGAAGTCGCCAAAGCGATAGCCCAGGATGGGCAGCTTTCCATGCATCACCTCTACGGGCAAGATGTCGATGTCGCCAATGGTGAAGGGCTGCCCGGCATGTATCTCGTGCAAGCCGATGGCGGGTACGCCAGGATAGCGGTTGGCGGCAAAGCAGTAGGGCAACATCTCGAGCATTCCCTTGCGGGCGATGGGGTCGGCATAGACGTTGATTTCGCCAAACTGGCAGTAGGGCCTCACATCGTCCATCCCTCCCACGTGGTCGTAGTGCGAGTGGGTGATGAGGATGCCGTCAATCTTTCTAAAGGGCTGGGGCAATATCTGTTGGCGGAAGTCGGGTCCGCAGTCCACTATCAGTCGTGTGCTTTCCGTCTCCACCAGGATGCTGCAGCGCAGACGTTGGTCCTTGGCGTCGGTGCTCTGGCACACCTCGCACTGACAGCCAATAACAGGCACACCGCACGAGGTGCCCGTTCCAAGTAGGGTGACTCTCATCATACAATATTCACTTCTGGCTTCAGGTCGATTCCGAAACGCTCTTTCACATCGCGCTGCACGGCATGGCACAGCGCTGTTATCTCTTCGCCTGTGGCACCGCCCATGTTCACCAGCACCAATGCTTGTTTCGCATACACCCCTGCGCGCCCCATCGTGCGCCCCTTCCAGCCGCATTGCTCTATCAGCCAACCGGCGGGAATCTTCTCCTCGGCCTCGCTCACGTGGTAGTGTGGCATGTGGGGGTATTGTTTTTCCAAACGTTCAAACTCAGCCCTGCTCACTACGGGGTTCATAAAGAAGCTGCCCGCATTGCCCAACTCCGAGGGTTCCGGCAACTTGGCTCGGCGTATGTTGATGATGGCCTGTCGCAGTTGCTGCGGAGTGGGGTGGGGAGTGTTCTGCTGAACCAGCTCGTTCTGGATGTTACCATATTCCAACGCTGGCATCCTGTCGCATCGCAACTTGTAAGTGACGTGGGTGATGAGGAACCGGTTCTTCCATTCGTGCTTGAACCGGCTGTCGCGATAGCCGTAGTGGCAGTCGCTGGCATTGATGACGGCGGGTAGGCCGGTGGCCATGTCAACGGCGTTCACCTGCTCAATGAACATTGCGGCCTCGGCACCGTAGGCTCCGATGTTCTGCACGGCCGATGCCCCCACCTCGCCAGGAATGAGCGAGAGGCATGCCATGTCGGCGATGCCTTGGCCCACGGTCCATGCCACCACGTCGTCCCACGTCTCACCGCTGCCACAACGCAACCACGCCATGTCGCCATGAATGGAGAGCGAGATACCCTTCACGGCCGAGTGCACCACCGTTCCCTCGTAGTCGTGTGTCAGCAACAGGTTGCTGCCAGCACCTATCGTCATGAAAGGCTGTCGGTCGTTGCGCAGCAGCTTGGCCACTTCCATCGCTTCCTCCGAATTATCGTATTCCAGGAAGCGGCTGCAGCGGGCGTCGATGCCAAAGGTGTTGTGATTCAGCAGACTGTAGTTTCTTTGGTCTTTCATGGCATTGCTCTTATTCGGTCAGTCGTGTCAGTCGCCATTTGCCTCGCTTCTGCTGGAAGGTGAGCTCCATCTCCAGTCCGTTGGAGATGCCGCATATCACGAAGAGCTTGGTCTTGGAGCGTGCGTCGTGGCTGCCATAGTCGATGTGGAAGATGCTGTCTTGCGGCAGCTCTGGTGCAAAGGCCTCCCACGAGTCGGGGGTGATGAATCCGTCCATCTGTGCAAAGTCGTCGTCGGGGTCGGCGCCCGAGAAGGCAATCTCGTCGGCCAGACTGTTGGCCTGGAACGCCGAGTCGCTGGCAAACTGCTGGTAGAACTTCAGGAATGCCGCATTGGGGTGGCCGTTCATAGGGCGCTTCCTTATCTCGCACAGGTTCCATCGACCCTCCATGCGTTCAAACTGGTATTGCGTCATCGAGTCGGCACTGAGGAAGAGCTTTTCCACCACCACCTTGTTCACGGTGGTGTCGTTCATCTGCTCTCGCTCTTCGGGCTTGTCGAATATCAGCACATACTCGCCTTTGCTCATGAAAAGCGAGTCCATCACCCATTGCTCCTGCTCTATCATCGTCACGTTCTTGCCCTCCTTCATGGCGATGGGGAAGGCCGTCCTGCGCCGTTGCAACTGCTCGTTGCTGGCGAAGTAGTACACAAAGTCGTCGAAGAGCTCGTCGGCGGCAGGTGGCAGGTCGTCGCTCTCATACCTCTGGGGCAGGGGTTCCTCTTCCGTCTCCTCCGCCTGAGCATCCTTCTTCGAAGTGCCGCCAATGCAGCTTGTCGTCAGCATCGACAGCAGCGCCAGCATCGCGGCAGTTGTCAAATGAATCCTTTTCATCGTGTGGTTTTGATGAATCTTGTCCTTTTTCGATGCAAAATTACGAATAATTCTGCGATGAAAGAAAAAAAAGTGGCAAAAAATTTGTGGGAACGAAAAATAATGCCTAACTTTGCACCCGCTTAGATGAACAAGCCGCAGGATGAGGACCCGTAGCTTAGCTGAATAGAGCGTCAGATTCCGGTTCTGAAGGTCAAGGGTTTGAATCCCTTCGGGTTCACAAGGCAAAGTATAGGAGCATAGCTCAGTTGGTTTAGAGCGCTTCAGTCACATTGAAGAGGTCTTGGGTTCGAGTCCCAATGTTCCTACAAGAGAGAGAGAATCGCAATGATTCCCTCTCTTTTTGTTTATGGCATTTGGCCCGGTAGAAGACACTCCTCAAGCCGCTCCCCTCTCTTCAAGGGAAGGGAGCGGCTGCACAGAAATAGGTCGACTGCTGTATCATTGCCTAAAAGTAAGGGGTGCCCCCCAGGACTGCCCCAAAAATAAGGAAAACAAGAAAAGAAATGCGAACCTTTTGCCACGAAACAGCTATTATCCACAATTATCAGCAGAATTAGGTTCGCATTTTTGGTTAGTTCGCATATTATTTGTAATTTTGCACTAAATTTGGATGATTGAATAAAATTAGTTTGTAAAACAACAGGAAAGAATAAATGTTTGAAAATTTATCAGAGAGACTGGAACGCTCTTTCAAGATACTGAAGGGCGAAGGAAAAATCACTGAAATCAACGTGGCCGAGACGTTGAAGGATGTGCGGCGTGCGCTGCTCGATGCCGACGTGAACTATAAAGTGGCCAAGCAGTTTACCGACACGGTGAAGCAGAAGGCCCTGGGCATGAACGTGCTCACGGCCATCAAGCCCAGCCAGCTGATGGTGAAGATTGTGCATGACGAGCTGACGGAGCTGATGGGTGGGCGCGCCACGGGCCTGAACCTGGAGAACCGCCCCTCCATCATCTTGATGTCAGGACTGCAAGGTTCGGGTAAGACCACTTTCACCGGCAAGCTGGCCAAGATGCTGAAAGAGCGCCAGCACAAGAAACCCCTGCTGGTGGCTTGCGACGTGTATCGTCCCGCTGCCATTGAGCAGCTGAAGGTGGTGGGCGAGAGCGTAGGCGTGGATGTCTATACCGAGGAAGGCAGCAAGGACGTGGTGGGAATAGCCCAGAGGGCCATCCGCAAAGCCAAGTCGGAGGACTACAATCTGGTGATTGTCGACACCGCTGGCCGATTGGCCATCGACGAGGAGATGATGCGCGAGATTGCCAATCTGAAGCAAGCCATCAACCCCGATGAGACCCTCTTCGTGGTTGACTCGATGACGGGTCAGGATGCCGTGAACACCGCCAAGGAGTTCAATGACCGCCTGGACTTCGACGGCGTGGTGCTCACCAAGCTCGATGGCGACACACGCGGAGGTGCTGCCCTCAGCATTCGCACCGTGGTGACCAAGCCCATCAAGTTTGTGGGTACAGGCGAGAAGATGGACGCCATCGACGTGTTCCACCCCGAGCGCATGGCCGACCGCATACTGGGCATGGGCGACGTGGTGAGCCTGGTGGAGCGCGCACAGATGCAGTTCGACGAGAAGCAAGCCAAGGAGCTGGAGAAGAAAATAAGGAAGAACAAATTCGACTTCAACGACTTCATGAGCCAGATTCAGCAAATAAAGAAGATGGGCAACATCAAGGAGCTGGCATCGATGATCCCTGGCGTGGGCAAAGCACTGAAAGATGTGGATTTCGACGACAACGCATTCAAGAGCATCGAAGCCATCATCAACTCTATGACTCCCAAGGAGCGCGCCAATCCCGACATCATCAACCAAAGCCGAAAGCTGCGCATAGCACGAGGAAGCGGCACCAAGCTGGACGATGTGAACAGGCTGATGAAGCAGTTTGACCAAACACGAAAGATGATGAAAATGGTGACCGGCATGGACAAGAACCGAATGGCACAGATGGCTTCGGCCATGAAGATGCGCGGTAAAGGCCCCCTAAGTTAGGGGGCGACAGGGGTCTGAACAAGCGCAGACTCCAAATATAACTAAATAGGTCTGATATACGCTTGTTCAGACCCCCAACCCCCTAACTTAGGGGGCTTGTATATGACACTGATTGACGGAAAACAAACGGCCATCGACATCAAGGCCGAGATTGCAGAAGAGGTGAGGCAGCTGATGGCTGCAGGACAGAAACAGCCCCATTTGGCCGCCATCTTGGTGGGACACGACGGAGGCTCAGAGACCTATGTGAAGAACAAGGTCTTGGCTTGCGAGGCTTGCGGATTCAAGAGCACGCTCATCCGCTTCGAAGATGATGTCACCGAAGAGGAACTGCTGGAGTGCGTCGACAGATTGAACCGCAATGGCGACATCGACGGTTATATTGTGCAGCTGCCCCTGCCCAAGCACATCGACGAGCAGAAAATCATTGAAGCCATCGACTACCGCAAAGACGTGGACGGATTCCACCCCGTGAACGTGGGGCGTATGGCCATCGGCTTGCCCTGTTTCATCTCGGCCACGCCGCTGGGCATCCTCACGCTGCTGCGCCGCTATGGCATCGAGACCAAGGGCAAGAAGTGCGTCATCCTGGGGCGCAGCAACATCGTGGGCAAGCCCATGGCTCAACTCATGATGCAAAAGCAGTGGGGCGACGCCACCGTCACCGTGTGCCACTCACACTCGGCCACGCTGAAGGAGGAGTGCCGCCAGGCCGACATCCTCATCGCCGCCATCGGCCAGCCCGCCTTCGTCACCGCCGACATGGTGAAGCCAGGGGCCGTGGTCATCGACGTAGGCACCACCCGAGTGCCCGACAGCTCGCGCAAGAGCGGCTACAGGCTGCAGGGCGACGTGCAGTTCGACGAGGTGGCACCGCTGTGCAGCTTCATCACGCCCGTGCCGGGTGGCGTAGGTCCCATGACCATCTGCTCGCTCATGACCAACACGCTGGCTGCTGCCAAGAAAGAATTCTATTGAACGATGACATGCCCACGGAGTTTAGGAGTTTAGGAGTTTTCGCGGCTTTCAGCCGCTGGAGTTTAGACGTTAGTTTTGCTAGCAGCATGGTGTGCAAGGACTATCGTCTACACTCCTACACTCCTACACTCCAAAGGATTGGCGGAACTTTAAAAATGAATTTCAATGACGGCTCAAGAGTACTATCTGCTGGGCAATGAGGCACGCAAGCACGGGCTGTGGCACGAAGCCATCAACCACTACATGCGAGCCGCCGAGCTGGACCCCGACAGTCCTGCAGTGGAAGCCAAGCGCATGCTCGACGACATCATGAGCTTCTACTGCAAGGACATGTACAATCCCTGAAGAGATTTCTTGTAACGTTTTAATCCTATAATCATTATGAACATTCCATTTGCTTTCTGGCTTGTGCCCATCGCTTCGTTGGTGGCACTGGGCATGGCGTGGTTCTTCTTCCGCTCAATGATGGGCGCCGACGAGGGAACGCCACGCATGAAAGAGATTGCTGGCCACGTGCGTCGCGGTGCCATGGCCTATCTGAAACAGCAGTACCGCGTGGTGACCATCGTCTTCGTGGTGCTGGCCGTGGTCTTCGCCTTCATGGCCTACGTGCTGAAGGTGCAGAACCCCTGGGTGCCATTTGCCTTCCTCACCGGCGGTTTCTTCAGCGGCCTGGCAGGATTCTTCGGCATGAAGACCGCCACCTATGCTTCGGCCCGCACGGCCAATGCCGCCCGCAAGAGCCTCGATGGCGGATTGAAGATTGCCTTCCGTTCGGGCGCAGTGATGGGACTCACCGTGGTGGGACTCGGCTTGCTCGACATTGCCATCTGGTTCCTCATCCTCACACAGTTCTATCACGGCGACAAGATGGCGCTCATCACCATCACCACCACCATGCTTACCTTCGGTATGGGTGCCTCCACACAGGCCCTCTTCGCCCGTGTGGGCGGCGGCATCTACACCAAGGCTGCCGACGTGGGTGCCGACATCGTGGGTAAGGTCGAGGCCGACATCCCCGAGGACGACCCTCGCAACCCTGCCACCATTGCCGACAATGTGGGCGACAATGTGGGCGACGTGGCTGGCATGGGCGCCGACCTCTACGAGAGCTATTGCGGCTCCATCCTCTCCACGGCTGCCTTGGGTGCTACGGCCTTCGCCATGAGCGGCGACATGCAGCTGCGTGCTGTCATCGCCCCGATGCTCATAGCTGCCGTGGGCGTGTTCCTCAGCATCTTCGGCATCTATCTGGTGCGCACCAAGGAAGGTGCCACGATGAAGGACCTGCTGCACTCGCTCTCGCTGGGCACCAACATCAGTGCCGTGCTCATAGCTGGAGCCACCTTCGGCATCCTCTACCTGCTGGGCATCGAGAACTGGCTCGGCCTTTCGTTCTCCGTCATCAGCGGACTGGCAGCCGGTGTCATCATCGGACAGGCCACGGAATACTACACCTCGCACTCCTACAAGCCCACTCAGAAGATCTCAGAGGCTGGCCTCACTGGTTCTGCCACCGTCATCATCAAGGGCATCGGCACGGGAATGATGTCTACCTGCATCCCCGTGGTCACCATCGGCGTGGCCATCATGCTCAGTTATCTCTGCGCCAACGGATTCGATTTGAACATGTCGGCCACGGCCCTGAGCCACGGACTCTATGGCATCGGCATCGCCGCCGTGGGTATGCTCAGCACCCTGGGCATCACCTTGGCCACCGATGCCTACGGCCCCATCGCCGACAATGCTGGCGGCAACGCCGAGATGAGCGAGTTGGGCGAGGAAGTGCGCCACCGCACCGATGCCCTCGATGCCCTGGGCAACACCACCGCCGCAACGGGCAAGGGCTTTGCCATCGGCTCTGCCGCACTCACCGCCCTGGCTCTGCTGGCTTCTTATATAGAAGAGGTGAAGATTGCCATGGAGCGTGCTGGCGATACGCTTGTCAACCTGAAGGGCGAGATCATCGCCGCTGCTGATGCCACCATCCCCGACTTTATGAACTTCTTCCAGGTGAACCTGATGAACCCCCGTGTGCTCGTCGGTGCCTTCATCGGAGCCATGGCAGCCTTCCTGTTCTGCGGACTCACCATGGAGGCCGTGGGCCGTGCTGCGCAGAAGATGGTGGAAGAGGTGCGTCGCCAGTTCCGCGAAATCAAGGGCATCCTCGAAGGGAAGGCCACTCCCGACTACGACTCGTGTGTGCAGATCAGTACCCGTGCCGCCCAGCATGAGATGATTCTGCCGTCGCTTCTCGCCATTGCCATCCCCATTGTGGTGGGCATGGTGCTCGGGGTGGCTGGCGTGCTCGGCTTGCTCGTGGGTGGACTCGCTGCGGGCTTCACCCTTGCCATCTTCATGGCCAACGCCGGTGGCGCTTGGGACAATGCGAAGAAGATGGTGGAGGAAGGTCACTTCGGTGGCAAGGGCAGCTTCGCCCATAAGGCCACCATCGTCGGCGACACCGTGGGCGACCCGTTCAAGGACACCAGCGGCCCCTCGCTCAACATCCTCATCAAGCTCATGTCGATGGTCAGCATCGTCATGGCCGGCCTCACCGTCGCCATGTCGCTGTAGTCATTGCAATAATTAGGCAACAGAAATCCCCGAAACGTTTGACCGTTTCGGGGATTTTTGTTGTTGTGTGACATCTGCGTTCAGCATCCGATGCCTTATGTGTAGAGGTATCGCTTGATGCTCTTCTTGGGTGTCTTGGCAAATTCCTCTTTGTGGATGATGATTTCGCTTATCTTCTCATAGGCGGGCAGTGCTTGGTTCAGGCCGTTGCGGTTCTGCTCCATGATGCCTTCCAGGTCGTCGTTGGTGAAGCCCAAGCTGCGGGCCTCGTCGAAGTCGGGATGCACCAGGGCCACCAGCCTCGACTCGCGCTGCACCACCACCGACTCCACCACCATGGTCATGGAGTTCAGCTTGTCCTCAATCTCTTCGGGGTAGATGTTCTGCCCGTTGGCGCTGAGCAGCATGTTCTTCGACCGCCCGTTGATGAACACGTTGCCGTCCTCGTCCATCGTGCCCAGGTCGCCGGTGTGGTACCATCCGTCGTTGTCGATGGTCTCGCGTGTGGCTTTCTCGTTCTTGTAGTACCCCAGCATCACGTTGAGTCCTCGCGTGAGAATCTCGCCCGGGATGGTCTCCGGGTCGGGACTGTCGATGCGCACCTCCATGTGCTTGGCGGCCTTTCCGCACGAGCCGGGAACGAAGTCGCGCCAGTCGGCATAGCAGATGATGGGCGCACACTCCGTGGCGCCATAGCCCACGGTGTAGGGGAAGTTGATGCGGTGCAGGAAATTCTCCACCTCCTGGTTGAAGGCAGCGCCGCCAATGATGACCTCGAAGAAATTGCCGCCAAAGGCCTTCTTCACCTCTTGGCAAATGGCCTCGCGCACCTTCTGTTCGATGACGGGAATCTGCAGCAGCAGTCGCATGCGTGGTGTCTGTATCTTGGGGAACACCTTCTTGCGGATGATCTTCTCGATGACCAGCGGCACGGCGATGATGATGCGGGGCTTCACATCGGCAAAGGCCTGTGCGATGATGGCTGGCGACGGCACCCGGTTGAGATAGAACACATGGCAGCCGTTGAGGAACTCGAAGCTGAACTCAAAAGCCATCGAATACATGTGGGCCATGGGCAGGATGCTGATGACCTTCGACCCCTTGGGCAGCTCGCCTCCCATGGCCTGACAGGCGAAGTCGTAGTTCGACCACAACGCCCGATAGGGAATCATCACGCCCTTCGAGAATCCCGTGGTGCCACTGGTGTAGTTGATGAGCGCCAACTCGTCGGGGCTCTGCTCATGATAATAGCTCACATGCTCCTTGCGGAAATACTTGGGGAACTTCTTGCCATAAAGCTCGTTCAGATGCTCGCGGGCATAGGTGAGCTTGTCGGTGCGCGAGAGCAGCAGCGAGTAGTCGTTGTTGCGGATGATACCCTCCAGATGGGGCATCTGCATGGGGTCTACGCAGCCGCAGATGTGGTCGCCGGCAAAGAGCAGCTTGGCATCCGAGTGGTTGACGATGTTGTGGATTTGGTCGGCCGTGAACTCGTGGAGGATGGGCACAGCCACGGCGCCGTATGTGAGTGTGGCCAAAAAGGCCACCGTCCACTGGCTGCTGTTGCGCCCGCAGAGGGCAATCTTGTCGCCCCGCTGCACGCCGCTGTTCTCGAAAAGGATATGCACCTTCTCAATCTTGCGGGCCACGTCGTGGTATTGCAGCGTCTGCCCTTTGTAGTCGGTGAGCGCATTCATGTCCCAATGGTTGATGATGCTCCGCTCAATGAGTTCGTTATAGCTGGGTATCTCTTTCATACTTATAGGCCCTGTTCAGGGTGAGAGGTCTTTAGTGGTAAAGGTATCGTTTGATGCTCTTCTTGGGTGTCTTTTCAAATTCTGTGTCGTGCAGCTCAATCTGTGTCAATCGGCAGTAGGCCGGCAGGGTGAGGTTCAGCTGTTGCCGGTTCTGCTCCATGATGCCCTGCAGCTCATCGTGGCTGAAGTTCATCATCTCGTCCTGGTCGGGATAGACGAGCGCCACCAGCTTCTGCTGCCGCTGCACCACGATGCACTCGCTCACCATGGGCATGGAGCTGAGCTTGTCTTCAATCTCTTCGGGATAGATGTTCTGCCCGTTGGCTCCAAGGAGCATGTTCTTGATGCGCCCTCGTATAAAGATGTTGCCATCTTCATCCATTGTGCCCAGGTCGCCAGTGTGATACCATCCTTCGGCATCCAGTGCCTGGTTGGTGGCCTCTTCGTTCTTGTAGTAGCCCAGCATCACGTTGGTGCCCCGTGCCAATATCTCGCCCGCAATGTTCTGTGGGTCGTTGCTGTCGATGCGCACCTCCATGTTGTCGATGCTGCGTCCACACGACCCTGGCACAAACTCCTTCCAGTCGCGATAGCTGATGAGCGGTGCGCACTCGGTGGTGCCATAGCCCACGGTGATGGGGAAGCCGATGGAGATGAGGAATTGCTCCACCTCTTTCGACAAGGGCGCACCGCCCACGATGACCTCGTAGGCTTTTCCGCCAAAAGCGGCATACACCTGCTCGCAAATCTTCTCCTTCACCTTCTTCGACACCACGGGCATGGCCATGAGCAGCTTCATGCGTGGAGTCTGCATGATGGGGAACACCCGCTTGCGGATGATTTTCTCCACGATGAGTGGCACGCTGATGACCAGCGCGGGCTGCACGTCGGTGAAGGCTTTGGCAATGAGTGTTGGCGATGGCAGACGGTTGAGGAAGAAGAGATGACTGCCGTTGCAGAATCCGAAGAGGAACTCGATGGAGAGGCCATACATGTGGGCCATGGGCAGGATGTCGAGCACCGACGACCCGGCGGGCACCTGCTTGCCCAAGCGGCGGATGCAGAAGTCGACGTTGCCCCACAGTCCCCGATAGGGAAGCATCACGCCCTTCGAGAATCCTGTGGTGCCGCTGGTGTAGTTGATGAGTGCCAGCTCGTCGGGCTGATCCTCGTGATAGATGATGTCCTCTTGTGTGAAGGCACGTGGGTACTTCGAGCCGAACATTAAATTTAAATGTTCGCGCGCGTAGGTGAGCTGTTCCGAGCGCGACATCATCAGCGAGAAATCAGGCAGGTTGATGATGCCTTCCAACCGCGTCATCTGTTCGGGGTCTATTTCCTTTGCGATGAAATCGCCCACAAAGAGCAGACGTGCTTCAGAGTGGTTGACGATGTTGTGTATTTGCTCTGCGTTGAACTCGTGCAGGATGGGCACAGCCACGGCACCATAGGTGAGGGTGGCCAAGAAACCGACAGCCCAATGGGCTGAGTTGCGTCCGCAGATGGCAATCTTGTCGCCTTTTACAATGCCGGCATTCTGAAACAAGATATGTATTTTACCTATCTTCCTCGCCACGTCGTGATATTGCAGCGTGGGGCCTTGATAGTCGGTCAAGGCATTTTGGTTCCAGTTCTTTATGATTGCTTGGCGTATGTATTCGTTGAAACTTGAGCCTTTGTTCATTGCACAATTTCGAAAATTTTGTGCAAAGGTACATTCTTTTCTGCACATTTGCAAATTTTTTGTGCAATATTTGTGGCTCAATGCAGCATATTTGCATATTTTTGCACTTCGACGGCGCTTTTCGCACCGTGCAAGCAAGATGATATGCTGTTAAGCGAAGGAGATAGAAACTATAGATAGAAACTAAAAGATCCCCTAAAATAAAGAATCGCCTCAAACTGTTGTTTGATGATTGCTAATTCATCAGTTTGAGCGACAGCTGCCCGTTCAGACCCACGAGGGTCTCTATTAGATAACAGCTCTCTCCGTCGGGCAGGCAAACGGTGGCCTCGAAATGGAGTCCATCGGCATCGGTGTGGCTGTAGCGAATGTTTCCCAAGATGGCCTGCTGCAGAAACTCGTCGGGCACGTCGGCAGCGTATGCGCGTTTGTTGAAGTCGCGAGTGAAGAGTCGCTGGCCCTGCTTGAACACGCTGACATGGATGATGTTGTCGAAGTAGACCTTCTCCACAGCCATGCCGTCGGCGTTGAACGTGGTGCGGGTGACGCGGTTGCGCGTGGGATTCACGGTGACATACCAGTGGTAGCGCTGCCCACCATACATCACCACCGAGTCAACGTTCACCACCTCGGTGGTGCTGATAACTTTTGGCTCGTCGATGCTGAAATCGGCCACGGGCTCGTCGATGGTCTCGTCGTGCTTGGTCAGTTCCACTTCTTCGCCCGTCGCATTCTGGAAGCATAAGTTAAACTCGTTCAGCTTGGTGATGAAATAGCTGGCATCGCCCAACAGCAGCGAGTCGCCCACCACGCAGAAATAGGCTGGCTGACTGCTGTCGTCGGCAAAGAAGATGGTGTCGCCTACCGCCTTCAGCACCGGCTGCTCGGTCTCGCGGTCTTGCCACACGCCCTGCATCATGGCCTTTGCTTCACGGTCCTCCTGCTGGGCAGCATCGGCAGTGGCCGTCGCCCCTTTCTGCTGTGCCTGGCTGCAAGCGAGGCCAAATGATAGATGATAAATGACAAACGACAGTGTCGCCAGCTTCTGCAGAAGCCGACGCCCATACATTCGTTTCATGCTGTCATTCATCATTTATCATTTATCATTTGTCATTTATCATTTAGGCCGTAGGCCGCGCTGGCCGCTGGCCGCCTACTTGCCAATGCAGTGGTATTCGAAGCCGTTCTCCTCCACCTCCTCGATGTCGAAGATGTTGCGTCCGTCGATGACGAGCGGATTGCGCATGGCCTTCTTGATGACACCCCATGTGGGCAGACGGAACTCTTTCCACTCGGTGAGCAGCAACAGGGCATCGGCATCGAGCACGGCATCGTACATGTCGCGGCAGTAGATGACCTTGTCGCCGATGCGGCGCTTGCACTCGTTCATGGCGATGGGGTCGTAGGCGCGGATGATGCAACCGGCGTCGAGCAGCTTGTCAATCATCACCAGAGCCGTCGACTCGCGCATGTCGTCGGTCTCGGGCTTGAACGAGAGTCCCCACATGGCGATGGTCTTGCCTTTCAGTCCCTCTTGGCCGCCAAAGGCTTTCAGCAGCTTGTCGAAGAGGATGCTCTTCTGGCGCTCGTTCACGCGCTCCACAGCCTTCAGCACCTCCATGGAGTAGCCGTTCAGGTCGGCGGTCTTGATGAGCGCCTTCACGTCCTTGGGGAAGCAGCTGCCGCCATATCCGCATCCGGCGTAGAGGAACTTGCGGCCTATGCGGGTGTCGCTGCCTATGCCGGCACGCACCATGTTCACGTCGGCCCCCACCAGCTCGCACAGGTTGGCGATGTCGTTCATAAACGAGATGCGGGTGGCCAGCATGGAGTTGGCGGCGTATTTCGTCATCTCGGCCGAGGGAATGTCCATGAAGATGACGCGGAAGTTGTTCATCATGAAGGGCTTGTAGAGTCGCGACAGGGCTTTCTTGGCTTTCTCGCTGTCGACGCCCACCACCACGCGGTCGGGACTCATGAAGTCCTTGATGGCGTTGCCCTCTTTCAGGAACTCAGGGTTCGAGGCCACGTCGAAGGGTATGTCCACGCCACGTTTCTGCAGCTCCTCGCTGATGGCGTTGTGCACCTTCTGGGCCGTGCCCACGGGAACGGTCGACTTGGTCACTACCACGATATATTTTTGCAGGTTCTGACCGATGGTGCGGGCCACTTGCAGCACATACTTCAGGTCGGCAGAGCCGTCCTCGTCGGGGGGTGTTCCCACGGCGCTGAACACGATGTCCTGCTCGTTCAGGATGGCAGCCAGGTCGGTGGTGAACTTCAGTCGTCCTGCGTTCACGTTCTTTTTCACCAGCTCATCAAGTCCAGGCTCGTAGATAGGTATCTGTCCCTGCTGCAAGCGTTCTATCTTTGCGGCGTCCACATCGACGCACGTCACGTTTACACCGGTGTCGGCGAAGCATGTTCCCGACACCAAACCGACATAGCCGGTTCCTACAATCGCTATATTCATCTATTTTTTATTATTTATTCATTATTCATTATACTTTAGGGCGTAGCCCGCCTCAAAACAGCCACGCATCTTTCAGCAGGGGCTGCTTCATGTCCTTCTCGCTGAAGAGCAGTTTCATGTTGCCGATGGGCCATTCTATGCCTAACTGTGGGTCGTCCCAGCGGATGCCAGCTTCGGCCTGGGGGGCGTACACATTATCTACTTTATAGGTGAAGACCGCCTCGTCGCTCATCACCAGGAACCCATGGGCGAAGCCACGCGGGATGAACAGCTGGCGCTTGTTGTCGCCACTCAGCTCCACCATGACGTGGTGGCCAAAAGTTGGCGAGCTGCGGCGTATGTCGACGGCCACGTCGACGACGGTGCCCTTGATCACACGCACCAGCTTAGCTTGGCTCCACTCACCTTTCTGGTAGTGCAGCCCGCGCAGCACACCGCGTGATGACATCGACTCGTTCTCTTGTACAAAACTGATTTGCCCGATGTGCTCCTCAAACTCCTGCTGTTTCCATGTCTCCATGAAATAGCCGCGTGAGTCGCCCAGCACGCGGGGTTCCACCACTACGACCTCCTCAATGTCTGTATGCTTGTATTCCATATCATTATCGCTTGGCGTTCGTGTCGCCAATGCCCTGTTCGCATTTCGGGTGCAAAAGTAGGAAAAAAAATCGACATAGCGAAGATAGTGCTCAACTTTTTCGACCTGCGGTTGAAAAATGGTGGCATCGTTTGGTCATTCCAGACGCCTTTTCTTGTTTTATTTGGTTTTTGAAAGACGCGAAGCGTAACCACGCTCGGTCGACCGTGTGGTTCGAATGGTTAATTTCCCTTTAAGACAGGAGAGAAATTGTGAAGGGATGTGAAATGAAATTTTATGATTCTTTACAAAAATAATTTTCATTCTGGAACGGGAGATGCACACTTCGGGCGGTTTGTGCAGCATTTTTGGGCGAAAGAAAAAGGACGTTTTAGGCGAATTTTGCACAGCCAGGGCGGTTTTGTGCAGTATTTTAGCCGATTTTGGGGCCGTTTTCCGTTTCCGCAAGCACGCTCTATCTGAAAACGGCAACGCCAATTTTTTTTTCGGCGTTGACTTTTTCCAGCCAGCGAAGGGGATTTTGTGGTTTTTCGAGGCCAACCTACTGAAAGCCAACCATTTACCGAATCCTCTCAAAACTCGCGTATTTTCGGCCAAAAGTTTTCTCGTGGAAAATTTTCGAAAGATGAGGGCCTTTAGCCGTTTTTGGGAGGCATCCGTTTTAATATATTTTAATTTTATGGTTGGTCCTCGCGCAGAGTAAATGATCAAAAAAATTATATTCCGCAATCAGGTGACAAGGACGCTGAAAGCGTCCACTCTCAATATCCGTAGGTCGGAACGACCTGCGGATATGGCAACAGGCGGTATATCGACCCTGAAGGGGTCGCCCGTCTATTCAGATGGTGGTCGCTCATGAGTACGGGCGCCCCCTATTCCCGAGCTACGCTCGCCTACCCATAGCCTTTCAGCGTTGTTATCACCCCCGTACCTATTATCCGCAGGTCGGAACGACATGCAGATATTGAGCTCGGACAATAGGGAGTTTATTGAGAATTTTATTTCATGGTTTGATCTGGTGGACACATTTTTAGGGCGAGTTTCTTTCTTCATGCCTGATGACCATTATTTTGCTCATTCAGAGTTTATGTCATGTGTAGATGGTATTGACTTCATAGAAGCAACAAAACCTTTCCTAATATACGAATTTCAGACTTATGTTAATAAAGTGGTTCCAGAATCGCTGTCAACCATTGACAAGTATAAGCGAGAACTGGAGCGTGGTTTCTCTGACATCCCACAAACTCACAATGTCAAGTTCGTACAGGAGGAACTTGAAAGGAATAAGACATATTTTGACACACTGCTGAAATATCCTTTGGATCAACAGCAAAGGGAGTCCATCGTCAAACTGGAGGATAACTGTCTTGTAGTAAGTAGTGCTGGAAGCGGAAAAACTTCAACTTCTGTCGGAAAGATAAAATACTTGTAATTAATCATATAATTTGCTACGCGCAGCAATTAATGAGTAATTCGTGGTAATTCGTGTTAAAAAGGAGGAGTGCCCCTGTCGGGGCAGAAATCTCACAAATCTCACAAATTTGACAAATAAAGATTTTGAAAGATTTGAATGATTTGAAAGATTTGACTTTCCCTTCGGCCGTCGAGCTAAACCTTCTCGCCGAAGGCGACTAAAAGGTTAAAGGGTTAAAGGGTACGCCGACGGCGTACCCTTACTCCTAACTCCTAACTCCTAACTCCTAACTCAAAAGGGTCTACCACACCTCGTCTTCGTCATCGAGTTCGTCGTCTTTTCCTCGGTACGAAAGCTGAGGAAATTGAATATTCATATTAATCTTCATCGTCGTCCCATACGGTCTTGCGACGGCCCAAAGCGCAGGAGCCATCGCCTTGATAACCACTGCCGCCATTGTTCGGGGTGGGGTCGAAGCCGGATACCGGGTCTTGCATAAGGTTTTCTACCTTTACGTTGACAACTATTGTTCTCGGGTGCAAATATGTCTTTTTCATATTTCCGTCCTCCATAATATTATTTGATGACTTTCTTTCCCTTAACAATGAACAGGCCGCGAGATGGGTTGCTGACGCGCTGGCCGCTGAGGCTGTAGACGGCATCATCGTCTGTCTTCAGCTCGTCTACGCTCTGGATGCCGGCAGCACTTTCGCCTTCAAGCACAACTGTCAGGGCGCGGGTCTGACCGTCAGCCTTGGGAACAGGCAGGTATGCCTTGCCTTTTGCGATGGTGCCGCTGTTGAGCAGCATGAACTGAACCATCCTGGTTTGGTCGTTCCAGCCCAGCATGTAATAATCGTAGGCTGCATTCGCATCGTACTCAAAGTCCTTGGTGGTAGAACCCGTGAGGTCACCCCTTTCCGTCTCTGAGCTGGCAATCATTTCCACCTCGTACTCTCCGGGCTTTCCCTTCAGCACTACGCCAGTGCCGTAGGGCACCTCGCTCACCTCTGACAGCTTCACCGATTCCGTTGCGCCATCGTAGGTGGCGATGTATGCCTTGAAATTATTGCTGAGCTTAGAGAAGTCAAGAGCTAAGTCGGTGTAGTAGGTTGCCCAGCCTGCATCAGTGATGGTGACGGTGGGCACAAAATATGTTTCGGTTACACGCTCAGACTCGCCATGTGGCTCATCGTTGTCTGTAGCCCAGTAAACGATGTTTCCATAAACTTCCTCTATATCTGCAGACGGGCCGTTTTGGGTACGCTCTTCGCCTTCGGAGATGATGTAGTGGATGGTCTGGTCTGAAGGATCTACACTTCCGCCATTATAATCAGTCCTTGTCGCGAAAATGGTGTAAGTGTGAGTGCCTGTACGGATAATAGTTGGACTGTTCAGACGGGTAGGTTTGTCTGCGCCATAATCGTCTGCCCACGCCGTAGCCGAGGTGAGCACAGCGAGCAGCAGCAACATGGCTGCCCTCGCCAGGAGGTTCATGATGGGTGATGTTTTCATGTTTTGAAAGATTTTAGTGTTGATGTATGTAAATTTGGGTACAAAGTTACACTTATTTTTTGAAACGACAATAAATCGGAAGCATTTTTTAGATAGACAGAAAAGATAAAAGGTTTTTTGTAGAGTCAACCAGCAAGTGCAAGTTGTTTGCAAATTTATGAATAATGTTTGAAAAACTCGTTTTTGGAGTGTTAAAATTCAATTTTGCCCTTGTAACAATATTAAGATCTTTGTGCTTTGTCTATGAATGATATTGTAAAATTGCTTGTTGAAATGGCAAAATTGCTTGCATCAATCCCTTCATTATTGGGACTGATCGGTGCAATGCTTTGCTATAAGTTCGCAACGCATGATTTATGGTGGGTAATTATGACCTACCTACTAATTTTGTTAGTATGCAAGGTTTCAATATGGGGTAAAAAGAAATTCGTTATCTGGAAAGGCCGTAGGGATATGGTCAGGTATTACGATAATGAAGAAGAAAGACAAAACAGCCTGGAAAAGAAAAAAGAGTTGGACGGTGCTAAGAGTTTTCTTCTCACTCTATCTGATGATAGATTAAAACAACTCATGGAAATATATAATTATCAGAGTGTATCGACTGGATATGCAAATGAGCGCATAATACCATCTACCAATATGTTGTATTCTAATGCGGTTGATTTTGCAGAAAGTGAATCACTTAAACTACGCTGGGAAACTAAATATAATACTTGTAAAAACCAGGGCATTTACGGAAATGGCCAACCTATACATATTTGGTTTCATCCATATTTGTATGCCCTCATGGATAACTATGCTAAAACAGCAAATAAGGACTACCCTCCTGATTATAACCCGTAAATTATTTGCCTACAAATATTGGCTATTAGTTGTAGCAACTAATAGCCAGTAATAAACAATTTACTATTTTGGAAGTTAGTCTGTCGTCTGTATGTAGTATGTCAAATCATCATCTTTTAGATTGTTCATACACCATACATCCACATCGTGGTATAAGTTACTATACATAACCATCAACTCCTCATTCTTTTCATAATAGTGACACGATTTCCACGACATCACCATTGCCAACTCTGTAACATATTCAACGTTATTCTTCCGAGTATTATATCTAGTATTTTTCTTATGGCCATTCATGTGCTGTAAGGGGCAAAATACTACTCTTTCCTCAGAATTATATGAAAAGGAATTTCCTGTACTTCGGTCCTTCAAGAACAAGCGCATTGAAGATATCAAATACTTGCGAGAAAAGATGGTTCTAGTTCCCACATTTACAGAAGATGGGGCTAAGCTCTGGAAAGAATTCTTGGATTATGTGCGACAAAGTTTAATCTGTTTTCCATTAGACACCTATGACAAGGATGACGAAGAATATTGGAACCAAACATTAGCAACGTTGTATATGTGGTTCTATGTCATGTGTGATGAACTTATAGACCGTGAAAAGGAGGCTTACAATAATGCTTTAGTTTCTAAGGACTTCCTATATCATCAGTTTAAGAACCGTGAAATTAAGCAGGTAACATGGGAAGATGTAAGAGATGCTCTTGATGTAGAAGAAGTGGCTATCGAATTACGAGCTATGCCAGAAGAAGTATTGATACAATACTCGTTTCTTTAAGAACCTAAAATTCGCAACTAATAGTTTTGGATGCTAAATTTTTCTATCAGCCCCTCCATTTGGCAATTATTTGTCCATTAGCGTTGATGATTTGTGATGTTTGTGACCAATTTCCCCTTACCCCGTTAAGCATTGCAGGGGCTTTATGCTGTCGATAACCCTCGAAGTTGAATTCTCAGCCGTCAGCGAGTGCAAAAGGTTTCTGATATGAGTGGTTGTGAGTATAGATGTTCAGTTCATAGTGTCTGGCCGTCCTTATCCATTTGGCAGGCACGCTGATGAACTTGAAAACAAAGGCTTTGATGCGGCTTGTCTTCTTCAGTCCGAAGGCTTTCGTGTCAAGCCTGCCCATGAGGAACTTGTAGAAGTTGCGTATGATTGCTGTCAGCAGCAGGAACACGGTGTTCTCTGCCATAAAGGACTTGGGTAGCCTTGCCCATCCGAAGCCGTTGTTCATGTCGTCAAAGATCCGTTCCTTTCCACCTCTGAGGTTGTAGAACTCCACAATCTCGCGGTTGGTTGAGGTATGGTCGTTGGTCAGGATGCAGCGGTAAGTGAGCCTGTCTTAATACTCCAACTAGAAGAGGAAAAGCAAACATCCTCCTCGTCACCATATTCGTTGGAGTCGAAATCACTATAAGCTAATTCCCAATTATTACCGTCACCATCTCTGTCTTCAATAGTCCATTCTGCAACTAGAGACTCATAATTATCAATCGTGAGGTCCCATAATAAATTTATTTTTTCGTTAGGATTAATTACCCTGTAGCGCAAGTTCCATTTGTCACCTTCAGCACCATCCCATGTCACATCGGCAGTAGTGGCTGCTTGGGCAACCTTTAGGTTGGTTGGCGTGGTGGGATCAGGAATATACTCCGTGTTGATGTCGAGTTCTATGTCGTCGATGTTGAGTATGAACTCATCCGTGACTTTATAGTGGCGGATGGCAAAGCGGCCAATTTTCCCTTGGTAATCCTTCAGACCAAATGCATAGTTTGTCATATCTTTAGTAGCGGTAATGTCGGAGCCCACCTTTAGGAAATGGTGGCCGTCCACCTCCACACTGCCTTCAACATTCGTCTCATCATCCACACAGACATAGACGGCAAAGATTTCATGGCAGTAGGTCTGATCTTGTCCGCAAGCCCAAAACGACAGAGTGCCGCCGAGGGTGACCTCTGGGGAGATGAGCCAGTTGTCGGGTGACAGCGGACTGAATTCTTCATAGTCATAACTTTCCGACATCATGATGCCATCGCCCGAATGAGTCGTCATCCTGCCAGAATCACGTCCTTCGTTGCTGAAATACTCCCAGTTGAAGCCGTCTTCGTTTTTGTCAACAAGCTTCCAGTCTTCGAGCTGAGCCTTGTCCTCGAAGTCCCATACGATGGCATCGTTCTGAGCCAATGCCCCTTGCACCACTGCGCACAAGAGGGCGAAAACAAAGTAGAAATTCTTTTTCATATTAGTGTTTGTATGTATTATTCACTATACCGAGATGCCGCATGGCTTCTCCCATTGGGGTGGGGGCTTCGCATGCTTGCTTTCGTCGTTTCCGAAAAATTGGATGCAAAGTTATAACAAAAATTATGTTTATACAAAATAAATCCTCGAAATTTTCATTCCTCATCTACTTGTGCCAGAGATGATACCAAGAAAAGGCATGACTTAGTACAAAGTTTGTACTGTTTTTCGTACCTTTGCCAAGGAATGTCTACAACTGACAGAGCAAATGAAGAAAAAAGGTAGTGATATATGACTCTATATGATTATCCGCAATCAGGTGATTGAGACGCTGAAGGCGTCTCCGCTCAATAGCCGTAGGTCGGAACGACCTGCGGATAATAGGTGTGAGGTGATGACGACCCTGAAGGGGTCGCCCGTCTATTCAGTAATCTGCATCATGCCAGCATCCATGTGCAGCCACAATCTGCATCATCGGTGCAATCTGTGGTGAGAAAGAACTTGGGGAACTTAAAATCAAGATACGAAATGAAAAAGAGAGTGCCTACGCGACACTCTCTTTCTGGTGCTTTGGTGTTTAATCACCTGCATTTGCGGAAGCTGGGGGATTCGAACCCCCGGTACGGTTACCCGTACGGCAGTTTAGCAAACTGCTGGTTTCAGCCACTCACCCAAACTTCCATCGGTATGTACCGACCAAGGCATTCTCTCGCAAATGCGGGTGCAAAGGTACGAAGATTTTTTTATACTGCCAAATTTTAAGGCCACAATTTCTTTGGAAAATGCAGAAAAGATGAAAAAACATGGTTTTGCGGGGGATGTGGTCACTCTTCCATCTCGGCATCGAGCTTTCCAGACCATAGGTATTTGTGGGTTTCGCGGGCGGCAATGCCGCTGAGCAACAGGAGGGCCACGAGGTTGGGGATGGTCATGAGGGCGTTCATGCAGTCGGCGATGTTCCAGATGATGTCGAGGTTGATGATGCTGCCAAAGAACAGGGCCACGATGAACAGGATGCGGTAGAAGCGGTTGATGCGCTGCCCCTCGATGTAGTTGACGGCACTCTCGCCGTAATAGCTCCACCCCAGGATGGTGCTGAAGGCGAAGGTGAGTATGCCGAAGGTGAGCAGGGGAGCACCCACGTAGGGGATCTTGCTAAAGGCGACCTTGGTGAGGGCGGCACCGTCGGCATAGGAGATGTCGGGATAGGCCAGGATGCTGCTGACGAGCACCAGCCCCGTGAGGGCGCAGATGACAACGGTGTCCCAGAACGTGCCGGTGCTGCTGACGAGGGCCTGGCGCACGGGGTTGCGTGTCTGGGCGGCTGCAGCCACGATGGGGGCGCTGCCCATGCCGCTCTCGTTGGAGAAGAGGCCTCGTGCGATGCCGTAGCGGGCCGCCATCATCACGGTGGCTCCCACGAAACCGCCGCCAGCGGCAGAGGGATTGAAGGCAGAGCTGACGATGAGCTGGATGGCGGGCCATACAAACGAGGCGTTCATGCAGAGGATGACCACGCACCCCACGACATAGAAGAAGGCCATGAAAGGCACCAAGACGGTGCAGACGCGGGCTATCGACTTGACACCTCCAAGAATGACGATGGCAGTGAGCACACAGACGAAGATGCCGACGCCCCAAGTGGGAACGCCAAAGGTCTCGTAGGCCAGCAAAGCGATGCTGTTGGCCTGCACCGTGCAGCCAATGCCAAAGGATGCCAACGCGGTGAAGACGGCAAAGAGGATGGCCAGCCACTTCATGTTCAGGCCACGCTCAAGGGCATACATCGGACCGCCATACATGCGGCCATCGCTGCCCTTCACGCGATATTTCACGGCCAGCAGACCTTCGGCATACTTGGTGGCCATGCCGAAGATGCCGGTGAACCAGCACCACAGCACGGCACCAGGACCGCCCAGCGCCACGGCGGTAGCCACTCCCACGATGTTGCCCGTGCCAATGGTGGCAGCAAGTGCCGTGGCCAATGCGCCAAACTGGCTGACATCGCCTTTGGCGACATCGTCTTTTTTCACCGACAGACGAATGCCCGTCAGCAACTTGCGTTGAGGCACGCCCAGTCGGAATGTGAGGAAGAGGTGGGTGCCCAGCAGCAGAATGATCATGGGCCAGTCCCACAACCATCCGCTGAGGAGCGAAAAGAAACTGTTGATAGCTTCCATATTCTTTCACCTCTCACCCCTATCTTGATACAAATGTGGCCGTCTCGCCATCGGAGTTCTTCAGCACGTCGGCAAACTGCTGGGGGGTGAATGTGACGGGGCCTCGCATCAGTTCGGGGATGTTGTAGCTCTTCATGAACTCACGGTGGAAGGCGGGGTCGCGCTGTGGCAGTTCGAACGCCTTCGAGCCGTGGCCGTCGGCATCCATGTGTGCGATGAAGGGGCGTGTGAAATTACCGTCGGTGCGACGGCTGCTGAACACCACCCAGCGCCCGTTGCTGGCCCACGAGTGGTAGCTCTCCGTGTCGTTGGAGTTCACCTCGTCGAGGGGTCGAGTCTCACCCGTCAGCAGGTCCATCAGCCACAGGTCGGCCTCATGGTGCCAAATGTGGAACACGCCATAGTGGCCCAGTGTGAACATGAGGTAGCGTCCGTCGGGCGAGATGCGTGGCAGCGTGGCGCTCTGGCCCAGCGTGTCGGCGATGAAGACGGGTTCGCGGGGGCCAAACTGTAGGGTTTGCGGGTCGAAGCTCTTGCGGTAGAGGTTGTATTTCACCTCGCTGGCCCGCTGGTATATCTCGGCAGCGTTCTCCGTGGTGTCGCGGTAGACGAAGTGGGCGCTGGCATAGTAGAGCGAGCGGCCGTCGGGAGCCCAGAAGGGGAACACCTCGAACTCGTGCGGGTCGTTCTCCACATTGCTCACTTGGTTCTTCTCCAGGTCGTAGAGGATGAGGTCGCTGGCAGCGTCGCTCACCTCAATTTTGTTCAGGTTGCGGGTGTGGAAGCTCTGGCTGGTGTGGTTGGTGCTATAGGCGATGAGGGGTAGGGTGGGGTGCCACGTGGGGTAGACGCCGGCCGAGATGACCGAGTCGTTCCTCATGTTTATCTTGCGGAGCTTGCCGTCGTAGGCGATGATGGTGCCGCCGTGGTTCTGTCGGGCGTGGAACTGCATGCGCTGTGGGTTGTACATTTGGTAATTGTGGCAGTTCACACACTGTCCGTTCACCTCGGTGCAGCACAGCATGTTGTCGACCATCACGCGCTCGTCGTAGTCCTCCAGGCACCGCTGGTTCAGGGTGAGCTCCTCGTAGGTGACGTAGCTGGGTGAGATGAGTCGGTAGCTCAGCCAGGGGTCGATGCTGTCGGGCGACACATGGATGGCGAAGGGCTTGTGGCGTGTCCATTGGTCGTTGCTGCGGGTGAACACCTCCACGGTGATGTCGCTCCCGATAGCCTTGGCGGTGAGGTCGCGCCAGTTGCCGATGCTGGGTTGTGCCTTCAGTCCTCCGCAGAGAATCTCCTCGTCGCTGCACGAGTAGCGCACCACGGCATCGTCGACACCGGGCAGGGAGTCGGTGAGAATCATCAGCGACAGCGGGGCGATGTTCACGGGGATGGTGACATCGATGTAGTCGGGATAGATGGCTGGCAGGGCGTCGGACTGTTTGAACGTCTCAGGAACGCTTACACCCGAACAGGCGGCAAGGGCCATCAGCAGGGTTCCAAATAGTATCTTTTTCATAAAAAACTCAATTCTCAAACTTCAATACAGCTTCTGGTTTCTGACGAGGAAATACTCAAAGTAGTAGGTCTTTCCAAACTGGGGGTAGAACACGTCCTTCATCTGCTCTTCGGTCATGCCTTGGCATCGCTCTGCCATCTTCATGAAGGCGTCGTAGCTCTGTTTCACCTGCTGGCTGAAGGGCATGCTGCTGATGTCGACATTCTTCTCCAGATGTCCGTAGAGATAGGCCGCCTCCTGATAGTGGATGGGCATGTTCTCGCCCGTATGGTTGAGGGCGTATTGGTTGAAGAAGGGCCAGAACATCGGTATGTCCTTCATCCACAGCGCGGCATTGAGCGACTGGTCTTGGTAGAGCTTGTCGTCGCTGTGATGATTCACGAAGTGGTACATGAGGAATTTCTCCATCACCGATTGGTCGCTGCTGAGCTGGTCGTCGAAGTTCATCAGGTGGAGCACGGGCGAATAGCCGGCGTCGGCCTCCAGCGCCTGGCGGTTGTTCAGGAACTTTTCTTGCTGCTCGGCCCACTCATGGTGATAGCGAGTCTGCTTCAGCAGGTCGAGGTATTTGCGTGCCACGCGCCCCTCGTCGTTCACCAGTGCGCAGCGGGTCATGTATTTCAGATACTCGGCCCGCCAGCCATACTCCACGCCGTCCTCCAGACACCAGCGGTAGCAGTAGTTGGCCAGTCCGTAGTAGAAGTAGATGCTGCACCCCACCACCTGCGTCATGTTCACGGGGATGGGTGTGTTGCAAGCCTTGGCACCAGTGCGATAGGTGTACATCTCGTCGCCCTGTCGTCCCAGTCGGAACAAGGCCAGGTTCTTCATCAGCACGATGGCGCGTGTAGGCTCGTCTTGCAGGTCGCGCGCCTCGCTCAGGATGCCCTCCCAGTCGGCTCGCTCCATGCACTGCTGCATGCGCAGCTCTTTGTGGAAGTTGTAGTCGCGATACCAGAACTGCTTCACGCCCAGCACCAGCACCACGCCCAGCACCACATGGGCCAGCGCCCAGAGCACCGGCTTCTTCACATTGCCTTTGGGCAGCATGCCGTAGCAAGCGGCCATGACGACGAAGAAGACCACCATGATAATATAAGGTACGTAATAGGCGAAATGCTCTTCCAGAATGTAGTACAGTGGCAGCGCTGCCCACCACGTGTTGCCCAGGCTCGTCTGGTAGAACACGAAGCGATAGCACAGCAGCGGCACGGCCACGATGGCCACCACGGCCACAATCGTGCTGGCATACGAGCGGAGCCTGATGCCCATGATGCCCATGAGCAGCGTGGCCAGCAAGCCGTAGAAGCCAAAGAGGGGATAGCCCACCATCACTGCCACGGCCACAAACAGGGGTCGCAGCCACTTGCCCTCAGGCAGAGAGCGGAAGGCCCATACCAAGGCGCATGCCGCCGAGAGGCCCATCACCGCCACGAAGACGTGGCCGCGCAGCTTCAGATAGTACACCCAGTAGCCCATGTCGACCACCGTAATCAGCACCAGCGCCACAGGCACCAGCAGCACCGCGCTCCACTTCAGCGGCACGCGGAAGGCTCGCGATGCCAGCAGCATCAGCACCGCCCACCACAGGCACATCCACGCTACGCCGAGGGCGGGGTGGTAGAAAAACTCGGTGAACCAGGTGCCCAACCATGTGAGCAAGCCGCCAGCCACCACCATCTGCTGCTTGAAGAACAGTGGCGTGTGCAGGTGCAGGTTCAGCTCTTGCAGTTTCCACAGGAACTCTTCTTCGAGCGTGAGCAACGCTATGGCAGCGGCCACCACGGCCACTACGCAGAGCAATGGCGACAGCCACTTCAGCCATGGGGCCGCAGGCTTCGATGCCTTCTTAGCAGAGGGCGGTGGGGTGGGGGCGTTTTTGGTTTTTGCAGGTTTAGTCTTCATCGTTTTTGCAAAATTTGTTGCAAAGGTACGAACTTTTTTCTTTTCTTCGTCTTTCTTTGGCCATTAATTTGTAACTTTGTGCCCATTAAAACCAATTCGACCATGAAACGATGCTTCCTTATGGCCTTGATGGCCACTGTCAGCTTGTTGCAGGCTTCTGCGGGTAAGGCTTTGCGCCTTACCGATTATGTCAATCCCTTCATCGGCACCGGAGGTCATGGCCACGTGTTCCTTGGGGCCAACGTTCCCTTCGGCATGGTGCAGCTGGGCCCCACACAGCCCACACGTGGCTGGGACTGGTGCTCGGGCTACCACTATAGCGACTCGGTGCTGCTGGGTTTCAGCCACACCCATCTCAGCGGCACCGGTATTGGCGACCTGGGCGATCTAACCGTGCTGCCCACTACCGATATAGGTCAGCAGATGGTCACCTTCAGCCATCAGAACGAACAGGTACGCCCCGGCTATTACTCCGTGAGGATGGACAACGGCGTGCGTGTGGAGCTGACGGCCACCGAGCGGGCTGGGCTGCATCGCTACACCTGCAGCAAGCGAGCCGACACGCTCTACGTGCGCTTCGACCTGAAACGAGGCATAGGCTGGGATGGGCTCGAAGAAGCCAAGGCCATCAGGAAAGGTGAGTCGGCACTCAGCGGACATCGCCATTCGCGGGGATGGGCCAACAACCAGAAGTTCTTCTTCCATGCCGAGTTCTCGCGACCCATCGATGGCTGGCGCAACCAGGCCGACACACTCCTGGTCCTCTCCTTTGCCAACAACAAGAAGCCGCTGCTGCTGCGCGTGGGCATCTCTGCCGTGAGCGAGGAGGGTGCTCAGGCCAACCTGCGTGCCGAGTTGGACCACTGGGACTTTGAGCGTGTGGCTGCCGAGGCCGATGCCAAGTGGGAGGCTCAGCTGCAGAAGGTGATGGTCAGTCCTTCAACGCTCAATGCTCAACGCTCAACGTTCAATGCTCAACGTTCAACGTTCTACACCGCCCTCTACCACACCATGGTGGCCCCTTCACTCTTCAGCGATGCTAACGGCGACTATCGTGGTGCCGACGGTCATCTGCATCACAACGGCCAGCACCCGATGTACACCACGTGGTCGCTTTGGGACACCTATCGTGCTGCCCACCCGCTGATGACGCTGCTGCATCGCGACCGTCAGGACGACTTGGCTGCCACCATGCTCAGCATCTGGCGCGAGCAGGGCAAGCTGCCCGTGTGGCACTTGTGGGGATGCGAGACCAACTGCATGGTGGGCAATCCAGGCATCCCCGTGCTGGCCGACATGGTGCTGAAGCACCTCACCACCATTACCCCCGCCGACGCCTTGGAGGCCATGACGGCATCGGCCATGATGGACGAACGCGGGCTGAAGCTGCTGCGCGAATATGGCTACATCCCCTGCGACCTTTTTGACGAGAATGAGACCGTGGGGCGTGGACTGGAGTATTGTCTGGCCGACTGGTGCGTGGCCCGTGTGGCCGAGCTGCAGGGGAGAAGGTTGGAACAGCAGTATTTCGACTTGCGTGCCCAGGGCTATCGCCATTATTTCGATGCGCAGACAGGTTTTATGCGGGGCAAGGACTCCCAAGGCCGCTTCCGCCAGCCTTTCAGCCCCTTCCACACCCAGCCCGCCAACCGCGACTACACCGAAGGCAACGCTTGGCAGTTCACTTGGCTGGTGCCCCACGATGTGGATGGCCTGGTGGCCCTCTTTGGCTCGGAACAACGCTTTGTAGAGAAGCTCGATTCGCTCTTCGTTGTCAGCGGCGACTTTGGCGAGGGAGCGCCCCCCGACATCACCGGCCTTATCGGTCAGTATGCACAGGGCAACGAACCCAGCCACCACATCTTCTATATATATAATTATGTGGGACAGCCTTGGAAGGGTGCCAGCCTCATTCGGCGTGCCCTCGCCGAGCAGTATCGCAACGACCCCGACGGCCTCAGCGGCAACGAGGACGTAGGCCAGATGTCGGCCTGGTATGTGCTTTCTGCCATGGGACTCTACCAGGTGGAACCCGCTGGCGGCAAGTTCATCATCGGCTCGCCCCTCTTTGGCGAGGCCAGCATCCGCATCGATGCCGACAAGACGTTTGTCGTCAAGGCCATCAACAACAGCGATGCGAATGTCTACGTGCAGCGTGCCCGCTTAAATGGTCAGCCCTATTCGCGCTCCTATCTGATGTACGACGACATTGTGCAGGGCGGCGTGCTGGAGCTGGAGATGGGACCACAGCCGAGTGATTTCGGAACCAAGTCTGCCGACAGACCATGACGTAGGTAAAGAGCGGGCTTTGGCTACTTCTTTTGGCTTTTCTGGCATTCGTTCTTTTCGGGCGACAGCCAGCAATGATTATTGTCATTGCTGTACAAAAATAGAAAATATGATTATCCGCAATCTGGTGACGACAAACAGGGAGCGGGAGTCACCGCAGAGGGAAAAGGGGCGTGCTTTTTAGGTTGGCAGCGGGCGGGGACATGATTGGCAGCGGCCGCTGCCAACCGAAATTTGTAAGGGATGATGAATATAGAAAAATGGTTATCCGCAATCACCCGATGCCCAGAAGGGGCAAGAGCGACCAGAGGTCGAGCGCAGACCGTCTATCGGGTACAAACGGATAATCATTTTTTCTTCCGTGTGTTGGTAGCTGTAAAAACGAGTGGTGAGTAGCCAAAGTGGATACGTGCACGATTGGGGCATGGAATCATGCTGTTTTTATCACCGTACTCTCTGATTCACAGAATGTAGAGCGCTATTGTGGCACATGCTTCGGCATCGGCCAGGGCATGGTGATGGTTGCGCAGGTCGTAGCCACAGGCAGCGGCCACGGTGTGGAGCTGGTGATTGGGCAGCGTGTGGCCGAATTGCCGTCGCGAGGCTGTCAGGGTGTCATAGAAGCGGTAGTCGGGATAGTCCATCTGGTACACTCTGAACACAGCCTTCAGACAGCCTTCGTCGAAACGCGCATTGTGGGCAACGAAGGGGATAGATGCTATCTGGTAGCGTAGACCATCGGGCGCCAGCTGGTCGGCAAAGTACACATGGGCGATACGCTCCTCTATCTGCCGCCACACTTTCGAGAACACAGGGGCATCGTCGGTGTCGCGCTGGCTCAGTCCGTGCACCCGCTGACACCAATAGTTGTAGTAGTTTGGCTCTGGCTGAATCAGACTGTAGAACGTATCGGCCACCTGCCCACCGCGCACCATGACCACTCCCACGGAGCAGACGCTCGAAGGCTCTTGGTTGGCCGTCTCGAAGTCGATGGCGATGAAGTCTCTTATCATGATGGCAATAATCTGTATAGCAAACTGAGGGACGCCGAGCGTCTTTGCAATTCGCCCGCAAAGTTACACATATTTATTGTATTATAAGTAAACAAGCATAAATATCTTATATCATCTTTTTTACTTTTTTTGAAATACAGATAAAAACAAAAAGTACAGATAAAAACCCTTTTCCTGTTTTTCTTGTTTTTTCCTGTTTTGCTAAATACAACCGTGCTTCGACTGCTACGACAAAAATATTGAATGCTATGGCCCTCTAACATCGATGATGTGGTTCGGTTTATCGCGACATAGCTGAACGCAAGGCGGGCAGAAACGGAGGATTGTGCAGACAGGATAGGGCGATGATGAAAAAATGTTGGCGATTATGATGGTAATTCGTATATTTTGATTAATTTTGCACCGTCTTAGCTGACAGAATGAAATCAAAACCCTATAAAAGATGAACAAAATTGTAAGAAAAGAGCAGTTTTCCGAGAAAGTCTTTCTCTTTGAGATAGAGGCTCCGCTGATTGCCCAAAGCCGCAAGGCGGGCAACTTCGTCATCGTGCGCGTCGACCAGAAAGGCGAGCGCATGCCCCTCACCATCGCCGCTGCCGACACCGAGCGCGGCACCATCACGCTGGTGGTGCAGGTGGTGGGCCTGTCGTCGAAGAAGCTGTGTGCACTGGGCGTGGGCGACAGCGTGGCCGACGTGGTGGGCCCATTGGGTAATCCCACCCGCATCGAGAACTATGGCACCGTGGTGTGTGCGGGTGGCGGACTGGGCGTAGCCCCCATGTTGCCCATCATACAAGCACTGAAGAAGGCCGGCAACCGCGTGCTGAGCGTGATGGCTGGACGCAGCAAGGACTTGATAATTCTTGAGGACAAGGTGCGCGAGAGCAGCGACGAGGTCATCATCATGACCGACGACGGCAGCTACGGCGAGAAAGGCGTCGTCACCGTGGGCATGGAGAAATTCTTCGAGCAGGAGCACGTCGACAAGGTGTTTGCCATCGGTCCTCCCATCATGATGAAGTTCTCGAACCTCACAGCCCAGAAGCACGGCATACCCTGCGAGGTGAGCCTGAACACCATCATGGTCGACGGCACGGGCATGTGCGGTGCCTGTCGACTCACCATCGGCGGCAAGACCAAGTTCGTGTGCATCGACGGCCCCGAATTCGATGGCACTCTCGTCGATTGGGACGAGATGTTCAAGCGCATGGGCACCTTCAAGCGTGCCGAGCAGGAAGAGCTGGAGCACTATGAGGAGCATCTTGCTGGGTCTGAGGTAGTGAATGGGACTAATGGGGTGAATGAGTCCATTAACCCCATGGAACCCATTACCCCCACAGAACCCCTCGATGCAGAATGGCGTAAGCATCTGCACTCCTCAATGAAACCCAAGGAGCGCCTTGCCATCCCCCGCGTCGTCATGCCCGAACTCGACCCCGTCTACCGCGCCACCACTCGCACCGAGGAGGTGAACATCGGCTTGACGAAGGAGATGGCCATGCAGGAGGCCAAGCGCTGTCTGGACTGTGCCAAGCCCAGCTGCGTGGAGGGCTGTCCGGTGAACATCGACATCCCCGGATTCGTGAAGAACATTGAGCGTGGCGACATCCTCGCTGCTGCCCGCGTGTTGAAGAAAACCTCGTCGCTGCCCGCTGTCTGTGGTCGCGTTTGTCCGCAGGAGAAGCAGTGCGAGAGCAAGTGCATCCACTTGAAGATGAACTCGAAGCCCGTGGCCATTGGCTATCTGGAGCGTTTCGCCGCCGACTACGAGCGCGAGAGTGGCAACATCTGTCTGCCCGAGATTGCCCCATCTAACGGCATCAAGATTGCCGTGGTGGGCAGCGGTCCTGCGGGCTTGAGCTTCGCCGGCGACATGGTGAAGATGGGCTACGATGTCTATGTGTTCGAGGCCCTGCACGAGATTGGCGGCGTGCTGAAGTATGGCATTCCTGAGTTCCGCCTGCCCAACAGGATTGTGGATGTGGAAATCAACAATCTGGCCCGCATGGGTGTGCACTTCCAGACCGACGTCATCGTGGGCAAGACCATCAGCGTGGAGCAGTTGGAGAAGCTGGGCTTCCGAGGCATCTTCGTAGGAAGCGGTGCCGGACTGCCCAATTTCATGAACATCCCTGGCGAGAACAGCATCAACATCATGTCGTCGAATGAGTATCTCACCCGCGTGAACCTGATGGACGCTGCCAACCCCACTACCGACACGCCCATCAACTTCGGCAAGAACGTGCTCGTAGTGGGCGGTGGCAACACGGCAATGGACTCCTGCCGCACGGCCAAGCGTCTGGGCGGCAACGTCACGCTGGTGTATCGCCGCAGCGAACAGGAGATGCCTGCCCGACTGGAGGAGGTGAAGCACGCCAAGGAGGAAGGCATCAACTTCCTCACGCTCCACAATCCCATAGAATATAAGGCCGACGAGAAGGGTGCCGTCTGTCAGGCTGTGCTGCAGGTGATGGAGCTGGGCGAGCCTGATGCCAGCGGACGTCGCTCACCGGTGCCAGTAGAAGGCAAGACGGTGACGCTCGATGTTGACCAGGTCATCGTGGCCGTAGGTGTCAGTCCCAACCCGCTGGTGCCCAAGAGCATTGAGGGATTGGAACTGGGGCGCAAGAACACCATCGTGGTGAACGAGCTGATGCAGTCGAACCGTCAGGAAATCTTTGCCGGAGGCGACATCGTGCGTGGCGGTGCCACTGTCATCCTGGCTATGGGCGACGGTCGACGCGCAGCCCAAAGCATGGACGAGTATCTGCAAAAGAAGGAGTAGACTGCTAACTATACCTATCGTTCAATTCGTTGTTCGAAGAAATAGAAATTGTTTCCTTTGCGATAAAGCATCGCAAAGGAAACAATTCGTTTTATTCGTAGTATGACGAAAGATAGTAACAGTTGCTGGCTCAGTCAATCTGATTACCTGTGTATAGCTGATAATATTGTCCCCGCAGCGCCAGCAGTTCTTCGTGCGTACCGTGCTCGGCTATGCGCCCGTGGTCGAGCACGATAATCTGGTCGGCATTGCGCACAGTGCTCAGTCGGTGAGCGATGACAAAGGTGGTGCGCCCCTGCATGATGGTGTCCATGCCGCGCTGCACCAGTTGCTCGGTGCGGGTGTCGATGCTGCTGGTGGCCTCGTCGAGGATGAGCACGGGTGGGTTGGCCACGGCGGCGCGGGCAATGGCCAAGAGTTGTCGTTCGCCTTGTGAGAGATTGCCGCCATCGCCTTGCAGCACCGTTTGGTAGCCATTGGCCAGACGAAGGATGAACTCGTGGGCACCCACCAGTTGGGCGGCACGGACGCAGTCCTCGTCGGTAGCGTCGAGACAACCGTAGCGGATGTTGTCGAGCACCGTCCCTGTGAAGAGGTGGGTCTCTTGCAGCACGATGGTCATGCTGCGGCGCAGCGACCTCTTTTGGATGTCGGTGATGGGAATGCCGTCGTAGAGAATCTCGCCCTTCTGGATGTCGTAGAAGCGGTTGATGAGGTTGATGATGGTGGTCTTGCCGGCTCCTGTGCCGCCCACGAAGGCAATCTTCTGGCCTGGATTGGTGTTGATGTCGATGTCGAACAGCACTTGCTTCTCAGGCACATAGCCGAAGTCGACATCGCGGAAGTCCACGTCGCCCTGCACATCATGGCATTGACCATTGGCCATCGACCACTGTCCATCTTTCAGGGTGACGGTTCCCTCGTCCACTTCTGGCTCGGCATCTCCCAGGGCAAACACGCGCTCGGCACCCACAGAGGCGTTGAGCACGGAGTTGATTTGCTGGCTCACATGGCTGATGGGCTGGGTGAAGCTCTTGTTGAGCTGCAGGAAGGCGACAATCGTACCCAAGGAAAGCGAGAAGTGATAGCCGAAAAGCGACCAGTCGCCAATGGCGATGGCAGCGCCTACCACGGCCAGCAACACATAGCCAAGATTGCCCAGGTTGCCATTCACGGGCATCACGATGTTGGCTATCTTGTTGGCGTTGTAGGCCGAGAAGCGCAGCCGCTCGTTGATGTCCTCGAAATCGCTGATGGCCTGTTGCTCATGGCAGAACACCTTCACCACCTTCTGGCCCGTCATCATCTCCTCGATGAATCCGTTCACGCCCGCCAGCGACTCCTGCTGCGTGCGGAAGAAGCCACGGCTCCATTTACCCAGCTTCGTGGTGGTGATCATCATCACCACGGCGATGAAGATGCTCACCAGCGTCAGGGGCACGGACAGCACAATCATCGATGTGAACGTGGCCACGATGGTGATGACGCTGCTGAACACTTGCGCCATCGCCGTGGAAATCATTTGGCGGAGCGAGTCGACGTCGTTGGTGTAGACCGACATCAGCTCGCCGTGCGAATGGGTGTCGAAGTAGCTGATGGGCAGCTGCTCCATGCGCTCGAAGATCTGCTTGCGCAGCCGTAGCATCGTGCCCTGACTCACGTTGATCATCAGGCGGTTGTAGGCATAGCTGGCAATGACACCCAACAGCAGGATGAGGCCCAGCTTGAACAGCGTCTGCAACAGCGAGGCATACTCCGGGTTGGCCGCTTGCGTCAGGGGCATGATGTAGTCGTCGATGAGCGTCCGAGTGAACAAAGTGGAGAAGAGAGACGTGATGCTGCTCACCACGATGCAGACGAGCACGGTGAGAATAGAGAATTTGTAGTTCTTCATCACGAAGCCAAACAGTCGCATCATCACCTGCTTCTGCTGTTTTGTGGCTTTCTGGAAACCGGCGTTGGCACCACGGGGGCCGCGTGGACCACGGTCGAATGATGGCTGTCTCATGCTTCACCTCCTTTCTTGTCGAAGTCGCCCTTGTCGGCCATCTGTATGTCGTAGATTTCCTTGTAGAGGGCGTTGGTGGCCAGCAGATGCTCATGCGTGTCGAAGGCCGAGACGACGCCATTGTCCATCACCAGGATGCGGTCGCAGTGTTGCACGCTGCTGATACGTTGGGCGATGATGATCTTGGTCATCTGCGGCAATTGTTCGCGGAAGGCGCGCTGTATGCGGGCATCGGTGCGGGTGTCGCAAGCCGAGGTGGAGTCGTCGAGCACCAATATCTTCGGCTTCTTCAGCAGGGCACGGGCAATGCAAAGCCGCTGCTTCTGTCCGCCGCTGACGTTGGTGCCCCCCTGCTCAATCTTGGTGTCGTAGCCCTGTGGCATCTCCATCACAAACTCATCGGCTTGCGCCATCTGGCAGGCCTCGCGACACTCGTCCAAGGTGGCGTCTTTCCTTCCCCACCGCAGGTTGTCGAGCACCGAGCCACTGAACAGCGTGTTCTTCTGCAACACCACGCTCACGGCATCGCGCAGTGTCGTCAGGTCGTAGTCCTTCACGTTCACGCCGCCCACCAGCACCTCGCCTTTTGTCGTGTCGTAGAGACGGCTGATGAGGTTCACCAGCGTAGACTTTCCCGAACCTGTGCCGCCGATGACGCCGATGGTCTCGCCCGAGGCAATCTTGAAGCTGACATTGAAGAGGGCGGAGCGCTTATGTAATGAAGAATGAAGAATTCTTAATTCTTCATTCTCATAGTCGAACCTCACCCCTTGGAACTCCACGCTCCCGTCGCGGACCTCCGTCACTGCATTGTCGGGATTCACGATGCTGGCTTTGTGCTCTATCACCTCGCTCACGCGCTTGGCCGAGGCGGCGCTCTGCGTCAGCATCACGAAAATCATCGAGAGCATCATCAGCGCCTGGAGGATGGACATCACGTAGGTGAAGAGCGATGTCAGCTCGCCTGTGGTCAGTGTGCCGCCCACGATGAAGTGGGCACCCCACCACGACAGGGCGATGATGCAGCCATACACCACCATGTTCATCACAGGATGGTTCAGTGCCATCAGACTCTCGGCCTTGGTGTAGAGCTTGTAAAGCCCGTCGGCGGCCCGTCCGAACTTCTGGTTCTCATAGTCCTCGCGCACAAAAGCCTTCACCACGCGGATGCCCGTCACGTTCTCCTGCACGCTCTGGTTCAGCTCGTCGTATTTCACATACACCTGCTGGAACAGTCGAGCCACACGCGAGATGATCAAATAGAGCGAGATGCCCAGCACCACCATCGCAATGATGAAGATGAGCGAGAGGCGCGGGTCGATGACCAAGCACATCACAATGGAGAGCAACAGACGGAAGGGGGCACGCACGGTGATGCGCAGTATTTGCTGGAAGGCCTGCTGCAGTGAGTTTACGTCGGTGGTCATGCGGGTGACGAGGCCGCTGGTGCTGTATCTGTCGATGTCCTGGAACGAGAACGTCTGTATGTTGCGATACATCGCCTTTCGCAGGTTCGAGGCAAAACCCGTGGAGGCATACGCCGAAACGCGCCCCGCCAGGATGCCAAAGAGCAGCGATAGTAGCGCCATGCCCACCATCAGCAATCCATAGAGATACACCGCCTGCATGTCGCCGGCCATGATGCCCCGGTCGATGAGCATCGCCGTCACGTAGGGTATCAGCACATCCATCACCACCTCCAAAGCTGTCAGCAGGGGGGTGGCCACGGCAGCGCGCCCATATTCACCTATTTGGTTGTATAGCGTCTTTATCATCGGCTATTGTGTTGGGTTTGGTTTCTTTTTGTTTGTTTGGCCAGGCAGTCCTTTTCCCTCATTTCAAAGGGAGGGGCGGCGTGGCTTTTTTGTTGCGGTAATACCGCAACATACAGGACGGGATGGACAATTTTTCCCATGACCGTTTGCGCGTTAGCTTATTTCTTGGCAAAGATACGAAGTTTTTTTCTGTCTGACAAAGAAATAGTCCAGAAAATACAAGCTTAAGCTGAAATGAAGCGTCTTCTGTCAGCTACTAATGACAAGATTTGGGCAGGACATAACATTGCGTTCATGAAAATGTAGAGGACTACAAATGTTCACGTGCGATAGGGTAGGGAGTACTTGGGCTAACCATTAGTGTGGCTGATTTGCCTGGAATCACGTCGCTTAGATAAAAGCAGCGTGATGGCGAAAACTGTCATGTTTCGTTTGTGTTGTTCTTAGTCAGAAGAGTGAGTCAGCAGCCGCTGGCGAAGAGCAGGGCTGCAAGGGGGATGGTGAGTACAGAGAGGAGGGTGGTGATGAAGGTGACCTCGGTGATGAGGGTGGTGTCGTGGCCGTGCTTCAGGCAGAGGATGGTGCCGTAGGTGGCCACGGGCATGGCGATGACCACGGTGTTGATGCTCACCACAAGGGGTGAGAAGCCGACCAGACGAGAGAGGAAGTAGATGGCCAATGGCAGGAGGCAGAGGCGGAAGAGGGTGGTGAGATAGACGGTGCGGTTGCCGAGCATCGTTCGTGCTGATAGGTGCGACATCGACGAGCCGATGATGAGTAGGGCGGCGGGCACGGTGATGTTGCCAATCATGGTGAGTGGCTGGCTGATGCCACTTGGCATGTCGTCGATGCCCAGTGCCACGATCCCCTACAGACCCACCCCCTGCCCCTCCCTGTGAGGGAGGGGAGTATATAGACTTGTCCTTTGATGATTCTGCAGCAAAACTATCTGCTCCCCTCCCTCTCAGGGAGGGGCTGGGGGTGGGTCTGTTGGGCTTGCTGCTGTTTTTTGTGATGAGCATAGTGCCCACGGTGAAGACGGCGAAGGTGTTCACCACGTTCAGTACGGCGGCGTAGAACACCGCCTGGTGGCCGAAGATGGAGGCTACGACGGGATAACCGATGAAGCCCACATTGCCAAACATCAGGGCGAAACCCACTATGCCCCGTTCCTCGGGACGGTGGGTGAGATAGCGGGGCAGGAAGAAAGCCACCCCCGCCAAGAGCACATAGGTGAGCAGACTGATGAGCAGCAGCGGCAGAATCATGTCGCGGTGGGGTAGGGTGCCGCCCATCGTAGAGGAGAGGATGAGCGCTGGACAGGTGATGTCGATAACAATATTAGAGAGGCGACGGTCGAAGTCGCCTCCCATATAGCCCATCTTTCCTGCCACAAAACCCACGATGACGATGGCAAAGAGCGTCATCATGATTTCCAGGTTCTCCATTTCCTATTCGTGCCTGATGGCCTCGATGGGATCCATGTTGGCTGCCTTCTGTGCGGGGATATAGCCGAAGAGGATGCCTATGCAGACGCAGACGAAGAACGAGAGCCAGATGCTCCATGCGGGCACACTGCTGGGCATGCCAAAGGCTGGCACTGCCCACTCGCTGGCGCTGACACCGGCAATGATGCCGAGCACGCCACCCGTGAGACTGATGAGCACCGACTCGATGAGGAACTGCAGCGAGATGACCGGCCCCGTGGCGCCCACAGCCATGCGCAGACCAATCTCCTTGGTGCGCTCGGTGACGCTGACGAGCATGATGTTCATGATGCCGATGCCAGCCACGAGCAGCGAGAAGGCGGCAGCCACCACGAGGATGATGGTCACGGTGTCCATCGTCGATGACATTGTCTCCATCATCTCGGCCTGCGAGCGGATGGTGAAGTCGTCCTCGGCTTCGCTCTTCAGCTTGTGGTTGCTGCGCAGCATCTGCGTCAGCTCCTCGATGGCGGCGTCGCTCATCTCCTCGGTGACGGCCGAGCAGACGATAGACGAAAACCATGTCTGTGCGGCGATGCGCTTCATCACGGTGGTGTAGGGGGCAATCATCACGTTGTCCTGGTCCATGCCCCAGTTGTTGTAGCCCTTGCCCTTCAGCACGCCGATGACGGTCATGGGGATTGACTTGAAGCGCACGGTCTTGCCGATGGGGTCCACGCCGCCAAAGAGCTCGTTGACAATGGTCTTGCCGATGAGCACCTTCTTAGCCGCCTTCTTCACGTCCTCGTCGGTGAAGCACTCGCCCTCCTCGACGGGCCATTGCTTGATGTCGAGATACTCTGGCGACTCGCCATACATGCTGGTGTTGGTGTTGTTGTTGCCATAGATGGCCTGTCCGCTGGCGGTGACCTCTGGCGATACGTAGGTGACGTATTTCTTCTCGCGCAGGATGCGCTCATAGTCGGCCATCTTCAGCGTCTGCATGGCCGAGGGGTCCTGACGCACGCCGCCACGCCTGTCGGCACCCGGGCGGATGGTGAGCAGGTTGGTGCCCATGGTCGAGAGCTCGGAACGGATGCTCTCTTTCGAGCCTTGGCCGATGGCCATCATGATGATGACGGCAGCCACGCCGATGATGATGCCCAGCATGCTGAGGAAGCTGCGCATCTTGTTGTTGGCGACGGCCTTGAAGCTGACTTTGAAAAGATTTAATATATTCATTTACCCACACCCCCAACCCCTCCCGAGCGGGAGGGGCGTTTGGTTACTCTTGGGGTCTCCTTTTTATTTAGTTAGTAACATGTGTGTATTCATTCAACAATACCATCTCCCAGTCTATATCGTCTCCCCTCACGCACGGGAGGGGCTGGGGGTGGGTCCTCTTAGTCGTCCTTCGGTATGGGCAGTGCTGCCAGGGCCTCGGCTGCCGACTTGATGTTGGTGTTGATGGTGTCCTCGCGAATCTTGCCGTCGCGCAGGTTGATGTTGCGGCTGGCAAACTCGGCAATCTCCGGGTTGTGCGTGACGAAGATGATGGTGTGTCCTTGGCGGTAGAGTTCTTGGAAGAGCACCAGCATCTCGAAGCTGGTGCGCGTGTCGAGGTTGCCCGTGGCCTCGTCGGCCAACAGCACGGCGGGGTCGTTCACCAGTGCGCGGGCGATGGCTACTCGCTGCATCTGTCCACCCGACATCTCGTTGCTCTTGTGCTCCAGACGGTCGCCCAGTCCCACGGCTTGCAGGGCCTTGATGGCTTTGGCGCGTCGCTCTGCGGCAGTGTACTTCGAATTGTACATCAGCGGCAGCTCCACGTTCTCCACGGCAGTGGTCTTGGGCAATAGGTTGTAGTTCTGGAACACGAAGCCTATCTTTCGGTTGCGCAGGTGAGCACGCTGCGTCTTCGACATGGTGCGCACGCTGACACCGTCGAGGAAATACTCGCCGCTGGTGGGGGTGTCGAGGCATCCCAGCTGGTTGAGCAGTGTCGACTTGCCGCTGCCGCTGGTGCCTTGGATGGTGACGAACTCGCCCTCGTAGATTTTGAACGACACGCCACGCAAGGCCTTCACCGTCTCGCTGCCCACTTGGAAGTAGCGCTTCACGTTCTGCAGTTCAATGACAACTTTTCCCATTTCCTACCTCCTCGGTTGCTGTTGCTGATTACCGTTCTGCCTGTTGTTGCCTCTCGGCCGTGGCATGAAGGGGTTTTGTGCTTGCTGCTCAGGGCCTGCGGCCTCTTCGCCTCCAGTGATGGTGAAGCCAGTGAGCACCTCGGTGCCTTCAGCGATGCCGCCAATGATTTCGGTGAGCATGCCGTTGGTGATGCCTGCCTCCACGGCGTGTGCCTTGAAGGTGTTGCCCTCCAGCGTCCACACCTTCTGGCGGCTCTCCACGTCTTCAATGGTCTGCCCTTCGCTCAGTATGGCTTCTACGGGCATGAATCGCAGCGCCTTGGCGGGCACGGCCAGCACGTCGGGTTTCTCCAGCGTGTAGATGGTGACGTTGGCCGTCAGTCCGGGCTTCAGCTTCAGGTCGTTGTTGGGCGCTCCTATCACCACCTCGTATGTCACGACGTTGCTCTCGGTGGTGGCCTGCTGGCGCACCTGCGTCACCTGTCCCTGGAAGCGGTCTTCGGGGAAGGCGTCAACGGTGAACATTACGCGCTGCCCTTCCTTCACACCGCCGATGTCGGCCTCGTCGATGTCGGCGATGACGCGCATGTCGGTCAGGTCTTGGGCGATGGTGAACAGCTCGGGTGTGTTGAACGAGGCGGCGACGGTCTGTCCCTCCTCTACGCTCTTCGAGAGCACCACGCCGTCGATGGGGCTGGTGATGGTGGCATAGCCCAGGTTGGTCTGAGCACGCTGCACGCTCTGTGCCGAGGTGGTCACCTGGTCCTTTGCCTTCAGGTAGGAGAGGCGTGCCGTCTCATAGTCGTTGGCGCTCACCAGCCCTTTCTCGTAGAGCGTCTTGTAGCGGTTGTAGTTGGCTTGCTCGTAGTTGAGCGTGCTTTGTGCGCTGCTCAGGTTGGCTTGGGCAGTGCGCAGCTCGCTGGTCAGGTTGGTCTTGTCGAGCTCGGCTATGACCTGTCCTTTCTTCACCACGCTGTTGTAGTCTACATAGAGATGGCTGACGATGCCGCTCACCTGCGTACCCACGGTGACGCTGGTGACGGGCTCGATGGTGCCCGTGGCGGTGATACTGTTTTGGATGGTGGTCTTCTCGACCTTGGCGGTGTCGAATTCCACGGTAGGTCCGTCTTGTCCGCCTGAGAGCAGTAAGAAGGCTGCCACGGCGACGGCGATGACGACGGCGGCGATGATGAGTGTCTTTTTCATTATAAATTGATGGGATTGATGGGTTTAATGGGATGAATGGGCGCCGGCATAGAGGCGCAGCAGCTGCTGGTTGAGCAGGGTGAGGTATTTGGCTTGCAGACGGTTCTGCTGTGCTTGCAGCAGCTGTCCTTTTCCGTTCAGCAGTTCGGCGATGTTCTTCAGTCCCACGTTGAACTGTTCCTGCAGCAGGTCGTAGCTGGCCTGTGCGCTCTCCACGTTGGCGGTGGCGGCATGCAGCTTCTGCTGGTTGGTGGTGGCATCGAGCCAGTAGCCCTCAATGGTCTGGTAGAGCTGCTTCTGCTGGTCGGCCAGGTCCAGCTGTGCCTGCATCTGTTGCAGCTTGGCCTTTTCCACGTTGGTCTTCGTCTGTCGTCCGTCGAAGATGGGCATGCTCAGCTGCAGCCCTCCCGTGAGTCCGAAGTTGGTCTTCATCTGGTTGCCCCATCCGTTGTTCGACAGCGAGTTGGTGCTCGTCGAGGCACCTCCCGTGATGGCGATGGTGGGCAAGTGCCCTGCCTTGGCGATGGCCAGCTGCACGTTGGCGCTCTCTATGCCAATCTGTCGGCTTTTTATCTCAGGGCGCTGAGCCAAGGCTTGCTCGTAGACATCCACGAGCGACGGCGTTGGGGCGAGTGCCTGTGCGTCGCTGGCCTCTGTGTCGGCGATGTCAAACTGGTCGTTGGCCTTCAGCTCCAGCAGCTGCCGCAGTTGCAGCATGTAGTTCTCGAGCTGGCTCCACGCCTCCACCACGTTGTATTCGTCGCTGGCCCGCTGCGACGTCAGCTGTGCCAAGTCGGCCTTTGCCAGCAGTCCGGCCTCCACCATCTCCTTGCCTCGATTCTCGTTCTTCAGGCTTGTCTGCAGCATGGCGCTGTCCACCCGTATGGCCTCCCTCATGTAGAGGCACTGGGTGTAGAGCTGGCAGATGCGCTCCTCGATACTGTTGGCCTGTTCGCTGACGCTCAGTTCGGCTTGCTGCTCGCTCAGTTGGCTCATCTTCACGTTGTTGCGGTTGCGCCCTCCGTTCCACACCGTCCACTGTGCATTCAGTCCGTAGGAGCCGTTATAGTAGGTCTTGTCCACTTTCGCGTTCACCTGTCCGTTGGTCACGGTGGCGATGCCGTTGTCTTTCCACGGTTGGTAGCCGATGCTGTGGTTGGTGCTGGCGTTGAGCGATGGCAACAGTGCTCCTTTCTGTTGCTTCACGTCTTCAGAGGCCGACTGCAGCTGCAGCTTGCTTTTCTGCAAGGTGATGTTGTGCTGCATGGCGTGGCTGATGCAGTCGTCGAGGGTCCACTGCCGCTGCGCTTGCAGGGGTAGTGCCGGCAGCAGCATGACCAGCCAGTAGATGATTCTTTGCTTTCTCATTATTAATATAATTATACGTGGCATTTGGGTGTAGTGCCTTTGTGTTTGGTTTTCAACTGCAAAAGTAAAAAAAACGCGCGAAAACGACTCCTTTCCCTGGCTCCTTTTATGTCGTTTTTGTGTTTTTTTAACCACCACGAGGGCTTTTGGCGGCTTCTTGGTGTTCCCGAAGCGCCGTTTCTGATTTATCTTGTTCTGTTGATGGTCTGTTGCAGCGCTTCCAGAAACCTGGTGGCCTGTTTGCCGTCCATCTGTGCATGATGGAACTGGAAGGAAATGGTGAGGGTGGTCTTCAGCCAGTGGCGTTTGTATCGGCCCCAAGCCAGGAAGGGATTGTTGAAAATGCCGCTGTATTGATTCACGATGCCATCCAGCTCAGTACCCATCACGGCAGATGTTCCAACGATGACGGCATCATCGTCGTTGATGTCCTGGCAGGTGGCGGAGGTCTTTTGCGTAAGGGCATCGTAATGGCTCTTGAACTGTAGCAGGTCGTCGCAGAAAGGAACGTCGCAGTTGCTGATGCCACCATCCTTGTTGTTCACAATCACATTGATGGCCATGCGGTCGTACTTGAACAGTTTCCCCTGTGCCGGCAGCAGGTAGAACTCCTCAATCTGGCTTGCCGCCTTGCCGATACACCAGCACAAGAGCATGTTGAACTTCATGTTCCTTCGCCTGCTTGTCTTATAGAGCCGCGTCACGTCGAAGGTCTTGATAAGCGTCACCATCGGCATGGGCGACTTCATCCACAACTCGAATGCCTGAGCCCTACTCGTGTCCTTGGGATTGATTTCCTGTTTCATCTTCTTATTTGTGGTCTATGCGCTTCAGCATGACAATCTCGGCATCCGTTCCCCCTTTGCCATACTCGCACACGAGGATGTAGTGCTCATCGCAGGCGATGCCGAAGCAGCGTCCGTCGCCTTTCTCCACCTGTGTGCCCCAGTAGGTGGCGTTGTCGTCGAGGAGCTTGAAGACATTGCCGTTGAGGTGAAACTCCATGTTGATGAACGAGCCTTGCAGCACGAAGATGTTGTCAATCTTGGGCATGCCGCTGATGTTGAGCGCATTGATTTCGTCGATGAGCAACTGTTTGATGGGCGACGTGGCATGAGGCCGTTCCTTGGCAGGGAGCCTCCAGCGCTTCAGATTGGGGTAATACTGCAGGAGCATCTTCTTATACTCCTCGCGGCTGAGGCTCTGGCCTGTGTTCTTGTTGAAATCCTCAACAAACTGCGCACAGAACTCTGCCATCTCCTCCATCGTGAAGTCGCCTGTGAAGGCTCCGTCCTTGTAGCAGTAGATGCAGTAGTCTTCGTTCTTGCTCCCGTCGGCATTGGTGCCGAGCACATCATTGGTGAGCGGCATTCCGCAGCTCTGACAAAATTTTGGTTCCATATCGAAATCGTTTTTACTTTCCCAAGTTCGCGCGTTCTTGGAGTTGATGAGTTGGATAGTCCGGTCGTTTGCCACCGAAGGGCTGCCAGAGTTCCGCACTCCCTAACACCTTTGAACATGCGAGGCTTGTATCACTAATCGGTTTGTTCGTGTTCGAAGAAATCGTTGTGCGTCCAGTTGGTGTCCGCACTTTTGCATCAGCAAAGGTACATATAATTGTAGAATCAGCCAAAAATCTGTGACGAATTGTTCGATTTTGTGACGAATGGGGGCGTTCAGCCTCTATAACCGTTAGAAAATTGGGCGCGATTCGTAGTACTGTAGAGATAGACCTTACGTCTGTCGGCATCAGCAAAAGTTACAATCCTGTAAATCTCTGTTTTGCTGTGGAGCGTGAGGGCACCTGTGGTGAACGGAGTTGTTACGAAATAGAACACTCGATAGATAGAGATCGGAAAGAATGTCAAAATTTTTCAAAACAAAATTTGTTCACGATTTCGAGGCAATCTGGAGCGAAAAACGCCCGTTTGGCAGCATTGTTCAAACCTCGTTAGATGGAAAACCGAGGGGGAAAAGCCAAATTTTTGCACACACACCATGGTTTTGTGCATGTTTTTGGCCCCTATTGCCTTTTCGCGGTTTTTTAAGCACGCCGAAAAATAAAACGGCAACGCCAAATTTTTTTTCGGCGTTGACTTTTTAAAGCCAGCGATGCCCATTTTTCGTAAAATCCAACCCAATCGGTTGAATGGCAATCATTTAGCAAACCCTCTCAAAACTCGAAAATTTTCGACCAAAAGTTTTCTCGCGCAGAATTTTTGAATTATGGAGGGGTTAAATGGCCGTTTTGTCAATATCTTTCATGTCTCCCCGTCCTTTCAGGTCACTTCCGCTTTTGAACAATATGGTGCCCTGTTTGACGTTCACTTGGATCAAAGTTGCTAATAGTTACAGACCCCACCCCCAGCCCTGGCTATGCCCTACCGTCGCTTCGCTCCCCAATTGCTCCCTCCTCGCAATTGCCTTGCAAGGGCGGGGGGCGGCAGATATGCTCAGATGTCGCATTCAACGCTTTTCTTCGACCATCGGCAGATGGCGGTCGAGCATCAGCAAGTCGTGGGTGGTGGTGTGCGGGTGGCGCTGTCGATAGCGGGCCAGCATTTCGATATCGTCGTTGCTGAAGATTTTGCGCCCCATGGCCTGGTTGACCACGCTTTGTATTTTCGACATGTGCCAGCGTCGCAGTTCTGGCACGCTGTCGGCCTCCTCGCTCATGGGGTAGAGGCTGAGCAGATAGAATCCCAGACAGTCGGGCACGATGTATTCGCGCGTCATCATGCTGCGCTGCTGCTCGGTGTAGCCATAGCGCAGGTAGACAGGGTGGTCGGCTCCAAGATATTTGTCGAGCGAGATGCCGAGTATGCTGTCGTCGACGACGATGCTTTGGTCGAGCGACCCTATCTGGGTGTAGATGCGTGGCACGACGATGCCGGGGAGCATGGTTTGCAGACGTTTGAAGGCGCTGGAGAGTTGCTTCTCCAGGTCGTTGGTGCGCTCATAGATGCGCTCCACGTCGTTGATGATGGTCTGCAGGGTGGTGTCTTGGAAGAACGTCAGCAGCTGCGAATCTATTTGGGGGTCGTTGGCCTTTCCAAGTTGCAGGACGTTCTCCACCAGGTTGCGGGTCTGCAGCGGATAGTCGGTCTTCATCTGGCGCAGCGCCGCATAATCGGCCATGGTGAGGTAGAGACTCTCCACACGGTCGAAGCGGTCGATGACCACGCCTGTGGGGTTCTCTTGCTGCTCCTGGCTGGAGCTCATTTGCCATTGACAACCCAGCAAAGCAGCCAATGCAAACAGATAGAAAAGGCAGAGTTTGCGCACGAAAATGTTTTACTTTTGTTAAATCACGCTGCAAAATTACTAAAAATTCTTGAATCGAGCAAGTTTTAACCTAATTTTTTTTAATTTCTAATGGCTTATTCTCTGTTTTTATGTAACTTTGCTGAAACCAAAATGCACAATATGAAGAAATTGTTAATGACATTAGCGCTCGGTGCCGCGGTAGGGGCCAGCGCACAGCAAGTGATTAAAGTGAGTGTGGAGAATACTTTGCGCCAGGCGCGAGCCGACCAACCGGTGGTGATCAGCCTTGCCGACCGGGGCGTGGTGACCTCGGCCACGGTGAAGAGTGGCAACCAGGAGGTGCCCTGCCAGCTCGACGACTTGAACCAAGACGAGCAGATGGACGAACTGTGCTTCCTGGCCGACCTGCGACCGTTGGAGAAGAAGACCTACACCGTGACGCTGATGGCCGAGGGCGAACAGAAGAAGTATCCCGCCCGTGTGTATGCCGAGATGCTGATGCGCAACGACAAGGTGAAAGAGAAGAACAAGCACGACAACTTCATACAGAGCATCACCGTGCGTGGCGACTGTGCCAACAGCTATAATCTGCAGCACCACCATGGCGTAGACTTCGAGAGCGAGTTGAATGGCATACGCATCTATTTCGACAACAGGCAGACGCTCGACCTCTATGGCAAGTTCAAGAAACGCTTGGAGCTGCAAGCCACTCAGTTCTACACCAGTCAGGAGCAGAAGCAACAGGGCTATGGCGACGACGTGCTCTGGGTGGGCAACACCTTCGGGCTGGGTGCTTTCCGAGGATGGGATGGCCAGCAGCCCACGATGATTGACCCCGTGAAGACGCGTACCCAGCGCATCATCAGTTACGGGCCGCTGCGAACCATCGTGGAGGTGGTGGATCAGGGGTGGCGGCCTGATGACTCGAAGGCACCAGTGAACATGACGCTGCGCTATACCCAGTATGCGGGTCATCGCGACACCGACGTGGACGTGCTTTTCAATCGCAATGTGGAAGGGTATGCCTTCTCCACTGGCATCATCAATGTGAAAGGCTCCACAGAGTTTTCCGACAAGATGGGTCTGCGCGCCTGCTGGGGCACCGACTATCCCTCTACCGACACGGTGAACTGGAAACCTGAGACGGTGGGCTTGGCCGTGCTGGTGGCGCAGAAGAACATTGCCAGCGAAGAGCCTGCCAATAAGGACAACTATGCCTATGTGCTGAAGATTGAGGGCGACAGCATGCACTATAAGGTGTGCTATTGCTCGGCCAACGAGCAGTTTGGCTTCCACAGGTCCAGCGAATGGTTCGCATGGCTCAAGCGATGGCGCAGGGAAGTGGAGAACCCCATTGTCGTGAAGGAGATGTGAGAGGATTGAACGTATTCAAATCGCAAATTGTTATATTATAAATAATGATACAGAGTATGACGGGCTACGGCAAGGCGGTCGTAGCATTCAAGGACAAGAAAATCAACGCCGAAATCAAGTCGCTCAATTCTAAGCAGCTCGATTTGCTGACGCGCGTGACGCCCCTCTATCGTGAAAAAGAGATGGAGATACGGCAACAAATAGCAGCACGTCTGGAACGCGGAAAGGTGGACTTCGCCCTCTGGGTGGAGAAAGACACGGGTGTGGACCCCACGCCAGTGAACGGGGCGCTGATGGCGAACTACTACCACCAGCTGAAAGACATAGCCAGCAAGACGGGCATTCCCGAACCTGCCGACTGGATGTTCACCCTCACACGCATGCCCGATGTGCTGACGCGCACCGACAACGAGGTGCTCACACCCGAGGAGTGGAAGGCCGCCAGCGAAGCCGTGACGATGGCCATCGATGCACTGGTGGAGTTCAGAAAGCAGGAGGGGGCGGCACTTGAGAAGAAGTTTGCCGAGAAGATTGACAACATCGAAAGGCTGATGGCCGAGATTGAACCCTACGAGAAAGGGCGCGTGGAGAAGATTCGACAGCGCATCACCGACGGGTTGCTGCAGATTCCTGGCGTGGATTACGATAAGAACCGCCTGGAGCAGGAACTCATCTATTATATAGAGAAGCTCGACATCAGCGAGGAGAAGCAACGGCTGGCCAACCATCTGCGCTATTTCCGCGAGACCATGGCCGACGGCCACGGACAGGGCAAGAAGCTGGGTTTCATCGCACAGGAGATGGGACGCGAAATCAACACCACAGGCTCCAAATCGAACCAAGCCGAGATGCAGAACATCGTGGTGCAGATGAAGGACGAGCTGGAGCAAATCAAAGAGCAGGTGCTCAATGTCTTATAACGTTTCCCTAAAGCATATATTCAGTATCTCTTTACCAATAGAATGATGGAAAAAGGCAAAATGCTCATCTTCTCGGCTCCCAGCGGCAGCGGGAAGAGCACAATCGTGAACTGGCTGATGGGCGAGCACCCCGAGCTGAACCTCTATTTCTCCATATCGTGCACCAGCCGTGCGCCGCGTGGCACCGAGCAGAACGGCGTGGAGTATTTCTTCCTCTCGCCCGAGGAGTTCCGCCAGCGCATTGAGAACGACGAGTTCCTGGAGTATGAGGAGGTGTATGCCGACCGCTTCTACGGTACGCTGAAGCAGCAGGTGGAGAACCAGTTGGAGCAAGGGCAGAACGTGGTGTTCGACGTGGATGTGAAGGGAGGCCTGAACATCAAGAAATACTACGGCGAGCGAGCCATGAGCCTGTTCATACAGCCCCCCTCGGTGGAGGAGCTGCGCCGACGGTTGGAGGGACGCGGCACCGACACGCCCGAAGCCATCGAGAACCGTCTGGCCAAGGCCGAGTATGAGCTGACCTTCGCCCCGCAGTTCGACCATGTTGTTGTGAACGACGACCTCGCCGTTGCCGAGGCTGAGACGCTGAGCCTGGTGGAGGCTTTCCTGCATGAGTAGGATAGGCATCTTCGGCGGCTCATTCAACCCCATCCATGTGGGGCATGTGTCTTTGGCTCGCCAACTGTTGCAGGTGGCTGGCCTTGATGAGGTGTGGCTGATGGTGTCGCCGCAGAACCCGCTGAAGGCAGGCAGCAGTGAACTGCTGTCCGACCAGCTGCGCTATCAGCTGGCACGCATCGCCCTGCATGGCGAGCAGGGCGTCGTGGCCAGCAACTACGAGCTGCACCTGCCGCGCCCATCCTACACCTGGAACACGCTGCAGCACCTTGAAACCGACTATTCGCAGCACACATTTATGCTGCTCATCGGTGGCGACAACTGGCAGGGCTTCGGCCGCTGGTATCGTGCTGCCGACATCATGGCACGCTACCCAATAGTGGTGTACCCGCGTCGTGGAAGCGACATCGACCTGACCACCCTTCCCCCCACGGTGCGTATCGCCCACACGGAGTTGCTCGACATCAGCAGCACCGAAGTTCGCCAGCGCGTGGCATCAGGCGAAAACATCGCTGGCTTGGTGCCGCCAGCCATCGCTCCGCTCGTCATCAGCCTCTATCAGAAGTGATAAGTAATAAATAAGAAGTATGGTTACACTTATCACTTCTTATTTGTGCTGGTCGCGCCCCGTCCATTTGCGTAGTCTTCGCTGAGCCGAGGCAACAATGAACTTGAAGTTGCCCGCCTTCAGGTTCAGCCACAGCTCCTCCATCGAGTTGCACACCTTCGTCCACGGGTGGTTCCATGCCAGCACCTTGTAGCGCCGCTCCTTATACTCCACATTCTCAATCACATATTTCGGGTGTTTCAATGGAAACTCCAGCTCATGACGCTGCATGGTGAAGATGCGGCGCATGCGGTGGTTCATGGTGGGCAGGGCCGAGTAGTGGGTAGAGTCGTTGGTGGCTCCCATGTTGTTGATGAGGTTCTTGGTGGGCATGATGGTCAGCCCTGAGTTGAGCACCATGTCGGCCCACATGATGCTCTCGTAGTACTCCTTGCCCGTTGCTCGGTGGTCGCGAAACATCTTTATCATCTCGTCGCGGTAGTCGCGTTGCTTTTGTAGGGCTTCCATCTGCTTCATGTTGAAGTCGTCGTCGAGGAAGGCGTAGTCGCCCTCCCATCGGTCGATGACGCGTCGCCAAGACGCCCATCCCCAGATGCTCTGCACCGAGGTGAAGAAATAATCGTAGGGCACGCCGGGCGTCACCTCGTCGGTGTTGAAGCCAGCAATGATGCTAATGCGCTCGTCGTGCTCATAGCGGTCGAGCATCTCCTTGCAGAAAGGGAAGAACGACTGCGAAGGCACGTCGTCGTCTTCCAGCACGATGCACTTGTCGGCCAGGCTGAAGGCCCATTTCTGCGACAGATACTCCGAGGGGTCGCAGCCCAGGTTGTGCTCCTGGTAGTTGCGGCGCACGTCGCACTCCCAGTCTATCTGGTCGTCGGCCACGATGGCGCGGCAGGCCTCGATGCCCGTCCTATCGCGCTCGCCACGAGGACCGTCTTGGAAGAGGAAGAGGCGCGAGGGGCGGGCTCGCCGCACCTCGTCGAACACTTTTTGAAACGAGTCGGTGCGCGTGAAGAACAGCAGCAGCACCGCCACGTCAATCTTGGCTGGATGTTTCGTCATAGAATTCAAGTTTACTGGCATGGGGAGCCACCGTGCTCAGGTCGGGCAGCTGCATGTAGTCGCCATAGATGCCGCGCAGCAGGTGGTCGGCATCTTTGGGCACGGGCAGCTGGTGGCCCTCGAAGGTATGGGTGGTCAAGGGGAAGATGTCTTGCAGGTAGCGGGGGTTGTGGAAGGGGATGCCCATGCCGCTGGTGATGACCTTGGCCCCCAGCAGGCGGCAGAGGAAGCGCAGCACGGGGAACACTATGCGGCGGTTCACATTGAAGATGCGCTTCACGGTTCGCAGACTGTGCTCGTCGTCGGTGCTGGTGCGCCACACCTTGTACATGTGGCCCACCGTCTTCTCGCCCACGATGTGGAGCCATCGCCGCTGCTGTTCGAGAGGGAAGATGTCGATGTAGATGCCACGCTCGCGCAGCTGGCGGTCGTAGCTGTTGGTCTCCTCCAGGCGTGAGCGGCGGTCGCGCAGCTTGGCGTAGAAGAAGAAATAGGCGGGGTCGGTGGTGTCGTCTTGCAGGGCCATCCAGTCGGGCAGTTCGGTGGGCAGCACCTGCAGCAACCGCAGGTAGTCCGTGCGCATCATCTCCACGTCGAGATCGTCGTCCCAGGGGATGAAGCCATCGTGGCGCAGGGCACCTATGAGTGTGCCGCTGCTTAGCCAGTAGCGGATGTGGTGGCGCTGGCAGATGTCGTCGAGCACCAGCAGCATGTCGAGCATGCGCAGCTGCTGGCGGCGCAACTGCGAGCCGTCGGGGTTGAAGCGTTGGCGCAACTGCTCATGCGCCGGTATGGGGTTGTTGCTCATGCTTGTGTTCAGCATCGGGGTAAAAGGTTTCTGCAAAAATAGCTTTTTTTTTCGAGACGGCCATCATTATCTGCAAAAAAAATCAAAAAAACGCGCTCGTTGGTGGCGAAAAGTGCCTTTTCATGCCATCATTCACAGGAAAAAGCATTACTTTTGCACAACTAAAGCAAGCACAATGGTACACGACAGTCATCTATATTATCCGAAGGTGGTCGACGAGGCTCCCGCCTACATCTTTGGCGGCTTGGCCCCTGGCCACGACCTGGTGTTTGTCCCCGATTTTGCCCTTCAGCCCCGCTCATTTGTGCGCAAGGTGCTGAAATTCCTGCTGGTGGGGCGCATCCCGTTGGGTGGTCGGCTCACCGAACTCATCACTGGCTATCGAGGCTACCAGTGGCTCACCACGCTCCGCGACGGCGACCGTCTGCTCGTGAACGGCGTCACCAACTTGCACACGCTGCAGGCTATTGCCTGGCTCACGCCCAAGGGGGTGCGCCGTTTCCAATATTTCAACAACTGTCTGCGCTTCTTCATCCCTCCTGAAGAGGTGGCTCATCGCGTAGAAAAGATGAAGGAGATGGGCTATCACTTGGTGAGCTTCGACCCGCAGGAGTCGACCGACTATGGGATGACCTATGCTCCGCAGTTCTACCGTTTCCCTGAGCCATACAGCGAGGAGCTGCGCTACGACTTCTTCTTCTGCGGCGTGCGCAAGGATCGGGGCGAGCGGCTCGATCAGCTGAAGGCTGCGCTACAGGCGCAAGGCTTCACCTGCAAGTTTGTCGTGGTCGAGGGCGGACAGCGCCGCATCGACTACGAGGAGTATCTGCAATATGTGCGGCAGAGCCGCTGCTTGGTCGACCTCTTTCAGGAGGGGCAGGTGGGATTGACGCGCCGTCCCCTCGAAGCCCTGTTCTTCAACAAGAAGCTGCTCACGGAGAACGCCCACATCGCCCAGTTCGACTTCTACCACCCGCAGAACATCTTCATCCTGGGGAAGGATGATATGGCGCAGGTCAGCACCTTTATGAGCACTCCCTCCGTCGATGTACCCACCGAAGTGAAACGCCGCTACGACGTGAACACTTGGCTAAACTATTTTAGTTAGGAGTGAGGAATGAGGAGTTTCCCTAACTCGAAAGAACTCCGAACTCGAAACAACTCCTAACTCCTAACTCCAAACTCCTAACTCAAAGCACCCCTCACTGTCCTTTCAGTTCTTTCTCGAAGGCCACGATGGCTTGTTTGGCTATTTCTACGGCTTCGTTGAGCGAGCAGAAGAGGCGACCACCTGAAGCGTTGAGGTGGCCCCCGCCGTTGAAGAAGCGGGCAGCCATCTGGTTGCACGGGAATTGGTCGACGGAGCGCAGGCTCACCCATATCAGCTGGTCCTTCTCCGTGTCTTCGCGCAGCGAGATGCTCAGCTTGTGTCCCTTGATTTGCAGCGGCATGTTCACCAGCCCCTCGGCGTCGCCCTTCATGAAGTGGAAGCGGCGCAGGTCGTCGCGGCTCAACGTGAAATAGCTGGCGTGGCGGGCGGCGTCGACCACCAGGCGCTCCAGCATCACGAAGCCCGTCAGGCGCAGCCGGTTCTCGGAGAAGTTGTGGTAGACGTTGCGGTAGATCTTGTCTTTGTTGATGCGCTTGGTGAGCAGCTGCGAGATGATGAAGTAGATGTCGGGGTCGCTGCTGTTGTAGGTGAAGCCACCCGTGTCGGTCATCATGCCGCAGTAGACAGGCACGGCGAAGTGCTTGCCCAACTGCTCGAAGCAGCCCAGCTGCCACGCCAGGCGGAATACCAGCTCGCAGGTGCTGCAGGCTTCAGGGTGCGAGATGGTGATGGCTGTCGCTACGGTGGGGTCGAGATGGTGGTCGATGAGCACCTTCGTGGCTGGCGAGGCGCACAGCTGAGCCTCCATGTCGGCGGTGCGATGGGCAGAGTTGAAGTCGAGGCAGAACACCAGGTGGGCGTGCTGCAGCACGAAGTCGCAGCCCTCGCGGTGCTTGTCGTAGCGGATGATTTTCTCGCTGTTGGGGAGCCACTGCAGGTAGTCGGGATATTGGTCGGGCACGAACACCTGTGCTTCCTTGCCGAAGCACGTCTTCAGCACCTCGGCCCATGCCAGACAGCTGCCCAAGGCATCGCCATCGGGATTCTGATGGCACACGCATACAATGGTTTCACTCTCTTGGATGAGGGCACGCAGCTGTGCACACTCGTCGCTGGTGATAATGTCTTTCAGCATCTTGCAGTTAAAGAGTTTAGTCACTTTATTCAAGTTTCGTAAGTTCCGAAAGTAACGGCCGGAAAAATGCGGATAATCATCTTTCTCAATACAAAAAACTAATTGATTATCCGCATGTAACCGATAGGCAGCCTGCGCTCGACCGCTGGTCGCTTGCTACTAAAGGGACGGCCTGAAAGGCCAACAGCTCACAGCCCAGGGCATCGCCCTGGGTATGAAAATGCAGCGACGTTCGCCCTGAAAGGGCATAAGCATTATTTCCTATTAGGGCTTTTGCCCTTTCAGGGCGAAACTGACGGTTCCCCTTACCCAGGGCGATGCCCTGGGCTATTGGCTCATTGCCCCTTCGGGGCGCTATCGGATGATTGCGGATAATCATTAAAAACTATGGTATTACGAGCATGCGGAACGTCTGCAAGAAATGCTCCGACATCTCCTTGGCTTCGTCTGCGGTGTAGAGGGTCTCACCCTGCTTCTGTTGGTGCACCAGCTTGCCGCCCTGCCAATAGTAGCGCGACTCGTCTTTGGCCTCCGATTCATAGCTGTCGTTAGATGAGTAGAAGAAGATGAGCCGTCCCTTGGCATCGTAGAGATACTCCTCGTAGAACTTGCGGGGTGCCACATTGTAGCTGCGGAGAATGAGGTAGGGGGTGCGCACGTAGTCTTCAGCCTCCTCGTCCTCGTCGAGTGTGAAGTAGATTTTTACCGACTCGTCGCGAGGCCCTGCTCCGGGGCACATGTAGGTTGCGTTCACCACTACGTGGTTTTGTGTCAACCAATCGTCGCCTTCGTTGGCCATCATCTGCTTTGCCTCTTGGTAGCGTGCCCTGATCTGCGCCACCTGCTGTGCCGCTTTCCCCGTCTGGGCTTGTGCCGCAATGCTGACGAGCAGCAATAATAGACTGAGAATCTGCTTCATGGCTATTCCTCTTCGTAGAGCTCGTTCAAGTCGAATGATTTGCTGCTTTCCTCCACCAGCTTGCCGTCCTGCCATTTATAGACGTACTCCACGTACTCGTCGTCCAGTCGCCACGAGCCTTTGATGCGCTTGGTGTCGGGGTCGGGTTCTGGGGCTGTTATCTCGTGATATCCCTCCACACTGTCGAACTGGTGCGACTTGGGGTTCCAGAGCCAGGCATCGTAGACATGGTTGCCAAATCCATTCGATGGTCCGAGACACACCTGCAGGTCGGCGAATCCGTCGAAGTTGATGTCGTCTTCCTTCACGTCGCCAAATCCCGTCCAGTAGGTGGTGTCGAGTGGCATGGCCGAACATCCCAGCGTCAGATAGTCTTTTCCTTTCAGCTTGATGTGCACCACGATGCTGTCGGCGATGGGGGCGCCATCTTCATCGTTTTCCACCAGCAGGTCGGTGGCAAAGCTAAATTCGCCGCGCTCTGGCAGTGGGGCTTTGTCGTCGCTGGCCGTTGCTTTGTCGGCCATCTCCACGTTGTCGTTGTCGGCATCGCTGGTGGCGTTGCCTTGTTTCTGGTCTTTGCAACTGCTTATCGTCAGCGTCAGGGCTGTGGCGAGTAGGATGAGGTGGGTTCTCTTCATGATGATTGATTATAGTTTAATGAATATCTTTCGTTTCCACAGGATGTAGCCTATCACATAATTGATGGCCACGAAGGTGAGAGCGTAGGCCAGCGATGCCCATTTGTCCCAAGGAATGACCGAGTGCAGGGCGTTGTAGATGATGTCGCTGATGCCGAAATGCCAAAAGAGGATGGCCAGCAGCTCGCTGCACACGTAGAGGGCGAGGGCGTTGACGCCGAACACACGGAAAAATGAAGAATGAAGAGTGAAGAATGAAGAATTTGCTGCCGCCTTATCTTCACCTGACGGGATGGCGGCAGCAAATTCTTCATTCTTCACTCTTCGTTCTTCATTTATAAACAGTGCCAGCAGCAGCGAGCATAGTCCGCAGGTCATCAGCACGTAGCTGGGGCTCCAGATGCGCTTGTTGAGGGGCAGACCATAGCTGAGCAGATAGCCACCGACAACGCACACGGCGCCCAGGGCGAAGACAGCCAGCGCCTTCTCCTCGATGCCATTGCGCTGCTTGATTTGCTTTCCGCACCAGAAGCCCAGCAACACATGGGCCACACCGCTGATGGTGCCCATCAGCCCTTCGGGGTCGACGGGACTCTTGTGGTAGAGGTGCTCCGTGCCAAAGAGGCTCACGTCGACCTGCGCCAAGATGTTCACCGACGCATCCTCGGCATAGCCGTTGCCCAGCAGCAGGATGAGGGCATAGGTGGCCAGCAGGGCGACGACGGTGTGGAGGATGTAGCGATGGTTGGCGTAGAGGGCGAAGAGCGAGGCGAAGAAATAGCACAGTGCGATGCGCTGCAACACCGCCCAAAGGCGCAGGTGGCCGAAGCAGAGCACGTCGCCCTCGATGGCGTGGTCGAACCAGTTGATGGCCAAGCCCAGGGCGAAGAGCAGCACCGTGCGGCGCACCACACGGAGCAGGGTGGGGCGCGATGGCTGGAAGTTGGTCTTCGACATCGAGAGGTAGCACGACACTCCGACGATGAAGAGGAAGAAGGGGAACACCAGGTCGCAGGGCGTCATGCCGTTCCACTTGGCATGCCTGAGCATCTCGAAGCTCTCGCCATAGCCATTGTTCACCAGAATCATGCCCGCCACGGTGAGGCCGCGCAGCACATCGAGTGACAGTAGGCGTTTGTTTGTTGTTTCGTTCATATTAGGCATCAATGATTCTTGTGATTGGTTCATCCGCCGACAAGATGGTCGGCGCACAGCGGCCCTTGGAGCAGGGGCGGGGGCTTTCCACCCTTTAGGGGGTGGCTATTTCATGCGCCATCTGCCGCCATCGTCAACCATTGGCACCACGACCTCCTCCGTCTTTCCGTCGTTGAACCGCAGCTGCAGAAACACCTGCATCACACCCAGCGTAGAGTCAGGTAGGGCGGTGCGGGCCATGTCTACGGTTTTCACGCCACCGTGCTGACGCTCCACAAGTCGTATGTGGCCGCGATAGGCCTCGACCAGCTGTTGACGATAATCCTGTGGCAGTTCGCCAGCATGCAGTCTCCCATAGAGGAACCCTTCTGGCTGCTTTTGTAGGTAGAGGGCTTCGTAGCACTGCTTGGCGGCCAGTGTGGCCTGCCATTCGGGTGTGTTCTCTTGTCGGTCGCCAGAGCCACAGGCAAGGCAGAGCAGCAGAGCGGGGAGCCACCCCCATTTATGTTTGCCTACCGTCATTTCTGTCTGACAAACACGTTGATGGGCGACCCTGTGAGCGTCCAGTTCTCGCGAATCTTGTTCTCTAAGAAGCGCTTGTAGGGTTCCTTCACATACTGCGGCAGGTTGGCGTAGAAGATGAAGGTGGGAATCTGCGTGTCGGGCACCTGGCTCACATATTTTATCTTGATATACTTGCCCTTGATGCTGGGTGGCGGCGTTGCCTCAATCAGTGGCAGCATTACCTCGTTCAGCTTCGTGGTGCCTATGCGCAGCTTGCGGTTCAGGTAGACCTGTTTGGCCGTCTCCAGCACTTTGAAGATGCGCTGCTTGGTCAGTGCCGATGCGAAGATGATGGGGAAGTCGCGGAAGGGAGCCATTCGCTCGCGGATGGCCGTCTCGAAGGTCTTGATGACCACTTGCGACTTGTCTTCCACCAGATCCCACTTGTTCACCACCACCACCAGGCTCTTGCTGTTCTTCTGTATCAGCTGGAAGATGTTCATGTCCTGCGCCTCGATGCCGCGTGTGGCGTCGATCATCAGGATGCACACGTCGCTGTTCTCGATGGCCCTGATGGCTCGCATCACGCTGTAGAACTCCAGGTCTTCCGTCACCTTGTTCTTTCGGCGTATGCCGGCGGTGTCCACCAGGTAGAAGTCGAATCCGAACTTGTCGTAGCGGGTGTAGATGCTGTCGCGTGTGGTGCCCGCGATGTCGGTCACGATGTGCCGGTCTTCGCCTATGAAGGCGTTGATGAGGCTCGACTTGCCGGCGTTGGGCCTTCCCACCACTGCAAATCGTGGTATGCCCTCTTCCAGCCCCTCGTCTTTTTTCTGTGGCAGCATCTCCATCACCTTGTCGAGCAGGTCGCCGGTGCCGCTGCCGGTGGCTGCGCTCACGCACCACGGGTCGCCCAGCCCCAGCTTGTAGAAGTCGTACTGGCCATAGAGGTCTCTGCCGTCGTCGGCCTTGTTGGCCACCAGCAGAGTGGGCATCTTTGAGCGGCGCAATATCTGGGCAACGTCCTCGTCGAGGTCGGTGACGCCGTTCTTGATGTCCACCAGGAAGAGCACCAGGTCGGCCTCCTCGGTGGCGATGACCACCTGCTTGCGTATCTCCTCCTCGAAGATGTCGTCGCTGTTCACTACCCATCCGCCGGTGTCGACGATGCTGAACTCTCGCCCGCACCATTCGCACTTGCCATACTGGCGGTCGCGTGTGGTGCCAGCCTCGTCGCTCACGATGGCTTGACGGCTCTTGGTCAGACGGTTGAAAAGGGTGGACTTGCCCACGTTGGGGCGGCCCACAATGGCTACTAAGTTTGGCATGGCTCTGTCTTTTTGTTTGCTGAGTGTCTTTTTTGGGGCGCTCCCTCCTGCTGCCGCCCCGCGTGCCCTGCGGGGGCATGCAGGCTTTTGCGCATGCAAAGTTACGGCTTTTTTCCCGCTCCACCAAGTTTTATCACCATTTGTTTCGCATTTCGAAAGAAAAATATCACGCAGCCGCACCACCGGGGGGACTGTGGAGGGGATTTGGAGGACAACCACAAAACCGCCTAAAAAAAGTTCAACGAACTGAAACGGATTACAACTATGAAGAAAACATATATGCGTCCGCAGACGGACATAGAGAACATGGAGCCGGAGTCGCTGATGGACTTCGGCATGTCGGGCAATGGCGACGGCACTGGCTTGGAACCACAGAGTCGTGAAGGAAACGGCCAACTGTGGGACGACGAGAATGGTGAGCGTTAGCTGAGGCATGAGAACCGCCACAAGGAATCTGCAAGCCTGAGTTGTCTTTGTCTGCAATGCCGTTCTAATGACAGCGAGCGTTTCATAACATATTATTCACGATTTATTCGCGGCCATTCGTGGATATTCGCTTTATAGCGGAGACACATTATTATATTTAATGATTATCCGCATGTACCCGATAGACGGTCTGCGCTCGCCTTTGGTCGCTCGTTGCCACTTCTTGCGGTTCTTTGGTAGCAAGCAACCAGAGGTCGAGCGCGGGGCGTCGGGTGATTGCGGATAACCATTTTTCTATATTCATCATCACTTATAAATTTCGGTTGGCAGCGGCCGCTGCCATCATTGGCGGCGTTCGCTGCCATCATTGGCAGCGGCCGCTGCCAATGATGTCCCCGCCCGCTGCCAACCTAAAAAGCATGCCCCTTTTCCCTCTGCGGTGCCTCCCGCTCCCTGTTTGTCGTGCGCCGCATCTCCTGAATGCACCCCATTTCGCTCGTCATCCACAATGCTCACCTGCATGTCATCACTTTTTTTGCGAATTGTATGCTGATTCCGTAAATAATTCTTGTTTTTCCTCTAACATGAATTATTCATGGATATTTCTTTTCACGCGCGCTCGGCCAAGGCCGTTTGCTACCAACGGGGACGCAATGATGTCCGTGAATGACACGTGAATGCTCGTAAATATTTATAAATTCTCGAAAAATTCGCGTTTCATTCACGGGCATTCTCATGGTGTCGCAGGCAAAGAAGACAGCGGTTTCAATATAATATCCATAAATAATGTTGGCTAAAGAGAAAAATGTGATTTTAAAAACGCTAAAAAAGCAGGTGGAGCGTTAAAAAAAACTAAACAAAAAGAAAATCCCAAGCCTTGAAACTCGTATCTCAAATAAAATGTGTACCTTTGCACCCTGTTTGGAGTAAGTTACTAAAAAAGTACACAATTAAAGAGTAGATAGCAATGTCGAAAGTTTGTCAAATCACCGGTAAAAAGGCACAGATAGGTAATAATGTGTCTCACTCAAAGCACCGCACGAAGAGAAGCTTTGATGTCAACCTGTTCAGCAAGAAATTCTACTATGTAGAGGAGGACTGCTGGATTCAGTTGAAGATATGTGCAGCTGGTCTTCGTTTGGTTAATAAGGTAGGTCTCGACGCCGCCCTGAAGCAGGCCGTTGCCAAAGGATTCGTCGATTGGAAAGACATTAAAGTTATAGGAGACTAAAAAACCATGGCAAGCAAGAAAGCAAAAGGCAATCGCGTCCAGGTCATCCTGGAGTGCACCGAGATGAAAAACAGCGGAATGCCGGGCACCAGCCGTTATATTACGACGAAGAATCGTAAGAACACGCCTGAGCGCATGGAGCTGATGAAGTATAACCCCATCCTGAAGAAGATGACTCTTCACAAGGAGATAAAGTAAGAGAAAGGCTAAAGAACTATGGCAAAGAAAGTAGTTGCTACCCTGCATGAGGGTTCGAAGGATGGACGTGCCTATTCAAAGGTGATCCGCATGGTGAAGAGCCCCAAGACGGGTGCTTACATCTTTGATGAGCAGATGGTGCCCAACGAGGCCGTGAAGGATTTCTTCAAGAACTGATTTTTTACTTTACGCATAAAAATGATGACCAATGACCGTGTTATCCACGGCGATTGGTCATCTTTTTGTTGTATCCTATTGTCTGGCTGACTGGCAGCTTAGCAATCAGCGTTGATGACGCCCATGGCTTTGTCAAGCAGCCACTGGTTTTGTCCTTCTATGGTCATCTGGCTGTTGTCGAGCAGGATGGCGTCGGGGGCTTGCCTCAGTGGCGACACCTCGCGGTGCGAGTCGATGTAGTCGCGTTCCTGCACGTTTTTCAGGATGTCGTCGAAATCGGCAGGCATGCCTTTTTGCACCAATTCATCGTAGCGGCGCTGCGCCCTCACTTGTGCGGTGGCGGTGACGAAGACCTTCAGCTCAGCATGCGGGAAGACCACGGTGCCAATGTCGCGACCGTCCATGACGATACCTCCTTCGAGACCCATCGCCTGTTGTTGGGCTACCATGGCCTCGCGCACGAAGGGTAGGGCGGCAATGGGGCTGACGTGGTTTGACACCTCTAATGAGCGGATGGGACCCTCGACACACTCGCCGTTGAGGTAGGTGAGGGGGCACTTGGTGGTTGGGTCGAGCTGGAAGGTGATGTGTATGGAGTCCATCTGCTGTTGCAGCTTGTCGGTGAGGATGGTTCCGTCGGGCTGGATAAGCTGGTGCTGCAGGGCATAGAGCGTGACGCTGCGATACATGGCTCCAGTGTCGACATAGATATAGCCCAGCTGCTGTGCAAGGGCCTTGGCCATCGTGCTTTTCCCGCACGACGAATGCCCGTCGATGGCAATGGTAATTTTCTTCATATCAGTCTGTTTATAATGTATAGCTAAAGTTTACGACCAACGATGGCGAACTGACGTGCAGCTTGGCATAAGCCACATGCAACTTCAGGCGCTCCAACTGTATTCCTCCACCAAAGGACAATGCTGCCCCGTGGCTGCTCTTGCCTTCGCCATCCGAAATCTTCATCTCGGTGGCTCGCATGGCGTTGTATCCTGCCGCAAGATAAATCTGCTCCGACAGCAGCAGGTCGGCACCTAAGACGAGGTGTTTGCCCAGTCCGTATTCCCAGTCGTTGAGCCGCACCAATGTGGCCGAGAATCGCAGTGGCGACCCTACCAAGCGTTTGCTGACGCCCACTTGCAGGTCGAGGGGCATGCGCTCGAAGTCGTTCTCGTAGGCCGTGAGCTGACCGCCCAAGTTGCGTGCCACGGCTGAGATGCTCCATTGGCGGTCGGCATCGTAGTAGTTGAGGCCCAAATCGACGGCGGCAGCTATAGAGTTGTAGCGTCCGATGTAGGAAGTGACCATTTTTGCCGTGATTCCACCGCTGATTCTGTTGCTCAAGTTGTAGGCGAAGGTACCTCCCACGGCGATGTCCTTGGCGCTGAAGGTGCCCGTTTGCTCGCCTGTGTAGGTCGTCTCCTTCATCTCGCCATAGCTGATGAAGCGCCCTTGCACGCCCCATGTGCCACGCTCGCCAACATACTGCTGATAGGCGCCGCTGGCGGTAACGCATCCCTGCATATAGGTCATCATGCCCAGCGATAGCGAACGGTCGGATACATTGCTGATGAGCGAGGGGTTGTGGAAGACGAGCGTTCCGTCGTCGTCGCTGATGGTGATGTTTTCACCGCCCAAGGCTGTGGTATGAGCACTCACTGGAAGGCGCAGGAAATTGAATGCCGTCTGACTGTCTTGCGCACGACAATTGAGCGCAAAAACGGTGAGCAGAGCAGTAAAAACAACTTTTTTCATCTAAATAATCTAAAATTTGCTGCAAAGATACAGCTTTTTTCAAATATCCGTGCTATATTTGCATGCGGATTTCGTAATAATAACGATTTTCCTGCAAGATTATTGCAAGCAGCACCGCGTTTTCTGCCTCGTAGGGAGCATCAGGGCGCAAGTTGCGGCACAAACGATGGAAGAGAAGAAAAGCAAGAGCGCCGACCTGGAGAGCCGCCGACCACAGCGATTGCTGCTGGGGGGAGTGGCTGCGTTGGCATGCTTGTTTGTGGCGTTGGAGTACACCATGGAACCCGATGATCCCCTCGACGATGCCGAGCTGCTGGCGCGCCTTGACGATGAGATGGAGCTGCCACCCATGCTGCAACAGGAGAAAGACCTGATATTGGCCCCGAAGGTGGAGCCGAAGCCTGAGACGAAGATAGTGGTGGTGGAAGACGAGGAAGAAGAGGCTCCGCTGGACGATGACGAACCCGTGGAGACCGATGTCGATGACGACATGGAAGCCACCGACGACGAGGAGCTGGTGGAGATGGAGCCACCGCCGCCACCCGACGATGAGGTGATGTCGTTTCGTGTGGTAGAGGAGCTGCCGCAGTTTCCCGGCGGGCCAGTGGAGCTGATGAAATGGTTGACGCGCAACCTGAAATACCCCAAGTCGCTGGAGGCACAGAAGCTGACGGGCAAGGTGGTGGCCGAGTTCATCGTCAACACCGACGGTTCCATCACCGATGTCAAAGTGGTGCAATCGCTGCATCCACTCTGCGATGCCGAGGTACTCCGTGTGCTGCGTATGATGCCCCGCTGGACGGCCGGCATCGAGAACGACCAGCCTTGCCGAACCAAAGTCTGTATTCCTGTGGTGTTCAAGTTATAAACAAAGAAGGGAGAATAAATATATGTATCAAGCAGAAGAACTGATGAAGAGCGTGAACGACGCGCTGCAAGCTCAGGCATACGTCCGTAGGCCGGCGTCGCTCTACGACCCCGTGAAGTATGTTTTGGCTATGGGCGGCAAGCGCATACGCCCCGTGTTGATGATGCTGGGATATCAACTTTTCAAAGACCATCCCACCTGCATCATGCCCCAGGCGCTGGCGCTGGAGACCTATCACAACTTCACACTGCTCCACGATGACCTGATGGATCGTGCCGAGAAGCGCCGAGGGCATCCCACGGTGCACGTGCGCTGGAATGCCAACACGGCCATTCTATCGGGCGACACCATGCTGCTCATGGCTTACGAGCAAATGCAGCATTGCGATGCCGAGCATCTGCCACAGGTGATGGACCTCTTCACCGAGACGGCACTGCAGATTGGCGAGGGGCAGCAATATGATATGGACTTTGAGACGCGCAACGACGTGGCAGAGGAGGAATACATCGAGATGATTCGATTGAAGACCAGTGTGCTGCTGGCGTGCGCCCTGAAGATAGGAGCCATCTTGGCCGATGCCCCCGCTGCCGACGCCGAACTCCTCTACCAATTTGGCGAGAGCCTGGGGTTGGCTTTTCAACTGCAGGACGACCTGCTCGATGTGTATGGCGATGAGCAGACCTTTGGCAAAGCCATTGGCGGTGACATCGTGACTAACAAGAAGACCTACATGCTCATCAACGCCTTGGCCCTGGCCGATGCAGGTCAGCGTGCCGAGCTGATGCGATGGCTGGCTGCCACCGATTTCGACCGGCAGGAGAAGGTGCAGGCTGTGACCGCCATCTACAACGAGTTGGGCATCAGACAGCTGTGTGAGAAGACCATCAAAAAGTATTTCGACGAGGCACAACGCCTGTTGAAGCAGGTAAGCGTTGACGGCGAGAGGAAAGCCCCCCTTCGCCTATATGCCGAACAAATGATGTACCGCAAATACTAAGAGCGTGACATGAGGTTCATTGACACACATGCCCACTTGGACGGGGAGGAATTTGCAACAGACCGCCACGATGTGATGCAGCGGGCACAGCAGGCGGGCTGTACCGCCATCATGGTGCCAGCCATCGACCTATCGTCGTCTGCCCGCATCATCCATCTATGTCGGCAGCATCCGGGCTTCCTCTATGCCATGGTGGGCTTGCACCCTGAAGAGGTGAAGTCCGACTGGCAGCAGCAGCTCAATGCCATCCACCAGCTCGTCGACCTCCACTCGCCACAGCTCATCGCCATCGGCGAGGTGGGCCTCGACTATTACTGGAGCCGCGAGTTCGAACAAGAGCAGCTTCAGGCTTTCGAGCAGCAGGTGGGATGGTCGGTGCAGACCAGGCTCCCCTTGATGATTCATAGTCGCAAGGCTCAGAACGAGATGGTGCGGCTGTTGCGAGGCTATGAGTCGGAGTTGCCGGGAGGCGTGTTCCATTGTTTCACTGGCAACGAGCACGAAGCCTTGGAGCTGTTGCAGTTTCAGCACTTTGTGTTGGGCATAGGCGGTGTGCTCACGTTCAAGAAGAGCCATCTGCCCCAGGTGCTGGCATCAACCGTCCCGTTGGAGCGCATCGTTCTGGAGACCGATGCCCCCTATATGGCTCCCGTGCCCCTGCGCGGCCAGCGCAATGAGAGCGCCTATATCACTCATGTCATCGAGCACCTCGCACTGGCCTATGGCGTGAGCGAGGAAACGGTGGCCGAAGTCACCACGGCCACAGCCCAACGCGTATTCGGATTAAATTGAAACATTATCAATATTTATATATTACTATGAAACTAAAGGATATTTTGACCGGCCATCTGAATGCCGCAGAATGGGAGAGCAAGGGCTACCAGCTCCCCAAGTATGATATTCAAGCTGTGCGTCGCAAGACCTTCGCGGAGCCCACGTGGGTGCACTTCGGCGGTGGCAACATTTTTAGGGCTTTCCCTGCCGCCATCCTCAACGACGCGCTCAACACGGGACAATACGACCGAGGCGTCATCGTGGCCGAGACATTTGACTTCGAGGTCGTCGACAAGGCATACACCCCCTACGACAACCTGTCGCTGCTCGTCAGCCTGCAATCTACGGGCACCATCGAGAAGAAAGTCATCGCCAGCGTCACCGAGGCACTGAAGGCCGACCCGCAGTTTGCCGACTGGCAGCGTCTGGTCGACATCTTCCGCAATCCCTCATTGCAGATGATTTCGTTCACCATCACCGAGAAGGGCTACACCTATAACGATGCCGACCTGGCTCGCGGCCTGAAGCCCGTCTTCGCCATGGGCAAGGTTTGCGCCCTGCTCTATGAGCGTTGGCAGGCCGGCGAGCTTCCCCTCACCGTGCAGTCGATGGACAACTGCTCGCACAATGGCGACAAGGTAAAGGCCGGTGTCATGGCCTATGCCGAGCGCTGGGTGAAGGACGGCCTGGTGCCCGACGCTTTCCTCCTCTATCTGAAGGACGAAACAAAGATTACCTTCCCCTGGTCGATGATTGACAAGATTACGCCCAGGCCCCATGAGCGGGTGAAAGAGCTGTTGGCGCAAGACGGATTCGAGGACAACAACTACATTGAGACCGAGAAGCACACGTTCACTGCCCCCTTCGTCAATGCCGAGGAGGTACAGTACCTGGTCATCGAGGACAACTATACCAACGGACGTCCACCCCTGCATTTGGGCGGTGCCCTTTACACTACCCGCGAGACTGTGGACAAGGTGGAGACGATGAAGGTCACCACCTGCCTCAACCCCCTGCATACCGCCATGAGCATCTATGGCTGCATGCTGGGCTATACCCTCATCAGCGCCGAGATGGCCGATGCCGACCTGCGCTCCTTTGTGCAGAAGCTGGGCTACATCGAGGCCATGCCCGTGGTCACCGACCCTGGCGTGCTCAACCCCTACGAGTTCATCGGTGCCGTCATCAACCGTCGTCTGCCCAATCCTTTCATGCCCGATGCCCCGCAGCGCATCGCCATGGACACCAGCCAGAAGCTGCCCATCCGCTTCGGCGAGACCATCAAGAAATACATCAGCCGTGGCCTCGACATGCAGAATCTGGTGCTCATCCCCCTCACGCTGGCTGGTTATGCCCGCTATCTGAAGGGCATCAAGGACGATGGCACGCCCTTCGAGCCCTCTCCCGACCCCATGCTCGCCGAGTTGCAGGCCATTGTGGCTCCGCTCCAGGTGGGCCAGCCTGAGCAGGACTATTCGTGTCTGCGCCAGCTCTACAGCCGTGCCGACGTGTTTGGAGTCGACCTCTACCAGGCTGGGCTGGGAGATCAGATAGAGGACATGGTGCGCCAGCTCTTCGCTGGCCACGGTGCCGTGCGCGCCACTTTACACAAATATGTGGAAGCCAGATAAACAATTAACACTTTAACTAACAAGATTTATGAAACAAAAGAAATTCATCCTTCAGGAGAGTGAGATTCCAACGCAGTGGTACAACATCCAGGCCGACATGCCCCACAAGCCGCTGCCACCCATCCATCCCAAGACCCACCAGCCATTAGGCGTCGACGACCTTGCCCACATCTTCCCGCGCGAGTGCTGTGTGCAAGAACTCGACACCGTGCACCCCTTCATCGACATCCCCGAGGAGGTGCAAGAGAAGTATCGCTTCTATCGTTCCACACCCTTGGTACGTGCCTATGCGCTCGAGGAGGCTCTTGGCACTCCCGCCCACATATATTTTAAAAATGAGTCGACCAACCCGCTGGGTTCGCACAAGATCAATTCCGCTCTGCCACAGTGCTACTACGCCAAGCAGGAGGGCACTACCAACGTGACCACCGAGACGGGTGCCGGACAGTGGGGCATGGCACTCAGCTACGCTGCCAAGCTCTATGGCTTGGAGTGTGCCGTCTATCAGGTGAAGATTACGATGCAACAAAAGCCCTACCGCTCTACGGCCATGCGCACCTTCGGGGCCGCCGTCACCGGCTCTCCCTCGATGTCAACCCGCGCAGGCAAGGACATCATCACCCGCGACCCCATGCACTCAGGCTCGCTGGGCACCGCCATCAGCGAGGCTGTGGAACTGGCTACGACTACTCCCAACTGCAAGTACACGCTGGGCTCAGTGCTCAATCATGTGGCGCTGCACCAGAGCATCATCGGTTTGGAAGCCGAGAAGCAGATGGCCTTGGCTGGCGAATACCCCGACATGGTGATTGCCTGCTTTGGCGGAGGCTCCAACTTCGGTGGCATCGCCTTCCCCTTCATGCGTCACAACTTGAAGGACGGCAAGACGACCGAGTTCATCGCCGCCGAGCCTGAGAGCTGTCCGAAACTGACACGCGGCAAGTTCCAGTATGACTTTGGCGACGAGGCTGGCTACACCCCCCTGCTGCCCATGTTCACCCTCGGCCACCAGTTCAAACCATCCAACATACACGCTGGTGGACTGCGCTACCACGGAGCCGGCATGATTGTCAGTCAGCTGATCAAAGACGGCCTGATGCATGGTGTTGACATTCCGCAGTTGGAGAGCTTCGACGCCGGCATGCTCTTTGCCCGCACCGAGGGCATCATTCCCGCTCCCGAGAGCTGCCATGCCATTGCTGCCACCATCCGCGAGGCTAATAAGTGCAAGCAGACAGGCGAGCAGAAGGTTATCCTCTTCAACCTCTCAGGACACGGACTCATCGACATGCCCAGCTACGACCAGTACATCAACGGCGACCTGCAGAACTACTCCGTCAGCGACGAACAGATTGAAAAGAACGTCAGTCAGCTGGAACCCATCATTTGATTAGATAGACTTCCCCTTGTGCCGCGTGGTGTATATATGCCCCTCTCCGATTGGAGAGAGGGGCGGGGGGGAGGTTTCTGTGGGAGTATTCACCGACGAGATGGTCGGCGCACAGCGGCTGTTGGAGCGGTGGGGGGACCTTTGCCAGTAGTAAATGGATATATTAATCTCCTTTTGCCTTGTCGCTCCGTTTCTTTTTGACTGATTTTGCGGTCGCAAACAAACCATTGCATCGATTAGAATGATAGACTCATCAGCATTTCAGGGTAAGACAGCGGCCTACTTCACATTAGGCTGCAAGCTGAACTTCTCTGAGACCTCGACCTTTGGACGCTTGCTGCAGCAACTGGGAGTGCGCACGGCAGAAAAGGGGGAGGAAGTCGACATTTGCATTGTGAACACCTGCACGGTGACCGAGGTGGCCTCGCGCAAATGCCGCCAAGCCATCCATCGCCTGGTTCGCCAGCACCCACGAGCCTTTGTGGTGGTCACAGGATGCTACGCCCAGCTGGAACCACAGGCCGTGAGCCACATCGACGGCGTCAGCCTGGTGCTGGGCAGCAACGAGAAAGCCCAGCTGGTGCAGTTCCTGGCGGAGGAGTGGGGTGGGGGAGGCGAGAAGTCTACCGCCCCTGCGCCCTGCTACACCCAGAAGACGAAGGATATTGTGAGCTTCGCTCCCAGCTGCTCGCGTGGCAACCGCACCCGCTATTTTCTGAAGGTGCAGGACGGCTGCGACTATTTCTGCACCTATTGTGCCATCCCTTACGCTCGCGGTTTCAGCCGCAACCCCACTATCGCCTCGCTGGTGGAGCAGGCGCGACAGGCCGCCGACCAGGGGGGTAAGGAAATCGTTCTCACAGGAGTAAACATCGGCGACTTTGGGAAGAGCACAGGCGAAAAATTCATCGACTTGGTAAAGGCTCTCGACCAGGTGGAAGGCATCAGCCGATACCGCATCAGCAGTCTGGAACCCGACTTGCTCAGCGACGACCTCATCGACTATTGCGCGCATAGCCGGGCTTTCATGCCCCACTTCCATATCCCCCTTCAGAGCGGCAGCGACGAGGTGCTTAGGCTGATGCACCGCCACTACGACAGCCGTCTCTTCGCCCAAAAGATTGAGCACATCAAACAGGTGATGCCCGATGCATTCATTGGTGTGGATGTGATGGTAGGCTGTAGGGGCGAGACCGCCGAATGCTTTGAGCAAACCTTTGCGTTAATCAACCAATTGCCTGTCAGCCAGCTTCATGTATTTCCATACAGCGAACGTCCTGGCACGGCTGCGCTTAAAATCCCCTACGTGGTGAGCGAGGAAGAGAAGAAACACCGCAGCAAGCGGTTGCTCGAACTCTCCGACCAAAAGACGGAGGCATTCTATGCACAATATATGGGCCAAGATGCCGAGGTGCTGTTGGAGAAGGCCACACGGGGCAGAGCCATGCACGGATTTACGCGCAACTATGTGCGTGTGGAGCTGCCTGCACGCCTTGCCTCGCCCGAACTCGACAATCAGCTCGTCACCGTCAGGCTGGGCGGCTTCAACCACGACCACTCGGCGCTGGTGGCAAACACTTTTTAAGTGAGAAGTGAAAAGTGAGAAGTGAAAAGTAAAAATTGAATGAAGCTTGCCATTGTCATTCTCAACTGGAACGGTTCGGCCATGCTGAGCCGCTATCTGCCCTGTGTGTTGAAACACTCGAAGGATGAAGCCACCGTCTACGTGGCCGACAATGCCTCTACCGACGACAGCGTGGCGATGCTACGTCAGCACTTCCCCGAGGTGCCATTGATTCTGCTCGACCGCAACTGGGGATTTGCCGAGGGCTACAACCGTGCTCTGGCCGAAATTGATGCCGAGTACTACCTGCTGTTGAACAGCGATATAGAGACCACGCCTGGCTGGCTCACACCCATGCTCAACTTCATGGATGCCCATCCCGCTGTTGCCGTATGCCAACCCAAGCTTCTCTCTATGGCTCAGCGTGACCACTTTGAATATGCTGGCGCATGCGGCGGCTATCTCGACCGACTGGGCTACCCCTATTGCCGCGGACGGCTGTTCGATACGGTGGAGAAGGACGAAGGGCAGTACGACGAGGCAACCGAAGTGCTGTGGGCAACTGGTGCTGCGCTGATGGTGCGTGCCGACGTGTATCGAGAGGTGGGAGGACTCGATGCCCGATTCTTCGCCCACCAGGAGGAGATAGACATGTGCTGGCGCATCAGGCTGAGAGGCTACAAAATCTATTGTCTGCCCCAAAGCCACGTCTATCATGTGGGAGGGGGCACGCTACCCAAGGCCAATCCCATGAAGACCTTTCTCAACTTCCGCAACAACCTCACCATGCTCTACAAATGCTTGCCCGACAAGGAATTAAAGCCAGTGATGCGCTGGCGCTGGTGGCTCGACTACTTGGCAGCGTGGCAGATGCTGCTGTTGCAGGGCAACGTGGGAGATTTCCGTGCCGTATGGCGGGCTCGGCGGGCATTCAAACAATGGAAGGCCGATTTCGATGCCGACAGGCGGTCCTTGCAACAAGCGGTGGGCGACACCCATCCTCGAGAGCGCGCTTCGTTCTCGCTGTTGTGGCAGTATTACGTCAGGGGCCGTAAAGTGTTTACCGAGCTGCCGCATGGGTGAAGCGGGGCTGGATTCCTGGTTTTTCCTTGGATTTTCTAGATTATCCGGTAAAAACCGGGCCTATCCCTTTTATGAATGGGGTAGGGCGCGCAAACGTTTGCGCTTCGACATGGTGTATTTCATGATGCAAAAAGAAGGCCAACAACCAAAAAAGCACTAATTTTGCGAAAACTAAAAACTACACTACATCATGCAATTGCTTTTCAACATTGAGTATTTTACTTCGTTTGGCGAGCAGCTGTGCCTGAACATCCTCGGCCCAGATGGTGATGCCACGACCCACTGCATGCAGACCACTAACGGGCGTAACTGGACTTGCCAGTTAGAGTGGGACGGCATGCCAGGGAGCTATTTCGACTACTACTATAGCGTGGTATTGGGAGAGGATGAGGTGCGCCACGAATGGAAGGTGGAACCCCACAGACTTGAGATGGCCGCCACGAATGGCATGCGCTACATCGTCTTCGACCATTGGATTGACACCCCCGACGATGCCTACCTCTATTCATCGGCTTTCACCGACTGTGTGATGAACCGCCAGCGCCAGCTGAGTCCAGGCAGCGAGTTTCAGCGGACGGTGCGCCTGAAGGTTCGTGCACCGCAGTTGCGCAAAAACCAGCGTCTGGCTATGGTGGGAGCGCCCCACTATCTGGGTGGGTGGAACACCGACAAGGCTCTGGCGATGAACGAGCACGAGAGCCACGAGTGGGTGGTGAGCCTCGATGGCGACCGCTTGCCCGGGCGCTTCGAGTTCAAGTTCATCACGGTCGACAGTAGGGGAGCGGTGGCCTGGGAGACAGGTAACAACCGCTTCGTGGAGCTTCCCACCGTAGGCGTGCAGACGTCGGATGTGCTCGTCTACGAACTCCCACAGGCCTTCTTCGCCGTTCATCCCTGGAAGGGTGCCGGCACCGTCATCCCCGTGTTCTCGTTGCGCAGCGAGGGCAGCTTTGGCGTAGGCGACTTTGGCGACCTGAAGATGATGGTCGACTGGTGTGCCTCCACGCAGCAGCGCATATTGCAGATACTGCCCATCAACGACACCAACATCTCGGGCACGTGGCAAGACTCCTATCCCTACAACAGCATCAGCATCTACGCCCTCCATCCCCAGTACACCGACTTCAGGCAGTTGCCACAGCTGAAGGATGAGAGCCGCCGCCAATACTATGAGGAACTTCGGCAAGAGTTGAACCAGTTGCCCCAGATTGATTACGAGCGTATGTTCCGTGCTAAAATGGACTATTTGCACGAACTGTATGCACAAGAAGGGGCGAGGGTGAAGCGCACGAAGGCCTATCGCGAGTTCATGGCCGAGAACAAAGAGTGGCTTGAGCCCTACGCCCGATTCTGCTTCTACCGCGACCTCTACGGCACGTCCACTTTCAGCCAGTGGCCAGAACCTTTGGCAAAGGTCGACCCTAAGACCATCGACTTCTGGTGCTATGTGCAGTTCAACCTCGACCAGCAGATGCACGATGCCCACCAGCATGCGCGCAGCAAAGGAGTGATACTGAAGGGCGACATCCCCATCGGCATCAGTCGCGATGGCGTGGAAGCGTGGGTGGAGCCTCGCTACTTCAACCTGAACGGACAGGCTGGAGCACCACCCGATGCCTTCAGCGAAGACGGACAGAACTGGGGCTTCCCCACCTACAACTGGGACGAGATGATGAAAGATGGCTGCCAGTGGTGGGTGCGCCGCTTCAGCAAGATGCAGCACTACTTCGATGCCTATCGCATCGACCACGTGCTGGGATTCTTCCGCATCTGGGAGATACCCGTGCCTCAGAAGAGCGGACTCTACGGACAGTTCCAGCCGTCGCTGCCCATGACAAGGCAGGAAGTGGAGGCCTATGGTGTGCCATTCCACGAAGAGCTGTTCCTGCCCGACCATAAGTTGCCGGTGGGCAATGCCTGGCATCCGCGCATCAATGCGCCGAAGATGCCCGAGTTCGAGAAACTGCTCAGCGAGGACGAGCGCCAGCGCTTCTGGAATCTCTACAACGACTACTTCTATCGCCGGATGAATCAGTTCTGGTATCAGGAGGCGATGAAGAAGCTGCCGCGGCTCACCCAGGCCACCCGCATGCTCTGCTGTGCCGAAGACTTGGGCATGGTGCCCGACTGTGTGCCTTGGGTGATGAACGAGCTGCGCATCCTGTCGCTCGAGATACAGTCGATGCCCAAAGACCCGGCTGTGCGCTTCGGCCACCTCAGTCGCAATCCCTACCGCTCGGTGTGCACCATCAGCACCCACGATATGAGCACACTGCGCCAATGGTGGGACGAGGACGAGGAGCGCACGCAAGACTATTACAACACCATGCTCTACCGCTCTGGCAACGCACCCCATCCGCTACCAGGATGGCTGGCCAAGGACATCGTGAGCCGTCACCTCACGTCGCCCAGCATGCTCTGTCTGCTCTCCCTGCAAGATTGGCTCAGCATCAACGAGAGACTCAGACTGCCCGACCAAAATGCCGAGCGCATCAACATCCCCGCCAACCCACGTCACTATTGGCGCTATCGCATGCACATGACGATAGAGCAACTGATGCAGGCTGACGACCTGAACGACCAGTTGCGCGAACTCATCGTCAGCAGCGGAAGGGGAACCAAGATAAGTGAAAAGTGATAAGTGAAAAGTAACAATAAATAATGGTAAAGCATATTATTCTCTGGACATTGAATCCAGCGTTGACAGAAGAAGAGAAGAACAAGGTGAAAGCCGACATCAAGGCTGGTTTGGAAGGGCTGGTAGGAAAAGTGCCTGGACTGCTCGACGTGAAAGTACATGTCGACGGGAGGCTCAGCTCGTCGAATGCTGATGTGATGCTCGATAGCACCTTGGAGTCGGCCGAGGCGTTGAAAGTTTACGCCAGCCACCCCGAGCATCTGGCGGTGGCCAATGGCAAGGTGAGACCCTACACCGTGCAACGCTCATGCTTGGACTTTGAGATTTGAATTGATGGCCAGAAAAAAGAAACCCATGCCCCTGATTGAGGGCGTAACGATTGAAGCGGTGGCTGCCGAGGGCAAATGTCTGTTCCATTGGGACGACATGGTGGTCTTCGTTCCTTGGTGTGTGCCCGGCGATGTCTGCGATGTTCAAATACGTCGCAAGAAGCACAGCTTCGCCGAGGGCGAGGTGGTGCGCTTCGTGCAGTACAGCAAGCAGAGGGCCACACCCTTCTGCCAGCATTTCGGCGTCTGTGGAGGATGCAAGTGGCAGAACCTGCCCTACGAGGAGCAGCTGAAGGCCAAGCAGCAGCAAGTGCTCGACCAGCTGACGCGCATAGGAAAGATTGAGATGCCACCCATCAGTCCCATCATCGGCTCGGTGCAGACGCGGGAGTACCGCAACAAGCTCGACTTTGGCTGTGCCAACAAGCGCTATATCACCAAAGAAGAGATGATAGCCGACCCGAACCCCGAAGCCCACCAGTCGCTGAAGGACCAACCCGCCATCGGCTTCCACATCACAGGAGCCTTCGACAAGATTCTGCCCATCGAGAAATGCTGGCTCATGCACCCGCTGCACAACGAGATACGCAATGCCATACGCGACTACGCCCTGCAGCACGGCATCAGCTTCTTCGACCTGCGCCAGCAAAAGGGATTGCTTCGCGACATCATCATACGCAACTCCAATAGTGGCGAGTGGATGGTTGTCGTTCAGTTCCACTACGATGAGACGGGTGGCGAAACGGAGGCGCTTGCCCTCATGCAGTATGTGGCCGACACCTTCCCGCAGATCACTTCGCTGATGTATGTGGACAACCAGAAGTGCAACGACACCATTGGTGACCAGCAGATTATCACGTTCCGAGGCACCGACCACATCTTTGAACTCATGGCCGACCTGCGCTTCAAAGTGGGGCCGAAATCGTTCTACCAGACCAACACCGAGCAGGCCCTACACCTCTATGAGGTGGCCCTGCGGTTGGCAGCCCTCACAGGCAGCGAAACCGTTTACGACCTCTATACCGGCACCGGCACCATCGCCAATTTCGTGGCACGCAATGCCAGTAGGGTAGTGGGCATTGAGTATGTGCCAGAGGCCATTGCCGACGCGAAGGAGAATTCAAGGCTGAACGGCATCGGCAACACCCTTTTCTTTGCTGGCGACATGAAGGACATCCTCACCGACGATTTCATCGCTCAGCATGGCCATCCCGATGTCATCATCACCGACCCTCCACGCGCTGGCATGCACCCCGATGTGGTGAAAACCATCCTGCGAGCAGCACCCACGCGCATCGTCTACGTCAGCTGCAATCCTGCCACGCAAGCACGCGACCTGCACGAGCTGCAGCAGAGCTACCGCATCAGTTGCGTACAGCCTGTCGACATGTTTCCACACACGCCACATGTTGAAAACGTTGTGTTGCTTGAGAAGAAACCAGTATGATGATTATCTGCGGCTGACTTCATCATCACTTATAAATTTAGGTTGGCAGCGGCCGCTGCCATTCATGTCGGCGTTCGCTGCCATCATTGGCAGCGGCCGCTGCCAATCATGTCCCCGCCCGCTGCCAACCTAAAAAGCATGTCCCTTTTCCCTCTGCGGTGACTCCCGCTCCCTGTTTGTCGTGCGCCGTCTCTCCTGAATGCACCCCATTTTGCTCGTCATCAACAATGTTCACCTGCATGTCAACAGCGATGTAAATTCTGCCATTCTTGGGATACTGCGTGCCCTCGGCTATTGTACGAAGAAAGTACATCGCTTAGGAAAAAAAGTCAACGCCTTTTTGAAAAAAGTCAACGCCTTTTCAAAATTTGGAGCGCTCCATTTTTTGCTGGGTAAACTTATTGTCGTACATTCACAATTTCGCTCACCGAAATTGCGTTGTTATATAGATTCGTCATTTATTGAGTCTAAGCATTCGTCCTCCAGATTTTGAAATGAGAAACTGCTTTATTTGACACGCCAACACAACCGCCACAAAAGTCGCCACCAAATCATCTGAATCGGCATTATGATAAATAGAATAGTTGGGAATTTAATTGTGTGGCTTTTTCGTGGGTCGCCCTATCACTCAAATTTTGTCTTTAAGCTATGTGAGAGGATTGTATTTTCGTTTTTTTATTTCTTATTATTTTGATTTTTTTGTTTTTCCTTGGCTATTTCGGAAATAAGATGTAATTTTGTAGCATCAATTCTAATTATTAATTTTAATAACCAAAAAAACGAATGGCAAAGATTGTAACACTTGGCGAGATTATGCTCCGCCTGTCGCCCCAGGGCAACGACCGTTTCATCCAGAGTGAAAGTTTCCGTATCATCCCCGGTGGCGGCGAAGCCAACGTGGCCATCAGTGTGGCCAACTATGGGCATGAAGCCTATTTCGTGAGCAAGCTGCCGAAGCATGAGATTGGCCAGATTGCCGTGAACGCCCTTCGCCGCTATGGTGTGAACACCGACTTCATCGTGCGTGGCGGCGACCGCATCGGACTCTACTACGCTGAGACTGGAGCCTCCATGCGACCCTCGAAGGTGATTTACGACCGTGCTCATAGTGCTATTGCTGAGGCTGAAGCAGCCGACTTCGACTTCGACAAGGTGATGGAAGGCGCACAGTGGTTCCACTGGAGCGGCATCACGCCCGCCATCAGCGACAAGGCTGCCGAGCTAACTCGCCTGGCTTGCGAGGCCGCCAAGCGCCACGGTGTCACGGTGAGCGTCGACCTGAACTTCCGTAAGAAGCTGTGGACCAGCCAGAAAGCTATCAGCATCATGCGTCCGCTGATGAAGTATGTCGACGTGTGCATCGGCAACGAAGAGGATGCCGAGCTGTGCCTTGGCTTCAAGCCCGATGCCGACGTAGAGGGTGGCCAGACCGATGCTGCTGGCTACGAAGGCATCTTCCGTCAGATGATGCAGGAGTTCGGCTTCAAGTATGTGGTCTCTACCCTACGCGAGAGCTACAGCGCCACCTACAACGGTTGGAAGGCACTCATCTACGATGGTAAGGAATTCTACCAGAGCAAGCGCTACGAAATCAACCCCATCATCGACCGCGTGGGCGGTGGCGACTCGTTCTCGGGTGGTCTCATCCACGGTCTGCTGACCAAGCCGACGCAGGGCGAGGCCCTTGAGTTCGCCGTTGCCGCCAGTGCCCTGAAGCACACCATCAACGGGGACTTCAACCTGGTGACCGCCGACGAAGTGGAAGCCTTGGCCGGTGGCAATGCAAACGGAAGAGTGCAACGATAAAAATGAAGAATGAAGAGTGAAGAATGAAGAATTTGCTGCCGCAATGATGAAAAACTATCGGAGAGACGGATCGGTGCTGCATATTAAGAGTTATTCTTTTGCAGTGCGCATCGTTAAGATGTTTCTTCATTTCACAGGCTGCGATTGGAAGCTTCAAGCTATCTACAAGCAAGTTTTGCGATCAGGTACGTCAGTGTCTGCTAATGTGCATGAATCGGAATTTGCGCAAAGTCCTTCAGACTTCATCACCAAGCTTCATATAGCACTAAAAGAAGCCAATGAGACTATGAACTGGCTTAATTTACTCCATGACACTAATTATTTGACTGATAAAGAATTTGATAGCATGGCAGATGATTGCAGCGAGTTGATAGCCTTATTGGTTTCATCAATTAAAACCGCAAAAAGAAATAATAATTTATAACAACAATATGGAGGATGGATGTCGAAGTAGAAATGCGGTAGCTGCTCGGCTCTGCCGCTTGCCACCAACGGGACGCAAGAAATTCTTCATTCTTCACTCTTCATTCTTCATTTAAATAATTATGGCAAAATTCGACAAGCTGGCCGTGATGGCCAAGATAGGCTCAACAGGCATGGTGCCTGTGTTCTATCACAAAGATTTAGAGACGTGCAAGAACGTAGTGAAGGCTTGCTATGAAGGTGGTGTGCGCGCCTTCGAGTTCACTAATCGTGGCGACTTCGCCCAAGAGGTGTTCGGCGAACTGGTGAAATGGGCCGACAAGGAGTGCCCCGAACTGGCACTCGGCATCGGCAGCGTGGTTGACGCCCCCACGGCAGCCATGTATATTCAGCTGGGAGCCTGCTTCGTGGTGGGCCCGCTGTTCAACCCCGACATCGCCCCTGTGTGCAACCGCCGACTCATCCCCTACTGCCCTGGCTGCATGACCGTCAGCGAGATTGGCAAGGCTCAGGAGCTGGGTTGCGACCTCACGAAGGTGTTCCCCGGCGACGTGGTAGGCCCCAACATGGTGAAAGGCCTGAAGGCTCCCATGCCTTGGTCGAAAATCATGGTCACCGGCGGCGTCTCGCCCGACGAGGAGAACCTGACGAAGTGGTTCAAGGCTGGCGTCTTCTGCGTGGGCATGGGCTCAAAGCTCTTCCCCTCAGACAAAGTGAAGGCCGCCGACTGGCAGTATGTCACCGACAAGTGCAAGGAAGCGCTGGGATATATTGAGAAGTTGAAAAAGTAATGCAACTTCAATATGGCAGGAGTGAAGGGGAGTGAAAAGGAGTGAAAGGACAATAGTTTATACGCAAAACGGTCGCCCCTTTCTCTCTCCTATCCACTCTTTAATAAACATTAAATTTAGCAACGTGAAGGATGAAGAATGGAAATAATGCTTCCTGCATACAAGCGAGGCTATTGAAGGCGATAGCCACATTCTTCATTCTTCCTTTTTCTTCCTTTATTCTATTTTCCTGTGCCCAAGGCGAGAGGCAGGCGACCGACACTTTGAACGACCGCTCCTACGCCTACCATTATCGCAGTCTCGACTCTACTGAGCACTATGCCCGTTTGGCCCTTGAGCAGGCGGCTTCGTATGGCGATGCCCAAGCCGAGGCGCTCAACAACCTGGCTTTCGTGCGCATTGCGCAGATGCGCTACGAGGAGGCACAAGAGTTGCTCAGCCGCATCCCCAGCGTCACCGACAACCAGCTGGAGCTGCTGGTGGGTTATATCCAGCAGATGCGCCTCTGCCAGCGTCGTTCCAACAACAAAGCTTTCTACGATTGCCGTGAGCAGGCCTTGCGGGCTTTGCGCCGCATCAGCGAGGAGCGTGCCACGCTGAACCCTCGGCAGCAACGTCGGCTGGTCTATGCCGAGAGCGAGCTGGCCATTGTCACCTCCACCTATTATTATTATGTGGGACTGGAGCAGCAGTCGGCACAGGCCTTGAACGACATGCCCGCCGAGTTGGCTTCCGACACCGCCCAGCAGCTCAACTATCTCTATAATGTGGGAGCTGGAGGCATGGTCACCACAGGGTCGCAGGAGCAAATCAACCAGGCCGAGTTCGACTACCTAATGCGCTGCTATCTCACGTCGGTGCAGACGGGGATGTCGTATTTCGAGGCCAACTCATTAGAGGCCCTGGCCGAGCACCTGATGGTAGACGAATACCGTCATCGGTTAGAGGCCGACAACCTGCCGGCATTCAAGTATTTCAACCCCGACGGCGTGGCCGACGACTCGCTGGCGCTGCATCTGGCCCATCGCTCGCTCGACATCTTCAACCACTTTGGCGACGTCTATCAGATTGCCGGTGCCCACCGCACACTGGCATCGTGCTATCTGGCTCTGAACAACTATCCCCAAGCGTTGCGCCACCTGCAGCTGGCACTCAGCGACACCATCATCAACAAAGCCCCCGACCTGGTGGCCAGCATTCGTGAGCAGCTCAGCGTGGCCTACGCCGCCATCGACGACAAGAAGTCGAGCGACCAAAACCGCAACATCTATCTCGACCTGCAGGAGCAGACGCGCCAAGACCGCTCGCTCGAAGCCCACGCCGCCCAGCTGGAACAGGCCACGGCGCAGTTGGGAGTGCTCATCTGGGCGGTGGTGGCCGCCATCGTGGCGCTGGTGCTGCTGCTCACCTTCTTCTATTGGTGGCATAAGAAGCATCGCCACAACATGGACACTACGCCAGCCATGCAACAACACGAGGAGGAGTTGCGCGAGCAGCTTGCCATGGCCAGGTTGCGCGTGGAGAAAGGCGAGAGGCTGGCCTTGGAGCAGCGTGCCAAAATCTCCATCGTGAATGGCATCACACCACTCATCGACCGCATGCTGCACGAGGCCAACCGACTGGAGGCATCGGAGCCGACCGCCCAGCAGGAGCGCATGGCCTACATCACGGAGCTCACCGACAACATCAACCTGCAGACCCAGCTGCTCACCCGATGGATTCAGCTGAGCCAGGGCGAGCTGAGCCTGCATGTGGAGACGTTCCCCCTGCAGCAGCTCTTCGACATCATCGGCAAGAGCCGCCGCAGCTTCGCCATGAAGCACATCGAGCTGGAGGTGACGCCCACCGATGCACGTGTGAAGGCCGACCGTGTGCTCACCCTCTTCATGCTCAACACGTTGGCCGACAACGCCCGCAAGTTCACCGCCGACGGCGGGCGCGTCCATATCTTCGCCACCGAGGGCGACGACTATGTGGAAATCTCCGTCGAAGACACCGGCATAGGTCTCGACGAGCACCAGCTGGCCCACGTATTCGACCGCAAAGTCATCGTCGACGACAAGGCCAACACTTCGCACGGATTTGGTCTCCTCAACTGCAAAGGCATCATCGAGAAGTATCGCAAGATGAGCAAAATCTTCTCCGTGTGCCTGCTTTCGGCAGAGAGCCGCAAGGGCGAGGGCAGCCGTTTCTTCTTCCGCCTTCCACGCGGTTTCGTGCGCATGCTGCTCCTCCTCATCGGCATGGCGCCTCTCTCCTCCCCTGCCCTACCCGACAACCATCTGGGACGTGCCAGCGCCTTTGCCGACTCCACCTATTTCTCGAATGTGGAGGGCCACTTCGACCTCACGCTCGACTATGCCGATTCCTGCCGCCATCATCTGAACGAATTCTATCGGCAGATGCACCCGTCTTCGTCCGACACCCTGTTGCGAACCGACGACCCGTCGCTGGTTCCGCCCGAGATTATCTGGTTCAGAGACAGCACGAAGGTGAACTACAACATCCTGCTCACCATGCGCAACGAGAGCGCCGTGGCTGCCCTCGCCCTGCACCAATGGCAGCTCTATCAATACAACAACCGCATCTACACCCTCCTGTTCAAGGAGATGTCGGCCGATGCCACCCTGCACGAATATTGCCGCAAGATGCAGCAGTCGCAAACCAACAAGCAGGTGGCCATTGTGCTGCTCTTCATCCTGCTGCTCTTCATCCTGCTGGCTGTGGTGTGGCAGGTGCTGTCGTCGCTGGGCAAGGCCACACGCAGGCAACAAGAGAAGCTGGAGAAGCTGGAGATGATGAAAGACGAGCTGGCGCGCACCGAACAAGAGGAACAGGCGCTCCACGTGAGCAATGCCGTGATGGACAACTGCCTCTCGGCGCTGAAGCATGAGACGATGTACTACCCCAGCCGCATCAGCCAGCTGGTCGACATGGGCGACGCCGCATCGCTGCCCGAGGTGGTGGCCTACTATCGCGAGCTCTACGGCATACTGAGCCTACAGGCCGTGAGGCAGACCGAACACATGCGTCTGCATCTGAAGCCACTGGAGCACGACATCCTGGGCGACCCCGTGCTCATAGGCTATCTCTTCGAACTGCTGCGCAAGCAGTCGGGCGAGAAGAAGCTGAGCGTAGGCTATGAGCCGCAGGGCGACAAATACGTGCGATGCACGGTGGCCATGCCCCATCTGCACCTGACCAGCCAGCAAGCGCTGGCCCTCTTCACCCCCGACAGCGGACAGATTCCCTACCTGCTTTGCCGCCAGATTGTACGCGACCATGGTGAGGCCACCAACCGGCGTGGCTGTGCCATCAGGGCCGAGGTGGATGCCAACGGTGCTACCACCGTCGCCGTGACGCTACCCAGGGTGATGAAAACGAAGCAAAAAGAAGACATAAAGCAATAAAGAACCATGGAAAAATTTAAGGTTATCATCGTAGAAGACGTGCCTCTGGAGCTGAAGGGCACACAAGGCATCATCCGCAACGACATCCCCGAAGCGGAAGTCATTGGCACCGCTGACAACGAGTCGAGCTATTGGCGACTGCTGAAGCAGCAGCTGCCCGACCTGGTGCTCCTCGACCTGGGGTTAGGCGGCTCCACCACCGTGGGCGTAGAGCTGTGCCGACAGACCAAGGAGATGTATCCGCAGGTGCGCGTGCTGATATTCACCGGCGAGATTCTGAACGAGAAGCTGTGGGTCGACGTGCTCGACGCTGGTGCCGACGGCATCATCCTGAAGACGGGCGAGCTGCTCACACGCGGCGATGTGCTGGCGGTGATGTCGGGCAAGCAACTGGTGTTCAACGAGCCTATCCTGAAGAAGATTGTAGATCGCTTCAAGCACAGCGTGGGCTCGGAGCTGGCCAAGCAGGAGGCGATGGTGAACTACGAGATTGACGAATACGACGAACGGTTCCTGCGCCATCTGGCGCTGGGCTACACCAAGGACCAAATCACCCAACTACGAGGAATGCCCTTTGGCGTGAAGAGTCTGGAGAAGCGTCAGAACGAGCTTGTGCAGAAGCTTTTCCCCGACGGCCGTGGTGTCAACGCCACGCGCTTAGTGGTGCGTGCGCTGGAGCTGCATATCCTCGACATCGACAATCTGGAGCCCGACGAGGAGTAGCATTTTTCTAATTACGAATTACGAATGCCTAAACTATCGTCCAAACTCCTAAACTCCCAAACTCCTAAACTCCCAAACTCCTAAACTCCTCATCTCCTAAAAGAACGCAATGAAGAAGCTGTTGCCTTATCTGTCGTTGGCGCTGGTGATGGCGTGGGTGGTGCTGGTGCTGGCATCGTGGTTGCTGTCGGCCACATCGGGTGGCGAGGGCACACGTTCGCTGCTCTCGTCGGAGGGCATCCGCTACTTCTTGGGCGGTTTTGTGGGCATGCTCCAAAAGCCCCTACTCATCTGGCTACTGCTGTTGTCGCTGGCCTGGGGATGCATGCGTGGCAGTGGCATCGTTGGCGTGCTGCGCCGTCCCGTGGGCTATCGCCAACGTCAAGCTCTTGCGTTGCTGGCCGTCATCCTGCTGGTGTATGTGGGCGTGGTGGCTCTGCTCACCTTGCCTTCGCATGCCGTGCTGCTCTCGGCCACGGGCCATCTGTGGCCATCGGCCTTCAGCCATGCGCTGGTGCCCATCGTGGCCTTTGGCGTCATTGTGTTGTCGGTGGCCTATGGATTGGTGTCGCGCCATTTCCAGTCCGTGTCTGATATATGCCAGTCGGCCACGCAGGGCCTTGCCTCAGCAGCTCCCCTGCTGTTGCTCTATGTGTTGGCCGTGCAGCTCTACGAATCGCTGCGCTTCGTCTTCATCTTCGTTTAGCCAGGGGCACTATTCATCATCCTCTTGGTCTTTCTTCTCGTGGAAGATGCGGTGATGGATGAAGTCCGACCCTTCGAGGCAGCAGAGCACCAACAGCGTGGCCACCACCGACAGCCCATACATGCCCGCTCCTGCCGTCATGCCGATGGCCGATGTCACCCACAGGCCCGCCGCCGTGGTCAGGCCTTTCACGGCGTTCTTTTGGAAGATGATACATCCGGCACCGATGAAGCCCATGCCGCTGATGACCTGCGCCGCCATGCGGCTGGGGTCGCGCTGGATGCCCTGGATGCCCATGAAATCGTCGAAGCCGTGCATCGACAATACCATCAGCAAACCGCTGCCCAAGCCCACCAAGAAGTGGGTGCGAAATCCTGCTTCCTTCGAGCGATACTCACGCTCCAGACCGATGGCACCGCCCAACAGCGCAGCCACCACAATGCTCAATATATATTCTCCTGTCATCTCTTTTTTTGTTTATCCAAAATAATTATAATAACGGATTTCTCCCAGATTTTCTGGATAATCCAGATAATCTGGAAAACCTGGATTTTCTGGATTTTCTGGAATCTCCGGAAATCGCAGCATCAACCTCGCATCATCTGAAATACGGGTTCATGCGCACTTCCTCGCCGATGGTTGTGGCGGGCCCATGTCCGGGATATACCTTCACGTCGGGGGGCAAGGGTGCCAACACGTCGTGCAGACTCTGCATCAACTGCTGCCATGAGCCGCCCTGCAGGTCGGTGCGCCCCACTCCCATGCGGAAGAGGGTGTCGCCACTGAAGAGCACCTTCTCGGCTTCGTCGTAGAAGACCACGCTGCCCGGCGAGTGGCCTGGCGTGTGCATCACCCGCAAACGGTGCTGGCCAAAGCCTATCAGCTCGCCATCGACCAACAGCTCGCCCAAGGGAGGCAACTGCAATCCATAGTCGGAACCCATGAACATGCGCATCTGCTGGCTAAAAGCATCATAGATGGCTACGTCGGCGGCATGCAGACGCGGGGCAACGCCAAACTCGGCGCAGAGTGTGTTGAGGCCGAACACATGGTCGAAGTGGGCATGTGTGCAGAGCACATGGCACAGCCGCAGCCCATTGCTCTTGATATAAGCCGCGAGGGCGCGCCGCTCAGCGTCGTAGAAGGCGCCACAATCTATCACCACGGCCTCCTTGCTCTCGTCGTCGCTCACCACGAAGCAGTTCTCCTGCAGGGGGTTGCATTGGAATGTCTTTACGTTCATCATCGTCTGCTCTCCTTTCACATGGGTAAATAGATGCAATACTTCTGCTTGAACCACTCCTCGTCGAACCAACTTGTCAGTTCCGTGGTCTGCACGATGCGCCTGTAGGGGCGAATCTCGTCTTGCAGGTCGCCTCCCTTCAAGCAGATGATGCCATTGGGCAGCGCGTTGTGCTGCTCGTGGCTGATGTTCTTTTTCACTATGCGCTCCAGGTCGCGCAGGGGCATCACGGCACGGCTCACCACGAAGTCGTATTTGCCCGTCTCGTCCTCGCCGCGCCGCCACACGGGCGTGCAGTTCTTCAGACCGATGGCTTGGCAAACCTCTGTGGCCACGCGGATTTTCTTCCCCGTACCGTCGATGAGGGTGAAGGAACAATCGGGGAACAGTATGGCCAAGGGCACGCCAGGGAAGCCGCCACCCGTTCCGAAGTCCAGTATTTGCGTGCCGGGAGCAAAGTGCAGCAGCTTGCCAATGGCCATCGAGTGGAGCACATGATGCTCGTAGAGGTGGTCGATGTCGCGGCGCGAGATTACGTTGATGCGCTCGTTCCACTCATGGTAAAGCCCGTCGAGGGCTTCTATCTGGGCCACCTGCTGCTCGCTCAACGCAGGGAAGTATTTCTCAATCAGTTTCATATCAGCTTCTATATGGTTATTGCTCTTGTCTGTTTCCGTCATTCCGAAAGTGTGCTGCAAAGTTACGAAAAAACGAGAGAAATGCAAAAGAAAAGCTTGCTTTTCTTTGCATTTCCGAGTGACAAGTAAGTTCGGCGAAGCCAAAGTTCTTGCAAAAAGCAAGCGACGCGAGCGTCGAGCGACGAAAAGTCGAGTTCAAAACAAAGGAACTTGTTCTTTTTTTGTCGAGATGTGGCATTTTTCCTTACTGTCAGCTGTCAGAACTGTAAGGGCGTAATAAATCCTTTGCTAAATTACTTGCCGCAAGAGATTCTTCCCTCCTCATTTCCAGCGCGGTAGCCGCTCGGCTCTGCCGCTTGCTACCAAAGGGACGCAAGAGATTCTTCATTCTTCACTCTTCACTCTTCATTTAAATAGATTCTTCATTTAATAACCAGTCTTACAGTTCTTACAGCTGACAGTAAGAAAACAAGATGATAGCGTTAATAGGTTCTTCATTCTTCACTCTTCATTTAATAACCAGTCTTACAGTTCTTACAGCTGACAGTTAGAAAACAAGAGGATAGGGTTAAAAGAATAATGAAATAATGTATATATATATTATAAATATACATATATATATAATTGTATACATATTATATAATAATTATAAATTCTATTTCTATTCTAATGAGGGTACTACCACATTAAAATCTAACTGTCAGCTGTAAGAACTGTAAGACGCTGCCGTGAGGGCTTGCCTTGCGGAGCAAACGACGCTGTTTTCACCGCCAACAGCAGAAATACATTAGGCAAACGACGGCGTTTACTACAGAAAAGGAAGCGGACTCACATTTGATGCGTCGTAGGGATTGCCCCTCAAGTCCGTCTGCAAGCGGAAAAAGAGATACTTCTGCAACTGCAAACAGATGTTGGAGGCTATCCGCAGAAATGGCGGAGGCAACGCTCGGCGGCTCCCTTGCGAACACAAAAAAACTTAATTCTTTTGCTAAAAATCTTAATTTATTTGATGGAATGCTTTTTTTTTAGTACTTTTGGAACTCCAAATTCATTTTGCACATGACTTTTCTACGAATATTATATACAACATGTTTCTTTTTCCTGCCCCTTTTGTCGCAGGCGCAGGGCATCACCCTGGGGTCGTGCACCACGCGCGACGGCGGCGAATATAATGGCGAGATGGCCAAGGGACAACCCAACGGGAAAGGGAAAACCACCTGGAAGAACGGCAACTGGTATGAGGGCGACTACGTGCGCGGCAAGCGCCAAGGGCAGGGCACCTATGTGTTCAGCGATGGTGAGCGCTACGAAGGGCAGTGGCTCGACGACCACCAGCATGGGCAAGGTACCTACTGGTTTCAGAACAACAACCGCTACGAAGGCCTGTGGTATGCCGACTACCAGCAAGGCCATGGCGTGATGTACTACTACAACGGCGACGTCTACGACGGCTCCTGGTTTGCCGACAAGCGCCAAGGCAAAGGGCGCTATGCCTATGCCAACGGGGCTTGGTACGACGGCGACTGGAAAGACGACCAGAAGGAGGGACAAGGCACCTTCGTGTGGCCCGACAGCTCCACCTACGAAGGGCTGTGGAAGGCCAACAAGCGCCAAGGGAAAGGCACCTACAAGTATGCCTCGGGCGACCTCTACGTGGGCCAGTGGCAGGACGATGTGCAGCACGGCAAGGGCATCTACCGATTCCAGAACGGCGACATCTACGAAGGCGACTACGTGAAGGGCCAGCGCACCGGGATGGGCATCATCAAATATGCCAACGGCGACCAGTACACCGGCCAGTTCCTCAATGGCGACAAGAGCGGGCAGGGCACCGTGGTGTGGGCCAACGGCACCACCTACCAGGGGCAGTGGAAGGCCGACAAGCCCGAAGGCAAAGGGAAGCTGAGCACCAAGCAGGGCGACGTGGTGGAGGGACTCTTCCGCGCCGGACAGCCCGAAGGCGAGTGCATAGGACACATGGCCGACGGCTCGAAGTTTAAGGCCACCTTCAAAAACGGACTCCGCAACGGCCGTGCCATCGAGGAGAGCAAAGAGGGGGTGCGCTTCGAAGGCAGCTATGCCAATGGCAGGCGCGACGGCGACTTCGTGGAGAAAGACCGCAATGGCAACATCACCGCCAAAGGCTCCTACATCAATGGCATACGCAAGGTGCAGTAACAGGCGGCATCGAAATCTCAAACCTCAATCCATATTATTATGATTATTGACACTTTAGACCATCTCGCACAGTATGAGATGCTGAATCCACTCTTCAGCGAAGTGGTGGAATTCCTAAAACACCACGACCTGAACAAGATGGAGCCGGGCAAGCACGCCATCAAGGGCGACCAACTGTTTGTGAACATCCAGCAAGCCAAGGGCCGCACACCCGACGCCGCCGTGCTCGAGACCCACCGCAGGATGATTGACATACAGATACCCCTCGACGGCCCCGAGACCTTCGGCTACACGCCCCTATCACATCTGCCCGAGGTGGAATACAACGCCGACAAGGACATCAGCAAGTATGCCGACCTGATGGCCGAGAGCTTCGTCGATTGTCAGCAGGGCATGTTTGCCATCTTCTTCCCACAAGACGGCCACGCACCCTGCATCACCATGAACCCCGAAATAAAGAAGGCAATATTCAAAGTGAAGATTTGAGATTTGAGCCACCATGCAAATGGGCTTCAACCGAAGGCAAGTCTCGCAAAACAACGAAGATATGGAAACAAAGAAAACAACAAAGAAAGTGGAAACGAAAAAGGCCGCAACCCCCAGCCATATCGGTCTGGTGCAAAACGACTCGTGGCTCGAACCCTATGAGGACGCCATACGCGGGCGCCACGACCACGCCCTGTGGAAGCTGAACCAGCTGACGAAGAACGGCAAGCAGAAGCTCACCGACTTCGCGTCGGGACATTTCTATTTCGGTCTGCACAAGCTGGGGCGCGGATGGGTGTTTCGCGAGTGGGCTCCCAACGCCACCGACATCTACCTCATCGGCGACTTCAACGACTGGAAGGAAGACGAGCACTACCGTTGCAAGCGTATCGAGGGCACAGGCAACTGGGAGCTGAAGCTGCGCGAGAAAGACCTGAAGCACGGACAGCTCTATAAGATGAAGGTGAAGTGGAACGGAGGCGAAGGCGAGCGCATACCTGCCTGGTGCCGCCGCGTGGTGCAAGACGACGAGACGAAGATTTTCTCCGCCCAGGTGTGGAACCCTCCAGTGCCCTACGTGTGGAAGAAGGCCGGATTCCGCCCCAAGAAGAACCCACTGCTCATCTACGAGTGCCACGTGGGCATGAGCCAGGACGCCGAGAAGGTGGGCACCTATACCGAGTTCAAGGACAACGTGCTGCCCCGCGTGGCCAAGGACGGCTACAACGCCATACAGGTGATGGCCATTCAAGAGCACCCCTACTACGGCTCCTTCGGCTATCACGTCTCCAGCTTCTTCGCACCCAGCAGCCGTTTCGGCACCCCCGAGGAGCTGAAGGCACTCATCGACGAGGCACACCGCCTGGGCATCAGCGTCATCATGGACATCGTGCACTCGCACGCCGTGAAGAACGAGGTGGAGGGCCTCGGCAACCTCGCTGGTGACCCCAACCAGTTCTTCTATCCCGGCGAGCGCCACGAGCATCCCGCCTGGGACTCCCTCTGCTTCGACTATGGCAAGGACGAGGTGCTTCACTTCCTGCTCTCCAACTGCCGCTACTGGCTTGGCGAGTTCCACTTCGACGGCTTCCGCTTCGACGGCGTCACCTCCATGCTCTACTACAGCCACGGACTGGGCGAGGCCTTCGGAGGCTACGGCGACTATTTCAACGGCCATGAGGACGACAACGCCATCTGCTACCTCACGCTGGCCAACCTGCTGATACACCAGGAGAACCCCGACGCCATCACCATCGCCGAGGAGGTGAGCGGCATGCCTGGACTCGCCGCCAAGTTCGAGGATGGTGGCTTCGGCTTCGACTATCGCATGGCCATGAACATCCCCGACTACTGGATAAAGACCATCAAGGAGCAGAGCGACGAGAACTGGAAGCCCAGCAGCATCTTCTGGGAGGTGAAAAACCGCCGACCCGACGAGAAGACCATCAGCTACTGCGAGAGCCACGACCAGGCACTCGTGGGCGACAAGACCATCATCTTCCGACTCATCGACGCCGACATGTACTGGCATTTCGCCAAGAAAGACGTCAACGGCGTGGCCGAGCGAGGCATCGCCCTCCACAAGATGATACGCCTCGTGACCTGCGCGGCCATCAACGGCGGCTACCTCAACTTCATGGGCAACGAGTTCGGACATCCCGAATGGATTGACTTCCCACGCGAGGGCAACGGATGGAGCTACAAGTATGCGCGCCGTCAGTGGAACCTGGTGGACAACACCGACCTGTGCTATCATTGGTTGGGCGACTTCGACCGCGAGATGCTGCGCGTCATCAAGAGCGTGCGCAACTTCCAGAACAAGCCTGTCGTGGAGATTTGGCACAACGACGGCGACCAGGTGCTCGCTTTCATGCGCGGCGACCTGCTCTTCGTGTTCAATTTCTCCCCCACCCAATCGTTCACCGACTACGGCTTCCTCGTGCCCACCGGCAGCTACGACGTGGTGCTCAACACCGACGCCAAGGAGTTTGGAGGCTTCGGCTTTGCCGACGACTCGGTGACTCACTTCACCAACTTCGACCCGCTCTACGTGAAAGACCACAAGGAGTGGCTCAAGCTCTACATCCCCGCCCGCTCGGCCGTGGTGCTGAAGAAGAACTAACTCTGCTCGGCTTCCCTCCCAGCAGGAGCCTCCGTGCGCAGGCCTTCTCGCCGGCGAAGCCTATAGCAAGCAGAATGACGATAATTACGGCCACCCCTTTCCCTCGCGTAATTAACAGGAAAGAAACCACCGTAATTATCGTCTCGTTTTAATGTCACGCCTCGTGTTCATTCCTATTCATGTCCGTCATGGTTAATTTCGCTTAAATGTTTGCAAGTTCAACGGGTTTTTTGTACCTTTGCAAGCAAAAAGGAAAAAGGCAAAAACGCAACAGCGGCCATTTAAATGGCCTCTACGGCGATTGAGCCAAAAAAGAAAGGATTCAAAACAACAATGGACCAGACGTTTGACAACGACAGGATTTTGAAAATCAACATCGAGGAGGAGATGAAAAGCTCGTACATCGACTACTCGATGTCGGTGATTGTGGCACGAGCCCTGCCCGACGTGCGCGACGGCTTCAAGCCCGTGCACCGGCGCATCCTCTATGGCATGATGGGTATCAACAATGTGAGCACTCAACCTTATAAGAAATGCGCGCGCGTAGTGGGCGAGGTGTTGGGTAAGTACCACCCCCACGGCGACTCATCGGTATACGGGGCACTGGTGCGCATGGGGCAGGAATGGAACATGCGCTACACCCTCGTGGACGGACAAGGAAACTTCGGAAGCATCGACGGCGACTCACCAGCTGCCATGCGATACACCGAGTGCCGACTATCGAAGATGGGCGAACACATCATGGACGACCTGGAGAAGGACACCGTGGACATGGAGCCAAACTTCGACGACTCGCTGAAGGAACCCAGCGTGATGCCCACCAAGGTGCCCAACCTGCTGGTGAACGGAGGAAACGGCATAGCAGTGGGAATGGCCACCAACATGCCCACCCACAACCTGCGAGAGGTCATCGACGGATGCTGTGCCTACATCGACAATCCTGACATCGACACCGACGGTCTGATGCAATACATCCCTGGCCCCGACTTCCCAACAGGAGCCTACATCTACGGTCTGCAGGGAGTGCGCGACGCCTACGAGACGGGGCGCGGACGCATTGTGATGCGCGCCAAGGCAGAGATTGAGGCCGGCGAGACCCACGACAAGATTGTGGTGACAGAGATTCCCTACGGAGTGAACAAGGCCGACCTGGTGGCCTACATAGCCGAGCTGGCCAACCTGCACAAGGTGGAGGGCATTGCCAACGTGAACGATGAGAGCGGACGCCAGGGCATGCGCATCGTGGTGGATTGCAAGCGCGATTCCAACGCCAAAGTCATCCTGAACAAACTATTCAAGATGACGGCCCTACAAGCCTCGTTCTCAGTGAACAACATCGCGCTGGTGCCCATCCCCGGCACCCACGGCAAGCTGAGGCCCAAGCTGCTGAACCTGAAGGACTGCATTCGCTACTTCATAGAGCACCGCCACGAGGTGACCATACGCCGCACACGCTACGACCTGAAGAAGGCACAGGAGCGAGCACACATACTCGAAGGACTCATCATCGCCGTGAACAACATCGACGAGGTGGTGCACATCATACGCAACTCGAAGACGCCTACCGATGCACAACGCAACCTGGAGGCCCGCTTCGACCTGGACGAGCCACAATCAAAGGCCATCGTCGACATGCGACTGTCACAGCTCACCGGACTGCGCGTTGACCAGCTGCACCAGGAATACGACGACCTGATGAAACTCATTGCCGACCTGCAGGAGATACTCGACAACCCCGAGCGTTGCAAGGAGGTGATGAAGCAAGACCTGCTGGAGGTGAAGGAGAAATATGGCGACGAGCGCAAGACGCAAATCATACCCTACGACCATGAGTTCAATGCCGAGGACTTCTACCCCGACGACCCTGTGGTCATCACCATCAGCCACATGGGATACATCAAGCGCACACCCCTCAACGACTTCCGGGCACAGGGGCGTGGCGGCATGGGAAGCAAGGGTGCACGGCATCGCGACAACGACTTCACCGAGTATATCTATCCCGCCACGATGCACAACACGCTGCTCTTCTTCACCAAGAAGGGGCGCTGCTACTGGCAGAAGTGCTACGAGATTCCCGAAGGCGACAAGAACTCGAAAGGACGTGCCGTGCAAAACATGCTCAACATCGAGCCCGACGACGCCATCAACGCCGTGCTGCGCATCAAGAAGTTCGACGACACCGAGTTCGTCAACTCCCACTATGTGGTCTTCGCCACCAAGCAGGGCGTCGTGAAGAAGACGTGTCTGGAAGCCTACTCAAGGCCGCGCGCCAATGGCGTGAATGCCATCAACATCAACGAGGGCGACGAGGTGGTGAGCGTGAGACTGACCAATGGCAAGAACGAGCTCATCCTGGCCAACAGGAACGGGCGTGCCGTGCGCTTCAACGAAGACCAAGTGCGCTCTATGGGACGCACGGCAACGGGCGTCATCGGAATGAGACTCGACGAAGGCGACGACGAGGTGGTGGGCATGGTGTGCGTGAACGACCCGCAGACGGAAACCATCATGGTGGTCTCGGAGAACGGCTACGGCAAGCGCTCAGACATCGAGGACTATCGCAAGACCAACCGAGGGGCCATGGGAGTGAAGACGCTCGCCATCACCGAGAAGACAGGACGCCTGGTGGCCATAAAGGTTGTGACCGACGAGAACGACCTGATGATCATCAATAAGAGCGGAATACTCTTGCGGCTAAACGTCAGCGAAGTGCGCATCATGGGACGTGCCACACAGGGTGTCAGACTCATCAACCTCACCAAGAAGAACGATGTCATCGCCAGCGTTTGCAAGGTGCAAAAAGCCACTGAAGAGGAACTGGCCGAGGAAGCCGAGCAGATGAGCGACCTCGAGGAGAATACATCGGTGGAAGAAATCATCGACGACAACGAACAATAACAAATCATCAATTCTAATAACCCAAACAGTATGAAAAAGATCTTAACCGTGGCCTTGATGGCAGTAGCTGCCACCACCGCCTTTGCCCAGGACAACCTGGTGAAAGAAGCAAAGAGCCTCTTCTCGTCGGGCAAGCTCGAAGAAGCTGCCGCAAAGCTGACACCGGCTCTGACGTCGGCCGAGACAAAAGACAAGGCCGCTGCATGGAACCTGATGAACGACATCAAGTACAAGATTTATAACGAGGAGTTCTCAAAGTTTGCCATGAAGCAGGCCTTCAACACCGAGCGCATGGTCAATGCACTCGTGGAGGGATTCAAGGCTGCCGAGGAGTGCGAGAAGTACGACTCACAACCCAACGAGAAGGGAAAGGTGAAGATTCGTTTCCGCAAGACCAATGCCGACCGCTATGCCAACGACCGCCAGTGGCTCTACAATGGAGGTGTGCTGCAGTATCAAGACAAGAACATGGACGGAGCCATCAAGGCTTGGGGAGCCTATATCGAGAGCGCCAAGTCGCCACTCTTCCAGGAGAAGGTGCTGCCACAAGACACGCTGCTGGCCGACGCCACCTACAACACAGCTCTGCTGGCCTATCAGCAAAAGGACTATCCCACTGCTAAGAAGTTTGCCGACATGGCCACAAAGTTCCCCGACAAGGAGGACGACGCCCTGAACATGAAGCTCTTCATTCAGAAAGAGACTGCCACCACCAAGGCCGACTCGCTGGAGTATCTGGCCGAGCTCAAGCGCCTGCATGCCGCCAAGCCCGACAAGGAGCAGTTCTTCAACCTGTTGCAAGAGTACTACACACGTGCCAACGACTCCGAGGCTCTGAAGGCTTGGGCTGCCGAGGAGACCAAGGTCAACGCCAACAACAAGATGGCATGGGCGCTGCTGGGCGAGGCTGAGATGAACGCCGAGAATTGGGACCCCGCCATCGAGGCTTTCAAGAAGTCGGCCGAAATCGACCCCAACTGGATTCCCGTGGTGTTCAACACCGGCATCTGCCTCAACTCAAAGGCCATCGCCCTGCAGGACCAGCTGATGGACAAGAAGACCATGAACATCAGCAACGCCAACCTGGAGAAGGTGAAGGAAGTGCTGCGCCAGGCTCTCGTATACCTGGAGAAGACGCGCACCCTCGACCCCAACCAGGAGACCACCCACTGGGCTTATCCCCTCTATCGTATCTACTACTCGCTGGGCGACAAGGCTAAGATGGCCGAACTCGAAGCTATCGACCCCTCGCTGAAGAACCTCTAAGCAAAAGCCAAACGAACTTGAAGCATATTGCGCTTTTATTACTGCTTCTGGTGACTACTTCGTGCCTGACCCTGGCTCAAAAGAAAGAGCTGGGTCAGGCTCGAACTTATCTTCTTCCCCGAAACAAGAAATACACACAGGCCGAGCAATTGATGACCAATTTGCTCAAGGACTCGGCCAACCGCAACAACAAACACATCTATCAGGTGCTGCTCGAGTCGGTGAAAGGTCAGTACGACCAGGCCAACGAGCGTATGTACCTGAAACAAAAGCAGGACACGGCGGCTTTCTTCAACCTCATCAGGCGAATGTACACCATCGCCGAGACCCTCGACAGTCTCGACCAGCGCCCCAACAAGCGGGGAAAGCTGAAGCCTGAATACCGGCAACGCTACGCCACCATGCTTCACGGCTACCGCTCGAACCTTTTCAGCGGCGGCACCTTCTTCATCAGAAAAAACAAATGGAAAGAGGCATTTGATTTTATGCACACCTACATCGACTGTGCGCGCCAGCCTCTTTTCACCGCATACAACTACACCACCACCGACAAGCGACTGCCCGAAGCGGCCTACTGGGCCACCTACAGCGGCTACAAGCTCAACGACCCTGCCATCACACTACAGCACAGTCAGTTGGCACAGGATGACTCGTTGCACACGCAGTACGCACTACAGTTCATCGCCGAAGCGCTGAAATGGCAGGGCGACGAGGGCAGCTATGTGGCCACCCTCGAACAGGGCTTCCACCGCTATCCCCTCTTCAGTTATTTCTTCCCCCGCCTCATCGACATATACATCCAACGCCAACAATACGAGAAAGCACTCCAGTTGGCCGACGAGGCCCTGCAGCAGTGCGACACCTGCCAGCTGTTTCTCTTTGCCAAGTCATCTGCCCTGCTCCGCCTACAGCGATGGGAGGAGAGCGTCGCCTTCAGCGAACAGCTCATCCACCATCATGAGTCTATGCCAGAGCCTTACTTCAATGCTGCTTCGGCCTACCTGAGCATGGCCGAAAAGCTCGACGCACAGGAGGACAAGGAGCAGCAGCGCACATACTACCAGAAGGCGCGAACCTACATGGAATACTACCGCAAACTGATGCCCAACGAGAAGGGGAAATGGGCCCCCGTGCTCTATCGTATTTACCTCAACCTGAACTTGGGGCGACAGTTCGACGAAATAGACAAATTGTTGAAAGAATGAAAAGAATAGTCATTGTGGCGGGAGCCCGACCCAACTTCGTGAAGGTGGCACCGCTGATACGTGCCATCGAGAAGCGACCTGATGCCAGCTATCAGCTGATATATGCCGGCCGTGCCGACGACCCCACCCTTGAGCCTTCGCTCTTCGACGACCTGCAGATGCCCCACCCCACCCATTTCTTGGGAGTCGACAGCACCAGTCTGAACGAAATCACCAGCCGCGTCATGGCTCAGTTCGATGCTTTTCTCGACCATCAGTCTGCCGATGTGGTCATCGTCGTCGACGACCTCGCCTCCACCATGGCCGCCGCCATCGTCACCAAGAAGCGGGGACTGAAGCTGGCACACCTCGTGGCTGGCACACGTTCCTTCGACATGCAGATGCCCAAGGAGGTGAACCGCCTTGTCATCGATGCACTCAGCGACTATCTCTTCACGGCTGGGGTGCGAAGCAACAGCGTGGCCACACGCGAACAGGCCGAAGGCTCCAACACCTACATGGTGGGCAACATCCTGCTCGACACCCTGCGATTCAACCTCTCGCGCTTCAGCAAACCATCTTTCGATGTCAGCGCTCACGAATATATCTTGTTCACACTCAACCGTAAAGCTTTGCTGGCCGACAAGGACAAGCTGGCCCAGCTGCTGACGGCCATAGCCCAGGGAGCCAACGGTACACCCGTCATTGCCCCATTGCGAGGGCGGGCAGCGACCGTGGTGGCTCAGCTGGCCGACAGCCTAAACGTCCCCATCGTGTGCCAACCGCCACAGCCCTATCTGCAGTTCGGATGGCTTGTTGCCAACGCCAAGGGTATCATCACCGACAGCGGCAATGTGGCCGAGGAAGCCACCTTCAACAGCGTGCCGTGCATCACCCTCAACAGTTATACCGAGCATCAGGAAACAGTCACCATAGGCTCTAATGTGTTGGTGGGTGAAGACCCTCAGCGGCTGGAAGAGGAGACCCGCAAGATGGTGGAAGGCAACTGGAAGAAGTGTGCCCTACCCGACCGATGGGATGGGCGTACCGCCGAGCGCATCGTGCAAATCATCGTGAACGACTGACGACATGGTGTGAAAGACGACAAGGCGAAGACCCAGAAAAAACGTTTCGAAGAAGCGAATGCAAACGCGAGATTAGATATTGCGAAAACAACCACAGATATGAAGCAACCACTCCGATTCCTTTTTGTGATGGCGACGATGCTCCTTGCCCTCGCCACCGCCGATGCACAGTCAGTGAAAACCCATAAGGTGAAGAAAGGCGAGACCATCTACGGCATCGCCCACAGCAACGGCATCACCGAGGCCCAGCTGCGCAGCGCCAACCCCGGCATGGAGAGGCCCGACTATATGCTGAAGAAAGGCGACAAGATCATCATCCCATCGTTGCAAGCTGCTCCACAGGAGCAAGCCATCAGCGGCGATGATGTGCGTGGCAGAGCCATACGCATGGCCGTGATGCTGCCCCTGCACGACGTGAACGGTGATGGGCGCCGCATGGTGGAATACTACCGCGGACTGCTCATGGCCTGCGACAGCTTGAAGCACGAAGGCATTTCGGTCGACGTCCACGCTTGGAACACCCCCGACGATGCCGACATCGCCCCCACGCTGGCGAAGGCCGAAGCCGTGCGACCCGACATCATCTTTGGCCCGCTCTATTCCAAGCAGATGGAGCAGCTGTCGAACTTCTGCCGCAAGCAGGGCACCATGATGGTGATTCCCTTCTCCATCAATGCGCCGCAGATAGCCTCCAACAGTCACATCTTCCAAGTGTACCAAGCTCCCGACGGGCAGAACGAGTCGACAGCACGGCGATTCGCAGAGTGGTTCAACAGCTACAACCCCATCATCGTTGACTGCGACGACCCCAACAGCACCAAGGGGGCGTTCACCAATGCACTCCGACAGCAGCTTAGTGCCCACAACATGCGTTTCAGCCTCACCAGCTTGCAGTCGGCCAGCAATCTTTTCGCCAGCGCATTCAGCACACAGCGCCCCAACATCGTGGTGCTCAACTCGGCACGCGCCGAAGACATGAAAGTGCTCTTTGTGAAACTGAAGGACCTCACGGCTGCCAACCCCGGTGTCATGGTATCGGTGTTTGGCTTCACGGAGTGGCTGCCCCTCATCGACAGTCAGCAAAGCAATTTCCACAAATACGATGTCTATCTGCCCACCCCCGCTTATCCAGGCATGTCGCCAGCCCTCTCGCTCAACCTGACGGCCAAATACCGCAGCCACTTCAAGCGCGACATGATTGCCTTCACACCGCCATTGGCACTCACGGGCTTCGACCACGCGTTGTTCTTCCTGCGTGGACTCCACAAGTATGGCGCCAGCTTCGACGGTGCCGCCAGCCGCTTTGGCTACCAGCCCGTGCAGACACCGCTGAAGTTTGAGCACCTGCCTGGCGGTGGCTACCAGAACAGGGGCTTCATGTTTGTGCATTTCAAGCCCAACGGACAGATAGAAACCATTAGCTATTGAATATCCTCCCTCATCCCCCACCCCTGCCCCTTCCATGCGGAAAGAGGGAGCCAACAGAACAGGTAATAGGACTATTAGCAACCATAAAAAAAGTTGGTATGATTTTTGAACCACAAAGCGCACCGAGGACACAGAGAGCAACGCTGTGCCCTCCATTTCCTTGGGGGCGAAAAGTATACCAAGTCATTTTTTTATTATTTCTATAATGTATTTTATAAATATATTTGAAAAACTATTCAAGCTCCCCTCCCGCACGGGAGGGGCTGGGGGTGGGTTGCTCTTCCTTTTTCTTCTATTCTTCAGCCCTTCCATGGCCCAGGTGGGTGAGCACCGCAGCGAACTGGCTGTGGGTGTGAATGGAGGCTTCGTGATGAGCAACATCGGCTTTGTGCCAAAGGTGCCGCAAGCCATGCACCAAGGACTCACGGGAGGCCTCAGCTTCCGCTACACTTCCGAGAAATATTTCAACAGCATCTGTGCCATAGTGGCCGAGTTGAACTATGCCCGCGTGGGATGGAAGGAGGACATCCTCACACCCGACGACGCCCCAGTGATTAACGCGGTGACGGGATTGCCCGAGGAGTATCAGCGCCACATGAGCTATGTGCAGGTGCCCGTCTTTGCCCGCTTGGGATGGGGACGTGAGCGCCGAGGGGTGCAGTTCTTCTTCCAGGCAGGGCCACAGTTTGGCACCTTCCTCAGCGAGAGCACGAGCATGAACTTCAACTGGGACGACCGCACACCTGTCTACACCGATGGTTCAGGGCGCACCAGCAGCGTGGTGGCACAAGACACGATGGCTGTGGAGCACAAGATTGACTATGGCATAGCCGCTGGCATGGGTTTGGAACTGTCGTTGCCACGCCTGGGCCACTTCTTGCTCGAAGGGCGCTACTATTATGGCTTGGGCGACATCTATGGCAACTCCAAGCGCGACTATTTTGCGCGCTCCAATTTTTCCACCATCACCATCAAGCTCACCTATCTCTTCGACATCGCTCGAACACGCAATCCCAAAATCAAATAATTCAAGTTCCTCAAGTGATGAAAACCCAGTGTAAAAACGGCCTGAAGGGCCAAAAAGCACTTAGCCCAGGGCATCGCCCTGGGGTGCAGGATGTGGGGAAATTCGCCCTGAAAGGGCAAAAGCCCTATCTCGTCCATTATGCTTTTGCCCTTACAGGGCGTAGGCTGCGTGCAACATCAACCCAGGGCGATGCCCTGGGCTGGGGGCTTATTGGCCTTTCAGGCCGTCTTTGGGGGACTTGCGGAACTTAAATCAAATAATCGTCAATCATCGTGGAGAAAGTCATACTGGGCATCGACCCTGGAACCAACATCATGGGCTATGGCGTGCTGCGCATCAGTAGCCAGCAGGCGGGCACCCGTCGCGTGGGGCAGCAGGCACAGATGGTGTCTATGGGCATCATCGACCTGCGAAAGCTCGACGATGGCTACCTGAAGCTGGGCCATATCTTCGAGCGCGTCACCGGCATCATCCAGTCCTACTTGCCCGACGAGCTGGCCATTGAAGCACCATTCTTTGGAAAGAACGTGCAGTCGATGCTGAAGCTGGGGCGCGCACAGGGAGTGGCCATTGCTGCCGCCATACATCGCAGCGTGCCCATACACGAATATGCACCCATGAAAATCAAGATGGCGCTCACTGGCAACGGCAATGCGTCGAAAGAACAGGTGGCAGGGATGTTGCAACGGTTGCTGAAGATTCCCGACGATGACATGGGGCGATTCATGGATGCCACCGATGCCCTGGCCGCCGCCTATTGCCACTATCTGCAGATGGGTAGGCCCGACAGCGATGCACCCCACTACAAGGGATGGAAGGATTTCCTGAACAAAAACAAAGAGAAGCTATGGACACCGCAAAAGCCCACCAAGGACGACAAGGACACCTGACCGTGATTAGCGGACTGAATGCCAGTGGCAAGACGCAAATGGCCCAGCAGCTACAACTCCAGATGGATGGCACACGAGTGCGCTATGTGGCTTTCTGCGACACCTATGGCACTGCCACCGACCGTAGCTACTACCTGCAGCAGCGTTGGAACCAGCATGACATCGAGCAGGAGACACCCACCGTGGCTGCCAGCTTGGAACGGGCATTCTTGCTCAGTGGCGACGACACACCTGAGAGGCGTCAGTGGCAAGCACTCCTCTACCAGCAGATGAACATTGAGCCGCTGCTCAACGAATACATCATCTCCATCAGCAGTGGCGAACTGCGCAAAGTGCATCTGCTGAAGACGTTGTTGGCCAAGCCCGATACACTCATCCTCGACAATCCTTTCATTGGCCTTGATGCACCTGCACGCTCCCTGCTCTCCGAGCAGCTGCTGGCTTTGCGCCAACAGGGTCTGCAGCTCTATCTGCTCGTGTCACGTCCCAACGAGATACCGGAATTTGCCGACAAGGTAATTAATACAGAACCAAACACCCACCACCTCCCAAACACCCACCCCCAACCCCTCCCGAACGGGAGGGGAGCTTGGTTAGACTATTCCGCTGCAAAACTATATAAACTCCCCTCCTGTACGGGAGGGGCTGGGGGTGGGTGTTTGGGAGGGGGAGAGTCCGTAGTTGTTCAACTCCGCGATGTCAGCATCCGCTATGGGGAGCGCACCATCCTCAATCGCCTGTCGTGGACAGTGTGCCAAGGCGAGCACTGGGCATTGTCGGGGCCTAATGGCAGTGGCAAGTCTACACTCCTCTCGCTCATCTGTGCCGACAACCCACAGGCCTATGCTTGCGACATTGCCCTCTTTGGTCACCAACGAGGCACTGGTGAGAGCATCTGGGACATCAAGCGACGTATAGGCTATGTCTCACCGGAGCTGCACCGAGCCTACCTGCGCCCCCTGCCAGCACTGCATGTGGTGGCCAGCGGACTGAGAGACACGGTGGGACTCTATGCACGAGCCACCCAAAGCGAACAGGAACTGTGCCGCGAGTGGATGCGTGTGTTTCATATCGACCATCTGGCCGACAGACTTTTCACCCAGCTCAGCAGTGGCGAGCAGCGCATGGTGCTGGTGTGCAGGGCCTTCGTGAAGAGTCCCCAGCTCCTCATCCTCGACGAACCCATGCACGGCCTCGACCCCATTCGCCAGCAGTTGGTGAAGCACATCATCGACCAATATTGCTCTGACCCCACCAATACGCTCATCTTCGTCACCCACTACGAAGAAGAGCTGCCCTCCTGCATCGACCACCACCTGCAACTCAGCAAGGCTTAGGGGGAGAACCTACCACACATCGCAAATCATCATCACCTCATCATCTATGGCAAAAATAAAACAGACATCTGCTGCTATCGTGCTATTTGGGTTGATAGCAGCCTCCCTCTTCACTGGTTTTGGCAGCTACTGTTCCATGCGCAACATGGTGAACGAGGATATGGACCGCGCACTTGCAATGACCTTCCAGGAGCAGCAGAGTGATGTCATCAGTGCCGACACCATCCGCACGTTCAATCAGCACTTGCAGATAGCTGAGCTGCGGGGCAAGGCCACACTGGCAGTTGACACCCGTGGCCAGGAGTTCCGTGCCTATGCCCATTGCTCTGAAGCCACCATTTTCAGACTGTCTGACCAGCGACCTGCCACTATCCTTTGGCTCCTGACTGGATTCTGGGCTCTCTTCATGTGGTATCGCCGCCGTCAGGACATTGCCAGCGAGCATCTCTCCTTTGCTCCTGTTTCGGGCATCTCCCCCCTACCCTCCCCCTGTGGAAACGCCTTTGGTGGACTGACCTATTCCGAGCAGGACAGCTGTTTCTATGCTGCCGACGGCCACCAAATGCCACTCACTCCCATGCAGCACCAGCTGATGCAGATGTTCTTCCTGAAGCCCTCGCACTCACTCAGCAAGGCAGAAATCTGCGATGCCCTTTGGCCCAAGAAACCTGATGCCAGCGACACCCTCTACACACTGATTCGCCGACTGAAGCCCATCGTAGAGCAACACTCCGACCTCAAGATAGCCTCCGACCACAGAAAGTCCTATCATCTGACTGCAAAGGTATAAAGCCGTTGTACGCCGACCTTCTCGTCGGCAAGAACCAAAATAAGACAGGCCTGATGCCCAGCCAGATACAAATCTGACAACCCCCTGACAAGCAAATGTCAGACAAATGTCAGGTGTCTTTTTACTTCCATTTCCGAATCTCTTCATACCTTTGCCGAAAAAATAGCGAAGATATGAAGAGATTATTGTTTTCGCTGTTGGCAGTTTGCACACTGTCAGCTGCGGCCCAAGACCCTGAGCAGAACGTCACCCTCGGCGAGGTGACAGTAGAAGGTGCACGCACCGTCAAGACTGTTGAAGGCATGTGGCTCTATCCCACCCAACAGCAGATAGAGCACTCGGCCAATGGCTACTCGCTGTTGGCAAAGCTCACCCTACCCCACATCCGTGTCGACGAAGCCATGAACAGCATCACCCCACTGACCCATCTGGGAGCGGTGCAAGTGCGCATCAACGACATCATTGCCTCGCGTGAAGACTTGCTGGCACTCGACATGCAGGGCATCCACCACATAGAGTTCATCGACAATCCTGGTGTGCGGTATGGAGAGGGCATCGCATACATGATAAATATCATAGTGAAGAAACCCAAGTCGGGCTATGTCGTAGGCACGCAACTCACCAACACGCTGACCACTGTGAATGGCCAGGAATCGGTCTATGGCAAGGTGAACCACGGGCACAGTGAGCTGGCACTGAGCTATGCACTCGATTACCATCGCTTCAAGGGCTTGGCCTACGACGAGCATGCAGCCTATGAACTGGAATCAGGCGACATCCTTTCACTTCACCGTAAGAGCCTGAGTCAGCAGAGCAAAGACCTCAGCCATAACGCCCAACTCACCTATAGCCTGAGCGACTCCAACTATGTGTTCCAAGCCAAACTGTCGGGCAGCCAGGGCATCCATCCCCAGAGGAGTGATGCCGTGATGGCCATCAATGGTCTCACCTACGATGAACATTCATCATCGCGGAGCAGCAGCCCCTCGCTCGACCTCTATTACCATCAAGATTTTGGCCACCACCAGTCGTTGACGGCCAATGTGGTGGGGATGTATATCAAGACGGATGGCGAAACTGAAAACAACGAAGGCTCTGCCTACCATTATGACATCGACGGACATACCTACAGCCTCTGGAGCGAGGCCATCTACACCCTCCGCCTCCCATCCTCCACCCTATCCTTCGGTTCACAGTATTCACAACGCTATAACCATAATGTATATCAAGGGGATGCCAATGCCATCAACGACATGCACTCCACCGACATCTACCTGTTCTCGCAGCTGAAGGGACATCTTGGCAAGCTCAGCTATATGGGAGGCCTCGGTGGCAGCAGCCGCCACTACCGTCAGGGAGAAGCCGAGCACCATTTCTGGCTCTTACGTCCCAAGCTCACCATCGGCTATCCTCTTGCCGACCACCTGAAGGTGAACTACGACTTTGAGGTCTCGCAGCATGTGTCGCAGATTGCTCTGGTCAGTGATGTCAGCATCAAGCAGAATGCGATGGAGACCATTCTGGGCAACCCCGACATCCATCCCAACCGAGTCACCTCCCACCAGCTCAGCATCGCTTACTCCACACCACGGTTCACGTCAGAGCTGCAGGGCTATTACCGACTCAATGCCCATTGCAACATGGAGAAATATGTGCGGGCAGGGGGTCACTTCTTCCAGACGCAAACCAATGCCGACAACAAGTGCAACTTCTTCTATTTCGACAGCTACAACCAGTGGGACATCATCCCCCAGACGTTGACAGCCACCGTCTATGGTGGCATCTACCGTTTCTTCAACTATGGCGAGGGCTACACCCACACCTACACCTCGTTCAATGGTGGATGCTCATTGCAAGCCTATCTGGGCAGCTGGACGCTGGGGGCCTATGCCGACAACGGGTGGAACTTCATGGAGGGTGAGCATCGTGGCCACCAAGCCCCAGCCTGGTATCTCACCTGCCAGTATCGCATGAGCAAAGCCTTCAGCGTCTCTCTCTATGCCCAGCACCCCTTCAGCCAGCATCCCCTGACGCGCAAGACCGAGGTCATGAGCCAATATGTGAATAAGCATATCACCCAGCACTATCGTGACTACGGCAATATGCTCACACTCAAGCTCACCTATCGTCTCGACCATGGCCGCAAGTATCATGACATTCAGCGCACCATGAACCATAGTGACAGTGAGACGGGCATCCTTTCAAAATAGGGGAGCCTCTCCCCCGACCCCTCCCGCGGAGGGGAGGGGAGTATATAGACCTGCTCCCCTCCCTCCAGGGAGGGGCTGGGGGGAGGGTCTTCAGAGTCTCTGACACGAACGCCCCAGGCTCGTCATCTCTCTGCGTCGTCGTTCTTCATCCTGGCATTGCTGATGGCGGCGTCATTGACGACGGCCTCCACCATCTGCACCACGTCGGCGATGCTGATGGTGTTGTCGCCATTGACATCGGCAGCGGCGGCGCAGAAGTACTGGGGGGGCAGTCCGATGAGATGCTGCACCAGTGTGGTGATGTCGTTGGCGTCGACATGGCCGTCGTCGTTGGCATCACCGGCGAGGACATCACTGGCAGGGACCAGGGCTATGGTGGACTGCGCGGTGCCTGCTGCCAGGGGCAGATAGGCCTGGTGTTCGGCGAGCGTCGCCTCGGCTGGCAGCTTGACCATGGCGGGGGCACTGCCCTGGGAGTCCAGCACGTAGTAGTCGGTGCCGCTCTGCTGGGTGGCATTGGTGTCGGTGCCCCTCAGGGCGTTGTCGGCGTAGGTGGCGATGCTGGGGGTGGGGGCTGGGCACAGGTCAATCTGCGCGCGGTCAGCCTTCAGCAGCACTCCCTGCCCCTTGTTGACGACGTTGTCGGCCACGGGCATCATCACCAGCTCGCCACTTCTGGACATTCGCGCCGTGTACACCGTCGTCGTGTTGGGGTCTACCATCATGTCGGTCTCGCCGTTGTAGTACGATGTCCAGTATTCGCCCTGCGCCACCTCGCTGGCTGTCAGCGTTGTCGTGCCGGCGATGGGGTCGATGTCGCTGGCATAGTCCAGCCATCCAGCTTTGTAGGCATCCACACAGCTGGGGAACACATAAATCTTGCGGTTAGAGGCATTTTCACCAAATGGGCTCGAGCCGTAGGTTTCCAGTGGTGGGGCGAAGATGGTGACCGACGTCAGGGTAGAGCAGCCGTAGAAGGCATAATAGCCGATGGTGGTCACGCTGGCGGGGATGGTGACCGACGTCAGGCTGGAGCAGCCAGAGAAGGCACCCCCGCCGATTGTGGTCACGCTGGCGGGGATGGTGACCGACGTCAGGGTAGAGCAGCCGTAGAAGGCACCCCCGCCGATTGTGGTCACGCTGGCGGGGATGGTGACCGACGTCAGGCTGGAGCAGCCAGAGAAGGCATAATTGCCGATGGTGGTCACGCTGGAGGGGATGGTGACCGATGTCAGGCTGGAGCAGCCACGGAAGGCATAATTGCCGATGGTGGTCACGCTGGCGGGGATGGTGACCGATGTCAGGCTGGAGCAGCCACGGAAGGCACCCTCTCCGATGGTTGTAACCTCCTTAGGAATAACAAACTCTTTTATTTCTTTATCTTCAGCATCTATCAGACGAACAGGCTTGTTTATTGCGGATGCTATAAGACTAACAATACTATTGCTACAGAAAGAGGAATAATCATTCACAGGAACATTCACGTTCGACAGGTGGGAGCAACCACCGAAGGCAGTCTTGCCAATGGTGGTCACGCTGGCGGGGATGGTGACCGATGTCAGGCTGGAGCAGCCGTAGAAGGCATAATCGCAGATGGTTGTCACGCTGGCGGGGATGGTGACCGATGTCAGGCTGGAGCAGCCATAGAAGGCATAATCGCAGATGGTTGTCACGCTGGCGGGGATGGTGACCGATGTCAGGCTGTAGCAGTCTTGGAAGGCATCCTGGCCGATGGTGGTCACGCTGGCGGGGATGGTGACCGACGTCAGGCTGTAGCAGTCTTGGAAGGCATCCTGGCCGATGGTGGTCACGCTGGCGGGGATGGTGACCGACGTCAGGCTGGAGCAGCCATAGAAGGCATTCGCGGGGATGGTGGTCACTCCCTCTTCTATAACAACTGTCTTTAACTGGGTCCATTGGTAGAAGGCATTCTCCGCCATCTCTCCATTTCCGCTGATGACGAGGCTGTCAGCGTTGCCGGTGCTCCGACTCCTGTAAAGGGTCCATGTCAGCTGCGAGCCATTGTGAGTGCCATCCTCCATGCCGCAAGTGCCAGAACTGTGGACCCACCCCCCCACTGCATAGAGTGTCAGGTTTAATTTGCTGGAGCTATATTTATAGGGCAAAGAGTTGTCCAGCGGGGCATCGAAGTCAAAGCGCGTTGTGCCCTCCTGCTCCAAGTACCAACCTACAAATTCTACGCCCTCCTGCTGAGGGTCTGGTGAGGGTTTTGTCACCTTTTGGCCTACCTTAAGCTCCTTGTAGGCAGGGGTGTCACCGTCAAACCCATTCAGGTCGAAGGACACCTTCACCTTATCAGACTTGAGTCTGAATAAAACCTTGACAATGCCTGACTGTTCAGGGGCTATATAGCAGCCATCCGGGTTGATATTGAGTTCTAAATATGTTTCCCCCTTTATCCATCTCACGCTTTCAATCTTGAAGTTGCTGTTAAGAACAGTGACGCACACCTGCGTACCATCCGTTTGCACCTCCCCCACGTCGCACTGCGCAGAGTTCTGTCCCCCATTGATGTTGATGGTACACGTAAGATTCAGCTCGGCAGCACTGGCATCGATGGCGCAGGTGGCCATGAGCAGCAGGGCGAGCAGGATTCTGGTTAAATTTAGCCGTTTCATATCGTTTTCGGTTTTATGATGTTATACGTATTCATCGATGCGCCAAAGCCCCCACCCCATCCGCTGGCTTGCTGGAGGTGCGAAAGCATGGTTTTGCCCCGGAGTGGAGAGTCCGTGCTTTCGCGTGTCGGGGAAGTTGGCTACAAAGATACGAAAAATTTCGATGCAATCAACGAAAAGACTGAATTATTTTTGCGGGAAGGAGAAAAAAGGGGGGGGGGAAGACCCTCCCCCTGCCCCTCCCTGGAGGGAGGGGAGTATATAGACCTGCAAGCTGATGATGCTGCGCGACATCTCCGACGTTTCCCCACCGAGGTGTCCCCGCTGCTCCCCACGCCCCTGCAAGGGGAGGGGTCGGGGGCGGGGTGGAGTCAGGAGCAAGTGTGTATGAGTCGTGAACAGACGTGGCTTCACCCCGCCCCCAACCCCTCCCCTTGCAGGGGCGGGGGGACTGCGGGTGTGTCTCAATGAGATGTGTATAAAGAGTAACTCCAAAGGGAGGGGAGTGTATAGTTTTGCTGCTGAGAATACCATTGGCGGGTCTATATACTCCCCTCTCCCTTTGGAGAGGGGCTGGGGGTGAGGCTTTTTTATTCGCTTTCCAGATACTTCCCCTTCTCGTTGCTCAGGGTGGCCTCGCCAGCCTTCAGCTTCTGAGCCATGGTGGTGTAGGCCAGGGAGGCCTCGGCGGTGAGCTTCTTGATGGCAGTCTCGCCGGTGGCACGACACTGCAGACGAATCTTCTTGATGTTCTGTGCCAGGTCGAACTTCTCAACACTCACGGCGGGGGTAGAGATGGCACTGGCCTTGAAGATGCAGAGGTCGGCAAACCTCACGGGCTGTCCCTCGAGCACCAGCTCCTTCACACAGTCGGCAGCCTTCAGCAGCATGCCCTGAATCACATCGCGGGTGTACTGGGAGCCATGCAGCGAGATGTGCTTGGCCAACGCGAAGATGTCGATAGGTTCATTGTTGTTCACTCGTCCATAGACCTTGCCATACTGGCGGCTCTCCTGGTTCTTGTTCTTGTAGAGGTCAATTCGTAACATAGCTAAAATGTGTTTTTCATGGTTTAACAATCAGTTGTTTCTCTCTGAATCCGTGCACTGGATTTTCCATTTGCAAAGTTACAAATTTTTTCTTTAACCACCAAACATTTTCACATTTATTTTCAGCATTTTATGCCGTCATATCGTTAATTATTCTTAACGCATTGTTTGCTCCTGGAAACACCGTCGTTTGCTCTGGGAAACGCCGCTATTTGCCCCTGGAAACGGCCTGTTTACCGATGTCACAGAAGGCTCCAAAACGTTTCTGTGAGCACTCTGCGCCCCCCCACCTCCTGAAAGGCTGCAAAGCTGCAAGGCTGCAATCAGCAAATGGCTGTGCAGTGTGCTCTCGGCGAATGGCGTGGGGGATGGTGCTGCTTCAGTAGAGCGGAAAAATGGTGCAGAAGAGGTGTGGAACAACGAAAAATGGGGTGGAAAAGAGGGAATGAGCCTTCTGTTTCCATTAAAAATGACATTGTTTATATGATATTTATATAATAGTATATATATTATATAATATATTAAATATCAACAGATTACATCTATTCTTCCTCTCTCCCTCGTCCGTTTTTGCCCCAAAAACGCCCCTGAAAATACCGTTTGCCGCATGCCGCCTTGCCGCCTTGCCGCTTTTGGGGGTGCAGAGGCTCCGAAAGGCCCCTTCAGGCATGTCGTTTTTCTCGCTTTTTGGCAAAATCACCCCGTCTCTGCAAAAAAATGTAATATTTTCTTTGTTGTTCTCCCATCTTTTCGTATTTTTGCAGTCGAAAGATTTCATGCTTGCCAATACTAATAAATGAAAATAAATATGAATGTGAAAAAACTATCCTTACTCCTCTTTGCAATGCTTCTCCCCTTGATGGCCGATGCGCGTGATGCTGTGATTAACGGCATTTTTTACTATTTCGACTCAAATAGCCAAACGGCAACTGTGACGGATGGTTGGAACTACTCAGGTACTGTAACGATTCCAGAAGAAGTATCTTATAATGGTGTTGTTTATCGTGTGACCACCATCGGCCAAAATGCTTTCCATAATTGCATTGGCCTTACCTCAGTCACCATCCCCAATAGCGTGACCACTATCGGCCAATCTGCTTTCTCTGGATGTACAGGTCTTACCTCAATCACCATCGGCAATAGCGTAACCACCATCGGCACGTATGCTTTCAGGGATTGTCAAGGTCTTACCTCAATCACCATCCCTTCGAGTGTGACCACAATCGGAGGGTCTGCTTTCCAGGATTGTACAGGCCTTACCTCATTCACTATCCCCAACAGCGTGACCTACATCGGCGAATCTGCTTTCTCTGGCTGTAGCAGCCTTACCTCAGTCAATATCCCCAACAGCGTGACCACTATCGGCGTGTCTGCTTTCTCTGGCTGTAGCAGCCTTACTTCAGTCACTATTGGCAGCAGCGTAACCACCATCGGCAATTTTGCTTTCCAGGAATGCTCCAGCCTGTTCGAAGTCATTATCCCCAACAGCGTGACCACTATCGGCTCCTTTGCTTTCTCTGGCTGTAGCAGCCTTACCTCAGTCAATATCCCCAATAGTGTGATCACTATTGACTCTCATGCTTTCGACAAAACTGGTATTTATAACAATTCTCCAAATGGAGTCTTTTATGTGGACAAATGGGTGTGTGGATACAAGGGGAATATGCCCACAAATAATTTAGCACTGAATGAAGGAACACGTGGCATTTGCAACTTTGCATTCTCTGGCTGCACTAATCTTACCTCACTCACTATCCCCAATAGCGTGACCACTATCGGCGTGTCTGCTTTCTCAGCTTGTAGAAACCTTACCTCAATCACCATCCCAAATAGCGTGACCACCATCGCCGCGTCTGCTTTCTCCGCCTGTAGCGGTCTTACCTCAATCACCATCCCCAATAGTGTGACTGCCATCGGCAATTGTGCTTTCTTTGGATGTATTTAGAGCCCTCTAAACAACCACAAATAATGAAAAACACATAGAGATAACCCATTGTATATCAGCCACATTTATATTTTAACACTTCGGACTTGCTTTTTCTCAAAAATCCGCTTATCTTTGCAACGCATTTCTACCGCGGAGAATTTTGAGGGCTTTTATTTTGCCATCTCGTGGACAGGGTTGACAAAGGTTGACAAAAGTGTACAACTGTTGACTGATGAACGAGAGGGAAAAGATCAAGGAAGTGACCTCATTTGAAGGACGCAACATCGTGGAATGAGTTGACAATGAGTGTCAATGATTGACGAAAGTTCACTCCGTGGCGGTTTGCAAGAAATTGATTGTAAAACCACATAAAAAGGAATCAAATGAGAAAGACAAGAAAATGTGCCTTCTGCGGTAAGGAGTTCACTTGTAACAGTGGCTCGCAGAGGTATTGTTCGGAACATTGTGCCGAGGCGGCAAAGGCTCAGCGCAAGAAGAAGCAACAGGACTTTTTGAAGGCAGTCCAGCCAGTTATAGACATCGCCAGCCAGGAGTATCTTACATTCTCCAAGGCAGCCATCCTCATGGGATGCTCCCGACAGTACGTTTACAAGTTGGTAAACAAGGGTAAACTTCCTGCATCACGAATCAGCAGCCGGATGGCATTCATCCGCAAGGCAGACATCGAGAAGATGCTTGCTGGCAATCCTTATCATAGAGTATTGCCCGGTGCTTCATCAAACAAACCGTGCAAAACTTCTTCTTCCCTTTCGTCGAGGAAAGACAAGAACCACATACCAGAAATTGATATGCGGTCATCAGAACCACTTGAATACATCTCTGGCGAGGACGTTATGGCTATCTACAAGGTTAAGAAGTCGTGGCTCTATGTTTCAGCCAAGAGAAACAACATACCCATGTGCAAGATTGCAGGTAAGAACTACTATAGCCGAAAGCACATGGATGCACTCTTCGGAGTTTCCGCTGAGATAGAAGCATTGACAGAGTGGCTCACAACGGATGAGGCAGAAACACTCTATTCCACCACCAAGGAATCCCTGCGTACCCAAGCCTACCGCCGCCATATTCCCACCAAGCGAGAATATGGCAGGACCTACTATTCAAAGAAACATCTTGATGACATCTTCCGCCCCGACCTGAAGGCGAGTGATTCCTATTACACCACAGCCGAAGC